>CAWFJA010000008.1:0-53896 GCA_963816025.1 Terriglobia bacterium
CCACAACGCTGCGGCGGGACGGCTGCGGCTTCGTTCGGCGAGGCATGATTCCCCCCTCGCTTCAAAAGGTGCCGGTTGTGCAGAATGGCGGCAAACGCCACAAGGAGTGTACATCGAGTATTGCTGAAACACAGTAGAAACTGCTTGCGGCCGCTTAGTCGATAACCAGCACCGCCGCCGCCGCAGCCGCATGCCATCGGCCGCCAGCCGCACGGTCAGATCGGCCTGGGCTGCATTAGCCCGGGTAACCGCGGCTGAGCCGTCGTCATCCGCCACCGCCTGGTTGCCGCCGGCCTGCCGGAGGAGGTCAACCAGGGTATCAGCCTTCTCTGCCGGAGCGACGGTTGCCGGGGCCGCCGGCTGGGTTGTCTCCGCACCGCCGCTCAGCGGGCTGCCCTGGTTCTTGTAGCCGTCCAGGAGCATCAGGTAGTCGTTGACGTTGATCAGGCCATCGTAGTTAAAGTCGCCGGTCATCCACGTGATGTTCTCGGCCGCCGGCGGGTTCTTGTAGTAGGTCAGGAACTCCAGGTAATCGTTCACCGTGACCTTGCCGTCGAGGTCCATGTCGCCGATCCAGGTGTACTTGACGACGACGGCATCGGCCGGCACCGGCACGCCGTCAACGGGGGCCATGGGGGCCACGGTTGACCAGGCCGAAGCCGTTGTCACGCAGATCGCTTCCTGCACTCCGCCGACCTGCAATATTGGATTGAAGCCGCTCCTGCCGATCTATCCCGAGAGCGCCATGAATGTGGTCGTGGCTCCTTTGACTACGAGCACGACTACTTCGACGACCACCGCCACTGTCTACGTAGCCAGCACCGGAGTCGTTCCCCCTGCCGGCAACTGCGCCACTACCACCGGATGCACCAGTCTCCTGATTCCTATTGCTTCACCCAATAACACGGTGGGCAGCCCAGTGGGATTGCCGGCAACGCCGAACTCACTGGTCTTCAACCGCCTGGGCACGAAAGCTTACATGGGGACAGATTTTTCTTTCTTTGGAACCCGGGGTTTGATGGTAGTGACGGTCGCCAGTCCGCCCACGGTGGCCCAGGTGAAGTCGGTGACCGGAAAAGTGCTGGCCGTCTCCCCTGACGGTAAGACGGTGATTCTTTCGGGCGCTGATCCAAATACGGTGCCTGTCGCGGGAAGCAGCGCGCCCCCTCCCGCGACCCAGGTCATCGTGTTCAACACCGCCAGCAATACCGGCACCACTCTGCCGATTGCGGGCGCCACCGCGGCAGATTTTTCCCCCGACAGCCTGAAGGCCTTCATCGCGGCCGGCTCAAGCTTGTACGTGTACTCGACGCTGGATTCGTTGAAACAGATTGCTCTCACTGCGCCCGCCACCGCGGTGTCGTATTCACCGGAAGGAGCGTTCGCATTCGTCTCCGGCGGGTCCGCCGCCTCGGCGGTCACCGCCTGGAGCACCTGCGGCCTGACTTCTGCGCTGACCAATAACGTGGTTCTGCCGGGGCCTCCATCGTTTCTTCAGGCCCTCGCCAGCGACGCGCCCAACCTGGCAGACCCGCCGACCGCCGGCACCGCCACCACCATCACGAGTGTTCTGGCCGTGGATTCGCCCGGAGTCGACATCTTCCGCGTGGCCCGGAAGCCGGATGGCTGCTCGCCGACCGCCAGCAGCGGCACCGCCACATCCTTCAATCTGGGTCAGGGCAGCTTTGTCCCCACCCAGTTGATCGTCTCCCAGGACGGCTCCCGCGCCTACGTGATTGTCAGCGACCGGGGCGCCGTGCTGGTGTTCAATATCTTCAACCAGACGTCTTCCGCGATTCCCCTGTCCGGAGACGCCATTCCAGTGCAGGCGGCGCTGACTCCGGACGGAACCAGACTCTATGTAGCGGCTGCGGACGGTCAGGTGCACGTCCTGGACACGCAGAGCGGCGCCGACATTCAGCAGCTTCCCTTTCCCACTGACACCACGACTCTCCTGTCCGGCCTGTGCGGTGGCGTAACCTTCACGTGCAATCCTGATTTAATCGCCGTTAAGCCGTAAGCGGCCGTCGTCCGCCTATGTGGGCGCGAGCCCCCCTTCGCTCGTGCCATTCGAGACGCTGTAAGTTCAAGCTGTTTGGGTGGCTGACGACTGACGACTAGCGGCTGCTCTCCAGTTCCTTACCCACGCTGTCCAGCACGCCATTAATGAATTGCACCGACTCCGGACTGGAGAACTTGCGCGCGATTTCCAGGGCTTCGTTGATGACCACGGCGCGGGGAGTCGCAGGAAAGCCCATCAGTTCGGCAACCGCGGCACGCATGAGATTGCGGTCGACGGCCGCCATGCGTTCCATGCGCCAGTGCTGGGCGTGGCCTTCGATCAAACCATCAATTTCGGCGGAGCGGTCGGTCGCCACCCGGAAAAGATCCTCGGCAAAACCCTGAACGTCGGCGCCCACGTCTCCGCGCTCTCGCCAAAAGGTTTGGCGCACCTGCTCCGGAGTTTGCTTTCCCATATCGACCTGGAAAAGCATTTGCAGGGTAAGTTCGCGAGATTTGCGGCGGGTTCCCAAGGGGAGAAGTCGTCAGTCGTCGGTCTTCAGTCGTCAGGCTTAAGTCTACAGGAGGCGGATAGTTCGAAGGCCAGAGTCTATCTGGACGATTTGGTCTTCTTCTTAAATGTTGATTTCCGCTTTTGACTCTTGCTGACGACCGCCGACTGACGACCAACGACCGCCTTCAGGCTCGCCATCTCCACCGCCGCCAGCGCCGCTTCAAATCCCTTGTTGCCCATCTTCAAGCCGGCGCGATCGATGGCTTGCTCGAGATTTTCGCAGGTGAGTACACCGAAGGCGTGCGGCACTCCGGTTTCCTGCGCGGACTGGCCGATGCCACGAGCCACTTCGTTCACGATGACGTCGTAGTGCGCGGTGTCGCCACGCAGCAGGCAGCCCAGGCAGATGATAGCGTCGTATTTTTTGGTTTCGGCCAGCGTGCGCGCGGCGGAAGGGATTTCGAAAGCGCCGGGAACGCGGACAACCTTGATGTTCTTCGCCATGGCTCCGCATTGCACCAGCCCATCGAATGCGCTCTGCAGCAGGCGATCGGTAATAAAGGCATTGAATCGGGAAACGACAATGGCGAAGCGCTTCCCGCCGGCCGTGAGCTTGCCCTCAAGCGCCTTGACTCGATTTTTCCGCAGCGATTTCAATCGTTGAACTCTCCTCGGACCACGTAGGCCCAGACGTCCTCGTCTGGGCGGGCGAGCAAAGGTCGCCATGGGTTGCCTGACTTCGCTCCATGGGAAAATCACCAACGCTCGCCCGAGTCGCGGAGCTTCGCTCTGCCGGGCAGGTGGGACATCCTTCGACTTCGCTCAGGACAGGCCCTGCCGCTACGCGTGCATTACAGCTTATTCGGCTTCGGATTCGCCGGGTCCGAATAGTCGTAAAACCCTTTGCCCGACTTCCGCCCGTACCACCCAGCCATTACCATCCGCTTCAGAAGCGGCGGCGAAGCAAAGCGGCGCTCCTTGAACTCGTCATACATCACGTGAGTGATGTAGTAGGTCGTATCCAGGCCGACGAAATCGAGCAGCGTGAACGGGCCCATGGGATAGCCGCAGCCCAGCTTCATGGCGTTGTCGATGTCATCGATCGATCCCACGCCTTCTTCATAGGCGCGGATAGCATCGAGCAGATACGGCACTAGCAGCCGGTTGACGATGAATCCCGTCTTGTCGCTGGTGCGCACCGGAACTTTGCCCAGCTTTTTCGCAAACTCGTAAGCCGTATCGTACACGTCCGCGGAGGTGGCGATAGTGCGCACCACCTCAACCAGTTTCATCAACGGTACTGGATTGAAAAAATGCAGTCCAATGAACCGCTCCGGGCGTTGGCTGGAAGTCAACAGCTCGGTAATCGAAATGGAGGACGTATTAGACGCAAAGATCGCGTCTTTTTTCACGAGGCCATCGAGCGCGGCGTACATCTTCTTTTTTTCATCGACGTTTTCAATCACAGCCTCGATGATGATGTCGCAGTCGGCCAGGTCCTGCATGTTGGTCGTGCCCTTGAGCCGGGCGCGGATGGCCTGAGGGGTTTCCTTGATCGTGCCCTTCTCGGCGAATTTAGCCAGCGATTTCTCAATGCTGGCAAAACCTTTGTCGAGATATTTCCGCTCTACTTCTAGCACGGCAACGTCGAATCCGGCTGTGGCCGCGACTTGCGCGATACCCGAGCCCATCAGCCCGCAACCGAGGATCCCGACCTTCCTGATCTCCATAAGACTCCCTTTTCAACCGCGGAGGACACAGGGAACACGGAGGAAACCAGTTTCTCTGTGACCTCTGTGTCCTCCGTGGTTAAAGAACCTAGTTCATGCTCTCTACTACCATCGCGATCCCCTGGCCGCCGCCGATACACGCCGTCGCCAGCCCGTACTTCTTCTTCCGGCGGCGAAGTTCATACAGCAGGGTGACCACGAGCCGCGTGCCGGTCGCTCCCAGCGGATGTCCCAGCGCAATCGCGCCACCGTTGACGTTTACCTTTTCGCGATCGAGGCCGAGTTCTTTTTCGACTGCGAGATACTGCGCGGCAAAGGCTTCGTTCACCTCGATGAGATCGATGTAGTCCAGAGTCAGCCCAGCCTTCTGCAAGGCAATCTTGGTGGCCGGCACCGGTCCGCGGCCCATCACTTTGGGATCGACGCCGGCAATGCCCCAGCTCACCACTCGTCCCAGGGGCCGGATACTGCGCTTTCCCGCTTCGTCTAGTGACATGACAACCACCGCGGCTCCGCCATCCACAATGCCGCTGGCATTGCCCGCGGTGACCGTTCCGTTTTTCCCGAACGCCGGCCGGAGCTTGGCCAGGCCTTCCAGCGTCGTCTGGGGACGCCGGTGATCGTCCTCGGTCAGCGCTTCACCGGTGGCTTCGCCTTTGGAATTTTTCAGTGCCACCGGAACCAGTTCTTCCTGCAGGCGTCCTTCTTTGTAGGCCGCGTCCGCGCGCTGCTGGGAACGCAGGGCAAACTCATCCTGCATCTCGCGCGTGATGCCTTGCTGCGATCCATAAAGCTCGGCTGTGTTCGCCATGTAGAGGCCGCAATAACTGTCGAGCAGAGCGACCATCAGCGAATCTTCCATCTTTCCGCCCGGCGCGAGATTGAAGCCGTCGCGCCCGCGAATGGTGAATGGCGCCTGCGACATAGCTTCCATGCCACCGGCCAGAACCAGGTTGGCTTCGCCCAACTGGATCATCTGGGCCGCGCTGACGATGGCCTGAATGCCGCTTCCACAAAGCCGATTCACGGTGAGGGCCGGCGTCTCAATGGGCAGGCCTGCGCGCAACGCCACGTGGCGGGCGCCGTAGATAGCATCGCCGGAAGTTTGTTGGGCGTTGCCGAACACCGCGTGATCGAATTCCTTGGGATCAATCCCGGCACGTTCGATGGCGCCCTTGCCGGCGACGGCGCCCAGTTCCTGGGCGGTAAAGTCCTTCAGCTTGCCGCAATAACGACCGAACGGAGTGCGGGCTCCGCTTACGATGGCGATATCGCCGGGTTTCAGCATGTGGATTTCCTGGTGCTCTTTCCGCCTTTTGCAGACTGGTCAGTTTATCAGCGGAGATGCGCCCCTGCCACAAAGCGACGGATGGGTTGTGTTCGGCTAGAGAGACCTACACCATTCCAGAACCCAATCCGCGGAACGGCGTCAAGAATGTAGCCCAGGGCGTACGCCCTGGGTGAAACGCGGGAAGAGAAGGGCAGCTCCGCAGGAGCGCAAGAAACGATTCGCACCTTGTCGGGAAATTCCTTCTTTCGCTCCTTCGGAGCTTGGCCGGATTCCGCTCTTCGACCCAGGCTGGCGCCCTGGGCTACATTCTTGCGCCGCTACGCGGCTGATCTAACATCTAGGCGCCTGCCGCAGCCGCGGCCGACGCAGGCAGGCTCACAATGCGGCCCAGGCCCTGGGCCACGGCCGCATCCAGCGCTTTGTCGGCCCGGTTGATGACTTCGGTGACGATATCCACGGGATCGAACTGCTGGCGCACCACGGCTTCGGCCAGGCCCGCGCTGAAAGGGACAATCTCTTCCGAGAGTTTTACGTCCGCCAGCAACTTGCGCAATTTCTCCACCGCCAGCAGGGCTTCCTTCTCCGCCGTCTCCCCGAGGACCAGCGCGATGGTGGTTTTCTCGTAGCGAAAAGCCAGGTCGTTCTGCCGGATGTTGGCGGCAAAGAGCTGCCCAATCTGCTGCATGGCCGCCTCAACCGCCTTTTCACCGTGCTCCTTCAACATAGCGGAGCCTTTGCCGAACTGCATCAGCGTCACCGTGACCGGAGTGCTCTGCTGCACGGCGCGCCGCGTTTCCGCCATTAAGAGATCAAGATAGGAAGCCCGCTTCAGCAGTCCAGATTGCTCATCCGTGACCGACAAACTCTTCACCAGGCGGCGCAGGCCGGCATTGGTGAGCGCGATCACAATCTGCTCACTGATGGTTTTGAGCACCACCACGTCGGCGGAATGCCAGCCCCGGGCGGTATTTTGCGCCAGCAGCAGCACACCCATCTGGTCCTGGCCGTCGCCGAGCGGCAACGCCAGCAACGAAGCAATCCCTAACTCCACCAGGACTTCGCGAATCTCCTGCAACTCGGGCGCAGCCGGCGCGTCGGCGATGGTTAGCGTGCCCTGGCTGATGGCGGCATCCTGCACCGCAGTGACCAGTTTGCTCAGGGCTTTTGCGTCACCCGCTTTTATGCCTTCGCCGTGGTACTCCTTGACCGCGCTGGGCACCATGCCGGGCTTGCGCGTGGCCACAATGCAACGGCTGATTTTCCACTGCACTCCGATTTCCGCGACCGCGGTGGACATAACGGCATCGGCATTGGTCTGGCGGTAAAGTTTGCGGGTAATGTCGGCCACTTTGGTAAAGCTGTTGACGTCGGCCGACTCCGCCGGCGCAGACGGCCGCGCCGGCGATGCCGCGGCCGCCGGGGCCGCTTTGGCCGCTGAGGTCGCGGGCGGCAGCGGGACGGAATCCGCATGATGCGGTGTCATCCCAGCCGCCAGGTACAACTGCTGCAGGTCCTGATTGCGTTCTTCTTCGCGCGGAAAAAGTTCCTGAATGCGTTGCAGCCGTTCAATCGCCTTCGAACGCATTCCATACTGCACCAGGATCTCGGCCTGCAGCATAAGGTCCTGCAAGGCAGCGGCGCCCAGAGTCGGTCCTTCCGTCTTGGCCGGTTCAGACGACGTCTTGGCCATGCTGGTGAAGCGCGAGGCGATGACCTTGTAACGGTTGTCATCGATCTTCCCGCGCAGCATTTCCAGACGCTTCTGGTGCCCGGGTTCGTAGGCGTCCACGTCGGCGGCGCGATCCAGGCATTCCGCAGCTTTGGCGTAGTTCCCCATGCCGCAGTGCAGATCGAAGAGCTTGAGCAGGGTCTGACAGTAATCGCCTTCGCGGTTGGAGGCGTTATACAGCTCGCTCATGAACTCCAGCAGGTCGGGCGAGCCCCGATGCTTGGCGATTACGTCCTGCAACATCGCGACAAAAGCGCGGCGGTCGCCCTTGTTTCGCTGAAACTGCTCCAGCTTGCGCGCCAGCGCAACTGCCTCGGCGTCCTGCTGCGCATCGACAAACAATCCGATCAGATCGGCAACCTCTTGCTGGCGGGATGGGTTCTGCTGAAAGAGCTGCCAGACCAGGGGCTCCGCGTCCGTCAGGCGATTCGCGGACATCAGGGCCTTGACGTAGGTCTCACGCAGTTCCAGGCTCGCATCCTGCGCCTTGGCCAGCGGTTCCAATACGAATATGGCGGCCCCGACCTGGCCTTGCGCAATCAGGCTCTTGCCATAGCCGAGAGCGATCTTGGTGTCCGTCGGGTCTTCGCCATAGGCCCGTTCGAACCACTGGGCGGCGTTGGCGCCGGAGGATTCCGTCATCTCCGCCAGCTTGAGGAACGCGGCCGATGCCCCGGCCTTGTCTCCGGTTTGCGAGCAGAGTTCGCCCAGCCGAAGAACGTTTTGTTCCCCGGGTTCCAAGGCCACCAGGCGCTTCAGCACCATCAGGCAGTCCTGCTGGCGTCCGTCCTTGCCGAGGTCTTCCAGAGCGCTCTCGTAAGTTTCGAGCGCGAGCTTCCGGTTCGAGGTCTCGAGGATCTGCCCGAACTGCACTCTCTGCATGCTGGTGGGAACCGTGTAACGCGCCAGTTTCTTGTAAGTAAGGCTGGCGCGAGTATTTTCCCCGGCCGCGATCTGGCGCTCGAACAACTCGCCCAGCAGCTTTACTGCCTCCGCAGTGCGTTGCAAAGAAAGGCAGATATCGGCCGCCATTTGGCGCACATTGTCGTTTTGCGGATCTTCGGCGAGCACCTGCATGTACTCATCGAGAGCTTCGCCGGTCTTGCCCTTCTGCAGAAGCTTTTCGGCGCGCTCGACTCGTCGCGCGATCTCGGCTCGGTCCATTCGCTTCGTCGGATCTGGCATGAGAGACACGGGTAACGTGCGTAGTAACCCAGTTGAGATTTTAGGGGGCCGTCCCCAGCACCGGCAATGAAGTCGGGGCCGCCGTGATTACGAAAGTCACGCGAATATTTTCTTTGGCAGAAAAAATGACAGAGGAAGCAGGCGGGTACCGGGCGGGCACTTCGGGCCGCTGCTTTTGACCTGGACGCTAAGGCTCAGACTCGCTCCGTACCCCGGAGCCACAGAGCCGGAGACTAAGGACAACTCAACATCAAAGGCGGCGGACAAGAGTGTCCGCCCCACGCCAGCTACATGGTGCTGATTCTGAGGTAGCGGCGGACATCTTTCATACTCGCGATCAATACATATCCGGCGTACAGCAGGCCCACCGTCCCTACGATATTTCTGAGGGTCTTCATGGCTTTCATTTCGCTCCACTCCATGATTACGACACACTTTTAAATTCAGGAATTGGATGCAGCGGGTCGCCGCGGAGTTGTCGGCTTACATCCCGTGTGATCCCGTCTGGAGTATACCGCCGGGCTTCGGAAGTACAATGTCGGGATGGCTGACGAACTTCTCCGCTATCGTCCCCAGTTCCCCATTCTGGAACGCACCACTTACCTGATCAGCAATTCGCTGGGCGCCATGCCGCAGGGCGTTTACGACGCCCTGAAGGGTTACGCCGACATCTGGGCCACGCGCGGTGTGCGGGCCTGGGAAGAGCGCTGGTGGATGCTGGCGGCGCAGGTGGGCGACGAGATTGGGGCGCTGATGAATGCCCCCTCCGGCTCGGTTTCGACCCACCAGAATGTAACCACCTGCCAGGCCGTCGTAGCTTCGTGTTTCGATTTCTCCGGACCCCGCAACAAAGTGGTGTACAGCGACTTGAACTTCCCTTCGGTGATGTATTTCTGGGAGGCGCAACGAGCCTACGGCGCACGGGTTCACATGGTGAAGACCGACGACGGGATCACGGTTCCCATCGAGCGGTTGCTGGATGCCATCGACGAACACACCTTGCTGGTCCCGGTCTCGCACGTGATCTTTCGCAGCGCGTATATTCAGGATGCCAGGGCCATCATCGAGAAAGCCCACAGAGTGGGCGCCCACGTGGTGCTCGACACCTTTCAGTCGCTCGGCACCGTGCCCGTCGATGTACAGGCAATGAATGTTGACTTCACCTGTGGTGGGGTTTTGAAGTGGCTGTGTGGAGGCCCGGGCGTCGCTTATTTGTACGTTCGTCCCGACCTGGGGAAAAAGCTGCAGCCGAAATTCACCGGCTGGTTTGCCCACCAGAATCCCTTCGGCTTCGAGATCGGCCCTACGCGCTACAGCGAGCCTCCGTTTCGTTTCATGAATGGCACATCCCATATCCCCGCTTTGGAAGCGGCGCGTCCCGGCCTGAAGATCGTGGCCACAGTGGGAATCGAGCGCATCCGGGAGAAATCGAAACGACAGACTTCCCGCCTGATCGACCTGGCCTCGGGACACGGATGGCGGGTAAACTCCCCTCGCAACGCAGAGCACCGCGGCGGAACGGTTTCGATCGACATGCCCGATGCCGAGGAGATCTGCCGCGAACTGCTCAAGCGGGACATCCTCGTCGACTATCGCCCCCAAGCCGGGATCCGCATGGCTCCCCACTTCTACAATAAAGATGAGGAACTTGAAACGGCGATCGCGGCGGTAGAGGAAACCCTCAAACAACGGTCGGTCGCCACGAAGTAGCGGAGGATGCGTCAATGTAAGCGCGAGCGCCCCGCTCGTGCGGCCGAAGCGAAGCTCGGCTGGTAGTGCACCAGCCTTCTCACCTCCCCGGCCCCGCACTCCCGAACTTCTCCACTAAAATAGCTAAGTGAGCGACCCTGTCCGCATAGGAATTGTCGGCGATTACGATCCCAACTCCCCTACCCTTTCCGCCATCGAGAAATCAATCCAGCACGCCGCCGCGCAGTTAAATCTGCCGGTCGAAGGCGTGTGGATCGCGACTCCGAGCCTGGTTGAGCCCGGCGCGGAAAAGAAGCTGGAGAGCTTTGACGGAATCTGGGCGGCGCCCGGCAGTCCCTACAAAAGTTTCGACGGGATGCTGAAAGGCATCGAATTCGCCCGCCGGCGCGACTGGCCGTTTCTGGGCACCTGCGGCGGCTTTCAATACGCGCTGATCGAATGTGTCCGCAATGTGCTGGGAATCAAGGATGCGGATAGCGCCGAGAATAATTCCGGCTCGAAAAACGTCGTCATCTATCCGGTTGCGTGCGCCGTGCCCAATCGCGCCCAGGGCGCGCCCAAGCTTTCAGGCGCGATCCCGGAAATCCGCCTGCGTCCCGGTTCGTATCTGCAGTCGTACTATTCGCAGGACACGGTCGCCGAAGAATTTTTCTGCAACTTCGAAGTCAATCCCGATTACGAATGGGCCGCCATGGAAGCCGGGTTCCCGGTGGTAGCGCGTGGCCCGCAAGGCGAAATCCGCGCCATCGAATCGCCGACGCACCGCTTTTATATCGCGACCCTGTTCCAGCCGCAGCTCTCTTCCAAACCCGGCAAGCCTCACCCCCTGGTACTGGCATTCGTCCAGGCCGCCGCCGACTGGGAAAGAAAAAAACTAGACGACAGCGTCCTGGAGTAGAGCGGGCGTCGGACCTCGGGCGTCGGACCTCGGCACGGGCCATGTGGGGACGGGTCTCCGATCGAGCCAAGCACGACCGCAAAATCAACCGCGGATTCACACGGATTTTCACGGATGAGAATAGAGGCCAAGAACCAAGAGCAGATCCGTGTTGATCCGCGCGAATCCGCGGCGCCTTACCCCGCAATCAGTTCAAACGCCGGGTAACTCTCCACCAGTTCACGAAAACTCTCCACCGGCGACCCCGCTTGCACTGGGAAATATCGCTGAACTTCGTGCTTGAACTGATCCAGATAAGCCTTCAAAATCTCCGGCTTCTCCTGGTCGGATAAAGCGCGAAGCCGGAAGCGCTCCCGCTTGCTTCCTTTCTTGAGCGTCACTTCCCCAGCCGCTTCCGCGTTGCGCACCCATTGCGTGCGGCCGCGCGGCGCCACCAGAAACCGCTTTCCTCCGCGTTCCAGCAGATCAATCGGAGTGGAATAAATCTTCCCGCTTTTGCGCCCGCGCACCTGCAGCAGATAGTTGTAGGAAAAACCCAGGCCGAGTCCCACGAAAAATCCAAATATCCGGTTGAAGACGCGTTCGGTGGCGCTGGGCTGGCGGAATGAAGGCAGAGTGGAATTCATAGACAAACTCTATCTCAATTTGTCATCCCGAGCGCCGCCTGCGTCGCGTTCCGCGCGACACAGGCAAGTCGAGGGACCTTGTGTTTGGGGGCCAGAAAAAGGGCTAGGTTTGCCTGACGAACTTCAACGAAGCCGAATTCATGCAATAGCGGAGCCCGGTAGGCTGGGGCCCGTCATCGAACACGTGTCCCAGATGCGCATCGCACAGAGTACAGGCAACCGCATTTCTTGCCGTGCCAAAACTCGTGTCGTTGAGGGTCCGAACATTTTCCGTCGCGATGGGCTGCCAGAAGCTGGGCCAGCCGGTGCCGGAATCAAACTTCGTCTCCGAACTGAACAGGGCATTGTCGCAACAGATACAGCGGTAGAGGCCCTTGTCGTGCAGATTCCAATACTTTCCACTGAAGGCAATTTCGGTGTCGGCGTGACGCGTGATATCGAATTCTCCCGGGGACAGTTGTTTGCGCCACTCCTCGTCGCTCTTCACAACCTTGGGAACACGGACTTTCTGCAGCCGCTTTCCGGAGTCGGAGAACTGCACAATCGTGACTTCGCCCGGGTCGCCCTTCGGCATCGCGGCTTCGATCAAGCGCGGCTGGCGCAGCGACCAAAGCACAGCGCCCGCGATCGCCGAAATCGAAAACCCGAGGAACGCGCGCCGCCTTACGTTGACCGATGAAGCATCTCTGCCAATTTCGGAATCGAACATGGCTCACTCCTCAACCTGCCTGAGACAGACACACCGCACTACTTTCCCGTGTACAGTTGGGGAAATTCCTGCCGCAGATGGGCCACCTTGGGCGCATCGTTATAAACAATGTATGGCTCATCCGGATGAAGCGTCGCGTAATTCTGGTGATAAGCCTCGGCGGGATAAAACGCCTTCAGCGGCACGACCTGGGTCACGATCGCCCGCGGAAACACCTTAGTTGCGTCGAGCTGTGCGATATACGCTTCCGCAATCTTCTTCTGTTCGTCGTTCCCGTAGAAGATCGCCGAGCGATACTGAGTGCCCTGGTCTGGTCCCTGCCGGTTCAGTTCGGTGGGATCGTGTGCGACCGAAAAGAACACCCGCAGCAGCTCTCCATAGGTGACCTGCGATGGATCATAGGTAATCTTCACGGACTCGGCATGGCCGGTTTCCCCGGTGCTGACGATTTCATATTGCGCCGTCCTGGCGTCCCCACCCGAATATCCCGAGGTCGCGCTCTTGACGCCTTTCACATGCTGGAATACAGCTTGTATGCCCCAGAAACAGCCTCCCGCGACCACTGCAGTCTGTTCACCGGACTTGGCGGCCTTGGCGGCGTCTACGGTCGGGCCCGGAACGCTAAACCCGGAAGCGTTTCCCGCAGTGCACGCCACCGTGCCCGCAAGCAGGACCAGGAATAATAAGAAGATATAAGCTGAGAATCTGAACATTGGAGGCCCTCCTGCGACCCATTCGCCGGTCCGCATTCTTATTAGAGCCCTGAAACAGCCAAAAGTTTCGCCCGATGCATGGCGTGTCACTCAGACAATTGGTGCTGTTTTCTGCTCGTAGCCGGCGCATGAGAGCACCGGCAGGCGGGGATATTTCTGGAAGCGAGGATCGGTCAGAGCCAGCTGGCAGAGAAAAAATACCGAGCCTCGATCCGACTCGATGCGCCGCGCATGAATGCAGTCCTGGCAGAGTCCGGCCCGCATTCGGGATGGTGTTTTTTCCGGAGGCGGGCTCACCGGCTCAGGATAACAGCCATGCCCGCTTGCCCGCTTTGAGTCGCACCACCTGGCCCAGGCGCCTGTTCGTCGGCATGACGATTTTGGTAGTGTAGACGAGCATTTTCTTGCGACAGATGAACGGCGGGCGGGAAGCCCGCCCTGCCTAAGGAGGCTTGGGTGAAATATCGGAATTGGTCATTGACTTGCGCTTTTCTATGTTTGGCAATCGTTTCACCGGCACAAATTGACGACGCCACCCGGCAGCTTTCCCACGATATTTTCAAACAGCTCGTCGAAATCAATACCACGGATTCAGTCGGCAACGTGACCACCTCTTCTGAAGCTATGGCGCGGCGCTTTCGCGACGCAGGGTTTCCGGAGAGCGACCTGCAAATCCTGGGGCCGAACGATCGCAAGAAAAATCTGGTCGTGCGTCTGCATGGCAGCGGCAAGCATAAGCCGGTGCTGCTTATCGGACATCTCGACGTTGTCGAGGCGCGCCGTGAAGACTGGACCACCGATCCGTTTCAGTTCGTGGAAAAAGATGGCTACTACTATGGCCGGGGCACGCAGGACATGAAAGATGGCGACGCCATCATGGCTACGACGCTGATCCGGTTCAAGAAGGAAGGGTTCGTTCCGGACCGCGACATCATTCTGGCGCTGACCGCGGACGAGGAAGGCGGCACCTCGAACGGCGTGGATTGGCTGCTCCGGAACCACCGGGAGTTGATTGACGCTGAATTCGTGCTTAACCACGATGGCGGCGGAATTTTATCCGAACACGGCAAGCCGCAATTCATGGTGGTGGACGCGTCGGAAAAGCTTTATTCGGATTATCAGCTGATCGTGACCAATCCCGGCGGGCACAGCTCCCTGCCCACGCCCGATAACGCCATCTACCACCTCGCCGACGGGTTGGCGCGGCTGGAGCACTACCAGTTTCCCTTCGAGCTGACCAACATCACGCGCGCGTTTTACGAGCGCATGTCAAAAATCGCCACGGGCGAGCGCGCGGCTGACATGCGCGCGATTCTCAAGAATCCTCCGGACATGGACGCGGTGGCGCGTCTGTCGAAAGATCCCATCGATAACTCCATCCTGCATACCACCTGCGTGGCCACGCGGCTGAACGCCGGCCATGCCAACAACGCCTTGCCGCAAATGGCGCAAGCCAACGTGAACTGCCGCATCATACCTGGCCATTCGACGGCAGAGATCCGGCAGGAACTCGAAAAAGTGGTGGCTGATCCCGAGATTTCGGTGCGCGAGGTGGGCGGGATCGGCGGCGTTATGAACCGGAAGTCCTTCGCGCCGCCGCCTCTTCGTCCCGATGTTTTCCAGCCGCTGGAGAAAGTCGTGGACACCATGTGGCCGGGATTGCCCGTGGTTCCCGACATGGCGACGGGCGCCTCCGACGGGGTCTACACCAATGCCGCGGGCATGCCAACCTACTGCGTGTCGGGAGAAGCGATTGATCGCGATGACATCCGCGCCCACGGGAAGAGATGAGCGCATCCGCGTGGATTCGTTTTATCGTGCGGTGGATTTTTATTACCGGTACCTGAAAGCGGTGACTGCGCAGTAGGCGCGAAGATCAACTCTGGGCCCCGGTCTGGAAACTTGACCACTTACTTCGTTGCGCCCTCTTGACTTCGCTTAATCTTCGCCTACAATATCCCCATGGCAATCACTCGACGGCAACGCCAGGTTTACGACTTTATTTCCGAGTTTGTGCAGAAGAATGGCTACTCGCCTTCTTTTGAGGAGATCGGCCAGGGCCTGGAGCTGAGTTCTCTGGCGACGGTGCACAAGCACATTTCCAATCTGGAGAAGAAGGGACTGCTCACGCGCGACTACAACCGCAGCCGTTCGATCGACCTGCTGCCGCCTAAGGGCCGGCTCAAGCAAGCCATGGCGGTTAACACGACGATGGTGCTGCCGCTGGTGGGCCGCATTGCGGCGGGCCAACCCATCGAGGCGGTGCAGAGCAACGAAACCATTTCCCTCGCCGACTTCGTGCGTTCGAAGGAAGTGTTTGTGCTCGAAG
The DNA here is from genome assembly GCA_963816025.1 of Terriglobia bacterium. Lineage (GTDB taxonomy): Bacteria > Acidobacteriota > Terriglobia > Terriglobales > Acidobacteriaceae > JAIQFF01. The sequence goes on from CAWFJA010000008.1 coordinate 15,436, forward strand.
TCCGCGGCGATTCCATGCAGGACGAGGCCATTCTCAACGGCGACTATGTGATGGTCGAAAAAAGCCGGACAGCGCACAACGGGGATATTGTGGTCGCCCTGGTGGAAGGAACGGATGCTACCCTGAAACGCTTTTATCGTGAAGGCGAAAATGTTCGCCTGCAGCCCTCGAATGCCAGCATGCAGCCCATCATCGTCCCCGCCGCCTCTGTCGAGGTGCAGGGCCGGGTGATTGGGGTGCTGCGAAAGTACTGAATCAGTCGTCAGCTCTCAGTCGTAAGCTCTGAGCAACCCCAAAAACAATAGCGCCCGGGCGACGAACCCGGGCGCTTTAAAGTTTCCTGGCCGACGACTGAAGACTGACGACCGACGACTGCTTCACCCAACGTGCTTATCAATCGCCTTCTGAATCGTTTCCTTGGGCACGTAGCCTACAATCTGTTCCTTCACCTGGCCGCCCTTGAATACCAGCAGAGTGGGGATGCCGCGGACTCCATAGCGCATGGGAGTAGCGCTGTTGCTGTCGACATCCATTTTGCCGACTTTGATCTTGCCGTGATAGTCCTTCGCCAGTTCGTCGACGATGGGCGCGAGTGCGCGGCAGGGCCCACACCAGGCCGCCCAGAAATCCACCAAAACGGGCTGCTCTGACTTCAAAACATCCTGGTCAAAGTTCGCATCCGTCACTTCCAAAATTCCGTTGCTTGCCATTTCTCCTCCGGGAGCGCCGTCCGCCGTAAGTCCAGTTTGGGGAACGGTCGATCAGCCAACGCTGGCTGCAAGTATCGTAACACCTGATTGGATGCATCGCAGCCGGAGAAGTCGCAAATGCAGTTTCCGGTTTCCGGTTTCTGGTTTCCGGCCAGAACGCGCAAGTTGGATCCACGAGCGGCCACAAAAAAGCGCCCTGAACCGTTAAGTTCAGGACGCCTCGGCAGCCCTCCCCCAGAACTGCCAAACCACGAAATGGATATTAGGGCCGCTCCACGCGGGTGTAAACGTCACTTTGGTAACTCGTGATCAAGTACCTGGCACCGCGGGATTCGAGGCATGGATGGCGGGGAAACGCAGGTTTGATACTGGCCCTTCAGCGCTCTTGCCACGTCCCGCCCGCGTCATTGGTGGTCCAGGTTTCGCGGTTGGCGGTGGTAAGTTTGCCGTGTCTGGAGTCGCTGAATTCGACAGTGACGATATCGGCGGTCAACGGTTTGCCGTCGGCTTCGGGACTGACTTGAATCCAGTGCTGGCCGGCATCGGAAGAATGGTACAGGGCGCCGGCCGCGCCTCCCACCCAGATGTCCGAATCGTTGGCGGCCAGCGCGCGCAAAACGGCGTTGTTCGCCACCAGAATTGTCTGCCAGCTTTTGCCGGAATCGAAAGAGCGCTGCAGCGCGCCGTCGGCGGAAAGGGTCCAGCGGGCCACAATGTGCCCAGGCCGTGCCCGCTTGGCATCGCTCAAGGTGGTTTGCGCGACTTCGGCGGAAAGCGTGCCCGCATTGCGGCCTCCCACGGCCATCGCGCCCGCCGCGGCTGGGTGCAGTCTGAACTTTCTTCTGAGATTCCTGGCTTCCGGATTCGTCTTTCGCCTTCCGTTCTGCGGTTTGCGAGGTCTCGAGTTCCGCGGTGGCTGCGCCCTCCACCGTAACTGTTTCCGTCATGGCCTTCGGCGTGTCGTCTACAGCATCGTTGCGAGCCTCGGCCTCTGGCGCTGCCGGCACGGGCTTATCTGTGGACCTGACCGCGCCCGCGTTGTCCAGCCGGTTGCTGGCCAGTTGGTCCTTTTCATTTCGCTCCAGGCGTTGTGGCGCGGAGACTCCGGTCCGCGCTGTGACCATCCCTGCAACCGTGCTCTTCTCGCGCTGTTTGGCCAGATTGCTGGCGGCCACAAAATCGCGGTCTGACTGGACCGTAGACGGAGGTGGAAGTTTTGCCGCCAGCTCTTGGCCCGGCTTGAGAACTTTGCTTTCCGCAAAGGTTGCATCCGCGGCGGCGGGAGCCCTTTCCGCAGGGGCTCCACGCCTTGCCGGCGACCGTAGTGGAGCGTGACCGCCGCGCTGACCACGACGACGCAAGCCGCCAACGCTCCCCAGCGAAGTACCGGCCAGCTCAGCCCCCACGAGCCCCGCGCGCTCGGCAATGGGCAGGCGCGGCATCGATCTCAGGCATCGCCAGTGAGACGACGTCCCGGCAATCGGCGCATTCCGCCAGATGTTGCAACACCAGGGAGCGCTCGCGATCATTCAACGATTCTTCGGCGAACGCGGCCAGGAGGTCGGAATCGGGATGGACTCCAGGTTGCGGTGTCTGCAAACGCCGCTGCACGATTTTTGGAAGCTGTTCCATTTTTCTGTCGCCCCTAAAGGGGCTCTGTCGTTTGCGCCTGCCTACCCGGGGCTTACGCCCCCGGGCTCCATTCTTATGCCGCTTCCTTATGCCGCTTCGCGGCTACTGTTACTCCGCTTCGCGGCTACTGGTCCTACGCCTCGCGGCTACTGTTTCGCCGCTAGCCTGCGGGCCTGCGGCTCGAGCCTTCCTCAACCGCCCGACGTCCGAGGTTCGGCGTCTGACGCCCGAACTTCCCCCTTCTTATCAGAGAACGTTGGCGGACCGGTTTCTTGCGCCACTCGCTCACGGATATTCAATCGCAGGTCACGCACATCCACCTCCAGGGCTTCTTCGGCCTGGCGGCGGCTCATGCCCTTGCGCTCGAGCGCGGTCAGAATTTGCTTGCGCAGGGACTTGGCCAGTTTATCGAGCTTGCGGCTGATCGTGGACTCGTGCACGGCGAGCGTGCGCGCGATCTCGGCCAGGGTGCGGCCGTCTAAATAATAAGATGCCAGAATAAAGCGCTCTTCCGCGGAGAGTCCGGACAAGACTTCATCGGTCGCCGTTTCGACTCGAGGATCTACAGCGATGGCGGGATCGGGATCGGCCGCGGCAAACTGGGCTCCGTCTTCACTCTCTTCGTCCAGGCTGACCAGGCGGCGCTGGCGCCGAAAGCGGTTGACGAATTCCTGCGCCATCACGGTGCGAAGCCAGCCTTCCAAAGAGCCGCGCCCGGTGTAGGACGCGAGCTTCGAAACGCGCTGACCGTCGCGGGTGGTGGTTCCGTAGAGATCGGCGTAGAGCGAATCTGCCAGTTCGCGCGCGGCCGAACTCTCTTTAGCGATGTAGGCCGCGATGTCATAAAGCTTCTCGCGGTAGCGCGCCATGAAGATTTCCCAGGCCCGCTCCTGACCAGCGGCGCAGGCGCGGGCCAGCGCCAGTTCTTCCACCCGCAAGCTGGCGTAGAGCTCAGCCCTCTCCCGGGCCGACGCGTCCGCCGGCAAATACCTGGCGGCCACCTCGTTAAGAACGGCGCTGAACTGCTCTCGACTGAGCCCCGAATTCCCACTCTTTTCGTAGAGTTCGGCCATCATGGATTCCAACCCCGCAGTAGCTTCCACTATGGGTTGGACACCGTGGCCGGTCACATTGGGCTTGAACATGGCGGGCAGCCATTCCGGATGCTATCAACATTTGTGCTGCAAGAAGCTGAATATTTGGCGTTCCTCGTGTAAGCGCGGGCACTGCCGGCAGCGGCGGGCGAGACGCCGGCGCTATACAGGAGGAACACCATGAATCGCAAGCTTTTGTTCGTACTTCCAGCGCTCGCGCTTGTCGGGATCGCTCTATTTTTGCCGTGCAGCGTCCCTGCGGGCGGTATGCCGCCGGCATCGGGTTACACCGTGCTGGCGCCCATCCGGCACGGCAACCTGACCGTATTCCCGGTGGTGGCCGCGCGCTCCTATGACACCGAGGAATTCCTCACGCTGGACGAAGGGCTGCGCTCGGGCGAGGTGATCGTGACCGAGTCCGGAAGCCTGCAGCCACTCATACGCAGGCGGCGAACCATCCCTCTGCCGAGTGGGGCGCAGGTCAACCAGCTGGTGTTGGTCAATAACTCAAAACGGCCGCTGATCCTGCTGGCCGGCGAAATCGTGACCGGAGGGAAACAGGATCGGGTCATCGGCAAGGACCGCATTATTCCGGCGGAGAGCGATCCTATCGATCTCGGCGTCTTCTGCGTCGAGCCCGGACGCTGGGTCGGCAGCAGCGACCGATTTGGAGTGGGAAAAACGGTCGCGGGCGGGGTGGCGGCGCCGATGGCAGCCCCCAATGTCCGCGCCAAGGCGATGGCCGCCAAAGACCAGCAGCAGGTGTGGTCGGAGGTGGCGAAAACCCGGGCAGCCATGGCCGAAACCGTAACGGTCGAGGGTGCGGCGCAAGCCATCAACGGCACGAGTTCGTATGCCCGAGTCATGCAGAACGACGACGTAAAACAGAGAGTTGACTCGGTCGCCGGACCCATCCAGCGAAACTACCAGAGCCTGATGCAGCAGCTGCGCGATCAGCACGCGGTCGGCGTCGTGGTCGCGGTGAATGGGCAGATGGTCTGGGCCGATATATTCGCCAGCACCAACCTGCTGGAGAAATACTGGCCCAAGCTGGTGCAGTCCTACGCGGCCGAAGCCGTCGTGACCCGAACCAAGGACCGCGAGGCCGACATCAAGCAGGCGCAGGAGTTTCTCAATCACCTCGACGGACGTCATGAGACCGTGGACAGCGAACCCGGACTCTACCGTCACACCGAAATCGCGGGTGACGGTTTCAGGGCGTTCGAACTGACATCGTTGCTGCCGAAGACCGGCTTCGATTTGCACGTCGCAAAAATGACAGACTGAAGTCTGGTTTCCTTCATGATGGAGGACGGGCGTCCCGCCCATCTCTTGCACGGGCCTATGCAAAGACGGGCGGGACGACCGTCCTCCAATCTGGTTTGTCGGTAACAGTCGAACTGGAAACCGGAAACTGCCCTATCGGTTCGTGTCGTACCAGCTTCTCCAGGATGAGGACTCATTGGGGAGGCTCTGGCCGGTAATGTCGCGCAGCGCCTGGTAAACCCAGCCATGAGTCTGCGCGTCCAGCGAGGCGTCGTCGGCGTAATCCAGCAGTTGCGGAATCGCGCTGCGGCGCTGTTCCTGGGTGAGCATGCCGGATTGCGCCAGGCTGCACGCCGCGCGCTCCCGGACCACCGGCGAGGCGTCGTCGTGGAAAGCCTTCAGGAGTGGGGCGATGGTCTCGTTCGTCCCCAGATACGCCAGGCCTTCGACGGCCCAGCGCCGGACTTCCGGATCGGAGTCTTGAAGGTGGCTGACCAATATCTCATTCACGCGTTGCGGCTCGACCCCGCGGTTGCCGAGAAGACCTAGCTCCCAAAGGGCCCAAACCCGTTGCGACGGTTCTCCGCTTTGCGCCTGCAGCGCCAAACGCTCTATCATCGCCGGCGACTTGATGGCTCCCATGGCCGCCAGGTCCAATTCGATCCCTGCCGCCCGGACCCGCCGGTCGTTGGAGTTGAGAGCGGTGCTGATCAGGGAATTGAACTGGGGAGTAAACTTCAGCTTCCCCCACCAGCCGTCAACCCGGCTGGCGATCTGATCTTTGGCGCCGTCGTAGTGGTTGATGGCGTACGCCAGGAGCGATTCCGCCTGGCGCTGCGGAGTCTGGTCGTCCAGGTTTTCGATCTCGTGTTCGGAAAGTACCACGGGAGAAGCCGGCTCCGCCTTGCCATGCAGGGTAAGAAAGCTGGCAATTTTGTCAAAGGCCGCCTGCGCATTGCCCGTGGCAAAGAGTCCGGCCAGCATGATCCCCGCCGCCACGGCGAAAAGAACACGCCAGCTTCCTGACTGCGGATCGATCGATTGATCCAGCTTCAGGCTCGAGCCCGGCCGGATAGTGCCGTATTCCGGCACCGGCTCGGGGCGCGGATCTCCTTCCCAGGAATGCATAAAAGCAGTCTAGGAGTGTTTCAATATAGGGTAAAGTTACGGTCGAGTACTTTCGTATTACCTTTTCATTGAGGCGGATGCAAATGAAGCGCTTGAAACGGTTGTGGGTTGCGAAGGCCAGCGTCACGCTGGTCACTGTTTTGCTGGTTACGTCGGGTTTGGCGGCGGCTGATGGCTACCACGTGATCAAGACTTACAAACTCGGCGGCGATGGCGGGTGGGACTATCTGACGCTCGACCCCACCTCGAATCGTCTGTACATTTCCCGATCGACGCACGTCATCGTGATCGACGCGGATTCCGGACGGCCCGTGGGCGAGATCCCGGACACGCCCGGCGTGCATGGCATTGCCCTGGCGCCGGAGTTCGGCCGCGGATTCGTCAGCAACGGCCGCGAGGGAACCGTGAGTGTTTTCGATCTGAGCAGCCTGAAAGTGCTCAACAAGATCAAGGTCGGCGAAAACCCGGATGCGATTCTCTACGATCCGGCCAGCAAGCGCGTCTTTACCTTCAACGGCAGAAGTGATGACGTGACTGCGATCGACGCGGCCAAGGGCGAGGTTGTAGGCACGATCAAGGTAGATGGGAAACCAGAGTTCGCGGCCAGCGACGCAAAAGGCGAAATCTTCGTCAACATCGAAGACAAGAGTGAAGTGATGGCGCTCGACCCCAACAAATTAGAGGTCAAGTCGCGCTGGCCGCTGGCTCCTTGCGAAGAGCCGTCCGGATTAGCCATTGATCGAAAACATCGGCGGCTGTTCTCCGGTTGCGGCAACAAGGTGATGGCCATCGTTGATGCCGATAGTGGAAAGGTCGTCTCCACGCTTCCGATCGGCGGAGGCGTTGATGCCGCCGCGTTCGATCCGGAAACCGGGCTGGCGTTCGCGTCTTGCGGCGAAGGCGTGCTCACGGTCGTACGCGAAGACTCTCCGGACAAATTCAGCGTCGCCGAAAGTGTTGCGACGAAGCGCGGCGCGCGTACCATGGCCCTCGATCCGGTGAAGCATCGAATTTTTCTGGTGACCGCGGAATTCGGGCCGCCGCCTGCCCCGACCGCCGACCAGCCTCGCCCCCGGCCGGCAATTTTGCCCGACAGCTTTGTAGTCTTGGTGGTGGACAAATAAGCGCGGCCTTTGCTACATGACGGCGGGCACGCTGATACCCATCACCGCCAAAACTCGGGTCAATTCCCGGCGGACAACCGCCACGGTGGCCAGCAGAAACCTTTTACGCCCTTCGTCCGCTTCTACCAGGATGGGATGGCGATGATAGAAGGCGTTGAAAAGCTGCGCGAGCTGGAACGCGTGTTTGGCGAGGTACGCCGGCTCGGTCGTGACGATGGATTGATCAATGATGTAGGAAGTTTTCGCGGCGGCCAGCCATAGCTCCCAGATTTCGTTCCCTGCTTCGCCGGTCAGGTACTTCGCCAAATCGGCCGTCGAAGGCCGGGCCGCCGGATTCCGATCAAACTCTTCAGGATCGAAACCGCCCTTGCGGAAGATGTTGGCCGCGCGGACCGCGGCGTACTGCGCGTATGGGCCGGTTTCGCCTTCAAAGCTCAGCGCTTCTTTGAAATCGAACGCGATCACCGATGACTTGGTGAACTTCAACATGAAATAACGCAGCGCACCGACCGCAATCTGGGTCGCGATGGTGATGCGCTCGGCTTCCGTCAGTTGAGGATGGCGACCGTCAACCTCGTTCTTCGCCGACACAATCAGCCGGTCAAGCAAATCGTCAGCCTTCACCCCAAAGCCCTTGCGGCCGGAGACTTCAATGTATGGACGGCTCTTGTCTTCATCAGAAAGTTGATAGCCCAGTTCGGCGGCGCAGCGCGGGGTCAGCGCCACCATTTCATAGGAGAAGTGGGTGTAGTGGTCGGCCTGTTCGTTATATCCCAGCCCGCGCAGCGCTTCGATGACAGTGTTCTGTGCCTCCGACTGGCGAGCGTCAATCACGTTGTAGATTTCCGACACACCGCCGAAATGGGGATGGTCGAGCGCGCCTACCGCGGTCGAGAGCCAGCAATCGTGCCCGTTGGGATAGCGATAAAATTTGCGATATCCGAAATCGCGGCCCAGCAGGCCAAATTTCCACATGTGGTAGGCGATGTCTTTGCCGACGTAGCCGACCGTTCCATTCGACCGCACGATCACCTTCTGATCTTCCTCGGCAATCTCGTCTTTCTCTGCGGCTCCGGCGGAACCCTCGGCGATTTCAGATTTTGAGGTTCCAGCCCGCCGCATCACCCAGCAGCCTTTATTCTTCCCTTCGTTTTCAAAGAAGAGGACGCCAGCCTCCTTCAGCTTGGTAAAAGCGGCATCCCAGAAATGCAGATGCAGGATATCGCTCTCCCGCGGCAGGAAGTCGTATTCGATATCGAGACGATCCATGGTCTCGAGGTGACGCCGCAGGACCGCGATGGAGATTACATCGGCGACGGCGGCACTTTCGTTGTTGCCTTCCTCGATCGCGTGCAGCGTCTGTTGGCGGACCTGGGGATTTTCCTTGTCCTCGGCATACCAGTGCGAGACGCGGGCGTAAAGGTCCCAGCAGTAGTAGTCGAAGCGAGGCTGCCGGGCCAGCTGCTCAATCTCGGCCCGCGACTTTTTCTCGATGTTTAGAAATCCCACAACCACGTCGGCAACCTGCACTCCGGTATTGTCGATGTAGTTCTGAACATCCACTTCCCGGCCGGCGAACCTCAGCAGCCGCACAAAGGTGTCGCCAAGGATGGCGTTGCGCAGGTGCCCGACGTGGGCCGCTTTGTTGGGATTTATGCTGGAGTGCTCAACCAGAATCTTGCCCGCGGGAACTTGGGGCCGAGGCTTTTCGTCGGCAGTCAGGGAGGCGGCAAAATCTTCGCGTCTGAGTCGCGCGTTGATATATCCGGCGCCCGCCAATTCCAGTTTTTCGAAGCCGGGGATGGGCCCGATCCCGTTGACGATCTCTTCCGCGATATTCCGCGGGGCCTTACGCAATTTCTTGGCTAGCTCGAAGGCCAGGGGCAAGGCGTACTCGCCGAATTCCACCTTGGGCGGCTGTTCGATAACGATTTTGGCCAGATCCAGGGCGTAAGTGCGACGCAGAAACTCGCGCACGTGCTGGGCCAGCCGTCGTTCGAGATGGCGATACAAGCATTCCCCTAAGCTGTTGAAGAAAAGAGTGATTGTAGCAAACCGCGAAGGACTGCGAGGTTTGACGGCAAATGCTGCGTTCCCTATGATGAAAACTGGTCGTCGGTCGATGGCCAATGGTCGTTGGCTGTCGGCCTTTCGCTGCCAGCGCCTCCTTAGAACTAAGGTTTTGCCAACGACCAAAGGCCAATGACCAACGACCAATGACGGGTTTCACATGCGCATAGCCTACCTCGACTGCTTTTCCGGCGTGAGCGGAGACATGTTCCTCGGCGCTCTGGTCGATGCGGGCGTGCCGGCCAAGCTCTTCGAAGAAGCCGTCGCGGCCCTGAATATCGAGGCGCGCCTGGAGATTTCTCGAGTCAGCCGCAGCGGCATCGCTGCCACCAAGGTTGATGTCTTCGCGCATGGAGAAAAGGACTTGCCGCGCGAGGTTTTCTTTGAGCAGCAGAGTCGCGCGCAGAAACATGAGCACAGGCACGATCATGGACATGAGCATGCCCCTGAGCACGTTGAGCTTCGCGAACACAATTACAGTCAGTCCGGACATGAAGGCCCGCGGGCGGGGGTGCCCGCGCCACACGGGCATGAACATGGACGCGGGCTGAAAGAGATACGCGAGATCATCCGCGCGGCCGGCATCAGCGATAGCGCAAAGCGCACCGCGATCGCTATTTTCGAAGCGCTGGGAGCGGCCGAGGCCAGGATCCATGACACCGATATCGAAAGCGTGCATTTCCACGAGGTGGGCGCGGTCGACGCCATGGTGGATATCGTCTGCGCGGCCGTGGGATCGGAGGCGCTGGGAGTGGATGAAATTGTCTGCTCTCCGCTGAATGTCGGCGGCGGCAGTGTGCAGTGCGCCCACGGAGTTCTTCCCGTGCCGGTCCCGGCCACGGTAGAACTGTTGCAGGGCGCGCCGGTTTATTCCTCGGGCATTCAGGTGGAACTGGTCACTCCGACCGGCGCTGCGATCGTGAAAACTCTGGCCAGGCGGTTTGCTCCGTTCCCTGCCATGACGATTGAGAAATCCGGATATGGCGCCGGCTCGCGGGACTTTCCCGGCCACGCGAACGTGCTTCGCCTGACCATCGGCGAGGCGCAGCCAAAATTTGCCGGGAACACTTCGCAGGAAACCATCAGCGTCCTCGAAGCCAACCTCGACGACCTCAATCCGCAGGTTTTCGGCTACGTAGTTGAACGACTGCTCGAAGCCGGGGCGCTGGACACCTTTGCCGTGCCAGTCCAGATGAAGAAAAATCGGCCGGGTATGTTACTGACCGTTTTGGCGAAGCCGGAAGATACACCCAGGCTGACCCAGATCATCTTTACCGAGACCAGCACACTGGGCGTGCGGCGGCGCGAGGAACAGCGCCAGACCCTGGCGCGAAAGTGGGTCAATGTAGTGACCCGCTGGGGAGATGTACGATTGAAGATTGCCAGCATGAACGGCACCATCACCAATTACGCGCCGGAGTATGAAGATTGCAAAAAACTCGCGGCTGAAAATCATGTTCCACTGAAAAGCGTGATGAACGAGGCCATGGAGGCCTATTTGAAAGCCCGGAACAGCTGAAGCAGCACCCGCTCGATCCAACCGTCAACGCCAGAGCCCAGATGAGCAAAACGTTTTACATCACGACGCCGATCTACTACGTGAACGCCCGTCCGCACATCGGACATGCCTACACCACGATTGCCTGTGACACCATGGCCCGGCGCCAGCGCATGATGGGCTTCGATACCTACTTCCTCACCGGCACCGACGAGCACGGACAGAAGATCGAGCGCGCCGCGCAAGCCGCCGGAAAAACTCCGCAGCAGCTCACCAATGAAGTCTCCGCCGAGTTTCGCGCCCTATGGGACCGGATGGGGCTTACCTACGACGATTTCATCCGCACCACGTCCGACCGCCATAAGCAGGGCGTGCAGGCATTGTGGCGGCGCATACGGGACAACGGCTACATCTATAAAGGCAGCTACAGCGGGCAGTATTGCGTGTTCGATGAGCTCTACGTGGACGTTGCCGGCCCGGGCGCGCCTTGCCCGGAATGTGGCCGCCCGACCGAGACGGTGCGGGAAGAGAACTATTTCTTCAAGCTCTCCGCCTTCCAGGACAAACTGCTGGAACTCTACACCAGCCAGCCTGATTTCATCCGTCCGGAAACGCGACGCAACGAAGTGATGTCGTTCGTGCGCTCCGGCCTGCGTGATTTGTCGGTCAGCCGCAGCACGTTCTCCTGGGGCATTCCGGTCCCTGACGATCCCAAACACGTGATCTATGTCTGGCTGGATGCGCTGGCGAACTACATCACCGCGTTGGGCTATGGATCGGGAGACCCGGAAAAGTACGACAAATATTGGCCGGCCGATGTGCAAATGATCGGCAAGGAGATCGTTCGTTTTCACTGTGTCTACTGGCCGGCGTTCCTGATGGCCGCGGGCTTGCCTTTGCCCCAGAAAATCGTGGCCCATGGCTGGCTGCTGTTTGAAGAGAGCAAGATGTCAAAGTCGCGCGGGAACATCGTGCGCACGGAAACCATTCTCGACGTCCTGGGCGCCGACGCGTTGCGTTACTTCCTGTTGCGCGAAATTGTCTTCGGGCAGGACGGATCGTTTTCCTTCGACGCCCTGGTGCAGCGCTACAACGCCGATCTGGCCAACGGGCTGGGCAATCTGGCCAGCCGTACGCTCACCATGATCACGCGCTACTTCAAGGGCGAAGTGCCGTATCCTTCGCGCGCCGCGAATCGCACCGCGGAAGAGAGCGGCATTGTAGAAACTGCAACCCGGACGATCGCGGAATTTAATGCTCTATTCGAGCAGTACCAGTTTTCGCGCGCCTTGGAAGTAGCGTGGAGCCTGGTGGGAGCAGTAGATAAATACATCGTCGAGACACAGCCCTGGGCGCTGGGGGAGAAGCAGGACGATGAAAGCCGTTCGCGCCTGGCAACCATTCTCTACACCAGCGCCGAAGCCCTGCGCATCGTGACCGCGCTGGCTCATCCCGTGATTCCCGAGGCCACCGCGAAAATCTGGGGACAGCTGGGGCTGGGTGATATCAGAAAATTCCCGTTGTCGGATTTGCAGTGGGGACAGCTCAAGCTGGGGACGAAGCTCGGCGATGTGCAGCCCGTCTTTCCGCGCGCCGACAAGAGCGCAATTGAAAGGATGCAGCAAATGGAAGAGCAGGAACGCAGCGCTACCGTCGCGGCCGAAGAAAAGAAGATTGAGGTTCCCGCGCCACCAGCCAGCACGCCCGCTCCGAAACCCGCCGCGGCCGTGCCCGACGGCAAGATCAGCATTGAGGACTTCGCCAAAGTCGAGCTGCGCGTGGGTCAGGTGAAAGTCGCCGAAAAGGTCAAAGGGGCCGACAAGCTGCTGCGCCTGGAAGTTGATCTCGGAACCGAAACTCGCCAGGTGGTGGCGGGAATCGCCGAGGCCTATGCGCCGGAGACACTGGTGGGCCGCAAGGTCGTGATTGTTGTGAACTTGGCTCCGCGAAAATTGCGCGGACTGGAGTCGAACGGAATGATCGTAGCGGCTTCGCCCGAAGGCGGGAAGCCGGTTCTGGCCGGCTTTTTAGAGGATGTGCCGGTTGGGACCAGGCTGAAATAAACCGGCGTCGGGCGTCGGACCCCGAGCGTCGGACTTCCGATCGCTTCAGTCTCGAGGTGCCGCGCGAAGTCCCGAGGTCCGACGCCCGAGGTCCGAAGTCCGATGTTCATAGACTCCCACGCCCATCTCGAAATGCAGCAATTCGACGCCGACCGCGAGGCGATGATCGCCCGGGCGCAGGATGGCGGCATTGAAAAAATTGTGGCCATTGGCAGCGGAACGGGTCCCGGTTCGCTGGACTGTGGTATTCAACTGGCCGAGCGGCACGAGTTCATTCTCGCGACCATCGGGATCCATCCGCACGAAGCCAAACTGGCGACGGATGCCGACTTTCAGGAACTCGAGCAGTTAGCGAAACGGCCCAAGGTCATCGCCTGGGGCGAAATCGGGTTGGACTATTTTTACGATCATTCGCCGCGCGAGTTGCAGCAGCAAGTATTCCTCAGGCAGATGGAGCTGGCGCGAACAGCCAAGCTGCCCATCGTGATCCATTGCCGCCCTTCCGCCGACAGCCAGAACGCGTGGGACGACTGCCTCAATCTTCTGGAACAACACTGGAAGGCCGGTGGGCTGGGAGGAATCCTGCACTGCTTCACCGGGACATGGGCGTACGCCAAGCGGGCGCTCGATCTGGGCTTCATGATTTCTTTCGCCGGAAATATAACCTTTCCCAAAGCGCAACCGATCCGCGATGCCGCGAAAGAAGTACCGCTGGAACGCATGCTGATCGAAACCGACTCGCCTTTTCTCGCGCCGGTGCCCCACCGCGGCCAGCGCAACGAGCCGGCCTTTGTAAAGGAAGTGGCCCGCCAACTGGGCGAGCTCCGCGGGCTTTCGACGGAGGAAGCCGGCCGGCAAACTGCCGCCAACTTCTACAACTTTTTCAAACTCGCTGAATCCAACGAAAACAAAGAACTGAGGCGTTGAAAGCGCTTCTTCTGGTAACCTCAAAGGTTACATTTTCATACTTTCCGGAAAGCGCTACGGACATGCCCGAAAACACCTTTGACATCGTGAGCAAGATCGATCTGGAAGAGGTCTCCAACGCCATCCAGCAGGCCTCGAAAGAAGTCCACACCCGCTTCGACTTGAAGGACTCGAAGTCCAAAATCGAACTCGAGAAAGACGCCATCGTGTTGCACTCGATCGACGAATATAAGCTGAAATCGGTGAGCGACATACTGCAGCAAAAGCTGGCGAAACGCGGCGTGCCGCTGAAAGGGTTGACTCACGGAGTCATCGAATCGGCCCTGGGGGGCACCGCCAAGCAGAAGATCACGCTGCAGCAGGGCATCCCGATGGAAAAGGCCAAGGAAATCGTAAAGCTGATCAAGACTTCGAAAAACAAGGTGCAGGCGTCGATTCAGGGAGACCTCATACGGGTAAGCGGTAAAGACCGCGATACGTTGCAGGAAGTCATCGCGCTGCTGAAACAGCACGATTTCGGGATCGACATGCAGTTTACGAATTACCGGACAAACTAGATTTCACCACGGAGACACTGAGCCACGGAGAACACCCTGGCAAGAAAAGACGTCGGTAACGGGATACATGAAGTGTCTCCGTGCCTCCGTGGTTAACAAAACGACATGAGCATGCCGGCCGCCATCAACGGGAAGGAAATCTTCGAGCTTCTGCGCGAAGACCTGGCGGCCATTGAGAGGGAGTTCGGGCGCGACACGGTTTCGGGCGTCGAGGCCATCACTGAGATCGGCGAATATCTGCGAGGAGGCGGCGGCAAGCGCATTCGTCCCGCGCTGTTGCTGCTGGCGGCGAAATTGTTCGACTACCAGGGACGTGGCGCCATTCGCCTAGGCGCGGTGGTCGAGATCATCCATACCGCTACGCTGGTTCACGACGACATCATTGATGAAGCCCAGACGCGGCGCGGCCGGCCGGCTGCCAACACCCAATGGGGCAACTCGAAGTGTGTACTGGCCGGCGACTGGCTCTACATGCAGGCCTTCAAGGTTGCGGTGCAGGAGCGCAACTTTCGCATCCTCGACACTCTGATCGAACTGACCCAGCAGATGGTCGAAGGCGAACTCCTGCAGATGGAGAAGCTGGGCAAGCTCATCGCGCTCGACGAGTATTTTGACTTGATCTTCCGCAAGACCGCCTGCCTGTTTTCGGTCTGCATGCGCATGGGCGCAATTCTGGGCGGCGCCACTCCCGAACAGGAAGAAAATCTGGGGCAGTACGGGCGCGACCTGGGCATGGCATTCCAGATCGTGGACGATGTGCTCGACCTCACCGCGTCAGAAAGCGTCCTGGGAAAACCCGTGGCCAGCGACTTGCGAGAAGGCAAGGTCACGATGGCCGTAATTCATGCCCTGGAGCGCTGCACCCCGCGCGAGCGTGAAATGATTGAGACCGTGGTGCAGGATCGCGCCTTCGACCGGGTCACGCATCGCGAAATCATCGCGATTCTGGAGCGCTACGGGTCGCTCGAAGCGGCCACTGCGCGCGCCCTGCAGTACGCCACTCTGGCGCGCAACGCGATTTGCGGTTTCCCCGACAGCGAATTCAAGCGGGCCCTGTTGTGGGCGCCTGATTTTGTCGTAGCGCGAGAGAAGTAAGTATAGGTTAGCGGTTCACCCAACTGCCGGAAGTGGCGGTGCCCAAGTCTACATCCCACAGTCAGCGGACGGCAGGGACCGCCCTTTTTCTTTATACTAGCGCAGCCGGATAGCACTCACCGATGCAGCCGTTACTCTCATTAATCGGGCACCACGGATACCTCCTGGTATTTTTCATTGTCCTCGCCGAAGCCATAGGATTGCCCGTTCCCGCCGCCGTGGCCCTGGTGGCGGGCGGCGCCGCCGCGGCCGCCGGAGTGCTGAGCGTCTTCAGGCTTCTACTGCTGGCGGTCCTCGCCATGATGATGGGCGATATTCTGCTCTTTGTTTCGGGACGATACATGGGCTGGGGTCTACTCGGCTTCCTCTGCAAGCTGTCGGTGAACCCGGAAACCTGCATCCTGCGATCGGCGGAATCGTTTTACAAGCGCGGCAAGGCCACGCTGCTGTTCGCCAAATTCATTCCCGGAATCAATACCATGGCGCCGCCGCTGGCGGGAAGCATGCGAATGCCGCTGGATGATTTTCTGCGGCTCGACCTCGCCGGGGCCTCCTTGTACGCGACCGTTTATGTGGCGGTCGGTTTCCTGTTCCGCGATTTTCTGGTGTCCCTGATGCGCGGCTTTCAAACCGCGGGCCGGGCGGTCGAAGCGGTGACCGTCGTCGCACTCGTCGGTTATGCCCTGTACCGGGTGTGGCTCTATCGCAAACACGCCGTGTATCGAGTCGTACCGCGGATCCAGGTGGAGGAAGTGACCCGCATGCTGGCGTCCGAGGAAAGAGACAAGGTCCTCCTCATGGACGTCCGCAGCCACGGCTACTACGACGCGGAGACAGCGCGCATCAAGGGATCCATCCGTCTCGAGCCCAACAACCTGAAGGAAGAACTCAAAAACATTCCCAAGGACAAAGACATTTATGTCTACTGTACTTGAGCGCGCGAAGCGACCAGCGCCCGGGTGGCGCATATGCTGCGGGAAGAAGGATTCAACGCGTTCGTGATCGTGGGCGGACTGGACGCCTGGCGCAAGGCGGGCAACCCGCTCGAACCCGTCCCCCGCGAGGATTTGGTGAAGCTGCCAACTTTTTCGTGAGGGCACGGCTGAAGTCCGACGCCGTTCCTATGTCTAAGGAAATCGAGATCAAGTTCCGCGTGAACGACGCTCGCGAACTTACGCGACGGCTGCGGGCCGCGAAGTTCAGGGTGGTCACGCGGCGAACCTACGAAAGCAACACACTGTACGATCTTCCCGGACAGGCGCTGCGAAAACGCGGCGAACTTCTGCGCCTGCGAAAATACGGGACCGGTTGGCTGCTGACCCACAAGACCAGGAGCAAGGTGGGGCGACACAAGACGCGGGTCGAAACTCAAACCATGATTGCGGACGGGGAGCAACTGGAAAAGATCCTGCTGGCGCTGGGCTACGCGCCTTCGTTCCGCTACGAGAAATTTCGCGCCGAATGGAGCGATGGCAAAGGCCACGTCGTTCTCGATGAAACGCCTATAGGCTTCTTTGGCGAAATTGAGGGGCCGGCACGCTGGATTGACCGGACTGCGCGCCGCCTGGGAATCGACCGTGAGTCATACATTACGGACAGCTACGCGGAACTCTTCTTTGCCTGGAAACGACAGACCCGAAACCCCGCGAATGAGATGACATTCCGCGCCGTGCGGGACTCCAATCGGTCGCACTCCCAAATAACCTCCCGTGAAATTTGAAGCTCCACGAACCGACGAATCCTCCGACGTCGCTCAGAGCCGGCTCTGCCCTCCGTAGTCCTGTGCGGCTCTCCACGGATTACCCCACCGGAGCAGGCTTAACGCAGAACTTGTCGAATACGCTCTTGAGTTCGGCGGCGATGTCCACGGCCTCGCGATGTTCAATGTCGCTGCGGTGCATCATGTGCACTACCTTGCCGTCCCGCAGCAGCGCGATCGAAGGAGAAGAGGGCGGATAGCCGGCAAAATAAGACCGCGCGCGCTCGGTGGCATCTTTGTCCTGACCGGCGAAGACGCTGAATAGCTTCTCCGGACGGCTGGAGTGCTGCAGGGCGGCCCGGACGGCGGGGCGCATGCGACCAGCAGCGCACCCGCAAATGGAGTTCACCACCACCATGGTGGTGCCGGTTTGATTGGGCAGAGCGCGATCCACATCGGCTGCGGTTCGGAGTTCCTCAACGCCGAGACGAGTCAACTCCTCGCGCATGGGGACCACCATCATCTCTGGATACATTTCTTCTCCTCGGGGTCATTTTAGAACGACGAGAGTGTCGGATCGAGCGCCGCAAGTCACCGCAGGATGTGTCCTGACGTACGCGCGGACGCTGCCACCAGTGCCTGTTCTCGTCGTATATAGTGAAGCCATCATATCATCATGACGGTTTTGGAAAACGTATGCCTGGCGCCCCTCACCACCCTGAAAGTGGGAGGGCCGGCCCGCTATTTCACCGAGCCAAGATCCGCCGCCGAGGTGGCGGAAGCGGTCAACTTTGCCCGCTCGCGGGACCTTCCCTTATTCGTGCTGGGCGGCGGCAGCAATCTGGTAGTGTCCGACGCGGGCTGGCCCGGCCTGGTGCTGAAACTTGCGGTTCGTGGAATTGAAGAGCGATCGGAAAACGGCAAGACGTTCTTCGAAGTGGGGGCCGGCGAAGAGTGGGACAGGTTCGTGGCCCGCGCCGTCGCCGGAAACTGTGCCGGCGTCGAATGTCTCAGCGGCATCCCAGGCAGCGTCGGAGGGACCCCCGTACAAAATGTTGGCGCCTACGGCCAGGAAGTCTCCGAAACCATCGACTCGGTGCTGGTGTTCGACCTCAAAGACGGGCAGGTTCGCGAGCTCTGCGCCGAAGCCTGCGGATTTCAATATCGCACCAGCATCTTCAACACCAGCGAGCGGGGACGGTTCATCATCCTGCGCGTCACCTATGGCCTGACGCCGGGCGGCAAACCTCGCGTCGAGTATGCCGATCTGAAAAGGCACTTCGCGGGATTTCAACAGACTCCATCCTTGACCAGCACTCGCGAAGCCGTGCGCCGGATCCGCGCCGCCAAAGCGATGCTGATCACTGCGGGCGATGAAGACAGCCGCAGCGCCGGTTCGTTCTTCAAGAATCCCGTGCTCTCGGCGGATCGGTACGATGAGCTGACGCGGCGGGCGGCCGCCAAGGGATTGCAGGTCCCCAGCTATCCCGCGCTCGACGCCCAGAAAAAAGTTTCCGCCGCCTGGCTGGTGGAACACTCCGGCTTCAGCAAGGGCTACAGCAGCGGGCGAGTCGGTATCTCGCGCAAACATGCGCTGGCCATCGTGAACCGCGGGGACGCCACCGCCGCCGACATTCTGGGACTGAAAGATCACATTCAGTGGCGGGTGGAAGAACTCTGGGGCATTCAACTCGAACCCGAGCCGGTGTTCGTGGGCTTCTAAGCCCACAGCGTTTCACTTCACTTTTTAGGCAGCTTGCGAAACGGGTGTTCGAAGCTCAGATAAAGGAAGACAGCTCTTTCGCCTGTGCTGGGCCCGACTCCCAGCGGCACACCAAGTCCGGGGACAATCTGCAAACCATTCTTAAAGTTATGCGACCAGCGGATACCTGGACTGAGAAAAAGTGAGTTGGTCCAGTCGGTGCGGTTGCTGGCCACTACGGTCTGAGACTGCACGAACACAGTTTCCAACATGACATTGAATCGAGCGTGGACCAGCCAGATAAAGCTCTGCCCCAGGTTGTAGCCGGCAGATGAGGCCTGGTCGCCCGAAACATCCCGGGCGTGCGGGAAGTATGTAGCGCCCACATTCCAGTGACTCACCAGTTTCTTGTTAAGAACAACGCTCAGCGGAAGACTGGTCTGCACACCGAAACTGCCCGCGCCCTGGCCCTCGGTAGAATCGCCGGTGGGTAGGATCACGCTGAGGCGAGGAGAGAACGCGACCCGCGTGTCTCCGCTTCCTACTAACTGGTAGCGGTAATTCAGGAAGACGTCTCCGATGCCGACTCCGGAGCCAGGAGAGCCTCCGGAGTGCAAAGCCACCAGCGTGTAACTGAGCTGATGACGTTCATCACCGGGAACCGGCCATTCCTGGGTGAAGCTGTAATTCCAGTCTTTGCTGTTCCAGAAACGAGTGAAGCTGGAAATGTGCTGCACCACGCCGAAATTCTGGTTGTAGGCTTCTTCGACCAGGAAGCTGTTGTCCTGGATACCCGGTTCGACCGCGGGTGCCGGGTTCTGCTGGCCCAGGGCGTGGGCGCCGAGCAGAACAGTCGCGGCGAGGATGAAGCGGCGGGGATTGCAACTCTCGCGAATCCAGCTCCCGATATTAACCATGGTTAAGTAGAGCACATAATCATCGGTTAACCAATGACATGTTTTGAGGGTTATGCTTACGATCTCACGGCCAACTGCGCGGCCTGCTCGAAGATCTTGGTGAACATCTGGCGGGTAAGTTTACCGGTCTGGGTATTCTGGTTTGAAGGATGGTACGAAGCCAGCAAAATCTTGCCGTCCGGCATCTTGTAGCTGGCCCCGTGCCCGAACAGGTAAGGTTTCTTGCTCTGGAGCAGGCCGCGCTGCTTCAAATAGTTGAGATAAGCTTCGAACCCGATCCGTCCCAAGGCCACCACAACTTTTACATTTTTGAGCCCGGCAATTTCGCGATCGAGATACGGCGCGCAATTGGACAGTTCCGAGGGCAGAGGTTTGTTGTCAGGTGGCGCACAGCGAACGGCGGCAGTGATGTAGAGGTCTTTCAGTTCTAGCCCGTCGTTGCGATCTATCGCGTTAGGTTGGTTGGAGAATCCTGCCTCGTAAAGAATTGGATACATGAACTTGCCGGAGGCGTCGCCGGTGAAAGGACGCCCCGTGCGGTTCGAGCCATGGGCCCCGGGAGCGAGTCCGAGCACCAGAATGCGTGCCTTCGGATCGCCGAAGCCAGGAACGGGCTTCCCCCAATAGTCCCAGTCGACGTAAGCGCGGCGCTTCTCGCGCGCGATTCTCTGGCGATATTCAACCAGTCGCGGACAACGAGTGCAGGAAACCACTTCGCGGTTCAGGTGAACGAGCCAGGCAGGCATTCGGAGCATTGTATGCGGAACCGCGATGCCGGTGTGGTCGCGGGCGACTCGCCCCGGCTTTTGACCTTGACCTCAGGGCCTTGCGGGCGAGTCGCCCGCGACCACACGGAACCTTTCGCCCCTAAGTTACATTTGTCACCGTGCTTCACGCCTCGCCGGTTTGACGCTTCTCTCCTCTAGTCTTTACACTCAGATTTACAGCCCGTGCCGTTTGACGCGAGTTCCGAAAAAGAACCGTCCGAATGGCTAAGCCTGAAAGGCAAATGTGAGCCCCACTGAAACCAGCAGCAGCACCCGGCGGGAGATCGCGGTTGAAATTCCCGTCGAAGAAGTGACCCGCGAGACCGCCTCCCTGATTCAGAAGTATCAGAAGCTGGCGCGCATTCCCGGCTTCCGCCGCGGCCATGTGCCCGCATCGGTCATTCGTCAACGCTTTGCCGAGGATCTCAAGAGCGACGTGGTCGAGGCCCTCGTTCCCCGCTATTTCCGCAAGGAGGCCGACCGGCAGGGACTGATCCCAGTATCGCAGCCGCAGGTCACCGATCTTCAGCTGAAGGACAACGAACCCCTGCGCTTTAAGGCCAGCTTCGAAGTCATGCCTGAGATCAAGGTCGAAGGCTACAAGGAATTACGCGCGGAAAGGCCGGACGTCACCGTGACCGACGACGAAGTCGAGCAGTCGCTGAATGGCGCGCGCGAACAGCACGCGACTTTCACTTCCGTGGAAGGCCGCGCGCTGGCCGACGGAGACTACGCCCAGGTGTCGCTTGACGGCAAGCCCAAAGACGGTGACGGCAAGCCCGTCCACATGGACGAAGTGCTGGTCGAAATCGCGGGCAAGAACACCATGCCCGAGTTCACCGAAAATCTGCGTGGCGCCTTGCCCGGCGACGAACGGGTGTTCGAAGTGACCTATGCGCAGGACGCTCAGGAACAACGTCTGGCGGGAAAGACATTTACCTACACGGTGAAAGTCCAATCCATCAAGCAGAAGGCCCTGCCCGAGCTCGACGACCAGTTTGCCACTCAACTGGGAGAGTTCAAGACCCTGGACGAAGTGCGCCAGCGCATCCGCGAGAGCATGGAGTCGGAGCGCAAACATGCCGCCGAACACGAAGCCAAGGACAAGCTGGTGGCGGAACTGGTGAAGCGCAGCGAATTCGAAGTGCCGGAAGCGCTGGTGGATCGCCAGGTCGATGTCCGGCTGGAGCGTGGTCTGCGCGCCCTGGCGGCGCAGGGCATGAAAACCGAAGACATCAAGAAAATGGACTTGAACCGCTTGCGCGTGGGACAGCGGGAGCAGGCGCTGCAGGAAGTGAAGGCGTCGTTGCTCCTGGACAAGATTGCCGACGAGGAGAAGATCGAGGTCAGCGATGAGGAGATCGATCGGGAGATCGACGCGCTCGCCACCCAGTCAAAACAGACGCCGGAAGCGATTCGGGCCCGTTTGACACGCGATGGTGCGCTCGATAGAATCCGAAATAGAATCCGCAGCGAAAAGACCCTCGACTTTCTATATCGCCAGTCCGCCTAACGCGGACGCTTTCGATCCTCCCAGATAGACAAGTGGTCAGGAACAGGAGTGTGGACGGTGAATGTGAACGATCCCAAAATGATGCTGGTCCCCATGGTCATCGAGCAGACTGGCCGGGGTGAGCGCGCCTACGACATCTATTCCCGGCTGCTGCGGGACAACATCATTTTCATCGGCACGCCGATTGACGACAACATCGCCAACCTGGTGATTGCGCAGATGCTGTTTCTGGCGCAGGAAGATCCCGAGAAAGACATTCAGCTTTACATCAACTCCCCGGGCGGCTCGATCACCGCCGGCATGGCGATTTACGACACCATGCAATACGTCAAGAACGATGTCACGACCATCTGCATCGGCCAGGCGGCCAGCATGGCGGCGCTGCTACTGGCGGCGGGCCAGGCTAAAAAACGGCTGGCGCTGCCCAACTCGCGCATCCTGATCCACCAGCCGTCGATGGGTGGACTCTCTGGGCAGGCAACGGATATCGACATCCACGCCCGCGAAATTCTCCGTATGCGAGAGATTACTAACCAGTTAATGGCAAAGCACACCGGTCAGAAGCTGGAAAAGGTGGAGAAAGACGTGGAACGCGACTTCATTATGAATGCCCAACAGGCTAAGGAATACGGAATCATAGACGATATCATCTATAAGACGAGATAAAGGTATGATCGGGGTTCGCCCGATCAGTTTCCGATCAGTCTCGGCGCGAAACGATCTGTCCCGCCGACCCGGCAAGGGGAGCATTGGAGCGGGAGAGAGAGGGTTAACGAAGGAGTAAAGCCGAGTGAAAAACAGGACGGGTACCGAGGAGATGTTGCGCTGTTCGTTCTGCCACAAATCGCAGGACGCAGTGGCCAAGCTTATTTCATCCCCCAGCGATTATCCCAGGGCCTACATTTGCGACGAGTGTGTGGCAGTCTGCAATTCCATCCTGGAAGATGACCGCACCGCCACGCCTCCCACCACCACCCCCAATCAACTGCCCAAGCCGCAGGAAGTGAAGAGCTTCCTCGACGAATACGTCATCGGCCAGGAGCAGACCAAGAAGAAGCTGGCGGTGGCGGTTTACAACCATTACAAGCGCATTTATATGAACCGCCAGCGCGCCGGTGACGGCGTCGAACTGGCCAAGTCGAACATCATGCTGATCGGCCCCACCGGGACCGGCAAGACCCTGATGGCGCAGACTCTGGCCCGCATGCTCGACGTGCCCTTCGCCATCGTGGACGCCACCACACTCACCGAAGCCGGATACGTTGGCGAGGACGTGGAGAACATCATCCTCAAACTGCTGCAGGCCGCTGACGGCGACGTGGGCCGCGCTCAGACCGGCATTATCTACATTGACGAAGTAGACAAGATCGGACGCAAGGACGAGAACCCCTCCATCACCCGCGACGTTTCCGGCGAAGGCGTCCAGCAGGCCCTACTGAAGATTCTTGAAGGCACGGTCGCCAATGTCCCTCCGCAGGGCGGCCGCAAGCATCCCCACCAGGAATTCACCCCGGTCGACACCACCAACATCCTGTTTATTTGCGGCGGCGCTTTCGTCGGTCTGGAGAAGATCATCGGACGGCGTATCGGCAAGAAGTCTCTGGGCTTCAAGGTGGGAACAGAAGAAGGCGAGCCGGAAGAAACCCCGGCGGCCAGCCGCAAGCGGAATTTCGAACTGCTGAGCGACATCCAGCCGGAAGACCTCATCCGCTTTGGCCTGATTCCCGAGTTCGTCGGACGTTTGCCGGTGGTCGGAGTGCTGGAAGATCTCGATGAATTCGCTCTGATCGAAATCCTGACCCGGCCCAAGAACGCGATCATCAAGCAATACCAGCGCTTGTTCGAATTCGAGAATGTGCGCCTCAAATTCAGCGATGAGGCCCTGAAAGCCATCTCCCGCCAGGCTATGGCGCGGAAGGTGGGCGCCCGCGGATTGCGTATGATTCTGGAGGAGTTAATGCTCGATCTCATGTACCATCTCCCCAGCCAGAAGAAGGTCAAGGAGTTCGAAGTGACGCGGGAGATGGTAGAGAAGCGCAGCGTCACCCTCGCAATGATGGAGAAGGCGGGGTAAACTAGGCATCCGTCAGGGGTACCAGTTAGAAGCTAGAAGCGAGGAGTCGGAAGCTACACAGTGCGAACGCAACTCGGGTATTGGGGAGAATAAGTGAGCATAGTTAAGGAAAAATTCGAGACCAAGAAACTACCCATGATGCCCATCCGGGACGTGGTCATCTTCCCTTATATGATGACTCCGTTTGTGGTCGGACGGGAATCCAGCGTTCGCGCTTTGGAAGAAGCGCTGGCGGCCGACAAAAAGATTTTCCTGGCCACCCAGCACGACGCCAGCATCGATGAACCCAAGCCCAACGAGATCTACCAGGTCGGCACCATCGTCAACATCGTGCAGAGCCTGAAGCTGCCCGACGGCAACATCAAGGTCCTGGTCGAAGGCATCGAACGCGGCAAAGTTCTTCAGATCAGCGAAACCGAAGGCTACATGCAGGTTTCAGTCCGCGTAGCTCGCTATGCCACCGAGACCAATCCGCAAATCGAGACCGGCATGCAGCGGGTCACCGCCCTGTTCGAGCAGTACGTAAAGCTCTGCCAGTCGTTGAATTACGAGACCATGATCGCGGCCGTGCGCATGGAAGATCCGGCCAAGCTGACCGACACCATCGCCGCCAATCTGCAGCTTTCCATCGAAGAAAAGCAGGAACTGCTCGAAATCTTCGATCCCGGCGAACGTCTGACCCGCATCGGCGACGTGCTCGATATCGAAATCGAAAAGCTGAACATGGACCGCACCATCCAGTCGCGGGTCAAACGGCAGATGGAACGCGCCCAGAAAGAGTATTACCTCAACGAGAAGATCAAGGCCATCCAGAAAGAACTGGGCCGGGGCGAGAAGAGCGAATTCGATGAACTGAAGAAGAAAATCGAAGCCGCCGGCATGCCCAAGGAAGTGCGCGACAAGGCGGTGCAGGAACTCAAGAAATTGGAAGCCATGCCGCCCATGTCGGCCGAGTCCACGGTCTCGCGAAATTATCTGGACTGGCTGCTGGCGGTTCCATGGAAGAAGCGTTCCAAGGAAATTCGCAACATCAGCCGCGCCGAAAAGGTCCTGAACGAAGATCATTACGGCCTGGAGAAGATCAAAGACCGCATCCTCGAGTTTCTGGCCGTGCGGCAACTGGTCAAGAATCCCAAGGGCTCGATCCTGTGCTTCGTCGGGCCTCCGGGAGTGGGCAAGACTTCGCTCGGCATGTCGATCGCGAAAGCCACCGGCCGCAAATTCGTTCGCATGTCGCTGGGCGGCGTGCGCGACGAGGCCGAAGTCCGCGGTCATCGTCGCACCTACATCGGCGCCCTGCCCGGACAGATTATCCAGATGATGAAGAAGGCCGGCACCAAGAACCCGGTCTTCATGCTGGATGAAGTGGACAAGATGTCCATGGATTTCCGCGGCGACCCGTCCGCGGCCCTGCTCGAAGTGCTCGACCCCGAACAGAATTTCATGTTCGTGGACCACTACCTCGACGTCGAATACGATCTCTCGCAGGTCTTCTTCATTGCCACCGCCAACGTCATGCACACCATTCCTCCGGCGTTGCAAGATCGGATGGAAGTGCTTCGCCTGCACGGCTACACCGAGCAGGAAAAGGTCGAAATCGCCAAGCAGTTCCTGGTGAAGAAGCAGTTGCAGCAGGCGGGATTGACCGACAAAAATCTGAAATTCAGCGACGACGCCATCACCTCGCTGATTCGCTCTTACACCCGGGAAGCTGGAGTGCGGAACCTGGAGCGCGAGATCGGCAACGTGTGCCGCAAGGTGGCGCGCCGAGTCGTGAAGGAAGGCGGAACTTACAACGCCGCTATCACCCAGGACAACGTGAACGACTTCCTGGGCGTAATCAAGTTTCGCGATACGCTGGCTCACGAGAAGAGCGAGGTCGGCCTCGTGACCGGCCTGGCCTGGACCGAAGTCGGCGGCTCCATTCTCAGCACGGAAGCCACTGTGGTGGACGGCAAAGGCAAGCTCACGCTCACCGGCAAACTGGGCGATGTCATGCAGGAGTCAGCGCAGGCGGCCATGTCGTACATCCGCTCGCGGGCCCATCGCCTGGGATTGTCGCGGGATTTTTATCGCTCTCTGGACATCCACGTGCACGTTCCGGAAGGCGCGATTCCCAAGGATGGTCCTTCCGCAGGCATCACGATTGCCACCGCGATTGCCAGTGCCTTGAGCAAGATTCCCGTGCGCCGCGACCTGGCCATGACCGGCGAGATTACTCTGCGCGGCAAGGTGTTGCCCATCGGCGGACTGAAAGAGAAATTGCTGGCGGCGCACCGCGCCGGCTTGTTCGAGGTAATCCTGCCCCAGGACAATGAGAAAGATGTAGCCGAAGTCCCGGAGAACCTGCGCACCGCGATGAAGATGCACTTCGTCGAAACCATGGACCAGGTGCTGGCCGTGGCGCTGGAACGGCCCCTGCCGGAAATCAGCGAAGAGGCGGCGCAGCCCATTGCCCCCCTGCCTCCGCCGGGCGAGAGTCCGGCCGCGCATCAGTAATTTCTACATTAGCTGCAGGCAAGGCCCGCGCGAGCGGGCCTTTTTGCTGCATGGGTGTCCTTTGCGGCTAAGATCTTTTTACCGCAAAGGTCGCAAAGAATAGCCGCCAAGTTCGCGAAGGTGACCGGTCCGGGAAAATTCGGACGCTCTCACTTTTTCGCGGCTGCTCCACTTGCAACTTCCGAGGGGAAACTGCAAACTGATTCATGCGTGTTCTAGCCCACTTCATGATGTCCGCGAGCGATGCCAGCCAATTCCCTGCGCCGGCGCTGCCCGAGGTCGCATTCCTGGGACGTTCGAATGTGGGCAAGTCGAGTGTCATCAACTCGCTCCTCGGCTCCAAGATAGCCAAGACCAGTTCCACCCCGGGGCGCACTCGCTCGATTAATTTCTTTGAGATCCGCTGGCCGGGAAAACCTGAACCGGAATTGATCTTCACCGATCTGCCGGGATATGGATATGCCAAAATCTCGCGTGAAATCTCGCAACAGTGGCCAAGTTTC
The DNA here is from genome assembly GCA_963816025.1 of Terriglobia bacterium. GTDB lineage: Bacteria > Acidobacteriota > Terriglobia > Terriglobales > Acidobacteriaceae > JAIQFF01. The sequence goes on from CAWFJA010000008.1 coordinate 42,274, forward strand.
ATCGATCCCTATCTGAAAGACCGTCCCTGCCTGGCGTTGTGCGTGGCGCTGATCGACGTGAACGTGCCGCCCCAGCCGGCAGACCGGCAGTTGTTGGAATTTTTGTCCGGCATCGGCCGTCCCACGCTGATTGTCGCCACCAAGAGCGACCGGCTTTCCGGCAATCAGTTGCGCAACGCGCTTCAGGCTCTTGCCCAGGAATATCCCGAGGCTCGCATTCTGCCTTTTTCCGCCAGAACCGGGGCCGGACGCCAGGAACTCTGGCAGGAAATCCGTAACCGGACCTCGGACGTCGGGCCTCAGACGTCGGACCTCGGACCTCAGACCTCGGCACTGTAGGCCGCATGCCACGCTCCCGGTGGCGGGTGTACACTTTCCCCGAAGTTGAATGGATGGCGGCCCATGAAACTTTTCTTTTCCCTGGTCCTGGCGGCCTGCCTGATCGTTACCCTTGCTGGCTGCAGCAGCGTCTTCTTTGTCGGCGGTGCCATTAACCCGGGCACCTCCAGCGTCATCGGAACCGTCAGCGTGGTTCAAATATCCGCGGTGATCGGGGATAACGGGTCGACGGTGCAGGTCACGTTTGTCACGTTTCTGAATGGCGGCTCTTCATCAACCGTGGGTTTTTGCGGCGATGAGCGAGACCGCTTCCCCATGCAGCAAACCGTGAGAGCTAACTTCACTCCAGGACGAACCTGCGCCAGCATCGTCACGATTGTGATCACTTGAAGCCGGCGTCAGGCCTCAGACGTCGGACCTCGGCTCTGCAAAATCCAAAACACAAGACCGCAGTCTAGAGAGGAGGACTGGAAACTGAGTCCGAGGGCTGAAGTCCGAGGTCTGACGCCGCTCCATTACCTTGGTTATCTAGGGACTGATTACGCGCCCGGCTACAGTTGCCTCATGACACTTTCATCGATGGTGGTCTCGCGGGACCTTCAGGAAGTCAGCGTTCTCGAATGCATTCTCGGCGGTCTGCATATTGGAGTCGACGTAGAGTCGGAACCGGAGCGCGCCCGGGCCAAGCTGGCCAAGTCGAAGATTGACGCTCTGATCATCGATTGCGATCTTTGCGGCGCATCCAGTTTCCTGAAAGGATTGCAGGACGGCACCATCCGGAACGCGGTGCCACTCATCATCGTCAGCGGATCGGGTGGACGCAAGCATCTCGAGTCCAAAGGCGCATCGTTCGTTTTCGAAAAACCTATCTCGGTGGACCAGGCGGTCCACACTCTGTCCGCGGCGCGGAACATGATCCTGGATGAGAGACTGCGCTATCACCGCGCCACCCTGGACCTTCCCGTATCTTTGACGGGTACGAGCAAGAGCCGCCAGCGCGCCCATCTCCTGAACCTGAGCCAGGGCGGCATTGGCGTGCGTTTGCAAAAACCCCAGCACGCAGCCGGCAAAGTGAGCGTGAACTTTACCCTGCCCGGCACCCGGCTGGCGATGAAGTTCCAGGGAGAAGTGGCGTGGAAAGACAAGCAGGGCAACGCCGGCATCCGCTTCGTGGAAGCTGCCCCACGCATGAAGCGCGAGCTTCAACTCTGGCTGGAGCGGCAGTACTTCATGCACTAGAGCGGACGTCGGGCGTCAGGCCTAGACGCAGACCTCGAACCTTACCCCTGGGAGTGAAGGATAGATTCAATGAGTGTCATCGGGTGGGAATTTGCAGGCGCGATCTCACCACGCGCGCGGCGTGCAAAGCTTATGGGGGTCTTCGACTTCGCGCAGAGCTATCAGCATGGCAAACAATGACAGAGCTATCGAAAGCGGGGCCGGTCATCGGCTGGAATTTCATTTCCGGCGCATGGATCGCCACCCAGACCTGCGAGCCAATCGCCGGGCGTGCCGCCCATCCAGAATAAAAACAGAAAGCGGTAGAGCACGCCGAACACTGCGGCCACTCCGACTCCCATCGCCAGCGCCAACGGCCACGCTGGGACGACGCCGACCATGGCCATACAGATCAACGCAAAAAGCAGCACCGCCGAGAGCAGGATCAACCCATCCACCAGCAGCGAAAGGGAGGGTGCTGAAATTCCAAATGGAAACCAGGGCAGGTGCAACACGCGTGGTGATTTGGCGATTCCTTCCAGCCGCGCCGCGGGCGTTGCCGGTTTCAGGCGAATCGCAGGCCGCGCCCCTGAGGAAAATAGCAGTTCGGCAGCCTCCTGGCCGCTCTTGCCGTAGAGCAGCGTGGCATCTCCGGCTGAGTGTTGGGCCGAGGCCAGAAGCTGAATAAAGATCCAGTCCTTTAACAGCCGTTCGGAACGCTGCGAAAGAGTCGAGAACTCGACGCCTGCCTGTCCCACCGGATCGGCCCACGCCACGCGTCCCGTGGCTTCGACGCGGACTCGTGGGTTGACGAGCTCAAAACGCAGAACGATCTGCTGGTTGACTTGCAGGGGAGCAACCGCTTGAAGGGCAAGACCGGAGTCGCCAAGGTTGCGGAGGATGCCGCCGTTGCCCTGATCCAGATTCACGTAGGCCAGGCTTTGAACCTGGTGGCGGTAGTGACCACGGCGGCCGAGCGGTGTGAGGGCCGCTGCGTGTGTCTTCGGGGACGGCGCCACGCGAAAATCCATGGCGAAATTCTAGCCAAGGGCGTTGAAGCGTCTCAGTACCGACGCTGGTTCAACGCAGGCTGGTTCAACGCAGGCTGGTTCAGTGGTTCAACCTGAGGGCCGTCAGGAGGCGGGACGCTCTTCCTGCGGATACATCTCGCCTTGGTGAGCACGGTCCCATGCGATTAAACCATTGATGTCATACCGGTAGGGCCCATAGGCGCAAAAGGCCTTTTCGTCGAAAAGACGCTTGATCCCACAACCCATGCAAACCTGGTAGGAATAACCGTGGGCGCGGACGGGCCAGCTCATCTTGCTATGCCAGCAACCCCGCAAAAGCACAACTGCTGCGCCGGTCAGTCCCGTGGCAGTTACGCCCAAGGGCCAAAGCCAGCGCGATTTCTTCTTCTTCGATTCGTCTGCCACAGCCTGTAAACTCCTCTATTTCAGAAGGATACGCCTAAGTCAGCGCCAAGTGCAATAGTCTGCAGTCTAGACACCGGGCCGACCAGCCCAAAACCCATACCCAGCGGCCCAGACCTTGCGTGCACCGTCAATATTGCGATCAGAGCAAATCCACTGTAACTTAAAAGCTGCCAGTTCGGCGATTCCCCCAATGGCCGCACTGGATCTGTGGATGTGTAAGTCCGGGTTCGAGAGACGTCTCTCTCGCGCAGCCGTTTCGGCTGGGGAAAAATAATCCACAGGAATTTCCACTGCATCGCAGATGAGCGCTAATCCGCACAACGCGAACCTGGGTCTCCCTGACAACGCCCTACCTGATAACGCCTTGCCTGACAATGGCGTACCCGACAACAGCGTGCCGGACAACAACTTGTCGGAGCACAAGTTGGCGAGCTCTTCCCCGGTCTCGGATGTGGTCACCCTTACCGCTTCTCCCTCCGTAGACCACGCGCCCGGACACGAGGCTCTGCAAGCTCTGCTTGCGTTTTCCAGCTTGCATGAGCAGCTGCGTCAACGGCGCGCCCTGGAAAAAAATGGCGTGCCCCTGGACGCCGATGTTTGGCAGCTGGAGCAATTCGTCCTGGACGAAGTTTTGCAATTGGTGGCGGAGCGGGCCCTCACGCTGACCGGCGCCGATGGCGTCGCCGTCGCCATGGCCGAGGACAATGCAATTATTTGCCGGGCTGCGGCTGGAACCATCGTGCCGGAGCGCGGGGCGCGGCTCGATCCGAAATCGGGTTTTTCCGGCGCCTGCCTGCGCACCGGCGGAATCGTGCGCTGCGATGATTCGGAGAACGATCCGCGGGTGAACGTTCGCGTCTGCCGCCTCCTGGGCACGCGCTCGATTGTGGCGGTGCCCATCGCATCCGCCCACGGAGCCATTGGCTTGCTGGAAGCTTTTTCCGCCGAGCCGCACGGCTTTAACGACAGCGACGTTCGCAGTTTGAACCTGCTTGCCGAACTGATTTTGTCCGCCCTGAAGCCGGAGGAAGAAAACCGGCTGGCCGAAATTTCGCAGCGCCTGGTGACCGAGGAAACCGTCGAATCTCCATCGCACAGCGTTCAGAGCGAAGAAAGCCCCGCGCCGATGGAATCACCCGCCGCCGGGGAAACTACGGCGGCCGCGGCGCCGGAGAGTAATCCGGAACTTTTTCAGCAGTACGGAAAGAAACAGAAATCCACGTTCAGCCTGGCCGTAGTTCTTCTGCTGGTGGCTTTGGCCCTGGTGTTGGGAGCGGGAGTGTGGTGGATGTTCCGCCACTCCGCTTCGGCGAAACCAACCGACGCCGGCGCCGGTTTCCGCGGCTCCGGCAAATTTGGAGAAGCAACCTGAGCCTGCGCCGCCGGTGTCGGTGGCTGAAGACGAAACGCCTTCCAGCCCGGACGACAAGCATTCTGGGCGAACCCTGGTGACAGGCATATGGCATGTCTCGTCCGCCGACTCCAGCACCGGTAATTATCGACATGCAGGGCGCAGTGCAATATGAGGCCCACCGCCTGAGCTCTCCCGAACGGATCTACTTCGACCTCCGGGACACGGTACTGGCGCCCGGCATGTTCGGCAAGACGATTGAAATCGGAGACGCACGCCTGGCCCGAGTTCGTATCGCGCAACCGACCAAAGGCACCAGCCGGGTGGTACTCGAAACTACGGGAGCTTCCGATTTTTCGGTCAGCTTTCAGTCGAACCCGTACCGCCTGGTGGTGGAGATTCGGAAGGCCGGTCAACCGCCGCACGACGGCGCCCTGGCTGATCTGCCGAAGTCCACCGCAGGCGTTGCCACACCGGCGTTGGTCCCCGCGGCCCCGCCCAAAACCGAGAAAAAGCTCGGCGGTCAAGCGCGTGCGCGGACGCCGAAGTTCCGTCTGGTGCTCGATGCCGGCCATGGAGGCTGGGACCTGGGAACGGTGGGACGCAAAGGTTTGATGGAGAAGGACCTGGTCTTGGATGTGGTGCGCCGGTTGGGAAAACTGGTCGAAGATCGCCTGGGCGCGGAAGTTATCTATACCCGCCAGGATGACACGTATCTTCCCCTGGAAAAGCGGACCGAGATTGCCAACCTGGCGCAGGCAGATCTTTTCGTCTCCGTCCACGCCAACTACAGCGACGATTCCGCGGCGCGCGGCTCGGAGACTTATTACACCAACACTTACTCCTCGGTGAGGGCGCGCACTCCCGGCGCCGATGCGGAAGGCGCCGCGGCGGAGAACGTCAACTGGACGAACGTCGATATTCGCGACAAGGTGCAGAGGTCCCGCCGCTTTGCGGTCGCGGTTCAGCAGGCGCTCTACGGCGTGCTAGCCAGCCAGATTCCGGATATGCGTAACCGCGGCGTAAAAAAAGCCACTTACGTGGTGCTCACCGGAACTTCCATGCCCGCCATTCTCGCCGAAGTGTCCTTCGTCAGCAGTCCCGAGGATGAGGCCAAATTGAAGAGCTCAAGCTATCGCGACAGAATTGCGGAAGGATTGTTCAGAGGCATTGCGCAGTACGCCTCCACTTCACGCGGGGTGAACGTGGCCAGCGCGTCCAGCAAGCATTCGGGTCTTTAACCGGCTGAAGGCTCGTAGCGCCGGCATCTTGCCGGGACGGCGGCGCTACCTTGACACGGCACGCTACGGCACCGGTTCTGCATTCTTCAACGCGTCGTTCAAACCCTGGCTGCTTCTCAGATTGCCGCCCTCGATCACCCGCCAGCCATCGTCATAATGCGCGAAGCCGACCGTCGAGTTGTATTCAGTGCCCTTGGCGTACAGGGCTGCGCCCACTTCATTGACCGGGGCCCATCGCCACTGAAAATCAACATCGGCGAAATTTCCGTTCTTGCGGATGCCGGTCAGCCCCAGCATTTCCCGCTGCGCGACCGGCACGCTGATGTATTGCGAGTTAGCGGCGGTGGCGGCAACCCAGTCGCGCAGGGCATCAACCCCGAGCGGCGTAATGACGACGTCCCAGCACGTCCCCGGACCCAGGTCAGGAGTGCAAGCCGCATTCGAACCCGTGATCCAGCCGTGGCGGCGCAGCACCAGATATTCGGGAGAGGTGTAGTCCTTGTTGGAGATGACGCCGGTGCGCAGCCAGAACAACTGCGTCGTTTTGAAGGTTTCAGAGCCGGCGATGAGATCGGTGGCCAGCCGCCGCGTGAGGAAGTCGCGGGGCGAACAGGCAACGGTGAAAAACAATGCCGCGAAAATGAGGGCCGCTTGCCGGGATCGCATCCTAGCTGGGAATTGTAACCAAACCTGACCTTCCTGGCGCCAAGAAAGCGCGTGGCGCAAAAGGACGGTCGGCAATCTGCCCCGCAAACCTGGCCGCCCACCGGCCCGGAATCGAAGTCTGGCACGAGGGACACTTTCCCTCTGGGGTCACGCGGTAATCCTGCACAAAGTATCCGCTTCGCTCGATGAGAGTTTCGCCGCACTGGTGACAGCGCGTGTCCTCAAGGTCGCCCACGCTGCCCGGCAGGTTCCCGGCATAAACGTAACGCAGGCCCGCCTTCCTGCCGATCTCGGCCGCGCGCCGGAGGTCCGCTGGGCTGGTATTGGCAGGGTCATCCATCTTGTAATCTTTGTGAAACGCGGTCACGTGCCAGGGGATGTCGGGAGAAACGCTGACCAGAAAATCAGTCATGCGCTGCAGTTCGTCGTCTCCGTCATTGAAGCCCGGGATCAGCAACGTGACAATCTCGAGCCAAACGCCCATCGCATGCAGGCTCCGGATGGTTTCGAGGATCGGCCCGATCCGTCCGCCCAGTTCGTGGTAGTGGCGATCGTCGAAACTCTTGAGGTCCACTTTGTAGAGATCAACCCACGGCCGGATGTATTCAAGCACCTGCGGCGTGCCGTTCCCATTGGACACAAAACCAGTAATCAGGCCGGCAGCCCGGGCTTGCTTGAATATTTCCACCGCCCATTCCGCCGTGATCAGGGGCTCGTTGTAGGTGCTCACCAGAACCTTGGCTCCCTGGCGCAGGGCATCCTGCACCAGGGCCTCCGGCGAAGCCTGCAGCGGGGCCGACACCGCATCCGGATCGCGCAGCGCCTGCGACGTCACCCAGTTCTGGCAATAAGCGCAGTGCAGATCGCAGCCCAGCATTCCGAAACTGTAGGCCAATGCGCCCGGGTAGGCATGAAAGAAAGGCTTCTTCTCGATGGGATCGCACTGCACGCCGCCCACATATCCCCAGGGCACGTAAAGCGTGCCACCCTGGTTGTAACGTACTTTGCAGACTCCAGGTTGACCGTCGGGGATGGGACAGCAATGACCGCAGGCATAGCAGCGCACGCGGTTGCGATCAAGTTTCTCGTACAGATCACCCTCTCGGACGTTTTGGTAAACGATGTCGCGAAGGGTGGGCACGGAAGACCTCTGAGTTTATTGTAGACCGATCTCGCTGATTTAAAGGACGCAGAAGCTACGGGGTTGCCGGAGGATGGCTGGCGAAATTACTCAGCCAGTCGTTGGCTTGCTGTTGCGCCGCCAGCACCTGGCTCCGGCTCATGCGGGAGGCGAGGACCGCCACCCGGTATTTGCTGGCCTGGTCTCCGCCGGCTTGCGCCAGGACCGACCAGTAGTAGGCCTTGGTCAGGTCTTGAGGCACGCCCCGTCCCGCCCAGTAGTACGCGCCCAGAGTCGCCTGGGCCAGGATGTGTCCCTGTTCCGCCGCCAGGGTGAACCATTTCACCGCTTCGGTGTAGTCCTGTTTGACTTCTTCACCGGTGGCATAGCGCGCTCCCAGGGAGAACTGCGCCGCCGGATCTCCTTGTTCCGCCACCTTGCGCAGGGTAGCCAGATCGCTGACATTGGCGGGGCCGTTAGCGGGCAGGTTGGGAGACTTCGGAATCACCGTCGCCGGCGCCTGAGCGTGAGCGCGAGAAGGGGTTCGCTCCGAGGAGCGCATGGCGCTGGAAACCCAGGGCGCAATCAGCCATAGCAGAGCAAAGACAAACGTGCCGATGGCCGCGACGAAAAGAGCTTTGTGCACGCTGGACGGCTTCGATCTCACCTGGGTCAAACCCGGCTGGGTCTCAGCTGGCTGGAACGGAGCCGGCCGGGTCACCGCAGGTTCGATCAAAGTTTGCTGGCTAGAAGGCCTGGCCACAGGAACGGGACGTTCGGCCTCCGCGGCGACAGTCTTGACCACGGTGCGTTGCTCGACGCGAACCGGGCGCGCCGGCGGTGGCGGCGTCACTTGCGTCGGGGAGGAAGCCCGGGTCTCAGCGACGTGGGCTTCGGCAGGCTGATCGATCGTCGCAAGAATGCCACCGGTCAATTGCTGGAGCGCGGCGATGTCCTCGGCGTTGAAGGCGTAGGGTTGCGGCGAAAATACTTCCAGAAGCCCGGCGACTTTGTTCTTCAGCCGGATGGGCACTGCGACCATGGAGCGAATGCCGAGGGCTTTACATCCCGCGCGATCGACGCGATCGTCGGTTTCGGAATCATCGCAGCGCAAGGACCGGCCGGTGCGCACGCATTCACCGGAAAAACCCGATCCCACATGGAGGCGCGAACCCACCGGCGGAGCATCCGAGCCAGCGCTGGCCACGCAAACCATTTCGCTGTCGTTGCCTTCGGACAGGGCGATAGCCGCCCCGGTGGCCCGGGTAAGAGTCAGTGCCGCCTGGGCAATCGACTGTTGCGCGGTCTGGCGATCGAACCCTTTCGGCTCCACTTCGCTTTCTCTTTCTGTCGTTCTTTCCTTCACCACCGCGGCTCGGGTTGCTCCGGCTCCTGTCGCAAACGCGCTGGTGAACCCATAGGGCTTGCTCGAAACGCCGTCGCTCGGAATCGCGGGAGTTCCCGAATCAAAGTCATCCTTTGAAATAGTATGCGATGGGAGCAGCCCCTTGGAAGCACTGTTCCGTCCATCCGGATCGCCTGACGTCGCCCCTGAATGGTCGTAGGCGGTCAGCACATTCACAAAGAGCCATTCCTTGAGCCGCTGCCGGGACTCCTCCGACAGCCGGGCAAACCGAATTCCGGCCCGTCCCGAAGACTCCGACCAGACCACTTGTCCGGCGGTGAGGATCGACGTCCTGGTTTCCGAAAGATCCAGAGACAGGCTCAGATTGCGTTCGACCTCCAGGGGAGATGAGGTCTGGATGGACATTCCGTCTTCGCTGATATCGAGAATTTCGCTCAGATCGGGCGTGCCCGCAAGCCCCGCATTCAAGTGCGCGTACGCCGGACTGTGCGCCCTGTGGCGCAGGGCATGACGGCGCTCCGTTGCAGGTCGGGATTGCCGGAAAGTGCCGGCCAGCTTTGGCCCGGTGGGTTCCATACAAAGGTTCCTAACATATTAACCTAGACCGGCAGGACCGGAGCCAGACACTTCACCTCAGCTTTGCGGGTGCGCTTAAGTTTTCCACACGCTGGCGGTCAAGCAGTTTGGCGGGAGAGTGAGAGCCGGGAAAGCGCAGCGACCATCACGCTCGAAAGCAGCTGCATGGTTGCGATGTCGCGCTCGGCGAAGGCATGAGGCGCGCTGGAGAAAACTTCGAACACTCCGAGCGTCCTGCGAAAATGCCGCAACGGAGCGGCCAGAATGGACCGCACCCCCAGCCGCTGGCAGACCGCCACATCGACATGAGGATCGTCCTGCGCGTCATGGCAGAGCACGACCTGCCCGGTGCGGACGCAATCCGCGGAAATCCCGGAATCGGACTGTAAACGAACGCCCAGATCAGGCGCGGTGCGCCCGGCCCGCGCCCGGCACACCATTTCGTCGCCCTTGCGCAGGGCGATGGCCGCGCCACTTGCGCCGGTCAGAGCTTGGGCCCGCTCGGCGATCAGGCTGATCGCGGGCTCCAGGTCAGCGTCCGCCGGACAGGCCGCCGGCGCGAGGTCACCCGCCACGACTGCCGGCGGCTGCGATGAGCGCCTGACATGGCTGCGCCCGGGGGCCAGCGCAGCGAACGATACCGGCAGATGATCGTCCCATCCCGGCAAAGAGGACACCGGCACGGTGCGAATCAACTCGCGAACCAGGCGGTCAAGCTCGGCGTCCGCGATCAGATGAGCGGTCGGTTGCCGGCGTAGCGATCCACCCAGCACTCGCGACAGGCTGATTACTGCCTGACTTCCGCATGCCAGGCAGTGCGCGGTGTTGTTTTCGCTGATTAATTCACAAGCCACGCAGAAAACCGCGGTTGGCAGACTGAGAAAATGGGCATCACGCGCCTTGAACCAATCCATCTTGCTGGGGATTCTCCTGCTCTGAAGCGAAGTAAGAACCTAAACGCAGCTTCGCTCTTCCAGAAGTGACGCGGTTGGTTCAGCCTGTGGATAAAAAATAATATGGACGGCAGACGCATTGGCGGTTGGAATGTGCGGTGGCGCCGTCGGTTTTCGCAACCCGCGACCCGACGCGCTAGTGTTTCGTCTCTCCCGCGCCCGCGGCCTGCACCGGCAAATCGCCCGAGCCTAACCGGCGATGAAAGAAATCGAAGACCAATCCATAGAGCTGATAGGCCAGCTCCGAGTCGTAGCGGACCCCCTCATCGCGCATGAACGCGTGAGCGCCGTTCACCTCATGCCAACTGAACTTCGCATTCACTTCATTCAATCGGGCCAGCACCTTCATCCGGCCCTCTAGAGGAATGTGCGGGTCCTGGCGGCCCCAGATCATCAGCAGCTCGCCCTTGATGTCCCGCGCGCGCTCGAGCGAATCGTCGTTCATTCCCTTGCCCAGGCTGCCTTTATGGATGTCGGTGGCATAAAAACATGCCGCCCCCAGCACGTCAGGATTCATGGCGGCGCGGAACGCGAGATGGCCGCCGATGCAGATGCCCATGGCACCCAGTTGTCCGGTGCAGTCCGGGCGCGATTTCAGGTGGTCCAGCACCGCGCGCGCGTCCGCGTCGAAGCTGGCGAGTTCTTTGGTGGTCTTCAGCACATTCCCGCGGTCCGCGCCCGCCTGGTCGTAGGCCAGCACGGTCCCCGCGGTTTCGAACTCGTGATAAATCTCCGGGACCGCGACGATGTATCCATGCCCCGCCAGCATGGCCGCCGTCCGGCGAATCGGCCCGGTCACCTGGAAAATCTCGGTATAGAAGACGATCCCGGGATACTTGCCCGGCGCTGCCGGCCGCGTGATGTGCGTCTGCATCGGCCCGTAAGGGGTAGCAAGTTCCACTCGCTCGTCGTCGATAACGATCATGATGGCGTGCTCCTTTCACTCCGCCGGATTGGGTTCGCGCAGGAGTCAACCGGGGTCGGAGTCAACCGGCGTAAAGACCGGCGCGCGATTTCGCAACCTCGCCAGTCATGACCTGGGCGGGTCCCGGCGGGGTCTGCGACTTACTGATCGCAGCGAAAAGGCACCTGGTGCGTAACTCCAGCCGAGGTCGTATGCTGATAGATCGCGAAATGCCCCAGACCCGAGTATTCGTCTCCTACCTTGTGCATCTCGCTGCGATCCGCCGGGCAGGAGATCGAGACCGGGCACGCGAACAGCAGCGTCGCCAGACTCAAAACCACGCATGCCACCCTCAATATTTTCACGTTAGGCCTCTCCTCTATGCTCTCTAGATTTCATACCACGAAACCCCGAGAGGAGAGACTTACGGTTGACCCTCGTCAACCATCCCCA
>CAWFJA010000009.1:0-7499 GCA_963816025.1 Terriglobia bacterium
TCCAGCCTCTAGCCGGCGCCGTCCAATAGACCGCCATCCCGATAAGTTATGATGGGAACAATGACCCGCATAACCATCGCGCCGCCGCGACCCTACGACGCCGTCATCGCCAACGGCCTCCTGCAGCGCTCCGGCGAAACCCTGCGCGATCTCTTCCGCATAATCTTCAACGCGAATACAGCCACGGGCGACTCACCCGCGAAGCACCAGCGTCTGTTCGTGGTCACGGTCCCGCCGGTCCGCCGCAAGTGGGGCAAGAAGCTGATGGAATCTCTCTCAGCCGCCGGATTCACCGCCAGGATCGTAGAGATGCCCAACGGCGAACGCTACAAGAAGCTGGCCACGGTAGAAAAGTTGGCTGAGCAATTGAGCCGCCTGGGCGCGGACCGGAATTCCGTCATCATCGCCTACGGGGGCGGCGTGGTGGGCGACGTCACCGGCCTGCTGGCATCGCTCTACATGCGCGGCGTCGACCTGATTCAAATTCCCACCACGGTCCTGGCGCAAGTCGACGCCTCGATCGGCGGCAAGACCGGCGTCAACCTGCGCGCCGGCAAAAATCTGGTCGGCACGTTCCACCATCCCCGCCTGGTCCTGATCGATCCCGTGGTCCTCAGCACATTGCCCGATCGCGAATTCCGCGCCGGCCTTTACGAAGCCCTCAAGTGCGGCGTAATCGGCAAGCCCGAATTATTTCGCGCCCTGGAAAATGTCGATCCCGGCAAATTGCGTCGGGACCCCGTCCGGCTGGAATGGATCATCGCAGAATCAGTCAAGCTGAAAGCCGAAGTGGTCTCCGCCGACGAACGCGAGAACGGACTGCGCCGGGTCCTGAACCTCGGCCACACCATCGGACACGCTCTCGAGGCCCACACCGGATATCGCCACTTCCTGCACGGCGAGGCGGTCGCATGGGGCATGATCGCGTCCGCAAAAATCGCTACCGCAGTGGACCGGATCGACCCGGCCAGCGCCTCTCGCATCACCGAGGCGGTGCGCGCCCTCGGACCGCTGCCCAAAGTTCAATCGCGCAGCCGCGATATCCTTCGTCTGCTCAAGTCGGACAAAAAGACCCGCAACGGCGTCGTGCACTTCGTCTTGCCTCGAGAAATTGGCAAAGTGGAAATCGCCAACGACGTGCCCGAGCAAGTCGTGATCGAGGCGGTCGACGAGTTGCGCCGTCTGTCCCGCTAGCGCAAAAGTAAAATAAGTTCCCACAGAATTGGACAATTGACCGATTCCACAAAATCCGCGGTCCTCGGCGCAGCCCCTGAAGGCGCCACCGATCCCCAGTCGGCCGCGCGCGCCGTGCGCGAGATGTTTACCTCGATCGCGCCGCGCTACGATTTGCTGAACCACGTTCTCTCCTGCAACGTGGACCGCCTCTGGTGGCGAAGAACGGCTCGGACCTTCTCCGGCATTCTGTCCCGCCCGGAAGCGCAGGTTCTCGACTTGTGTTGCGGCACGGGAGATATGACGCTGGCCTTGCGCCGCCAGGCAGGGAAGTCTTCCCCGAGAATTCTGGGCGTGGACTTTTCCCACGCCATGTTGCAAAGGGCCGGCTATAAAGCCGCAGCCACCCCTTTACGCTGGATCGAGGCCGACGCGCTGCGCCTGCCCTTTCCCGACAACCATTTCGACCTGATCACATCCGCTTTCGGATTTCGCAACCTGGCCGACTACGACGCCGGACTTAACGAGATTATGCGCGTCCTCCGCCGCGACGGAGAATTCGGCATTCTGGATTTCGGGGAACCCAGGGGTTTGGCAGGAAGTTGCTACCGGATTTATTTCAAACGGGTCCTGCCCGCGATCGGCACGCTCATCTCAGGAGTAAAAGGGCCATACGCCTATCTGCCCACATCGGTAGCTCGTTTTCCCGCCCCTGATGAAATGCTCCAGCGCATCCGCCAGGCTGGCTTCCGCGACCCTTCGTGGACTCCCTACACCCTGGGCATCGCCGGCCTATACCGCGGAAGAAAATAAGGCCTAAGGGTTCTCACTGAGAACTGACAACTTAAGACTGAAAACTGAAGTTAGAATCGTATGGTTCTGAAAAGACGGTAAAGCAAAGCAATCAGTCCGCGACGCGCATCTGCGCCTTCTCCCGTGGCTCCTTGAAGCAATCCGCAAACGCGTCCGCCACCGTGTAACGAATCACATCTTCATAATTCTCGCCCAGAAACTTCCGCAGCCGGTCCGTATTCATGATGTACTCGCCCGTCATATAAGGCGCCGCCTCGGGCGGGATCGCCACAATCCCCAACCCCCACAACATTTTCAAAGCCATGCGGAACGCCAGCTTGCCCGGCAAACGAAACAATTTCGCATGCGCGATTTCGATGCAGCGCTGAAAGGTCAACGGATCCCCTCGCCCCGCCACGTTCAACACGGTCAATCTTTGCGACTCCGGTTCCGTCTTCTGCAGAATGCGCGTGATCAGCCTGGCCATGTCATCCACATGAACGAACTGGATGCGGTTTTCCAGATACCGCCGCCCGCTCGGCAGCAGGCAGGGCAATCGCTTGCCCCGGCTCCTCATGCGGGCCGCGCGGTCGCTGCGCCCGCCAGGCGTGCCCCGAAAAGCGCCGACCATGTAATTCTCCACGCTGGCCCCGGCAAAAATATGCGGCCGCAGCATGTACGCGCTGCAACCTCGCAGCGCCGGGGCGCGCTGTTGCACCACCTTGTCGCATTCCATTTTGTGCATCGCGTAGGGCAGGGTGTGCGCGCCCAGCGGATGTTCCTCCGTCGCCGGCGCCGTCAGGTCCGATCCGTAAACCGAAACGCTGCTGGGGAAGATAAATTTCCGGACAATGGTCTCTTCGTGATTGGCCTCGGTGATCGCTTCCATCACGCGCGCCGTTCCAGCCACGTTGATATGCCACATGCGGTCGAGATCGAGCACCCCCGCCCGCACCGGATCCAGGATGAAGGCCAGATGGATGACCGCCTCGGCCCGGGATTCTTTGAGCAAAACAAAAAGTTGGCGGCAGGACGCTTCCTCGCCCAGGTCGATGCGTTCAAATTGCAGCGGAAGATCGGTCACCGGCGGGTTTACGTCCAGGCCAATCACGTTGAACGCGCCCAGTTGCGGCAGCAGGCGGGTTCCCAGATTGCCGGAAATTCCCGTGACCACTACGGTTGGTTTCGCATCGCCCATTTATTTCGGCCCGGCTTCAGGGGCCTTGGGCGCGGGTTTCGAAGCTCCGCCGTTCGGCGAATGCCCCCCAGGCGCGTCCGCCGTCGCATCCCCAAAATACTTCTCGTTCAGTTCCGGCGTGGCCGACTGCTGAATCGCCTGCATCGCATCCTGCATGCGCTGGGACTGCAGCGCCGCCACAATTTCCTCGCGCACGTGGTCCAGCGGCAGCGTGTCTTTTTCTCCCACCTTGTAGACCAGGTAGCCGGGGGCGCTGCTGATCAGTTGCGAAGTCTCCCCCGCCTTCAGCTTGAAAATATCGCTTTGATCACCTGGCAGGCTGGTCCGGCGCACCTTGCCCAGTTTGGTGGGAGGCTTGCCTTTGAACCCGGACGCCGCGACCGCCTCATCCTGCAGCTTCCCAAAGTCTTCTCCGGCCGCCGCGCGCGCTCGCAGAGCTTCCGCCACCTTCTTCATGGCGTCTTCGGATTCCTGCTGCTCTTTCTTGGCAGCGGCCTTCGTCGCCTCGTCGTCGGGCTTGTCTTTATCTTTACTTTCGCTGTCCGGAAGCTGCTTGCTGCGCGGTATAAAAATCCGTTGCAGGTCGACCTCTTCAAACATGCTTTGGTTATTGTGGTAGTAAGTCTCGACTTCCTGGTCGGAAATCTTTTCCGCTTCCTCCTGCAGCTTCTGGCCCAGTTCTTTTGTGATCACGCCGATGCGGGCCACTCGCATAAGTTCCTGAAACCTGGGCCCCTGGTCCAGCCCCATCTCGTGCGCTTTATGGACCATGACCAGGGCCGTTCCGTACTGCGTGGCCAGTTGTTTTCGGGACGCCGGGTCGATCGCTGGCGCAACCGCATTGATCAGTTGCTCGAACTCAGCGCGAGTCACCACGGTCTTGCAACCGGCAGCCTTGGACTTGTCCACCCCTGGCTTGTCGCACATCCCCGGAATCGTGATCACCGGAATATTCGGACCAATCACCGCCGCCGCGGGGCTGGCGGTGGTTGCTTTAGGCGGCGCCGGACGGGCCGCCGGTTTCGCCGCTTGCCCCCATGCCGCCGCGACCAAAATCAACCAACCTGTCCATCGCATATAAGTGATCAAATCAGAATTCCTCCCAGGCTGAAAGGCCGAGTGCAGCGAAAATCCTAGCCCAGAATCCTAGCCCAGAATCCTAGCATAGAGCGCACGTCAGGCCTCTCGCCTCCGGCTTGCGCGCTCGGGCGCGCCGGAGTCGCCCCTCTCCTTGCGCCTTTGCAAGAATTAGGAGCGGATCTTCCGTCGCTGTGCATCCTACTTCGCGAAACCAGCAGACTTGCGGATGGGACTTCCCCAGGCATGATCGACTCTCGGCTAGGGCTTGGGATTGGGCTCCATTGGCTTCAGGCTGCCGCAATCGGCCCCCTGCCATTTGGCCGTGATCATGGTGCTCGACTTCCGGTCGCTGTCGCCAATCTTCGACACTGAAGTGGACTTCACCGTGTAGTTCTCGGGATCGGTGAAAATCGCCTCGCCGTCGGCCTCATACCCGGATTTTGGACAGGAAGTGTGCCACTTCCATTTTGACGAGGTGCGGGTACTGAACGTGGGCTTGCAATCCGTCTGCGCCTCAGCCCAGGGCGAGCGCTCCAGCGCCTCGCGGGTGTAGCAGATCTGATTGCCGGCGCCGCCCATTGCCACCCCATGCTGCTTCATCATGGCTTCCAGTTGCGCGCGCTTTTCCGGGCTCATGTTCTTCATGTGCTCGCTCGCGTCGGGCACTTTCTGGCCGTTCACTTCACGCTCGATGTGGACCTGCCACAACCCAGGTTTGATTGGTGGTGGGGGCGGCGTGGTTTGCGCCTGCGCGGCAAAGGCGGTAACGATTGCGAAAGCTGCGATCAAAGTGCATAGTCCGGCACGATTCATGAGAAGTTTTTCCTTGTTCGGTTCAACGGCAGCGCCGAGTCGAAATAATAAAGGTTTGGCCGACGCTTCCAAGCGCCAGCTAGGGGGTAGATCTGGGCTGATTGACAGAAGAAACTTTACATCAATTGACGTCAGATCCATAGCAAATAAGCCATGTTGAGACCCGAAGTCCGGCGTCCCAGGTCCGATGCCCGCACCGCAGCTATAATGCCGCTATGTCTGGATCGCCCGCGCTCTACAGTTCGGAGTCCATGCGTGCCGAGAAGCGCGCCGTGGCCGGGCACTCCGTGCTGGCCGCCCTGGCCATCACCACCCTGAAAATTGTGGTGGGCGTGACCACCGGCAGCCTGGGCATACTTTCCGAAGCCCTGCATTCCGTGCTGGATCTGATCGCGGCCATCATTACTCTGATGTCGGTCCGCGTCTCCGACAAGCCGGCCGACGCCGACCACCAGTACGGCCACGGCAAGGTGGAAAACTTCTCCGCTTTCATCGAAACCGGCCTGCTCCTGCTCACCTGCGTCTGGATCATCTACGAAGCCGTCAAACGCCTCTTCTTCCACCACGTCGAAATCGAGCCCAGCATCGCGGCTTTTGTCGTCATGTTCATCTCCATGGCGGTGGATTTCTGGCGCTCCCGCGCCCTGGGCAGAATTGCGGCCAAATACGACAGCCAGGCCCTCGAGGCCGATGCGCTTCACTTCTCCACCGACATCTGGTCGAGCGGGATCGTGATTATTGGTCTGCTGCTGGTCCTGTTTGGACGCATGTATGGCATAGGCTGGCTGCGCGATGCCGATCCCGTGGCCGCGCTTTTTGTGGCTGGCGTGGTCGTCTACGTAAGCTGGCGCCTGGCCCGTAAGACGGTTGACGCCCTGCTCGATGCCGCTCCCGCCGGAGTGCGCAGCAAAATTGTGGCCGCAGTTTCGACCGTGGACGGCCTGCTCGAAGTGGACCGCGTGCGCATTCGCCGCGCCGGCAACCGCTACTTCGCCGACCTCTCCGTCGGCGTGGCCCGCAACGTGACTTTTCAGCGCTCCGAGCAGATGACGGAAGCCGTAACCAGTGCCGTCCACGAAGTGCTGCCCGATGCCGACGTCATCGTGCATTCCGTGCCCCGCGCCTTGCGTACGGAGAATATTTTTGATCGCGTCCGCGCCGTCGCCACCCGCTACAACTTCAACGTGCACGACGTCAGCGTGCAGGATTTCCAGGGCCACCTGCACGTCGAGCAGCACCTTGAACTCGACGAACGCCTGAGCCTGAAGGAAGCCCACGACCGCGTGACCGTCCTCGAAGCCGAGATCCGCCAGGACGTCCCCGAAATTTCCTCGATCCTGACCCACATCGAAAGCGAACCCGCCACCATCGAGGCCGGCGACGAACTGGTGCATGACGCCAAGCTGGAGCGGCGATTGAAGGCCGTCGCCTCCAAATTCCCCGAGATCCTCGACATGCATGAAATCCTCATCAAACGAGTGCGCGGCCGCATCTACGTCTCCGCTCATTGCACCATGGCGGACGACTTGCCTTTGTCCAGCGTGCACGACGTCTCCACCGAACTGGAAATCCGTTTCAAGCAGGAATTTCCAGAACTGTTCCGCGTCCTGATCCACCCCGAACCCAGGACCGACAATCGCAGATAGCACCCCAGATCACGTGGGGGCAGAGCCTGTCCTGAGCGAAGTCGAAGGATGTCCCACCTGCCCGGCCGAGCAAAGCTCGGCAAGCTTTTTGTTGTAATCTGCAACCTTGTCCGAAACTCGCCAACCCGTCCGCGGCTACGCCTACATCGCCACCGCTACATTCTTCTGGGGAGTCTCCGCCACCCTCGGCCGCGCCGCCTTCACCGGCCGCCTTCCCGGCCTTCACGCCGTCACTGCCATCGATCCGCTGATTCTTTCCCAGGGTCGGGCCTCGTTTTCCTTCCTCGTGCTGCTCGCCATTCTGGGCCTGTCGCGGAGGCGTCCCGGCTTGCGCCTTCCTGCCCGGGACCTCGGCCAACTTTGCCTGATCGGCATTCTGGGCGTGGCCGCGTCCAACTATTTCTATTATCTGGCTATTCAAAGGACCAACGTTGCCACCGCCATCACCGTGCAATACACCGCTCCCATCTGGGTGCTGATCTACGCCGTCGCTCACGGGCTGCAAAAACTCACGCTGCAGCGCGTGGCGGCGGTCGGCCTGGCCGTGACCGGAATTGCCCTGGTCATCGGCATGTTCGGCCGCGGCGCACTCCGCCTGGACACCATCGGCGTGTTTGCCGCCCTGCTTGCGGCCTTTTCGTTCGCCTTTTACAACATCGGGGGACACGATATCCTGGCCCGCCACGATCGCTGGATCGTACTGCTTTACACCACCGGCAGCGCCTCCCTGTTCTGGCTCCTGGTCAATCCTCCCTGGAAGCTTATGGCAGCCCACTATTCCGCCGCCCAGTGGCTTT
>CAWFJA010000010.1:0-13428 GCA_963816025.1 Terriglobia bacterium
ACACCCACCCAGCCGGGCACGGTGATGGGCACCGCCGGCTACATGTCTCCGGAGCAGGTGCGGGGACAGACCGTCGACCACCACTCCGACATTTTCAGCCTGGGCGCGATTCTTTACGAAATGATCTCCGGGAAACGCGCGTTCAAGGGCGACACCGGCGTCGAGACCATGAACGCCATCCTGAAGGAAGATCCTCCCGAGTTAAACGAGAGCGGACTGAATGTGACGCCCGGACTCGATCGCATCGTCCGGCACTGCCTGGAAAAGGAACCGGGGCAGCGCTTCCAGTCGGCGCGCGATCTGGCTTTCGATCTGGAAAGCTTGTCGTCGTTGAGCGGCGCGGCCAAGCCCGTGACCGGTTCGCATCCGGCGACCGCCGGGAAGTTCAGAACTCCATGGCTGGTCGCGATTCCTGCCTTGTTGCTGGTGGCCGCGGCGGCCTTCTGGGCAGGCCACGGGACCCAGAAGTCATCGGCGCCGGTATTCACCCGGCTCACATTCCGTGGCGGCCATGTGGGGGCGGCGCGGGTCTCTCCCGATGGCCAGACCATCGTGTACAGCGCGCACTGGGTGACGAACCGCTACAGCTCTACACCACGCGTCCAGACGCGCCCCAGTCGCGCGAACTCGGCTTGAAGAACAGCAGCATCCTGGCTATTTCCAAGCAGGACGAACTCGCCATCACCCTGAACCACATCCAGCCGATGGCGAATGCCGGAGGCGGAACCCTGGCGCGGGTGCCGCTCACCGGCGGTTCACCGCGCGAACTGAGCGAAGCCGTGGGCAGCGCCGACTGGTCCCCTGATGGCCAGTCGCTGGCTCTCGGCACTTTGACCGACAGCAGCTTCAGACTGGAGTATCCCCAGGGCAAGACGCTCTACGAAACTCAAGGCTGGATCGGCGACTTGCGGGTTTCGCCCGACGGCAGCATGGTGGCTTTCATCCATCATCCCATTCGCTGGGACAGCCTGGGGACGATCATGGTCGTGGATCGGCGGGGCAAGAGCCGCGCACTTACCGGTTCCTTCTCCGATGCGCGCGGCCTGGCCTGGGCGCCCTCTGGGAAGGAGATCTGGTTTACCGGTTCGAACGTCCACCTCTCCAGCAATTTGTTCGCGGTCGATCTCGAAGGACATCAGCGCCTGGTGTGGGCGGGCGCGGGCGGGGTCGTGCTGCAGGATATTTTCCCCGACGGCCGGGTACTCTTCATCCGCGAAAACCGGCGGCGCGGAATCGCCGGACTATTCCCCGGCCACACTTCGGAAATCGACATGAGCTGGCAGGACTGGTCGTTGGTCACTCGTATTTCTCCCGACGGCAAGTGGATATTCTTCTCCGAGGAAGGCGACGGTGGAGGCCAGAAGTATTCGGCATACATGCGCGCGACCGATGGCTCGCCCGCGATTCGCCTGGGGGATGGCACGCCCTATGGCGTGTCTCCTGATCTAAAGTGGGTGGCTTCCATTATTCCCGGACAGCCGCAGCAGTTGTGGTTGCTGCCCACCCGCGCCGGGACGCCGAAGAACCTCTCGCAACCGGGGTTCGACTATGACTACGCGGTCTGGTTTCCCGATGGCAAGCACTTGCTGGTCACCGGCCGAGAGCCGGGAAAACAGGTACGATCCTATCTGACCACCATGGACGGCGGAACCCTCACTCCCATAACCCCCGAAGGCGTGCAAGGCTTTCCCACCGAAGATGGCAAAGAAATTATCTCGCGGCAAGGCGACACCTTTAAGTTCTATCCCATCGACGGCGGACAGCCGCGAAGCGTTCCGGCCAAAATTCCTGATGTCACTCCAGCGTGGAGCGCAGGAGGCGGGCGGTACATCATTGGAGCCGAGCGTCCGGAAGTCCCCCTGAAGTTGTACCGTTATGACACTGTGACCGGCGAAAGAAAACCCTGGAGGGAACTGGTGCCGGCGGACCGGGCGGGGGTTTTCGTCGCCAACATATTCGACATCACTCCGGATGAACGCTGGTACGCCTACTCCTATGTGCGTGATCTCTCGGACCTCTACCTGGTCGAAGGCCTGCGCTAAGATCACAACCGCAATGGGCCTCTTCCCCGCCGCTGGCTCGAAACGCCATCGCTCAAGTGCTGAAAATCAGCTTGGCTAAAAGCCTGGTTATGCGCGGAATGTAGATCTCAGGCCGATGCTTCTTGTCGTTGACGTGATCTTCCTGGGCTTGCCGGTCTCTTGGGGGAGAGTGGGCCTGATTAATTCGGTCGATGACTTCCTGCAAGGTCAGGGGTGACATATAAAATCTCCTGATCCTCCGACTGTGCCTTCGGTCCCGCGCAATCGCAATACAGTGAATTCCGTAGATCCTGTTGAAATACCTGCTCATGACCAGGAAAACTCGAAAACCCCGGCGCGGGGAACGGCATCCAAGTCACTAGGAGAGCGGTAGCCTGCCTAGTGGAAAGAATGCGACGAATCAGCCTCAGAAATTGTCCGTACTGCGGGTGCTCCAAGATCTACACTTCGTCCTCCACGACGCTGTGGCACAAGGTGTGTTCCCTGTTCTTACTCCGACTGGTCCGCTGTCATGTCTGCATGCGCCGTCACTACCGGCCCATTTTTCTGCCCGCCGCCGTCAAAAATGTGGCTGAGCGAGCCATTGCGCCGAGAGGCCATTGGAGTCTGGGCCATCAAGGATAAGAAGAGGCATTCCGCGTAAGCCGGAAAGCCCGTCATTTGAGGCGCGGGGATAGCGCGCGCTTCAAAGCCCTGTTCTCTCTAATGGTTCCGTTTTGGGACTTTTCCACCGCCACCGGCATAAATTCGCCTTTTCTTCGCTTCGATACCGTTGTATAATCCGCCCTTCGACACCTTCTACATTCTTCATAACTCAAAAGGAGCCGCATTCTTATGGCTGACGATCGAACAAGAGCAATTGATATGGCGTTCGCGCAAATCGAAAAGCAGTTTGGCAAGGGCTCGATCATGCGGCTGGGCTCGAAGGAAATCGTCCCCATCGCCGTAATTCCCACCGGCGCTATTTCCTTCGACGCGGCGCTGGGCGTCGGCGGCTTCCCGCGCGGGCGCGTGGTCGAAATCTTCGGACCGGAATCTTCCGGCAAAACCACCATCGCGCTGCAAGTGGTGGCGCAAGCCCAAAAGACCGGCGGCATGGCGGCCTTTGTGGATGCCGAGCATGCGCTCGATCCCGCGTACGCCAAGAAACTCGGGGTGGATGTCGATAACCTGCTGGTCTCCCAGCCCGATTATGGCGAGCAGGCGCTCGAGATCACGGAAGCGCTGGTGCGCTCCGGCGCGATCGACGTGCTGGTCGTGGATTCGGTGGCCGCGCTCGTGCCCAAGGCCGAACTCGACGGCGAAATGGGCGACAGCCACATGGGCCTGCAGGCGCGGCTGATGTCGCAGGCGCTGCGCAAATTGACGGGAACGGTTTCGAAGTCGCGCACCTGCCTCATCTTCATCAACCAGATCCGGGAAAAAATCGGAGTGATGTTCGGCAATCCGGAAACCACCACCGGCGGCCGCGCCCTGAAGTTTTATTCCTCGGTGCGCGTGGATATCCGCCGCATTGCCGCCATCAAAGAAGGCGACGTGATGATCGGCTCACGCACCAAGGTCAAAGTGGTGAAGAACAAAGTGGCCGCGCCCTTCCGCGAAGCCGAGTTCGACATCCTGTACGGCGAAGGCATTTCGCGCGAAGGCGATCTGCTCGACCTGGCGGTGAACAACAATCTGCTGGAAAAATCCGGCGCCTGGTACAGCTACAAGGGCGAGCGCATCGGCCAGGGCCGCGAGAACGCCCGCCAGTTCCTCAAGGACAATGCCGAGACCTTCGTCAAGCTGGAAGCCGAAGTGCGCAAGCATCTGGGACTGGTCACGCCGGTGCTGCAGCCCGCCGCGGCGCAAGCCCAAAGCGCTGCCGCAGGCGCTCCCCAGGGACCGGGCGCTCGCGTCACCACCATGCCCAGCGCGGCGCCGGAAGCTGCCAAGGTGCCGGCCGCGAGGCGCTAGACAATACCTGTCATCCCGAGCAATCTTTCCGAACGCGAAGCGTGCAAGATTGTCGAGGGACCTTGCGTTATTGCCGGCGCCACCACCGTTTTCCCATCAGCACAAGCGCAAGGTCCCTCGACTTGCTCTCACCGCGCCAGCGCGGATCGAGCGGCGCTCGGGATGACAGGTCATTTTTGGGTAAAACAATTGCCATCTCTCATCCCTGCCGCATAGAATCTTCTTTAACCCTTGCCTGCCTGTTGCCTGTCAGGAAAATTGAGGACTCTTGAAGAAGGTCATCGCCATCTATCCCGGCTCGTTCGATCCGCCGACCAACGGGCACCTGGATTTGATTGACCGGGGCAGCAAGATTTTTGACGAGCTGATCGTGGCCATCCTGCGCAATCCGGACAAGAACCCGCTGTTCAGCCTGGGCGAACGCCGGACCATGCTGGAGGCGTTGACCGCCGGTTTCAAGAACGTTCAGGTGGATGTGTTCGACGGCCTGACGGTGGAGTACGCGGCCCGGGTCAAGGCCAGCGCCGTGTTGCGCGGCATTCGCGCGCTCAGCGATTATGAATACGAGCTGCAGATGGCCATGATGAACCGCAAGCTGCAGCCCGACCTGGAAACGGTTTTCATGATGCCGGCGGAACAGTATTCCTACCTCAGCTCGCGGCTGGTCCGCGAGGTGGCAAAACTGGGCGGATCGATCCAGGGGCTGGTGCCGGAAATGGTGGAACGCCGGCTGCGCGAGAAACTCGATCCGGCAATCAAGCTAAAGGACGCAAGACCAAGCAGAACAGGAAAACGAGCATGACTCCAGTTACGGAAGCGACCCCAGCCGTTAAACTTACGGAACGAATCAACCGCATCGAGCCTTCTGCCACCATGGCCGTGGTCGCCGAAGCCGACAAGCTGCGCCAGCAGGGCATTGACGTCGTGGACTTCGGCGCGGGCGAACCGCATTTTTCGACGCCGCAGCACGTCAAGGATGCCGCCATTGCCGCCATCCAGAATAATTTCTCGAAGTACACCGCGGTCGGCGGGACGGCGGAGCTGCGCGACGCCATCGTGCGCCGCCATGCGGCCGATTTCAAATCCGACTACCGCCGCGAGGAATCCATGGCCTCGGTCGGCGGCAAGCATGCCTTGTTCAATGCCATTCAGGTGCTGGTCGATCACGGCGATGAAGTGATCCTGCCGGTGCCGTACTGGGTTTCGTTCAAGGACATCGTGCGCTACGCGGGCGGGAACTGCGTGCTGCTGCAATCCGACGAGAGGCAAGGCTTTCGGGTGACGGCGGAGATGATCGAGCGCCTGGTGACTCCGCGCACCAAGATGATCATTTTGAATTCGCCGTCGAATCCTTCGGGCGCGGTCATGTCGCCGAAGGATTTGAAGGCGGTGGTGCAACTGGCGGCGGAGCGCGGCATCTGGGTGCTGTCCGATGAGTGCTACGTGTATCTGAACTACACCGGCGAACAGTTTTCCGTGGGATCGCTGCGCGAGTACCGCGAGCGCATGCTGATCGTCGGATCGCTTTCGAAAACTTATGCCATGACGGGCTGGCGGCTGGGCTACGCGCTGGGACCGGCGGCGGTGATTGCGGCCATGCAGAAACTGCAGAGCCAGTCGACTTCGAATCCGACTTCGATCGTGCAGAAGGCCGCGGTGGCGGCTTTGAACGGCCCGCAGCAGTGCGTCGAAGACATGCGCCTGGAATACATCAAGCTGCGCGACCACGTGGTCAAGGGACTGCGTTCCATCCCCGGCGTGCAGTGCACGCTGCCCGAAGGCGCGTTCTACGCCTATCCCAATATTTCGTCGTTCATCGGGCGGGGCGGCATAAAATCCGCTTCCGACGTGGCCGGCCGGCTGTTGCGCGAAGCGCATGTGGCGACCGTGCCCGGAGAAGGCTTTGGCACTCGCGAGCACATTCGAGTTTCTTACGCCACCACCGTAACCGAACTGGATCGCGGACTGGAGCGCATGCGCAAATTCTTCGCGGCCCTGTAAGGCAGCGGCTGCGCGGAAAATCCTCGGGCGTAGTGCCTGAGTTGCGATTCCACATGCATATCGCGTGAGCGCTCTCTATCCATTTTCGATGCAGCCGGCCTTCGATCCGCGGCCCTGGGGCACGCTTGATCTTTCGCCCATCTATCCCAACCACAAGTTCGAGGAGAAGATTGGCGAGGCTTGGCTGACGGGCGATGCCGGCAAAGTGGCGAACGGTCCTCTGAGTGGCCAGTCTCTCGCCGATCTGAGCCTGAAGTATGGCCGTGAACTGGTGGGCGACACGGCGCTCGATCCCAAACGTTTCCCGCTGCTTCTGAAATTTCTCTTTCCCCACGAAAAACTTTCCGTGCAGGTGCATCCGGATGACGCAGGCGGCGCGTCGCGCCGGGCTGCCTTGCGGGAAGACCGAATGCTGGTACGTGGTGCATGCCCGGCCTGGCGCGCAGATTGCATTGGGCCTCAAGCCTGGGGTTACCCGGGAGCAGTTCGAGCGCGCGATAAACGAGAAACGCGCCGAGGAAGTGCTGAACTGGATCAACGTCTACGCGGGCGAGATGATTTACGTGACGGGCGGGACGGTGCACACGCTGGGGCCGGGATCGATCATGCTCGAAACCCAGCAGCAGTCGGACACAACCTATCGCCTCTATGATTACGGGCGGCCGCGCGAGTTGCATCTGCAAAGAAGGGTTGGCGGTCATCAAGGAAAAGACTGGAGCGGGGAAAGTGGTCCGTCCCGCGCCTTCGAAGTTGAACGGCGGGGCCAATCGGCGCGCGCCCATGATTTCGTCGCCTTACTTCGTGGTGGACATGCTTGAGCTGAAGGAACCGCACTCCTTCCAGACGAAGGACGAAAGTGGAAAACGTTCGGTCCAGATTCTGGTGGCGGTGGAAGGCTGCGGAATCGTCGAAGCTTCCGGAGCCAACCCGGTTACACTGGCCCGGGGCGACGCCGTGGTCGTGCCCGCGGCGGTGGGCGAGTTTCAGGTGCGCCCGCAGTGGTCGGTGGAGTTTCTCAAGGCATCAGTGCCCGGCGGCGCGGTGCCGGAGCCTGAAACAAGAATGTAAAAGAGATTGCAGATTTCAGATCTTAGATTGCAGATTGAAGATTGAAGTGAGGATTTTCGATCTGCAATCTAGAATCTGAAATCTGAAATAGTTTTGATTCGTGTCCAAAGCCAATTTCCATCCCGTGATTCTTGCCGGCGGCCGCGGCACCCGCTTCTGGCCGTTGAGCCGGCAGCGTCGCGCCAAGCAATTGCTGGCGCTCGATGGGAAGCAGACCATGATCCAGCAGACCGTGGCGCGATTGCTGCCGCTGGCCTCGCCCGCGCGTTTCTGGGTCATTACCAACGAGCACTTGCGGCGCGAGATCACGCGCCAGCTCCCGCGCCTCCGCCCCAGGCAGATTCTGGCCGAGCCGGTGGGGCGCAACACGGCGCCCGCTATCGGTTTGGCGGCGTTCATTCTGATCAACATCGATCCCGACGCCGTGATCGGCCTTTTTCCTTCCGATCATGTGATCGGCGACGAAGAACGATATCGCGAAGTGCTGCAGCGCGGGATCGAGATTGCCGCTGCGGGAGACAATATTGTGGTGCTGGGCATCCGTCCCACCCGCGCGGAGACCGGCTACGGCTACATTGAAGCCGGTTCGTCATTCGCGGGAAACGCGCTGCGGGTGCGCCGTTTCACGGAAAAGCCCGACGCAGCGCGCGCCGCCGAGTTCGTGAAAGCAGGAAACTATTTCTGGAACAGCGGCATGTTTCTGTGGAGCGCCCGTACGCTCTCGAATGCGCTGCTCGAACACCTGCCCAGGACGGCCTTGTTGCTGCAGCAGATTGCGGCCACGTTCGGCACGCGCAAGTTTGCCGATGCTTTTGCCCGCCTTTATCCGAAGTGCGAAAACATCAGCATCGATTATGCGGTGCTCGAACCTCGTTCCGGCGAGGGCGAGCTGAACTCCAACATCATTTGCCTTCCCGCCGATTTTGGATGGAATGATCTGGGATCGTGGACTGCGCTGCACGAACACCACGTGGGCAAGAGCCAACCCAAGGATGACAACCTGATCGCCGGCGAAGGATGGTTCACGCTCAATGCCCAGGGAAACTACATTCACGCTCCCGGAAAATTTGTGGCGGCTCTCGGCGTAAACAATCTGGTCGTGGTGGAGACGGAAGACGCTCTGCTGATCACCACCCGCGACCAGGCCCAGGACGTGGGCAAAGTGGTGAAGTACCTGGACGAGAAGAAATTGCGTAATCTGGTGTAGCAGTCGTCAGTCGTCGGTCCTCAGTCTTCAGCAGCACCTAAAGAAGCTGGCGCGGATCTGACGACTTGCTGAAGACCGACGACTGACGACTCATGACTGATATCAAATTCGGCACCGACGGCTGGCGCGGCATTATTGCCGACGATTTTACTTTCGAGAACGTTCGCCGCGTGGCGGGCGGGATCGCCGCGTACGTTCTCGGTCATGAGGATGCGGCGCGCGGCGTTGTCGTCGGCTACGACACGCGCTTTCTGTCGCAGCAGGCGGCCCGTCTCGCGGCCGAGACCATCGCCGCGGCCGGCATTCCAGTACAGATCACCTCAGATTCCACGCCGACGCCGGCGATTTCGTTGGCCGTAAAAAGCCAGGGCGCCGCCGGCGGAGTGGTGGTCACATCCAGCCACAATCCCTGGAACTGGAATGGCGTGAAGTTCAAAGCGAAGTTTGGCGGATCGGCCACGCCCGCGATCATGAAGGTGATTGAGGAAGAGGTCAGCAAAGGCACGATGCCCAAAGGCCAGGCGTCTCCTATCAAAGAAGTTGACCTGAAGCCGGCATACGCGGAAGCCATTTGCCGGTTCGCGGACCTCGATCTTATTGCCAAGGCAAATTTCCGCTTCGCGGTCGATTCCATGTACGGTTCCGGGCGTGGCGTGCTGACGGGGATTTTCCAGAATCGTGGCATCCGCTACGTCGCTATCCGCCAGGAGTTGAATCCGTTATTTCCCGGGATCAATCCCGAGCCCATCGAGCCCCACATAGAAATGCTGCGGCAGACCGTGCTGAAAGAACGCTGCCATGCCGGACTGGCGGTCGATGGCGACGCCGACCGCGTCGGCGCCATTGCCGAAGACGGCAGTTTCGTGGATTCGCATAAATGCTTCGCCGTCCTCCTGCGCTGGATACTGGAGCGAAAGAAGTGGCCCGGCGACGTGGTGCGCGCCTTCAACACCACCGGCATGGTGGACCGCATCGCCGCCAAGTACGGACGCAAGCTGATCGAATGTCCCATCGGTTTCAAGTACATTGCCGACCTCATGATGGAGCATGAAATTGTCGTGGGGGGCGAGGAATCCGGCGGAATCGGATACTCGCGCTATCTGCCGGAACGCGACGGCACTCTCAACTGCCTGCTGTTGGCCAACGTGATGGCGGAAGAGCGCAAGCCTCTGGGGCACTTGGTGGCCGATCTGCAGCGCGAGTATGGGCCGCACTACTATGGGCGCCGCGACCTGCACATTACGGAGGAGATGAAGCAAAGCGCGATCCAGCGGGCAAGCGCCAGCCAGACCAACCGTCTCGGCCGATATTCCATCAAAAAGAAGGAGAACCTCGACGGAATAAAGTTCTTTCTGGACGCTCCCACCGACGGCAACGGGGCTGTGCCCTGGGTGCTGTTTCGGATGTCGGGCACCGAGCCACTGCTGCGGGTCTATTGCGAAGCGGCGTCGCCCGGGCTGGTGGAAGAGATTCTTTCCCTTGCCGAAGCGTTTGTCAGAGGCACGGGTTCGTAAGGGACAGCTCTGGCCGGCCAGGATGATCACGGAAGACGCGGAAGACCCGCATAACCATTGGCCTTCCGGGTCTCGCATTTCGATTTCGGCGATACGATAATCAGTCAGGCAACAATGGTTTCAGCAGCCGCTACCGCCCCGGTCCCTGCCGACTCGCCTGAAGCGCGGCGTTACAACCGCATCCGGCGCTGGCTCGGCATTGCCGACTTTATCCTCGGACTGGCCCTGATGGTTGTGCTCCTGCTCACCGGGTGGAGCGGCGTTCTTCGCGATATCGCGTACGAAGCTACCTTCCAGCACTACGGCCTGGCCTTGTTTCTTTACGTGCTCATGCTCATGGTGCTGGCCAAAGTTCTCGGGCTGGGCCTCGACTACTACAGTTTTCGTCTTGAACATCGGTATCGCCTTTCCAACATGCGGCTGCGCGCCTGGCTCTGGGATGAGAGCAAAGGCTTCCTGGTGGGCGTCGTCCTGGCCGCGATCGTGGCCGAGTTGCTGTACTTCATCATGCGCCAGGCGCCGCAGCACTGGTGGCTGATTGCCTGGGCCGCATTCCTTGGCTTGTTCGTGCTGCTGGCGCAACTGGCCCCGGTGGTCCTGTTTCCAATTTTTTATAAATTCGCGCCACTCGAAAATGAGGAACTGAAAGAGCGGCTGGTGCGTTTGGGTGAACGCGCGGGAACCCGGGTCCGCGGCGTATACCAATGGAAGCTTTCCGAAAAAAGCAAAAAGGCGAACGCCGCTCTGACTGGACTGGGCAACACCCGCCGCATCATTCTCGCGGATACGCTGCTGGCGAACTACTCGACCGATGAAATCGAAGCCGTACTGGCCCACGAACTCGGCCACCACGTGCATCGCCACATTTTCAAAAGTATTCTGGTGCAGGCGGGAATCACGTTTGTCGGATTCTGGGCGGCCAACTGGGTGCTCCACTACGCGGTGGACCGGCAGCACATGTTCGAAACCTTGTCCGACTTTGCGAATCTTCCATTACTGATGCTGGTGGCCACCACGCTTTCGCTTCTGGTGCTGCCGCTGCTCAACGCTTACTCTCGCTTCAACGAGCGCCAGGCGGACCGTTACGCTTTCCGGTCCATCCCCACGGTGAAGCCCTTCATTTCCGCCATGGAAAAACTGGCGGAGCAAAATCTGGCGGAACGTTCTCCTGCTCCATGGGTGGAATGGCTCTTTCACTCGCATCCTGCGATCTCGCGGCGAGTGGCCGCGGCCCGAACCTTCCAATCGCCAAAAATGTAGGCGCAAGCGCCCTCGCTCGTGCGGGAGTCCCTACGTGGCCTGTGATGACTCCCGCGCGAACGGGGCGCTCGCGCCCACATTGCGGCTTGACTGGCTTCGCGGGCCGCCTTATCTTGATTTCTGTCCCGGCCTGCGGTTGGGACCAATTCTCTTCAGGAGGCGCCTATGTCTGCCGTGTTTACGCGGAAGCATAGGTCTGTCTCTGCCTTGTTCTTCTAGGTAGCGTCCATCTGCACTCCCGGCGCTCCTGTATTCCTGCAGCGCAGACCCAGATCTGCTTCCATCCGTCGCCATTTCTCGGACTCAGTCGCCGTACATCTGACGGCCGCGGAGCCCGTTCATTGCCTTGAGAGCTTGCCAGGCGGATCGATCGTCGCCGTTCCGGAAGCGAGGAGCTTCTCTGCATGAAAGTCACAGCACAGCTAAAAGATCTGGGATGGAATTCGTTCTTCGCAAGTCATTTCGAGGAGTTGGAGCAAACTGGGTTGAATCAAACTGCGACTCGCGCCCGCGCGAGTGGTCGAGGAATTCAAGGGACTTTACCGGGTAAGGTCGGCGCGGGCGGAGTACCTGGCGGAAATCGCGGGCAAGCTGCAACATCAAGCGGCCGGGAGGGAAGACTTTCCCGCGGTAGGGGACTGGGTCGCGATCATCGCGCGTCCGCAAGAAGGCCGGGCGAGGATCGAGCACGTGCTCCCGCGCCGGACCAAGCTGGTCCGCAAAGTTGCGGGGCGCGGGATGAGCGAACAGATCGTGGCTACGAACCTGGACACGGTGTTCGTGGTGAGCGCGCTGAATCGCGAGTTCAACCTGCGGCGCATTGAGCGCTACCTGACCATCGTGTGGGAAAGCGGCGCGCGGCCTGTTGTGTTGCTCAATAAAGCGGATCTCTGTCCGGATGCCGCGGTCCTCGCCGCGGATGTGGAAAGCATCGCCCTGGGCACGCCCGTCCACCTGCTGAGTGCGCTGGAAAAGACTGGCCTCGACGCTGTCCGATCGTATCTGGCGAGCGGGAACCACGGCAGCGTTTGTGGGCTCATCCGGTGTCGGCAAATCGACCATCATCAACCGGATGGCGGACGCATCCCTGCGCGTGCAACCGGTGCGCGAGCACGATGACCGGGGGCAGCACACCACCACGTCGCGCCAGATGATTTTCCTTTCCGGCGACGGCATGCTGATCGATACGCCGGGCATGCGTGAACTCCAGCTCTGGGACCACGAGGAAGGCGCGGCGCAAGCGTTTCAGGATATCGCCAGTCTTGCTCAGCGCTGCAAATTCCGGGACTGCGGGCATCAGGGCGAGCCCGGATGCGCGTCGAGGACGGCGATCCAGCGCGGCGAGTTGCCGTTCGAAAGGCTGGAAAACTATCGCAAGTTGCTGGCCGAGCTTCACTTTCAGGAGCGCAAGATGAATCCCGAGGTAGCGCGGCAGGATAAGGAGAAGTGGAAGAAAATCCACAAAGCCATGCGCAACCGGCCAGACCGATTTGAAAGCTAACCGCGCGAACCGAGGATTTCTTCCACCCGCCGCAAATCTTCTTCCGTGTCCACGCCGATGGTGTCGAAGCGGGTCTCGGCCACGTGAATCGGGATTCCGTTCTCCAGGAAACGCAGTTGTTCCAGGCGCTCGCAGCGCTCGAGCGAAGACTCGGGAAGGGCGACGAAGCGGTCGAGCGCCGGCTTGCGATACGCGTAGAAGCCAAGATGTTTGAAGTATTTCGGCCCGGCGCCGTCGCGATCGTAGGGAATCGTCGCGCGGGAAAAATAGAGAGCTCGATGCGCCGCATCCGTAACCACCTTGACCGCGCTCGGATTCGCGATGTCGGCGGGCGCGGCCGGAGTCATCAGCGTTCCCACCTGCACCGCCGGGTCTTGCATGACTTCAATCAATCCGGCGACGTGTTCCGCCCGGGTCATGGGCTCATCCCCCTGAACGTTCAGGTAGACATCGGCGGCAACGCTTTGCGATATTTCGTGCACTCGCTCGGTGCCGCTGCGGTGCGCAGCGGAAGTCATCTGGGCCTTCCAGCCGTGAATGCGGCAGACTTCCATGATTTCATCGGAATCGGTGGCGATGATGACATCGTCGAGCAAGCGCGAGCCCTGGACCGCTTCATAGACCCAGCCAATCAGGAGTTTTCCGGCAATCTCGCGCAGCGCTTTGCGCGACAGCCGGGTGGAGGCGAGACGGGCGGGGATGACGGCGACGGTTCGCATTGGTTATGGCTTCCACATGATATACACCTCCGGCCCATGGCGGACTTCTGGCAGCGGTCTCCCGCGGAGTTGATGGAGGACGGGCGTCCCGCCCTCGAGCACAGGCCATTGCCTGACGGGCGAGGACCCCGTCCTCCACCGGACTGGGGAGGGCCATCCG
>CAWFJA010000011.1:0-128130 GCA_963816025.1 Terriglobia bacterium
GTCGCCGTGGCGAAATTACTTGCCCTCATTCTAACGGGTTCCTGGGGGAAATTGCAGGCGCGAAACGCAGAGTTTATCCACAGCGGAAAGACGCGGGCGAGGCTCCTTCGACTTCGCTCAGGACAGGTCCGCGACCACACTGAATCCCACGATCTCACTTCTATTTTGGTAGTTGGAAATCTACACCACGATCGTCGTTGGCTTTGGTGGTGGCCTCTATGTCCAGCCATGACAGTGGGAGTTTTGTGGCCCGCTGTTCGCTGAAAATCCAGAGCGTGCCGCCCACAATCGCGTAGTTCTGCACTTCCTGAGTGTGGTTGTCGCGGAAGACCAGCAGAGTGGGAGTGGAGACCACAGATCGGCTCTCCGCTTGGGGGGCCGGCGCCTGGCTGGACTCTTGCTCCGATTCCCTCTGCTCCCGTAAACGCGCTACTTCATCTTCCAGGCGATCGATGTCCTGCTGCTGGGCCGCTTGTTGCTGCTGGACAACGTCATTCTGGGCGGAGTAACCGGAGGAACTGTAGTAGTCGTAAGTCGGATAATAATCGGGCGTCCCGTAGAAGTCGCCACTGTAGTAGGGATAATCGTAGTAGCCAAAATAGCCCGGCGAAACCGTTCCGAAGAAAACGCGATTCCCAGAATGCCGATGGCCGAAACCAGGCCGGCGAAATCCGCCGAAGGACGAGCCGGAGCGAAAAGCCGGCTGGCGTATACCGGTAGCGAAACTGGCGCCGGAACGCTGACCGGAAACCAAGCTTCCGCCGCCATGGAAGCCGGAAAATCCGCCGCGCCCCATGGACCCTCCGCCACGAGAGCCGCCGGATGAAAAGCCTCCGCCTCCCATGGAACCTCCGCCTCGGGAGCCGCCGTGCATCTGGGCCAGCACGGGGGTCGCAGGCGCCGCCAAGGAGAGCGACAACGCCGCAATGGCCAACCAGCGCCGCATACAAACGATTATAGCGCCGTCGTGAGCCCGGTTTGTCAAATCTTTCCTGACCAGGCAAGTATGCGGCCCGAATGTCCAGGGCTTTTCTTTGCGTCCTTTCGCGGAGTCCTTTGCGTCCTTTGCGGTTAAGCCTTTTCCCGCCAAGCTCGCAGATTTCTTCCGTGCTAGTTCTGGTCCCCCGCCCCGTGTTTCTGGCGGCAGAGCTTGCAATAAGTTGGGGGCAGGCTGTTGTCCACTCGGTGCTTAACAGGAGGCAAGGTGCGGAGGTAAGCGAAGATAGCTTTCAGGTCGTCATCCGTGAGGTTGGCGAATTCCCCGAAGGGCATAATCGACGACAGCTCTCTCGCCTTCACATATCCGGTGCGCATGACCTGTATGAACGTGGCTTCGTCGAAGTAGCTGATCCCGGAGGCGTCGGGAGTGATATTTGCGCTGGTGACGTCTCCCCACGGTCCTTTCAGGTGCTCGCCGCCACCATACTCCAGGCCACGGATCGGGCCTTTCTGGTCGGCTGCAACATGACATCCGCAACCGACGGATACCAGGTATTTTCCTCGTTCCGCCGGGCTGGCTTGCGGACCGGGGCCGCTGACCGGGCTGGTTAATGGTTGGGGGACTGTGCGAATCAGATACTTGACCGGGAAAATCACCTGGGTCGGGGGCAACGGATTTCGTACGGGCGCGATCGACCTCAGGTACACCACGATGGAGGCTACATCTTCGTCTGAAAACTTGCGGTAGGCGTCGTACGGCATGATGGGGAAAATCGTGCGGCCGTCGTGCCCGATGCCCTCGCGAATGGCGCGCGCAATTTCATCGTCGCTCCAGCCGGCGGCGCCGGTTTCCGGATCCGGGGTCAGGTTCGCAGCGACGATCGTTCCCGGCAAGCCGGGCAGGGGAAGCACCTGCCCCGCCAGTTCCATGCCGGGCAGGTTGGGGGCCCCGTGGGTCTTCCATTCCTTTGGGGAATGGCAAGTCTCGCAGCCGGCCAAGCCGCCTACCAGATAGCGGCCGCGTGCCAGCCGCTCAGGTGTACGTTCGAACTGGCGGTTGCTGGTGGCCCGGGCCCGTGGCCCTATGAATGGCCGCCAGCCGATGGTGAAAGTGATCGCCGCAGCCAGCAGCAGGCAGACAACGAGCAGAATCTTTCCGAGTGTTTTCACCCCTCACCCCAAGCGAAGGATTCGCGGAATGCGAAAAGCATTCCTACTACAAGTCCTTATTTGGATAACGCGGGTACTTAGCGCTTCTTCTTGCCTTTATTTTTCTTGCTCGTAGCTGCGAGTGCTTTCTTCGCAGCTTTAGGTTCCTCGGGCTTGGGCGTGGCCGGCGCCTTGGAGGCTTCAGCCTTGGCCTTGGCTGGAGCAGCGGGAGCCTGGCCCTTTCCCTTCTTTTTACCTGCGCCCGACGAGGCAGCAGCTGCAGCCACAGCAGCCGCGGCGGCTTCGGCAGCGGCAGCCTTGGCCGCCCTTCCCCGTTTGGGCGGCGGAGGTGGTGGCGGCGGTGGCGGTGGGGGCGCCAGAGGCTTCAGGTACTTCAAGGTCTCGGTTCGCGAACGCAGTTTGCCGTCGAGCAACAGCATGAATACGTCGTGCGCGATTTTGGGATACTCGGGCAACTGCGGCGTGATGTGCAGCTCGGTCATTTCCGGCAACGGAATCTTCTGCTGCACCTGCCGCCACTTGGTAAAAAAGTTCTTTATCTTTTGCGATACCGCCTGCTGACGGGCGGTGAGGGCCAGGAACAGGATCATCTCCGGACGCGCCTCGGAAAGCAGTTTCCAGGCGCGGGAGGGCGTGGCGGCTTCCTTGCCCGTGAGCCGTTTAGCCAGTTCCTTCGCATGGTCTTCCAGGTCTCGCCAGGCCTCGACCAGGTCCTTGCGCGGAATCTGTTTGCGCATGTCGGCGATGTCCTTGTCGCTGAGCCGGGCGGTGAGGAAATACATGACGGCGGGCGCCGGGTCCGGGGCGTACCCCAGTTCCGTCATCTGCTGGCGGGTCTTCAACAGTTGCCCGAGCTGCGCCGTATCCACCTTGGCGCTGGTCCAGTGCGGATTCAGGACCTTGAGCCAGCCTTCTTTCTCCAGCAAGCGCACAATGTGCAGCGGGTCCTCTTCGTAGGCCAACTGCTCAATCTCGTAGCCAATCGCCTTGTTGGTGATGTACTCGATGTAATTGTTTTCTTTGGCAGATTCGAAGCGGGCCTGGGTGCGTTCCTCGAGCGGCCAGTGAAAGCGCGCCGCGAAGCGAGTGGCCCGGATCAGCCGCGAGGGGTCCTCGACAAAAGCGTAGTTATGCAGGACGCGGAGAAGCTTGGCCTCGATATCGGCCGCGCCGTTAAAGGGGTCCATCAGCAGTCCGCGCGAGCCTGGGTTCAAGGACAACGCCATGGCATTGACGGTGAAATCCCTGCGGCGCAGGTCTTCGATGAGGGTGGCGGGAGAAATTACCGGCGGCTTGCCGGCTTTTTCATACTGCTCGATGCGCGCCATGCTGATTTCCGCGCGAACGTTCCCCGGCAGGCCCAGGTACAGGGTCTTGGCGTCGTCATCGACACCGGCGATTCTCACCCCGGCCTTTTCCAGGTCCCTTTGCAGTTTGAGGGGATTGCCCTGAACCGAGAAGTCGAGATCGCGGATGGGGAAACCGCTGATGATGTCGCGGACAGCGCCCCCGGTCAGGTAAATGTTCATACCGGCGGCGCGCGCAATGTCTTGTACCAGGGTGACGCCGCGCTGCTGGTCCGGCGTCAGCCGGATTTCCATGGTGTAAATGTAATCGGCCATGCTTGCTTAAGGACGCGGCTCCGCGACCCGGTTCGCCACAGCAGCGCGTGAGTTTTCCACAGGCCTTGCCCCGGGAAAACAAACTACTCCAGTCGCCTTTTCGTAAGTCGCTCTATCCAATAGGCTTAGAGTACATGAGATGGGACGCCGCAAGCTATAGAAAATAACATAAGGTTAACGCTTTGGCTACAAAGAACATACAAGGCATCCGTTTTATCGCGGAAAAGTGCGAGAATCCAGTGAAAACAGTCGTGGGTCGTCGGTCTTCAGTCGTCGGGCATCAGGCCGACGGCCGTCAGACGGCGGAACCTCGGAGTCGAACCCCGGGGCCGGTGGCGGTGGCGACATCGGGGGTCGGACTTAACCTTGAACGGGCCGGCTGGACAAACTTAATCTTCACGATTCGCTGACGACTAACAACTGACGACTGATCTCCCACATGCCCTCAACCCATAAGAAAGTCGTGGTCCGCAAGATGGACCGGGATTCGATCAACGGACACGTTGCCCCAGCCAATTTCGTCCGCGAAGGCAAACTTGAGCTCCTGAACACCTCGGGCAACGTGGTCGCCATCGACCTTAAAGACATCAAGGCGGTGTATTTTGTCCGGGAGTTCGGCGATTCGGAAGCGTTGAGCCGCAAGACCTTCACCAGCCGGCCGCGCACCGAGGGGCTGTGGATCAGGCTCAAATTCAAAGACAACGAGGTCCTCGAAGGCATGATGCCCAACGACCTCAGCCTGACCACCGCCGAGGGCTTCCTCATCAATCCCCCCGACCTGCGTTCGAACATACAGCGGATTTTCGTTCCCCGCAGCGCGCTGGAATCGCTCACCGTGCTGGCTGTAATCGGCGCGACTCACCGCCGGCGCAAGGGCGCCCCTCCGGACACCCGGCAGGTACCGATGTTTGGCGAGTGAAAAGGGCAGACGTCGGACGCCGTACCTCAGACTTCAGACTTCAGACCTCGGGGGCCGATGCCGACGCCTTGCCGAGGTCTGACGCCCGACGCGCGCGGTCAGGGCTTCACCACCTGCAGATTGTTGGTCACCGAGAATACTCCGGACACGCTGCGGGCACGGACATTGGCAATGTTTTTGTCGGTTTCGTTGTCCACCACGCCTTCGAGGGTCGCGTTTCCGTTCTTCACAATGATTCGAATCGGCTGTTGCACCCCCATGGCGTACTTCTGCAACGCGGGATAGCCGTAGATCGCACGATAAAGAGCGCGGCGAATACGCACGTCATTCGGGGACAGGGGCAGGACTTCGATCTGGTTGTCGACGTGTTCGACACCTTCAATTCGCTTCACCACGTTCTCGGCATCGGACTTCAAGGTCGGCCGCGTAACCTGTCCCATTAGGGTCACGTTGTAACCGTCGACTTTGTAAGCGAGATTGTCGAACACGTTCAAATACGGCAGCATCAACAACTCGTGCCTGACTTCTTTGGTAATTCGCGCGGTGGCGGCCGCGGAGGGTGCGGCGGCTTGATGGCCTAATGCGGCCGATGCCAGGGCCAGCACCACGCAGTTTACAAGCAAAGGTCGTAACTTCATTTCACTCTCCTTGTTGAATCGATGTCGGTGGAAAAGAACACATTTCCAAGGAGCACATAGTAGCAAATGATGGGACGGATTGTCCCGCAAAGTTCAGAAGTACGCTGGCGGACCGGCTTTATTTGCCACAGCCCGGTGGCCTGAAGAGTTAGGCCCTCGCTATTCTTCCGGGGATTCAATCGGTGTAACATAGGTGGGAATCTATGGAACCCGGCCAGGACAATCAGGAACTGGATCTCTTGCTCCCCTCGAGCGTCACCGGTCCGCTCTGGAAATCCCTGCTGCGCAATCTTCGCGACCGCTTCTTCCCGGAGAAGCTGCCCCCGCTGAAACTTACTTCGCGGCCGGTGAACACCGGCATGCTGATCGGCGACGCCGTCAGTTTGCCCTGGTATCGGACGGTTTTTACCAACCTGGGCAATGTGATCAATCCGGAGGTTTTGCCGCCGCTGGAGCTGGAGTCGCAGCCGATGGACGTAGGCGAGCTGGTCAGCGATCAAATGGGACACATGTGGTGGAGTTCCCTGCTGCGCAACCTGGCCGATCGGGTTGCGCCGGAGCGCCTGCCTCCCCTGCAGTTGACCTCCGCGCCAGTGGAAGCCGACTTGAAGTCCGGACCCATGCAGTTAGCGCGCTGGTCGTCGCTGATCACTCTGCCCAAGGTTCCCCTGGCGGAGCGGAAGTACTTCACCGCCGCTCCCGCAAGGCCGAGCGCGCCGCGGACCGGACCGCCGGTCCCGTTCACCGGGTTTGCGGGAATGCCGGCAGGCATGTTCGAGGGAGCGCCGGCCCATGCCCATCCGGGTAAATTGCAGACGGCGCTGTCGCGTTCGAAGCTGCGGGAGGCCCTGCTGATTTCGCTCGCGGTTCTGGAAGCGCTCTACCTGGTGGCGTCACTTTTTGGATTGGTCTGATTCTGCCTTGCCATCGTGAGTTGGTCAGATTTGCCGCGCCATCCTGGGCAGAGCCATACGATTCGCTAGCGAATCGTATGGCGCAGTCGAAGGACCCCCACCCCTCTCCTCTGTCGCGGCAGCGAACTGCGCGCCCAGACTTTGTACGGCTCTCCGGAAGCGAAATTCGTTGAGCTGACAGGGATCTTTCGACTACGCCGCGACCGCGCCGGGCGAATTCGCGGCTCCGCTCAGATGACAAATTTAGGAAGTCCGGAAAGCATCCGCGCCTCGGCCTCCGTTACAATCACGGTTCTGCCCGCTATCTCAGGATAATGCCTATGAAACTCGCTCAGATTGCTGCTGCTCTCCACGCACGCCTGGAAAATGGTTCTCCGGAGATCGAAATTACTGGCGTTGCCGGAATCAAGGACGCAGGCCCCGGACAGCTTACCTTCGTGGCCAATCCCAAGTATGCCGGGGCGGCGCGGACGACCAGGGCTTCCGCCGTGATCGTGAGCGAGGAATTCCCGGCGGTTCCGGCGGCCCTGTTGCGCAGCAAGAATCCTTATCTCGCCTTTGCCCACGCCCTGGAGCTTTTCTGCCAGCCGCCCCGTTACGAGCCGGGCGTGCATCCGACCGCGGTGGTGCATCCTTCAGCCCGGATCGGCGAAGGCGCGCACATCGGACCTTATGTAGTCGTCGACCAGGGCGTCGAAATTGGACGAAATGCAGTGTTGCTGGCGCACGTCGTCATCTATCGCGACGCAAAGATTGGCAACCACTTCTTTGCTCATGCGCACGCCATCGTGCGCGAAGGATGCAGTCTGGGCAATAGGGTGCTGCTGCAGAATGGCGCGATCGTCGGAGCCGATGGCTTCGGCTTCGCCAAGGACGATGTCGGGCACTGGTACAAGATCGTGCAGCCCGAACCCGTGGTCATCGAAGATGACGTCGAAATCCAGGCCAACTCCTGCATCGATCGGGCCAGCGTGGAGAAGACCCGCATCGGTCGCGGCACCAAGATCGACAATCTGGTGCAGGTTGGCCACGGCTCGCGCATCGGAGAGCACTCGCTGCTGGCCTCGCAGGTGGGTCTCGCCGGCTCAACCGAAATCGGCAATCACGTCATCCTGACCGGGCAGGTAGGCGTAGTGGGGCATTGCAAGATCGGCGATGGAGCCATCGTGACGCCGCAGAGCGGCGTGGCGGGCGACATCGAGGCCGGCGCGATTGTCGCAGCGGAGCGCCAGCGGTTGATCACAAACTCTGGCTGAAGTATTCGGCCCTGCTGAGCCGCCTGCCGGAAATCGCGCGGGCGGTGCGGGCCAAGAGCAGCCAACCCGGCTAGCCATGCCGTCCGGAAGGCTGGACTGGCTGCGCTTCCAGAATCCTCAAGCCATCCCGCGCCGCTTTCGCTACCTGCGGATCAGGATCCGCAGTGAAGCCCCGCAACTGCGGCTCAAGCCGGAAGGCGCCGATATCACCGGCGATCACCAGCACTGTGGGCAAGCTCTGGCGGCGGCGCATGGCCTCTTCGACCAGAGGCTCCGCGCGTTTCCCGGTCTGAACAAGAAACATGCCCGCGATGGTTCGAGTGGCTTCGTCGTCCGAGGAGAGGGCTTGCACCAAGGCACGGCCGGCGGATTCAGCCCGGTTGTGCTGAAGAGTTGTTTCAGCGCAAATAGTCGTGCTGCCTGCACCACTCCCATATCGCTATTTTATCGCCCTTTCAGGCGACAGGCCTTTTCATATCATTGACGGGATCCCGTATTTCTGCCAGACCGCCGGGTCATGGGTGGCAAAGTGATTGAACCAGACGGGCAGCACATTCTCCGAAATTCTCTGATCGTCGAACTTCTGTCCGCCACGGTCAGCCAGAATCACCAGATCCATATGCACCCGTACCGAAACGACTTTCCCCACCTTGCTGAAGTCAGGGGTATATTTCGGCCAATGCACCGGACAACTGAGCAAGACCATCCGTCCCACCCGGGTACAGGCATGATTGGCCAGCATGGCGACACTGCCCCCGTGACTATGAGTGAATAAATCAAGCCCGTCCAGCTGGTGGCCGTCTACCCAGGTGTGAAGATCATCGCCCGCCAGGCCTCGTGCCGCGTCACTATATCCGCCCGACCACTCAAAGCGGTCCTGGGCGCCATACAGATCGGTGGCGACATTTTGCTGCAGGTACTTCCAGAAATTGCCCTTCGGCGGCTGCCACCAGGGCGAGCTGCGGGCCCAAGTACCATGGATGATCAAGCTGGTGTGAGACCGTTTTCGGCTTGATTTTCTTTTCCTGGCTTGGATCAGTCTCATCAATGCAGGATTTGTAGGGTCGCTGTGAGCCAAGGCATACGCCGCGACGTCGCGGGTGAGCAGGTCGCGGCTCTGCAGGCCGCGCTGCAGCACTAAAATGGCAGGACGCGGGTCGGTAGATACCTCAAAATAGGAGGCCGCTGCCGCCACCCGCGCCAATTCCTGCGGATGGCGAAGACCGGCCTCCAGCAACGTGGCAGCTGTTTCCGCATTCGCGTCTTCATAAAATGATTTGGCAGCAGCGGGTAGACTCCGCGACACGGCACGAGTTTCGCGCAATGAGGGCGCGGCCTTACTCTTCGTTCCTGAGGCGAAGCCGAGCGTGCGTTGCAGAAATTGGGGGCGAAAGCGGCTGGCGCCTGCTGACATTTGGGGAAAGCCCAACCTTTGCAAATCACCGACCGGAAGGCCCGGCGGGGGATCAAGAGCCCGTGCCGGCAGTGGCCCGATTTCGGCCAGGGGACGTGCCCCGGCCGCGACAGTGTCTCCCCGGAAGTGGTATCCGATACAAAGGAATGTGGCGGCTTGCGATTGGACGTGACTTAGATCCTTCAAATCGTCGAAGGCGTCGGCACCCGCAACAGGATCGGCGCCGCGAGACACTTCTCCCCTGCGCAATTTGGATGTTGCCATACAGATTTTTCCTTCCGGGGGGAAGCGCCGCGAAGATTATCACAGTCCGAATGGTTGCGCTACAAGGCCACTTGCGGCAAGCGTGGTCCCACTTCGCTTCGGCATTCTTCCGGCAAACC
The DNA here is from genome assembly GCA_963816025.1 of Terriglobia bacterium. Classification (GTDB taxonomy): domain Bacteria; phylum Acidobacteriota; class Terriglobia; order Terriglobales; family Acidobacteriaceae; genus JAIQFF01. Next base: position 9,256 of record CAWFJA010000011.1, read on the forward strand.
GCTGTCGATAGCTCGCCGCACCATCTCCATGAGCTCTTCGCGGCTGCCGAAGTTTTCCGGTTCGATGGGAGGATGGAACGTCAGAGTAACGGTCCCCGGCTTGATCGCGAATCTCCCTTTGGGCATGACGTAATGCGAACCTGAAATGGTTACCGGCACGACCGGCACACCACACTCCATGGCCAGATAGAACGGGCCTTTCTTGAAGGGCAACAATTTGCCGTCGAATGAACGATGGCCTTCCACATAGATCGTCATGTTGATGCCCTTCTTCAGGACCGCGGCGGCGGCACGCACCGCCGAGATACCAGCATCTCGATTTCCGCGATCGACCGGAACCAGCGAACCCAGCCTCATCGTTTTGCCCAGCAACGGATAATCAAACAGCTCCTTCTTCGCCATGACCGAGGTGCGGCGTGGAATCAGCGGCAGCATGATGGGCGGATCAATGTTGGAGACATGATTGGACATGAAAACGTAAGTGCGCTTGGGATCGAGCTGCTCGAGTCCGACGGTTTCGACCCGTATGCCGGCGAGACGCGCCCCAGTCCACGCCGCCCCCATGGCCACGCGGTACAGGAAGCGAATGTCTCCGGTGAGGAAAGTCCAGGGAAAACACAGCAAGGCGGCCAGCGGAAGCGCCAGGCTCCAGAACGCGAGCATCACGATGGTGCGAATCATGGCCGAGTCTCTTCCGTCCCCTGAGTTTCGCCTCTTAGCCAGGCACTGCGGCGAGCCTTCTGCTCCGGCGTGACCTTGTCCAGATCGGCGAGGTCTAACTCAATTTCCTGGCGAGCGCCCATTGTCCATTGCAGCTCGCGCTCGCCGGCGGAGTTCCGAACCCGGAGGCGCACGGTCTCGCCCGGGTGCAAAGCTGCTGCATACCCGGCAAAGCCGCGGTTCGGAATCTGGCCGTTGATCTCCAGAATCGCATCTCCAACCGCCAGGCCGGCAGCCTCGGCCGCGCTTCCGGCAGAGATCGCGGACACCATCGGCGCCGCGTCGAAGTTCTGGGTCGCGACGAATCCGAGATCGGCAGTCGAGATCACCTTCCGCACTAAATGCAGCCCCACACTCCTGAAGAAATCATCCCATGGAATTTCGCCGGCGCCGGCGACATATTTCTCGAAAAACCATCCCAGATCGGAATGGCTGACCGCCTCGGCGGCACGGCGCACTCCTTCACTATCGGGGAACAACTTTCCCTTGCGGGCGTAGTTTTCATTCATCCACCGGAAGACGTCGCGGATCGAGGCGGAGCCGTGAGTGACCTGGCGCACTTGCAGGTCGAGCAGGACACCGAGCAGGTAGCCCTTGTTGTAATAGGAAATGCTGCGGGTGGGCAGGCGGTAGTAATCGTACTTCTCCAGCCATGCATCAAGGCTGGATTCTTCTGCGGATTGAGTAAGGTGAGCGGGCCGCCGCTCCAGTTCGGCGATTTCGTCCGCTATGCTCCTCAAATAGCGGGCTTCATCCAGCAGGCCAGCACGCGACCGGATGATGTTTCCCGCGGTGGTGGTCATGCCCTCGCTGAACCACAGGGCGCGGGTGTAGTTCTCTTTGGTGTAGTCAATGGGCTCGAGCGACTGCGGCCGGATGCGTTTTACGTTCCACAGATGAAAGAATTCATGCGCCGTCAGGTCGCCCAACGATTGCGGATTTTCCGCCAGCCGGTTAGCGCTGATGTCGATGGCTGTCGAGTAGGCGTGCTCCATGCCGCCGCCCGCGGGGCCGCGTGGAAAATGGTAGAGGAATAAGTACGTTTGAAAGGGTCGGTCATCCATCCACGCGGTAGCTGCTGAAACTCAGGCTTCGCAACGCAGGGACAATCTTTTTCATGTCGTAGTCGGCGGGGTCGGCGTCCACAACCACGCGATAGTGACCGCCGCCCTGGTCAAAATCAGATTCCTGGAAGAAGCCGATCTCGACGGGCGAATCCACCAGGCGGTCGTAGTCCTGCGCCGCGAAGCCGTCGCCCAGTGTTGGAAGCGCGGTCGCAATCCGCCAGCCCGCGGGCAGATCGGTGAACGAGATTTCGGCGGATGATTTGCGGCCGCCAACCGCATACATCAGTATTTCCGCCAGATTAAAAAATGCATGCTGCGGGTTCAATTGCGCGCCGAAGGGACCGGGCTGGTCGGCGAAGATTTCGTATTCAATTTCAGCGCCTGGCGCGATGCCGCTGAGATGCCATGTGGTCTTGTCCGATTTCTGCACCGCGATGGGTTGTCCAGCCGCGGTTTTGGCTCTGACCCAGTTCACATACTGAGAAAAATCCCGCACCTGGTACAGGGCGTTCCAGACCGGCAGTTGTACATCGCGTTCGGATGCGCCGGGGCCCAGGACAATTTTTACTCCGACCATGTGCTCTGGCCGATGGGCCAGAGAAACGACGTATCGAACACCAGTTGATTGCGAAGGAGACTGGGGATTCTGCGCCGCCGCCGGCATCGCCAGCAGGACAGCCAGGCAGACGAACCTAGACACAACTCCCGGCCTCGGTGAGCGCTTCACGCCTTGGCGGAGGCCTTCAGCGGATGGTTGCCCGAGGCGCCTCCAGCCATCGATTTCAGGCGTTGCGGCAGCTTTTCGTAGATGCCGCCGAAGCCGCCATTGGAAAGAATAGCCACGACGTCACCTGGCCGCATTTCAGGCGCGACCGTCTGCACGATCGCATCGGCGTCGGGAACGATGCGCGCGCGCCGCCCTTGCGTTCTGCAGGTCGGCCACGAGCGTAGCGACGTCCATGCGCTCGCGCTCGGGGATCGATTCGGACTTGAATACGTTGGCGACCACGATCTCGTCTGCCACCGCCAGACTCCGCGCCAGCTCGTTTTGAAAAACGTTGCGCCGGAGAGTATTCGAACGTGGCTCCAGAATGGCCCACAGTCGCGAGCCCGGATAGCGAGCCTGCAGGGCCTTGAGCGTGCCCGCGATCGCCGTAGGATGATGTGCGAAGTCATCGATGATGGTGATCCCGTTCACCTGCGCCCGGATTTCCAGGCGGCGCTTCACGCTTTTGAAAGTTTTCAGGGCGGCGGCGATTTGTTCCTTCGGAATCCCGCATCCTGCGGCGAGAGCTGCCGCGGCGGTCGCATTCAGCACGTTGTATTCGCCCGCCAGGGCAAACTCGAAATCTGACCACGGTTCGCCGTTGCGCAACACCGACCACGAGGTAAGAGCTGGATCTAATCGAAGGTTGGTCACTCGCCACGCGGCGGACTGGGTGCTTCCGTAGCGCTCCACCGGACAGAACGCCTTGGCCAGACATCGTTCCATGCTGTCTCCCGTGTCCAGAGCGACTATGCGGCCGCGGCCGGGCACCAGGTTCACCAGGCGCTTGAAGGCGGTCTCCACGGCATCGAGATCCTTGTAGATGTCGGCGTGATCGAATTCTACCGAGGTCAGGATGATGGCGTCAGGAAAATAGTGAAGGAACTTCGGTCCCTTATCGAAGAAGGCAGTGTCGTATTCGTCGCCTTCGAGGATGAAATGCTTGCCCGGTCCCAGCTGAAAGCTGCTGCCGAAATTTTCCGCAATGCCGCCAATCAGGAACGAAGGTTGAACCCCGGCGCTGTGGAAGATCCAGGCCAGCATCGATGTGGTCGTGGTCTTGCCGTGGGTCCCGGCCACGACCAGGACTTCCTTGCCGCGCAGGAATTCCTCGTGCAGGATTTGCGGCAGCGAGCAGAATGGAATGCGCTGGTCGAGGATGTGTTCCAGCTCGACGTTGCCCCGCGAGATGGCGTTACCCACGACAACCATATCCGGCCGCGGTTCGAGATTGGCGGCGGCAAAGGGCTGGGCAACCGGAATGTCGAGCGAGGCCAGGAAATCCGACATGGGTGGATAGGCCGCGGCATCGGAACCGGTCACGCGAAAACCGCGCTGCTTGAGCATGCCCGCCAGCGATGCCATGGCAGTGCCGCAGATACCAATCAGGTGAATGTGCCGCTTATCGTTCATAAAGTTCGTGTCCACAGGTCCTTCACGCAGTAACCCTCGATGTCCTCGGTGGTCAATTTGGTCATCCCGCAGACCGTGAAGAAACCGCCGTCGCCGTGGCGGCTTCCGTTATTTTCAAATTGACTTCGCCGGCCGCGACCTTCAGGGCCGCGTGCACGCCGAACGGCAATGTAATGTTGCGGCGAGAGACGTGGCCGGAACGCAAGCCATAAGCCACGGGCACGCCCAGGTCGCCGACCACGCGCAGCACGACTTCTTCCAGGGTATAGCCTTGATCTTTATTCTGATTATGGTTCTGATGATTCTGATTCTGCGTGCACTCCAGCATTTCACCGAAGATAATGCCACGAACACCGGCCAACTTTCCCGCCAGCTTCAACTGCATGAGCATGCGGTCGATCTGGAAAGGCTTGGCGGCCACATCTTCGAGAAACAAAATTGTCCCGGCGGTGCGGATTTCATAAGGCGTGCCCAAAGACGCCACCAGAATCGAGAGGCATCCCCCATAAAGAATTCCTTCCGCGGAACCTTCGACCAGTGATTTCACGTCGGAATCCAGTTCCAGGGCCCATTCCGACGATCCGTTCAGCGCACTCTCCCACGAGCCCGCATCGACGCCGTCGGCGTGCGCGAAATCCTTGGCCACCATGGGACCGTGAAACGTAATCATTCCGGCCGAGTCCGCGAAGTAAGTCAGCAGCGTGGTCAAGTCGCTATAGCCGACGAAAATCTTGGGGTGCGCCTTGATCTCGTTCAGGTCGAGAACATCCAGAAGATAGTTCGAACCGTACCCGCCGCGAGCGCAGATGATCGCCCGTACGTCGTCGCGGATGAACATCTCTTCGAGTTCACGCGCCCGCCGCACCGCCGATCCCGCGAAGTAGCGATCGCGTTCCAGGATCGATTCGAAATAGAAAGGCTTGTATCCCAGGTCGCGCAAAGCCGCGCAGCCCGCTTCCAGATGTTCAGGCTTGACGTTGCTGGCCGGGGCTACGATGCCCACGGTGTCGCCGGGTCGAAGCGCCGGCGGTTTGATGCGCGCAATTTTTGGAACTGAAGCCATCTGTCCCCGAGTACTAAACGCGAACCTCAGTCAGCCAGCTAAATGAAAAACTCACCGCGGCAGACCAGTTGTGCGGAACCCCGAAGGAAAACCTCGCCTTCCCAGCGGACGGTCTGAACTCCGCCGGGCGCGTGCACTCGCACCGGCGACTGGGCGCGCCTTGCGGCAATGGCAGCCACCGCGGAAGCGCACGAACCGGTCCCGGAAGACTGGGTTTCGCCGACGCCGCGCTCGAAAAACCTGACCTCGACATTACTCTCATCTCTAACAATTACTAGTTCGACGTTGACTCCCTGGGGAAAGCGAGGTTGACGACCGATCTCCGCCGCCTCGGCCTTCCATGAAGCGCTGAATTCCTTCACGAATACAACGTAATGCGGGTTCCCCATGGAGACGGGAATGCCCCGCACTTCCGCGAATGCCAGCTTGACCGGGAATTCATCCCCTACCTCTGGCTTTCCCATGGCGATTTCAAACTCATAGCTGGATTCGCTGCGACTGGTAAGCGTACAGGTCTTGACCCCCGCGCCGGTGCGAATCGCAAACGTATCCCTGGCCTGCTCCGAGCAGAGATAGGCAGCCACGCAACGGGTTCCGTTGCCGGAAATTTCCGCCTCCGAGCCGTCGGCATTAAACAACCGCGCCTGCACATCCGCATCCGGCGCGGGAAACAGCCACTCCACGCCGTCAGCGCCCACGCCGCGATGCCGGTCGCAGATGCTCCGGCTGAACTCTGCGGCGTCGGCTGGAATATACAAACCATCGATGATCAGGAAGTCATTCCCGCAAGCGCTGGCTTTTACGAAAGGAATGACTCGATCGGCCGCCATCATTTCGGTGGCACCTGCCGCAGGGCGACGCTCGCGCGTACGGACGACTGCTTCACGGCCTGCCGCACTTGTTCCTGCCCCTGGCGCGTTCCTTCCATCGGTCCAATAGCGCCTCCCACGGCCGCCGCCAGCCTCAGGCGCAACCGGAATGCTCCCGCTCCGGGACACGCCGGTTTCGGCAGATCGTTCCAGGATTGCATGATTGGCTGCCAGCTGCGGTGGCTGGATTTTATCACCGGGAAACTTCGTCCTTGACCGCTTCCGGTGCCCGCAAGTTAACGCAGATGATTACCGGGCCGGGGTGCGGCTGCGATAGATGGTCGCTGCAGGCTCTCCGGAGACATGAATGACCGCGAGTGAAACCAGGTCCTGCTTCTGGACGCCGCTGGAAACTGCATCGCCCTCGAAGGCGATGACGAAGTCCGCATATTTCGCCGGATTGGCCAGCGCCCGCTCCCATAATCCGTCGAGATCGGCGGGTTGCTTCCACGTCCGGTGGTTGCCCTCGTTGATGACCCGTCGCAGCGGGACACCGGCCTGCTGCAACGCTCCTACATGGTTGCCCAGATACATGAGCAGGGTGGAGTCCGGGGGCAACGCCTTTACAAAGTCGGCAAGTTCGCGCTCGACCGCGATGCGGCCTCGGGAATTGATGGCGGCTTCGCTGAAGCAGGCTGGCGCCCTCCAGATGGAGGCGTAGCTGGTAGCTACAAAGATCAGGGTTGCGGCCACTGCGCCAAACTTGAAGGCGCGCCGCCGCACCAGCTGCGCCGCGAAGCACACGGCCACCGCCACAAATACGGAGAACGCGGGAAGCAGTTCCAAACCGTAGCGCACGTTGTAATAGGAGAACGGCCACCACACCGGCACATAGATCGGCACACCGCTGTAGGCGACGGACAGGGAGTAGAACGGTAGCGGAATCCAAAGCAGGAGCAGCGGCCACAGGTGACTTCGGAACTGTTTCCCCGCCAATCCTGCGAGTACTCCCGCCAGCCCCAGCAGGAGCCAGAGTTTCTGCCAACTTGCGGTTGCGAGATTCAGTTCCGCCGATTTCAGGAAGTAGCTGAAAGCGGTTTGCAGGTCATGGGCGCCGGGATGGGATGTAGCCGTGCTTCTCTGTTCGATGGCCTTGGCCGAGTATGGGCCGGTGGCAAATTCCAGCGGATTGCGATAGACGATCGCGTTGTAGGCCAGCCAGAGCACAGGAACGGCCGCTGCCAGCAGGATAAACTTTCTCAATCCCCTGACAAGTGTAAGGCCCCGCTGGTTCGCGCGCAGCGCCACGAGGAGCGCAGCCATACCGATCGCGATCGTCAGAAACCACGCATCGTAGCGCGTCAGGCACGCCGCCGCCAGGCAAAAACCGCATTTAACAAGCGGGGATGAAGCTGTCACCTGCCTTGCATTTTTTCCGGACTTCCCTGACTCCTGCACAAATTCGTTGAAGTAAACCATCGCCCAAATGAACCATGCCAGGTACAACGGTTCGGTCAAGGCCGTCGCTTGCAGGTAGATCAGGTTGGGGTTGGTGGCATAAACGATCGCGGCCAGCCAGGCCGCAACTCTCGCCATCACCACCGATTGAGCCGCTGAACCGAGCCCGTCACGCACCAGGCGAAAAATTCCAACCGTTCCGAAAACGTAGGCGGCCATGGACGGGATCGACCCGCCGACTCCGGTTTTCCACATCCAGCTTGAAAGCAGAAACGGAATCATCAGCAGATGCGGCAGGGGCAGCCAGACCGTTCCCAGCTGCAGCAAACCCGGCGTCCGGGAATCGAACACGCGGCGCGCGATGTTGATGTGCGCCACCGCGTCGCCATAGAGAAGTATGTCGCCGTGCTTGAAATAGAACAGGAAGGAGAGAATCGAAATGCACGCGGTGAGCCATGCCAGCAGTGCGGTTTCCTGGTCCCAGCGCCGGATGGGCTGCGCGCTCATTCCAGATGGGTCAGTTCGCGGAAGATTTGAAAGCGGGCGTCAATTTCTTCGCGGGTGAGTGCCTGCAGGCGTTCGGTCCCGAAGCGCTCCACCGCAAACGATCCCATCACGCCGCCGTAGAACAGGGCGCGTTTCAATACTTCGCGGTTCAATTCTCCCTGCGAGGCGATGTATCCCATGAATCCGCCGGCAAAGGAATCGCCGGCGCCGGTGGGATCTTTGACTTCGTCAATGGGCAGTGCCGGCGCGCGAAAAGGATGGCGTCCGATGCCGAAAGCCCCATCGCGGAAAAAGATGGTCGCGCCATACTCGCCGTGCTTGATGACCAGCGCCTGCGGCCCCATGGCCAGCACCTTTTGCGCCGCGCGCGGGAGGTTGGTCTCTCCCGCCAGGCTTTTGGCTTCGGTATCGTTGATCAGAAGCACGTCGATCAGTTTCAGGGTTTCGGTCAAGGGCTTGCGGGCGGTGTCGATCCAGTAATTCATGGTGTCGCCGCCGGTCAGGCGCACCGTCTTCATCTCCCGCCGCACCATTGACTGCAGCTCGGGTTGAATGTTGCCGAGAAACAGAAACTGCGAGTCTTGATAATGAGCCGGGATATGCGGCTGAAAGTTCTCAAACACGTTGAGGTCGGTGAAGTCGGTCTTGGCCTCATTCAGATTATCGTGATACTGCCCGCCCCAGCGAAAGGTCTTCCCCTTGGCGTGTTCGATGCCGCGCGTGTCCACTCCGCGCTGCTTCAGAACATTTTCGTGTTCGAGGGTAAAATCGTCTCCCACAATCGCGACCACGCGGACCTCGGTGAAATAGCTGGCGGCCAGCGCGAAATAGGTGGCGGCGCCGCCGAGGACATCCTCCACTTTCCCGGAGGGGCTGGCAATCGTGTCGAACGCCACCGAACCGACTGCGAGGATGCTCATGCTTTTTTGGCCTTCAGGTATTTATCCAGAATGAGTTTCAGCTTCTGACGGGTCGCCGCGGGAATCTTGCTGCGGTCGGTGAGAATGGCATGCGCCAGGGCTGACCCGCACTTGCAGGCTCGCTGGTTAGGCATGGAAGCGACCGTTTCGCGCACCACCCTGGCCGCGTTCTCGGCATTCTTCAGCAGCACCGCCACGATCTGGTCCACGGTCACCGAGTCATGGTGCGGATGCCAGCAGTCGTAGTCGGTGACCATGGCAACCGTCACGTAGCAGATTTCCGCTTCGCGGGCCAGCTTGGCTTCCTGCAGGTTGGTCATGCCGATCACGTCCATGCCCCAACTGCGATAGACGTTGGACTCGGCCTTGGTTGAAAATTGCGGGCCTTCCATGCAGACGTAAGTGCCGCCGCGCTTGGCGGTCACGCCTGCATTCTTGCAGGCCCCTTCTACAGCCTGGGCAAGTTGAGGACAGATCGGGTCGGCGAAGGCAATGTGGGCCACGATGCCGTTTCCGAAAAATGTATCCACGCGATGGCGAGTGCGATCGAAGAACTGGTCCGGGATCACGAATTCCAGCGGCTTGTGCTCTTCCTTCAGCGACCCCACGGCGGAAACCGAAACGATGCGCTCTGCGCCCAGCTGCTTAAACCCGTAAATATTGGCGCGGAAATTCAACTCGCTGGGGAGAATGCGGTGTCCCCGCCCGTGGCGCGCCAGAAATGCAACCTTGCGGCCTTCGAGCGTGCCCAGGACGTAAGCGTCCGAAGGCTCTCCGAACGGCGTCTTGAGGCGTACCTCTTTGACTTTGCTGAGCCCGGGCATCGAGTACAGCCCGCTGCCGCCAATGATCCCAATTTCCGCTTGTGGCAAAGGTTTCCTCAGATGTTCTGCAGAACTGACCGACAAAATGGTGATTATACAGAAGGAAGAGCAAAGCTTGACTGTGTGGGACCGGGTCTCCGACCCGGTCTGGCGGCCCGAAGGGCCGCAGTTCTTTCTTTCCACCAGCGTCAGTTAGCGGTGCTCCGCACCGCCTGACCGGGTCTGAGACCCGGTCCCACACGGTCAAACACTTCCTGTTCCAGGCTGTCGGTCGTGGTCTGATCAAGGCTCTCGGTGACCACCACGGTGTCGCCTTGCACATCGATGACGACCGGCCCGTCCTCGGTCAGCCATGCCCGTTTACCAGTCAGGTGGTCCAACGCGTCGGTGGGAACCGGCGGTTCCCTCCCGGCTTCTGGTGCGTCCCGAACGTGAAGGTATCGTTTGCTTAGCGCCGAGGCATAGATGGCGGCAAAATTGGCAGCCTTTTCCGGACTCGACCAGCGCGAAGCGTACAGCAGGCCGAGAGGCGCAGCCGGGTCGCCCTTCGACCGCACGGCGTAGTAGTAGCCGCCTCGCCAGTGAGGATACAGCTGGTTCGAAATCGGCGCGCCGGCATATTGATCGATGAGCACGGCCACGTCAAACTCTCCGACCGCGCCTACGTCGAAGCGGTCATAATTCTTCAGGATCTGCCTGAAGTCGGGCACATTCATGGGTTCCAGGCGCTCGCCCGAGAGATAAGTCTGCGGCTCCATGATTTGCCGCGTGGTTCGCGGAGGATTCCGAAAGAGGTCCGCGAAGGCTTTCTCTTTCCCACCCTTGATCAGCAGGTCAGCGATGAAGTCAATGCCGTAGCGATAAGGAAAAGTCAGGGCCTCCCTGAGATAGATCGGGGCGTTGCGAAATTCGACGGCATCCGGAGTACCCACCAGCATGCCGTCTTTCAATGCTTGTACCACCTGCGGCGAGTCTTTCAGCGACAGGCCCATCGGCTCCAGCATGTAGTCCACCAGTACGACCATGGCCTGGCCTTCGACGACGGCTTGTCGCGTGGTACTTTCTTCGTCATTCTCGATGTCCTGTGCAGTGATTTCTTTCTTCCTGGCCAGGTCGGCGTCCGCCGGCTTCATGTATTTTTCGAGATTGAAAGACTGGTCCTGCAGGGCGTGGGTCAATTCGTGCGCCAGCACCGGCTTTTGCTGGTCTGCGCCCAGCCAGTCAAGCAGATTCACCGTTCTGGTCTTGGGATCGTAGTAACCCGCGACCTGTTCTTTTAGCAGCACCACCAGAAATTTCCCCAGGTCGAAATCGCGGGGCAGCAGGCCAAACTTCTTGAGCACCAGCTCGGAGCGCCGCAGGCGCTTGGCATCTTCGTCCTCACTGGTGTGCTTGGTGACATAGGCTTCCACTTCGTCGCGGCTGACCAGTTGGCGCTTGACCTCGCGCTTGATGGGATACAGCGTGTCCTGGCTGGCAAACCGAAGGATCTCGTCCACCGAGCGGAAAAGCTTCTCCGCCTCCTGCGGCGAGATCTTCTGTTCTTCGGCGCCTGCCGGTGTGGGTTGTGGGCTGGCTTGTGTGGTGGCTTGTGTGGTCGCGGGCGACTCGCCCGCGGCTTTTTGTTTCTCTTCCGGCTGCCCCGCCTGCGCCCGCCCGAAAGCAGCCAGCAGCAAAAGCAGCAGAATCAGCCTAATGATCGATGCCTGACACTTCTTGCCACCGGTCTCGAATTTAGCCATTGAGATAAGTTTATACTTTCCGCATGAGCGTCAATCTATGGACCTCAACTGAACACGCGCTGGACTACCTGGGCCGCGCCGACTCGATTCCTCACCGGACGGAAGGCGAATCGACGCTGCTGGAATTAATCCCACCGACCGCCAGGCGCATCCTCGATCTCGGCACCGGAGACGGGCGTCTGCTTGCCCTGGTCAAACTGGACCATCCGGACGCTACCGCGGTCGCCCTTGATTTTTCTCCAGCCATGCTCGAAGCCGCGCGCCGCCGCTTTAGGGACGACCTTTCGGTCACCGTCGTGCCGCATAACCTTGAGAACCCTCTTCCCGAGCTGGGCGCCTTTGATGCCGTGGTTTCCAGTTTCGCCATTCATCATCTCATCCACGAACGCAAGCGCGCGCTTTACGCCGAGATTTACGCTCGGCTGGCCCCGCAGGGCGTTTTCTGCAACCTTGAGCATGTAGCTTCGGTCACTCCTGAGCTTCACGAAGAATTCCTGCATCGCATCGGCTACACGTTAGAGACCGAAGACCCTTCGAACAAATTGCTGGATCTGGAAACCCAGTTGCAATGGCTGCGCGAAATTGGCTTTGTTGACGTGGATTGCCATTGGAAGTGGCGGGAACTGGCCTTACTGACAGGCCGCCGGACCTGACTTGCTCACGTCGGAACACTGATCCTCGGCGAGTCACGAGAGGACGCGGCTTCAGCCGCTGCGGAATTGAGGTTTGCTCGGGGCCGAGCGTTTGCGGGGTCGCAAGCCTTCCAATATGGACCGTTCCGGGAATCCCTCGCTTCTGGTGTGATCTACATCACATCCTTACAATCCCGTCGCGCCGAGAATCGACGCTGGAAGTGCCGTGGAAGCGCACGGCTTCCAGCCGTGCGAAACGAGTGACAGAAGGAGGCGGCTTCAGCCGCCGTGGACAATTTCGCCGATCGAATGTTCTTCGTGACCTTTGTGACCTGGGGACGCCGCCCCTTGTTTCAGTCCGAATCAGCGGCAAAGCTTTTGCTGGAGACAGTCTTCAGCTATCGTCAGCGCGGGATCTTTCAGCTATACGAATTCGTGATCATGCCCGATCACATCCATCTTCTGCTGGCTCCCAGGCCCGCCGTCGCCATTGAACGAGCGACGCAATTCATCAAAGGCGGATTTTCCCATCGTTTTATGAATAGAGACCGGCTCCAGAATGGAAATCTGGCAACGCAGCTTTACGAATCATCGAATTCGAGATGGGAACGACTTCGAGAAGCACAAGCGCTATATTCATTTGAATCCCGTCCGCGCAGACTGGTTGAATCTCCTAAGGATTATCCGTATTCGTCCGCGCATCCCGGAGTCGTGGTCGATGAGGCGCCACAGCGGCTAAAGCCGGTCGCCTAACGCCTTTATCGGCACGGCTGGAAGCCGTGCCCTTCCACGGCGCCGCGGGCGACCGTGGCGAACTCCTGACCCGAATGATTGTGCCGTCTGATACGAGATTTCCGGCTTAGATCGAGATCGTGATTTCCTCTGGGCGAGGGTTAATCTCAAACCTCAACGCTACCGTGGAAGCGCACGGCTTCCAGCCGTGCGACAACCGGCGCAGAGAAAACGGCGGCTTCAGCCGCTGTGGGCGCATTTTCGCTCGGGTCAATTTGCCACACTCCTCGCTACCCATTCCCCCGCTTCCCGCGTCCCCAGGTTTCCGCCGATATCCTGCGTCGTTTTCTTTTGCCTGACCGCTTCGAGTACAGTGCCTTCGATCTTTTCAGCCTCCGGGGTCAGGCCCAAGTGCTCCAGCATCATGGCCGCGGTCAGAATCGCTCCCAGTGGATTAGCGATGTTCTTACCCGCGATCGGAGGCGCGGAGCCGTGCACTGGCTCGAACATCGACGTTTTTCCGGGATGAATATTTCCGCTGGCGGCCATGCCGAGTCCGCCCTGGAGGCCGGCGGCCAGGTCGGTGATGATGTCGCCAAACATATTATTGGTCACGATTACGTCGAACTGCCTGGGATCGCGGACCATCTGGGTGCAGAGCGCGTCCACGTACAGGTGTTGGGGAGTGATCTGGGGATACTCGCGGCTCACCTCTTTAAACACCCGCTGCCACAATCCTCCCGCATACGTCATGGCGTTCGACTTGTCGCACATGAGGACGTTCTTGCGTGGCGAGCCGTCCTGCTTCTTGTGGCGCTCGCAATATTCAAAGGCGTAGCGTATGACACGCTCCACACCCTTGCGGGTGTTGATATCTTCCTGCACCGCGACCTCGTCCGGCGTGCCCGGCTTGAAGACGCCGCCGGCGTCCACGTAAACGCCCTCGGTATTCTCGCGCACCACCACGAAATCGATATCTCTGGGCTCGACTCCTTTCAGCGGGCACAACGACGCATCGAGCAGGCGCACCGGGCGAACGTTGGCGTACAAGTCCATCTTGAAGCGCATGCCCAGCAGGATTTCCCTGGCATGAAGATTCGAGGGCACGCGTGGGTCGCCAAACGCGCCCAGCAGGATGGCATCGAAATCGCGTTCCAGCATGGCAAAACCGTCGGGCGGGACCGTGACCCCGTCGGCCAGATAGCGATTGGCGCTCCAGTCAAAATGGGTCAACTCGACCTCGGCCCGAGAGGCCTGGATGACGTTTACGGCCTGGGCAATGACCTCGGGGCCGATGCCGTCCCCGGGAATAACGGCGATACGCTTGGTTTGGCTCACGGCTAGGAAGACTATCAACTCGGTCGAGAGTTGTCATTCCGCTCTCGCGTCGCTCACAATGCACAATGGAGGACAGGCGTCACTCAATCACTCCGCTATAATCAAAGTAAGAGAATATGAGCGTGATGGCACAGAACAATCGCGTGGACGCACCTGTGGCGTCACCGGCCACGGGCGGGCCGAAAGCTGACTATGGCGACGTGCGCTCCGAATTCCAGGCGCTCACTTCTGCCTCTGGCGTCTACGATCTCGGTTCACGCGCCAAGATTTCGCTTAGCGGCAGCGACCGGGTGCGCTGGCTGAACGGCATGGTCACCAACAATATCCGCGATCTCGAGCCCGGGCGCGGCGTGTACGCTTTTCTGCTCAATCCGCAGGGACATATTCTGGGCGATTTGTACGCCTACAACCGGGGAGAGTCGTTGCTGGTCGATACCGATCAAGTGCAGGTCGAGAACGTCCTCGCCGTCTTCGATAAGTACATCATCATGGACGACGTGGAAGTAGCGAACATCAGCGACCAGGCGGCCGCAACTGGAATCGCGGGGCCGAGGGCCAGAGAAGTGCTGCAGGCGGCCGGATTTGAAGTACCCGAGCTCAAGCCTTTGCAGTTTGTCGAGATGACATGGCAGCAAATACGCGTGACTGTGGTTCGGGGCGACAACCCCTGCGTGGAATCTTTCGAGTTGTGGGTGACGCCCGCGGACACCGGAAGAGTTCACGCAGCACTGGTGAAGGCGGGGGCGAAACCGGTGGGGACCGCGGCCCTGGAGCGATTGCGCATCGCGGCCGGAATTCCGCGCTACGGAGTCGACATCCGCGAACGCGACTTGCCCCAGGAGACTGAGCAGGAACGCGCATTGAATTTTTCCAAGGGCTGTTACGTTGGCCAGGAGATTGTGGAGCGCATCCGGTCGCGCGGCCAGGTTCGGCGCAAATTCACCGGCTTTGAAATCAACGGGCCGCTGCCCGCGGCCGGCAGCAAAATTCAGGTGGAAGCCAAAGACGTCGGCGAAATCACCAGCGCCGCTTCCCTGCCCGTGGCAGGCGGCGAGCGCCGGCTGGCGCTGGGATACATCCGCCGCGAAGTCGCCACGCCCGGCAAGCCAGTGGATGCGGGTGGGAGCGCGGCTGCCGTCACAAATCTGCCGTTTGCGGAAATGTTCAAGTAGTCGAAGGAAAAATAATTATGTCTGAGAAAAAACAGGAAAGCTTTACCGTAACCGACCGGCGGCTGTTTACCTCCGAAGGGGAACTGCGCCGGGAAGTCAGCGAAGAGGAAGTATCGACTGCGAAACCGGTTTTGCCGGTGCCGGAGGCAAAGGTCGCTCCGATCGCGCCCCCGCCCTCGGTTCAGGAACAAGCTGCGCCTGTCCCTTCTGGGATCGATCCTTCTGTGCCGCCGCCCCCAACCGCAGCCGAGCAGAAGGAACAGGCGGATGCCTACCACAAATCGGCCAAGGAACTCGACGCTCGCGTCGAACTCAGCGGCCACTCCGCGAAAGAAATGGAGATGACCTTCGAACGCTTCATGGCCTCGCTCTACATGACCGCCATGCTGCAGCTGGGGTTGATGCAGGAAGAAAGGGGACAGCCTCGGATTGACCTCCTGGGCGCTCGTCAGACCGTGGACACGCTGGGCCTGCTGGCGGAAAAGACCAAGGGCAATCTCACGCCCGCGGAAGAAAACTTCCTGCAGAATTGTCTCTACGAGCTGCGCATGGCCTATGTGGAAGTGACCAACGCACTGGCCCGGCCGCCGCTGGCGACCGGCACCAATCCCACGAAACGATGAAAGCCACACTGACGGTGCTGGGTAGCGGAACGTCCATGGGCGTTCCCACCATTGGCTGTGATTGCGCCGTCTGCCGCTCCTCCGACCCGCGCGACCGGCGCACCCGGCCTTCCGTGTGGATCGAGTATGGTGGAAGAAGCGTGCTTATCGACACCACGCCTGATTTCCGGGAACAGGCGATCCGAGAAAATATACGCAGCCTGGACGCGGTGCTCTACACTCACGCTCATGCCGACCATATTCTTGGCATTGACGATCTGCGACCGTTGAGTTTCCGCCACAAGCCCGGCCGGCTGCCGCTCTATGCCCGTCCCGAGGTCGCCGCATTTATCCGCAACATGTTTCGCTACATTTTCGACGCGGAATACAAATTTGGCGGCCTGCCCCAGGTGGACCTCAAGCCACTGGATGGGCCCCTGGCGCTATTCGGCGCGCGCTTCGAGCCCGTGACCGTGATCCACGGCGAGACCGAGATCTGCGGCTATCGTTTCGGGTCGGCTGCGTACCTCACCGATCACAGCCTGGTTCCCGAAGCGTCTTTTGATCAGCTGCACGATCTCGACATCCTCTTTCTGGACGCCCTGCGGCACAAGCCGCATCCCACGCATTCGACGGTGGAGAATTCGCTGCGCATCGTGGAACGGGTAAAGCCCAGGCGCGCGTTCTTTACACACATCTGCCATGATTTGCCGCATGAAGAAACCAACGCGTCCCTGCCGGAGAATGTGCGGCTCTCGTATGACGGGATGAAGCTGGAATTTGAGATTTAGCGGGGAGGAAACCTTTAACCGCAGAGGGCGCAAAGAGATTCCGCAAAGTCCGCAAAGGAATTTCGGGATGGTTCGCGGTTTCAGGATTTTGGATTCAGCTAAGAGCTAGAAGCCAGGAGCTAGAAGCTGCTGCTGATGCAGATCTTCCACAAACTCGAAGAAGTCCCGTCCAGCTTCGGCCCGACGCTGGTGAGTATCGGCAACTTTGATGGCGTCCATCGCGCCCATAGTTATGTACTCAAAGAGATCGTGGAGCGGGCGCGGCAGCAGGGCGCCAGAGCGATGGCGGTGACCTTCGAGCCCCACCCTGTGCGTATTCTGCGACCTGACTCGGGACTTAAGCTGATCACACCCACGCCGGAAAAGCTGCGCCTGCTCGAAGCCAGCGGGCTGGACGCGGTCCTGCTCCTGCCTTTCGGGCGCGACCTCTCTCTGATGACTCCGCGGCAGTTTGCCGAAAAGATCCTCAAGAAACAGCTGCACGCCCGCGAAGTGCACGAAGGCTACAACTTTCATTTTGGCCACAAGGCCGCGGGCAATGTGGAGATGCTCGCCGAATTCGGACGCGAAATGGGCTTCGAGGTCAAAGTTTATCCCGAGATGAAATTGCGGGGTGAGCCGGTCTCCAGCAGCCATGTCCGCAAACTTCTGAGCCAGGGCCGGATCAGCCGCGCCCGGCATCTGCTGGGACACCCGTTCAGCATGCTCTCCACCCCCGGCAGAGGACGAGGATACGGCTCTAAATACACCGTTCCCACCATCAACCTGAGCCGCTACGAGGAATTTGTGCCGCGCGATGGCGTCTATATCACGCGTACCCGCGTGGGCGAGGAATGCTTCGACTCGGTCACCAACGTGGGTGGTCGTCCCACGTTTGGGGCGGAATCGTTCGCCGTCGAAAGCCACCTGTTGAACTTTCATCCCATCGAACTGGCGCCCGAAACCGAAGTGGAGATCTATTTCTTACAACGATTGCGCGACGAGATTAAGTTTCCCTCGGTGGAAGCGCTGCGCGAACAGATTGCCCGCGATGTGCATAAAGCTCGGAGATATTTCCATCTTTTGAAAGCTGCGTAAGGGAGATTTTTCCCGCGGTCATGCGATGAAGCTAGTCTTCGCCCGCCGCAGTTCCTAGCACCCGAAGCTTGGCATCCTTGCCCATCGCATAGCGCGGACGACTGCGAGGCGAGAGAGACGTGGCCACCAGTGCCACGCCCGGCATCTTTTGATCCACCCGTACCGCTAATCCGATGGGTAATCCGGCTGGCGACCAGGAATCGCCGCCCGCTCCGTCTTTCGCCTGGTCAAGCGAAGGTATGGCCTGCAGAAACGAACGGATCCAGCGGTGCACGTTATGGTCTTTCACAATCTGGCGCAAGAGGCGCATGCGGCCGCGCTTGTCTTCCACGCTCATGTGGGCAGCGTCGTAAAGGGCCTGCGCCACTTCGGCGAAATCGTTGGGATTGACTACCAGGGCGGCGCAGCGCAACTCCGGGGCCGCGCCGGCGAATTCGCTGACAATCAGGACCCCGCGCTCGTCGATCTGGGCGGCGCAGAATTCTTTGGCGACCAGATTCATGCCGTCCTTGAGCGGAGTAACCAGGCCAATGTCGGCGGCGCGGTAGTACGCCAGTAGCTCATCACGGCCGAGGTTGCGATGGATGTAATGCACTGGAACCCATCCCGGTTCGGTAAATTCACCGTTGATCTGGCTGACCAGCAGTTCCACTTCCCGGCGCAGATGCTTGTAATTGGGAATTTCCTCGCGGCTGGGGACCACCACCTGGACCAGCGTGATGTGACCACGCATTTCGGGAAAGCGCCGCAGCAGCAGCCGGAATGATTTGAGCCGTTCCGGAATTCCCTTGGTGTAGTCCAATCGGTCTACGCCCAGGACCAGAACCTCATCGGAAACGCGCTTTCTTATTTCAGCGGCATGGGCCGCCACCTCAGGACGCACCGCATCCCGTTCAAAGGCCTCAAAATCGATGCCAATCGGAAACGTGCCCACCACCGTGCGCCGTCCTTCCAGACCCACCAGCAGATGCGGGTTGCCACACTCGACCGTGGCTTCGGGAAGCAGCCGTTCGAGACAGCTCACGAAATTTGAGCGGTCGCGATCGCCCTGGAATCCGAGCACGTCGAACTCCAGCAACGCCCTCAGAATGGGCTGTTTCCAGGGAAGCTTTTCAAAAACGTCGGGCGAGGGAAAGGGGATATGCAGAAAAAATCCCATGCGGGCGCGCACTCCCTTTTGCCGAAGCGACGCTGCAGTGAGCATGAGATGGTAATCATGGACCCAGATAAAGTCATCGTCCTGCGCGGTTTCCGCGACCACCTGGGCAAATTTGCGATTCACCTGCTCATAGGTCGCCCAGTACTCGGGATCGAAATTGCAGCGCGAAGGCATGTCGTGAAATAGAGGCCAGATGATCTCGTTGGCGAAGCCGGAATAGAACTTGGCGATATCTTCTTCCGTAAGTGCTACGGACCGGAGACTGTAAGAACGGTGATGCGCGGCCCGCACCAGCATCGGTTCAATGGACTCGTCCGGGCCGGTACCGGCCCACCCGATCCAGACTCCGGGCTGGTCGCGCCAACCGGCTTCGAGAGCCGTGGCCAATCCTCCGGAGCTCCGTTCCAACCGTGCGCCGCCCGCGTATTTCTTTATCAGGATCGGCAACCGGTTTGAAACGTTGATCACGCGTCCCTTGATTTCGTTCATCCTTAGCCTCCTGATGCGCGCAGCCACTCCTCCAAAAACTGGAGCAGTTCGTGAGGTGGTTGCAGCCAGATATCGGCTGCGGTTGGCCGTGACTGAGGACGAACTAGAGCCGTCAGCCCGTTGCCCTTAAGCGCGTGAAATGCATCTTCGTCGGTCTGGTCGTCGCCCAGATAGGCGACAGCTGCACCAGGCGCCGACTCCCTTAAGATGGCGCGAACCGCGTCCCCTTTGCCTGGACCGGCCACCCGAATTTCCAGGCCGCCGTCGAATTCGAGCAGCCGCAGCGGCGCCCGTTCGAGCAGAGGCTTCCACAGCCGCCGAACCTCGCGGGCAATTTTCTCCGCTTTGGCGGAATCCAAACCACGCCAGTGCACCGCGACTCCGCCCGGCTTGATTTCGATCTGGTTCTCGAGCCCGGCATCCCGCAGCATGGCTTCGGCCGCCAGCAGATAGTCTTTGTGGGCCGGCACCGAACTGACTTCATATTGGCCGTCCGCCTTGAGCCGCTCCAGGCCGTGGCTGCCCCATACCTCCGGCTGCGGACGTATCCCGCTGAGCTGGAGGATCTCCCGCACCGGGCGCCCGCTGATCAAGACCACGCGCGTACCGCCCCTCATGATGCGCAGGATCAACGGCGGGACCTCGGGATACGGAAAAGCGCGGGTGCGATCGGCGCAAAACGGGGCCAGCGTCCCATCGTAGTCGAGCAAGAGGACGCGAGCTGGCGCGGAACGCAGTTGCTCCAGAAAAGGACCGTACGTGATCTGCCGCTCGAGTACGTTCATGCCAGCTCCTGACTTCAGCAAGCGACGACGACGAAAGCTATACCCGACGCGAAGTGGCGGAAGAAGCGCTAGCCAGACGGGATAAAGTCACAAAACTCGCGATTGAGGGTTGGCGAGGCCCGCGAGTCGTACGACACCAGGCTCTTAATGCCCGTTGGCTATTTCCCACGGACCCTGACACGGCGGCACGGTACACGGATCGACCGCCATTTTTGGTTGAAGACTGCTAAGAATTCTAACACGGGAAAGTTCGCCGTGCGCCGGGAAATAGATGAAAATGCAAGCGTTTACACGACCGCCCAGCACCCGGAAGTTCAGGCTAAGTCCAGCGGAACCAGCGCAGCGCCAGGGCAAAGGAGATGCCGCCCCAGAGCAGCAGAACCAGGATGCGTCCCGACTGGGCGGCCAGCGACGCCCCCTGCAAAATGGTGGCGCGCAAGGCATCATTCAGCGCGGTCAGCGGCAGCAGTTTGATGGCAGGCTGCAACATGGCGGGAAAGCGCTCGGAAGAAAAGAAGACTCCGGAGAAAATCCACATCGGCATCATCACCAGGTTCATCAACCCGCTGACGCTTTCAATCTTCTGGGCGCGGCTGGCGGTCAGCAGGCCCAGACCTCCGAAGGATACGGCGCCAATCGTATTGAGCAGCAGAATGGTGCCCCACGAACCCAGCACCCGCATGTGGAAGGCCAGCACACCAAAGCCGAGCAGGAGGACGATTTCAATCACCATGAGAACCAGCCGGCTGCTGGTCAGGGCCAACAGGAAATCGCTGCGGCGCATGGGCGTTCCCACAAAACGCTTCAGCAGCTTGCGCTGCCGCATATCTACCAGCGCGAACCCGATGCCCCACATGCCGGAGTTCATCAGGTTCATTCCCAGCAGGCCGGGAATCAGGAAGTCGATGTAGCGCGATCCGGGTTCGCTCGAAACCACGGCTGAAGTCGGCAGCGGATCCTTACGTCCCGCCGCGGTTTGCAGGGCATCGTCTACCTCGGCACGGGACAGTACGCTCTCCGGGCGTGCGGGATCGTAGCGATACTGGAAGGCGTCTCTGCCGTCCGGAGAAATCACCAGGTCGTACTTGCCCAGACGGAATCCCTGCAGCGCCTCGGGTTCGGACACCACCGCCGCGCGAATCGAGGAACTACGCGACGAGCGGTGCAGCAAGCTCAAAGCCTGGTCAGCGCCGGGACCGGCCACAATCGCGACCGGCGTTATGTCGGCTGGCTTGTTGCGAAAGGCAATGCCCAGCCCGAGAGCGAGGAGCACAGGAAACCCGAAGACCCAGAAGATGACTTCGGGTTCCCGCTTGAGTTCCAGCAGCCGCGCCATCAACAGGTATCGGAATCCGGTCCAGCGCCCGTTGCGAGGCGCGCCCGGGGGAGCGTGCGGGACATGGGTTGGCGGAGTTGGTTGTGAGACGGTCATCATTCTGGCTCCCGGGTGATCGCAGAACTGTCGAGCTTCGCTCGACCAGGGCGGGTGTGGGCACCCGCCCCTACGTGGGCATTGCTGGTGGTCAATCTTCCCTCAAATGACGGCCGGTGAGGCGAACAAAGACGTCCTCCAGGCTGGCCTGGCGAGTCGTCAGGTGCAACAAGTGTTCGCCCTGTTTCTCGACGGCAACCAGCAGCGCCGGAATCGTCAGATGTGGCTCATGCACGTTCAGACAGACGAAACCGTTGTCCTGGCGGACGGATTCGACACCCGGAAGCGCCCGCCAGACATCCACTGAATTGCCGTTAGAGTTGCCACTTACCTGAAATTCGACCATGTGATGACCGCCCAGGCGCTCGATCAAGTCGGCCGGTGTGCCCTCGGCAATTACCTCTCCGTGATCCACGATAGCCAGACGATCGCATAAGCGCTCGGCTTCGTCCATGTAGTGGGTGGTGAGCAGGACCGTGCCGCCCGCCTGCTGGAAACCGCGAATGGTGTCCCAGAGCTGGCGGCGGCTTTGCGGATCGAGCCCGGTAGTGGGCTCGTCCAGAAAAAGAATTTTGGGATTGCCGACTAACGCTGTCGCGACGGCCAGCCGCTGACGTTGGCCGCCTGAAAGCTTGCCGACCCAGGCATCGGCTTTCTCCGTGAGTTGCATTTGCTCGAGCACCTCGAGCGGCGCGCGCGGCTGGCGATAAAAACCAGAAAATAGCTTGATGGTCTCGAGGACGGTCAGTTTTTCCGAAAGCCGTGTTTCCTGCAGCGAGATGCCCATCACCTCCCGCAGCTCGCGTGCGTTTTCCTTCCAGGTCTGGCCCAGAATCGTGACCTGTCCAGAGGTCGGCGCCAGCAACCCTTCCAGGATTTCAATAGTGGTGGTCTTCCCCGCCCCGTTGGGGCCCAGAAGGCCGAAACATTCGCCGGCTTCGATTTCCAGATTCAGACCGCGGACGGCTTCAACCTTGCCATCATAGGTCTTGCGCAGGTCGCGGCATTGAATGGCGGGAGCCATCCGGAGATTCTAACCGATGTGAATGCAGGCGCGAGCGCCCGCCATCGTGCGACAGCGCAGGGGACGCCGCCGGCTAAAAGTCCTGCTGTCCACAGGCCGTCTTCGATTAAAATAAAGCCCTGCCCATGCGATCCCGACGGCGCGGCTTTACCTGACGGCTCTCCTCCTAAAACGCCCGTGTGTCGTTTCCCAATCATTGGTTCGTAACCACGAGTGTCGAAAGGATTTCCCCATGCTGCGAAAGCTATGCCTGTCGCTATTGCTGAGTTCGGTTTCGCTGGCCTCGGCGCAGAGCACCCGCCACTTCACCTTCCACTACGGCTTCACGGTCAAGAACGTGCCCGCAGGAGAGAAGGTGCGAGTGTGGTTTCCAGCGGCGCATTCGGATGAGTTTCAGGAAGTGAAAGTGCTTTCGGCAAATGGTGACCTGAAGCTCAAGAAAACGCGTGAATCAAGATTCGGAAACGAGATGTATTACGCCGAAAGCTCGAAAGCCCAGGCGTCCGACCTGCACTTCGAAGTTATCTATGACGTGGTGCGCCACGAGCGCCTGACCCTGGGCATCGCCAGGCCGCATCTGGCGGAAGTTGAGCTTAAGGACCGCGATCGCAAGGAATACCTGCAACCTGACAAACTGGTTCCCGTCACCGGCCTGCCAGCGGAGCTCGCGGCCAAGGTCACCGAGGGCGAGACCACGCCGCTCGATAAGGCGCGTTCCATCTACGATTACGTCTTCACCACCATGCGTTACGACAAAACCGGCACCGGTTGGGGACACGGCGACGTCCTCTATGCCTGCGATGCCAAGAAGGGCAACTGCACTGATTTTCATTCGCTGTTCATCGCCATGGCGCGCTCCCAGGGGATTCCCGCGCGCTTCGAAATTGGGTTTCCCCTGCCCGACGACAAACATTCAGGGGAGATCGCCGGATATCACTGCTGGTCCGATTTCTTTGAACCGCAGCATGGCTGGGTGCCGGTCGACATTTCGGAAGCGTGGAAGCACCAGGAAAAGCGCGACTATTTCTTCGGGGCGCACGACGCAAACCGGGTGCAGTTCAGCGTGGGACGAGATCTGCGCCTGAGCCCGGCGCAAGATAGTCCGCCTCTCAATTATTTCGTCTATCCCTACGTGGAAGTTGCGGGCAAAGAGCATTCCAACGTGTCGCTGGCCTTCTCCTTCGCCGATGTCGATGCGGGAAATGCAGCGGAGAAATAAGACTGCCTGCATCAGGGACGGATCCCTGACCCGTCCGGACGAGAGTAGCTCGTCTGGTCTCGCTGTCCAGCGATGTCCACGTGGGGACAGCCGCCCTCGGCTGTTCGGGCCGAGCGGAGCTCGGCCTTGAGCCGGGCGGTGAGTTCAAAGCAAGAGCACTGCCGAGCTGCGCTCGGCTGGGCCGGTGAGGACACCCGCCCCTACGTGGACTGTGCCTGCTTAATCGTCATCGTGCGTTCGCTTCTGCGGGAATACGGTGTGTTTCGGCACCGGCATGGGCGCATTGCCTTTCCGGTCGCGCCACAAGATCAGGTTGAGGACCGCCGTGTTGACCGCGTCCGGTCTGGTGAAGTCCATCTTGGCCGACTCTGCCGCGCCCTGACCCTTGGCTGGGTTGGTCTGATAAATACGCCCGTTGTCCCGATTGCTCCAGTCCGCGGTAAACGCGGGCTGATTGCCAGGGCCCGCAAACAGCGGCGCCATCACCGGCGCGTAAGCATCATTCTGATTCATGGGAGGCAGACTTAGCAGGGTCTCCATGGTGTGCATCATGTTCACTGTGGTGTAGAAGCGGCTGTCCACGAAAGGTTGTTGCGGCGAACCCGGCGAATACTGGCTGATCTCGAGCGCGATCGAGCGGTGCGCGTCGACGTGGTCCGCGCCGTCCTGGGCATCGTCTTCGATCACAAAGATCGCCGTGTCATCCCAGTAAGGACTATGCGAGACCGCTTCGACCACGCGGCCAACCGCCAGATCGTTGTCCGCCACCGACGCCGCGGGACGTGGTTTACCGGGCGTAGTGCCATGGGTATGATCGTCCGGCAAATATAGAAGCACGAAAGCGGGAAGCTCGGCGCCCTTGCCTTCTTTGCGGGCCTGAACGAATTCATTGAACTCGTTGAGGAAAAGGTCGGCGCGAAGCTGGTCGGGATATTCCGTATTAAAGTCGGGAAAGAGCGGGCTGAAGTGGTCGCGCAAAGCCGCTTTTGTCGGCTTCATACGCTTTAACAGCGGAACCGCCCAGGGCCACGGGCTGGCTGAACCATGGGGCTGGCCAACGTCGGGCGGAAGCAGTTCGCCTTTGTGGACCGCCGCGCGGTCACACTCCGTGCTGTATGGAGAAGGCGTGCCTTGCTTCGGCGAAGCCCCGGGCTTCTTGGCTGCCTTGCACCACACTCCGGCGATGTACTCCCCGTAGTCGCGATAGGTTACGCCGTGGCTGGCAAGATTGTCCCAGAGATAGCCGGTGCCGGGATCGTCCACGTCGGACTCGCCCAGCTCCAGGGGGAATTCGTCGGCCACGGTGCCCTGGTAGTCGTAAATGTGTTCGTGACCGCGATAGGTGATCTGCCAGGTTTTTTCGTTGTAATCGCTGGTGATGGCGGCGTTCGACCAATCGTGGCCGTCGCCGGAGACTTCACCGCTGTCATAGAAATTGTCCAGCACTCCGAACTGCAGGGCCAGCTTGTGCAGGTTGGGCGTGACATCTTCACCATACAGGGTAAGCGACGGATCGCCATTGCCGACTTTCCGTCCGTCAACCTTCAGATCGCCGAAAATCTGGTCATAGGTGCGATTCTCTTTCAGGATGTAGATCACATGATGAATCGGGTTGGCGCCAGCCCGAAAGGTAATCTTGCCGGGATCAGAGAGAAAGAGATTGCTCTCCTTAACCCGTTGGGTTAGATCCGGCAAACCTTTCTCCACGGTGCGAAAATTCAGGCGGGAGAGCGAGCCATACATCAACGTCGGGATATAGGGATGCTCGCGGCGCCTGTGTTCACTTTTAAGCTGGCTGATGCCGCTGTTCGGACCGGTGCTTTCTCCCTTGGCGGTGGCGATGAGCAGGTCGTCTCCATGGACGGCTAGAGCGCTGGGATACCAGTCGGTCGGAATGAATCCGAGAGCTTCCTGGGACAGCGGGGAGTTGATTCCCGGCTTGGTCAGGGCCGCCGTGTCAAACACTGCAACCGCATTCAACGAGGCATCCGCCACAAATAACCGCGTGCCATCGGCCGATCGCGCCAGGGCGCTGGGATAAGTCCCGGCATGCTCCTGCCCGGGAAGGTTGGTGGAGGAAAGATGGACCACTTCTCCCGACGCCGCGTCGACGGTTGCCACGGCATCGGCGTTCGACAACGCGACGTAGAGCCACTTCTCGTCGGGGCTGAGCAGGAGGTCAGTGGGGTGAGAACCGGGGGCGATCGGATCTTTCGGTTCGAGCAGCGGTATCCAGCGGGTGACCGTTCCCTTCTCCACATCAAGTTCCGCCACGCGGGAGGAATTCCACAGGCTGCACCAGGCGCGGTGTCCGTCGCGCGTGGCGGCCACGGTGTAGGGAAACGACGACGGAATCATTTCATGAGTGCTGAGGTCGAACTGCTGCAGGATGTGCCCATCGCGGGAATCAAGCAGCACCACGTTATCCGAAAGATTGTTGGCAACCAGTAATTTGTCGCCACTCTTGCCCGCAATCACGGCCAGCCCGGCGGGATACGGAATCGCAGTTCCCGCCGCGGTTTTGCGGACTCCGAAGGCGACATTCCTGCCGGCGGCAATTTTCTGCGGCGCGATTTTCAGAAAACCTTCCGGGGTCACCTTGCCGCCTTCAAATTTGTAAACCGCGATGCCGTTGCCGGTGTTGCCGGGCTTCGCCCCTGTGGGATCGGTGATCGAAGCCATCGAAGCGTACAGATGACCGCCGTCGGAACTGAAGGCGAGGCCGATGAAATAGCTTTGATGGGCGGTGTCCGAGAGGCGGGCATCGGGAAAATCACTCAACTGATTGGTGGCGAGATCAAGAATGGTGATCGACTGATGGGCCTGGGTTTGCTGCGTGCCGTAACCGTCGTTCAACAGGGCCGCGTAACGGCCGTCCGGGCTCAGCGCGATGGTCGCGGGAAAGCTGTTCACCGCGCCAATCCGGCCGGGCGAAGGCGCGTTGAGTACCTTGCTGGTGGGCAGCGGGAATTGTTTTGGTCTGGCTAAATCCTGAGCGGCAAGCGAAGAAAGAAAAATGGCGAGCAGGCAGATAAGGCCGGGCAGACGCTTCAAGATTCCTCCCTAAAAAGTCTGAAGAACTTGTAGCACCAGCGTGGGCAAAAGAAAAGCCGCTGGCCCGATGAACCACGTGGGGACAGCCGCCCTCGGCTGTCCAGTCGAGCGGAGCTCGACCGGTCTTTGCCAATCGCCGGATTAGAACTTGGCGGAGCTTCGCTCCGCCGGACAGCCGAGGGCGGCTGTCCCCACGTGGTTCATTTGTTGGTTCACGGAGCGCGACGAAATCGGCGAATGATTTGGCGTCCAGCTTAGTACTTTAATGGGGGTCCGTAACTTCCTGATGTTCCGGTTGTTCGGGTGCGACGTTGTGACGGACATCGGCGCCCCGCACCCAAAAGATCACGTCTTCTGCGATATTCGTGGCGTGGTCAGCCACCCGCTCCAGATTGCGGGCCACCAGTAGAGCATCCAGGGCCTGGCGCGTCGTCTCCGGATGTTCATTCATGGATTTCACCAGAACAATGAAGGCTTCGTCCTTCATGCGATCGACCACGTTGTCCATTTCAAGCACGGCCTGCGCCAGCTCGGCCTTGCCTTCGATGAAGGATTCCAGAGCGCGGCGCACCATGGCCGAAACTGCCGCAGCCATGCGAGGGATGTCCACCGGAAGTTCGGCCTTCGGCAGGTCCACCATGTCCATGACGCGTTCGGCAATGTTTACCGCCTGGTCGCCCACGCGCTCCAGATCGGCGTTGATCTTGGTGACGGCGAGAATGAAGCGCAGGTCGACCGCCATGGGCTGCTGCATGGCGAGAAGGTCGAAGGCCATCTCGTCGATCTCGCGCTCGGTAAGATTGATTTGGGTCTCGCCGTCGAGCACCATGCGGCAACGGGTCAGGTCGCGTTCGATATAAGCCTGGCAGGCGCGGTCCACGGCCTGCTCGGCCAGTCCGCCCATACGCAGCAAACGTGCCCGAAGTTCGTCCAGTCCTTGCAGAAAACGGGTGCGTGCCATTATCCAAACCTGCCTGTGATGTAGTCTTCCGTCCGCTTGTCGGACGGGGTGGTAAAAATCTTTTCGGTTTTATCGAACTCGATCAGCTTGCCCAGAAGAAAAAATCCGGTGAATTCCGCGACCCGCGAGGCCTGCTGCATGTTGTGGGTCACGATTACGATGGTGAACTTTTCCTTCAGCTGAAAGATCAGTTCCTCGATCTTGCCGGTCGAAATCGGGTCGAGAGCCGAGCAGGGCTCATCCATCAGCAGCACCTGCGGTTCGACGGCGATGGCACGGGCGATGCAAAGGCGCTGCTGCTGGCCTCCGGAGAGGCTGGCACCCGACTTCTTGCGCATCACATCCTTCACTTCATCCCACAGCGCGGAGAGGGCCAGCGAGCGCTCGACGATTTCATCCAGGCGCTTGCGGTCGTGGAAGCCATTGAGGGTCAGGCCCGCCGCCACGTTGTCATAAATCGACATGGTGGGAAAGGGGTTTGCCTTCTGGAAGACCATGCCGATGCGGCGGCGAATCTGGACGGCTGAAGTCCCGTTGTAAACATCCATTTCGCCGATTCGCACTCTTCCAGTGGCACGCGCTTCGGGCACGGTCTCGTGCATGCGGTTGAGGCAGCGCACGAAAGTAGACTTGCCGCATCCCGACGGACCAATCACAGCCGTGGCGTGGTTTGCCGCCACCGTCATATTGATGTCGTACAAGGCCTGCGTTTTGCCGAACCAGGCATTCAGCTTGTCGACCTGGATTCCAACGCCCATAGTCTCAGTTCGCTCCCTTGAGCATACCGCGGCTGGCCACAAGCCGCACGGCGCCGACCGAAGCGACAATCAGCACGATCAGGATCAACGCTCCCGCCCAGGCCTGACGATGCCACTCATCGAAGGGCGAAATGGCGTAAGTGAAGATCTGCAGAGACAGCGCCGCCGTGGGCTGGTTCATCTTCCAGTTCCAGTACTGGTTGCCGAACGCGGTGAACAGCAAGGGAGCGGTCTCTCCCGCGACCCGGGCGAAAGCCAGCATCACGCCGGTGATCACGCCCGAAGTGGCCGTGCGCAGGGTGATTGAGAGTGTGGTGCGCCAGCGGGAAACACCCAGGCCGTACGCCGCCTCGCGCACCGCTTGCGGCACCAGCAGGAGCATCTCTTCCGTGGTCCGGGTGATGGTCGGAACCATCATGATGGCGAGGGCGACTCCGCCCGCCAGGGCCGAGAAATGCCCCTGGCTCAACACCACCAGGCCGTAGGCCACAATGCCTACGATGATCGAAGGTACGCCGTTGAGCACGTCCGCAGTGAAGCGAATCAGGTTACCGAAACGGGTCCCGCGGCCATATTCGGAGAGATAAATTCCTGCGCCAATTCCCAGCGGAACTCCCATCGAACTGGCGATCAACAGAATGTAGACCGACCCGGCGATGGCATTCGCCATGCCTCCCCCCGCCTCACCCGGCGGCTTGGGAATCTGGGTAAGGAAAGCCCAGTTGATGGAACCGATTCCCTTGTAGATGAGATAGCCGAACACCGCCCCCAGCGGCAGGAGCACCAGGACGACAGCCCCGATCGCCGCCACGGAAACCACGAAGTTCAGGCCGCGCCGCCACAGGCTGATGGGTGCGTCGGCAAAATCCGCCGGAAGCATCACAGTTTCAGGCATGGCTCCTCGCTGGGGTGCCGCGCGTCACCGTCCACACCAGAAATTGCGCCAGGATGTTGACGATGATAGTCACAATGAACAGGGCCAGGCCCACTTCGACCAGGGCGCTCAGGTAAAGATCGCCGGTAGCTTCGCTGAACTCGTTGGCGATCACGCTGGCCATGGTGTAGCCGGGAGCGAACAGGGACTTGGCAATCTCGGGACGGTTGCCAATCACCATGGTCACCGCCATGGTTTCGCCCAGCGCCCGGCCTAGGCCGAGAATCACGCCGCCCATGATGCCGGCGCGGGCGTTGCGCAAAACCCCGGTGCGGATCATCTCCCACCGAGTAGCTCCCAAGGCCAGAACGGCTTCGCGCTGTTGTTGCGGAACCGCGGTCATCACCTCACGGGTAATTGAGGAGATGATTGGGACCACCATGATCGCCAGGATGATTCCCGCCGCCAGCATGCCGATACCGTAGGGCGGTCCTTCGAACAGGCCAGTCCAGCCCAGGTACTTGGCCAGCCAGGGCTGCAGGTATTGGCGGAGCAGCGGCACCAGGACGAAAATCGCCCACAATCCGTAAATCACGCTGGGAATCGCAGCCAACAACTCGGTGGTGAAGGCCAGCGCACCCCGCAGCCAGCGCGGCGACATTTCGGTGATATAGACCGCGACTCCAACTGCCAGCGGGACGGCGATGATCAAGGCCAGGATCGAAGAGACGATGGTGCCGTAGACAAATGGCAGGGCGCCGTATTGGTCGTTGACTGGATCCCACTCGCTGCGGAAAAAGAACTTTAAGCCAAAGGCGTGCCACGAGAGGTTCGACTTGGTTACCAGTTCGTACACAATCAAACCGACAATGGCGAGGACGGAAAGGCCGCAGGCGAGCATGGCATAGAAAAATACGGCGTCGGCGCGCCGGCTGTCCCCGGCCTGGATCAGCCCCTGCACATGGGTTCCGGTGCCCGCCGTAACTGCTTGTTCCGAAACGGGTTGTGGGCCAGTCAGTCGAGGCGCTCCTAAAGCTCGATTAGCCATTTCGGGCAAGGTAGCACGATCGTGTTACAGCAGTGTTAAAATCAACGTTTGACCCTGCTTCAGGGAAGCTTCTGTCAGGGACCAGGAAGTCTTTATTCCGCGGTTCCCGAATTCCCAGGTTTTGTCAATCGCGGTTCGACAGCGGTTCAACAACGGTTATTCAATCGTATTATCTCAGGCCCCAGGGTTTCTGACCGTATGCTGCTGGCCCCCGAACATACTCGTGCTAGCTTCCGCAAACTGGCCCGGCAAATGTCGAAGCTCGCCGACAAGCTGGCGCCGGAGAACGTCCATAAATTCCGCACTTCGAGCCGCCGAGTGGAAGTGTTGGTTGCGGATTTGGCCGAGAGCCGCAAGGGCAATGACAAGAAGCTGCTCAAGCTTCTGGAACGCCTGCGAAAAAAGGCGGGGCGGGTGCGCGACCTCGACGTGCAGAGCGCGGCTTTGCGGAGCCTGAAGATCGCGCAGGATCCCAGGCGCAAGGCGCAACTGATGCGCACCCTGGCCGAAGAACGCGACAAACAGGAGAAGAAGCTGGCGAAGTCGCTCGACAAACAGACCGTGGCCGAAGTACGCCGGCGCCTGAAACGCACCGCGGCCAGCCTGGAGATTCCGAAGAACGCAGACCCTCTGCGGCTGGCCCGGCAACAGTTGAACCGCCTGGAGATTGATCAGGGTGCGGTAACTGAAAGAACCTTGCACCAGTTCAGGATTGCCGGAAAGCGGGCACGTTATGTTGCGGAACTCGCGGGCAAGGACCCCGAGGCCGCCCGCCTGATCGCCCTGCTCAACCATATGCAGGACGTCATCGGTGACTGGCACGACTGGGTCCAGCTCGCGGATAAAGCGGAAGAGCTGTTCGGCGGGGTCCAGGATTCCGCGCTGGTGGCCGCGCTGCGCAACATCACGCGGGCCAAGTTCCGCCAGGCGGTAAATACTCTTACCGAAACCCGCGCCGCGCTGGCGGGAAAGAAGACGGTTTCGGTCATGACCGCCGGCCGCGAGCCCTCGCGGCAAGGTCCCACAGCAACATCGGCCGTCGCCTGACCGGTTCACGCTTTGATGGCCGGTTCCTGCCACCGACAACATGGCAAATCCAATCGCCCGCGGACCTCATCTAACAACTTTGGAGAAAAACAACCCTTGAGGTCTCGCATCGTCGTCTTTATTGCGGTCATTCAAACCGTCTTATTTTTGGCGCACTGGTTCTTGTATAAAACCTGGACGGCTTTCTGGGCCGCGCCCGATGCTTCGCGAATTTCCGGCTTGCAAGTAACCCTGGCCCTGCTGTCCGTCAGCTTCATGCTGGCTTCCCTGCTGGCGTGGCGCTCCTCGCATGTTCTGGTGCGTGTCCTTTACACCATTTCGGCGGTCTGGCTGGGGACGCTGAGTTTCTGTTTCATGGCGGCTTGCGGGTGCTGGGCAATTTATGGGGGCGCCCGGCTGTTGGGAATGTATCCGGACCGGCGGGAGCTGGTGGTTGCCCTCTTCGCCCTCGCCCTCCTCGCCAGCTTGTACGGCGTGGTCAACGCCGCCTGGACCCGGGTGAGGCGAGTCAGCGTCAAACTGCAGAATCTGCCGGAATCGTGGCGTGGACGGGTGGCGGCGCTGGTGACGGACACTCATCTCGGGCACGTGCGCGGCTCCGGATTCATGGGACGCATTGTCACCACGCTCACCCGGCTGCAGCCTGACATCGTATTTATTGCCGGCGATATGTATGACGGAACCGTGGCTCGGGTGCGCGAGCTTGCCCACCCCTGGGCGCGGCTGGCGGCTCCGCTGGGGGCGTTCTTTGTCCTGGGCAATCACGAGGAGTTTACCGATTCCGCAAAGTACCTCGACGCCGTCGCGCACTCGGGGGTGCGCGTCCTCAACAATGAAAAAGTGACAGTCGATGGCATGCAGATCGTGGGCGTGCACTACCGGGACTCAACCAATGACGACCATTTCCGCTCCGTCTTGCGACAGGCGGACGTGGATCGAGACCGGGCCAGCATCCTGCTCACTCACGCGCCTGACCGGCTGAAGATTGCCGAGGAAGAGGGTTTTTCCCTGCAGCTCTCGGGCCACACCCATGGCGGACAGTTCTTTCCCTTTACCTGGATCACCTCACGCATCTACGGCAAATTCGTCTACGGATTGCAGCGTTTGGGCAATCTCATCGTCTATGTCTCTTATGGAGCCGGCACCTGGGGTCCACCTCTGCGGCTGGGAACGACATCTGAGATTGTGCTGATCCAGTTCGACTGATGCAGGCGCGAGCGTCCACGCTCGTGCCACCACCGACCTGGCGTTCCAAGGATGTGGTAAGTAACACAACCAGTGAGGCTCCGCCTCGCCGGCACGAGCGCAGACGCTCGCGCCTACATTGCCGGAACGGTACAATGTCCCAGATCATGCGCATGCTGCTGGATATTTTCGCGCAGATCTTCCGCACGCTTTGGGCGCACAAACTGCGCTCCTGCCTCACCATGTTCGGGATCGCCTGGGGGGTGGGGTCGTTGCTGCTGCTGGTCGGACTGGGCGAAGGCTTTCGATCCGGCAACAAGCGCCAAATGGCCGAGTTCGGCAAAGACATCATGTTTATTTTTCCCGGGCGCGCTCCGGCCATGGCCGGCAGCATGAACTCCGCGCGCTCCTATTTGCTCAATTACCAGGACTATGTGGACATCAGCCAGGCCCCGCACGTCCGCAACGCCTGCCCCATCATCCGGCGCGATGACGTACGGGCGGTCAGCGAATTCGCCAACGGCAATGGCGAAATCCTGGGCACAGAACCGCAGTTGAATGAGATCAGCTACCTTCCCGTCAAGCAGGGACGCTGGTTGAACCGGATGGACGAAACCGAAAGGCGCAACGTGATCGTCCTGGGAGATCAGCTGAACAAGAACCTTTTTCCCGGACGCCCCGCGGTCGGTTCGACCGTTCTGCTGAACGGGCTCAGATTCGAAGTTGTCGGCGTGCTCGAACACATCGGCCGCGGCAACGACACCTGGCTGAATGTTCGCAGCTACATCCCCTTCCAGGTGATGGCCACGTACTTCCCGCTCAAGGGCGAGAACCACGAGAACTCGATTTCTTACGTCAACTATCAGCCGCGGGTGACGGACGAGCACCTGCTGGCGGAGGAAGACGTCCACAAGATCGTGGCCCGCAATCATGGTTTTGACTGGAGAGATCAAAACGCTTTCGACGGATGGGATACCATCCAGTCGTCCAAGATGGTGGGAACGATCTTCGACGCCATGAACATGTTTTTGGGAACGGTGGGCATGGTGACGCTTGCCCTGGGCGCCATCGGTGTGATCAACATCATGCTGGTCACGGTGAGTGAGCGAACGCGGGAGATCGGACTTCGCAAGGCTCTGGGCGCCACCAAGCACAGCATCCTGCTGCAGTTCTTTCTCGAGGGACTGATCCTGACCCTGGGCAGCGGGTTGATTGGAATGGGGCTGGCCGCCATACTCATGGCCCTGCTGGGCAATATAGAGGGTGTAGGCGGATTCGATCCTCCCAAGCTTGTGCCCATGTCCGCCATCCTGGCGATCGGCAGCCTGGCGCTGGCGGGCGTCGTCGCCGGTCTTTATCCCGCGCGCAAAGCGGCCATGCTGCAACCGGTGGATGCCCTCCGGCAGGAGTGAAGACAGATTTTGTAATTTGGTAATCGGGTAATTTTGTAATTGAAAAGAACAGATTCCGGGCTGAGAAATTAGCCAATTACCCGATTACACAATTACCAAATATGTTTCGCGATCTGCTTCAGGAAGCCTATGACGCCATGCGGCACAATCGCCGCCGCACCGCGCTCACCATGCTCGGCATGGCCTGGGGCATCGCCACCGTGGTCATGCTGCTGGCCTGGGGCAACGGCTTTGGCCAGGCCTGCGCCAACATCTTCGCCAACTTCGGCACCAAGCTGGTGATCGTCGTGCCTAATCGCACCTCCACCGAGGCGGGTGGGCAGAAGGCAGGTCGAGCCATCCGCTTCACCCTGGAGGACGTGGACATGCTGACCACCAACCTTCCCCAGATTTCTCATATCACGCCCGAAGCCAGCAAGCAGGCCAGCACGCAGTATGAAACCCGGACTTTCACCTTCAACACCACCGGCAACTATCCCAACGTGGCTTCCATTCGCTCGCTTACGGTGGGACAAGGGCGTTTCTACAATGCGGAAGACGAGATGCAGCGCTCGCGAGTGGTCGTGATCGGGTCAGAGGCCAAGGAAAAGCTTTTCTCCGGACGTAATGCGCTGGGTGAACACATCCGCATTGACGGCCTCAGTTTCGAAGTCATCGGAGTGGTCAAGCCGAAAATGCAGGAAGGAAACAGCGACATCAACCGCACCCTCTATGTTCCCTTCACCACCATGGGCGATCTGAAAGACACGCGCTACCTCGACTCCATCTGGTTCTCCTACGCCACTCCCGAGTATGAAAAGCTGGAACAGACCGTGCGCACGCTCATGGCGACAGAAAAGAAGTTCAACCAGACCGACCGCCAGGCCGTACTGATATTCAACTTGATGACCCAGATGCACCAGTTCGAAGTTATTACCATCGGCCTGAAGATTCTTCTGGGTTTTATCGGCACACTTACGCTCGGCATCGGCGGCGTTGGCCTGATGAACATCATGCTGGTTTCGGTGACGCAACGTACCCGCGAGATCGGGGTGCAGAAGGCGCTGGGAGCGCGGCGACGCTACATTCTGATGCAATTCCTGGCCGAGGCCCTGACCATCACCTTCATCGGCGGAGTGCTGGGAATCATCCTGGCTTACGCGGTCGCGCTGTCCGTGGGCCGGCTGACTCTGTACAGTGCGTTTGCCAAGAACGGCGAGGCCGGCGACATCCGCCTGATCATCGCCCCAGGGACTCTGATTGCAGCCACCCTCATTCTCGGAGCCGTGGGCTTGGTCAGCGGCATGGTGCCGGCGATCCGCGCCTCCCGCCTGGATCCGATCGAAGCCTTGCACTACGAATAATGGCGGCACGGGACCGAAGGGTTGCGTCAGGGTGGCGTAGCGCTTCAGCGCTACATGAAAGCGAAATCATTACAACGGCTTCAGCCGCTGCGGTACCTGTTCGATTACTCGACCCGCCGCAAACGGCCGGGAGGTGAGATGAAATTCGCCAAGATCGTCTTCTGGATTGCAGGCATCTGGGGTCTGCTGACCCTCACTCCCCTCTATTTCATATTTGACATGATCGGCCGAAAAGATCCTCCGCCCATCACCCACCCGGCATTCTTCTACGGATTCGTCGGAGCAGCCCTGGCCTGGCAGATTGCATTTTTCATCATCGCCACCGACCCGGCCCGCTACCGGCTACTGATGATTCCGTCGGTGCTCGAAAAATTCAGCTACGGGATTGCCGTGGTCCTTCTGGTGATGCAACACCGCATGCGCGCCTCGGATTTAATGTTCGGCGGCATCGACCTGCTGCTCGGCCTGTTGTTTGTGATTGCATACCTGAAAACGCCGCGCCGCGAATCGCCACGAACCATGTAGGGGCAGGTGGGATACCTCCCCGGCGGAGCGAAGCTCTGCCGCATTCAAGCCCCCCGAAGGCATTGATCTGCGCTCGACTAGGCAGGTAGGGCATCTGCCCCTACATGGTTCGTGACGAAAATCAGCGAACGAGGTGTGACAACACGCCCATGGTTTCCTGCCTCTGCAGCAGAGAGCACCCGCTATAATCGTACGGCTCAACGCAAAGGGCTTAAGAGAAGGATGAAATCAATCGAAACTCGCGGACCGCGCCGTAACTGGTTGACTCTCGTTCTCGCGGATGTGCACTTCTGGGTCCCGGTTGCCGTTCTGATCGGTGGACTGCTTCTTCTCGAGTCCATTCACTGAACCACCGAGC
The DNA here is from genome assembly GCA_963816025.1 of Terriglobia bacterium. Taxonomy (GTDB): domain Bacteria; phylum Acidobacteriota; class Terriglobia; order Terriglobales; family Acidobacteriaceae; genus JAIQFF01. The sequence goes on from CAWFJA010000011.1 coordinate 45,562, forward strand.
CAGAGAATTACCGAATCATGCCCTCTGTCGTCACTCCCGCGAACGAAGCTTTACCTGCGGCGCTCTCGCGTCCGCGGAAACTGCAGGCGCTGGGGATTCTCTCCGGATTCACCGCAGGCGCATGGCTCGGCGCCGCCGAGGCGCCGACGAAGCTGGTTTCGGTGGGCGTCTCGCCCATCGTGATTTCGCTGATCATGGTGAGCGGAGTCTTTCTGGCGCGCTGGAGTGTGCCGGCCTTAATTCTGGGTACATCGTCGGTTCGCGCCGACCTGCGCCGCGCGCCTCACCTCATCATCTGGGCCCTCCTCGCAGGATGCCTCTGGGCCGTGGCCAACACCATGACCATCTTCGCCATCCGCGATATCGGTTTGAGCATCGCGTTTCCTCTGTGGAATTCAAACAGTCTCCTCGGCATACTCTGGGGTTTTATTTTCTTTAACGAATTGCGCCAGGCCGGGTGGCGGCGTTGGACCGGTGTGCTGGGCGGGGCGATGGTCATGTGCGTGGGCGCGGCCTTGCTGGCCATCGCGTCCTCAACCCAGGCGCCGGCAGCCCATTCCATGCGCGGCGTTTGGGCCGCTCTCGGCGCTGGCATCCTGTGGGGCACCATGTATATCCCTTACCGCAAGGCTTATCTCTCCGGGATGAATCCGCTTTCTTTCGTCACCTTCTTCACCTTTGGAGAACTGGGCATGATGGCCGCCCTCGCCATCGGATATCTTGGCTTGGCGCCGCTGTGGCATGAATTGAATAGCGCGCGGGACGTGCTGTTCTGGCTGATGCTGGGCGGCTTCATCTGGGTGATCGGAGATCTCTTTCAGCAATACGCCGCCAAGTACGTGGGCATCAGCCGCGGCATCCCGCTCTCGAACACTAATCAATTCTGGGGACTGCTGTGGGGGGTTTTTGTTTTCGGCGAGTTGCGCGGTAGCGGCACTTCCACCTACCTGCAAGTCATCGGAGGTTCGCTCCTGATGATGTTGGGGGTGGGAGCCATCGCCTTCTCGTCCGCAGGCGGGAAGGAGCAGGCCCAATGGCAGGAAGCCGCACGCCGCGAATCCCGGCGTTACCATCTTGCGGAAGACTTCGTCGAGGCCCGCATGCAGGGCAACCAAGTGGCGGGAGAAATCAGGCCGCCACGCACCGTGTGGGACTGGATACTGGTTGCCGTCGCCACCAGCGTCTTCGTGTTCTTTGCGACTATGGCGCGCGCGCCGCGCATGTCTTTCCATGGGGGGCCTGCGGTGCTATTAATCACAGCCACTGTGGTCCTGCTTCTAGTTTGTGGCACAACACTCTGGCGAACCACTCGCTTCAACTGAACCCATCGTGAATCCATCTTCCAAGGTTGATCTGGTCGGTGTCGGACTGAACGCCACCGACACCCTAATTCGGCTTCCGCGTTATCCCGCGCTCGGGTCTAAAGTCGAATTTCGCTCCGCCGACGTCCTGCCCGGCGGCCAGGTCGCGACCGCGGTCGCCGCATGCCAGCAATGGGGTTTGCGCACCCGCTACGTGGGCAAGGTCGGCGACGATGGCGCCGCCGCGATTCACCGCGCCGAGTTCGATCGCCTGGGCGTCGAGGCCCATCTGGTCACGGCGCCGGGATGCGCCAGCCAGCAAGCGGTCATCCTGGTCGACGACGCGGGCGAGCGCACGGTTCTCTGGAAGCGCGACAACGGACTGACCCTGCAGCCGGAAGAACTGCAACGCGAATGGATCACCAATGCGCGAGCCCTTCACGTCGACGGTCACGATACGGCCGCGGCCGTCGCCGCCGCAGGTTGGGCACGCGAGGCCGGCGTCCCCGTGATCGCCGATCTGGATGACCTGTACCCGGGCGTTGAAGCGCTGTTGGAGAAAATCGACTACCTCATTACCAGTCGCGACATCCCGGGACGCCTGACCGGCAAACCGGACCTGCGCCAGTCGCTCCCCGAAGTTCGGAACCGTTACGGCTGCCGCCTGGCTGCGGCAACGCTGGGTCATGGGGGCGTCCTGGCGTGGGATGGTTCACGCTTGCACTACGCTCCCGCATTTCAGGTGGACACTTTGGACACTACCGGCGCCGGCGACATCTTTCACGCCGGATTTATCTATGGATTGCTCCAGGACTGGCCGCTGCCCCGCCAGCTCGACTTCGCCTGTGCCGCGGCTGCGCTGAACTGCACGGCATCCGGCGCCCGGGGAGGCATTCGGCCGGTCAAGGACATTGAGGAACTGGTGGCCACGGGCGCTCGACACCCTGCTGAGTTTGAGATTTCGCCTTAGTTTGAATCAGGTTCTTTCCGTCAAACTGCCGGCCAGATGCGCGTCCGGGTTGGCTGGACTAAAATACGAACCAGAGGTGCGTCTCATGCCAGCCCAAGCCGAACCCAAACCAGACTCCGATTCGCGACAAGCCGTCGAACATGTCGCTGGAGCCCACCGACTGCTGAAAACTCTGCAGGAAAAAATCGGGGAACATCCTGAAATTGGGCAAGCGGTCAACAAGCTGGAGATGGCCCTCGCGATCCTCGAAATCAAAACCGGCGGAATGCTGTGACACGCAAGGCACGCCGCAATCATCCTCTGCCCCTGCAACTTGTCATCCTGAACCTCTACATCCTGTCATCTACTGAGCGACTCTGCTCCTTCGCTTGCGAAGGAGCGGGTGAGTCGAAGGACCCCTCGCAGCATAACGGCCACTCGCACTCTGGCTCTACATCGCGCACTGCGAACGCAGTGGATCGGGTAGGGGATAGTCTAAGCATCATCTACTATTTCCTCGGATTGACTAGTCATGTGACTAGTCCTATAATCGTTGAGGGAGTTGAAGATGAGTGACTGGCAACTGCAGGACGCAAAAGCCCGCTTTAGTGAGCTGTTGAATATCACGCTCAAGAACGGCCCCCAGGTCGTGACCCGGCGCGGGATTGCCGCGGCCGTACTGGTTCCAATCGACGAATGGCGCCGCCTGCAGGCGTCCTCCCGGCCCAGTCTGAAGGCTCTTCTTCTGGAGCCTGGCCCGCGCTTTGAAAACCTGGTTCCACAACGTCGCCACCTTCGGCGACGAGCGCCCGTGGATTTCGGTTGAACCGCTACCTGCTCGACACCAACGTAGTTTCGGAGTTGCGGAAGCCCCGGCCGCATGGCGCGGTACTGGCCTGGATAAACCGATTGCAGGCCGACCAGGTTTACCTCTCTGCCGTGACCCTTGGCGAGCTGCAGACTGGCGTCGAACTTACCCGCCGACAGGACCCGGCGAAGGCTGCCGAGATCGAACTCTGGGTTGACCGACTGGCCGAGTCCCTCCAGGTGTTGCCGATGGACGTCCCCTGCTTCCGCGAGTGGGCGCGGCTCATGGAGGGCAAAGCGGAACGCCTCATCGAAGATGTCATGATCGCGGCCACAGCCCGCGTCCACCGCCTGACCATCGCCACCCGCAATGAAAGAGACTTCAAGCCGCTGGGAGTACAGGTGCTGGACCCGTTCAGGACTCCGCGCTAGGGCCCTGTCCCAGATCACTTCCCCTCGCGGTACACTATTGCCCTCGCCATGCCGACTTTAGCTGCGGTCGATATCGGATCGAACTCCGTCCGTCTGAAAATCTCCCGCCTTTCCGGACGGCGTCTGGTCGAAATTCACGAAGATCGCCAGGTCACGCGTCTGGGCGACAGCGTATTCCGCACCGGATTCCTGTCACCCGAGGCCATCGACGATACGGTCAAGGCGCTGCGGCGCTTCCATCGTGCGGTGCAGCAGGAAGGCGCGGAGACCGTGCGCGTGGTCGCCACCAGCGCCTTGCGCGACGCGCGTAACTCGCGCGCTTTTCTGGAGTGGGTGCGCTCGGCTACGGGGTGGAAAGTCGAAATCATCTCGGGACTGGAAGAAGCGCGGCTGATTCACCTCGGCCTGGTTTCAAGCCTGCGCATCAGCGCCGCGAACACGCTCATGGTCGATCTAGGGGGCGGAAGTTGTGAGCTGACCATCTCGGGCAAGGGCCACATTCGCGACACCGTGAGTCTGCCTCTGGGCGCGGTGCGGCTGACCAACGAGTTCCTGGCGCACGATCCGCCGCGTAAGGCAGAGTTGCGGCGTTTGCGGGGATTCGTGGAGAGAGAAATTGGCCGGATTTCCGACCGCATTGCCAGGTCTCGGCCAAGAATCGTGATTGCGACCTCGGGCACGGCCGCTTCCCTGGCCACGGTCTGCCGCGGCTTGTATAAGACGAAAGGCGCGCGCGCCACCGCGGTTTCGCGCACCCAGATGCGGCGGATTGCCAAGATGCTGGCGCGCCTGCCCATGGCGGAGCGCAAGAAACTTTCCGGCGTCGGGCCCCGGCGCGCTGAAATCGTGGTCGCGGGCGCGGTGGTTTACGCCGAACTTCTGGAACGCTGCCAGCTGCCGGGCTTCCGCTATTCCCCGCTGGGACTGCGGGACGGACTGCTGGCCCAGATGGCGGCGGAGTACGATCGCAGCACCCGTTCGGGAAAGCACATCGAATCGGAGCGCTGGGACTCGATCCGCGCCGCCGTGGCCCATTACCGCGTGGACATCGACCATGCGCTGCAAGTCCGGCAATTCGCCATACATTTCTTCAAGACTTTGAAATCGCTGCACCGCCTGCCGCCCGAGTATGCGGAATGGCTGTCGGCGGCTGCGATGCTTTACGAGGTCGGCGACTACGTGAATCGCAACGGCAGACACCGCCACGCCTACTACATCATTGCCCATTCGGAAATCCTGGGATACACCCCGGAGCAAAGGCGAATCATCGCGGCAACAGCGCGCTATCTCGGCAAGTCGCGGCCCGCGCCGGGAGACACAGCCATAAAAATCCTGCCGCCGGACGACCGCGAATTCGTGCGCAAGGCGTCGCTGCTGCTGCGGCTGGCGCGGGCGCTCAATCTCGGGCGCAGCGGCGCAGTGAGCGGGGCACGGGTGCGGGTGGGCCGGAACGAGGTCAGCCTGACGCTTCGCGCCAAGCCGCGCGCCTCCGTGGACCTGGAATTGTGGGCGGTGGAAAAAGAGAAGGGCTACTTCCGCGAGGTTTTCGGCCGCGAGCTCTCTGCTGCCGCAGCATAGAGGGTGCGCAAAATCTTGGGTGTGAGGCACCAGGTAAGCGACGCCGCATTGCGATTCATTTCGGTCCGCGCCACCGCGCCTTTTTTGAGCTCAATCGCCGCTTCGCAGCCGCTTTCACTGATGGCCCGGCCCAGGAATTCGCTCAGGCTCGGGTTGTGGCCTACCACCATGATGGCGTCGTGCCGGGCGTACTTGTCGAGCATCTTGCGGAAATCCGCAAACGTGGCCGTGGGCCGCAAGGCATCCTCCAGCTGCAGCTTGCCCTCGTGACCCATCTCATTGCCTACGAGCGAGGCGGTCTGCGCCGCCCGCTTCAAGGGGCTGGAAATAATAACGTCCACCTGCGCGTCTAGCGCTGCCAGGGCGCGGCCTACATATCCGCACTGCTCGATTCCGGCTTGGTCGAGCGCTCGTTTTTCATCCTTCCTGGGATTGCTTAGCGGTTGCCCGGCGCTGGCGTGACGCAGGAAATAGAGAATCATTTCGGTTTACCGTCCCTTACTCATCGCGACCCGGCGGGCCTTTCGGGGCGCGGGCACGGGCATGGCTTCCACCGCCTGCCGGCCTTCGGCCAGCCCGAGCAAAAAGTCCTGCGCGCTGAAAGCCAGGGCTCCCGCCGGCGGCTTGCGCTTTCCCTCGGCTTGCCAGGGGCGCACATAAGCGGCATCTTTCCGCAGCACGCGCGACTTCAGGTTGTCCACCAGGTAGGCGTCCAGAATCTCATGCCGCACCCGCTCGCGAGCCAGCGCATCTTTCAGCGGGAACATGACTTCCACGCGTTCGTAGAGGTTGCGCGGCATCCAGTCGGCGCTGCTGAGATAAACCTCTTCCTGGCCTCCGTTGGCAAAGTGAAAAATGCGGCTGTGCTCGAGAAAGCGGCCCACGATGCTGCGCACCCGTATGCGATCGCTCACTCCGCGCACGCCCGGGCGCAGGGCGCACATGCCGCGCACGATCAGGTCAATCTCGACTCCCGCCTGCGAGGCGCGATACAGGGCCATGATGATGTTCTTGTCGAGCAAGGCGTTCATCTTGGCGATGATGCGGGCCGGGCGTCCGTGGCGGGCATGCTCGGCTTCGCGCTCGATGAGCCCCAGGCACCGTTCCGCCAGATCGAGCGGGGCCACCAGCAAGGGCGCGTAGTTGGGATGCTCGGCGTAGGCGGTAAGAAAATTGAAAACGTCATGCACCGCGCTGGTGATTTCCGGATCGGCGGTGAGCAGGCTCAAGTCGGTGTAGATCCGCGCCGTGCTGGCGTTGTAGTTTCCCGTGCCGAGATGGGCATAGCGGCGGGTCACGCCATCGGAATCGCGGCGGACCAGCAGCGACAATTTGCAGTGCGTCTTCAACCCCACCAGACCGTGGAACACCTGCACGCCCGCGTCTTCCAGGTCGCGGGCCCAGCGGATGTTGGTGTCTTCATCAAAGCGAGCCTTCAGCTCCACCACCGCGGTCACTTCCTTTTTTTCCGCGGCGGAAATCAGTGCTGGAACAATCAGCGAATGCTCGTTGGTGCGATAAAGGGTCTGCTTGATGGAAAGCACCCGCGGGTCCTGGGCCGCCGCTTCAATGAACGACACCACCGCGTCGTAGGAGTCGAAGGGATGGTGCAGCAGCACGTCGTGGCGGCGCAGCTCCTCGAACAGGTCCTGCGACTTCGCGGTGAGCCGCAGTTCGCGCGGAGAAAACGGTTTGAACTTGATGTCCGGGTGCGCCGTCTGTTCGTAGATGTTAAACAAGCGCGAAAGGTTCACCGGCCCGTTTACGGAAAAGACCTGCCAGGGTTCCAGTTCGAAGTTGGTGCGCAGGCGTTCGATGATTTCGGGGTCGGCATCGGCTTCGATTTCCAGCCGCACCGCATCGCCTTTGCGCCGATTATGCAACTCGGTCCGCACCGACTCCAGCAGGTTGCGGGATTCCTCTTCCGCCAGGTAGAGATTGCTGTTGCGGGTGACGCGGAAAGCCGTGGAAGAAACAATGTCGTAGCCGTGATACATCCGCGAGGCATGAAAGGCGACGAGGTCGGCCAGAAAAATGAAGTCGTCAGTTCCCTCCGAGGGCAACCGCACCAGACGCGGCAGAGTTCGCGGCACCGTGACCACGCCGGTGTAGGTGAGGGCCGAACGCCGCCGGCGGCGCAGCAGGAACGCCACGCACAGCGCTTTGTTGATGACCCGGGGAAAAGGATGCGCCGGATCCACCGTGACCGGCGTCAGAAGCAGGTCGAGTTCCTTTTCGCAGTACTCCTCGACAAAGGCGCGAGCCCGCGAATCCAGTTCGTGAAACCCTAGAACGCGGATGCCATGGTGGGAAAGCGCCGGACGCAGTTTGTCGTTCCAGCAGCGATACTGGTCATCCACGAACTCGTGAGTCTCGCGGGAAACCACATCGCGCTCCTCGACCAGAGTAAGTCCATCCGGCCCGGCTTCGGTGTATCCATCTTCGATCTGCTGGACCAGTCCCGCCACGCGCACCTCGAAAAACTCATCCAGGTTGCTGGCGGATATGGAAAGGAATTTCAGCCGCTCGAGCAGCGGGTTGGTATCATCCTGGGCTTCTTCGAGGACGCGGCGGTTGAAGGCCAGCCAGGAGGCTTCCCGGTTGATGTAGTAGGCCGGATTGTCCAGCGCGAGGCGTGCCATGGTCTAGCAGATACAACTTTCTCCCGCAGCACGCAGCGTAGAGATTGAACCCAGGACCGCCAGCGGCGCGGCATTGGCAAAAATGCGTTTCATCAGTGCCAGTATAGATCAGGAGAGTGGACGTTGGATTGTCCAACAAAATCTGTTTGACCGGGATTGCGAAGATACGGAGACGGACATCTTACCGTCTCCGCACCAGATTGTTCCAATTCCTCGTCGGGCTTGCCGCGTCCGCCTGCGGAAGAACGTCCGCCGGTTCCTATTTGCCTCCCGCCAGGGCCGCTTCCAGACGGGTCACCAGGCTCGCAGGCAATTTCGCGTAGCTGAGTGAGGGAGCCATGCTTTGTCCATCGGTGATCACCCATTGCGTAAACTGAACTACCATTTTCCTTTTGTTTGCATCTTTCGGACTTTCAGGAAGCAGCAGCCAGGTAGTGCCAGAGATTGGAAATGCTGTCTTGCCGGGCGCATTGGTTATCGAATATCTGAAATCCGCCGGTATTTGAGCGGATCCGGCCGCTTCGGTCACGCTCTCGATACTCGCTTTGACATATGTGCCCGCAGAATTTCGCACCGTGCCAAATGTAATCTTGTTTTGTTCGGCATAAATCAGTTCGACGTAGCCGACAGTGCCCGCCATTTGGCGAATCATGCCCGCGACTCCTTCATTGCCTTTTGCGCCCAGACCCACAGGCCAGCGGACCGATGTTCCTTTCCCCACCGACGAATTCCATTCTGGACTCACTTTAGACAGGTAATCCGTCCAAATGTAAGTAGTCCCGCTGCCATCGGAGCGATGTACAACAATGATGGATTGATCGGGCAGGTTCACGCCCGGATTTTCCTTGGTGAGCCGAGGATCATTCCACTTGGTAATCGTTCCCAAAAAGATTCCAGCCAGAGCCTCCGGCGTGAAGCGCAGCTCTTGCGAAACTCCCGGAATATTGTAGGCCGGCACATCAGCGCCCATTACGAGCGGCACATGAAGGATTTTCCCCACCTTCGAGGCGGCAAGCTGTTCATCCGTCATGGGCCCGTCGGTGGCTCCAAAATCAACCGTGCCTTCCGAAATCTGTCGAATACCTCCACCCGAACCGATCGACTGGTAGTTGATTTGAATGTCGGGATGCAACTTGTGATACTCGCTGGCCCATTTAGCCATCATTGGATTAACAAAGGTCGAACCTGCACCGACGAGAGTTGTTTGACAAAAAGCATTCGATGAGACCACCAATGCAACTACCGCAAGAAACAGCCGGTAATGTTTCACTTTGAACAATCCTCCTGAAGTTTATGGAGTTCCGATCGCACGCTGGCAGGTATATTACGGAGGTGATTGTTACAACGGTGTTAAATGTGACGGGACGCGCTTGATGCCGCCGTTTCAACGGTAGCGGGTTGCGTCCCGATCGGGGTTGTCCTGCGCTAAACGCGCAGGGCGAAGCCTGAAATAAGCTTCATGCGTGTTCAGCGAGGGCGGCTGGTTCTTATTGATTCCTAATGACCCGCATCCAGCCGGGCAATTTCGTGGGTGAACAAAGTATTTTTGGGGAACTCGTCCCGCAGACTGGCCAGCAGTTGCCGGGCGCGGGTATCGTCCTTGTCGCGGACATAAGCGATGGCCAGCAGTATGCGCGCAAAGGGGCCCAGGTACTGGCCATGATCGGCAGTCATCTGCAACTCCACGATTCCCTGCTTTTTGTCGCCCGAGACCCCGCCCATGCGCAAGAACCAGCGCACCGGCGCCGCCATGCTGCCGATAATGTACTTGCTGAAACCCGTGGCGACTCGAGCATCGTAGCAATTCGGGTCCACCGCCAGCAGTTGGTCCGCCCAGTCATTGGCCTCGCGAGTGTAATGCAAAGAGGAGATATTCTTCTTTTCAATCAGCGCAGCGTAGTCGGCCTGCAGTCCGGACGAAAGCGTCATGGCAAATAGCGCATCGCGGTCTTTCGCATTGGCAGCCAGACGAGTGCTCGCGACATTCTGGGCGCGGTCCAGCGCCGCATTAAAGCGGTCGCGGACGCCGCTGTCCGGATCCTGCTTGTCGCGATCCAGGAATTTCTTGTCATTCTCGTAGAACTGGCCTTCCAGCACCCCCAGCCGGTGAAATTCGGAGAACAGTATTCCCGCCGCCTCGGCCGTGGGCCCGACCGGATCTTGAGGATGCTCGCGTTCCCAGGACAGAAACACCTGATGCGCCTGATCGAAATCAAGGTTGTAAAGCAGACTGAATCCCTGACCCAGCGAAGGGCGAGAAGCAGGCACATCGGCCGCGAGCGCGGGGACAAGCAACGTCGCCACGCAGACTGCGGCGAACAGAACTGCCTGGAGCATGGGTCGCTTGTTTACACTCATCGTTGGGTCCGGTGAACCGCAGTAATTGTGCCTCGATTTAAGCCCGAGTGCAACTTACTTACAGCTTAGATGCCGGCTGCTAAAAGCGCGTCCGGAACTTGCAAAAAGTTTGTAAAAACTAACATCTCCGCGGCCGCTAGGTCCAAGTTAGTCCCGAATCAAATTGGCCTGGCAGGACTAGTGGCTTGTAACCCCGCCATCTATACTTTGAGCGCAGTCAGAAATGTGGCAGCCCTATGCAAACGTTGAATGTTGGCGCAGGTCGGACGGACGACGAGTACAAGGATGCTGAGGAGCAGAGACGTGCCGATTTACTTTCCGACAGCCGGAGCGATGCCAACTACTTCTTCTTGGCAGCGGGTCTAGCTGCGCTCGGCACAGGCCTGCTCCCGGTGCGACTGAACATTTTTGTCAGTATCGGTGCGATTGACCTCTTGACCTATTATGGCGGACCAATCGGTCGCCTTTACCCTTTCGCGGTGTACGGCGCGGCCGCAACGTGGCTGATTTTCCTGTTAGGGCTGGGATTCGCCGGACGTGCGGGCCATCGTTGGGCGTTCCTGGCCGGCATGGCTCTGTATTGTGCTGACATGATTGCCCTTGTGGTCATGTTTTCGTTGTGGGAATTCGGTGTACATGCTTTCTTCGTGTTCAAGTGGTTCCAAGGGCAGAGAGCACTGAGAGATCTCACCGATCCGGGCGTCTCGACCTTTTGAGAGTGCTCATAATAGACGCATTATCGGTTGTGACCGTGCAGCCTAATGCCGGTTTGACTGCCCTCGCACCCTTTGTTACCTTCAAGGGTTTCCACTCCCTGAGTGCCTGGCCCAGAACGCGGCACAGAACGCAGCGACGAAACAGAAATGAGGAGCTGATGGCCATCAAGTTCCGCGGAGTTGATTTCATCGAATTCGATTCCCTGCTGAGCGACGACGAGCGCCTGGTGCGCGACACCGCCCGCAAGTTCATCGAAGACAATCTCGTCCCCATCATCGAAGAGTGCAATCGCGCCGGACGCTTTCCGCGCGAACTGGTCAAGCCGATGGCGGACCTGGGCTTCTTCGGCGCCAGCCTCAAGGTACGGCTGCGCCGGCATGTCGAACGTCGAGTATGGACTGGTGATGCAGGAACTGGAGCGCGGCGACTGCGGCGTGCGTTCTTTCGTCAGCGTGCAGTCGGCGCTGGTCATGTATCCCGATCTACACCTTCGGCTCCGACGAGCAGAAACAGACCTGGCTGCCGGCCCTGCAGAAGGGCGAGAAGCTCGGCTGCTTCGGCCTGACCGAGCCCGACTTCGGCTCCAATCCCGGCGGCATGCGCACCCGCGCCAAGAAAGTCGGCAAAGAGTACGTGCTGAACGGCGAGAAGATGTGGATCACCTCGGGCTCGATCGCCGACGTCGCCGTGGTCTGGGCAAAGGTCGAGGACGAAGATGACAAAGTCCGCGGCTTTCTGGTCGAAACCGATCGCCCCGGCTTCCGGGCCGAAGACATTCACGGCAAGTGGTCGCTGCGCGCCTCGGTGACGTCCGGCCTTTCACTGCAGGACGTGCGCATTCCCGCAGTCGAATCTGCTGCCCAGGAGCGGACGGCCTGAAGTCTCCGCTGATGTGCCTGAACCAGGCGCGCTACGGCATCGCATGGGGCGCGGTCGGCGCGGCCATGGCCTGCTACGACTGCGCGCTGCAGTATTCGCTGCTCCGCAAACAGTTCCGCGACCAGCCCATCGCCTCGCACCAGCTAGTGCAGGAAAAGCTCGCCTGGATGATCAGCGAAATCACCAAGGCGCAGTTGCTGATTCTGCAAGTCGGGCGACTCAAAGACAAAGACAAGGTCCAGCACCAGCACATCTCGATGGCCAAGCGAAACAACGTCTGGATGGCGCTGGAATGCGCGCGCATGGCGCGCGACATCCTGGGCGCCAACGGCATCGCCGACGAGTACCCCATCTTCCGCCACATGGCGAACCTGGAATCGGTGAAGACCTACGAAGGCACGCACGACATCCACACGCTGATCATCGGGCAGAGCGTGACCGGGATTGACGCGTTCTAGGCGCTATCAGTCGGAAGGTCAACGAGCGAAGCCAACTATCACCCTCGCTGTTAGGCAAGGGTAACTCCATACCCGCCATAGTTACTTGTCTTTTGCTCTGAATCGCGATACATACATGCAGCCTTATGTCGAAGTATCCTCGCGTCGTTCGCCTTGTGATGATTTTGACCATCGCAGTTACCGCACGAGGTCGAGCGCCCGGCAAGCCCGCCACGAACCCAGACTACTCCAACGAAGCGATCGTTGTTGAGACGGAAACCACAAAAGTGGCGTTCGAGAACGACGGGACCAGCACGCGCGAGTCTTTCAGCCGCATACGAGTGCAGTCTGACGCCGGTGTGCAGCAATACGGCCTGCTTGTCTTCTCCTATCAAAGCTCCAGCGAGAGTCTGGATATCGACCATGTGCGGGTTCACAAACCGGACGGTAACGTGGTCGAAACGCCGTCAGACAACATCCAGGACATGGCGACGGAAGTCTCACGCCAGGCTCCGATGTACAGCGACCAGCGTGAAAAACATGTCGCCGTAAAAGGTTTGGGAACCGGAGATGTACTCGAACTTCAGCTGCACTGGAAAGGAACGAAACCTCTCGTACCGGGTCAATTCTGGTATGCGTACAACTTCTCACATGATGGCATCGTGCTGCAGGAGCAGCTCCAGATCAGTGTTCCACGTGATCGAGCCGTGAAATGGAAGAGTTCGGAGCTCAAACCTTCGATCACGGAAGAGGGTGGCCGGCGCGTCTTCGCCTGGACCGGCTCGAATCTGGAGCGCAAGACCACGGATCAGGAGGAGAAGGACCAGGAAAGGGCGCGTTATCAAAGCGTCCGCGGTCTTTTTCCCGCGCCCGAGGTGCAGATTTCCAGCTTCCAGAGTTGGGAAGATGTTGGCCGCTGGTACGGCTCGCTGCAACAGGAAAAAGTCCAGCCGGGCCCCGAAGTTCGGGCAAAAGCCGCCGAACTGACCAAAGGTGCTGCCGACGAAGACGCCAAGATCCGGGCCATTTACAACTACGTCAGCACTCAATACCGCTACATTGGCATTGCCTTCGGCTTGGGACGATTTCAGCCCCATTCTGCGACCGAGGTCTTGAGCAACCAATACGGCGACTGCAAGGACAAACACACGCTACTAGCTTCCTTACTACAGGCAGTGGGCATCACCGCGTATCCGGCCCTGATCAGTTCCACCAGCAAACTTGATCCTGATGTGCCTTCTATCAGCCAGTTCAACCATGTGATCACCGTATTGCCACGGGGAAACGGCTACCTCTGGCTCGATACCACCGCGGAACTGGCGCCTCTCGCATACCTGCTCCCCCCGCTACGCGACAAACAAGCGCTGGTCATTCCAAACGACCATCCGCCAGTTTGGGTTGCCATTCCGGCGGACCCGCCCTTCCAAGGTTCCTCGCTCTTCAGGGCCCAGGGAAATCTCAGCGAAACCGGCGTTCTGGATGCACAATTGGAGCAAAGCCTCCGAGGCGACCTCGAAATCCTGATCCGCACCGTGTTCCGGCGGGTGCCGCAGTCCCAGTGGAAAGACCTGGTTCAACAGATCTCTTTCGGCTCGGGTTTTGGTGGGACGGTCAGCCATGTGGTGGCCAGTTCTCCTGAAGCCACGGAGTCACCTTTTCATTTCAGTTATGACTACAATCGCAAGGATTACTCTGACTGGGAGAACCGGCGCATTACCCCACCTTTTCCTCCCATGTTGATGCCGTCCCTGAGAGACAACCAGACTACTTTTGCTTCCCCTCTGTGGTTGGGCCCGCCTGGGGAGAGCTCCCTTGAAGCCAATATCAAAATGCCTGATGGCTATCGCCCCGAGTTGCCCGCTGCGGTGGACGTAAAACGCGACTTCGCCGAGTATCAGGCTTCCTACGAATTGACGAAAGGGGTCCTGACCGCGAAGCGCCGCCTGATCTTAAAATTGCGGGAGGTTCCGCTGTCTGAATTCGAGCAGTACAAGTCGTTCCGCAAAGCGCTCGAGGATGAACAGAACCGATACATCGTCCTAACTTCGCGGGATTCTTCATCGGCTTCGGAGTCAGATACTGCCAATGGAAATTCGGCATGGACTTTGCCGGACAGCGACAACCCCGAAGCCATGCGCGCTGAAAGCCAGGTGCAGGCGAAAATCCAGGCCCACGACTTGCCCGGAACGATCTCCGCATTGAGGCACGCCGTCGCCGCGGACCCGAAGTTCACTCGTTCCTGGGTCTTGCTGGGACAGTTTTACATGGCGTCCGGCAAAACCGAAGAAGGTCTGGATGCCTTTCACAGAGCCGTCGACTCCGATCCCGATGCACCCATAGCACGCAAGATGCTTGCATTTGCACTGAACGGCGCACACCGCCCAGATGACGCCATCGCGGCGTGGCAGGAATTACTCAAGATAACTCCGAGAGACCAAGACGCGACCACAATTCTTGGTAACCTTCTCATCAGCCAGAAACGATTCGGAGAGGCGATTCCTCTATTGGAGTCAGCCACAAACGCGAGTCCCGGCAACGCAGCGCTGCAAATGTCCCTGGGCAACGCATATTTGCTCTCCGGCAATCCGGAAAAAGGACTCGCCGCATTCGACGCTGCCCTGAAGCTAAGCCCAGGGCCACGATTGAAGAACGAAATTGGCTATGCCCTGGCCGATGCAAATGTCAGACTTCCCGAGGCCTTGGAGTATGCAAAGGATGCAGTAAGAGAAGAGGAGGCTGCTTCAAGGGATGTCCACCTCAACCAATTGGACTTGTCGGGTCTCGAACACACCAACAACCTTGCTGCTTACTGGGACACTTTAGGATGGGTGTACTTCAGATTGGCCAATCTCCACGAGGCGGAAACGTGCCTATTCGCCGCCTGGCAGTTGTCTCAAAACGCGGTTATTGCCGACCACCTGGGGCAGGTCTACGAACAGGAGCACAAGCCGGAGGAGGCAATCCGGGTGTATCGTTTGGCGCTGTCAGAAAATTCCCATCTGCCAGGAACCCAAGAACGTCTCAATCACCTCACTCCGGCTGCAAAGCGAACGCCGGACCGCTCCTTCGCGGGCGGAGCGGAGCTGAGCCAGATGCGTACCACCAAGCTCGGTCGACTCGTGGCGGGCTCGGCGAGCGCCGAGTTCTTCCTTCTCTTCGCCCCCGGACCCAAGCTTGAGGATGTCGAGTTCATTAGCGGGTCGGAGAAACTCCGAATCGCCTACAAGACCTTGTCTGCAACTGCCTTCAACGTCCCATTCCCCAATGGCAGCAACGCGCGGATAATCCGTCGAGGTATTTTGGGCTGCTATCCTACGACCGGTTGCGCCCTTGTCATGCTCATCCCCAGTCTCGTCCGGTCAGTGAATTGAAGCCTGTGCGGCGAGCTAATATGGTCAACCCCACACCTGGTGGCTCAGCCGCCCCACGCTCGTAACTTTCCCTTCTCCGGCATCGGCGTTATATTCGTTGACCGCGCTCGAGTACAACTTTCAACGATCAGGGGGCACTCATGACATCCAGCACCAAGTCCGAAGCCAAGGCCAGGACTTTTGGCCGCAACATTGAAAGCGACCTGGCTTCAAGATTCCTCCGGGTAGTGGAAACTGCGGCCATCGCCTCGGCTCACACCATGGGTCAGGGCGAACGCAAGCTGTCCGACCAGGTGGCGACCGAAGCCATGCGCAAGACCATGGATTCCATTCCCATGCGCGGCACCATCGTGATCGGCGAAGGTGAACGCGACGAAGCGCCCATGCTCTACATCGGCGAAAAAGTCGGCGCCGAGTTTCCCGATGGAACCGAAGTTCCAGAAGTAGACATCGCGGTCGATCCCCTGGAGGGCACCAACCTCTGCGCCACGGGAGCACCCGGCGCCATCACCGTGCTGGCCGCTTCCGAAAGTGGCGGATTGCTGAACGCGCCCGACTGCTACATGGAAAAGATCGTGGTTGGCCCTTCCTGCAAAGGCGCGGTGGATCTCGACGCCCCGGTGATTGACAACCTCAAGAACATTGCCAAACGCATGGGTCGCGACGTCGAGGACCTGGTGATCATCGTGCTCGACCGCTCGCGGCATGAGAAGCTGATTGCCGACATTCGCAAGGCTGGGGCAAGAATCCGGCTGATCGGCGACGGTGATTTGTCGGCGGGCATCGCAGCCGCCGTCATCGGGACCGGCGTCCACGCGGTCATGGGCTCGGGCGGCGCTCCGGAGGGCGTGATCACAGCTGCCGCCATCCGCTGCCTGAATGGATACATGCTGGGACGCCTGGTGATTGACAAGCCGGAACTGGAAGAGCGCATCGCGCGCATGGGCATTAAAGACAAGAACAAGATCTACGAAGCCGAGGACCTTGCCCCGGGCAAGCAACTTATCTTCGCCGCCACCGGAGTCACGGAAGGATCGCTGCTGAAGGGAGTGCGCTTCTTCGGCGAAGGCACGCGAACCTCGTCGGTCGTACTGACGCTGCGCACCGGAAAAGTGCGTTTCATCGACAGCATCCATCTGGAGAAGGGGCCGGATGTGAAGGTGAGATTCGTGTAAGGACTTGGCTGGGGTGGACGTGCTTTCCTGAACTCACGCCGCGATACCAGGTCCACTCGCAAGAAACTGCTTTTCTCGACCATCGTCGGCATGAAGAACAGGCTGACCGTCTTCTCCACCCGCATGGTCGTCATCGTGTGCAGCATCTGGCGGGGCTTGCCTGACCGCTCAGAGAAAAGGATTTTCGATCAGCAGGCCGTCGATCTCCTGGCCGTGCTGCAGATCTTCGCTATAGAGAACGCCGCACTGGCTCTGCAAAGCGGCGGCGACGATAATGCAGTCGTACCAGGACAAGCGATATCTTCCCGCTATGCGCATGGCCTCGACGTAGAGTGCGGGCGACGAATGGACTGCGAGCAGAGGCCGGAAGACGGTGATCAAATATTGTTCGGCCTCGGCAAGATTCATGCGGCGCTGGAAACGGCGGAATGCAAGATTGAAGAACTCCTGCACCACCTGATAGCTGACCACTCCATTCCCTGTATCTGCCGCCTGCCGAATCAACTGGGCAGCTCGCCTGGCTTTGGCTGGCGATTTGGCGTCAAAGGCATAGGCAAAGATGTTGGTATCGAGGAAGAATCTAACGCTCATTCATCTCGTCTCGCGTGTAGGGTCCTGAGGAACGTACGTGGCGAAGACGGCGCATAAGAGCGTCCACGGCGGCGCCCCCTCCGGCTTGCGCCGCATACTGTTCGAGCCACTCGCGAAAGGCGGCGTTCAGAGTCTTATGTTGGGCTCGCGCCACCAGTCGCGCCTGCTCTATGAGGGTCTCATCTGCGCTCAGAGTAATGTTCTTCATACGGATACAGTGTACACTATATTCGTGTACTTTTAAATCCCTGCTACTCCAGGACCGGCGGCCATTCCTGCGAAACCCCTGAGAACAGGCTGACGGTCTTCTCTGACCGCTTCGTCCCGTCGTGCACCGCGATCTGGTGCGGCTTGCCCGGCTCGTAGCCGTCCCACAGCGAGACCCCTGCGTAAGCGCCGTCTTTGCGCAGCACGTAATAGGTCATGTCGATGAAGCGGAGGCGATTCATGTCGCCGTTGTAATTGCGCACGATGCGCTTCAGCGCATCCATGCCGGCGTCGAGAGGCGACATCCCGTGGCGCATATTTTCCACGATGGTGTGGGCGCCCGCGACTTTGATGTTCTCTTCTCCACTGCCGGTCGCTCCCGCTGAACCCACATCCTGATCGGTATAGCATCCGGCGCCGATGATGGGAGAGTCGCCGCAACGACCGGGCAGCTTCCAGGCCAGGCCGCTGGTGGTGGTGGTACCGGAAATCTCGCCCTTTTCGTTCAGCGCTGAACAATGGATGGTGCCGGTTGGAGGAAACAGAACCTTGCGGATCGCGACCATGCGCTGCTCGGGCTCGATTCCGATATCGGCAGCCACCTGCTTCATGCGCTCGATCCGGCGCTCGAACTCGTCGGCGTGCGGCGCCGCCGGGAGTTTCTTATGCCAGTCGGGACTGGCCAATCCCGGCCCCCACCAGTCGGAATGAGTTTCCTTCCACAGCAGCCAGATCTTGCGGGAATGTTCGGTCAACAGGTTTTCGCGGGGAAAGCCCTGGGCGACGGCAAAGCGCTCCGCGCCTTCTCCCACCAGCATCACGTGTCCGGTATGCTCCATCACCGCCTTGGCCACCAGCGAAACGTTCTTGATGTTCCGCACGCCTCCGACCGACCCGGCCCGGCGTGTAGGACCGTGCATGCAGCAGGAATCGAGCTCCACTACGCCTTCTTCATTCGGCAACCCACCCAATCCGACGCTGTCCTCGTTGGGATCGTCTTCAGGCCCTTTCACAACTTTGAGCGCGGCATCGAGGGTATCGCCGCCATTTTTCAGGAAGGCGAAGGCATCGTCGAGATAGTTGAATCCGTTGCCCGCACTGACCATAATCGGGCGCTTGCCCGGCACCGCTGTGGCATCTGTATTCGGATCGGGTTTCTTCCGATCTTCTCCCTCCAGGTCTTTCTCCAGCCCCAGCGACACGGCTCCGACCACGGCAGTCGAGAGAAAATCACGGCGTGAAAAGGCCATTGGGTTCCTCCATCTCCAACGCTAGCGGTAAGAAACCCGAAAGCATAGCACGAGCCCAGTGAGGGCGAACGCCTTAGAGTGGCGCGCTACCTGGTCATGTTTCGTTAATTTGGGACAGCAAAAGGAAAGGACGCGTCTTCGCGCTACACTGCGACTGTGACGGATGTCTCAGTGCGTGTAACCGGGCGGTACAACGTATCGCGCTCGACCGGTTCCCTGCCCGCCTCTCGGATCAAGCGGACCAGGTCCTGGCGGCGCATGCCTTGGGGAGTGGTGGCGCCGGCGTCGTGATAAATCTTTTCTTCGACGACCGTGCCGTCGATATCGTCGGCGCCAAAACGCAACGCGATTTGCGCGATCTTCGCCGTCATCATCTGCCAGTAGGCTTTCACGTGGGGGAAGTTGTCGAGCACCAGCCGGCTGACTGCGATCTGCTTGATGTCGAGCATGCCGCTGGTCTTGGGCAAATGCTGCAGCGGCGTGTTGTCGGGATGGAAGGCCAGCGGAATGAACGTCTGGAAGCCGTGCGTCTCATCCTGCAGGGCGCGGAGTTTAAGCAGGTGGTCGACCCGGTCTTCATCGTTCTCCACGTGGCCGTAGAGCATGGTGGCATTCGACTTCAAGCCGATCTGATGCGCCAGCTTTGCGGTATCGAGCCACTGGTCGCCATCGATTTTGTGGTCGCAGATAATATGGCGTACCCGATCGGCAAAAATTTCCGCGCCGCCGCCGGGTAAAGAATCCACGCCCGCGGCTTTCAGTTGCTCGAGCGTCTCTCGAATCGAGAGCTTCGCGCGTTTGGACAAATAGGCCACCTCGACCATGGTGAAAGCCTTCAGATGGACTTGCGGAAAGCGCTGCTTGAGTCCGGAAATCAGGTCGAGGAAATACTGAAACGGCAGATCGGGATGCAGATCCGCCGACGATGTGGAATTCCGTGACCGCCTCGGTGTAGCCGGTAGCGGCGGTTTCGAAAGCCTCTTCCAACGCCATGGTGTATGCGCCGGGTGTGTCCTTCTTGCGCCCGAAGGCACAGAGGCGGCAGGCAGCCACGCAAACATTGGTCGGGTTCAGGTGGCGATTGACGTTGAAGTATGTCTTGTCGCCATGCATGCGCTCGCGCACGTAGTTGGCCATCCAGCCCACAGCCAGAATGTCGCCCGTCCGGTAAAGAGCTAGGGCGTCATCCGAGTTCAGGCGTTCGCCGGCGGCAACTTTTCGATGAATCAGCGCAAGGCGGTTGTCGTCAGTCTGGAATGAGTGCACAGTGGACATCACCCATGATGATACCGCAGGCCACGCAGGAAGCGACAGTCGCCGCAGGCGATGGGAGTATCTTTCCACATCCGGGTAAGCCGGACAGTAGCGCCGGCGTCCCGCGGGCTGTCCGGAGGGCGTCCCGCCCGCCGCGCAAAAATAGGCAATCCAATCGGAAGCCTACTTCCTCAGCAGCAGGTCCGCGGCGATAAAAACGAAGAACACAACCGAGATCACTCCATTCATGGTGAAGAACGCTGCGTTCAGCTTGGAGAGATTGTTGGGCGACACCAGGGAGTGCTCATAGGCCAGAAGCAGCGCGACCACGACGACTCCGATCACTGCCAGCTTCCCCAGCCCGAAGGCCGCAACCAGTGCCATCAGCAAGACCAGCATGAGCACGTGGAACAGGCGCGCGATCCAGAGCGCGCGCCCGATGCCGAAGTAGCGAGGAATGGAGTGCAGGTCCGCCTGCCGGTCGAATTCGTAATCCTGGCAGGCGTAGAGGACGTCAAAACCCGCCACCCAGAACATTACTGCCGCGGTAAGCAGAAGAATACGGGGATCGAAAGACCCACGCACCGCGATCCAGGCCGCCGACGGGGCAACGCCCAGCGCCAGACCCAGCGCCAGATGCGACCAGCGGGTGAAACGCTTGGTATAGGAATAGAGCAACACCACGGCCAGCGCCACCGGAGAAAGCAGCAGGGCCAGGTGGGTGAGCCGGGACGCGGCCAGCACAAACAGAGCGCAGGAGACCACCACGAAGGTGGCGACAAATGCCGGAGTCAGCGTTCCCGCCGGCAAGGCGCGGGTTTGGGTGCGCGGGTTGGCTGCGTCAATCGAAGCGTCGGCCAGGCGGTTGAAGGCCATGGCAGCGGAGCGGGCCGAGATCATGGCGACAATGATCCACAACAACTGCAATCCCCCTGGCAGTCCGTTGGCTGCCAGCATGGCTCCGCACAAAGCAAAAGGGAGCGCAAAAATGGAATGCTCCCACTTGATCATCTCCAGGGTAACCCGCAGGTTGCGCAGCAGAGGCACATCAGAATTGTAAAGCACAAACCGTGTGGGGCGGGCGCCCTCGCCCGCGGCCTTTGAGGTTGGAGTTGACTTTAAAGCTGCAGCTCGGTCCCGGCCTCATCGCTGATCAAAGGCACGAACCGGCACCCTTCCCGCATACTGATCATCGCCGTTCCCCCCTGCTTGCGAACCAGTTGCAATTCCTGCGCCTCCGGCGGACCTACCGGGATGATCATGCGCCCGCCCTCGCGTAACTGCTCAAAAAGCGCCGGAGGAATCTGTGCGGCCGCGGCGGCGACGACAATGGCGTCGAATGGAGCCTGTTCCGCCAGGCCCAGGCTTCCATCGCCGGTCAGAACGCCGACATTCGTCAGCCCGAGACGGGACAGTGTCTCTGCCGCCTGCCGCGCCAACTCCGGATGACGTTCCATGGTGTAGACATGGCCGGCAAGCTGGCTCAGGACAGCGGCCTGATATCCCGAGCCGGTCCCGATTTCAAGCACCTTCGATGAGGGGTCGAGCTGCAGAAGCTCCAGCATGAGAGCAACGATGTAGGGCTGCGAAATCGTCTGGCCGGCATCGATGGGAAGGGGATGATCCTCATAGGCCTGATCGCGATAGCGTGGATCCACAAATTCGTGCCGCGGAATATCCGCCATCGCCTGCAACAGGCGCAAATCACGGATTCCCCGAGCGCGAAGCTGGGTCTCCACCATGTGCCGGCGTTCGACGCTGAAGCGATCGGGATGAAGTTCGGCGACCAAGCCGATTCAGAATACTCCGGTTGGCAAAATCCGTTGTGGCTGTGGTTGTTGTTGTTGTGTGGTCGCGGGCGACTCGCCCGCGCATCCCGGCCGCCGGCATTAGTGCGAAACCAGATTCCAAAATCTGGCAGCGGCCCTTGATGTCAGGCCAGGCCCGGGGGACCGCGGGCGAGTTGCCCGCGACCACACAAGCACAACCACACAATTATTTCTTGCGCTGCCGGACCCGGACATCGAAGCTGACCACCCCGTTCTGGTCACGCAACGCCACGATGGAAACGGTGCGGGTGACGTTGTATTCCACCTGAATAATCTGCTGCGATGCCCCGGCGACGTTGGTGGTATACGTCAGCGTCAGATTATTTTTCACCTGCTGTTCGATGGTGACCGCGGGGCCCGTCTGGGTGGACGAAGTTTCCGTGGTAAAGCCCTGAGGATCGATCTTGATGCGGCTGACCCCGAACAGTTTCTGCACCCGGTTGCTGACCGTGGCGTTCAGCGCTGCGCTGAGGATGGCATTCGAGGTCTCCGAGTTGAACGCCGACTGCGACTGGTTCAGCTGCGCCGATTCCTCCGAGGTTTGCCCGAAGGCCAGCAGTCCGATAATGTCGGCGGTGGGCAGCGGCGGCTCCGAACGGTAAGTCACATTGGGCCGGTCAATCTGGCCGTTCAGGTTGAGCGTAATATCGTAATCCTGTACTCGGGTGGTGGCCTGCAAATCAAGCACCGGGGTGGTGGTTACCGGATTGATGAAGGTAATGTCGCCGCGCTCCAGGCGATACTTGGTCCCGTTGAACTGCACCTCGCCTTCGATGACGTCGGCGCGTCCCAGGATGGCGGGCTTCGCGGCGGTACCGCGCAGATGCAAATCAGCGTCGCCGGAAAGCCGCATGCTGGCCGTCTGCATCTGCAATTCGGGAGTGGTAGCGATATGAACATCGAGCCGAATCCGGTTCAGAAGCTGGTTGGTCGGCGCCAGGCCGGAGCTTTGGGAGCGGTCCAGATACCTGCCGAAATCAAAGCCCGGCGTCATGGCCAGTTTCGTAACGATGATTTCCCCATTCAAGGTCGAGCCCGAAGAACTGCCCACAAAATGCAAGTCGGCATTGGCCATGGCACTGACGCCGGGGGGATAGCGCAGCCGCACATCCTGCCCCTTCACCGAGAGATCGAAGTTGAACTTGCCGTTGTAAGCGGTCGCGTAGCCGCCAAACGTGACCAGTCCGCCCCCGGTGTGGGCGGTGAGACTCTCGATCTGCAGCCGGTCCTGGTTGAAAATCAGCGAGCCGTTGATATCGCTCAGGGCGCTGGGCAGATCAATATAGGCAATCGCCCCGCCGGTCACCTGCACCCTACCCTGCATGACCGGCTTCGCCAGGGGGCCGGCCACCGACACATCTACCGTGACCACGCCGGAAGAGGTGAAATCTGAATTGAAGCTTTCGATCAGCTTCAGATTGGCCCGGCCCTGGGCCCGCAGATCAAGTTCTCGATCGCCGGTTAAATG
Source organism: Terriglobia bacterium (assembly GCA_963816025.1). Lineage (GTDB taxonomy): Bacteria > Acidobacteriota > Terriglobia > Terriglobales > Acidobacteriaceae > JAIQFF01. The sequence continues at coordinate 68,807 of CAWFJA010000011.1, forward strand.
CACTTTGCCGGTGGCGGAGATATCGGTGTCTTCTCCCAGCAGATGGAACTGGTCAATCTGCAAAGTCTGGTTGGCCACTGAAAATCGGATCGGTCCCTGGTTCTTGATTTTTACGTCTTCGACGTCGGCATCCAGGTTGTCGAGGTTGGCGGTGAATTGCAATTCGCCCGGCCGCCGCAACGGACCCACCATGTGCACTTCGCCGTCCGCCCGGGAATGCCCATTCACAGCGCCGTGCAGGTAGGTTCGAAAGACGGGATCGAGTTCGAACTGATGAAAGCGGCAGTAGACGTCGGCGGGCCAGTCCTCCCGCAGATGAACGTTGCCTTCGACTTTGACGTCTGCCTTTTCGAACTGGGATTGTCCGGTGATGCGCAGCTCTGCCCCCTGCGATACGGCGTTGATGGTGAAGTCGCCCGCGCGTTCCTGATCGAACGTGAGATTGTGGAGATGAATGGCGGCATTGAGGGTTGGCTGTTCCAGAGTGCCGGAACCATTCGCGGTAAAATCCGCGGCGCCGGTCACGGCAATGCGAGCGTTTTGCAGTACAGATACCCGGGTCAGATCAAAATTGTCACCCTTGAGGTCAAAGCGAAAAGCGTGGCTGTCGGGATTGTAGGTAGCGCCGCCGCTGACCGTAGATTCGTAGTGGGTCAGCTGAATGTTCTGGAGCTCAGCTTCCTCCCCGTTGAAATTCAGGTCCGAACTAAAGCGCTCCACCGGTTCGCCGTAAATGCTTCCGTCACGCAGCAGAATGTGGCCTTGCGCCTGGGGGGAGGACCGCGTTCCCGATACTTGCAGATGCAGGTCCACGGTCCCGGCGATTGGGTATGCGTATCCTGCCAGGGCAAGGATGCCGGGCAAATCGGCGTTCTCGGTGTCCAGGTGCGCCTGCACCGGGCTGGTATCGCTGAACTGCCTGTGGTCAAGCTGCACGTGGAAATCAAATTTGAGCGAATCCGGATCGCGGCTCAGCGTGCCGTTGCGCACCGCAAACAACGACGGAGACAATTGAATGTCCGCCCGCAGTGCGTTCCAGTTGATCATCTTCTCCGGGGTGTGCGACGTGGCCGGAATTAAGGTTTCGAAATCCTGCGACTGCAAATTGCCGGCGATGGCGATCTGGGAAAGTTTTCCGCTGGCGGTGCCGTTAAACGAGGCGTGGCCTTTCAGCGTGACCGGAATTTGCCCAGCGTATCCCGCCGCCGCAAAAACCGGCTGCCATTCGCCAAGATTGGTGGTGGTAACCAAGAGTTTGAGGGCCGCGCTGGAAGAGAGCGTGCCCGATGCGTGAACCTGGGTGGCGCGAGTGGAGGCCGTCAGTTCCGCCAGTTCCAATTCGCCGGGGCCAGCCCGGTAAACGCCCTGAGCGTGCGCTGTAAGAGGAAATCGCGCGTTCGATGACTGAGCCGGCGGGGCTACATCGCCCACGAATCGGGCTTCCAGGTTGCGGATCGTGTCCCGCCAGCTGGCTTCTACACTTCCGCTGGCCAGGCCCGCGGGTCTGATCTGTTGGAACGGACGCGAGGGTGTGGCCAGGGCCCCGGCAATTTCCGCCGCGGACAGGTCCTTGAACCGGAGGTGCAAGGTTCCGGTCTGCGGGTCCGGTCTTTTTTCCCGCGCGTTCTTGCCGTTCGGCGGAGGACGTAACCAGTTCGCCACCGCGGCGTCTCCTGCGACGCTTCCCCCCAGCACGTGGCCGTCGATCTGCGAGAGCGACATCCGCTTCGGATCAAGGTTGTACTGGGCGCTCAGGCTGGCGTTGTGCACTCCGACCGGAGCATCTTTCCATTCGAGATTCGACAGCAAAACCTTGCCGATGGCCGAAAAGTCCGGCGCCGACCAGGAACCGCGCCCGGTCAGCTGGACGTTGCCCCGCCGCACCTCCGGGCGTCTGGCGATCGCGGCCGCCTCGGCCAGATCCAGGTTAACGTCATAATCCGCGGCCACCTTGGGCTGGCTGAAATTCTCCACCGTCCCCTGGGCCTGAAGGCGCGAGCGCCCCGATGTCGCCTTAAGGGACCGCACCACCATGCTGTTCTTGGCCAGACTGAAGTGCGCCTCCGCGGTCCAGGCAAAGGGGCGATAACCATCGAACGTGGTGTCGGCTTTGCCCAGCAGGAGGTTTCCTTCGTAGCGGCCGCGAAAAAGCGAGTAGCTCATATCGGCGGACACGTCCCGCAGTTCAAAATCGAGCGGGACTCGCTTGTCACCCCAGATAAGCTCGCCGCGGCGCACTTCGAGGCGGGTGATCGAGAGCGCGAACAGGCGCTCCACCGGCGCTGGTTGCGACAGCTGCTTCACTACCGGCTCGGGCTGATTGGTGGTGCCGTCAGGATAAAGAATGATGTGGACGACGGGATGATCGAGCACCACGTAATCGAGACCCAGTTCAGGACGCGGCAGGGACAGGATCTTGACCTGCGCCATCAGGCTGTTGACGTGGGCATAGGGAATTTCTCCCGGCTGCTCCCGGCCATGAATGGTGAGACCGCGGACTTCCAGCTGCAGGTGGAAAGGGACGACGTGGATGCTGCCCAGTTCGACGCGTCCTCCCGTCATGCGCTCAAGGCTGGCGATCAGCCGTTCGCGCACCAGGGTTCGGAAGGACTCGGTGGTGCTGTACCAGCCGAGGCCAGCCAGGGCGATCCCGCCCGCCAACATCAGCCACAGGAAAAATTTCCAGATCTGGCGCCGCCCCGGCTTCACGCCGGCTTCATTCATTGGCTCGGGGCTCCGGCCCCGGCCGTCAGCGCCTCGGCGCGGATCTGACTTCCGGCCCGCAGGTCGTGGAGCCAGGTGGTCAGCAGTTGGCTGATCTTCTTCTGGGTGAGAAGTTCCTTGATCTTCGACTTGACTTCCGCCAGGGGAACGTTCTGCCCGCCCGACTGGCGGAGCTGCGGGAGGAGCTCCTGATTGTAGTAGCTCTCAATGCTCTTCGAGTCCACGGTCACCGAAGGCCGCAGCCGCGCGTCCACCAGGCGCATCAAGTCGATTTCAGCCGCGACCCGGACCTTAAGGTTTTCCTGGCTGAGCCGGTAGCGGTCGAGAACCGTCCGCCAGCCTAGTTCCGTCTCGGCCTCGGGATAGTGCTTCCGGATCTCCACCAAACGCTGCGCCACCTCTTCCGGGGAGGCGTGCTGGATATCCGAGTCCTTCAGTTGCTCGCGCAACAATTCCTGATCAATCAGGTGATCGAGAGCTGACTTGCGGTCTTCGGCAGTCATACTGTCCAGCGTCCGACCGCTGCTGAAGGCCTCGTAGCGCAGCGAATCTTCCCAGTCGCTCAAAAGAATAATGTGTCCGTTCACTGTGGCCACAATGCGGTCGATCACTTCGGCCGAGCCTGCGGTGAACGCCGTCGCCAGAAATACGACCGTGCCAATGAAGGTTAAAAGTTTACGTTTCATCAGAAAGTCTGCCCAATACTGAATGACACGTTGAACCGGCCCGCATGCCGGGGAGCGAAATCGGCCAGCGGGCAAGTCTGTCCCGGTTTGAGCACGTCATTGCACACCGGGAACGCTGGCGGATTCAGATTGTATCCGAAATCGAAGCGCACCGGCCCGACAGGAGTCTTGTATCGCACTCCCACTCCGATGGCGTGCGACATGTAGCTGTAGTCACACTGAGTTGCGGTGGCCGGGTGCTGGCAGAGGCCGGGTTCTTTCTGGCTCCAGCGCAACAGGTTGCCGAACAGGTCATGGGCGTTGCCGAAGACGTTTCCGGCGTCGTGGAAGATGACAAAGCTGATATTGTCCTGGAAAAATGGCAGGGTCGGCGGGGGCATGCGCAACTCAATATTATTCACGAACAACGCCGTGCCGCCCAGGGGAAAGCCGGTGTTGGGGTCGCGGGGTCCGGCCTGGTTCAATCCAAATCCGCGATGCGAATTTCCGCCTCCGGCGAAAAAGCGCTCGGCCAGCGGCAGGCACGCCGGCTGCCCCGCCTGAGGCTCCAGGCACTGCGCTCCCGGCTGCGGCATGAAGGTATTGCCATAGGGAATCTCCACTCCGAGGCGAGTGGAGCGGGCCAGCACAAATTTCTGGTCGGAGTTCCGTTTCCGCCCGATGGCGTAGTAAGTGGAATTCTGCAGCAGCAGCCGGCCAAAATCGGTCTCCGAGCCAAAATGGCTGTCTGCCACGCCGCCGTCAATCGTGGTGTAGTCCCCCTTCGTGGTCTCCAGATCGTTGTCGCGCTTGTTGCGGATGTAACTGAAGTTGGGAATAGCGACCCGGGTGGGCTGGGAGAGCAGTGGAATCTGGTCGGGGCTGACCGTGTTCTGGATTTCGCTCGCGCGCACCCGCCGGTAGGTAAGGCGGTAGGTCATCAGGCTGGTCTTGCTGATGGTCTGTTCGGCCTGCACCGATCCTTCCAAGCGCTGGGAGGTGAAGGTGGTGACGTCAACCGTGTTGTCGTAGAAAGCGGTCAGGGTGAGCCGCCAGTTGGGATTGTTGAACCAGCGCGGAGCTTCGTAACTGATCAGGCCGCGCTGCTGCAGTCCTCCCACGTTGGCCTTGAGGGTCACGGTGTGATTCAAGCCGCGAAAATTGAGCCGGGTCACGCCAAACGAGACCCGCGGGCTGACCCCCGTCTTGCCCAGCGGTTGGTTGTCGCTCGTGCTCGGCTGTCCCGTCTGGAATTCCAGTCCCAAGCCGTAATTGAACGTGTAACGCTTGGCTTCCTGCACGTTCACCAGCACATTTTTTTCCCGCTCGCTGCTGTCCGGATTCTGCACCGCCGTGTCCACCTGGCTGAAAATGCCCAGGTCATACAGGCGTTTCTGGGTGTTCAGCATGTCGATCTGGCTTAGGGGATCGCCGGGCTTGATCTGGATTTCGCGCTCCACGATAAACGGGCGAGTGTGATTCAGTCCGGAGGTGAAAACCTGGTCCACGATGACCTGGTCGCCTTCGTGGATGGTGTAGGTAACATCCATGAGCACCGGATTGCTGGGCGACGGCTTGGCCGAAGCTTCGAAGGTGGCATTGGGAAATCCGTTGTTGAAGTAGTAGTTCAGAACGATTTCGCGGTCTTCGTTGACCTTTGAATAGCCAAACGCCTGTCCCGGAGAAATGTTGAGGTCGGGGAACGGACTGGCCAGGGCGGTTTCGTTGCCGACCAGCTGTACTGTTCCCACCCTGGTCAGTGGGCCCTCGTCGATCTCGAGCGTGATGGAGAGGTCGTTCTTCTTGCCTTCATAGTTGTCCTCCACCTTGGGCGTAATTTTGACGTCCAGAAAACCGTTGGCCTGATAGGGGTTGGCGATAAGGTTGCGAACGTCCGCGCTCAGCAGCGACTGGCTGTACCGGCCATGGGCCAGAAAGCGGCCCGCGGCCTGGATTTGCATCCGCGATCGAATCTGCTCTTCGCTGAAGCTCTTATTGCCGGTGATCGCCAGCTTCAGCAGCTTGTGCCGGTCGCCGGCGTCGATATCGTAAGTGACCCGCAGCTCGCCGGCGGAAGCCGGATTCTTTTGTAATGAGACCTTGGCCTCGAAGTAGCCCAGTCCCTGCATGTAGTTAAGCAAATTGCGCCGGCCTTCGTTGAGCAAGTCGTCGTCCAGCGCATTCTCCTCATAGACCGGGACGTTTTTCTTGAGCTGCGCGTGGCTGATCTTAAAGCCTTCAACCGTAATCTGGACTTTCGGACCAGGCTGGATTTCAAAGGCGTAATCCACCGTATTCGTCTCCGGACGATAGGTCCGGCTGGAGATGGCGACCTGGGACAAAAGGCGGTCTTGCTTCTGATATTTCTTGCGCAGGCGATCGAGCGCCCGGCTGACCCGCTGTACCGTCACGTAGTCCGCCGTATGCAGCTTGGCAATTTCCTGAATCTGCGATCCGGAAAATCCTGCCGGACCGGCCACGGTCACGCGGCCCACCCGGGCATGGGGTCCGGGCACGATGTTGAACACGACGTTCATCTGCTGGGTCTCGGCCTGGGGCTGCTCCTCATCGCTGATGCGGGATTGGTAATAGCCGTTCTGCTCCATGAGCTGCTTGATGCTGGTCAGCGCGCGCTCCATCTTCTCCCGCGTGAACAGCTCGCCCAACTGGAGTTTCGATGCGTTCACCACTTGATTGGCAGCCGGAGGATTCGGCTCGCCCACGGAAAATATCTCGCCCACAAAGAAGTTGGCGCGCATGCGAAATGTCAACTCGACCCGGCCGTCCGAAGTGCGTTCAGCCTCAGCTTGGATATCGGCAAAACGTCCGGTGGCGTACAGTGCCTGAATGCTTTCGCGCACGGCTTCGCGTTCCAAAGGGGCACCGGCCTTTTGTGGAATCAGGTCAAGCAGACGCGTGGTATTGGCGGAGGGCAGATCGAAAAAATCGACCTTCTGGACGATAAGCCCTTCATACGACGATATTCCCCCGAGCGCCGGCGCCGGCGATTGCTCGAGCGGTTGCTCGACCGGCGCCGCTTCGGGCAGCCCTTGCGCCGGAGGCGATTGCGCCCCCGCGTACAGGCACAAAACGGCCGCGAGCGCCAGTCCTGTCAGGGTTGTCCCAATCGCTCCCTCTAAACGCAAACCGGCTCCTCGCAGCTGATAGTGGTTCGATGAACGGGTAGCAGGCTGTGTTGCATTTGGCCTGGGAAACTGAGCGGCACCTATAATAAAGGTTCGTACCCCTGGAACTGGTGATCTGTTTGAATCTGGAAGAAAGATATTCGCGGCAGGTGCTTTTCCCTGGAATCGGCCGGGAGGGACAGCGAAAGCTGTCGACCGCCCGGGTCGCCCTGGTGGGCTGCGGCGCCACCGGTTCGGCCCTGGCTTCCCTGCTGGCCCGGGCCGGCGTGGGCACCCTTCGCATTATCGACCGCGATTACGTCGAGCCCAGCAATCTGCAACGTCAGTCCCTGTTCGATGAAGCTGACGCGGCCCAATCTTTGCCCAAGGCGATCGCCGCCGCCCGCCAGATTTCTGCCTTCAATTCCCAGATTGTAATTGAACCCGTGGTTGCCGACCTGGTCCCGGCAAACATCGAGGCGCTTCTAGACGGAATGCAACTGATTCTCGACGGCGCCGACAATTTCGAAACCCGCTACCTGATCAACGATTTTGCCGTAAAAACTTCCACCCCCTGGATCTACACCGCGGCCGTGGGCAGCTACGGCATCACTTTGAACGTGCTGCCGGGCCAGACCGCCTGCCTGGCGTGTCTGTTTCCCGACCCGCCGCGCGGGGCTTTCGAGACCTGCGAGACCGCTGGAATTCTGAACTCCGCGGTAAATATGGCAGCGTCCATTTCAGCAACCGAAGCCATCAAGCTGCTCGTAGGCGCCGGCCCGCAGCTCCGGCGCACCCTGCTTTCCTTTGACCTGTGGCGCAACGAACGCGCCGAAGTCGCGGCCGGAAGCCCGCGCCCCGGATGCCGTGCCTGTGGCGAGCGCGACTTTATCCATCTCGCGGGGGAAGGCCGGCCTCACATCACGCTTTGCGGACGGAACTCGGTGCAGATCCACGAGCGGCATCGCCCCGTCGATTTCCTGGAAGTAAGCGCGCGCCTTAAACCCCACGGACCCGTGCGGCACAATGATTTTGTCCTGAAATTCTGGCCCGAACCCTACGAGATGACGCTGTTTCCCGACGGCCGGGCCATCATCAAAGGCACCACCGACACCGCGGTTGCCCGCAGCCTGTACGCCAGATACATCGGAAGCTAAGGCTGCGCGGACGAGCCCCCTGCCTGAGTAGTGGTGCAGTTTGGGATCCCCCGTAAGGATTGTCATTCCGAAGCGCGGTATGGTCGCGCGAGGAATCTGCTGTTTTTCTGCTGGCAGCAAGCAGATTCCTAGCCGATAAACCTGGCTTCGGAATGACAAGGGTGGGATTGTTTTTGCGCAAACTGCACCCCGGCCTGAGCCGGCTTGAAGCATCGCCGCTGCCGGGCGCAAAATAGGGGCGTATGGTAGGAGGCCCTATGCGTCAGCTTTCTGCTTTGTGCTGGTTGCTCTTGTGCTGTGGATTGGCTTTCGGCCAGGAAAAATGGGTTCCGCCGGGCACTTACGCGGAGCCTTTCGCTCCCCGCCTGGCGACTCCGGCGGCTCCAGCCGAGGCGCTGATCACGCCGTCTTTGACTTTCGACTCGCCCTCTCTGGTGGTCGGAGCGAGCAGTTACAGCGGCAGCCCCGCCGGCTCCAGTGTAGTCTTCAACCAGCCGGTGTCTTACGACCCGGGGATCCAGTTCAGCTCGCCGTTTTTCGAATCGCCGAATGCGACGGCGCTAGAAGAATCAACGGCCGGGAGTGCACCGCAACCCTTTAACTCAGGCGCCGCCAGATTTCAGAGCAGCTACGGCGTGGCCCAGTTGATGGGCAATCAGGTCCGCCGAAAGGCGGCGCGGGTGTATACGAATCCGGATGTCGCACGCCTCAACGACACCAACGGCGTGATCAGGTATGGAGGCAAGCGGGCCCACCTGGACTAGCCGCGAACGCCGCAGACCCTGAGAGCGCGAACGCCGCACGCGCTCAGCGCTGCGCCACGCGCTCGAGCGCGTCGAAGAATCCCGGGTAGGAAATCACGGCGGCTTCCGCGCCCCGAATCCGCGTCTCTCCCTCCGCCCGCAGGGCGGCAACCGCAAACGCCATGGCGATGCGATGATCGCCCAACGAATCAATCTCCGCGCCATGCAAGGTCTGGCTTCCGGGAATCTTCAGGCCATCGTCGCGTTCGTCGACCTGTGCTCCCATGGCGCGAAGGTTGGCGGCAATGGCCGCAATCCGATCCGATTCTTTTACCCGCAACTCGCGCGCATCGCGAATCTCGATCCCGCCTGAGGTGTAAGGCGCAATCGCCGCCAGCACCGGGATTTCGTCGATCAGGGCGGCGGTATCGGCGCCGGCAAGCGTGATCCCTCTCAAGTCGCGCCCTTCCACCTTCACGGTTCCACGTAATTCGCCGTGCTGCTCTTCCAGTTGAGTTACGGAAATTCCGATCCCCATCAGGATCAGGATATCGAGAAGGCGCGCCCGGGTAGGATTCATCAGCAAATCCTCGATCACCAGTTGCGATCCAGGAAACAATCCGGCGGCGCACAGGAAGAACGCCGCGCTCGAAATATCGCCCGGAATCCCAGCTTCAATCGCCTTCAATTTCTGCCCGCCTTGAATCCTGACTTCATTGCCGGCTTGGGTCAGCTCCGCGCCGAACGCCCGCAGCGCCAGTTCGCTGTGATCGCGGGTGCGAATCGGTTCGACGACGGTGGTCTCCCCAGTCGCAAACAGCCCGGCAAACAGCAGACATGATTTCACCTGTGCGCTGGCCACCGGCAGGTTGTAGCGGATCGCTTTCAACTTTCCGCCGGCAATGTGGAGCGGCGGCCGCCCTCCGTCCTGAGCGCTGATCTTCGCCCCCATCATTTCAAGCGGCGCGATGATTCGCGCCATGGGACGCCGCGAGAGCGATTCATCGCCGGTCAGCTGGCAGCTGAAGTCCTGTCCGGCCAGGATCCCGCTCAGCATCCGCATCGTCGAACCCGAGTTGCCACAGTCCAGGGGCGATACCGGGGGACACAATTTCGGGCCTTGGCCGTGGATGACCACGCGGTTATCGCTGCGTTCTACTTCGACGCCCAACGCCTTTACACAGCCCAGAGTGCTGGCGCAGTCCGCGCCGGTCGAGAAATTCTCCAATCGTGTGGTTCCTTCCGCGATGGCGGCCAGCATGGCGTAGCGGTGCGAAACCGATTTATCCCCGGGCAGCCGCAGAGAGCCCGCAACATTTCGGGCCGGACGTATGAGGGTCGCAGGCATCAGCTCATTCGGGATCGATCAAGAGATAAATCTTGACGGCAACGCGACGGGCGCGTCGGCGCCCCATATTTCGATTTGAAATCTGAAATCTACAATCGGAAATCTGCCATCTCTAGGCCAGCGCCTTGGCCTCGGCGGTGGCTTCTTTCAGAATGTCCGGCGGCACTTCCCGGATGGCAAGATGGAATTCAAACATGGGAGTCTCGGTGCCCCGGCCCCAACGGTTGACCTCCCAGTGGGCGCGAATGAACTTGGCCTCGGCATGTCCGGTGAGGTCGAGCAGCAACGGATGCTGGCCGCGGTAGAACTTCTGGGGAAATGCGGCCAGGGGTTTCGCTCCCCAGGCAGCGCCGTCGGCGGAGCCGTAGATGCTCACGTCCAGCGCTTCCTGCTCGATGATGTTGGTGATCTCGAGAGTCAGCAGAAAGATGTGGCTGGCCGCCTCGCCGATATTCAGAGCGGGCCCATCGCCTTTAGCATTGACCACCGTTTTTTCGGGAACCAGCAAAGTGTCGATCGTTGCGCTTGAGGACATGGCGAGAGAATTGTAGCAAACGCCCGGATTCCCCACGATGCAATGTAGGCGCGAGCGCTTTCGCTCGTGCGGCAGCGCCACGGACGACTAAGCACGAGCGCGGGCGCTCGCTCCTACATTGTCGAAGAATTGGCGCAGCAGCTTGCCCACTTCCGCGGGCTTTTCCCAGGGCGAATAGTGCCCGGCATGGCGGATGATCTTCAATTCGCTGCCGGCGATATTCCGCCGCATCAACTCCGCTTCCGCAGGCCCGGTGAGGATATCCTCGTCGCCGGTCACGAGTAACGTGGGCACATTGATCGTCTTCAAGTCCGGCACCGAGTCTGGCCGCTCCGCCATGCCGCGTTGCACCTGTGCGACATTTCCGGCTGACATTTTCCTCATCATGCGCAAGGCGCCCTCCACCAGGTCGGGACGACTGTCACGCGTAGTCTCGCCGATCAATTTCGGGACCATGCTTTCGAAGAAGGGTTCGGTCCCGCGTTCCACGACGTCGGCGGCGGCCTGCAAGCGCGCTGCTTTCGCGTCCGGGGAATCGGCCGGCGCTTTGGTATTGATCAAGGCCAGGGCCGCCACTCGCCCTCGATATCGCCGCCAGAACTCAAACAGCACATAGCCGCCAATCGAAACTCCCGCGAAAGGCGCCCGCCCGATTTCGGCATGATCAAGAATCCTGGCGATATCGCTGGCATGTTTTTCCATGGTGGCCGGGCCTTCGCCCACGCCCGATTCACCATGTCCGCGCAGGTCGGGCAGGATCAGTTGATAGCGCGAGGACAACGCTTGAATCGCAGGCAACCAGAATTCATGATGGACGGGAAAAGGATGAAGCAATACCAGCGGCGAGCCGCTCCCCAGCAGCTGGTACGCAATCTCGGCGTCGCCACTCTTGATATGGATCATGGGCCTTGGTAGCGCCGGCGACGTGGAGGCCGCCAGGTGTGGGGCGGACAGTCCTGTCGCCGCTCATGATTTGTAATCCAATATCCCAAAACCTACTTCAAAAGCGGCGGACAACAGTGTCCGCCCCACACATGAATGTAATGGCGCCTTACGAAGCCGCGGCCGCGTGCCCCGCCGGCGCTTCCAGCCTCAGAGGTTCTTCCGGCATCACCACCCAGGCGATGGGATAGGAAAGCAGGCCAACGCCGGTCATCACCGCCACAATCAACCACACCAGCCGCACCAGGGTCACGTCGAGATCAAAGTATTCCGCGAACCCGGCACACACTCCCGCAATCTTGCGGCCTGCGCGGGGGCGGACCAGGCGGTGACGCGAAATGACGCTCCCGATGCGCTTGCCGCAATACGCGCAATGACTGGCATCATCCTGGATGACCTTGCCACAGTAGTTGCAATACATGGATCTCCTCCGCTTGAGATACGGTCCTAGGCGTCGAAAGGTTCCACAGCTAGTTCTCCCGATAGGCCTCTTTCATCCGCTTCCGCGCCGTCTCAGCCGGCAACGTACTGCCATCACTGGCCAACACCGCCTGATATTTGGCCAAAGCAAGATCGCGCTTCTGCAGCAGGTCGTACATCTCTCCGGCCCCCAGATTGGCTTTCTGCAAAGCCTCCGGATCGGGCTGCGGCGCCTGTCCCACCTGTTCGTAGGCCGCCGCGGCTCCGCCGTAATCTTTCTGGCTGCGCAGCAAATCCCCCAGGCTCAGGGCTGCGATTTCATAGTGCAAGCCGGGATACTTGCCTTCCTTTCCGGCCTGCCAAATCTTGCGGTAGACGGCCTCTGCCTCCTGGTTGTGGCCGGACGCCCGCAACAGATGGCCCTCCTCGAGCGCCAGCAATACATCCTGCGGAAACCGGGGCACGAGGCCGCGCACAATGGGCAAGGCTTCATCGTAGCGATGCTCGCGCCGCAGAAATACCGCCAGCAGAATCTGGGCATCGATGCTGGTTTCGCCATTACCCTGGCTGCACTCCTTGAGATATTGGAGGCCTTTCTCCTTGTTTCCTCCCAGGCCAATCATGGAAGCCGCCACCTTCACTCCCCAGGGCAGGCTTCCCACCACGTAGTTGTGTGCTCCCACGATCAGTTTGGCCTCAGTGGTGGAGGGAGAAAGCTCAAGCACGCGCTCATGATCACGGCGCGCCCCCACCGCGTTCCGCAAAGCCGAAAACCAGGCCCGTTCGATCAGCGCGGTGTAGGTGGAAAACTGGGCCCGGGTGACTCCTCTGGCATACAAGGCTTCGACGTCGTTGGGATTGGCCGCCAGACGCTTTTCCTCCAACTGCAGTGCCCGGTTCACCAGATCGTTGATCTGCTGCTTGATCTTGGGATCCGCGGGCCGGTGGGGGGCGGAAATAAACGTGTCGTTGGCGTACTCGCCGGTGTTCAAAACACCCATACGATAGAGCTCCCGGAAAAGAGTCGCGGTCAGCAGGTGATTGACTGCGAAAGGATCGTCCGGGTGCCGCGCCAGCACTTGCTCGAACTCCTGTACCGCCTTGTCATAGTCGAGGTTGTAGAAGTGGTTGAAGGCGGTCAGGTTCTGCGGATCGTGAGGACGATAGGCCAGCGATTCGGAGTTCGAGTCGTGCGGCGCCGCCATCGCCTGCGCGGCCAGCAGAAGGCCAAGTAGAACAGTAACGGCGCGGCGTGGAAGCGGAAAAAGCAATTCTCTCTCGTTGGGGTCGCTGACCCTAGTTTACCTGAAGCCCCGCCGGGGGCCGCGGCGAACCACAAAAGTTAAGGTTCGCGGAGAACCGGCAGAAGGAAAGTGTGCCTATAATCACCCTTCAGAATTATCTTTTCATCATCATTCGAGCGCATCTTTCCTAGTGCGAGCGGTAATTCTTGCCCAGTTTGAGAAGATTGCCTTTAAGTTCTTTCGCCAAAGAAGCGGCGTTTCAATGACTTACCGATTCCCGGTTTTTGGTCACCGGCTTGCGATGTGCAAAAGCGAGGGTTTTTATGGCTGACGTGGCGCATGACGCGCAGCACGAGTTCTGGCGTCCCCCGGTGGTCGCGGCCGAAGCCGCCCGTCCGGGCCTGGTGGAAGTCTGTGATGGTTGCGGCAGCGAGTTCATGGTCGGTTCCCTCTTCTGCCACGCCTGCGGCGCTTCGCGGGAAGCCCGGCCATCGGCCACCGCACACTGGACCCTCTACCTCGAGTTTCACAACATCAAGCGCGCGTTTGGACTTTCCGCCGCTTCCCTGGTGGCTTTCGTGGTCGGCATGGCGTGCCTGGTGATGGCGGGCGTCGCCGTCAGCCTGATCTACAGTGTTCAAACCTTCAATGATTTCGAGGCAGTGCAGTTTTACAGGATGCAATGGCTCCTGGGCGCGATCGCGGCTTTCGCCGCCGGGCTGCTGCTAAAAAAGTCTTCCGACTCCAAGCGCTAAAAACCACACAACCCACGTAGGCCAGACGCCCTCGTCCGAGCGGGTGGGCACATCCGCCCCTACGTGGCCGGTGGTCGACTAATTCAGTGGTTCGGGGTCGTTGATCACTACCCGTCTCTGCTGGTGCATGCGATACAGGTGGTGCACCGGTCCGGTGCCGCGTCCCAGGGGATGGGCGTTGGCAATCGCGGCGGCAACATATGCCTTGGCCAGCAGCACGGCCTCGGGCAATCCGCGGCCGCGTGCCAGATGGCAGGCCATGGCGGTCGAGAAGGCGCAGCCGGTGCCGTGGGTCGAGTTCGACCGTAACCGGTCGGATTTGAAGACCTCCTGCTGCGCGCCCCGCGGGCTGGTGAAGCTCAAAAGATCAATCGCCTTTTCGAGGTGACCGCCGGTGATGACCACGCTGGCAGCGCCCATCTGGTGAAGCCGGGCCGCGGCCGCGCGCATTTGCTCGAGATTGGTAACCGCCAGGCCGGTGAGAACAGCCGCCTCGTCCACGTTGGGCGTAATCACGGTGACCAGCGGCAGCAATCGTTCGATCAGAAGGCGCAGGCCCGCTGCATCGATCAGGTCATGTCCGGACGACGATCTGATGATCGGATCAAGGACAATATTTGGCAGCCCCGCTTTCGCCAAAAAGTCAGTGACCGCCCGAACCACTTTCGCTGATCCCAACATGCCGATATGGACCGCGGAGATTTCCAGGTCAGCTCGCAGTTCCATCGAGCGTCTGCGCCACAAGTTCAGGAGTAACCCCTTCTACCCGCCGGACCCCTGCCGTCGACTGAACCGTCAGGGCCGTGATGCAGCCCACGCCGTAGCAGCCATGAGCGGCGATGGTTTTGACGTCCGCCGTCACGCCCGCCCCGGAAGAGGGGTCAAACCCGGCTATGGTCAGCACCACCGGCGGAGATTGGTGCATAAAGGCAATGTAACGGAAAGTGCCAGCCTTTCAAATTCTGATGTTTGGCAGTTTGTCCATAGGCGCCAACGGCCATGCTCGTGCAGGCACTTAAGCGGGCCACAAGGTTTGTGGTGACACAGAACGGGCAGGCCGCTGGAAAGCGCAACCGACCCGGTCAAATATTACCCCGGGGCAAACTGAGGTAATGCTTGTAACACGTTGAGAATAAATACCGGGTAATAATTTCCGACTTGCAGTCTTTGGACTGTATTTACTAATTTGTAAACAAATAAGCTCATTGACTACAGCAACATGGGTAGTATAAGTCAAGATTAACAGTATGTTACGTGAGATATGTATTACTAGATAAGCATCTTGCTAGGGAAAAAACCCGGTTGACAGCTTCTTCCCAGCCCGGTAGCCTTGTCGAATCCTTGGCGACTGGTAGGGGAGGAACGACAAGCACGACTTAGAGATGAGAGGTGACAATGCGAGGACATATAGCTCATTTACTGGCGACGGTTTTACTGGTCGTCAGCCTAGGGGCGGCTCAGCGACCAACCAGCTCGGAGTCCGTGAATACCCGCAGTAAGAGGGAAACAGTCGCGCCGGGCAAGACAGCCCGGACAAAGCCGTATCAAATTGGGACGGCGTCGTGGTACGGAAGCTATTTTCAGGGCCGGGCCACGGCCAGCGGTGAGCCCTACGACATGTACGATCTGACGGCCGCGCATCCCACGCTGCCTCTGGGCAGCTGGGTGCGGGTCACTAACCTGCGCAACGGGCGGGCGGTAGTGGTGCGGATCAATGACCGCGGGCCGATCGTTCCGGGACGGATCATTGACCTCTCATACAACACGGCACGGGTGCTCCATTTCGAATCGAAGGGCCTGCAGCGGGTTCGCCTGGATGTGGTTAACAACCAGAGCGAAGACCACCCAACCGCAAATGATCGCATCTCTGCAATACTAGCCCGCAAGCTCTAAATCCTTTACACTTCTTTACGATGTACGATCCGAGACAGAATCTGATCGTCGCTTTAGATGTTTCGTCCGCGGCCGCCGCCCAGAAGATTGTGGCGGCCGTGGGCATCTCCGCCTTGACCTTCAAGGTGGGGATGCAGCTCTACACCGCCGAAGGACCTTCCGTGGTGCGTGACCTGGTGGCCTCGGGCCGGCGGGTCTTTCTCGATCTGAAATATCACGACATTCCTAACACGGTTGCGGCCGCGGTGCGCGAAGCTGCCGGACTCGGCGTCAGCATGCTGACCATCCACGCCGCGGGTGGCAGCAAGATGATTCGCGCCGCGGTAGAAGCCGCCCGCAACGTCAATCCGGCTTTGATGGTGCTGGGAGTTACCATGCTGACCAGCCTGGACGATCAGGATCTCGACAAGATCGGCATGCGCGGCCACGTGGTGGACCAGGTGTTGCGTCTGGCCGGCCTGGCCCTCACCAGCGGATGTCAGGGAGTAGTTGCGTCGGCGCGGGAAGCTGCCGAGCTGCGCTCCGAACTAGGCAAGCATTTCCTGATTGTGACTCCGGGCGTGCGCCCGGCGGGCAGGGACCACGGCGATCAAAGCCGGGTGGTGACGCCGACGCAAGCCATCTCTGCGGGCGCAACCTACATTGTGGTCGGGCGGCCCATCACCGACGCCCCCGATCCGGGCGCGGAAGCCCGGTCCATCCTCGATCAAATGAGCCTGGCAGTCAGCGCGTAAGGTTAGAGCTTCTCGTAGAACTCGCACGCCGAGCAGGAAATAAAAATCCCGCCGGGCACACCGCGTTCGCGATCTTTCACACGCTTCACGATACGCGTGGGCTTGCCGCACTTGGGACAATCGGTGCTCTTGGTGGTGTCCATTTCCTTCTTACGATCTGCTGTCTTCGCAATCTTGACTGCCATTCTCTGATCTCCTTAAGGCCGTACGGTCCAATGTCTCGTGTCAACTCAGTAGTATTCCAGTCCCAGGTGCGTGATCAACTCTTCGCCCTGCAGGTGCCGCAACGTGTTCTTCAGTTTCATCAGCTGAATAAACAGATCGTGCTCGGGATAGAGTCCGGGCGCGCTCATGGGCGACTTGAAGTAAAAGCTCAGCCACTCCTGGATTCCGAGCCCGCGCAACTGCTGGCTGCGCTGCGCCAGGTCGAGAAACAGCACCAGGTCGAGCACTAGCGGCGCGGCCAGAATCGAGTCGCGGCAGAGGAAATCAACTTTGATCTGCATGGGATAGCCGAGCCATCCGAAGATGTCGATATTGTCCCAGCCTTCCTTGTTGTCGCCGCGCGGCGGGTAATAGTTGATGCGGACCTTGTGGGTGAACTTGCCGTAGAGTTCAGGATAGAGTTCCGGCTGCAGAATGTGCTCCAGCACCGATAGCTTGGACTCTTCCTTGGTCTTGAACGACCCCGGATCTTCCAGCACTTCGCCGTCGCGATTGCCCAGAATGTTGGTGGAGAACCAGCCGTTCAGCCCGATCATGCGCGCCTTGAATCCCGGGGCCAGGATGGTCTTGATCAGCGTCTGCCCGGTCTTGTAATCCTTGCCGCAAATCGGCGCCGAATTGTCCCGCGACAGTTGTTGCATCACCGGCAAGTCCACGGTGAGGTTGGGGGCGCCGTTGGCGAAGGGCACGCCCTCCATCAGCGATGCGTAGGCGTAAATCATCGAAGGCGCGATCATCTCGTCGTTCTGGGTCAACGCCTTCTCGAACGCTTTCAGCGACTGATGGGCTGCGGTCGGCTCAATAAACGATTCGGTCGAGCCGCACCAGATGGTGACCAGCCGGGATGCGCCGGAAGTCTTCTTGAAATCCCGCATGTCGGCCCGCACCTGTTCCGCCAGGTCCATCTTGTTTTTGCCCTTTTTGACGTTCGGGCCGTCGAGCTTCTTCACGTAGTTGTGATCGAAGACCGCCTTGCGCGGCGTGATGGCGCTGAGAAAGGGCTTGATCTGCTCGAGCAGATCGCGCTCCAGAACTCCGGCCTTCGACGCCGCCGCGTACATGTTGTCTTCGAAAATGTCCCAGCCGGTAAAGACCAGGTCGTTGAGCGATGCCAGAGGAACGAATTCTTTGATCTTGGGCGACAGTGCGTCAGTGCGCTTGCCCAGCCGGATCGTCCCCATCTGGGTCAGCGATCCGATGGGCTTGGCAATGCCCTTGCGGACCGCTTCCACGCCGGCGACAAAAGTCGTGGCCACGGCGCCCATGCCGGGGATCATGATTCCCAGTTTGCCCTGGGCGCCTGGATTTCGCTGCTGTGCTGCTTCGACTCTGACTTTGTTTTTGCGTTCTTCGGCCGCGTCGGCATGTTTAAGCTGCTTCCTTATAGCTTCCGTTGGGAATGTAAGGCGAACTTCTTATGTTCTCGTATTGAGTCCGCATTTGCAACCGCGCGAGCAGTGAACGGCTGCAGAAGCGGAGCGAATGGCAAGTTTTGTAACCACTGAGGACACAGAGGAATCCTAGCGTTTAGGAACTTCTCTGTGTCCTCAGTGTCCTCCGTGGTTAAATTCCTACTTCTCCAAATCCAGCGTCTTTACCGGCAAGTCCCAGTGCGCATCCAGAATCTCAAACCTGCGCTGCTCCTCCCGCTCGTAGGCTGCCTGATCGGGCCAAAGCTGCTTCTTCAAGGCGTCTTCCTCAAACGGTTCATTGGCCACGGTCGCATTTTTGAACACGATGGTCACGCGGTAGTCCCAGCGCCCGTCTTCGGTGGTGTGATAGCGCGGCTGGTCCATCCAGACTTTGAGCATGCGCCCCATCTCGACTTCTTTCTTAAGCAGCGGATAATGGTTTTTCTTGAACAACTTCAGGAACTCGTCCGCGTGTCCCCACTTGGCCTTGTAGTAATACTCGATCACATAAGGCTGGCCGGCGAGCAGAGGCGCTCTGCGCCATACCGGCAGTTCACCCCAATCAGCAGGACAACGAGCAAGAGCATGAGACGTTTCACGGTTGAGCTCCCTCCCTTGTCATTCCGAAGCCGGCTTTATCGGCGAGGAATCTGCTTGCTGCGGCTAGCGAATCAGCAGATTCCTCGCGCGATGAGGCCGCGCTTCGGAATGACAACCCCTTGGGGATTTTCAGATTACACTACTGCGCTTTGGCATGACATCCCGGACGAGAGACAGAAACTACTCCGTCCGCATTCGGTTCTGCCAGTGCGACCATACAAACCAGATGATACCGGCGAGCAGGACGATCCCGATGACCAGGTCAAGCTGATGGAAGTACTTGCCCAGCTCTCGCCAGTTTTCGCCGAGCTTCATGCCCAGGTACGCCAGCCCCAGGCACCACGGCCAGGATCCGAGAAAGGTGTAAATGTGGAAGCGTGCACGCGGCATGCGGGCGACTCCCGCCGGCAAGGCGATGAAGGTGCGGACCACCGGCAGAAGGCGTCCGATCAGGACTGCCAGGTAGCCCCAGCGCAGGAAGAAGCGGTCGGCCCACTCCAGTTCGCGGCGGCCCATCAGGATCCAGCGGCCATATTTCTCCACCAGCGGCCGCCCGCCATAGCAGCCAATTTCGTAGGCCACGAGTGATCCCAGGTTGCAGCCGATGGCTCCCGCGGTGGCCACCCACAGCAGCTTCATCGAACCCTCGTACACCAGGTAGCCGGCAAACGGCATGATCAGCTCGGAAGGCAACGGAATACACGCCGACTCGATCGCCATCAGCAAGGCAACGCCGCCATAACCCATGGCGGCCACCACGGATTTGATGAAAACGAACAGAACCACCAGGATTTTTTCGGTCATGCGGGAAACATGTTAAACGGGGATGCTGGCGCGGGGAACGGTTTCTTTACCCACCGGGCCGCCCACCGGAGGGCAAGGCTCAGAATGCGCCTTCCTGGGTAAAAGTGTATCCGGGCAGCGAAGCGCCGCTGGCGTTCTTGGCTACTTTCACCCGCACCGTGGGTACATCCGGCGCCGACAAACCTGCCGGCCGCAGCACCGCATACTGGGTGAAAACTTCGCTGTACATCTTCGTGACAAGATAGTCCTGGCCGTCAGTATCGTTCCGCCAAACCTGCCCGAGTTGGATGGACTTCACCGCCACGTCACACTCCTGCGTTCGCTAAAAACCTCTTTCAGGGTACCGGGACAGATGCAGTGCGTCAATTAGCCCGATGGTTCCGCAGCATTACGAAAGGCCGTGCGAATTGCCGGACTGTGTAGGGACGGGTCTCGACCCGTCCAGGCCGTCCGCAGGACGGCTAGCTCTAGTCAGCCACCATTCCACAGTTGCATTCAAACAATTTGCTAAGATTGACCTCGATTTTGAGGAGCTTCCCATGCCCCGCGGCATCACTCCGCGCCAACCTGCCAGAACCCGCCGCCAGGAAGGCACCCGTCGGACCGCCTCCAGCAAAAAGCCCGGCGCCCTGCGGGCGTCCCGGACGGGCGAGGGCGCCCGTCCCCACACCGTTCGCAGTATCGCCGCCGCCAAGGCTCCAGGCAAGGCCTATAATCCCACTTCTCCCGGCCGCGTTCAGGAGATTCTCCAGCGGCTCGACACTCTCTATCCCGACGTCACCTGCGCCTTGCACCACAAGAGCGCATGGGAATTGCTGGTCGCGACCATCCTCTCTGCGCAGTCTACCGACGTTCGCGTGAACCTGGTCACGCCTGAGCTATTCAGGAAATATCCCACGGTCCAGGCCTTCGCCGCGCTCGAGCCTGAACAACTCCAGCCGGATGTTCGCTCGACCGGCTTCTTCCGCAACAAATCGAAGTCGGTGGTCGGCGCGGCAAAAAAGATCGTGAGCGATTTCGGCGGCCAGGTCCCCGATCAGATGGACCAGCTTCTCACGCTGCCTGGAGTCGCGCGTAAAACCGCCAACGTAGTTCTGGGCACCTGGTTCAAGAAAAACGAAGGCGTGGTCGTGGACACGCACGTCCACCGCATCAGCCGCCGCCTCGAACTCACGCGCAACGACGACCCGAAAAAGATCGAACAGGACCTGATGCGAATCATCCCGCGGGAAAAGTGGACGATGTTCTCCCACCAGATCATCTGGCATGGCCGCAAATTGTGCATCGCCCGCCGCCCCAAATGCGCCGACTGCCCGCTCGAAAACATCTGCCACGCCGCCGACAAAACCTGGAGCACGGTAGAGATCCACAAGAACGCCAAATAGCGACCAGTGCCCTGTCATCCTGAGCGGAGCTGATCGTTTCGCTTGCGAAAATCGAAAAGCGCAGTCGAAGGACCCCTGTGCACCACCACACCAGCTTTCACGGAATTTCTTCAGGTTCGGCAGAACCACGCGCACGAAAGCATCCTAGGAGCTGCTAGGGGTCCTTCGACTCCGCAGCTTCTTCGCTTCGCGAAGAAACTGCTGCGCTCTGGATGACAGCTGCTACACTTTTCTCATCACCCGTATGCGCACGCTTATCTTGTTGGCTATCGTCATTTCTATGAGCACTCTTACTTTGCCGCAAAACCTGCCGGCGCCCCCGGCGATCACCGATCCCAAGCTGATCACCAGCAAGCCCAACGCGAATGTGGAACAGAACCAGCAGAGCCTTTCGATCGAAAGGCTGTACATGACGCGCTCGGTGGGAGCTACGACCTGGTCGCCGGACGGCAAGACCATCGCCTTCGTCACCAACATCAGCGGACGCAATAATATCTGGCTGGTGCCGGCCGCAGGCGGATGGCCCACGCAACTTACGGTCAGCGACCAGCGCCAGACCCAGCCCACCTGGTCACCCGACGGCAAGTGGATCGCCTACATCTCCGACTACGACGGCGACGAGCAGTGGGACATTTTTTTCGTCTCGCCCAAGACCGGTGAAGTCGTGAACATCACCAACACGCGAGAAATCTCCGAAGAGAGTCCGACCTGGTCGCCCGACGGCCGATATCTGGCCTACACGGTCAAGCCGAAGACATCGTCGGTGTACGAGATTGATATCTTCGACACGCTTGATGCGCGACACCAAACACCTCACCACCGGCACGCCCGCGGACAAGATGAACGTCAATCCCATCTGGTCCGCCGATAGCAAACTGATCTTCTATACCCAGCAACAGGCCAAGGGCACCGATTCCAACATCTTCATCGCCGAAGTCGCCACCGGCAAAAGCACTCCTGCTTACTCCGCATCGAGGGTGAACAGCCTACTCCGCCAACGAATTCTCTCCCGACGGCAAGCATTTGCTGATCACCTCGAATGCTGGCAACGGCTACGACAACGTCGGCTATGCTTGATATCGGCACGCAAGAAAATCGATTGGCTCACCCAGGACAAATGGGAAATCGAAGGCGGCAACTTCTTTCGCCGACGGAAAGTCCGTCACCTGGACCGCCAACGTCGACGGCAACACCGACATTTACGTGCACGATCTCGCTTCCGGAAAGACCACTTCCCTGCCGCTGCCCAAAGGCGTAAACCATCTGGGCGGCGCGGAATCCGCTTTCACCCGCGACGGATCACGCCTGCTCTATTACCACAACGGACCGACGTCGCCCAACGATGTCTGGGTTTACTCCATGGCCGACGGCAAATCGCAGCCGATCACGAATTCGCTGGTGGCGGGCGTGCACTCCGAGGACATGGTCGAGCCGTTTCTGGTGCACTATCCCAGCCGCGACGGCAAATGGACCATCTCCGCCCTGGTGTACGTGCCCTACAACATGGCGCGCAGCGGGCAGAACGCGGCGGTGGTTTATGTTCACGGCGGGCCGGCGTCACAGAGCGTGAACTCTTTCAGCCGCATCATCCAGCACCTGGTCAACCAGGGCTACATGGTGATCGCGCCCAACTATCGCGGATCTACGGGCTACGGCAAAGAGTTTCAGCACGCCAACTTGTTCGACATGGGCGGAGGCGACCTGCAGGACGTGCTCGCCGCTGCCGACTTCATCAAGCAGACCGGCTACCTCGATCCCAAGAAACTCGTCCTGATGGGCGGAAGCTACGGCGGCTACCTCACCATGATGGGCGTGACCAAGGCTCCGGAGGTGTGGGCGGCGGGAGTGCCCATCGTGCCCTTCGTCAACTGGTTCACGGAAATCGCCAACGAAGATCCCGTGCTGCAGCAATCCGATCTGGCCACCATGGGCGATCCGGAGAAAAACAAAGAGCTCTTCCACGACCGCTCGCCGATTTTCTTCGTAGATCAGATCAAGGCGCCGCTGCTATTGCTGGCGGGCGGCAATGATCCGCGATGTCCTAAGGAAGAAGCCCAGCAGGTAGTGGACGCAGTAAAGAAGCGCGGCGGCGTGGCGGAATACAAAGTGTACGAAAACGAAGGCCACGGCTTCTCCCGGGTGGAGAACCTGATCGACGCCTACAAGCGCGTGTCAGAGTTCCTGAAGGCGCGTGTTCCCCCTGCGAACTGCGGCTGCTCCCTCACCGAATGATCCATGTGGGCGCGAGCGCCCCGCTCGTGCGGCGGCGTCCGTGGACCACGTGGGGACAGCCGCCCCCGGCTGTCCTGGTCGAGCAACGCTCGACAGATTGTTACCAACGACAACAATAGCGGAGCTTGGCTCCGCCGGACAGCCGAGGGCGGCTATCCCCACTTGGCTGGTGGTGGCGCTGCAGCACGAGCGAGGGCGCTCGCGCCCACATTAATGCCCCTTGGTGAATTTGTTGAAGAAATCTCCGGCGTTCCAGTGCGGGCGCTCGGTCTGCTGGGCCACTTCATATCCCACGGCCAAATCCACGCGAGTGCACTTGACCGTCGCATTGAAGTCGAAAGGCTGGCTCATGTCGTCACTGGGCTGGTGGTAACGCTGAACTTCCCAGTCGAACTGCATCTTCTTGCCATCAAGCTCGGGATTTACGGTTTGCAGCCCTTCCCCGATGTACAAGGCTGGAACGCCCTGCAGGATGAAGGAATACTGATCGCTGCGTATGAAATAAACCTCTTCCGGCATGGGATCCGGGCTTACGGTGAGACCCATGTGGCGGGCCACATCGTCCGCGACCGCGCCCAGGCTGGAGTGCTCGCCTCCCAACGGAACGATGTCCTTGAAGTCGTAGAGAAACGAAACTTCGTCCATGTTGATGTCGGCCACGATCTGCGAGATCGGGACGGTGGGATTCTGCGCGTAATAGTCGGAGCCCAGCAGGCCCTCTTCTTCGCCGGTGACAGCGATAAACAGGAGCGAGCGCCGGGGGGCGGGGTGCAACTGGGAAAATGCCCGCGCCATTTCGAGCAGCGCCGCCGTGCCTGAAGCATTGTCCGCCGCCCCGTTGTAAATGCTGTCGCCCTTCACCGGATCGCCGATCCCGAGATGATCAAGATGGGCGGTGAAGACAACGTATTCGTTCTTAAGCTGGGGATCGGAGCCGGGCAGAATCGCAGCCACGTTCGGACTCTCCACTTCCGAATAATGGCTGACGATGTGGATGGACACGCTGGCCTTCAGCGGGAAGGCCTGCGCCTGGCTATTCGCGGCGGCCTGCAGCGCGTCTTTCCATGATTTCGGCGCGCCTTCGAACAGTGCCGCGGCCGTGCCGGAACTTATCCGCGCGACGCCCAGGATCTTCGGTTCCGCGCCATCGGGCACACCCTTCTGATCCAGCCAGCGCAGCGCCGGCCCGCGGGTAAAACGGACGTATTCTGAAAACGGAGTACGCTGTTCGGTTTTGCCCGCCCAGATGGAGAGAAATCCGATGGCCCCGTGCTCGGCGGCCACCCGCAATTTCTGTTCGGAGGAGGAAAAATGGGCGCCCGGAGCGGAGGGCATCGGTGGATGGTGCGCCATACAAGGCCGCCACGATCTTGCCCCGGACATCAATCCCGGCGTAATCGTCGTAGTTGAATTCCGGCGCGCTCACGCCGAAGCCCACGAAGACGACCTGGCCTTCGGCGGTGGTATCGGCCGAAAGCGGGTCGCCTCCCATCACGTAATCCTTGTCGATGGTCAGGGTCCGAGTCGATCCGTTGTGTTTCACGGTGAGCGAACTCTTGTCACGCAACAATTCGATCTTCCGAAAATGCACGTTCTGGAAATACGATCCGCCCACGCCCGCGGGTTTCAATCCCATTTCCTCGAACTGCGCCCGCACATAATTCGCCGCCAGTTGATAGCCGCGCGTGCCGGTGCCGCGACCTTCCAGCAGATCATCCGCCAGAAACGCCATGTGCGCCCGCAGTCCATCGGCGGAAATGCGTTGCAGGAGTTCTTCCGGAGGGTAATCGGAAGCGCCGGTTTGGCCGAACCCGAAGGAAACCGCCAGAACCACACCGAGGAGTAAAAGAAGACGCTTTCTTGACAAGCCTTCCTCCCATGAAAATGCCCGGACAAAATGCAGCCGCCATCTACAGCAGCTCGCGCCCGGAAATCGCCTTGATAAGCCCGGGGATCGTATATTCGGCCGCCTCCACGTCCACCGGCAGGCCGAGCTCCCGAAGAGTAGACGAAGTCACCGGCCCGATGGAAGCAAGCCTCACCCCTTTAAGATGCCGCATAAGGTTACTGTTTGCGTGGACGCCGCCGACTCGGCCGCAGCTTTCGTCGAGCAGTGCCACGAAGTTTCTGCGCCGTGGACGAACTGGTAAATGTAATCCAATCGGGCCGTCGCTGCTGAGAGGCCAGCGCCGCCCGCAAACGTTGCCGGGAGGACTGGGGAACCCCAGTCTCATAAGCTTCGACCACGTCCACCTGCGCGCCCAGCTTGCGCAGTTCCCGCGGGATCACGTCACGAGCGACTTTTGCCCGCGCCAGCAGCACCCGCTTCCCTCTTATCTTGCGCCGCAGGCTGGTCACCACGGACTCCGCCACATACTCCCGGGGCACAACGTTGACCTTCACGCCGTGCCGCTCGATGGCCTGCCGGGTGGCCGGGCCGATGGCTGCAATTTTCAGGCGGCGCATCGGCTTTCCGCCCATGCGTAGTTTTCGCAGCCTTTCCCACAGCGCGTCGACTCCGTTGACGCTGGTCAGGATGAGCCAGTCATACTCAGCAAGATGTTTCAACGACGCATCGAGCGCTTTGTAGGACCGGGGTTTGCGGATCTCAATGAAAGGGATCTCCAGAACTTCAGCGCCCAGGTTGCGGAGTCCGGCGGAGAGGGCGCTGGCCTGATGACGGGCGCGTCCGACCAGCACTCGCACGCCGGATAGTGGCCCTGCCGTCTTTGATTTCTTGGTGGGTCTCATTGCTGGGAATACTGGCCGCGTCAGCGCGGGCGAGTCGCCCGCGTCCACACTAACACCACAAGATCATGGCTGCTGTGGCGCCACTATCGCTTGTCCGTACACTTCGCGCAGAATTGCGTCGCCGCCCTGGCGCAGCAGGGCTTCGCCGACCGACTCGCCCAATCGCACCGGATCGTCTCCATCGCCCGACTCCCGCAACACCTTCGTTCCGTCCGGACGGGCGACTACCGCTTCGAGATGTAGCCGGCCATCGACGATTGCTGCGAATGCTCCAATTGGCACCTGGCAGCCTCCGCCCATCCGGTTCAGCAAGGCGCGCTCGCAGCTCAGTGGCTCGCGTCTCGTCTCTTCATCATCCAGAAAAGCGACATGCCGCATCACGCCAGCATCGCTATTGCGAATCTCAATCGCCAGCGCACCCTGCCCCGCCGCCGGGCACATCACCTGCGCGCGGCAATGCCTGCCGGATGCACTCGCCAGTTTGCCCAGGCGGTTCAGACCGGCCGCAGCCAGAATCACAGCATCGTAGTCGCCAGCCTCCAGCTTGCGCAGCCGGGTATCCACGTTGCCACGTAATGGATGAATATCGAGATCGGGCCGTAGCGCCTTAAGTTGCGCCTGGCGCCGCAGACTGCTGGTGCCGACCTGCGCCCCGGCTGGCAGTTCTTCAATGCTGTTGTATTTGCGGCGAGCAGAAAACATCGCGCGCATCTTCCCGTGCGGTGATGGCCGCAATCTCGAAATCTGCTGGGATTTCCGTGGGAAGGTCTTTCAGGCTGTGCACTGCAATGATCCACGCGATTTCGAGACAGCGCTTCCTCAATTTCCTTGGTGAACATGCCCTTGGTGCCGACCTGGGCCAGCGCGACATCGGTAATCTTGTCGCCGGTGGTTTTGATGATTTCAATTTCGACCTGGTGTCCACGCTGCTCGAGCAGCGCCTTGATGTGGTTGGCTTGCCAGAGAGCCAGTTGCGATCCGCGGGAACCGATGCGCAGCCGAGCCACTAAGTTTTCGCTCCGGAGTCTCGACCCGAAGACTTCGCGGCGTTCTGGTCGTCTTCTTTTTTCTTGTCCTGGAGATCGAACAGCCGCCGCACGATATCAACGACGGTGGTGGCTTCGGGCTGGCTGACCGCGGTCTTCAGCGTGCTGATCGGGGTGTGCATGATCTTGCTGATGATGCCGCGGGTGAGGGTTTCGACCGCCAGTTCCTGTTCCGGCGAGAGCGGCCCCAGGCGGCCGCGCACCCGATCGATTTCCGCCTGGCGAATCGTCTCCAGGTGGTCCTGCAGCGAGACGATGGTGGGAACCACGTCCAGGGTCTGCAGGCGGATCTTGAAGCGCTCCACTTCTCCGGTGATGATGGCCTCGGCGCGCTCCGCTTCTTTTTTCCGGTCATCGACGTGCGAGGTCACGGCCTGCTGCAGGTCGTCAATGTCGTAAACAAAGATGCCATCCAAACGGTTCATCTCCGGGTCGACATCGCGCGGCACCGCGATATCGATAAAGAACATGGGCCGGTTCTTGCGCCGCGCCAGAAACAGCTCGCCATGCTCCCGGCGGAATATGGCATGGGGCGCGCCGGTCGAAGTGATGACGATATCGGCGCGGTCGCAGGTCTCGTAAAGCTGCTCAAACAGGATGGCCTGCCCCTCGAACCGGGCCGCCAGTTGCTGGGCGCGATCATAAGTGCGGTTGGCGACAAAAATGGATTCCGCGCCGTGGGCGATCAGATGGCGCGCCGCCAGTTCGCTCATCTTGCCCGCGCCCACCAGATAGACATGCTTGCCCTGCAACGATCCGAAAATCTTTTTCGCCAGTTCGACCGCCACCGAGGCGACGGACACCGGCAGACGAACCTACCGCGGTTTCCGTGCGCACTCTTTTGGCCACCGCGAAGGCGCGGGTCAGAAGCAGATCCAGCTGCGAGTGCACCACTCCGACAGCGCGGGCCGTAGCATAGGCTTCTTTCACCTGTCCCAGAATTTGCGGCTCACCTACAACCATGGAATCCAGGCTGGAAGTCACGCGAAACAGGTGACGGACCGCTTCGCTCTCGCGATATTCGTACAGGTGCGGCTCATAATCGGAGGGATTCAGCTGAAAGTAGTTGCTTAGAAAGCCGCGCAGGTCCACCGCGCCATTTTTCGTCTGGGTCAGCACTTCCACCCGGTTGCAGGTCGAGAGGATGATCCCTTCTTCCACGCCCGGATGCCCGGCCAAACGCCGCAACGCGTCGGGCAGACGCGACTCGGGGATGGCCAGGCGCTCCCGCACCTCCACCGGCGCGGTCTTGTGATTCACCCCAATGAGCTGAAACTTCATGATTGGACGAACCCGTGAATCGTGCTGTAGTAGTTGGCCGACCAGGCGATCACCGCGGCCACCACGGCGCCGGTCGCCAGATAGGCGGCCCGCCGGCCTCGCCATCCCGCATTCCAGCGGGTAAACACCATCACCATGTAAACCGCCCACATCAGCAACGACAGAAAAATTTTGGGATCAAGAAAGTCCAGCCGCCCGTAGGTGGCCTGGGCCACAATGCTGCCCGCCACCAGCCCCAGCGTCATAAAGGGAAAGCCGAGCAGCAAAGAGCGATAGCCGATCTGATCAATCACTTCGAGAGCCGGCAGGCGCAACAGAATCGCGGCCGGCTTCTTTGGCCTTCAAACTCCGTTCCTGCAGGAGATAGAGCAGGCTGGCGGCAAAGCTTATGAATAGCGCCGCGTACCCCACAAAGATCATGGCGATGTGGACGAAGAGCCAGCCCCGGCGCATGCCCGGCGAAGTCAGCAGAAACGGCTGCTGGGTGGTCGCCGCAACGAAGGTCAAAACAAATACCAGAGGAAAAACGACAATCCCCGGCGAGGTGGTGCGGTACACCACATACACGATCATGAATGCCGCCATCACCATCAGGGACAGCAGCGACTCGGAGTTATGCACTGAAGTGAGCGTGAGTTGTCCCGAAAGCAGGACGGCCTCGGTCAAAGATACGAATTGAAATACCATGCCCAGGCTCATGGCCGGCAGCGCCACCCGGTTCAACAGCGAACTGGTGCGAGTCAAAGCCAGCAGGGCGTAGAGCAGTCCCACGGCGTAGAAGCAAAGCGCCACTCGGAGCCACAGTATCGGCATAAACAGATTCGGAGCCCGCGGTCCGGCACCCCTGCCGTCCGCCACGGTGATTATAGTCTGCACCAGGGTTGAGGCAGAAAAACCAGTAGTTCAACCAGTAACCGCCCAAGCCAGGTAGCGCCGGCGTCCCGCCGGCTGTCCGGAGGGCATCCTGCCCTCCGGGAAGCGCCCGAGGGCCGCAACCCGCGACCCGAAACAGCCGCCAGAAAAAGATGGCAGCTCCGCAGGCTATTGCACTCCCAAGGCACTCAACGCTGTTTCCAGACTCTCCGTCACTCACGACCAACCGCCGTCCCTTAGCCATCATGTCCTCGATGTCGTCAAAAGCCCGAAACAACCTCATCTTGACCGCGCCGTATTGCTCGGCTTCGGTCAGGGCGCGCCATGCCGGTCCGCCCAGACTCGCAGAGGCTTCATCCGGCAGGAAGACGCTTACGGAGAAGGTGGTCTTGCGGTCCGAAGTGACATCGAAAATATATTCGCCGGCCGGAGCTTCAGCGGCATCGGCCAAAGCCGCCCGCTTACCTACAAAATAGTATTGATAGACGTATCCCTGTCCACCGGTGTACGTCTTCATGCGACGCAGAGTCATAGAAACGGTCGTTGGCTGTTGGCCGTTGGTCTCGGTCGTCAGCCATGCCGCACCAGCCGAAAGGCAGGCCGACGACTGAAGACTGACGACTGGCGACTATTTGCCATTTGCGGGCGAGACCACGCGGCCATATTCGCTGGCCCGCGCCAGGCGGTCAAACATGCGATAAGTGGCTGCCGAGATTCTGGCGATGGCATCCTCACCGTCGCGCTCCCGGCGCAGGTAGGTGGTCATCACGCAGATCACATACGGACGATTCTCCACAAAGACTACTCCCGAATCGTTGCGCACGCCTTCGAGTTCACCCGGCTTGTTGGCAATCTTCAACCCTTCGGGCAAGTCTCGAGAAATGAACCCGTCCTTGTGGGTGCTCAGCATGGTGAAGAAGTCGGCGGTCATCTCCTGGTTTAGAACCTTGCCGCCCTGGAGGTCTGCGAGCAGGGTCATCATCTCGGCGGGAGTCGAGATGTTCTCTCTGCCCTCGCTGGCCGCCTTCAAGTCCATCATCTTGCGGCGCAGCCGGGTGTGGACCAGGCCCATTGAATCCATCAGGGCATTCACGTTGTCCATCCCGACGCGATCGATCAGCACGTTGGTCGCGCTGTTGTCACTGACCGCAACCATCATGGTGGCCAGATCGCGCAACGTGACCCGCGTGACACCGGGAGTGAGCCCGCCCATGATGGAGCTGTCAGGAACCAAATCCGCGGCCTGCACGGTATACATATCCGTGAGTTTTAACTTGCCCGCTTGCGCCTGACGGTAGAGCTCGGCTAAAAGCGCCGTCTTGATGGAACTGGCCTGAGGGAAAACTTCATCGCCATGCAAGAGGAATTTCTTTCCGCTCGTCAGATCAAGAACGGCAACGCCCATCACGCCATCTAAATCGCGATCGATATCGCTGATATTCGATTCGAGTTTTTGCCAGAGAACTCCCTGCTTGGCGGCAGCGGTCTGTGCCGCAGCAACGCCCACTAAGAGAACGAAGACGATAAGACTTCGCAAAAAACAATCCCTCCAGAAGCGAGCATTATAGCCATTGTCATGCTGAACGTTCGTCGTTTCGCGAAGAAGTTGCTGCGCACAGGATGACGCCTGGCGCGAGACTTACCCCTCGATCCTCGCCTCCCGCAGCCGTTTAACTGCGCTCTCCGAGGTCAAGGGCGAATAATAAACTTCCTTGAACGTGTACGACTTCGCCTTGCCTGTAATCACCGGCAGGATTTCGATGTGCCAGTGGTAATCGTCATCGATGGTCTTCCAATAATCCAGGCTCTTCGAGCGAAACAAGGTATTGGGAGAAGTGTGCAGCACCAGATGAAATTCGGCGGTCACGGTGCGAATCCTTTGCAGCGTGCGCCGCAGCAGTGCGGCGAGATCGAGCATGCTGCCGGGCGGGCCAGAACGAAACGCGCGAAGGATGCTTCGTGCGTCCGGGGGATGATCCAGGTCTCGTAAGGCACGCGCGGAGCATAGGGACAGAGCGCGATAAAGTCACCGCGCACTTCGATCACGCGCTGGTTCTGCTGCAGTTCCTGGGAAATAATGTCGCAGAAGACGCAGCGTTCCTTGGCCTTGAAGTAGTCCCTGCCCGCCCGCAGTTCGTACAGCACCCGGCGCGGCACAAATGTGGTCGCGGTGAGTTGCGATGTGGGATGCTCGAATTCCTGACCGGCATTCGCGCCGTGATTCTTAAAGATGCTGACGTATTTGAAGCGCGCATCGCGTTTCAAGTCTTGAATGCGGTGCGCGGCCAGCAGCAGGAACTGCTCAATCTCGGCATCGCTCGCGTTCCACAACTGCCGGTCGTGCCGCAGATTCTCCACCAGAACTTCGTGAGCGCCCACCGGGGACATGCGATCGTAGAGGCCGTCGCCGCGCCGGTTGGGCTCGCCCTCAATCCGATAAAGCGGCGCGGGATGGACCACGGCACGCGCCGACCAGGGGCCGCCCTCCACTCCCGGCATGTTCGAGACCACTTGCGCCGCCACCGGCGAGTCCGCACAGAACCGGCAAAACGCCTCTGCCCGGGGAGCGTTGTCGGGAACATCGTCGCCGGTGATCACCCACGAGCGGGTAATG
The DNA here is from genome assembly GCA_963816025.1 of Terriglobia bacterium. Classification (GTDB taxonomy): domain Bacteria; phylum Acidobacteriota; class Terriglobia; order Terriglobales; family Acidobacteriaceae; genus JAIQFF01. The sequence continues at coordinate 100,315 of CAWFJA010000011.1, forward strand.
GGATCCTTGCGCAATTCCATGGCTGTAAGGAAAACATCGGCGCGGAGGGCGCGTCAACTGCGATCTGGCATTCGGTCGGCCGAGTGCGAGCAAAACCTCGCACAGGTGCTGTCGGCTAAAACGAACTGCTAGCCGCGGAGCGGCGTAAGAATGCAGCCCCGGGCGTAAGCCCAGGGTCAAGACGCCAGTGGTCAAGCTCCGAAGGAGCGAGCCACGTACTCATGGTGATTTCCATCAGCCGAAGAACGCCACGGCCTTTGTTATAATCCGCGCACGAAGCCCGCTGAAATGACCGAGCCGTCCACGCCGTTGATGCGGCAGTATGCCGCCATCAAGAAGGAGCACCCCAGCGCCCTGCTGTTCTTTCGCCTGGGAGATTTCTACGAGCTTTTCTTTGACGACGCCGTCCTGGCCGCGAAAGAACTGCAGATCACGCTGACCTCGCGCAATAAGGAAAAAGGTATCGCCATCCCCATGTGCGGCGTGCCTCACCATGCCGCCGAAGGCTACATCTCGAAGCTGATCCGCAAGGGATTCAAGGTCGCCATCTGCGAACAGGTGGAGGACCCGCGCCTGGCCAAGAAACTGGTGCGGCGTGAAGTCACTCGGGTGGTCACACCGGGCACGGCGGCCGATTCTTCTCTCAGTTCCGAGGAAAATAATTTCCTCGCCGCCATCGCGCAGACCGGCGAGCGCGTCGGCTTTGCCGCCCTCGACCTCTCCACCGGCGAATTTCGCGCCACCGAGTTCCAGGGAGAAGACGCGGCTAAAAGAATCCAGGAAGAGATTCAGCAATTGCGCCCGCGAGAAGTTTTGTACGCCTCATCAGCCCCTTTGTTCGAGGGCTCCAGTGTGGCGCGGGCGCCCTCGCCCGCGAAAATATCCAGCCGCCTCCGGCTACGCCGAGACTCCGCTGGACGACTGGATCTTCGCCCCCGACCACTCCATCCCGCTGCTGGAAAATCATTTCGGAGTGCTGTCGCTCGAAGGCTTCGGCCTCTCGGGCAAGCCGGCAGCGGCGGCCGCCGCCGGCGCCATCCTTTATTACGTCCGCTCCACCCAGCGGGGAACTCTCAGCCACGTCGATCGCATCGGATTCTACGAGCGTCAAACCTGCCTGGTGCTCGATGCCGTCACCGTGCGCAATCTCGAGCTGATCGAGCCGCTCTTCTCGCCGGCGCCGATGCGGGCGTCACTCTGTTCCGCTCGGTCGACGCCACGGTCACGCCCATGGGCAAACGCCTGCTGCGCTCCTGGCTGCTGCGCCCGTCCATCGAACTCGCGGAAATCAACGCCCGTCTGGATGCAGTCGAAGCCCAGGTAAAAGCGACCATCGCCCGCGAAGAACTACGCCGCGCGCTCGATGGCATCCTTGACCTGGAGCGCCTGCTCAGCCGGGTCACGCTCGAAACCGCCAACCCGCGCGACGTCCTGGCCCTGGCCGCTTCCCTGGCCAAGCTGCCGGCGGTCCGCAAAGCATTGGAGCGTCTCGGCAGCGGCAATGCACATGTGGCCGCGGCCGAATCGGCCGCGCAGACCAGGCCAGTCGCTCAAGACGATGAAAAGCCCCACGGACGCCTGCCGCCCTCCACTCTGCAGTCGACGAACTCGCCGACCTCCGCCAGCGCATCGAAGCCACCATCATCCCGGAACCCCCGCTCTCCCTCAGCGACGGCGGCGTAATCCAGCCCGGCGTCGATCAGGAACTCGACCACCTCCGCGACCTGAGCCGCAACAGCAAACAATTTCTGGCGCAGATCGAGCAACGCGAACGCCAGCGCACCGGAATCGCAAGCCTGAAAGTAAAGTTCAACTCGATCTTTGGCTACTATCTCGAAATCTCGAAAGCAAACTCGCACCTGGCCCCTTCCGACTACGAACGCAAGCAGACCCTGGTCAACGCCGAGCGCTTCACCACCCCGGAGCTGAAGGAATACGAATCCAAGATTCTCGATGCCCAGGAAAAAATCGTAGATATCGAACGCCGGCTGTTTGCCGAATTGCGTTCGGCCATTGCGGGAGAAGCCCGCCGCATCCGCCAGACCGCGCTGGCCCTGGCCGAAGTCGATGTCCTGGCGGCGCTGGCCCAGATCGCGGCCCTGCGAAATTATTGCCGCCCAAGGTTTGACGACTCCGCCGACATTGAGATTGTCGCCGGCCGCCACCCGGTCATCGAACAGCTGGAACTGGGCAGCGGCGACCGTTTCGTGCCCAACGATCTTTTCCTGAACTCGACCACCAACGCCATCATGGTGCTGACCGGCCCGAACATGGGCGGCAAGTCCACCTATCTGAGGCAGGCCGCGCTCACCGTGATCATGGCGCAGGCAGGATCGTTCGTGCCCGCGACCTCGGCCCGATTGGGACTGGTGGACCGCGTCTTCACCCGCATCGGCGCCAGCGACAACCTGGCCCGCGGGCGCTCCACGTTCATGATCGAGATGACGGAAACCGCCGCCATCCTGCATACCGCGACTCCGCGGTCTTTAATTCTGCTTGACGAAGTCGGCCGCGGCACCGCTACCTACGATGGCCTGGCCATCGCCTGGGCAGCGGTCGAGTACATCCACGCCCGCACCCGCGCCAAGACGCTTTTCGCCACCCACTACTTCGAATTGACCGAACTGGCGGAACAACTCTCCGGGGTGAAGAACTACCACGTGACGGTCAAAGAAACCGGCGGCGGAATCGCGTTCCTGCGAAAAGTTGCGCCCGGCGCGGCCGACCGCAGTTACGGGATCGAAGTGGCCAAACTGGCAGGGCTTCCTCACGAGGTGATCGTGCGGGCGCGCGAGGTTCTGGCGGAGCACGAAAACGCGGAACGTCAGTTGATGGGACACCTCTCGCCGGGTTCAACTCCTCCAGCGGCCCAGTTGACCATCTTCACGCCGCTGTCCCAGCCGGTGCTGGACAAGTTGCGGGAAGTTGATTTGAACTCGCTGACTCCGCTCGAGGCGCTGAATCTGCTGGCCCAGTTGAAGAAACAGGTGGAATGAGGCCGGGTCGACGATCCGGCAGCGGCGGCTTCAGCCGCTGAGGGTATCTGATATAGCTTCTCTGCTAGAGGTCTTTCTTAGCGACCTTTGCGGATTTTTCCTTTGCGAACTTTGCGGTCAAGAGCTTTTTACAGCGAAGATCGCAAAGAAATCCGCAAAGGGCGCTAAGAAAGGGATCAAAGTATTTAAGTAGTTATTCATAATGCCTAGACACAGCAACTCCTCCGATCTACGCCGCAGCGTCGGCCAGCTTCTCATCATCGGCTTTGACGGGACCGAGATGTCCCCCGGCCTTGCCGCCCTGCTGACCCGCCTGCAACCGGCAGGGGTCATCCTTTTCGCGCGCAACATTACGGGCGGAGAGCAGACCCACAAGCTGCTCAAGGACTGCCAGGCCTGCGTCTCCACACCGCTCTTCACCGCCGTGGACATGGAAGGAGGCCGGGTTGACCGCTTCCGCAACGTCATTGGCCGAACCCCTTCCGCCGCCGATGTTTTCTCGACCGGCGACCGCAAACTTTTCCGCCAGCACGGCAAAGTTGATCGGCGAATCCTGCCGGACGTTGGGATTCAACACCGACTTCGCGCCCGTAGTAGACCTGGCATTCGAAGCGTCAAAAACAGTGATGAGTTCCCGCGCCGTTTCAGCGGATCCGAAACAGGCGGTTCTCTATGCCCGGGAATTTCTCAAGGGATTGCGCGCCGCCAATGTTGTCGGCTCAGGCAAACACTTTCCCGGCCTGGGAGAGGCCAATCTCGACACCCACCAGGAACTTCCCTCCATCAACAAGCCCTGGAAAAAGATCTGGGCGGAAGACTTGTATCCCTACCGAATCCTGCGCCGGGAGCTGCCGATGGTCCTGATCGGACACGCCAACTATCCTGCGATCACGCACGACGGCAGCCCGGCATCGCTGTCGAGGAAATGGATCACCGACGTTCTCCGCGCAGAAGATCGGCTACCGGGGCCTGGTCGTTTCCGACGATCTCGAGATGGGAGGCGTATTAAAAGCCGCGCCCATCGAGCAGGCGGCGGTCGAACACATCCGCGCCGGCGGCGATCTCTGCCTGATCTGCCATGTCGAGGAATACGTCACGCGATCCTATGAAGCCCTGATCGAGGAAGCGGAGAGCAACCGCAAGTTTGCCCAACGGGTAAACGAGTCGGCGGCCCGTGTACTGGCCTTCAAGAAAAAATCATCAGCGCTCAAGCGCCGGTCGCCGGCCCCAACGCCCGCTAAGCTGGAAAAACTCTCACGCGAGGTATGGGAACTGACCGAACAGGTGAGGCTGGCCAAACTGGGAGCCGCCATCGCATGATCGTCGCAGGCATTATGAGCGGCACATCGGCGGATGGAATCAACGTAGCCCTGATCCGGATTGCGCCACCCCGAACCATGTGGACGCGGGCGACTCGCCCGCGAGCCTCCGGCCCGAGACTCTCGATTCAAATTCCTGGCCCAAGCCGAATACCCCTACCCAAAAGCCGTCCGCCAGGCCGTGCTGCAAGCCATGAATGCCAGGCAAGCCAGCGTAGCCGATCTGGCCCGACTGAATTTCCTGCTGGCGGAACTCTATGCCGAAGCCGTGCTCGCCACCCAACGCCGCTTCCACCTGAAGGCGGAGTTGATCGGCTGCCACGGCCAGACGCTCTACCATCAGGGTGAGCCGGCGAAATTTCTGGGCCGCAACCTGGCCGTCACATGGCAGACCGGAGAAGGCGCCGTGATCGCGGCGCGGGTGGGCGTCCCGGTCGTCTCCGATTTCCGCCCCGCCGACATGGCGGCCGGAGGCAAAGGCGCGCCCCTGGTTCCCTTCCTCGATTACCTGCTCTATCGCGACCGGCAGGTTGGCCGCATCGTGCAAAATATCGGCGGCATCGCGAATCTCACCGCAATTCCTGCGGGAGCGACCTCTAAACAAGTTACAGCTTTCGATACCGGCCCGGGCAACATGGTGATTGACGCGGTCACGGATCGCCTCTTCGGCCAGCCCTATGATCGAGACGGCCGGATCGCCGCTGCGGGCGCCGTGCTCGAACCGATCGTGTCCGAAGCCCTGCGCCTGCCATTCTTCCGCCGCAAGCCACCTAAGACCGCGGGGCGGGAAGAATTCGGACGCGAGTTCGCGCTGCAATTCATCAAACGCTGCGGACGGGCCAGCAAGGCGGATGTCGTCGCCACAGCCACGGCTTTGACGGCAAGTTCGATCGCCGACGCCATGCGCCGCTTCGTGCTGCCGCGTCGCGGCCATTTTCGAGAGTTCATTGTTTCCGGCGGCGGCGCCAACAATCCAACTTTGCTCGCCATGCTGGCCAATGAGCTTCGTCCCCTGCAACTGACCATTCGCGCTTCGGACGAATTCGGATTGCCTTCCGCAGCCAAAGAAGCGGCCGCCTTCGCGCTCATGGCCTACGAGACCTGGAACCGGCGACCGTCGAATATTCCCTCCGCTACGGGAGCTAAGCGGCCCGCGATTTTGGGGAAAATATCCTATGCGTAGATGGACACCGGCGAGCACAAGGTCCCTCGACTCGCTTCGGCGCGCCGGCGCGCCTCCATCTTCGCTCGGGATGACAAGTTTGTTGCTGTGCGTGCTGTTAGCCGCAACCCTTTCTTGCGCCAGCAAACCTGACCCCAATACCGTGGTCATGATCATTGAGAGCAGCCCCACCAACCTCGATCCCCGCGTGGGTCTGGACGCTCAATCGGAACGCATCGACGATCTTATCTTCGACGACCTGCTCACCCGCGACGCGCATCTCAATGTCGGCCCCGGTCTGGCCGAACGCTGGGAGATCCCCGATCCGCTCACCTACATTTTCCATCTGCATCACGGGGTAAAGTTTCACGACGGCCGCCCGCTGACTGCCCGCGACGTGAAATGGACCTTCGATTCCCTGCTTCAGGGAAAGATTCGCAGCACCAAGGTCGGCGGTGTACCGCTTCGTGGACCACATCGACGCGACGCGATGACTACACCGTGGTCTTCCATCTCAAAGAGCCTTTCGCGACTCTGTTGTGGAATCTTTCCGATGGCGCCATGGGCATCGTGCCCTACGGCAGCGGCGACGAAATCACGCGCCAGCCCATCGGCTCCGGGCCTTTCCGTTTCGTGAGCGCGGAACCGGACAAGGACGTTGTGCTGGCGCGCAATGACGAATACTGGGGTGAGAAGGCGCATCTTCCCGGCGTCCGCTTTATTGTGGTGCCTGACACCACCACGCGCGCCCTCGAATTGCGCAAGGGCAGCGCCGACATCGCAATCAACGCTCTGACATCCGACATGGTGTTGACTCTCGAGCACGACCCTAATCTCGCCGTCCTGCATGCTCCCGGCACGGTCCTGGCGTATCTGGCATTCAATCTGCGCGATCCCATTCTCAAAGATGAGCGCGTACGGCAGGCCGTCGCCTACGCCATCGACCGGCGCCCTTTTCTCGAATATCTGCTGCGGGGTTTTGCCCGGCCCGCCAATAGCGTTCTGCCGCCGGAGAGCTGGGCCTACAACGGCGATGCGCCGGCCTACGACCACGATCCCGCCCGCGCCCGCCAGTTGCTCGAGCAGGCGGGATATCCCGAGGTGAATGGCGTCCGCTTTCACCTCACCATGAAATCGTCCACCGAAGAAAGCACGCGCCTGATGGCGGCGGTGTTGCAGCAGCAACTGCGGCAGGTAGGAATCGCGCTGGATATCCGGACTTTCGAATTCGCGACATTTTTTTCCGACGTGACCCACGGCCTGTTCCAGCTCTATTCCCTGCGCTGGATCGGCGGCAACGAAGACCCCGACATCTTCGAATACATTTTCCACTCCTCCAAGTTCCCTCCCAACGGCGCCAACCGCGGCTACTTCGCCGATCCGCGGATCGACGCGCTGATCGACCAGGCCCGCCAGGAACTCGACCAGAACACCCGCAAACAGCTCTACGCTGAGATCCAGCGCACCCTGGCCGACGAACTGCCTTACATCAATCTCTGGTATTTCGACAACGTGCTGGTGCACTCCAAGCGGGTGCGCAACCTCACGCTGAATTCCTCGGGCAACTACGATTTTCTTGAAGACAGCAGAGCTAGTCGAAAGTCGCTAGCGATTCGTCGTTGGCCGTTGGCCGTTGGTCAAGATCAAAGGCCAAGAACCAACGACCAACGGCCAACGACGGCTTTTTCGCGTGTTACCATCGAAGCATAATCTTCGACCATGCGCATTCTCTTCATCGGCGATATTTTTGGACGTCCGGGACGCAACATTGTCAAAGACCGTCTGCCCGGGCTGGTGAAAGACCGCGCCATCGATCTCGTGATCGCGAACGGAGAGAACTCTGCCGGCGGCTTCGGCATCACGGGAGCGCTGGCGGAAGATCTGTTCGAACTGGGCATCGATGTCATCACCACCGGCAACCACATCTGGGACAAGCGCGAGATCATCGACTACTTTCAGTCGGCCGACGGCAACCAGCACAGCCCGGCCCGCCGCCTGTTGCGCCCGGCGAATTACGCGCCTGATATGCCCGGCTGGGGCGTGTATGAGGGCAGCAAGAATGGCGTTCCTTATGCCGTGATCAATCTTCAGGGACGGGTTTTCATGGCTGCCAACGACGATCCTTTTCGCGTAGCCGACCAGCTGTTGAAAGAGATCAAGGCTAAAGTGATTTTTGTCGACCTGCACGCCGAAGCTACATCGGAAAAACTTGCCATGGGATGGTATCTGGATGGCCGGATCACAGCCCTGGTCGGCACCCACACCCACATTCCGACTGCCGATGAGCGGGTGATGCCTGGCGGCACCGCCTACATCACCGACGTCGGGATGACCGGCCCCTACGACAGCGTCATTGGCGTGCAAAAAGAAATGATCATCGCGCGTTTCCTGAACAACATGCCCGCCCGTTTCGAAGCCGCCACCGGCGACGTCCGCCTTTGCGCGGTCGATGGTTGACTGCGATGAGGTCACGGGCCACGCCAGAAAGATCGAAAGATTAATGCTGACCTAAGCCTGTCATCCTGAGCGCAGCTTGCACTTCGCTACGCGAAGTGCAAGCGCAGTCGAAGGACCCCTAGATCTCCGCGAACCTCGTAAAGCTTCACGCCAGGGCCAATAGCGCCGCGTTCCGTGAAGCACCCTCTACTTCCTCAACGCTTTCTCCAGTTCCCTGCGATTGCGCGAAGGCAAAAACCGCAACCCAGCCCGTGCCAATGCCAGGTAGACGGCCCTCGCCTCTGGAACTTTCTTCAACTCTTTCAAATGCTGTCGCACCACCTGCGCATCCCCGCGCACAATCGGCCCGCTGAAAGCTCCCGCCGGACCTAGCTTCGCGTAATTGGCCAAGGTCTGCCGCACGATAGGCAGCATTTTCCGGCGAGCCTCGGTGTTTGAAAGCCCGGCGGCGCGCGCAACTTTCTCCGCGGTCACCAGCAAAGCAATCAGCAAGGGCGAAGCGAACGCGCCCCACGCGTGATAGGCCATTTTCCTGTTCTTCGAAATGGAAAAAGCCTCGGCGCCCAGGTCGCGCACGATTCGGCGGGCCACGCGCAAAGCTGAAGGGTCGCCCTTCGATCGCGAAGGGCACTCCCGGAGCGAAGGAACCGCTCCCGGCACAAACGTCATCAACGGATGTACCGAAGCTACTGCCGCCCCGCGCACCCGCAAACGGCGCAGCTCATCGCTCGCGAGCGCACCGCTGGAGTGCAGCGCCGTCTTGCCTCTCCAGTCCACCACTTCCGCAAGGCGTCGCGCGGCGCGCGCAATCTCGCGGTCGGGGACGCAGAACCAGATCACATCCGCGTCGAGGTGCGGGCCCGTCGCGTTCCAGGCGGCCTGCACTTTGCTGGCGAGGGCCCGCGCTTTCCGCCGGGACGCTCGACTGTCGCCGGATACGATTTCGCTGATGCGGTATCGCGCCTGTCTGAGTTCCAGCGCGAGGGCGCTGCCCAGTCTTCCCGGCCCGACGATAGCAATGCGCGGTTTGACCGCCATGGCCGCAGCATAGCACTTCGCCCCGCGGCGAAAAGTGCAGCTCCTCTCGTAGCGCCGCCTTTTAGCCGGTGGCTTTGACCCGGCGAGACGCCTGCGCTACGAAACCTGACTCGTCTGCGTTGCGGTGTTGCCTGCTTTATAGTATTTCCCATGCCCAAATCATCCCGAAAGAAAGCCGGCTCCGCCACTGCCCGCGTCCTCTCCTCCCGCGAGGTCTACAACGGACCCGCGTTTCGCGTGACCGCCGACGAGGTGCTCGAACCCAGCGGCGTGCGCACCCGCCGCGATATTGTCCGCCACTCCGGTTCGGTGGTGATTCTCGCGGTTGAGGAAAGCGGATCCGAGCCTCGCATCCTACTCGAGCGCCAATACCGTCATGCTGCCCGCCAGCTTCTGTGGGAACTGCCCGCCGGACGCATTGATGCGGGGGAAAGCGATTTGGCCGCCGCCAAGCGCGAGCTCCTGGAGGAGACCGGCTACACCGCCTCGCACTGGCGACGCATACTGAGCTTCTATGCCAGCCCGGGCTTTTTGGCCGAGACCATGAATCTCTATCAGGCGCGAGGACTTCGTCCCGGCAAAGCCCAGCCCGAAGCCGATGAGGTCATCCACATCCGCATGGTGCCGCTTTCGGCGGCGATTCGCATGGTGATGCGAGGCACTATCAAAGACGCCAAGACTATTTCCGGCATCCTCTGGCTGAGCCAGTCGCGAGCCGGTTCAAAGCCGCACCGCTAGCGGCTCTTCTGTAATGCAATCCCTTGACAGCACTCTTCCGTAGCAGCACAATTGCCTCAAATGCAGGGTACGGCCTCGCATGGTAAGAGAACGTGCCCGAGGGGGCGTACGTGGAACGTTTGAAAGGTACGGTGAAGTGGTTTAACAACGCCAAGGGCTACGGTTTTATCGGACGCGATGACGGCAGCCCTGACGTGTTTGTGCATTACAGCGCAATCACCTCCGAAGGCTACAAGAGTCTTCAGGAGGGCGATCAAGTCGAGTTCGAGGTCACCCAGGGCCAGAAAGGCCCGCAAGCCGCCAACGTCACCAAGGCGTCGTAGATTTCTTTTCCGAGTGGCGCCGGTCGCGCCGGCTTCGCGCGGGCATCCCTTCGACTCGCGAGGGCATCTCTGCCCTCGCCCGCGCCGGCAGCAACCTATCCCAACCTCCTCGACCTTTCCCTTCCGCCCCAACTTGTTTAATCTTTACCGCAATGGACAACAAAGCCATCGCCGGCATCCTCTACGAAACCGCCGACCTGCTCGAGATCGACGGCCAGGATTCCTTCCGCATCCGCTCGTATCGCAACGCCGCCGAAGCCATTGAGGCCCAGACCCAACAGATTGCCGACCTGATCGACGATCCCAAGAAAGTGCTCGCCATCCCCGGCATCGGCAAAGGCATGCTGGTGAACCTGCAGGAAATGTTCAAAGAGGGGAAACTTCCGCTGCACGCCGAATTGCTCAAGAAGTATCACCCCTCGATGCTCGACCTGCTCAAGATCCAGGGCCTGGGCCCGAAGACCATCGCGCTCATCTGGAGCGCCTATAAGGTGAGTGATCCCGAGGGCGTGGCCAAACTGGCCCGGGAAGGAAAGATACGCGAGCTTCCGCGCATGGGGGCGAAACAGGAACAGAAGCTGCTGAAGGCCATCGAAGACTATCGCCGCATCGCCGGCCGCTTCCTGCTCGATGCCGCCGAACAGCAGGCCGACAAGATCATCGAGCACCTCCGCGAATATCCCGGCGTAGAAAAAATAACTCCCGCCGGCTCGCTGCGCCGCGGACGCGAGACTGTCGGCGACCTCGACATCCTGGTAACCGGCAAGTCCTGCTGCCATGACGGCGCCCGCCAGGAACTCATCGACCACATCATCAAACTTCCCGGGCTCATGGAAATCATCGCCCGCGGCGACAATAAAGTCAGCTTCCGCATGCGCGGCGGCATGCAAGTGGATGTGCGCCTTCTGCCTCCCGAATCCTTCGGCGCCGCCATGCAATATTTCACCGGCTCGAAGGCCCACAATGTGGCCTTGCGCCAGCGCGCCCTGAAGATGGGTTACACCCTCAGCGAGTACAGCCTGGCCAAACTCGACACTGAAAAGCCGGTCGCCGGAAAAACTGAAGAAGAAATCTACGCCAAGCTTAAGCTCGACTACATCCCTCCCGAGCTGCGCGAAAACCTGGGCGAAATCGATGCCGCCGAAGCCCACACCCTGCCCAAGCTGATCACCCAGGCCGACCTGCAGGGCGACGTCCACATGCACACCGTCGAAACCGACGGCCGCAACACCATCGAAGAAATGGCCGCAGCCGCCGAAGAGCGCGGCTACAAATACATGGCCATCACCGACCACTCCAAGAACCTGGCTTTCGCCAACGGCCTCGACGACAAGCGCGCGGTCGAACACATCCAGCGCATTCGCGCCGTTAACGACGAGCTCGGCGAAATAAGAATCTTCGCCGGCATCGAAGTGGACATCCTGGCCGACGGCACTCTCGACCTCTCCGACTCGGTTCTCGAGCAGATGGATATCGTCATCGCCAGCGTGCACTCCCACTTCAACCAGAGCGCGTCCGAGATGACCGACCGCCTGCTCAAGGCGGTCGAGAATCCCAACACTTCGCTGATCGGCCATCCCACCGGGCGCCTGTTGTTGCGGCGCGAGGGATATGGGTTCGATATCGACGCCGTGCTGAAAGCCGCCGCCAGGAAGAAGGTGGCGATGGAACTGAACTCGTACCCTGATCGCCTTGACCTCAACGACCGCCATCTGCGCCTGGCCAAAGAGCACGGGGTGAAAATCGTGATCAACACCGACTCTCACCACACCTCGCACATGGACAAGATTCGCTTCGGCATATTGCAGGCCCGCCGCGCCTGGCTGACCAAGGAGGACGTGCTGAATACCCTGCCGGTCCAAAAGTTTGCCAAAGCCATGAAGCATCGTCCTGGTACAAAGTTCGCGTGGCCGGTGTGAAGAGCTGCGGGCGATCAGCATTCGTTTGATGCAGAAGAAAATGCGCATCGCTCCCCACCGCGTCGCATCTATAGCGTATGGAATTCCGACAACTTGGCCGTTCCGGCCTTAAAGTTCCCGCACTCAGTTTCGGTACCGGCACTTTTGGTGGAGGCACCGAATTCTTTCGCGCCTGGGGCGCGAGCGATGTAGCCGAGGCCACCCGATTGGTCTCCATCTGCCTGGAGGCCGGCGTCAATCTCTTCGATACTGCCGACGTCTATTCGCCGGCCTTTCTGAGGAAATTCTCGGGCAAGGCCATCGAGGGCAAGCGGCAGGACGTCCTGATATCGACCAAGACCACGTTCCGCATGGGCAAAGGGCCGAACGATCTGGGATCATCGCGGCATCATTTGATCCAGGCCTGCGAGGCTAGCCTGCGCCGCCTCGGCACCGACTACATCGATATCTACCATCTTCATGGGTTCGACGCGCTCACGCCCGTCGAAGAAGTTCTGAGCACGCTCAACCAACTGGTCGAGAGCGGAAAGGTGCGCTACATCGCCTGCTCGAATTTTTCCGGCTGGCATTTGATGAAATCGCTTGCCGTTTCCGATCGCTATGGCTGGCCGCGCTATGTAGGACACCAGGTTTACTATTCGCTAATCGGAAGAGAGTACGAGTGGGAACTCATGCCGCTCGGCCTTGACCAGGGAGTCGGCGCCCTGGTCTGGAGTCCGCTGGGCTGGGGTCGTCTGACGGGAAAGATTCGGCGCGGCCAACCGTTGCCCGCCGGCACCCGTCTTAAGCAGACCGCCGAGTACGGACCGCCGGTGGCAGACGAGCATTTGTACAAAGTTGTGGACGCTCTGGAGCAGGTGGCCAAAGAGACGGAAAAGAGCGTGGCCCAGGTCGCGCTGAACTGGCTGCTGCAGCGGCCGACCATCTCGACCATCATCATGGGCGCCCGCAATGAAGAACAGTTGCGGCAAAATCTGGCCGCGGCGGGATGGTCGCTCTCGGCCTCGCAGGTGGCGGTTCTCGATCGGGCCAGCGAACAGCAGTCGATCTACCCATATTGGCACCAGTGGCAGTTCGCCGAACGCAACCCGCTGCCGGTTGCCCAATTATTAATGGAGGACGGGCGTCCCGCCCGTCCCTCGAGCCGGAATGCAACCAAAAACAGGCCACGGATTTTCGCGGATCAACGCGGATCTGCTCCGAATTTTCTCCGTAATGATCGGATCAGTGGAAATCCGCGCGAATCCGTGGCTTTTTTCTGGAAACCCCGGCGCGGGCGAGTCGCCCGCGGCCACATCGATCCCAGGTTCATTTGGCCGTCTTGTAGACTTCGCCGCCTTTCATCACGAATACCACTTTCTCCATCACCGTGATGTCCGCCAGGGGGTCGCCCTCTACCGCGACGATATCGGCGAATTTTCCCGGTTCGAGGGTTCCAATTTCATTCGAGCGTCCCAACAACTCGGCCCCGTTCACGGTCGCCGCCCGCAGCGCATCGATCGGCGTCATGCCTCCACTCACCAGCGCGCCGAATTCTTTGGACACAAAGTCAGGGTCGTCGTCCACGCCGTAGGCAATTTTCAAATGGTGGGCGAGAGCCCGCTTGAACGCCGGTCCCTGCTCCTTCACGATGGCCACGCCCTTGGCGAAGCTGACCGGATCGCGGCCCTGCGAAAGCCCGGTCTGCAGATCGTGCTGAAAGCAGAAAAGCGTCGGCACCAGCCAGGTGCCATGCTGCTCCATCAACTGCGCCCCTTCTTCATCCATCACGGTGCCGTGTTCAATCGAGTCCACGCCGGCGCGGACCGCGGCCTTGATCCCTGCCGCGCCTTCGGCGTGGGCCATCACCTTTTTACCCGCGCGATGCGCCACCTCGACCGCCCTGGCCATCTGTTCTTCGCTCAACTCCTCGACCCGGTAATCGCTGATCGGATCCAGCACTCCTCCGCTCGCCATGAGCTTGATCCAGTCGGCGCCGTACTTGATATCGCGCCGGACGGCGCGGTCCACATCGTCCACCGTATCGGCGATGTTGGGACGCGGCGCCAACTGCTGATCCGGCGCCAGCACGTCCGCGTCTCCATGCCCGCCGGTGACGGAAACAAAGTTCCCCGCGGACACCATGCGCGGTCCCCGAATCAGTCCACTCTCGATGCTGTTACGCAACGCCAGCTGCCCGTATCCCAGATCGCTCTCGCCGGCATCCCGCAAGGCGGTGAAGCCGTGATCCATCCAGGTTTGCAGATTGTGCACGCCCCATAACGTCTTCTGCGCCGAAGACATCCGCAACCCGGATGCAGAAGACTGGTCCTTGGGATTGCCCAGCACATGGGCGTGCGAATCAATCAACCCGGGAACCACCGTGTACCGGGAAAGATCAATGGTGGGAACACCGGCCGGGGCCGAATCCGCAATTCGCAGGATGCGGTCTTTCGCAATCAGGATGTAAGCGTTGGTCGTCACTCGCCCGGTCCGTACATCGATCAACCGTCCCGCGCGCACCGCCGAGGTCGCCACCGGCGCCTGTTGAGCGAGCGCGATGCTCGCCAGGGAACAAAGCAGAATTCCCACGCACGCGGTGTAACGCCACACTCTTCTTGAATCCATCCTTACCCTCCGAGTCCCACAAAAGAACTGATCAGCATACGAGGCAGCAGCACCAGGCGGCAACCTGGGGCCAACGTGGTGCTGCGAAAGTGTGGGGCGGACACTCTTGTCGCCGCTTTTGACTTCAGCGGAATGCAAGGCCGACCCTAATCGTGAGGAATAGTCCGGGAAGCGTCCTGCACCCAGGCAAAGGCCAGAGTCAAAACAGCAGCGGAACCTTTGATCGCGGGTCTTCTGAAGCGCGACGCCGATGGCTCTACCGAGTACCCTGCCGAGCCTTGGTCGGCCTGGACAGGGCGAAGCCCCGCCCCACACGGTTCTTGCCGATTACGGCTGGCCTGGCTTTTCAATGGGAGTGCCCCCGTTAGAAGCGTATAGAATTACCGCAGCCGAGGCCTGCCATGCCTGAAGATATCCCCGCACAATCATCGCCCACCCCCGAGGCAACACCGGAGCCAGAACCGACCCCAATCATCGACCTGGGGCCTGGCCCGGGGATCAATATCGCCGAGGAATTTGGCACCGCGAAACGCAACCTTCCGCCGGCGAAGATTGTCGCCATCGTTTTGGGGATCGCCGCCGTCCTTCTCGGGATATTTGCCTTCGTGACGCGAGCCAAGCCTCAGGGCAACGGCTCGGTCGACAATATTGCGGTCGCGGAGATTCCCGACCAGCACGCGGTCATGGTGGCCGTGAATATCACCCTGCACAATTCAGGCGAGAAGTCCCTGTGGGTCCACGATATCAAGGCGAAGGTCACAACCGACGGAGGCGAATTCAGCGATGAAGCCGCGTCCGCCGTGGACTTCGACCGTTACTTTCAGGCTTTTCCCGTGCTCAAAGAGCACGCCCTGCCCGCGATACCGCCAGAGACCAAGATCCCTCCCGGCGGCCAGGCCCAGGGGACCGTAGTGGTGAGCTTTCCGATAACCAAGGATGATTTTGACAAGCGCAAGTCGCTCAGCGTGGCCATTCAGCCGTACGATCAGCCGCTGCCCGTGGTGCTGACTCAATAAGGGAATGGTTACTGGTGCTTCTGCAGATACTTTCTGCGCACCAGGTGAGTTGACGCGGTGGGCTTAATGTCGTCGTACTTCAGGCAACTAATCGAACCATCCACTTCCAGCACCGCCAGCGCGACCTCAGGCAAGCCCGCGATGCCGTGCTCCCGTAGGGACTGTTGCAACTCGTCCATGCTGACATGCTCCCGGGCCATGTGGGCGGCGATGATCTTGCCATCGTGCACCAGCAGGCTGGGCTGGCCCTGGACCAATTTTCGGAAACGCCGGTTTCCGCCGGAAAGCTCCGCAATCACGTAGTTGAGCAGCAGCAGGGTGGCAGCGGCGACGACGCCGCCCAGGACCGACGTATCCGGGCCGGTCATCGCGTTCTGTACGGCGTTGCTCAGCAGAAGGAGCAGGGTCAGATCGAAGGGTGTCATCTGCCCGACTTCGCGCTTGCCGCTTAGCCGCATGCCCAGCAGCACAACCGCGTAAATCACGGTCGTCCGCAGCGCGATGCTGATCAGAACATGACTGCCCGGATACATGCTCTCTTATTGCGTCGCCGTGATCGGCGTCGGGGAGCCTTTCGGCGTGCTCAGATATCCGGTGGCTTTGTTCTTGTCCACGGTCCAGACCACGAGTTCATAGAGCATGCGGTCGCGTCCGCTGTAGAACTGGATGGGTTCGCTGACGTTCCGATCTTTTTTCTCGATGGTCTTGTCGTCGGAGGTCACGTTTAAGGTGAACTTGCCCTTTTTTGCGTCCGTCTTTTTCAATTGCAGCGCAACCGTGGAAATGGGTTGAGGCTTGGCTCCCTTGATCAGGGTGAACTCGTAGTAGTTGCGGTCGCCCTTGTGCTTGAGGATTTCAAGGTCTCCGCGGGTGTTGGCAATCAGGCCGCTCTGCACTCCCAGATCGCCAATGGTGCTCTGCAGCTTCGCTTTCGTCGCTTCCAGATCGGCCTTGGTCGAAGCCACATCGGTTTTGACTCCGCCGACATCGGACTTGACGCCCGCCACTTCCCCGCTGACCGCGCTGATCTGCTGTTTTTGCTGCTCCGAAAGACGCGCTTCCGAAGCCTTCTGCTGCCGCATCAATTCGGCCGACCGGGCCGCCATCTCTTTTTTAGTCATCCCCAACTGCGTGGCCAGGGTCTCATCGTCGGCTTCGGCGGACTGCATGCGCTTGCTCAAGTCGGCAATCTGCGCGCTGCTGGCCGTCTGGTCCTTGCTCATCTTGTCCAGACGCCCGCGCAGATCGAAGATGAAATAGAGCGATCCTGCCACGTAAATCACCGCGAGCGCCAACAGGATCCACTTGCCCGCACTGCCTTCCGACGCGACAGGAATCTCGCCGTCGTCCGCCATAAAGTCTCCTCCGCTGGTTAGATTGGAATGTTCAAGCAATTGTTGAATACAGAGAGCGTAGTGTCAATTGCCAGAATGGTGCAAGCCTAGGGCTTTTCAAGGGAAATTGGCCGTTGCCGTGGGTAGGTCTCAACTGCCTACGCCGTCCTGCATCACCGCATTGGCCGCCGGAAGGATGCCGAGATCAATATAGATGGGTCGAATCAATTTTCGGATGGTGGGCATTTGCGTGGCGAACCAGGCCGCGCCCGCGACACAGCATACTCCGCTCAACATCACGGTACGAGGCGCGCCGATGGCATTCGCCAGAACGCCGGCGAGCAGGCTCCCGAATGGCGCCATTCCGACGAAAGCCATGGCATAGAAGCTCATCACCCGGCCGCGTTTGCTGTCTTCCACGATGGTCTGGATGATGGTGTTGCTGGCGGCCATCTGCTGCATCATGCCAAAACCGCATACCAGCATCAGAGCCAGCGAAACCCATAGAATCCGCGACAGGCCAAACAGGACCAGGCCTACCCCGAGGCATGCCGTGGCGATGGGAATCATTCGGCCCAGTCCCAGCACGCTCTTCCGCAGGGCCAGCGATATCGCCGAAACCAGCGCGCCGATTCCGATCGCGCCCATCAGGAAGCCCAGCGTGTGCGGGCCGCCCCGCAGAATCTTTCCGGCAAAAATCGGCATGAGCACCGTAAAAGGCCAGCCCATCAGACTGACCGTTGCGAATAGCAGCAGGATGGTCCGGACCGGCGCGAAGCCGGAAACGTAGGCCCAGCCTTCTTTCAGCTGAGCCAGCATGGAGTCCACCGCGGGCTTCACAGTTCCGGACGGCAGTCGCATGGCGGCGAGCGACGCAATGACAGCGATGTAACTTATTGCGTCGATCAGGAAACAAGAACCTTCCCCCGACACGGCAATGACCACTCCCGCCAGGGACGGACCCACCAGTCGCGCCAGGTTCACCATCGACGAATTCAGCGCGATGGCGTTCCCCAGGTCCTGTTTGTCGTCCACCATCTGCACCAGAAAGGCCTGCCGGGCCGGCATGTCGAAGGCGTTGATCAGGCCCTGGAAGGCGCTGAGCCAGACGATTTCCTGAATATTGATGTGCCGGGCCAGAGTAAGAACGGCCAGGGCGAGCGACTGGATCATCGCCAGAATCTGCGTCACCAGCAAAACCTGGCGCCGATCGAGCCGGTCGATCCAGACCCCGGCAAACGGAGCGAAGAGAAAAGTAGGAATCTGGCCCGCGAAACCCACGACTCCGAGTAGGAAGGCAGAGCCGGTCAGCCGATACACCAGCCAACTGGTGGCCAGGCGGGTCATCCAGGTACCGATCAGGGAAATGCTCTGGCCGCTGAAATACAGACGAAAGTTGCGATGACGGAGCGACCGCCAGGCGCGCGAGATACCGGTGTTACTGACCGAAGAAGAAGAGATCTCAGCGCTCACAGAGTTCTATTGTGCCACCTGCGACCCAAGGCCGGGGAGCCCGACTGGCTGTTTCTACGGCTACAGCTTCACCTTCCGCAAGCGCAGCGAATTCGTAATCACGGAGACCGAACTCAGGCTCATGGCGGCGGCCGCCAGGATCGGACTCAGCAGCAACCCGAAGAACGGATAGAGCACACCCGCCGCGATCGGCACTCCCACCGAGTTGTAGATAAATGCGAAAAACAGATTCTGCCGGATATTGCGCATGGTCGCCTGACTGAGTTTGCGGGCGCGCACGATGCCCGCCAGGTCGCCTTTCACCAGCGTGATGCCGCCGCTCTCGATTGCGATGTCGGTGCCCGTGCCCATGGCGATGCCAACATCGGCCTGCGCCAGCGCCGGGGCATCGTTGATGCCATCTCCCGCCATGGCGACGGTCCGGCCTTCTTTTTGCAGCCGCTGCACTACTTCGGATTTCTTGCCGGGCAAGACTTCCGCCTCGAATTCCTTGATGCCCAATTTTTGGGCAACCGCTTCTGCCGTGGCGCGGCTGTCGCCGGTCAGCATTACCAGGCGCAGGCCCTCGCGCTTGAGTTCGCTCACCGCCTGGGCGGCGGAAGTCTTGATCGAATCCGCGATGCCGATCAGGCCGGCGGCCTGGCTGTCGACCGCAACCAGGATCACGGTTTCTCCGCCGCGCCGCAGCTCTTCTGCTTTCTGGGCCAGCGCCTCCGCGGAAATTCCGTTCTCCTCCAGCAACCGTTCGTTGCCGATCAGAACTTTGTGTCCGTCTACCTGTCCGCTCACTCCCCGCCCGGTGTGCGATTGGAACTCGCTGCCGCTCGCCAAAACCAGGCTGCGGCTTTTGGCGGCTTCCACCACCGCGGCTCCGAGCGGATGCTCGCTTCCCTGCTCCACGCTGGCCACCAGGCGCAGCAGTTCATTTTCGTCGCGACCCGGCAGCGTGACCACGGACGCCACCCGCGGCTTGCCGTCGGTCAGCGTGCCGGTCTTGTCGATCACCAGCGTGTCCACTTTCTCCATCCGTTCCAGCGCTTCCGCGTTCTTGATCAGCACGCCGGCCTGAGCGCCGCGGCCGGTCCCGACCATGATCGCAATCGGCGTAGCCAGCCCCAGGGCGCACGGACAGGCAATGATCAGCACCGCCACCGCATTCACCAGCGCATGCGCCAGCCGCGGTTCCGGCCCGAAGAAACTCCAGGCCGCGAAGGTCAGAACGGCAATCGCAATCACCGCCGGAACGAACCAGCCCGCCACCCGGTCGGCCAGTCGCTGAATGGGAGCGCGGCTGCGCTGGGCCTGGCTGACCATGCGCACAATCTGGGCCAGCAGGGTTTCGCTTCCCACCCGCTCGGCGCGCATCACCAGCGAGCCCGTACCATTTACCGTGGCCCCGATCAGCGGGCTGCCCGGTCCCTTGCTGACCGGGATGGACTCGCCGGTGATCATCGACTCATCCACGCCGCTCGTGCCTTCAAGCACGGCGCCATCCACCGGAATCTTCTCCCCCGGACGCACCCGCAGCCGGTCACCGGGCATCACCTGCTCGAGCGGGATATCTTCCTCCCGGCCATCGCGCAGAACTCGCGCCATCTTCGGCGATAAATCGAGCAAAGCTCGAATCGCCGCGCCGGTGCGGCTGCGGGCGCGCAGCTCCAGCACCTGTCCCAGCAGCACCAGCGTCGTGATCGCGGCTGCCGCTTCGAAATACACCGCCGGCGTTCCGCCCATCTCGCGGAAGGAAGCGGGAAATATTTGCGGGAAGACGGTCGCCACCAGGCTGTAGAAATAAGCCACGCCCGTGCCCATCGCGATCAGCGTGAACATGTTGGTGGAGCGATTGACCAGGGACGCCCAGCCGCGCTGAAAAAATGGCGCTCCGCCCCAAAGCACGACCGGCGTCGCCAGAATCAATTCGATCCAGGGCAGCCACCCCGTCGGACAACAGCGCGCTGCATCGCCATGCCCGGCAGCATGTCGGCCATGGCAATCGCCAGCAGCGGAGCGGTCAGCGCCAGGCTGATCCAGAAGCGGCGCGTCATGTCCCGCAGTTCCGGATTGTCTTCCTGCTGCGCGGTCACCGTGCGCGGCTCGAGCGCCATGCCGCAAATCGGGCAATTTCCCGGCCCCGGCCGCACGATTTCCGGATGCATGGGGCAGGTGTATTCCACCCGCGTCGCGGCCACCGGCATCTCCGGCTCCAAAGCCATTCCGCAACGCGGACAAGCATCCGGCTTGGCCGATCGCACTTCCGGACACATCGGGCAAACATAGGCGCCCGCGGCGGCAGGAGTTGGCGCGGTAGAGGCAGCGGCGGCAGGCGGCGCCAGTGGCGGTTTCGCGGCCGCTGGCGCG
This sequence comes from Terriglobia bacterium, assembly GCA_963816025.1. Classification (GTDB taxonomy): domain Bacteria; phylum Acidobacteriota; class Terriglobia; order Terriglobales; family Acidobacteriaceae; genus JAIQFF01. The sequence continues at coordinate 121,055 of CAWFJA010000011.1, forward strand.
ATGTTGATCATCTGCAATCCCGCTTTCGGGCGAGGCGCCAGGTATTCATCCGGACGAGCGCGGAATTTCTCCAGGCAAGAAGCGCAGCAGAAGTAATAGGTCTTTCCGGCGTGATCCAATCTGTGTTTGGCGGTGGAAGGCTCCACGTTCATCCCGCAAACTGGATCTTTGACGGTGGTCGTAGACTGGGCAGGATCTTGCATAATTGCCGGAACCGGCTGGTTAAGCTAACCTGAACCATATTAGATTCATTCGCCTATCCAGTCGATTGTTGTATCTTCAAAGGATGGCGAGAAAGAAGTAGAACTGCAAATCGAACAGATCCAGGGGTTCTTCTTTGCGTACTTTGCGAGTCCTTGGCGTCCTTTGCGGTTATGCTTTGCTCTACCTGCTTTTGCGTACCCAGGAAAGGCCAAATGACACACTTGGAAGTGGCGTACCGCTACACACCCTCCTCCGCGAGAGGCCACCATGCGCGCGCTCGACAACCTGCGCGAAGTGTATGGCGTCCGGCAAATCACGTTCAACGAGGCCGGAGCGCATCGTTCGCGTCGAGTTCGACGCTTCACGCTTCAAGGAACCGGTGATGGCTAACTTATTACGTCGCACTGGACTGGATCTGGGCGAACAGCTGGTCCTGGCCTGAGTCCCTAATGGGCCTGAGCGCCACGGGGCCTTGTGTCCCACGGACTGCAGGACGATCAATCGCGTTTGAGGATCGAGTAGGAAGGACTGCCGGTTGGGGGAGGGGAGGGCTATCGCTGGTGGAAAATGCAAGGGGCGCTCAAGAAAACCTCTGGCCGAAGTTTTTTCTCTGGAGCGCCCCGTTGCGCGCCACTTCGTCTGTCGAGAGGTAAAGCATCCCCGTTGCCACTCTCAAGTTGACTGAAAACGCTAAGCCCGAATCTTCGGTAATCGAGTAGGAATTGCCCCTTAGGGGGAAAGATTTACGTTGAGCCGAAGCCTTGGCACGAAGCCTGCCGAATCCCCTGTGGAAATCCTCCAAAACCCGCAACAGTAGCCGGTTTTGGGATTTCGCGTGACCCCGGGTTATAGCCCTGCCGTGGGCTCCGGGACCTTCTCCCGACGGGCCACAGAAGCTACTGCTTTGGACCGAGCGGCGCGCCCGGCAGATGCTCCGCCTTCCAGCGCATCGCCGCCGTGATCCGCGTCCGTCCGCTGGGATGATCGAAGAAGATAAACTCCTCGATCGGCCCGGGATCGAGTTTCCGGTACTCCCCGAGCATCAGATCGACTTCCGCCTCTCCGTCCGGCTGCTGGCTGGCGTTGATGCCATACAGGTCAGCTTCGTATTCCATGGTGCGGGTAATGGTGTTGTCCACCGGAGTCAGCACGAAGGAGAAAGTCGACAGCAGGAGCACCGCGAAGGGCAGAACCGCAACATCGGTCATGCCCCTGATTCCCCACTTCTCTCCCCAGCGCGCCAACCCGGCGTTGAGCCCCCAGTTCAAGAAAGCAAACATAACGACCAGGACCACGCCGTTCAGCACCAGGCTTTTGAATACATGATTCAACACGTAGTGCCCCATTTCGTGGCCCATGGTCGATTCGATTCCGGCCAGCGAGCAGCGCCGCAGCAGATTGTCATTGAGCGAGATCCGCAGGGTCCCGCCAAAGCCGCTCACGTTCGCGCTCACCCGGTCGGACTGGCGGGACGCGTCAAACACGTAGACATCGGTGGCGGGAATCCCGTTGGCCCGCGCCAGGCTCAGGATCGGCTCCCTGATGCGAGGGTCCTCGAGCTTGGTAAATGTGTTGAACAGGGGAAAAATAAAAACCGGCGCAATCAGCACCACGAATGCGGTAAAGATCAGCGAGACCCCGCTGCTCCACACCCACCAGCTCTTGCCGAGCCGCCTGACCAGGCCAAACAAAATCGGCAGCAGGATGGCCCCCAGCACCACCGTCACCGCCAGCCCGATCACCTGGTCGCGCATCCATTGCGCAAACGACTGGTTGGAGAGCCCGTAGTTGTGCTCCCGGAAAAAACCTTCGTAAACCGTCAGCGGAAAGATGATCACCGCGACCACCACGGCGAACTGCACCCAGTAGAGCGCGGTCTGGACCGGCTTGAAGCGGGTAAGACGCTCCGCCCAATCGCGCATCCGCGTCGACCAGTGAAAGCGCAACAGAATCCACATCACCACCACGAGGGACAGAAAATCCCACAGCTGCAGCCAGTAGCCGCCTTCGAAATAAGCGTCGGAGCGCGCCCGCTGCGCGGCGGGAATGGTGGCAAGATACGCGTCCACCGCGGCTTTTACGTCAAAGGGCTGCGCGGCAGCGGCGCTTCCGCTGGGTGCTGCCGGGTTGGGGTTGGAGGTCTGCGCATGCGCCGAGGGAATCTGCGATGCGGCAAAAAACAGCGTCAAAAAAAGCGCGCCCGAAACAAGCGCTCGTGTGGTCCAGTTCATCCTGCCTCCGGCTGCGGAGAGGGTTATCCGCGCGGGGCATCTTATCAAGTTCCCAGGCTTTCGCTATAATCGAAGTCGCTGCTGACCGCCACACCGCACTGCGCCCTTAGCTCAGCTGGATAGAGCGTCTGGCTACGAACACCTGCCGATGAGCTAGGACATTTTCAACAACTTACATGACTTCCGTAATTTGCCCAGACGGTTGGGAGAAATCACACTGTCTTTGCGGGCCTATCGTTTGTGGCGACCGGCGTACGGCATACGTTGGTAAGGCGGTTGTGACTGCTGAGACTGTCCAAAAGCAGGAGGGTAAGACGGTGGGCGATCTGAACGCGAAGGGTGAAGTAAGGAAGGCACCGGCAACGCGGAGCAACCATCTCAAGACCGGCTGGAAGATAGCGGCGAGCGAAAAAGGCATGTCCTGGGAGGACGCGGAGCCGCTGTTCCTGCGATCTCGCAAACTTGGCATCTACGGCGCCAGGAAGGCGGTCAAACCACGAACAATCGAAGAGTACCGCTGGGACTTGAAGCAATTCTTCGACTTCATGCGCTCCCGCGGCCTGACGCACTACAAACAACTCACCGAGACCAACATTCTGGAGTACGTGGAGCACATTGCAGAGCAAGAACTGGAGCGCGGCCACGCAGCGCAAGTACCTCATCTCGCTGAAGGCATTCCTGCGATGGGTTGAACGAGACCCTGAGTGCAAGAAAGAAGGCATGCAGACCCTCGTACGGGCACTCCCGCGTATCGGCAAAGAGGTGCGCCGCAAGTTCATCCCGTCGCCGGAGCAGATGGACATCTTCAGACGTGGTTTTGATCGTACCGTGATCTGGGGCCTGCGCGACTACGTTGCGCTGTGCTTCATGTTGGACACTGGCGCTCGAGTCGGAGAAGTCTGCAACCTTGAGCCGTCTGATCTGAAGTGGGACGTTGGTCTTGTGAATCTCGATGGCAAGACCGGCGAGAGATTGGTGCCGTTCGATACCGAAACGATGGGCACGCTGCTCAAGGAGTGGATGCGGGCACGTGTACGGTTCGCTCACCACGAATGCAAGAAGATTTTCATCAGTAGGTTTGGTGGAGACACCACGCCCGACACGTTCAGGCAGGGATTTTCGGACAACATGGAGCGCACCGGGCTACGGAAGATTCTCAGCGAGGGTGAGACGATCAGTTGTCACACGGTGCGGCACTACTTCTGCACCATGTACCTCGTGAATGGTGGCACACTGCACAACCTACAGCGCATCACCGGGCATAAGACGCTGGACACTTTGATGATCTACGTTCATCTGGCGCAGCAATTGACCAGCGTGTCCCAGGAGGCCGCAAAAGCCTCTCCCCTAAAGAGCCTGCTCAGGCAAGGTGAGCCTTTGAAGGTACGACAGACTCTCAGATTGCCTGGGCGGTCAAGGAGTTTCCGGTGAGCGTAAGGAAAGACATGCGCGAGTAATATCGCGGTGTGATCGGGTGCCGGTCAAGAAGCCGAATTCCTAGGTGGGGCGTGCAGAGATGGTGCAAAGCAGTCTCCATCTGGCGTTTCACTTCTGTGGTTGTGGTTGAGGGTGGGTGCTATTCCATCGCGTCACTTCCGCGTCTCGCGCTCTTTGAAGCCTCGGGTCATCGAGCAGGGCTTTCAAGTCGTCCGCTGGCACTATCGTCGATACTCCACTGTTTGCGAGCGCCTTTCCTTCGACTGATGTTGCTGTAAGAGTCAAATTGAAATCTTCATCCTCAAAGATTTCTCCATTGACGATCCCGAGGAGTCTGTAGTCCTGGCCTGCCATGATACTTCCTTCGTGCATCCCTGCCAGGTTGATAAAGGCGGGAGCGCCACTGTTTCCGCCGAATACGTGCATGTCGGCTAGATAGAGACGACGTGCCAGACCGACAAAGGGGATTTCTTCATCAGGCATCATTGCAATGATCCCCTGCCGGACAATTGGTTCCGTCCTCTTGCTACCGGGGAATTGAGTGAAGAAACCGCTGAAGAAAACTGGCTCACCCTCGTGGATGTGACTCTTCTCCAAAATGTCTTTTGTGGCAAACATCGCAACCGGGAGTTGTCTCACATCGACCTTTTCGGAGTCGGGCCACATAGGATAGACAGCTAGATCAACCGCTTCATCCTGTGGAACGATCCAAGGGACATTTCCAGTGGGGTTCAAGGTTATCGAAACGACGAATCTACCATTTACGGGGGAACTCAAATTCACGGAAACGGCCACACTCGTGACGTGCATCGGGTGCCCATTATGATCCCAACAGAGCGCGACGTGCCGATTGGTGACAAGGTAGCCGAAAGCGCGAGACTCTCCCGCGAAGCGAGCATCCGGGTAGGACACAAAAAAGCCGGTACCTTTTGATTCGTACGTCTTATCGCCTTCTGTGCACGTGAGTCTGATGAAGGCGACGCTCTTGCGTATCTGTGTTATTGCAGACTCTGCGGGCTTCGTTTCGGAAGCCGTTGTGGCCTGGGTCGTACTCTGTGTCTGCCCTACTGCCAACGAGCTAATCAGAACAATTGCGCCGAGCGTCCGGCGTAGTAAAGTGAGCATGGGGCGTCCTTTCGGGTTCTTATAAATTGAACGCTGGGCCGATTGGAACTTGCAGAAAAATTTTCACCGAGAACTGCTCCCATACGCGCTGTCGATCTTCCGCATGATCCGCTCTGCCCACTGCAAAGCAGCGGCGACCATCTTGTCGGTTCTAGGGCTCCCCTGCGGCCCACCAAACAGATCATCAGCCGTGTCGAGATGCCGCGCCACGAGAATTGACGCCATGATTCCGAGCACTCGTTTGCGGCCTTCATTCATGAGCAGCATCCTACGCTTTCGCTTTTCATTCGTCTAGAGCGTCGGTTCCATAATACAATGTTTGTTGGAGGCATCTTATGGAACCCATTCAAAATCTCCCGTAGAGATTCGCTGCGGCAAATGTGACAGCAAGGCACTGGTCGCTAAGGGTGAAGGTGACAATCCCGCTGATGATGCGCTGGTCACTTGTGCTTCGTGTGGCGCGGAAATTGGTCGCTGGGCCGATGTTCGTGATCGCGCTAGGGAGGCGTCCGCAGAACAGATCAAGCAACATCTCAAGAATCAATTCGGCTCAACCTAAAGAACAAAAACCCTACGCCGGGGACGGGAAGCGTTTGTACAGTTTCATCAGACTCTTTGTGCCTCAGGAACCTCATGAAACATCTCACCGATCTCCGCCTTCGCGGGGATTGCTGATGAACTTGTCTCAATGCTCATCGCATAACGTACTCGGAATATCTTGAGTTCCGAGCCTCGTTGTAGAAATGCCAAGCTGTCAGTGTTGCCCATCAGGTATTTTATTTCCATCCGGTCGCCAATAGCGACCACGTCGCCAGCAATGGCCCACTTAGCGTTGCGGATGAGAGTGACTTCGGCATCCGCCATTTTCATTGTTTGAACCGACGGATCATCTGCCATTCAATACTCCTTGATGTCAGGGACTACTTGGGTCAAGAATACACTCGCGTTGGTAGGCCGCAATTCTGTCGAGCCCATATGATGCAAATCCAGGTGATTCAGGCTTAGAATGTACCGACTTATGAACGCACTACTGCATTTTGTGTTTTTCGGACTCACGGCGCTGGCGTCAGGTGCGGGCGCGTATTTCGGTTCTTACCTCAAGAAAAAAGGGGAGAACCTGGCGACTCACGAGGACATCGACAAGTTGCTAGCGCAAGTGAGTGCCGTCACAAAAACGACCAAAGAGATTGAAGCGAAAATATCTGACGACGTGTGGAGCCGTCAAAAACGCTGGGAGATGAAACGTGAGGTAGCATTCGAGGCTGCAAAAAAAGTTGCACAAGTCACGGATAAATTATCTAGCCTGTTCGCGGTCTGTCAGACCGACAGCGCCTCGCAAAATGCGGGCACCCCGGAACGACTCAAGAAGCGTTCTGAAGTGATGACTAAATACACCGATGCAGCGAACGATTTGGACGGAGTATCATCCCTCGTCGGCCTAGTATTCGGACAAGAAGTTAGAAGGACGGTGCTCAACTTTGCAATGACTACTAGGAATGTCGCCCAGGACATGTTGAACGGCAAACCTGATGCTTTTACTGCCGCTACGAAGTTGTTTGTACAGCAAACTGAGACTATAACGGCTACGATGCGGAAGGAAATGGGAATTGAACCGGAGCCTTCAGCAAAGCCGTCCCCACCAACTGCCCTCCCGACTGAAGCCCATCATCATTAGCATGGTGGGAAAAAAATTCTACGGTCGAGTTCAGTAGAAGACGGGTGCCCATCCCGCGAGCACAGCAGAAGTTTCCCAAGGAAATTTGACCGGGGCATGGCTCTAGCCTCTAGCGAAGCCCTGGCAGGCCTAATAGGGTCGCTAGAGGGTCGCTACACCAAAGCCAGCCTTGGACATGACTGGGGCATCACTTGGGGTCATCGCTTGGCCGGTGCGCGGCATTCCCGAGGCGTTGAGCAAGGCCGGGTGCGGAGCGCCAATGCTTAGGTACAAAAATGTGCATGAGTCAGCCGCGCCGCCAGGAGGCCCCGTCAAGGGGTGCATACCCTCCCTTCAAAACCTGCCAAGATTTCTTTGGCCTGGGCTTGGCTGTGTTCAGTTCTGTTGTCTGATCGTGAGCGAGG
>CAWFJA010000012.1:0-41315 GCA_963816025.1 Terriglobia bacterium
GAAGGACGACCACAACATCGAACGCACCCCGCCCGAGGGCGACACTTATAACCATCTTCTGGTTCTCGCGGAAAACGAGGAAGGCTACCGCAACCTGGCCAAGATTACCTCGGAAGCCTCGTTGCGCGGCTTCTACTACAAGCCGCGGGTGAGCAAAAAGTTTCTGGCCGAGCACTCCAAAGGACTGATCGGACTTTCCGGCTGCCTGAAAGGCGAAGTCGCCGAACGCCTGATGGAAGACAACTACGACGCGGCCCGGAATGCGGCCGCGACCTACAGCGACATTTTCGGACCCAACAATTTCTTCCTGGAGATTCAGGACCAGGGCCTGGAACAGGAACACCGCATCCACTCCAACCTGTTCCGTCTGGAAAAAGATCTCGGCCTTCCCCTGGTCGCCACCAACGACAGCCACTATCTATGCGAGGACGACGCACACGCGCAGGACGTGATGCTGTGCATTCAGACCGGCAAGTCGATTCAGGACACCAATCGCATGAAGTTCCAGGGCACGGGGTTTTTCGTCAAGAGCCATGACGAAATGCACCAGGTCTTCAAAGACGCGCCCGACGTGCTTTCCCGCACCCTGGGCATCGCCGAACGCTGCAACATGCGGCTGGAGAAAATCAGCAATCCGTTTCCGCATTTCGACGTGCCTGCCGGATTCACTCTCGACAGCTACTTCGAGCACGTCATCTCGGGAAGGATTCGCCCGCCGCCTGGAGACGCTGCGTCCGCTCGATGCGCAGGGGCGGCTGAAACACAATCTCGCGGAATACGAACAGCGCCTGGCCCGGGAACTGGCCATCATTCAGCAGATGAAATTTTCCGGATACTTTCTCATCGTCTGGGATTTCATCCGCTACGCCCGCGAGCGCGATATTCCGGTCGGGCCGGGTCGCGGTTCGGCAGCGGGTTCGCTGGTTTCGTACGCTCTCGGCATTACCGACCTCGATCCGCTGCAGCATGAGTTGATCTTCGAGCGCTTCCTGAATCCCGAGCGCATTTCCTTACCCGATATTGATATCGATTTCTGCATGAACCGCCGCGGCGAGGTCATCAATTACGTGACCGCCAAGTATGGCCGCGAAAATGTCGCGCAGATCATCACTTTCGGCACCATGGCGGCCAAGGCGGCCATCAAGGACGTCGGGCGCGCCATGGACGTGCCTTACGCCGACGTTGACCGCATCGCCAAGATGGTCCCGACCACGCTCAACATCAAGCTGGAAGACGCCATCCGGGAATCGCCGGCGCTGCAGCAGGCCTACGACAGCGATCCGCAAGTGCGCGAACTGCTGAACACCGCCAGGAAGCTGGAAGGCATGGTGCGTAATGCCGGAGTGCACGCCGCGGGCGTGGTGATCTCGCCGCGGCCGCTGAATGAACTGGTCCCGCTGCACAAGACCAAGAACGACGAAATCGTTACCGCCTTCGACATGGTGGCCATCGAAAAGCTGGGCCTGTTGAAGATGGACTTCCTCGGCCTGACCACGCTCACCATTCTCGATGACGCGGTGAAACTGATCGCGCAGACCCGGGGCGAGCGCATCTCTCTCGACGGCCTCCAGCTCGACGATGCGGAAACTTACCAGAAGGTATTTCACAAAGGTCTGACCTCGGGCGTGTTCCAGTTTGAATCGCGCGGTATGCGCGACGTGCTGCGCCGCTACCAGCCCAATTCGATCGAAGATCTCACCGCCCTGAACGCGCTCTATCGTCCGGGACCGATCCAGGGCGGCATGATCGACGACTTCATCGATCGCAAACATGGCCGCAAGCGGATCGAATACGAACTGCCCGAACTGCAGGAAATCCTGCAGGAAACCCTGGGCGTCATCGTCTACCAGGAACAGGTGATGCAGATCGCCAACCGGCTGGCGGGCTACTCACTGGGCGAAGCCGACCTGCTGCGCCGCGCCATGGGCAAGAAGATCGCGTCGGAAATGGCGGCGCAGCGCGAGCGCTTCGTCACCGGCGCCAATCAGCGCGGCTATCCTCCGAAAAAGATCGAGAAGATTTTCGACCTGATGGCCCAGTTTGCCGGCTATGGCTTTAACAAATCGCACTCCGCCGCCTACGCGCTGCTGGCCTACCAGACGGCGTATTTGAAGACTCGCTATCCGGTCGAGTTCATGGCTGCGCTGTTGACTTCGGTGACCGGCAGCACCGATGACGTGGTCAAGTACATTAACGAGTGCCGCGAAATGGGCATTGCCGTGGAAGCGCCGGACATCAATGTGAGTGACGCGAACTTCACGCCCCACGGCAGCGCCATTCGGTTCGGCCTGGCCGCGGTGAAGAACGTCGGCCACAACGCCATCGAATCCATCATGGCCGGGCGCAAAGAGCTGGGCCGCTATAGTTCGATTTACGAATTCTGCGAGAAGGTGGACCTGCGCCTGCTGAACAAGCGCGTCCTCGAATCGCTGATCAAAAGCGGCGCCATGGATGGACTGGGCCGCCGCGCCCAGCTGATGGCGGTTCTCGATCGCGCTATCGAAGGCGCGCAGAAAACCCAGCGCGATGCCGAAAGCGGCCAGCACGGCCTGTTCGGCGTCTTTCAGCAGGAAGAAGTTTCGGCCTCACAGAACAAATTGCCCGACACGCCGGACTGGGACGAACACACCCGGCTGGCCAATGAGAAAGAGATTCTCGGCTTCTTCATCAGCGGGCATCCGCTGGAAAAATATCGCGACAAGCTGGAAGACTTGCGCGCTCTCAGCACGGAAGAAATCAGCGCGCTCACTAAATCCACGGGCAAGGACGAGAACATCACGACCGCCGGCATCATCACAAACCTGCGCGTGCTCAAATCCAAGCGCGGCGATTTCTACGCCCAGGGAGCGCTCGAAGATATGGCCGGGTCGGTCGAGATGCTGGTGTTCCCCGAGGCCTACCGGAAGCTGCAGGACAAAGTAAAGCTGGAAGTGCCGGTGCTGATCCGCGGCGGGGTGCGCATCGAAGAAGGAGCGAACCCGAAGCTGACGGTGAACGAGATTCTTCCATTAGAAGACGCCAAGGTGCCGCTGCCCAATTCGCTCCGCATTCGCGTGCCGCTCGAGACCGCAAATGAGTCCACCGTGGACGCATTGCACACCTTGTGCGCCCAGCAAAAAGGGGCGGCCAAGGTGTTGTTTGACGTGGAACGCCAGGGAGATTTCATGGTAGTGATGGAGGCGGAAGGCTATAATGTCCTTCCAGACCGCGCTTTCATCGCGTCGCGTGGAAGAGTTGTGCGGCCGGGGCGCGGTGCGCGTGATTGATTGACTGACGACGACCTTGTGGGGCAGCGCCTGGGCGCTATCCCTCCCGGGATTTCGTGAAGCAATCTTTTCGGCTTCATTCCGGTCAGCTTCAATCAGGCTTCAAGAACAGCCGTACCGAATCTGCGGCAGATAAGAGTTTCCATTCAAAAGAATTCCAAGGTGGGAGCGAAGATTTCACCCATCGGCGCCCAATGAAGCGCTGGTGATGGCAGGGACCGAGCTACTGCTCTCGATGGTGGAAGCGCGTTTGGCCAGGAACGGCGACAGCCACGGCCATGACTCTGGGGAGAAGACGCACCAGGAGTTGGACAAAATCGAGCAGCAGGTTGCCCGCATGCAGCAGGCCGCCGGTCCCGACGAAAAGACGCAGCGCGAGATTGAGCGATTGCACGAACGCCTGCAGGCGTTACGCAAAGACATGTCATCGTCCCATTCCAAAGCCTGGGAAAAGACCGAACTGGCGCGGCATCCCCAGCGTCCCTATCTGCTCGACTACATTGAGCGCATTTTTACCGATTGGAGCGAGATTCACGGCGATCGCGGCTATGCGGACGATCCCGCGATCATCGGCGGCATGGCCCGTTTCCATGGCGAAGAAGTCATGATCGTTGGACACCAGAAGGCGCGCGACACCAAGCAGAAGGTCTATCGCAACTTCGGCATGCCCAACCCGGAAGGCTATCGCAAGGCCATGCGGGTGATGAAAATTGCGGAAAAATTTGGCCGCCCGTTGTTTACCTTCGTGGACACGCCGGGCGCCTATCCCGGACTGGGAGCGGAAGAGCGCGGCCAGGCCGAAGCCATTGCCCACAACCTGCGGGAGATGGCGCGACTTCAGATTCCCGTCATCACCACAATTACAGGTGAGGGAGGCAGCGGCGGAGCGCTGGCCATCGCGGTCGCCGACCGCGTCCTGATGATGGAAAATTCGATCTATTCGGTGATCTCACCCGAAGGCTGCGCCTCCATCATGTGGCGCGACCCCAGCAAAAAAGCCCTCGCCGCTGAAGCCATGCGCATCACGCCTGAAGACTTGCAGGAACTGGGCTGCATCGATGGCATCGTTCCCGAACCCGAAGGCGGCGCCCACGTCGACCACGAGGCCGCCGCCGCGTTGCTCGATGGCACGTTGCAAAAACATCTCTCGGACCTGAAGAAAAGTTCGATCAAAGAGTTGGTGGCCACACGCTATGCGAAATTCCGCAACATGGCGCAATTCTTTACCGGCGACGAGTAGAAAAAGGGCCCGGATGCTCACAAACCTACCCCTGCGTCTGGCATTCAGGTGCTAGGCATGTTGTTGTGATCACAGCACTGTTCCTTTCCTTCGGTCACGCTTTTCGGCCCCATCTGCGCTGATCCTTCAATTCGACAGCCCTTTCGTCCGCTTCCAGTCGGTGGCGCGCTTCGTCCCAGCTACTTGTATAGCGCTCGCCCGTGATCGGATCAATTATCGTTTCCGCCTCTTGAAAGACACCCAGTCCTTGTGCCAAGTTCGGCATTTCGAAGATCGCGAATCGGTGCAACGAACCCGTTGACGCATAGTGATGCCGATAACGCGGAGTACCCACCCGACTGCAGACAATCACCCCGATAGTTTGAGACGTGGGCTTAACGCGATCAAGAATTTCCTCGCGGATCCGATCAATGTCCGCACGCGGAAACCCAAACGTCCATTCGATGAATACCAGACGGCCGACATAGCCTTTTGGCAATTTTGTTTGGGTTAGCTTGGACTTGATCTTCTGGTTCAATCGTTGATAGGGATTCAGACGATGTCGTGCCCGAGGGAATTGCACGAAGACGCGAGTGTGTTCGATTTCTGGCATCGGGACCCCCGCACGATACATCTCGGCCACGTGCTTGTCATCGCGGGCGTGTACATAGCACATCGACGTCGCCGAGGTCCAACTTGATCCGACCAAATCCTCTATTTTTCCACCCACCATTGCAAACGGGATCGTTTCTGTCAGCTCCGTCAACGGCTCGACAGATACTTCTATCGTCGAATCGAATGACCTCGCCAGAACCCTCGTTCTCTCAAATTCTCGATTCGCCTTCTTTATGTGCCCTACGAGTCTTGGATTAAAAACTTGGCCGGTTAGTGGCTCCGTGATCTTAATTTTCAGACACCTGAATAACGATGTGCCCTTCACCAACGCGTCGATGTATTGGTAGACCTTGTCGAGAATCTTGAACTGTTCCTCCTCCTCAGGCGGATAACCCAGCCTCGAGCACTCGCAGGCGACTCTGTTCCCGTCGGCGTTGACATAGAAATCGCCGACCGCTTCGTCGCGCTCGTTGCAGAGGCCTACCTCTCCACTTGAGTTGAGCGCCGACTTTAGCCGATGTGCAACTGCGAGTTCGAACATTATCGGCCACAACGCGTCGCGTTTGAGTTTTTCGATTTTGTCTGGCAAGCAGGGATCGGACTCAAACGACTGCAATAGCGCAGCTAATTCAAGGAGTTGCAAAACGTGCCTGTCGACGCCCGCACCGTGCAGCCATATCCGAAGGGGATTAGTAGATTCAGACGAGATACCGGCACCTGAATTGCTCTTTTCCAACAACGAAGACAAGAACTCAGCCCCAAGCGCCGTTTTCAAGTGTGCAATGCGCTGCTCGATGACACCGAGTGGCAAGTTAAACCGCTCACGGCTTTCATTAGCGACGGTGATCCAAGAATAAAGCTCGGCATCCAGATCCATTGCCAAAGTCCCTCCCTTCGCCACCCAACCAGTGATTCGGCTGGCATCAGATCGATTCTATTTCCCAGACTGGTACGTCCGTGCATTGTCCGCTCTGCAGCCTATCCGCACCGATCCCGCTGCCGTATAATAAAGAGTTCTGCCTCACTAGTAATTGCGAGCGGAGAAACTCCGCTCAGGGACAGGGAAGGACAGGGGAATGGCCACCACGGATGTATCTCTCCACGCTGAGAGTCGCCCACCGGAGCAAAAGCACGTCATCAACGACATGAGTATCCAGGTCGCGACCGTCAACGGTTCGGGATCGCAAAGTTCCAACACGGTTTTGTTGCGCAGCATTTTCCAGATGGGAGTTCCAGTTTCGGGCAAGAATCTGTTTCCTTCAAATATTGCCGGACTGCCTACCTGGTACACCATTCGCGCCAACAAAGACGGTTACATCGCGCGCAAGAAGGAAATCGACTTCGTGGTCGCCATGAATTCCGAGACCGCGCACGAGGACGTGATGTCGGTGGCCCCCGGCGCAGCGGTTTTGTACGACGAGCCTCTGAATCTCAACACGCTTCGTTCTGACCTGGTTTTCTACGCCGTTCCCTACGACAAGCTGGTCGCGCCCGTCTGTCCTGAAGCCAAGCTGCGCAAGCTGGTCAAGAACATGATCTACGTGGGCGTGGTGGCCCAGTTGCTCGGAATCGACTTTGCCGAAGTCGAGAAGGCCATCCGCAAACAGTTTGCCAAGAAGGTGAAAGCCGCCAACCTGAACCTGGCCGCCGTCAAAGCCGGATACGATTACGCCACGGCCAATCTTCCCAAGCGCGATCCCTATTTCATCCAGCGCATGGACAAGACCGCGGGCAAGATCATCATCGACGGAAACTCCGCGGCTGCCCTGGGCTGCATGTTCGCCGGCGCCACCATGGTGGCCTGGTATCCCATTACGCCTTCGTCGTCGCTGCCCGAGAGCATGATCGACTACATGAAGCGCTTCCGCATCCGCGCCGACGGTAAGGCCACCTTTGCCATCGTGCAGGCGGAAGACGAACTGGCTGCGATCGGCATGGTGCTGGGCGCGGGTTGGGCAGGCGCGCGCGCCATGACCGCGACCGCCGGCCCGGGTATTTCGCTCATGGCCGAGTTCGCCGGTCTCGCCTACTACGCCGAGGTTCCGGGCGTGATCTGGGACATCCAGCGCGTCGGTCCTTCCACCGGTTTGCCCACGCGCACCTCGCAGGGCGACATTCTCTCCACCGCGTTTCTCTCCCACGGAGACACCAAGCACATCCTGCTGCTGCCGTGTTCCGCGGAGGAATGTTTCACCATGGCCGGCGACGCTTTCGACCTGGCCGAGCAGTTTCAGACGCTGGTTTTTGTCATGTCCGATCTTGATCTTGGAATGAACAACTGGATGGCCGATCCCTTCAAGTATCCGGAGAAGCCGATCAGCCGCGGCAAAGTGCTGAGCAAGGCGGACCTCGACCGGCTCGGCGGGTTTGCCCGCTACCAGGACGTTGACGGAGACGGCATCGGCTATCGCACTCTGCCAGGGACCGATCATCCCGCCGCCGCGTATTTTGCCCGAGGCAGCGGACACAACGAGAAGGCCCAATACAGCGAGCGCCCCGACGACTTCGAACGCAACATGGAGCGGCTCAACCGCAAATTTGAGACTGCCCGTTCCTTCGTGCCGCGCCCCGAGGTCGATAGCGGCAAGTCCCCAGCGGAACAAAGATTGGCATCATCGGATACGGCACTTCCCACTGGGGTTTGATCGAGGCTCGCGACCAGTTGCGCCAGGAATACAACATCGAGACGGACTATCTGCGTCTGCGCGCCTATCCCTTCACTCGCGAAGTGCACGATTTCGTGAAGCAGCACGACCGGGTGTACGTGGTCGAGCAGAACCGCGACGCCCAGATGCTCACTCTGCTGAAGATGGACCTGGAGGCCTGCGCTCCACACCCGCCTCCGCAGCATTGCTCACATTCACGGCCTGCCGCTCGATGCGCGCTCGGTCACCGACGAACTCATGACCATGGAGGGTAAGTAAATGGCGACCAGCACACCCGATAAACCGGCTCCGGCACCGAAAACCAATCGCATCGGCTTGTCCGTCATCGACTATCGCGGCGGCAAGACCACGCTGTGCGCGGGTTGCGGCCACAACGCAATTTCGGAGCGCATCATCGACGCCATGTACGAAATGGGCGTGCCGCCCGAGCGCGTGATCAAGCCCAGCGGCATTGGCTGTTCGTCCAAGAGCCCGGCGTACTTCATGGGGCGCTCGCACAGTTTCAACGCCGTGCATGGCCGCATGCCGTCGGTAGCTACCGGCGCCGTGCTCGCCAACCGCCACCTGATTGCCCTCGGCGTCAGCGGCGACGGCGATACTGCCTCCATCGGCGTGGGACAGTTCGTTCACCTCATGCGGCGCAATCTGCCCATCATCTACATCATCGAAGACAACGGGGTTTACGGATTGACCAAAGGGCAATTCTCCGCCACCGCCGACATGGGCTCCACTTTGAAGACGGGCGTGATCAACGATCTGCCTCCCATCGACACCTGCGCCATGGCCATCACGCTGGGCGCAACTTTCGTGGGGCGGTCGTTTTCAGGAGACAAGAGGCAGCTTCACGCCATGATGAAAGCCGCCATCGCTCACAATGGCACGGTCATGCTGGATGTGGTGTCGCCCTGCGTCACCTTCAACGATCACGAGGGTTCCACCAAGTCCTACAAATACATGAAGGACCACGAAGAGCCGCTGCAGGAAGTCAGCTTCGTGCCGGCGTTCGAGGACATCGCCATCGACTACGATCCCGGCACCACCATCGATGTGACCATGCACGACGGATCGCATCTTCGCCTGCGCAAGCTCGAGGAAGAGTACGATCCCACCAACCGGATCCAGGCCATCACCCGCCTGAACGAAGCCCACGAAAAGGGCGAAGTGCTGACCGGCGTGTTCTACATCAACTCCAAAACGCCGACTTTTGTCGATCTACTGAACATGACGGAAGAGCCTCTGGCTACTCTGCCCGAATCCGCGGTGCGGCCGGGCAGGGAAGTGCTGGAACAGGTGATGGAAGAGTTGCGCTAGATCGACCCTTGGGTTTAGCTGGGGCCCAAAATCCGCGATTTTCAGTCGTTAGGGTCAGGACTAGCTGGCGCCCGGCAGTCCTGAAATCGTCCCAGCATACTGTGCAGGATCATGGTTCCCATACAATGATCCTGTATGCGTCCCCGCCTCGCGGCCCTCATCATCGTTCCTTCGCTATTGTTGGTATTCGTGTTCTGGCATCTGAGAGCATCACCACCGGCCAGCCGTCCACCTGCTCCCCCCGCATCTCGCGGCCATGCCACCCCCGACGGTGGCCACAGCCTCCGCGACCTCAGATTCCGCCCCCACCACGGTTATGCGCACAATCTGATGCTGCGAAAAGGACCCGACTTTCGCATTTACGTTCGCTGGCTGCGCGGGAACATGGTGCGCACCAACCCCGCGGTGAATCCAACGTTCGACGATCCCGAGTCCTTCCTGCTTGATATCAAGACCGGCGTGATCCGCGCCAATATCGGAGACATCGGCAACTTTCTCAATGCGGGGGGCGTGGCCAACTCGCCGCTGACCGGACATCTCGCTGCTTGCCGATGGCGACCAGATCAGGCTCAAGGGCACTCTGCACAAGATCATTCCGCTGCCGGTCGAATTGCTGGGCACCGTGGTGGCAACGGCAGACAACCGAATTCAGCTGCAAGTCACAAAGCTCTCTGTCCTGAAACTGCCATTAAAGGGACTTCTCGGTGGATTGCACATCACGGTCGCGGACCTTATCCATCCCAAGGGCATTCCTGGCATTGAAGTCTCCGGCAACGACATCTTTTTCGATACGGTCAAACTGCTTCCCCCGCCCCATATTCGTGGACAATTGACCAAAGTGCGCGTAGTTACTCCTGATATCGAAGAAGTTTTCGGAAATGGCGAAGACACTTTGACCCGCGTCGAACAATGGAGAAACTTTCTGCGACTGAACGACGGGACCATAGACTTCGGAAAACTCACCATGCATCACGTGGATCTCATCATGGTGGATCTCTCGAATGACGCGTGGTTTGATCTCGATCTCAACAACTATCAAAACCAACTGGTCAACGGCTACACCCGCATGACTCCCGAAGCCGGCCTGCAAATCTTCATGCCTGACCTGGATAATCTGCCGAAAAACAACGGAAGCCAGAACATCAGCATGGAGTGGCTCAAACACCGCAATCTTCCTCCCCCGCCGGATGTCACATCCAAGTAGTCCTGGCGATTGGTAGTGGTGCAGTTTGAGAACCGCACGCCAGGATTGTCATTGCGAAGCGCGGCGTTGTCGCGCGAGGAATCTGCTGTTTTGCTGCCGGCAAAACAAGCAGATTCCTCGCCGATAATCCTGGCTTCGGAATGACAAATGCCAAGGGGGAGGTCGTTTTTGCGCGACTGCGCCACGACCTGGCGATTGCCTGAATCGTCACGCCTTAACCCAGTCTGCTAACATTTCGCTGCCAACCCTTGGCTCCGAATCGGCGTCAGAGAACTGATGCAAATGACTGAACCCACCACCAGGCCGGTAAGCAAAACATTGCTGATCGTGATATCACTGGTCGTCGTCGCGATTGTGGCGGTCATCGTGACCGGAATCCATCTCTCCAATCCGTACCTGCACAAGAAGGTTGTGGAGATGCTCAGCGAAAAATTCCATGCCGACGTGGAGCTCAAAGATTTCCATGTCCACTTGTTTCCGGGAGCGCGGATCGAGGGCTCCGGGCTGGCGCTCCGTCACGAAGGCCGCACCGATGTCCCGCCCCTGATTTCGATTGGCGAGTTCTCCGCCCAGGCCGGCATCCTGGGACTGCTGGGGAAGCCGTGGAAAATCGAGCAGGTCAAGCTCAAGGGCCTGGTCATACAAGTTCCGCCCAAGGGCGAACGGCCGAAACAGGATTGGTCAAAAGCGCGCGACATTCCCGTTCTGATCGGAGAAATTGTTTCGGACGACGCCGAACTTCGTCTGCTGCCCAAATCCGCGGACAAAGATCCCCATGTGTTTGCCATTCACCACCTGGTGATGCATTCGGTCGGGCTCGACCGTCCCGCATCGTTTACCGCGCAGCTTACCAACGCCGTCCCGCCCGGCGAAATTGAAACCAAGGGAAGTTTTGGCCCCTGGAGCCCGGATGATCCGGGGCAGACACCGTTGTCGGCTGAATATACGTTCGATAAAGCTGATCTGGGAGTATTCAAGGGCATCAGCGGGATACTTTCCTCGACCGGCAAGTTTGGCGGCGTGCTGCAGAAAATTGAAGTCGAAGGCAAGACCTCGACCCCCGACTTTACCGTCACCATTGGCGGGCACCCTCTCGATCTGGAGACGGTCTTCAGCGCCACGGTGGATGGCACCAACGGCGACACGCTCTTACACCCGGTGACCGCGCACCTGTTAAATACAGTCATCGTTGCCCAGGGCGGGGTGGTGCGATCTCCCGACAAGCAGGGCAAGGAAATCACGCTCGATGTGACCGTCGACAAAGGCAGGCTGGAGGACTTGTTGCGCCTGGCCGTGAAAGCCGATCAGCCTCCCCTGACCGGCGCCATCAACTTTCATACCAAATTCGATCTGCCCCATGGCAAGGGAGATCTCGCCGATCGTTTGAATCTGAACGGAAAGTTTGACGTCGAGCAGGCGCGATTCACCAGCCCGGAGGTGACGGCGAAAATCGAAACTCTCAGCCGAAAGGGACAAGGCCAGCCGGAGAATAAAGATGCTGGCAGCAGCGTGTCCCAATTGAAGGGCAATTTCGTGCTGGACAACGGCGTGATCACGTTCCGAGGTTTAACTTTTAGCGTCACCGGGGCTCAGGTGGCCCTCAATGGCACGTACGGACTGGAGAAGAGAGGACCTCGAATTTCACGGCAAGCTGAGAATGCAGGCCAAGATTTCGCAGACCATGACTGGCGCAAAGTCGTTCGTGCTGAAGGCTGTCGATCCCTTCTTCCGCAAGAACGGCCAGACCGAGCTGCCCATCAAGATTACCGGCCAGCGGGAACACCCATCGTTCGGCCTCGACCTCCATCACAAAGACAAGGACAAGGACAAGGGAGAGTGAAGCGGAGACCTGAGGCTAGGCCACGTCTTTCTTTCTGGCGCCTTTGGTTTTTTGATTGGGTTCTTGAGAGTGTTCAGGGCTTCCGCCGGGCTCCGGAAAATCGGTGTCCGAGGATTTCAGTATCGGATTCTGGTCGCGATGTCCCAGCTGGCCCTGCATGGACGTATTGCCCGGCGGTTCCTGCGGCCTATCCTGCTCCACGGCGCCCTTACCGCGGTCCTGATCATCAGCCAGGGCCGGATCCAGATCGTTTTTCGAGTCAGTCATGAAAGTTCCTCTTCCCAGGCCGGGAGGTTCGCAAGGCCGTGACTGTTAGCCTATCGCGAAACTTTTGCTGGTGGGAAGGTTAATCTTGTAGATTAGAATAAAAGAACATGGAGAGTGCGATGAAACGTCTGATAATCGCTCTTTCGGCAATCCTGCTGCTGACACTCAGCGCTTGGGGAGAACAACTCAAGCCGGGTGAGCAGGCACGCGCCAGCGTGGCCGCGCATCGGCGAGAAGCCAAAAGGAACGAGCGCCGCCGTCACCAGAAGCGCGCCCGCAGCCATCATCGTCGCCATCATCAGGCCGCTTAGCCGCGCGTTTCGCAGCGAACTCTTCCTGCGGCCTCCGCCCTTCACTTGCCGTCGTGGCCACTCCCAGCTTGCGCAGCTTGTCCCGGGCCTGCAAGGCTTCGTTGGACTTGGGATAGCGCTGAATGACATGGCGAAGCGATGCGATTCCGGCTTCCTGTTGTCCCAACTCAACCAACGCCAGGCCTTTTTTCAGTTCGGCTGAGGCCGCCTTGTTTCCGTCCGGGAAGCTCTGCAACACCTGGTCATAACTCTTGACCGCCGCCGCATAATTGCCCTGCTTGAACTGGATGTCCGCCAGATAGAAATTGGAATTTCCCGCCAGATCGGTGTTGGGATAGAACTTCACGTAATCCCCGAATTCCTGCGCCGCCAGATCGTTCTTGCCGGCCTGGTAGTCGCGCAGGGCATTGTTGTAGAGAACGTCGGGCGGGGGAGCGGTCGCCGCCTGCTGTTGTTGCTGGGTCTGCTGGATGGCCAGGCTCTGCTGGGCCGCCTGCATGTCCTCCAGTTGTTTGCTCACCTTGCCCAGCCTCGCCTTGAGTTCATCCAGGGTGTCGTTCAAGGACTGGATCTGGCCCGAAAGCTGGTCGGCATGGGCGCCGCTATCGCCCTGTTGCTTCTGCAGAGTGGTCTGCAGATCGGTGACCGAAGTCGCAACCTTGTTGGCGCGGTCTGTGCTCTGCTCAATCAGGTGCTGCAGCACGCCCATGCGTTCGTCGAACGATTGCTGCATGTGGGCAATTCTGTCCTGCAGGTCCTGGACCTGAGTCTGCAGTTGCACCATGTCCTTGTTCACGCCCCACGCCGGCGTCACGGCGAGCAGGGCCAGAAGAGCAAGTAGAACGGGATATCGCTGGATTTTCATTGTTCAATACCTACGAGGTGAAGAGTATGTGTCGCGTCCGGGCCAGAGGACGAAGCAGTGATGTAGCGCCGGCGTCTCGCCGGCTGTCGCGAGGGCGTCCCGCCCTCGCACACTCAGGCGCGTGCAAACCGCCTGCCAGCCGGCGCGACGCCGGCGCTACAAAACCTTACTTGCCGTAGACGAAGTGACCACGCCGGTTCTGCTGCCAGCACTGCTCGTTCGACTCGGTGCAGAACGGCTTTTCTTTTCCGTAGCTGATGGTCTTGACGTGGTCGGCGCGACGCCTCCCTGTACCAGGGCATTGCGCACGGAATTGGCGCGGCTATCGCCCAGGGCCAGGTTGTACTCGGTCGATCCGCGTTCGTCGCAGTGCCCCTCCACCGTGAAGGTGATGTTGGGATGCTGCTTCAGGAACTCGATATCGCCCTGCATGGACGACTGCTGGTCCGCGTTGATATCGCTCTTGTCGTAGTCGAAGTAGATGTCCTTCACGGTCTGTGAGAACAGTTCTTCTTCGGTGGCCGAGGGCGGCGGCGGAGGCGGCGGTGGTGGCGCGGTCACGGTAACTCGGGCCGTGGCCGTTTGCGTCCCACCCGCTCCTTTCGCGGTCAGGGTATAGGTGGTGGAATCCGCCGGGGTCACGCTCTGCGACCCGTTGGGTTGCACTGCGCCTACTCCGTCGATGCTGACGTCGGTGGCGTTGCTGGTCTGCCAGGTCAACGTCGTGGAACCGCCTTTATCGACCGTACTCGGGTTGGCCGAGAGCGAAGCTGTCGGCGCGGCAGGCGGCGGGGGTGGCGGCGGGGGCGGTGGGGCTACTTTCTTCTTGCAGGCGCCCAGCGTCATGATCGTCATCAGG
Source organism: Terriglobia bacterium (assembly GCA_963816025.1). GTDB lineage: Bacteria > Acidobacteriota > Terriglobia > Terriglobales > Acidobacteriaceae > JAIQFF01. The sequence continues at coordinate 14,424 of CAWFJA010000012.1, forward strand.
ACGAACGCTAACATCATCCATCTCAGGTTTCGTTGCTTCACTCTGCTCCTCCGTACTCTTGGTGCGCGTTGATTGGCGAACTTGATCGCGATCGCGGCGCCCGGCTCAGGTCCGGAGAGGGGAATCATCTTCCGCCTCATCCGGGAATTAACTGCAAAACATCAAATATGATTCCGAATTAAGATTGCAATCATTGCGTCTCGTTGGAACAGGCTCACAATCTACTTCCAACTCCAGTTCGGTTGACTATTCGCGCCCGCAAAAGTCAGCTGCTTCTGATTGGTACCATCGGCCAGCATGGTCCATATCTGGAGGCTGCCGGCACGGCTGGACTGGAAAATGATGTGCCGTCCGTCCGGCGACCAATACGGGAAATCGTTGCGCCCGCCATCGTGGGTCAGCTGCACCCACTGTTTGCTGGCGATGTCCATGATGTAGATATCCTGCGCCCCGGGCGCTCCCGGGCCATACTTGCGCATCCAGGAAACCACCAGAAACTGCCCATTGGGCGACCATGCCGGAGAAACCGCGTAGCCCTGGTCGGTGAGCCGCTGCACGTTGGTGCCGTCGGCTTCCATGGTGTAAATCTGCGGCAGGCCGGTGCGTCCGCTGACCCAGGCGATTTGGCCGCCGGTCTTGCGATTCCAGGCCGGCGAAACGTCAGGGCCCTTGAACGCGGTCAGGCGCTTCAGGTTTCCTCCGGAGGAATCCACCGTGTAGATCTCAGGATCGCCACTGCGCGAGGACGAGAAAGCGATCTTGGTTCCGTCCGGAGACCACGCCGGAGAAAGATTGGTTCCCCCGAAGTGCGGGAACGAAACCAGACGGTTCAGGTCCAGCGAATACATCAGAATTTCCCATCCCGACTTGGTCATCGAACTGAAGGCAATGCGCGAACCATCGGGTGAAACCCGCGGCGACAATGAAATCGAGCCCAGGTGGGTGACGGCTTGCTGGTTGGCGCCGTCGTAATCCATGGACCAGATTTCTTTGTGCCCGCTGCGGCTGCTGACAAAGTAGATTTTGCTCTCGGCAATCCCGGCAATGCCGCCGCCCAGGCGGAAGATGATCTCATCGGCAAATTTGTGCGCGATGGTGCGGGCTGCGTCGTTGGTCGCCGCATCCTGATATTGCTTGCCCAGCACCTGCGGGGAGGTCACGTTCTTCACGTCGTAGAGCCAGCCCTGCACGGTCATGCCGTTGCCGGACACGCCCAGATTGCCAAAGGCCAGCATGGCCGCATTCGGCGGTGGCGCGCTCCAGCCTTCAAATTTGACGTCTGCCGGCGTGCCCAACCTGACCGAGCGGATAAAAGCTCTTCGAAACCATGTCGAAGATGCCGGCGTTGTCCAGATCGTTCCACAGGGTGTCGTTGAATGCCTTGAGCAGGTCGGCGTTCTTGGCGTCCTGGGTGGAAGCGTTGAAATCGGGAACCGCCAGGCGCACTTTTTCGACGCCCAGCCCGGTGCCGGTTTTGATCCAGTCCTGAGCCAAGACTCGAGCTCAACAAAAACAGCGGTAACAGCAGTAAGAAAAATCGCTTCATTAATGATGATGTCCTTTAACTTGCAACCGCTTACAGCGTAGAGCTAAAAGCCAGCTGCTATCTTTTGTAATCGAACCAGAACTCTACCGACACCTTATTCCCGGCATAATCCGAGGGCAAGGGACCAAAAGTGTCAATGCGCTGGATGGCCCGCATGGCCGACTGGTCGAGCGATGGGACACCGCTGGATTGCTCCACTTGAACGTTCGCGGGGTGGCCGTCGCGCATTACGTCGAAGGTGACGTAGACCCGTTGCGCGGTCGAAATGCTGGGGTCAACCTCATACTTCAGCCAGTTCTCGGAAACCTTCTGCTGCACCACGCGCACATACCAGGCATAGCGCGATCCGAAATCGCCGCCGCCGCCGGTGAATCCAAAGCCTCCCTTGGCGCCGCTGGCGCTGAAAGTGCCATAGGGCCCGCTGACCGGCCCGCCCTGGCCGAAGGGAACTACGTTGTTGGCTTCCACTTCTGGCTCAGGCTGCGGCTTCTGCATGAGTGGCGCTGGTCTTCGGCGTGGGCTTGATCTTTGTGGTCTTGTCCGGAATTGGAATCGCGTCTGGTTCTTTCTCCTACCGGCTTGGGCTGCGACTGCGTCAGTCCCTTGGAATCGTTGGCCAGAACGTTCTGTGTCTTTACCGGATTCGCGGGCAGCGGCACGGTGCTGACCAGGGTCACGCCCATGGCATCGCCGCCCCCGCCCGCGCCCCAGCCTTCGCCATGGCTGCTGGGCGCGACCACGGCGTAGAGCACAATGGCGCCTGCGATCGCAAGATGCAGCCCGAGCGACCAGGTGAGGTTGCGTCCCCAGCGGTCGTGTTCGAAGAAGATTTCAGCGTTGGCTGCCATGCGCGTCCAGCGGTTGGGTGACGATGCTCACGTTGGTGATGCCAGATGATTTGACCGCGTCCATGACGGTGGCGAAGGCGCCGAAGGGAACATCTTCATCGGCGCGGACGAAGATGGACTGGTGCTGCGGGTCGCGAATCTTCTGTTTGCAGCCGGGCGCCGATTTCGTTGATGTTGATGGCGTCGTTGCCCAGAAAAACCCGTTGCTGTTTGTTGATGCTGATCACCAGGCGTTCTTCGGTAATCTCTTTCACCGTCCGGGTCTTGGGGACATTGACTTCGATGCCGGATTGCAGCACCGGCGCCGTAACCATGAAGATGATCAGCAGCACGAGTACGACGTCCACCAGCGGGGTGATGTTGATGTCGGAGAGGGAAGTTTGAGTGCGTCCGTTGGAAGCCGTAAAGGCCATTACCGCTGCACCCCCGGAGCTTCAGCTGTACGGTAGGCGGGCTGCGGCTGCTGGCGATCGACAGCATTCAGCATTTCCAGGGCAAAGTCGTCGCCGCGGGCGGCCAGTTCACGAATCGAGCCGCCGATCAGGTTGTAGGCGATGACGGCTGGGATGGCGGCCGCCAGTCCGGCGGCCGTCGTGATCAGCGCCTCGGAAATTCCCGGCGCGACGGCGCGCAGGGTTGCCGCTCCGGCCGTGCCCAGGCCGTGAAAGGCGTCAATGATCCCCCAGACGGTGCCAAACAGTCCGACAAACGGCGTGACCGCGCCCGTGATCGCCAGCCAGGGCAGGTTGCGCTCAAAGCGGGTCAGCTCTTCCGAGTTCGCAATCTGCATGGCGCGCTGTATCGCCAGCGGATTACGAATGACCCCGTTGCTCGCGGCGGCCTGGCGGCGGTATTCCTCAAAGCCACCCTCGAAAACTCCCACCAGCGGACTGGGACGAAATTGCTCCGCCACGGCGCCGACGTCCTGCAGACGCTGCGCCTTGCGGAAGGCGCGCACAAAACGGCCGCTCTGCACCCGCGCCCGCCGCAACACGCTCCACTTGGAGAGAATAATCGCCCAGGAAACCAGGCTGAAGATCAGGAGAATAAGTAAGACCACCTTGGCGACGGGGCCGGTTTCACCCACCAAGTCAACAATTTCGCCGCCGACCACTGCTGCCAGCAAGAGATACAGATTCATTGTTTAGGAGGATTCCTGCTTGGATTATAGACTATGGCAGCAGGCGAAATTTGCCGATGAACACTATCCATTAACCCGGCAGGCTGTGCAAAAAAAGTGGCGCGTGAGCCACTTTCTGAGAACCGCGAACTACGAACTGAAAACTGTTTTCATGCTATCCTGCGCTCAATTCAGTTCACATCCCAAGTCTGCGTTCCAGGACGCCGGTGCTCATCGAACTGCGCTTAGAAAACTACGCGGTCGTAGACAATCTGGCGGTAGAGTTCGCGCCCGGCTTGAATCTTCTGACCGGCGAAACCGGCGCGGGGAAATCCATCCTCATTGATGCCCTGGCACTGCTTCTGGGCGACAAGGCTTCTACCGATGTGATTCGCTCCGGCGCCGACAAGGCCACGATCTCTGCCGTCTTTGAAGTCGAAGGCGGAGCCGAGAAGACGGTCGCGCAAATCCTCGAAAACAACGGAATCGACCAGGAAGATGAATCGATCATCCTGCGGCGCGAGATTGCGGCCGGCGGCAAAGGACGGGTATTCGTCAATAACCAGCCGGCGACGGTCGCGGTACTGCGTCAACTGGCGCCATACCTCGCCACCATTCACGCCCAGAACGAATCGCTGCTGTCCTTCGACGCGTCCACGCGCCTCCGCCTGCTCGATGCCTTCGCCAATATTCAGATCGACGCCACTTCCGAAGCATTCTCCAAATGGAAGAGCATCCAGAGCCGTATGGAAGAGCTTGCAGCGCGACGAGCAGGACCGCTTGCGCTTGCTCGATCTGTGGACGTTTCAGGCGCGCGAAATCGAAGACGCGAAGTTGCAGCCTGGAGAGGACGAACGCCTCGAGACCGAGAAGCGCGTTTTGGCCAATGCGGAAAAGATTCACAGCGCGGCCATGAATGCTTTCGACTTGCTCTACGAAGGCAACGCTTCAACTTCCGAATCGTTGCGGACGGCGCAAAAGCATATAGAAGAACTGGCCCGTTACGAGCCGAAATTTCAGGAGACCATGGCCACGCTCGAGACTGCCCGCATCAGCGTGGAGGATGTCGGCGCCAGCCTGCGCGACTATGCCGGCGGCATCGAGGCCTCTCCCGAGCACCTGGCGGAAGTGGAAGACCGCCTTGCCGCCATGGATCGCCTCAAGCGCAAGTATGGCCCCACGCTCGAAGACGTAATCCGGCACGGCAGCCGAAGTCAGCCGCAAGCTTTCGGAGATGGAAAACAAAGACGAAGTGCTCCGCCAGCTTCGCGCTGAGTTGGCGCAAGCGGCCGAGGCATACCTGGGCGCAGCCCGCACCATTTCGAAGAAGCGCTACGAAGCCGCGCGCAAGCTCGAGAAACTGGTCGAGGCCGAAATCAACGATCTGGCCATGAAATCGAGTTTCCGAATCGAAGTCAGTGGCACCGACGAAGAAGGGAACTGGACTGCGGCCGGCTTCGACCAGGTGCTGTACATGATCGCCACCAATCCCGGCGAGCCCCTGCGGCAGATGGAACACATTGCTTCCGGCGGCGAACTGTCTCGGGTGATGCTGGCTCTTAAGGCGAGCGTCGAGGCCGCTTCCAGCAAAAAGCGGAGTTCAGGCGCCCAGCGCACCCTGGTCTTCGACGAAATTGATACCGGAATCGGAGGCCGGGCGGCCGAGGCTGTGGGCAAAAAGCTCAAGAGCCTGTCCCGATCAAACCAGGTGCTTTGCGTCACCCACCTGCCTCAGATCGCCACCTTCGCCGACCATCACTACCTGATCGAAAAGAAGGCCGTCGCGGGCCGCACCCGGACGAGCATCCATGTCATCACCGGGGAAGAGCGCACCGAGGAAGTGGCCCGCATGCTCAGCGGCGCCAAGCTCACCGAGACTTCGCGCAAGCACGCCGAGCAGATGCTCAAGACGAATGCCTAGGCGAAGCAGATACCATTCACTGCCCGCAATTCCCCAATCGCTGCTAATCCTAAGCCTTTCTACGGCTTACGTTGACCAACTGGGTACTTCTTCGATACTCTAATAGTCAACTACCCGATAGGGAACGTGTACCCTAAGAAGGCAGACTATGGCCCCATCCCAGAACGAAAAAACGCTGCTTTTGCTCAAGCCCCGCGGTTTTTGCGCGGGGTGGTACGGGCCATCGATATTGTCCGGATCGCTCTCGAAGCTTTCGGCCCGCCGATTTACGTCCGTAAGGAGATCGTTCACAACCGCTTCGTGGTTGAGGAATTGCAGGGCAAGGGAGCCATTTTCGTCGACAGCGTTGAAGAAGTCCCGAAGGGGAACGGGTAATCTACAGCGCCCACGGGGTCTCGCCTGAGGTGCGCGAGGCCAGCGAGCATCGCGGATTGCGCGTGATCGATGCAACCTGTCCGCTGGTCACTAAAGTCCACGTGGAAGCGGTCAAGTTCGCCAAAGAAGGATATTCGCTGATCCTGATCGGACACCGCGACCATGACGAGGTCATCGGGACGCTGGGCGAGGCCCCGGTCGTGACCCAGGTAGTCGGTTCGCCTGAGGAAGTGGCCTCGCTGACCGTGGCCGATCCTAACCGGGTAGCTTATCTGACCCAGACCACGCTCAGCCTGGACGAAACTCGCGACATCATTGCCGCCCTGCGCCAACGTTTCCCAACATCAAGGGGCCGGCGGCCCAGGATATCTGTTACGCCACGGAAAACCGGCAGGTGGCGGTGAAGCATGTGGCTTCCGACGCCGACCTGTTGCTGGTGGTGGGCTCCGATAACAGCTCCAATTCCAACCGCTTGGTGGAAGTAGCGCGCAACTTGGGCACGGGTTCGCATCTGATAGATAGCTTCCGCAACATCCGTCCGGAATGGCTGGAGGGCGTGAAAACCATTGCCCTCACGGCGGGCGCTTCCGCTCCCGAGTGCCTGGTCGAAGAAGTCGTAAAGTTCCTGGCGGACCGAAGGCTTTGCCAACGTGCAGGAAGTCGAGGTCATGCCGGAGAACGTAAGGTTTGGCTTGCCGCCTGAGATCGTGGAAGCCATTGCCGCCGCTCCCAGCGGGGCGAGCTGTGGAGTAGCAACCGCAAACTATGGAAGATACCTCCTCCCTATCCCCCGCTTCCGCGGCGCCGCAAATGCGTTTCGGAAAGATTGATGATCTGATCAGCCGGGTGGCCGTGGCCGTTGACGGTGCCCGTAACAACCTGTTCTCCGAGCAACACGAAGAGGGCTACTGGTGCGGGGAACTGGAAGCCGATGCCACGCTCGAAGCCGACTACATCGTGTTGCACATGCTGCTGGGAACGGGCAATCCGGAGCGCCTGGCCAAAGCGGCGCGCTACATTCTGCAGCACCAGAACGAGGACGGTGGATGGGGCATCTATCCAGGGCCCGTCCAATATCAGCGCCTCGGTCAAATGCTATTTTGGCCTGAAGCTGACCGGCTACGCCGCCGATCATCCTGACCTGGTCCGCGCCCGCAAGAAGATTCTGGAAATGGGCGGAGTGACCGAGGTCAATACCTTTACCAAGATTTACCTCTGCTTCTTCGGGCAATACGATTACGACGCGGTTCCGGCGATTCCCCCGGAGATCGTCCTGTTTCCCAACGTGGTTCTGGTTCAACATCTACGAAATTTCTTCCTGGTCGCGCGCCATTCTGGTGCCGCTTTCCATTTGCTACGCCAAGAAGCCGTTCAAGAAGATTCCCGAGGAGATGGGGGTCGAAGAGTTGTTCGTGGGCGGCCGCGACAAGTCGCGCATGCGTTTGCGCTGGGACAAGAAGCTGTTTTCGTGGCGCAATTTTTTCCTGTCCTTCGACCGCTTGACTCACTGGTTTGAACGAGTGCACATCCGTCCGCTGCGTTCGGTTGCCCTGAAGGTGGCGGAGAAGTGGATGCTGGAACGCTTCGAGATGAGCGATGGCCTGGCGGCCATCTTTCCTTCCATCATGAATTCCGATCATCGCGATGCGCTGCCTGGGGTATTCCGTGGATGATCCCCAGGTGATTCGCGCCATGGATGAATTTGAGAAGCTCGGCATCGAGGAAGAGGACACCTTCCGCATGCAGCCTTGCAAGTCGCCGGTATGGGACACCGCCTACGCGCTGTTCGCGCTGGGTGAGAGCGGAGTTCCGGCCAACGATCCCCGCATGGTGAAGTGCGCCGACTGGATCCTGCAAAAGCAGGTGCGCACGGCGGGCGATTGGAAAGTGAAGAACAAGCAGGGCCAGCCCGGAGGCTGGTATTTCGAGTTCAACAACGAGTTTTATCCCGACGTGGACGACACCGCCATGGTCTGCCTGAGTCTGGCCAGGTGGAGCATCCCAACGGACGCTACCAGCGCGAATCCGTGCAGCGCGCCATCGACTGGGTTCTTCTCCATGCAGTGCCGCAACGGCGGCTGGGCCTCGTTCGACAAGAACAACGACCGCATGGTGTTCCAGCACGTGCCTTTCGCCGACCACAACGCCATGCTCGATCCGGCGACGGTTGACATCACCGGACGCATCCTCGAGATGCTGGCGGCTTACGGATACGACAAGAACCATCCCGCGGTAAAGAAAGCGCTGAAGTTTATCCGCGACGAGCAGGAGCCCGATGGTTCCTGGTTCGGCCGCTGGGGCGTCAACTACATCTACGGAACCATGCTGGTGCTGCGCGGCCTGGAAGCGATGGAAATCGATCATCACGAGCCCTACGTGCAGCAGGCTGCCGAGTGGCTGCGCATGGTGCAGAATCCGGATGGCGGATGGGGCGAGACGTTGCGCTTCCTACGACGATCCGAACACCAAGGGGTCGGCCCCAGCACCCCGTCGCAGACGGCGTGGGCCATCATGGGATTGCTGGCGGCCCGGGACACGCGCAGCGACTGCGTGGTTCGAGGCATCGCCTACCTGCTGCGCACGCAAAAGAAAGACGGTTCCTGGGACGAGCCTCACTACACCGGCACCGGCTTCCCGCGCGTGTTTTATCTGAAGTACCACATGTACCGGCAATACTTCCCGCTGATCGCGTTGACTACGTACAAGAAGGTAATGGCGGAGAAGAAGCAGCAGTTAGCGAATCAGCACTTGGCAATTAGCACTTAGCAATTGGCGAAAGCCCGGCGGATCGTCAGAGCTGAGTGGCTAAATGCCAAGTGCCCATGTACTAAATGCTGGTTTTTGTCACCGGTGCGACGGGATTCGTGGGCAGTCACGTGGCCCGTGCTCTGGCCGCGCAGGGCGCCGACCTTCGACTTTTGATCCGTTCCAGCAGCGACCTCAGGAATATTCAGGAGCTGCAGGCGGAGCGGGTGGTCGGGGACCTGCGTGACGCTGCGTCCTTGAAGAAGGCCATGGCGGGATGCGATGTGGTATTTCACGTTGCCGCCGACTATCGGCTGTGGGTCCGCGATCCGGAAGAGATGTATCGCTCCAATGTCGAAGGCACCAGGGCGATTCTGGAGGCGGCCCGCGAGAACAAAGTACGACGGGTGGTCTATACCTCGAGCGTTGCGACCATGGGGTTCCAATCGAACGGGCATCTGGCCAACGAGGATTCTCCGGTTTCACTGGCCAACATGATCGGTCCTTACAAGCGTTCGAAATACATGGCTGAAGAACTTGCCCTCGAGGCCGGCAAATCGGGAATGGATGTCGTGGTGGTAAATCCGACAACTCCGGTGGGCGAGCGCGACATCAAGCCCACGCCTACAGGAAGAATCGTGGTGGATTTTCTGAAGAAAAAGTTTCCCGCATACGTGGACACGGGCCTGAATCTGGTGGATGTGGCCGAATGCGCCGAAGGCCATATCGCGGCGCTGGAGAAGGGAAGAAGCGGCGAGCGCTACATACTGGGTGGCGAGAATCTTACGTTGAAGCAGATTCTCGACAAGCTCGCGGTCATCACCGGGTTGCCCTCGCCCAGCATAAAGGTTCCGTACGTGGTGGCCCTCGCTACCGGAGTGGTGGATCAGGTGGTCACAGGCTACATCCGGAATCGCGAGCCTCGCGCCACCATCGACGCCGTCCGCATGGGCCGAAAGAAGATGTTTGTGTCATCGAGCAAAGCCGAGCGCGACCTGGGATGGAAAACCGTCCCGGTAGATGCGGCCCTGCGGCGCGCAGTCGAGTGGTTCCAGGCCAATGGCTATGCATAGCCTCAGGTCACCACGAGCCATGTGGGACCGGGTCTCCGACCCGGTCAGGCCGAGCAAAGCTCGGCAAGGTTTTACATTGCCTAACCCAGCCAAAGTCGCCATCGTGGCCGCCCTCGAGCGCGAGGTACGCCCGCTGATCAAGCAATGGCGTCCAGTCGAGCGCGACCACGATGGACGGAAGTACAAATTCTTCGAGAACGACCGATGCCGTGCTGGTGTGCAGCGGCATCGGCCCGGAAGCGGCGCGCCGGGCGGCCGAAGCCATCATCAATCTGTATGCACCAGTTTTGGTGCAGTCTGCCGGCTTTGCGGGGGCGCTGGATTCGACCTTGAAAGTGGGTACCGTGCTGACCCCCATTTGCGTCATCGACGCGAAAGACGGAAGCCGGATCGAAGCCGGGGTTGGGCACTGGGTCCTGGTCAGCGTCGACCACCCGGCCAGCGTCCAGGAAAAGACCAAGTTGGCGGAGGCCTACTGGGCGCACGCGGTCGACATGGAAGCTGCGGCCGTGGCTCGCGCCGCCCAGGCCCATGACATCACCTTCATCGGGCTCAAAGTCATCTCTGACGAAGCAGATTTTGAAATGCCGCCGATGGAACGATTCATCGACAGCGACGGAAAGTTTCGGACTGGAGCCTTCGCCGCTTACGTGGCGGTTCGGCCCTGGCTTTGGCTGCGAGTGCTTCAGTTGGCCAGAAACAGCACGAAAGCCGCGAATGCGCTTTGCGAATGGCTGCGGCAATACGACCTGGCCCCGGAAGAACTGGCCGATTCCGAGCCGGACTTGCATCCAAGCTCTGAAGGCCCGAACTAGAAGTTAGCTTCGATATGGCCATCGCCGGACAATTCGCGATCGAAGATCAAGCAGCAGACGATTCCCGCCACCATGCTCGCGGCGGTCTATCGCGGCGTGAACGACGTTCGTATGGAGACCGTTCCGGTCCCTAAGATCGGCCCCGGCGAATTGCTGGTGCGGGTGCACACCTGCGGCGTCTGCGGCACGGATCTCAAGAAAATCGCCACCGGCTCGCATTCCGCGCCGCGCATTTTTGGACATGAGACCGCGGGCATGATCGCCGCCGTGGGCGCGGGCGTGCGCGACTTCCGGCCGGGCGACAGAGTCGTTGTCTTCCATCACATCCCGTGCGGCGAGTGTTATTACTGCCGCCATAAAACCTTTGCCCAGTGCGAGACTTACAAGAAAGTCGGATGCACGGCCGGCTTTGAACCCTCGGGCGGCGGCTTCGCCGAATATGTCCGGGCCATGGACTGGATTGCGCGGCGAGGCACGGTTCGCATCCCGGAAAATGTCTCTTTCGAGCAGGCGTGTTTTGTCGAGCCCATCAACACCTGCATGAAGGGAATCGAAAGATTGGGATTACAAGCCGGCGAGACGGTTGTAGTGATAGGTCAGGGTCCCATCGGTATCATGTTGAGTGTATTGGCTAAACGGGCAGGTTCAACGGTAGTCACTTCCGATTTGTATCCCCAGAGGCTTACAATATCTACAAGTTACGGCTTGGGGAACAGCATTGATGCCTCGCGTACCGACGTCGTAAAAGCGGTGCGCGGGATGACCGAAGGACGTGGTGCAGATGCAGCCATCCTGGCGGTCGGCGGTAATGGTTTGATCCGGACCGCGATGGATGCGGTACGTCCTGGAGGCCGGATTTTGCTGTTCGCGCAAACGGTACACGGGGACGCCACTTTCGATCCCGGGGCCGTCTGCGTAGATGAAAAAACACTGTTGGGGTCGTATAGCGCTTCGATCGATCTGCAAGAAGCGTCGGTGCAGTTTGTGATGAGCCGTGAAATGGATCTGGAACGGTTGATCAGTCACCGATTCTCGTTGTCGAGCAGCGTCGAAGCCCTGAACCTGGCTGCCCATCCCCAACCCGAGTCGATGAAGATAGCGATTCAACCGGGCAGCTCGTGGGAAGGAATTCGAGCGTGAACGGAAAGATGACAGCGGCTGTCCTCTATGGCAAAGAGGACGTAAAGATTGAAAGAGTGCCCATCCCGCGGGTTGGCGATGGCGAAGTGCTGGTCAAAGTGCAGGTCGCGCTGACCTGCGGCACCGACCTGAAAGTCTACCAGCGCGGTTACCACGCGCGCATGATCGTTCCGCCGGCGCTCTTCGGACATGAACTGGCCGGGGTGATCGAAGAAGTCGGGCACGGCGTGCGCGGCTTCAAAAAGGGCATGCGGGTGGTGGCGCTGAATTCGGCGCCCTGCCAGATGTGCTTCTACTGCTCCAAACATCAGGAAAATCTCTGCGAAGACCTGCTGTTCAATAACGGCGCCTACGCCGAGTACATTCGTATTCCCCGCCGCATCGTTGAAACCAACATGCTGGCGGTCCCCGCCGACGTCACCTACGAAGAAGCGGCCATGGTCGAGCCTCTGGCCTGTGTGCTGCGCGGGCTGCACGAAACCGGAGTCGAGATCGGCGACACCGTCACCGTCATCGGCGGCGGCCCCATCGGCCTGATGTTCGTGCAGGTGGCCAAGGCCACCGGATGCAATGTCATTTCCGTGGTGAAGCGCGATTCCCAGGTGGCAGCCGCCAAGCGCATGGGCGCGCATGAAGTGGTGCAGATCACCAAGGTGAAAGACGCGGTCGAAGCGGTGCGCATGATTTCTCCCGAAAAGCGCGGCAGCGATGTTGTGGTCGAGGCCGTGGGGCGCGCCGAAGCCTGGGAATGGGCCATCGACATGGTCCGCAAGGGCGGCACGGTCAACTTCTTTGGTGGATGCGCCAGCGGCACCAAGGTTCAGCTCGACACCAACCGCCTGCACTATTCCGAAGTCACGCTGAAGGCTACGTTCCACCACACGCCGGAAACGGTGCGCAAGGCTTTCGCCCTGATCGCGGAAAAGAAAATTCGTTCGACCGACTACATCACCGGAGAAGCGCCACTCTCGCGGCTGCAGCAAGTCCTCCGCCACATGCTGAACCGCAACGGTGATATCAAAACGGCAATCATTCCTGGTCACTGAAGGCCTGGCCAACGGGACGACGCTCGACGGCCTCGAGAGGTAGCGAGACTTAGCCGGCTTACATCTCTGCAACTGTTTTTGCGGAATCGTCGCTGGCGCCGTCCGTGGTTGACGATCAGCGCTTTGACACTACCGGGGGACGAAACTGACCATGTCATCCATCGCCAGCAACGACTCCCATGCCATGCCCGTCGCCCTGGGCTGGGAGCGGCTTCCCCCGGAATATGCCATCCCCGAGCAGGCGCCTTCGCTCGCGGAAGCCCAGGAGTACTGCCGCCGCCTGGCGCGCAGTCACTACGAGAATTTTTCCGTCGCTACATGGTTTCTGCCCGAGCGCCTGCGCCAGCATTTTTTCAACATCTACGCCTACTGCCGGATCTCAGACGATCTGGGCGATGAAGTCGGTGATCCGCAAGCGTCTCTTGCGATGCTCGAGCAGTGGCAGGCGGAACTCGATGCCTGCTATGCCGGCGCTCCCCGGCACGCGGTTTTCGTCGCTCTGGAAGACACGGTCCGCCAATTTGATATTCCGAAGCAGCCTTTCGACGATCTGCTGAAAGCGTTTCGTCAGGACCAGAGCATCACTCGCTATGAAACCTTTGACGACCTGCTGGGCTACTGCCGCTACTCCGCAAATCCGGTGGGCCATCTCGTTCTCTATCTCTGCGGATATCGCGATCCCGAACGCCAGGCCCTTTCCGATTCCACCTGCACCGCATTGCAATTGGCAAATTTCTGGCAGGACGTGAGCGACGATTATTCCAAGGGACGGATCTATCTTCCGCTCGAAGACCTTCGCCGCTACCGGGTGACCGAAGAAGATATTTCGGCCGCGCGCAACACGCCACCATTCTGCGAGATGATGCGCTTCCAGGTGGACCGCGCGCGCCAGTGGTTTCGGCAAGGTTTGCCGCTGGCGGGACAGGTAGATCGCGAACTCGCCATAGACATCGAACTCTTCAGCCGCGGCGGACAGGAAATTCTGAACGCCATCGAGCGCCAGGGATATGCCGTATTGGGCCGGCGCCCCGCCATCTCCAAAACCCGCAAACTGGCGCTGCTGGCTCGAGCCGCGCTGGGGAAGTTGCTGGGGGAACGGCTGCGGTGGGACGGAGATGAGCGCCGCCGTGCAGCCCATGCCCTCCCCCTATTCGCCGACCGCGTCGCAAATCGCGGTGGCCTATTCGGTCTGCCGCAGCATTACGCGCTCGGCGGCCAAGAATTTCTACTACGCCTTTCTGGTCCTGCCCGCGGCCAAGCGTCAGGCGCTGTGCGCGGTGTACGCCTACATGCGGCGCTGCGATGACATTGCCGACGACTTCCACCTTCCCGCTTATGAAAGGCGGCAAAGGCTGGAAGCCTGGCTGGACGCATTTCACCGCGCCGAAGCGGGTAATCCCACCGACGATCCCGTGCTCCTGGCCCTTACCGATACGCAGCGGCGCTACAAGATTCCGCTTGAACTGCTCGACCAGCTGGCTTTTGGCACCGGCATGGATATCCAGGAGAGCGCCAGCCCCGCATCATCTGGCACTTCCGAGCTGCAGGTGCTCTATCGCACCTTCAGTGATTTGCGCCAGTACTGCTACCGGGTGGCTTCGGTTGTCGGCCTGGTTTGCATTCGCATATTCGGTTATCGCGATCCCGCGGCAGAGGGGCTGGCTGAGAATCTCGGCCTGGCGTTTCAGCTCACTAATATCATCCGCGACATTCAGGAAGACGCCGCCATGGGCAGGATTTATCTTCCCGCCGAAGATCTTGACCGCTTCAAGATTGGCCCGGCTGACTTTCGCCAGACGGCGATCCCGGAGCGGCTGCGCTGGTTGCTGGCGGCGGAGTCCGACCGCGCCCGCGAGTACTACGGCTCCGCCCGGGAATTAATGCCGCTCATCGACGAGGACAGCCAGCCCGCGCTTTGGGTCCTGGTGACCATTTACCGCCGGCTGCTGGAAAAAATCTCGGACCGCAACTACGACGTCTTCGGCAAAAAGGTCAGCCTCACCGTCCGCGAGAAAGTCGTCATCCTGGGAAAGGGTCTGGTGAAACGCCTGGTTTGATGACGGAGCGCTGGACACAATCTCCAAAAGTAGCTGTGGTAGGGGGCGGACTTGCGGGACTGGCCGCCGGTAGTGCGCTGGCGGAAAGCGGCTTTCGCGTCACCCTGTTCGAGCGGCGGCCTTATCTTGGCGGCCGGGCCTCGTCCTATCAACATCCCGGCACCGGCGAAGTCGTGGACAACTGCCAGCACGTTCTGCTGGGCTGCTGCACCAACCTGATCGAGTTCTACCGTCGCATTGGAGTCGAGGACAAGATTCGCTGGTATGAGCGGATGACCTTTCTCGAGCCCGGCGGCCGCGCCTCGGTGATCCGGCCTTCCGCTCTGCCCGCTCCTCTGCACACCGCGCCGTCGTTTCTGCGGGCTTCGTGCCTCAACCTGGCCGACAAGCTTGCGATCGGGGCGGGCCTCGCCGCCCTGACGCCTATCGCGCCGCAAGATAGCGGCGAATCCTTCTTGAAGTGGCTGCGCCGCCACGGGCAAACCGAGCGTGCCATCGAGCGCTTCTGGAAGACCGTCCTGGTCAGCGCGCTGAACGAAGACATCGATCTGATTTCGGTCCCATACGCCGCGCAGGTCATGCGCGAGTCGTTTCTGAAATCCCGCGCGGCGGGGCGCATGGGCGTGCCCACGGTCCCTCTGACCGAACTCTACAACCAGGCCGGCGACTACATTACTGCCCGCGGCGGGGAGGTGCGGTTCCGGGCCAATGTGGAATCGTTCCGCGCCGAGTTTGCTGACGTAAAGCTGCTTCTGCCGGGGGGAGAAGAAAGCTTCGATTTTGTGATTCCCGCCGTCCCCTTCGACGTGTTGTCGCGCATGTTGCCGCAGACGTCCGCTGCGGATCCCTTGCGGCAGACGCTCAACCGCTTCGAGACTTCGCCCATCACGGGGATCCATCTCTGGTTCGATCGCCAGATTACCGACCTCGACCATGCCGTGTTGCTCGACCGCACCATCCAGTGGATGTTCCACAAGTCGAAGCTGCTGACCGCGTCCGGCAACGGACAGCAACAGCTATGTCGAACTGGTGGTGAGCTCGTCGAAAACGCTGGTCGAGAAATCCCGGCAGGAGATTATTGATTTGGCGCTATCGGAGCTGCGCGAATTTTTCCCCGGCGCGCGCGACGCGAACCTGGTGAAGGCCACGGTCATTAAAGAAGTCCACGCCACCTATTCGCCACGCCCCGGCATCGAATCGCACCGCCCCAGTCCGGAGACCGTCTGGCCCCGCATCTTTCTAGCCGGAGACTGGACCGCCACAGGATGGCCGGCCACCATGGAAGGCGCGGTAAGAAGCGGATACGCCGCCGCGCAATGCGTCGCCCGGGTCGCCGGAAGACGCGACGCCGCATTCCTGGTGCCGGACCTCCAGGCCTCAGGATTCATGCGCCTTTTCGGCTAGCCGCGAAGCGGCGTAAAGACTGCAGCCCACGGCACAAAGCCGTGGCTAAAGGCCAGCCGCGAAGCGGCGGCAAGAATGTAGCCCACGGCGCCAGCCGTGGGTAAAGGCAGGAAAATCGGATAGCCCCGAAGGGGCGAAAGAAACGGACGCCACACGCAACACGGAACCGGAGGCAAATGAGACCGACTCTTTCGCCCGTTGGGGATCAGCCTTATTCGGCTCCTCACCCACGGCTTGCGGCGTGGGCTACATTCTTGCCGCCGCTTCGCGGCTGATGTCCTTATGGTGGTTCCGTGCGTACGAGGTGGGATGCGGCTGGTATTCGCCGGCCCCGTGCTAAAAAGAAGATCGAGGTTTTATCGCGCTGCGGTATTGCGCGCTTCCGGCGACAATTTCTGGTAGATCAACGATTCCACCTGGCTCCACACCTTCGGATCACACTCGATTTCCGTGTGCGCCTTGACCAGGACTTTGTCGAACCAGGGATATCCCTCGCAACGAATGGGATTCGCTTTGTAGTCGTAGCGGAAGTTTCCCAGGATTTCTGTCCGGGCTGGATCCTCGGCGCGAATCTGTGGCCGCCCGTGCACGATGCCATCGGGCTGGTAGAAATTGACCGCCTGTCCCACGTTGGCGGGAATCACGGAGTCGTTCTGGCCGACCTTGGCCACACTATCCACCTGGATGGTGAGCAGCACGGGAATACCCTCCCGCTCCAGCTTGCGCGCGAGATTTACAGTTTCCGAGGCGCCCCAGCTATGGCCAAAGATGACGATGCGGGCGTTGTGTTTTTCGTCGGCGGATAGCGTTCCGTCGTTGTTCCCATCCAGACGTCGCAGAATTTCCCGGTAGGCCTGGTCGCGATGGCGGTTGGCAAAACTTTGCACGTACACTCCCTCGCGATATTCGTTGCGCAGGTGCTCGACCACCTGCACCGTGCTGTGCGCGCGGGCATCCTGTTTGACGAAGCCGCCCACAAATCCGATGACCATGGCTCGCGGTTTCTCCCCATTCTCAATCGGGGTGACGGGTCCCGGGGCCCCTGCTTCTCCAAACGCCAGGACAAACGACAGGAAGAAGAGGACCAGCCGGACGAGAGTGCGCGTGGAGCGCATGACAGGAATTGAATCATAGCAAGAATGACGGGCTGCGGCGGGGCAAATTTTGCGGGAGACGGAGGTGCCGACCGTGAATTAGTTTGCGGTAGATGAGAATTGTTTTGCGCTCGGATGGCGGCCCAAATCTATTCGTTCCCGGGGGGGACACTGTCGCCACGTACCGCGGTTGGAACCGCGTTTTTCGCCACCGCGCTGGCGCGGCTGGCGCGGGCCGACTGCAGCAGCTTCCAATCTTTCTTGAACTCCACCATGCTCTCGCGGCTGTGTTTGGGGCTTTCCAAGACATGCCCAACGCGGGCCAGAACCAGTTGATACGCCAGGTCCGCATCGGTGCCCGAACTGAAGACGTTATTGGCGCTCAGGCCGATCCTGGACGATTCGTCTCCATCAGAGAATTCCATCCACAGCGCCCCGTTGCGGTCTGCCACCGGAGTTCCGGCGTCGTCGAGCCGGCGAAAGAACTTTTTCAACGAGCCGTGAGCGTTCAGCGATTCGTTCTTAGACCCCGTGAGGCTCTGCTCGGCAGCGGACTCCGCGCGGATGTAGGCAAACCAGGCGCGATATTGCTTCCATTCTTCGGACGTACCGACCATCATGGCGCGCTGCTGGTTCATGTCGGATTCGAGTTCTTCGGCGCGCGCGTCGTTGTTTTGAGCTTTCGCCAGCTTGATCTGATGCTCGGCTTCCGTGGCCTCGATGGTGGGATGTGTTTCCAGTTCGCGTTGCGGATTGAAGCGTCCGGTGAGAATGTAGGACGCGGCCACGAACGGCAGCACGTGATCGGCAAAAATCAGCATCGGGACCAGCAGCTTCTTCGAACGAACCAGCTGCTCGGTTCCGGCGCGGCACTCGCTGCTGCGCTTGATGGTGCCCGGCACCTGCGCAAAGTGCAAAACCCGAAAACCCGCGTCCGGATGCCGGTGCGCGTAACGAGTGAAGGACCGCGCAATCGCTTTCGGACTGGTCATGCCGAAATCGTTGATGTAATCGGGCCCGGTGGCGTTCGGAAAATAGGTGTTGATGATGCGGCGGGTGAAGTCCGCGCAATTACGGGTCATGCCGTTGAAGTGGTTCTCGTTGGCCTCCGCGTTAAACTGCTCGATCAGCGCAAGGTCCTGCTGGACCGTGGTGTCCACCACGAACATATAGATGCTTCGTTCGAGGCTGGCCCCCACCATTTCCCGCCATTCCGCCTTATGGCTGGTTTTGCAGGACTCGCTGGCGCAATATGCGGATAAATATTCTTCGCGATATCTTTCTTCCAGCACGCGCTTGATCTTCTCCGACCCGACGATCGGCCGGTATCGCGGATTCTCCACTCCATACACGTACACATTCAGGGGAACGATATTCCACTCAAAGGGTTGATCTTCGCCCAGGCCGATGTAGTTGCTGATGACCGAGCCCTGCTCGCCGGGCTGGCAAAGCCGTAGTTTCACCGGCGACTCGGGACAAATGCGCGAAAAGTAGACCGCGGTGTGACCGGAGCCGGTAATTCTGGCCACGCTGGTATCCAGCGACTCGTTGAGGACCACGCCTACGTCGCCATAAGCCCTGGAATTACCCAGACCGACCAGAAGGAACGCGAGGACAAATAGGAGCAGGGATCGGCCCAAAAGCCTCCGAAAGGCTCTCATCGGTGACGCCTGCGAAAATGAATTGCGGACCGGCAAACGTTTCTCCCGTCAACTCTCTCTTTTGGATTGCTGCAACTCATCGCGGGGTTGTAAAAACCGGGTTTTAGAGGGGCTTTCGGAATCCCCACCATTTCGACGGAGTGGCAGTGTTATCAATACTTTAGACAATGCGTCTCCCTCTCTATTGTCCACACTCTGAGGTTTACGCAAAGGTAACCGTGGTATTGGACTTTCGTAATGCCGGGACATGCGTGCAGACAGCTCGCCCAGGCCGTTCGTGGACCGCGGCCTAAGGGGTAGGTCGTGGAGTAAAAAGAAGGTCTAGGCCGCCAGCAGAACTACGCCGCCAGCTACCAGGAGAGCGGCTATCCAGCGGCGATGATCGACGCGCTCGTGAAGGAAGATTTTCGCGGCCACGGCATTGGCCACAAAGGTCAGGGAAGCGGAAGCGGGAGCCACCAGGCTCACGTCTGCCCAGGACAGGGCAAACAGCAGGCTGAAAAACGCCACCGCCATCATGAAGATACCCAGCATGAAGCTGGGACGGCGCAGGATTCGCCCCGCAACCCTGAGCGGGCCGGCGCGCCGCCATAGTTCGCCTACATCGCCAACTTTCTTCATGGCCCGCGATAACAGCACGTCTCCGGTGGTAGAGGCCAGCACCACGGCCAGAATCGCTCCCCAGGTATAGACGTGTTTCATAACTCCGCCCTCGTTGCCACAGGCTCAGCCTCCGGTTGGTCGTGGTGAGGCGGATGGCGCGTCAAAGCCGGGCCTTGGGTGACAAACCCTACTCCTGCCGAGATGAGGCCGATTCCCAGCCAGCGCATTGTGGTTACCTGCTCGTGGAGGAAAAATTTGGCACTCAGGGCCAGCAATACGTATCCCAGGGAAGTGGCCGGGAGCACATAGGTCAGGTCAGCCCAGGACAGGGCGGTCATGTAGGCGGCAAAAAATCCCAGCAAAAACAAAATCCCCAGGGCGACCCAGGGATTCAGGATGGCGGAAATGATATCGGGCAGGCGGTGCAGGGAAATGTTGCCGACCTGCTTCATGCCGCGCGCCAGCAATGTGTCGCCAATCGCGGCGAACAACGTCACCCCAGCCAACACCAGATACTTGCGAAACGTCACACAGTCTTTCTCAGGCCTTGGCGGGCTCGGCCACGGTCGCAGAGTCGCCCCGTTCGCGCTTGTCCTTGACCCACTTGTTCCGTGAAGCGCGAAGCTTGAGGAAGCTCTTGGCGTCTTTATACAGGCGCACCCGCTCCCCGCTGTTGAATGCCGCCTTCTTCAAGATGCGATAGATGGCTTTGGGACGGAAGTAGTATTCGTCGTAAAAGCGGTGCACCGACTCCATGATCTCTTCAGCCGGCAAGCCCGGATATTGGATTTGGGCCAGCTGGTGCCCGCCCTCATCCACCATCTTCGTGTCCGCCACCATGAAGCCATTTTTCACCGCGTAGTCGTAAAGCTCGGTGCCGGGATAGGCGTGCGCCACCGAAACCTGGATCGTCTCCACATCCAGTTCCTTGGCAAAGTTAATGGTGTTGTTGATGGTTTCGCGGGTCTCGCCGGGCAGGCCGAGAATAAAGTCGCCGTGCACCACCAGACCGAGCTTGTGGCAATCCTTGGTGAACTGGCGGGCGCGTTCGATGGTGGCGCCCTTCTTGATGTTCTTCAGGATTTGCTGGTCACCCGATTCATAGCCCACGATCAACAGGCGGCATCCCGCCTCCTTCATCGCTTTCAATGTCTCGTAGTCGGTGGTGACGCGGGAGGTGCAGGACCAGGTGAGATTCAAGGGCTTCAGTTTGGCGCAGAGCTCGACCGTCCGTGCCTTCTGGATGTTGAAGGTGTCGTCGTCAAAAAAGAATTCCTTGACCCAGGGCCAGTATTCCTTCGCCTTCGCCATTTCGCGGGCAACATCGTCACTCGAGCGTTTGCGCCAGGCATGCCCGCTGGTGGTCTGCGGCCACAGGCAAAACGTGCACTGCGCCGGGCAGCCTCGCGTGGTGTACAGCGACACGTAGGGATAAAGCAGGAAAGGCACGGTGTAGCGCCGGGGATCGAGGTCGCGATGATAGACATCGGTGACGTGGGGCAGCGCGTCCAGGTCCTGAATCTGCGGCCGGTCAGGATTGTGGACCACGGTTCCATTCTTCCGGTAGGAAATCCCGAGGATCTCTTCCAGCGGCTTGCCATGGGCGAATTCGTAAACCGAGTAATCGAACTCCTTGCGGCAGATAAAGTCGATGGCCGGGCAATCTTTCAGCGTCCGGTCGGGAAGAACGGTGACGTGCGGGCCCACGAATGCAATCTTGATATTGGGATTGGCGCTCTTGATGGCCTGGGCCAATCCGATGTCTCCGGGGAAACCGGGGGTGCTGGTGTAGAGCACCAGGAACTCGTACTCTTTGGCCGTCTGGATGGTTTCTTCGGCCGAAATGTGATGGGAAGGCGCATCGATCAGCCGCGCCCCTTCCAGCATACCGGCAGGATAGGCCAGCCAAACCGGATACCAGTAAGACTCAATCTCGCGCGTGGCGGGCCACCGCGAACCGGCCCCACCGTCAAAATTTTCAAACGACGGCGGATTCAAGAAAAGTGTTTTTAAAGGCATAATTGTGAGTGACTTATATTAACATTTTGGCGCGAATTTTACCCGGAACCTAGGTACATTCAAGGTACATGCAGCGCCTTGCCAGCGAGGCCCAAGTGCTTTCCAAAGTTGCAGTTATCCGGACCACTTAATCTACCTGCCCGTGCCGACCCAGGCTTCCAGCTCGCCGGTGGCACGCAATAACGTGATGCGCGCCCGTTCCAGTTCAAAATTGGCGTCCTGTAAAGAATTGTAACGCTCGTTGACCTGGTCGCGGGCATCCTGAAAATCGTGCCAGCCGATGCTGCCGGCGTCCAGGCGGACGCGCAGCGACTCGAGATTCGATTGCGCCTCCTGGTACTCGAGTTCGGCCACCTCTTTGGCGGCTGCCATCTGTTCCACCGAGCGCTGCAGTCGCAGCGTTTCTTCGGATACCTGGTTCCTGGCGGTTTCCGCATCTTTCTTTGCCTTTAACGCGAGGGCATCCGCCGCGTCGGCGCGGGCGCGCTGAGTCGGACTGAAGATGGGGAATTTTATGACCACTCCGAGAGTGGCGTTATGGCGCTGAAAGCTGCCGGGTTGAAAGAACTGCTGATAGTTGTTGTAAGTGGCCAGCAAGCCATACTGCGCCGCGAAGTCCACCGAGGGCAACATGGCGCGGTGCTCGCCGCGAGCGCGCAGGCCCTCGGCGGCTGCGCGATCGTCGGCTGCCTGCACCCCGGGACTTGCCTGCACCGCCGTTCCGGCCAGATCATCTTCCTGCTTCACTTCCGGCAACGGCGGCATCGATTCGGATTCCGTTTCGATGGCAGCGGCGGGGAGCCCGGTCAGATGGGCGAGCCGATTGCGTATGACGTCAATGGCGCCCTGGGTTTCGGCCAGCCGCAAGCGTAACCGGGCCGTGCTGAGACGCGCATGGTTCTGCATCGTGGGACTATCCACTCCCTCCTGAATCCGCTGGCTCTCCAGTCGCTCCGTCTGGAGCGCCGCAGCGTGCTCTTCCTGCAAATGTCCCAACAGCGTTTCCCACTTATTGAGCTCGGCGTAGCTCAGCACCGTGTCCTGAATCACCTGGTTGCGCTGGTCTTTCGACTGCAGTGTCGCGGCGCTCCAGTCGGTTTTCGCGGCCCGCACAAAGTCGCGCAGCGCGGGATTGAATAGCGCGGATTGACTGTTGAAATTGACGATCGAAGGCGCCGACCCCTCGAGGCTCAAAGGGTATCCCCAGGATTTTCCCAGCCCGGAGCCCACGATGAACTGCGGAATGTACTGGCTCCGCGCCTCGCGGTAGGAAGCAAAGACGCGCTGCTGATCGGCGTTGGCCGCAGCCGCAGTCGTGCTGTGGGCCAGGGCTAATTCCACCGCGCGCTTCAGGGGCAAAGGCTCGGCGGAGAGCCGGGGCAAGGCAAGAACTGCAATTACGAAAAAGGAGCCGATATGCAGAGCACAGCGAGGAGCAGAGTTCATCTCTTCACCTTCATGAGAAAGTCGGGGGGAGAAAATGGGATTGTAAACGACCGCGGAACCGGGGATTGTGACCACTGATCCGCGTAAGGGGGAGCGCCCTGAACCGCCCGGCCGGGCAAAGCCCGGGTGGTTTTTGCCTGGCCGGTCTTTGCCTGACCGAACACTGAAACCTTGGCGGGCGCGGCTCGCCTGCCCGAACGAGGGCGTCCGGGCCTGCGTGGATTTCACGGTTCAACGATTGAGCCGGTCCAGGGCTTCCTGGGCGCGCGAGAAATTCTTCGCCAGGGAAAGGGCGGCGCGGTATTCCTGCGCCGCTCCTTGCTTGTCGCCTTGCTTTTCAAGGGCGGTGCCGAGAAGGTAGTGGGCTTTGAAGGCCGGTGCTTCTTCGACTTTGGAACTGAGGGCCAGATAACGGCGCAGGTATTCGACTGCCGCCGGGAAATTGCGCCCGCTGCGGAGCAGCACTTCTCCCGACTCCATGATAATTTCCGGCCGGTCCACCTGCGCCGAGACGGCGTGCTGGATGGCGTCCTCCATGTCATTCCACCGCTCCTGGTGGCGGAAGAACAGCGCCAGATTGAACCAGGTCAAAGCACTGCCATGGGTGGCGGCAATCGCGTTGCGGTATTCTTTCTCGGCCCCGGCTAGGTCTTTCTTCTTCTCGGCGATCCGGCCTTTGAGATAGTCGGCTTTCGCGGCATCGAGCGCAGCCAGGGCCTGGGCCTGGGCTTCGGCCTTCTCGCGTCCGCCGCCGACGATTCCCGGCGCTTCCAGATAAAATTCGCCCAGATCGCTGCGCGCATCCACGTTGTTCGGATCCAATCGAACCGCAGCCTCGAACTCGGTCCTTACCTTGCCTGCAAGCGACGCCGCGCTGAAAAAATTGGAGCCGTCGGCTTTCTCGCCGTAAATCCTGCCCAGCCACATGTGGTAGCGGCTGTTGTTGGGGTCGAGCGCGACCGCTTTCTCGCAATCCGCAATGCCACGGTCCCAATCGCCCATGGAGAAGTAGGCGCGGCAAAGCAGGTTGTATGCTTCCGCATCGCGCGGAGAAGCGTTGATCTTGGAGTGCAGGGTGGAGATGGCGTCGTCGGCGCGTCCCGCAGCCAGCAGCGCGGGAGCGGAATCGTCCGCTGCCGCCAGGGCCGCGGCGAACAGCGCCAATACCAGAATCAGGAATCTAGTTTTCATGTTTGAGTAAACCGGTCTAGCGAACCACCCTGACCACCGTGCCTTCGTGCAACGGCTTGGAGTTGGTTGAAGCCAGCGCCAGCAGCGCCTTCTCCGAGATTCCGCTCGCGACCTCCACCTGCGTCAAATTCGAAATAGAGGTCTGAATGTCGCGGCGGTGCAGTTCGTCGTTCACGATCTCATAGACGAAAGTCTTGCCATTGTCGAGCCGGACCGATTCACGGGGCACGGTGAGCGCATTCTGGTGCTCCGCCGTGACGATGGTGACACCCACGTTGATGTTGGGCAGAAGTTTGAAGTCCTGGTTATCCACGATGCAAGTGGTCTCGCCCACGTTGCGTGTCCCCAGGAGTTTGACGGTCGAAGGAATGCTGCTCACCGTACCCTGCCACGTCCGCCCCGGCACCGCGTCCCAAGTGAGATCGATTCGTTGTCCGCGCGCCAGGCGGCCCACGTCAGGTTCGTCAACATAGGCGCGCACCAGAACTTTCGAAAGGTCCGCCTCCTGCAACACCAGGTCTCCGGGATTCACGTACGCCCCCTGATGGACCGGCAGGGAATAGACGACGCCGTCAAAAGGAGCCCGGATATTGAGCTGATGGAGAATATTTTCAGCCGCCGCATATGCGCTCTGCGCCTCAACCGTCTGGGCTTCGACGCGCGCGATTTCCGGTTGCGAATAGCGCCCCTTCTGTTTTTGCTGCACCAGCTTGAGGTCCGCTTCCGCGCCGGCCAGCTGGTCCTCGGCCCGTTTCACCTCGCCGGGCGAGGCCGCGCCCTGCTGCTGCAATCGTTGCAAGGCTTCGAGGTTGCGCTGCGCGGTGTCACGCTCATTACGGGATTTCACCAGCTGAGCTTCGAGGGTCAAAACTTCTTCGCGATTGCCACCGCTCTGCTGAGCACTCACGTCCGCCTGCGACGCTCGTACCTGGGCCAGGGCACGCGCCGCCTGGCTGTTGGCCTCAGCATCGTCGAGTTGCGCCAGAAGTTGCCCTCTCTTCACGTGGTCGCCTTCTTTGACCAGTAACTTCTTTACCGTGGTGCCGACCGGAGCGTGGGCTTCAAAGCTCTGCAGCGGTTCCACCTTACCGTTGGTGGAAATCACGCTGCGAATCGTGCTGCGTTCGACCGTTGCGGCACGCACGGGAATCACTTCGTCCCGCGACATGAACGACGCGAGCAGCAGCACAGCGACCGCGATGCCCGCCGCCCACACCAGCCAGCGATGCCGGCTGAAAAACCCGTTGTTGTTTGCCGTCAGTGCCATCTCTTGCCGCTAAATAATGTACCACCGCATGCCTGAGCCCAGTCTTAACCGGTTTAGATGCAGGATTCTTGGCGAGGAACCGGTTTTGGTACCGCTGGCGTCCCGCCAGCTGTCTGGAGGGCGTCTCGCCCTCCGCTGCTGCTGGTCTTCGTTCGACGCGAAAGCTGGCGGGCTCCGCCCCCCCATCGGGCCGGCGGGACGCCGGTGCTACCAGGTCGCGGCTGGTTACAATAGGGTTATGCCCAGACCACGTTACACCGAGGCCCATGCCGAAGCCGGCCTGGACCACAAATTTCCCGCCATCGAAACCTGGCCTAACCAGTTTTCCGGCTACGAAATCGTGGTGGACGACCCGGAGTTCACCTCCGTCTGCCCCAAGACCAGCCTGCCGGATTTCGGGACGGTGACCATCCGCTACATGCCCGACAAACTCTGCCTGGAGTTGAAGTCCTTGAAAGAGTATTTGCAGTCTTACCGCAATTTAGGAATCTTCCAGGAGAACATCGTGAACCGAGTCCTCGAAGACGTCGTGCGCTGGGCGAAACCGGTATGGGCTGAGGTGAAGGGAGATTTCCGTCCGCGCGGCGGGATCTCAACCGTGGTGGTGGCCCGCTGGCCTCGTCCGAAAGCGAAACCGCGCAACTGAACTCCACACCTGTCATCCTGAGCGCAGCCGGCACTTCGCAACGGGAAGTGCCCGCGGAGTCGAAGGACCCCTATGAGAGGATGAGAGCTGGATGCTTTGTTCTCTAGCAGCAGCTGAGAAACCCTGATGCAAACCTCGCGGGCGTTCGTGGAAAAAGTAGGGGTCCTTCGACTGCGCCTCCGCTTCGCGAAGCGAAGCAGAGGCTCCGCTCGGATGACAGGTTGCGGGATTCAGTATAGACGCCAAAGTACCGGCTGGTGCCGCTCCAAATCGCGTGCGTGTTATATTCCTTCCCCAAGTGACCCAACGCAAACTCTATCCCTGGACTGCGCTGATCATCCTGACCACGCTGAACTTCTTGAACTACATTGACCGGTCGGTGTTGTTTGCGGTGCAGCCGCTGGTGCAAACCGAATTCAACCTGACCAACACCCAGGTGGGATATTTAACCAGCGCATTTCTGCTGTTCTATATGGTGGCGGCGCCCTTCGTCGGCCCGCTGGCGGACCGCTATTCGCGCAAGCTGATCATCATTTTGGGAGCGGTTTTCTGGAGCGGCCTCACTCTGCTGACCGCAGTCACGCACACCTTCGGCGAATTACTGCTGCGGCACACCCTAGTGGGTGTGGGTGAGGCCACATTTGTGACCATTGCGCCAACTTTTGTCGCCGATCTTTTTCCGGAGAACAAACGCGGCCGGATTTTCGGAATTTTCTATCTGGCCATCCCTTGCGGCACCGCGGCGGGCTATCTGCTTGGAGGTTGGCTGGGGCCACTGAGGGGGTGGCGCTTTCCGTTTTATATCGCCGCGGTTCCCGGTTTCCTGCTGGCCTTGGCAGTTTGCTTTCTTGCCGAACCGCCGCGCGGTCAGTTCG
>CAWFJA010000013.1:0-18547 GCA_963816025.1 Terriglobia bacterium
TTGAACATGTCTTCGTGACAGGTCTTGCAGGTCTCGGCGCCCACGTAGAGCGATGGGTCGGTAACTCGTTCGTAGCGGCTGGCGGGGGCTTCCGGGGTCTGCTTGGGTTTGTCGGCCGCGCGGGCGGCGAGGGGCGCCCCGAGAACCGCAGCAGCAGCCCACGTCAGGATCAGGGACAACGCCAGTCGTTTTGGTGTCTTGCTGTGCCTCATCCGAATACTCCGCGCGCTTGGTTTGCGTCTCAAAGTTGTGTCCTGAAGTTCGATGTCGCGTCAAGCCACAGGCATCACCCGGTTCTAGGTCGGTCGAGATTAAAGAAATTCCGCGGACCGCGTCTGTTCAAAACAGCTCACTCTTGGCGCTCGATCACCGAAGGGACTCATCGTCTTAAGACCGAAACCTGCCCCATGTTCTGAGCACGGCCCCCCATATCGAAGCCACGCTTTGCGGCATGCCATCAGGCGGCCCACACCGCTACTATCAACATCTTTGAAAAAGATGTCTGTGATCAGCGTCACACTACCTGGGCGGGTAGGTTGTTTAGGTTTTCGGGGCCAAAATGGGACGCGATCAATCTGGTATGAATTCAAAACGCAAATAACTACAATAGGGAACTTTGATAGGAGCGTTGCCATGAGCCAAACGAGGACTGCAGGAGGGACGAAGAATGCCGGTGGCCGCGGCAAGTCGGGAATCCCTGACTTCCAGCGCCTGGGGCTAACCTTAGCCCTCCTATTTCTTGCGAACGGACTGCTTTCTTCCCGCGCTTCGGCTTTCGACGGCCATGCGCCCGATCACCTGCAATGCGAAGCCATGCGAGAGCCTCTGGGAATCGACACCACGCATCCCCGGCTTTCCTGGCAGCTTCAGGATTCCAGACGCGGAGCCCGGCAGGCGGCGTATGAGATTCGCGTGGCCAGTTCGCCGGAAAACCTGGCGCAGGATCGAGCCGATGTCTGGGACAGCGGCCGGGTTGAATCCGGCCAGTCGGTCAATGTTTCCTACTCTGGTCCGGCGGTTGAATCCCGCCGCCGCTACTATTGGCAGGTGAGGGTGTGGGATTCGCAGGGGCAAGCGTCGTCCTACAGCCCGGCCAGTTGGTGGGAGATGGGACTGCTTTCTCCCCAGGACTGGAAAGCTAAATGGATCACCCGGGACATGCCGCTCGAGCGCGGAGACTATGAGTCTGCGCCGAAGTGGATTTGGGCGGCGGCTGACAACGCGCTGACCAAGGCCACGCCCGGCAAACACGATTTCCGCTTCAACTTCAAGCTGGCGCAAAGACCCAAAGAAGCCACGCTCTTCATCACTGCCAAAGACAACGTGGCCGCCTGGGTCAACGGCAAGCAGATTGTGGTCGAGTCGCCCATGGGCAAGTTCGGTCGAGCTCAAGATCCGTGGGGTTATTTTCGAGTCCTGCCGGTAGGCAAACTGCTGCATGCCGGCGCCAATTCCCTGGCGGCTGAGGCGATTGTTCAGCAGGAGCGCAACCGGCCCCCGCAGGCTGGATTCATTGCGCTTCTCCGGGTGCAGATGGCGGATGGCAAAATCGAACGCTTCGTTTCCGGACCCGATTGGAAGACCGGGCCGGAGCAAACCGGCAATGCCTGGATGGGAGAAACGTTTGACGACTCATCGTGGCCGGCCGCGGCCGTGGTGGCGGAGATCGGCCAGGCGCCGCTGGGCACGCCCTGGCCGGCGCAGCCGGTTGACCTGCTGCGGCGAAATTTCAACCTGGGCAAGGCGGTGCGGAGCGCCCGAATCTATTCGACCGCGCTGGGCGCATATCAGCTGTACTTGAACGGCCAGCGCGTGGGCAACGACGTCCTCGCTCCTGGTTGGACCGATTATCGCAAGCGAGTTGTGTATCAGGTCTATGACGTTACGTCGCAAGTGCGGCAGGGCGGAAATGCCATCGGCGCCATTCTCGGCGGAGGCTGGTATGCCGACGGCCTGGGCTGGTTGCAGACGCGATACAACTTTGGACCGCCACCGGTCCGCCTGCTGGTGCAACTCGAGATCGAATACACCGACGGCTCACGCGATTCCGTGGTCAGCGATGATTCGTGGAAGGCGAAGTCGTCTCCCATTCTTACCTCGGAAATTTACAACGGTGAAACTTATGACGCCCGGCTGGAGCAGAGTGGGTGGGACCAGGCATCGTTCTCCGATGCGCGCTGGGGAGCGGTCGCGGTAGCGCCGGAATCTCCGGCCCCAGTGGTGGCGCAGAACTTTCAACCCATTCGGGTCAACGAGATACTTAAGCCCAAGGCGGTTACGAACCCGACGCCGGGAGTTTACATCTTCGACCTCGGTCAGAACATGGTCGGTTGGGCGCGGCTGCATGTTTCCGGCAAAGCTGGGACCAGGGTGCGCATCCGGTTTGGAGAGGTGCTCAAGCCGAACGGCGAGCTCTACACCGAGAACCTGCGCACGGCCGAGGCCACGGACACTTATATCCTGCGCGGAAAAGGAAGTGAATCGTTCGAGCCTCACTTTACTTTCCACGGCTTTCGCTACGTCGAACTTACCGGCTACCCGGGAACGCCCTCAAGTGACGCGGTTGAGGGCGTGGTGTTCTACACCGCGGCGCCCTTCACCATTCAGTTCAGCACAGGCAACCCGACGGTGAACCAGTTGTGGAGCAATATTCTGTGGGGACAGCGCGGGAATTTCCTGAGCGTGCCCACCGATTGCCCGCAGCGCGACGAGCGCCTGGGCTGGATGGGAGACGCCGAAGTGTTCTGGCGAACCGCGTCATACAATGCCAACCTTGCCGCCTTCTCCCGCAAGTTCACCACCGATATTCGCGACGCGCAAAGTCCGACCGGGGCTTTCACCGACGTTTCACCGCGAGTGGGCCCGACGGGGGATAGCGTTGCGGGCTGGGGCGACGCCGGCGTCATCATTCCATGGTCCGCCTACCTGCAATTTCGCGATCCTCGCCTTCTCGAAGATAACTGGGCGGCGATGGAAAAGTGGATGGCCCATATCGCCGGGGCGAATCCGAACTATCTCTGGCTGAAAGAGCGCGGCAACGATTATGGCGATTGGCTGGCGATTGGCAGCACAACCTCGAAGGACCTGATCGCGACGGCATTTTGGGCTTACGACGCCTCGCTGATGATGCAGATGGCGGAGGTGCTCGACCGGTCCGAGGATGAACGGAAATATCGAGAGGTGTTCGAGAAGATCCGGACGGCCTTCAACCAGGAGTACGTCAAGCCGGATGGCACGGTCGGGACCGGCAGCCAAACCAGTTACGTACTGGCGTTGCACATGAATCTGTTGTCGCAAAAAGACCGGGCCACCGCGGTGGAGAAGCTGGTCGAGGACATCAAGGCCCATGACTGGCATCTGACCACCGGGTTTCCTGGGCACTCCTTATTTAATGATTGAGCTGAGCAACGGCGGCCACAGCGACGTGGCTTACCGGCTGCTGCTTGCAGAACACGTATCCGTCCTGGGGATACATGATCGAGCACGGCGCGACCACGATGTGGGAGCGGTGGAACGGTGACCAGATGATGGGCGATCCTTCCATGAATTCCTACAATCACTATGCTTACGGGGCGGTCGCGGAATGGTTGTACCGTTACGCCGCCGGGATCGACGAATCGGCCGAAGACCCGGGCTTCCATCGCATCATTCTTCATCCGCAATTCGATGCCACGCTGGGGGAGGCCAAGGCGACATACGATTCGTCGTACGGACCCATCACCTCGAACTGGAAGGTCAACGGCAACTCCATCCAATGGGAGGTTGTGATTCCGCCCAACACGACTGGCCTGATTTACTTTCCGGGCGGGGTGGCGACGCGGATTCTGGAAGGCGGCAAGGACATTCGGCAGAGCGCGGGCGTCTCGTTTGTTCTCAGAGACAGCCACAACGCGGTCTATGAAGCCGGCGCGGGTTCTTATACATTCACGATTGAAGAGTAAGGTTTTCAATTTTATCCGGGAAGGTTGACATGGACAGAAGAGCTTTGCTGCAGTCTTTACCCGGCCGTTGCGCTGATTCCAGCAGCCGTCTGGGCGGGCGCGCAGCCGGAACAAGCCCGAGCCGCCGGATCGGCGACGGCGGTTTATGAGCTTCGCGTGTACCATGCCAACGAAGGCAAGCTCGACGACCTGCTGAAGCGCTTTCGCGAACACACCACCCGGCTGTTCGAGAAGCACGGGATGAAGAACGTGGCCTACTGGACTCCGCTCGATGATCCGCTGAAGGGCAAGACGCTCATCTATATTCTCGCTCACCCCAGCCGGGAGGCTGCCACCAGTAACTGGAAGGCCTTCGGCGACGACCCCGAATGGCAAAAAGTGCGCGACGCATCCGAGGTGAACGGAAAGCTGGTGGAAAAGGTCGACTCCACTTTCATGGCGCTGACCGATTTCTCCCCGGCCCTGTGACCGATGCTTGAACCGCCCGTTAATTCAATAGGTAAATATATTCATTTTGCTTGACAGTGCGGGTTCGCGATCGTTAAAGTGACGCCGCAAACCGACTGAGGGCGCGTCAGTTATTTCCATGGACGAGCGCGTCTGGAAATTCTCGTTCGCAGATGCTGGTCGCCCATCATCCCTTGCAGACCTGGGCTGCCCGGGCCTTCATTCTTCTTTTGTAGATTTCTCAACGCCACATGCAGGAAGGAAACTGTTGACATGGACCGATACCGCCCAATCTTGCTCCGGACGCTGGCTGTTGGATTCGCCCTGGCACTCATGACAGCCCTGACCCTTGGCCAGGCTTCTACCGATTCCCTGGAGCAGGGCTTCCGGCAGCCGCCTGACTCGGCCAAACCGCGGGTGTGGTGGCACTGGATGAATGGCAATATCAGCAAGGAAGGCATCAAGCTGGATCTGGAGTGGATGCACCGGGTGAGACTGGGAGGCTTTCAGAATTTCGATGCCGCGCTGGCCACGCCCCAGGTGGTCGATCATCGGCTGGCCTACATGACACCGGAGTGGAAGGACGCTTTCAAATACGCCACCACGCTCGCCGATCAACTGGGAATGGAAGAGGCGATTGCGGGTTCGCCGGGCTGGAGCGAGACCGGCGGACCGTGGGTGCCGGCGTCGCAGGGAATGAAGAAGTATGTGTGGAGCGAGACCCTGGTCGAAGGCGGCAAGCCGTTCGCCGGGACGCTGGCTCATCCGCCGTCGAATACCGGCGCTTTTCAGAACATGGGCATTCGCGACACGCTCGCGCCGCCGCAAGGGGCCCCGGTGCCGCCGCAGTTCTACGCAGATGCCGTGGTAGTTGCGTACCGCAGGGCCGCCAGTGACGTGCCGGTGGAATCGCTGCATCCGACGGTGACGGCGAGCGCGGGAACCCCTGACCCAGCCCTGCTGGACGACGGCGACCTGGAAAAGACCACGAAGCTTCCCATCCCGAAGGCCGGCGAAAGCAGCTGGATCCAATACGAATTCGCGCAGCCGCAGACCATGCGTTCCATCACCATCGCCACGAAGGATGTGGACTTTATTACCGCCATGGTGGCCGGGGTCGCAAACCCGGAGAAAACCCTGGAAGCCAGTGACGATGGGCAAAACTTCCGGCTGGTGGTGAAGCTTCCCGACGGTGGCGCGCCCGAGCACACGCTCTCGTTCCCGCCGGTCAGCGCGAAGTTTTTCCGGGTGGTCTTTAAGCGGACGCCGCCTCCTCCTGTGCCAGCGTGGGCCAGTGGCATCGATCCCAGTTCACTGGGGATAAAGATCGGCGCGCCTCCGACCGATTACGAACTTGCCGAGTTGGCGCTTCATCCGGGAGCGCGGGTCAACCGGTTCGAAGAGAAAGCCGCTTTTACTCCAGTGCCGGACGTCTATCAGTTTGCGACCCCTCCCGTCCCGGCGGATGAAGCCGTTTCAAAATCCGACGTGGTGGACTTGACGTCGAAGATGCGTCCGGACGGGACGCTCGACTGGACGCCTCCAGCCGGCAACTGGGTCGTGCTGCGGTTCGGTTATTCACTGCTCGGAATCACCAACCATCCGGCGACCGCGGAAGCCACTGGTCTTGAAGTCGACAAGCTGAACCGCGGCTATGTGAAGAATTACATGGACGGCTACCTGGACAGCTACAAGGACACGGTGGGCGCGGATTACATGGGCAAGCGCGGCATCCGGTATGTCATCACCGATAGCTGGGAGGCCGGTTCGCAAAACTGGACCGACGACATGGTGGCCCAGTTCAAAAAGCGGCGTGGCTACGATCCGATGCCCTGGATGCCGGTCCTTACCGGGCACGTGGTCGAAAGCGCGCAAGCCAGCGACCAGTTCCTCTGGGATTTCCGCAAGACGATTGGCGATCTGATTGCCGACGAGCATTACGGCCAGGTGCAGGCATCGCTGAAAGAGCGCGGCATAGGCCACTACGGGGAGTCGCACGAGAGCGGACGCGCGTTTGTGGCGGACGGGATGGAAGTGAAGAAGCTGGATGATGTCCCGATGAGCGCGATGTGGACGCAAGTCCCGGGCGTGAATAAAGAGCAATACGGCTACAACGCGGATGATCGCGAGTCGGCGTCGGTGGCGCACATCTACGGCCAGAACCTGGTGGCGGCGGAGTCGCTGACCGCGGCGGCCGCGCCCTGGGCATGGTCGCCGGCCACGCTGAAGCCGACGGCGGACCAGGAATTATTGAACGGCATCAACCGCTTCGTCATTCATGAATCGGCGCATCAGCCCCTGATCGACAAGGCGCCGGGACTGACGCTTGGTCCGTTCGGACAATGGTTCAATCGCAACGAAACCTGGGCGGAGCAGGCCGGAGCGTGGACGGACTACCTGGCGCGCAGCTCCTATCTGCTGCAGCAAGGCCACTTTGCCGCGGACGTAATTTACTTCTACGGCGAGGACTCGAACCTCACCGCGATCTTCGACGACAAGTCGCCCGATGTGCCGGCGGGTTATGGCTTCGACTACATCAACGCCGACGGCCTGATCCACGAACTGAGTGTGGCGGATGGGCGCATCACGACCAAGAGCGGGATGAACTATCGCGTGCTGGCGCTCGATCCGTACAGCAAGCACATGTCGCTGCCGGTGCTGCGCGGGATTCACAAACTGGTGGAGCAGGGCGCGGTGGTGACCGGGGAGAAGCCGACGGATACGCCGAGCCTGGCCGATGATGCCGCGGAATTCAAAAAGCTGAACGATGAACTGTTCGGCGACGGAACCGGCGTGCATTCGGTGGGCAAGGGCAAGGTGTATGCCGGACAGAACGCCGAAGCCACCCTGAAGGCGTTGAGCGTGGCTCCGGATTTCGATCACACCAAGCCGCAGAGCGATACCCGCATCCTCTTTGTGCATCGCAAACTGGCCGATGCCGACATCTACTTCCTCGACAACCGCAACGACCGCGACGAGACGGTGGATGCAAGCTTCCGCATGAGCGGCAAGGCTCCGGAATTGTGGTACGCCGAGACCGGGCAATCGAAGCCGGTTTCCTACAGCATCGCCGACGGCCGGACTACGGTTCCGCTGCACTTTGAACCGTGGGGCACGGTGTTCGTGGTCTTCCGCAAGCCCGCCAAGGCGAAATCTCTCACCTTGCCCAAGCCGGTGGAGACGGAGCTGGCGACCGTGGATGGCCCATGGAACGTGACTTTCCAGCCGGGCCGTGGCGCGCCTGCCTCGGTCACGCTGGACAAACTTATTTCGTGGAGCGACAGCCCCGATCAAGGAGTGAAGTATTTCTCCGGTAACGGCACCTACAGCAAGACGATTCAGGCCCCGGCGGACTGGTTCAAGCCGGGCGCATCGCTGTGGATCGATCTGGGCGACGTGAAGAACCTTGCGGCGGTGACGGTGAACGGTAAATCGCTGGGCATCGTCTGGCATGCGCCCTACCGCGTGGATGCGACCAGCGCCCTGAAGCCGGGCGCGAACGAATTGAAGATCCAGGTGACCAACGCATGGGTGAATCGCCTGATCGGCGATCAGCAGGCGGACGCCACAACCAAATACACCTTTGCGGACGTGAAGCCGTACAAGGCGAATTCGCCGTTGCTTCCCTCGGGGCTGCTCGGGCCGGTGAAGCTGGAACGGATGACCACGAAGTAAAGTGTTGTCATCCTGGCGGAGCGAGAGGTTTCGCTCGCTCGATCCGCGCTCGGGAGCTATGTTGCCGCTCGAACTGTGCCGTATTTCTTGAACCTGCAAACCCTGGTACCGCATCAAAAACAGCTCTGGAGGATTGATGATCCGCAAATTTCTTATTTGCTCTACCGCCGTTCTCTTCATCTCGTCTGCTTTTGGCCAGGTGGAAACCTGGAAACTTGATCCGGCGCATACTGCCGCGCAATTCGCCGTCCGTCATTTGGGGATTTCCACGGTCCGGGGAGAATTCAGGAAAGTCAGCGGCACCGCGAACTACGACCCTGCCGATCCCAGCAAAACCGCGCTGGATGTGACGATTGACGCCACCACTGTCGACACCCGCGTGGACATGCGGGACAATGACCTGCGCAGTCCGAATTTTCTGGATGTCCAGAAATATCCCACCATTACTTTCAAATCCAAAAGGGCCGAGTCAGCCGCGTTCGGGCAAACTGAAAATCACCGGCGACCTGACGATTCATGGCGTGACCCGGGAAGTGGTGCTCGACGTTGACGGCCCGACCGCTCCAATGAAAGACCCGAGAGGGAACTTCCATATGGGCGCGTCCGCCAGTACCACCATCAACCGCAAGGATTTCGGCGTAAATGGCGCGCCCGGAATGGTGGGAGACGACATCAGCATCACCATCGATTCGGAGCTGGTGAAGAGTTCACCGGCCGCGCCGTAGATCTCGTACTTGTGCAACGATGGAGGACGGGCGGCCGCCCGTCCTCCATCGCGGAAACAGCATCGCAGGTTGGCTCTACGCGTAGGTGGTCACGGAAACTGCGTTGCGCTCGCGGCGCTCGGCCGTGATTCGCTCCAGGTATCCGCTTTCCCGGAAGGCCTGCATGGGATCTTCCGGCAGGCCGTGACTGCTCCGCCATTCGCGCAGCACCGGACGCACGTCGTACCAGAACGCGCCGCGCAGAGTTTCCTCGGCTTCGACCAGCGAGCAACTTTGCTGCAGCGGCGCCAGGCGCGCGTGGTCCACGATGGCTGCCTTGGCGTAAAGTTCCTGCGCGGTGCAGACCGTCTGGATCATGGCTTCCATCTTGCCTTTGAGATTGTGACTCTGGTCGACCATGTAGGCCACATCCGCGAACCCGCCGGTTTCCCAGGCGTAAGTGTGGATCTCATGAAAGATGCGGAAGATCTGGTAGGGATCGATCGATCCCAGAGTCAGATCGTCGTCGGCGTACCTGCGGTCGTTGAAATGGAAGCCGCCAATCATTTTATGATGCAGAAGCCAGGCCACGATCTGCTCGATGTTCTGGGCTTGATAGTGATGGCCGGTATCTACCAGGACATAGGCTTGTGGACCCGCATTGCGCGCCAGCAGGAACGCCATGCCCCAGTCGGCAACGTCGGTGTGATAAAACGCGGGCTCAAACGGCTTGTACTCGACCAGCAGGCGCTGCTTGGGGCTCAGACCCGCATGCACGGTTTTCAGCGTTTCCTCGAACCACCCGATTCTGTTGCGAATGCTCTGCGTGCCGGGATAGTTCGATCCGTCGGCGAACCACGGTGAAATGTCGCGACATTCGAGAGCGTTGGCGATAGCGACGCAATCCAGAATGTGATCGAGAGCGCGCTTGCGGATCGCGGGATCGGGGTTGCCCACCGACCCGTACTTGTATTCCTGGTCCTGAAAGACATTGGGATTGATCGACCCCGGCTGCACGCCGTACTTTTCGGCCAGGCGTTTTACCTGGGCGATGTCCTTTAATCCGTTGGGCAAGTCCCACTGCACATGCAACGCAACCGTAGGACAGGCGCCGGTCAGGGCGTGCACCTGCCCGGCGTCGCTGAACTTGTCTTCGAGGGTGACTGCGGCCGCGAGCTGGATAAATTTTCCAAACCGGGTCCCGGTATTGGCAAAGCCCCAGGAGGGGAGCTCGATATTAAAATTGTCGAGGGCATGATGTATCAGCAGTTCCAGTTTTTCGGTCATACGAGCGCCTTTCCAGTTGGCCGTTGAATCTTCTCTACGGTGTGGCCGGGAATGATGGTTCCGGTTGCACCGATTTCCGGAGTGTCGCCGGGCTGCTCGGACAGGGCGCGGGCCCACTCCGAAACCGCCTTCGCGGCCACTCCCCTGCCATCAGTGTAATTCCCTTCGAGCGCGGCAAGCTGGATGGCGAAGTTGCCCACCGTCGCGCTTTCGGTGGACCCTGTCAGAACCTCGAGTCCGGTTGCCTTTGCGGTGAGCCGGTTCAGCACCACGTTCTTGCTGCCGCCGCCGACGATGTAAAGCTGCTTGAAAGTTGTCCCGGTGATATGGG
Source organism: Terriglobia bacterium (assembly GCA_963816025.1). Taxonomy (GTDB): domain Bacteria; phylum Acidobacteriota; class Terriglobia; order Terriglobales; family Acidobacteriaceae; genus JAIQFF01. Next base: position 10,386 of record CAWFJA010000013.1, read on the forward strand.
TCGCATCCTGTAGAACCGCGGCGTAACGCGCGGCCAGACTGTGAAGAATAAGGTTCGCCATGTTCCCGGCCATGGCCGGACCGGCCGGAATCGAGGGCTGGCCCAGCCGATTCAATTGTGCATTGATGCGCGTCGGCATGTCTCCCGACAACAGCAGGTCGGGTTGGTCCACATCGATCAGGCATTCCGGCGGACCGAGGTCGGTGCAGGCTTCGACTAGTTGCTCAACCGTCCAGGCTTGACCTTGCGATCGCCAATGCTCCATGCACTGGCGCAGCAGCCACATGCCGTTTACGTTCTTCAGAAAATAAATCCTGCCACCCACGCCGCCTTCATTGCTGAAGTTGGCGCTGCGCGCGGCCGGGCTGACACATGCGGAATCAAGCACGCAGCCCACCAGCGACCAGGTTCCGGAGCTGATAAAAGCCCAGTCGTCTCCCTGGGCTGGAATTCCGGCGATCGCCGACGCCGTGTCATGACATGCGGGAGCGATCAACCGCGTGTTGCGAAATGCCGGCAGGGAAGCGAGGTCGCCTCGCACCGCGCCGAGGTCGGTTCCCGGCTGCACCAACGGCGGCGCGGCGCTCAGATCCAGACCGGCGGCCGCGAAGATTTCAGGACTCCAGGCCTGGTCCTGCACTCCGAGCAGTTGCGTATGAGTGGCATTGGTGTATTCGGAGACGCGCTTCGCGCCCAACCAGTGCAACAAGAACTCCGGCAGATTGATCCACGGAAGATGCTGTTCCGCGGGACCGTCAGCCGGCAGTTGATACAGCGTGTTCAGAGAAATGATCTGAACTCCGGTGAGTTCGTAGAGGCGATCGGGAGAAATCCGGGAGTGCACCTGTTCCTGCCCTGCCAGCGTACGTTCGTCGCGGTAGCAGAATGGGTTGGCGACGGGCTTTCCGTCTGTGCCCAGGCGAACATAGTCCACCGCCCAACCGTCCACCCCGATGGCGGCGATTCCCTCGGGCGCGAGTGGCGCGCAGGTGCGCAAACCTTCTTCCACGCCCTTACAGATGGCGGCGATGTCCCAGCGGAGGCCGTTTCCCTTGTCCTGTGCGGCATTGGCGAAGCGGTGCACCAGAAGAATGTCGGGTTGACCGTCAATCCAGCGCAGCAGGGAAACGCGACAGCTTTCAGCGCCCAAATCCACCGCGACGAGAACCGGCCTTTTCGTGCGGGCCCGATCTCGTAGAACGTCAGTCATCGCAGAAAGGCCTCGGTTAGTCCGCCGTCCACTGGAATGATGTGGCCGGTTGTACAGGGGGATTTCGGTCCCGCCAAAAAGAGAATGGCTTCCGCACAATCCTTCGGGTCGATGGGGTGATGCGTGAGTGTGCGTTTGGCGTAAAACTCGGCCAGCAAACTCCGCAACTGCTCGTCGCTGGCGCTGCTCTCGTAGGGGATCTCATATTTCTTCAGCGACGCCATCACGCGGTCGCGAGGAAACATGGTGGAACCCTTGATCACCGTCGCAGGACTGATGCCATTCACTCGAATCTTCGGCGCCAGCGCAATTGCCAGTTCGCGGACCAGATGACTGAGCGCCGCCTTGCTCACGTCGTATGCCTCACTGCCGCGCTTGGGCACGACGGCGTTGGCGGAACTGGTCAGCACCATGGAGGCGTCAAGATCCTGATCGCGCAGGATGCGCGCCGCTTCATCGGCCAAAAGATAATTCGCCGTGACATTCACCTCGAGCGTCACTCCCCACTGTTCGTCGGTGATTTGGCCATCCTTCGATGAGGGGAAAAGCGCGGCGGTATTGATCAGGATGTCCAGGCCGCCGTAGGCCGCCACCAGATCACGCAAGCTCTGCCGGATGACATCGCGGCGGCGAATGTCGACCGCGACCGCCTGTCCGCTTTCTTTTCCCGCGATGCCTCGGGCCTCCTCCGCCACTTTCTTTGCCGCTTCGTGATCGCGGTCGGCTACCACGACGTGGGCCCCGCGCTCCGCCGCCAGCAGCGCAACCTCGCGGCCAATTCCGCTGCCGCCGCCGACAATCAGAACCACCCGGCGGCTCAATTCTTTTTCCGCAGGCTGACGTCGAATCTTGGCTTCCTCCAACTGCCAGTATTCGATGCGGAAGGCCTCAGAAGGAGGCAGAGCTACATAGTTCGAGTGCACGGTGAAGGCGCTGGTCGGAGCCGCGGCACCCGCCTGGGGGAGGGTCTGGGGCGCGGTTCCAGTATCCAGCGAGGTTGCACCTTCCATGACATGGATTGCGTTTACGTAGAATTCGCCGGTGAGGCGGGCTTCGGTCTTGCTCTTGCCAAAACTGAACATACCGATGCCAGGGATCAGAACCACGGTCGGATTGGCATCGCGGATGGCCGGCGAATCAGGTTGGGCGAACGCGTTGTAATACTCCGCATACTCCCTGCGATAATTCTTCAGCGCGGAATCAATCTGCTCGCGCAGGCCTTGCAGGCTCGCGCCCGGCTGCCAGGGAACGAACAGCGGCCGGACCTTGGTGCGGATAAAGTGATCGGGACAGCTCGTGCCCAAATGCGCCAACGGTTCCGCTTCCGCTGAATTCACAAAGCGCAGAACTTCCGGCAGATCGCTGAAGTTGCCAATCAGGCGCCGCACGCCGGATACGCGTCCGCGCAGGAAAGGAAAAATATCAAGCGCCAGATCGCGGCGGTTGTCCAGGGGCTCGAATCGCGAACCACCGAACAGCTTCGCGCCTTTCTTTTCGACATGGTCCACCACAAATTGTCCCAGCTGATCGACGATCGCGATCGTGTTTTCATAGCACTCTTGCTGGGTGTTTCCCCAGGTGAAGAGGCCGTGGCCGCCGAGGACGACGCCATCACAGCGGGCGCTCTCCTGCACCGCGCGACGCAACATCATGGCCAGCTCAAAGCCGGGACGCTGCCAGGGCACCCAGATCAGATGATGATCAAAGCGCTGGTTGAATTCCTCCATCTTTTCCCGGCCGTTGGCGGAAGCGGCCAGGGCAATGCCCCAGTCCGGATGCAAATGGTCGATGTGCGGGAACGGCAGAAAGCCGTGGAGGGGCGTGTCAATCGAAGCGGCGACAGAATTTTTACCGAAGGCGCATAGCGGATACATGTCCACCATTTCATCTTCATAATCGGCGCCCCGATATTTGTGCTCCAGTCCCTGCAGCTTTTCGGAATACAAGGCCGCGAGTCCGGCCAGCTTGATGCTGCCGAGGTCTCCGCCACTGCCTTTGATCCACAAAACCTCTTCCTGTCTTCCGTTCAAGGGATCGGTTTGCTGGATTTTCGAACTGGTGTTTCCCCCTCCGAAGTTGGTGATGCGCAGGTCGGAACCCAGCAGATTCGATCGATAGCGCAGCAATTCCGGTGGGTCGAGAGTGCGAGCCACCTGCTCGTCCCAACGGTCTTCCAAATAACGCAAACTTGTTTTGACGTGCATGGAGGTGCTCTCAGGGGGAAGTTTGTCGAAACGGGGTGACAGTCTGATCATACCTAAACCGCCCACCCGCGCCGAAAGTCGCAGTTATCATACTCCACCGATGCAATAGGGCAACAATTTCTATCAGTGAATTTCAGAGTATCTGCCCAACCGGACCGATGAGCTCAGTCCGTCTTGCCGCTCCCCGGCAACCAGGGGCCGGTCACCATCTTGTGCTCCACATAGTTATAGGGCGCGACGCGGTGGCCGCTGAGCAACGACAGCCCCAGATGGATCAGGCGGGGACCGTAGCTCTGGGCTTCGTGGGAGACCGAGCCGATCAACGGGCTGTCGGCCCGGGAAATCTCTTTCAGGGCTTCGGGAATGCAATCCTGTCCGACGATGGCAACATATTTCTCGCGCTTCAACTCTCGCACCGCCTGGACCGCGCCCAGCGCGCTGGTATCGGTGGCGGCGGCGATCAGGATGCCGCGATCTTTCGGATGACGCCGCAGGAAGTCGAGCACCAGCTGGCAGCTCTGGTCGCGCAAACCGCGGGCGTCCATGCGGACCAGAAATTCGGCTGGAATCCCGGGCAGCCGGGAGCGAATGGCCTCAAAGGCCCCGGTGACGCGGCTTTGCACCAGCGGTCCGGCCTCATCGATGTCCAATCCTAAAGCCCAGCGCACTTTGCCATCCCAGGTGCGCTTGGCATACTGGGCCAGGCATTCTCCGGCCTCAAAGCCCACGCGGTAGTTGTTTACCCCAAAGAAAGTCGCATGAGGATGTGGTATGTCCACCGCAATCAGGGGGATGCCCGCGGCGTCGATCTTGTCCGCAAGCACGGGAGCGACGTGCTGATCGATCTGGAATTCGATCACCAGGTCCACCCGGTTGCGCACAAACTCATCGGCGTTGTGTAAAGCCGTGGAACCGTCATAACGGTTGTCGAGCACAATCAGGTCGATGCCGGCGGCGGAAGAGGCGGCCTTCAGACTGTCGGTGACCGCTTCCGAAAAAGGCATTTCCGCGGATTGACTGCCAAAACCGAACCGGGCTTTTTTGGGGCGCGACACCAGGCGATACAGCCCGTCTTGCGACTGGGCCAGATAGCCGCGATGCACAAAGGTTTTCAGAATGCGATAGACGGTTGTTTTGGAAATATTAGTCCGCTGGTAGATGGCTTCCAGGGCGAGCGGCCCCTTCTCGTTCTGCAACAGTTCGAGGATGTCGAGCGCCTTGGAGAGTACCGGGATCAAATAAAGCCGCTTGGGAGCTGAGCGTGTCAATCGGGTGCGCCTCACGGATGCCAACGAATGCCTAAGACTATAACTTGGACCGCGGCTTTTCGCCTATAGAGCCCAGGTGCGGGCAGCTTTGCCGCGAATGAATTCTGGCGGCAGCCCCGGCGGTGTTCGATGTGTAAATTCAATAGAGAAATAAGTTCACTATTTTCTTGACAACGTGAATCAACGATCGCTAGAGTGCGCCACAGTTCGAGCGTGGGGAAGGTCCCAAGAATTTTTCTCTGCGAGGTCCGTGTTGACCGCTCGGTGTCCAAGAGGACAGGAGGAAATGCGACCATGAGAGTCCACAGCCTGGTGGTATGTCTTTTCGTCATCGCGTCGGCAAGCTTGCTCTACGGGCAGGGCGGCGCCAACGGAACGATCCTGGGAACCGTCACCGACAATTCCGGCGCGGTTCTGGCCAATGCGGGCGTCGACGTAACTAATGTTGCGACCAGCGTGACGGTTCATACCCAGACCAGCTCAACCGGTGATTTTACGGTGCCCTATCTGCAGCCTGGAACTTATCGGGTTACGGTTCAAGTACCGGGCTTTCAGAAGTCCGTGACCGACAATGTTGGACTGGTTGTGGGGCAGCAGGCGCGGATCAACGTCACCCTGAAGACGGGTACCGTGACCGAGCTGGTGGAAGTTAACGCCAGCGCGGTCTCGCTCGATACCGATAGTTCCGCGGTTTCCCAGATCGTGACTCAAAAGCAAGTGGACCAGCTGCCGTTGAATGGCCGGAACTTCCTGAACCTGCTGTTTATCACCGCGGGCGCAGTCCAGGCGGTCGGCGAGCAAGGGCAGATGCGGCAAGGGCAAGGCAACGCCATCAGCCTCAATGGCGGCCGGCCAGAGTCCAACAACTATACGTTAGACGGATTGATTAATACCGACACGGCGTTGAACACGCCGGCGGTTATTTTGTCCCAGGATGCGATTCAAGAGTTCAAGGTCCTGAGCGAAAACTATTCCGCGGAGTACGGGTACAGCGCCAACCAGGTAAACATCGTGAGTAAGAGCGGTACCAACCAGCTCCACGGCACTGCCTTCGAGTTTTTCAGAAACGACGCTCTGGACGCGCAAACGCCGACTCCTTTCCAGACCGCTGTCAAAAAGCCGGTGTTGCGACAGAACCAATTCGGCTTCGTCCTCGGGGGGCCGGTGTACATTCCGAAGCTCTACGATGGACGCAACAAAACCTTCTGGCTGGCGAACTATGAAGGCTGGCGAATCGGCAACGGGGCTATCATCCAGGGAATTGTCCCGACTCCAGCGGAACTGGGCGGGGATTTCTCTGCCACCGGATTACCGGCCTTTGACTTGACCCCTGGGTCCCCTTGCCAGGTGGCCCTCACGAACCCGACCACCGCTCAGCCATGTCTGCCAGGAGACCCCACGACGGGCGCGGGTTTCCCGGGCGGCATCATTCCGACGACCAGTTTCTCGCGCCTGGCCAAGGTAGCTGTGGGGGCGGGCGTATTTCCGTCGCCAACTCCGGTCTGCGTGGCGAATCCCAATGCCTGCGGGGGAGGGATCAACAATTATCAGCTGCAAACTTCTCTTCCTAACACCACCAACCAACAAACATACAGGATAGACCAGGAGTTCGGCCGCGCAGGCAGGGTCTTTTTCCGCTACACCAAGGCAAAGTACGAGAACGAGAACCCCCAGAACCTGTCCCCCACCTTCAGCTTTAACCAGTTCACCGAGGATTCCACCAGTTGGTCGATCTCGCACACCATCGAGCTGGGCGCGAGCAACGTGAACAATTTCCGGGTGGGATACCTGCATGCAACCGCAATTCAGGGCGCGCCGCCCGCCTCGAGCGACCAAATCTCAGCTCTGGGCGTGGCCGGTGTATTCACTACCTTACCGTCGAGTTATGCGGCAGGCTTCCCGACGATTGGTTTTCAAGGCGCTCTCCTCGGCACTTTCGGAAGCCCCGGCAACAACCCCTCGACCAGTGACATCCCGACTTGGGAATTTGCGGATTCGTTTACCATGATCCGCGGCAAGCACACCATTGGAGTCGGTTTCGACTACCGCCGTTTTGTGGAATCTCGAAATCTTTCCGGGAATTTTCTGGGCGGCTACGGCTATACCAACAACAATATATTGAACAATAGCGGTGGCTGTACGACTCCATCGGGATTGTGTGGGACAGGCAACGAGGTCGCCGATTTTCTTCTGGGATACTATAACGGGGCCAACACGTTTCAACCGGGTCCATTCAGCGATCCCAAGATTGCCGGCAATCTGAACAAATACGTGTTCACCTACATTGCCCCGTACGTGCAGGATGACTGGAAAGTTACTAACCGTCTCACTTTAAACCTGGGTCTGCGTTGGGATTATCGCTCCGTGCCCTACGAACAAAGCAACAAGCTGTTCTGGATCGATGACCAGAACCTGCCGGGAGGATCGCGGTTTACCGGCGGGGGGCTGTGCTTTGCCGATCCGGCTCTCGCCACCGACGGAGTAGCGCCTCCGGGCAACGGTTTCTACAACTTTTGCGGCCGGCACAATCCAGCTGACGGTTCTAAAAGGCCGTTCGCTCCTCGCATTGGCTTTGCCTATCGGCCGTTCGGCGGTAATAGCACCGTGGTGCGCGGGGGGTACGGTATCTTCTGGGATTCCTCGCTCAGCCGCGAGATTGACGATTCCGGCGACCTCTACCCGTTTGTGACTCGTACCCAACTCAGTCCGAACTCGCAGCCGGTGGCGGTAGCGCCTAAACTGACGGATCAGTTGTTTCCTGCGCAGACCGCGGTCGTGCCCATCACCTCTCCCAACAGCCAATTCGTAGCGGTCATCATCTCTGACCACCCCCGCAACCCCTACGTACAGCAATACACGCTGTCGGTGCAGCACGAGCTGTTCAGAAATACGACGATGGAAGTCAATTACATTGGCAACCGGGGCCTGCATCTGCTGGATCGCATCCGTCTCAACACGCCTTCGCAACTCGAGGGCGCCCAGCTCGCTACCTGCCAGGCGGCATTCGCCGGGCTTCCCGCGACGAACGCTGCATATTTGGCAAATCACTGCCCGTTTTTTGCCCGGCAGCCGCTCCCGAACTTCTCCATTCCGGGCCCACTCAACAGCTCCTGGACGGGCTATTCCAATTACAACTCCGGCACTGTAAAACTTGAGCATCGCAGCGCCGAACTGGCTCTGTTGAGTGCTTACACGTATTCAAAAGCCCTGGATGACAAATCTGCTCCTGCCGGGGTCGGGTCCGCCGGAGCTGGGTTCGCGGGCCACATGAATGACCTGAATCCGGCGCTCGACTACGGGCCGTCTGACTTCAGCGTGAAGCATCGGTTCGTGAATAGCGCAGTTTACAGTTTGCCAGTGGGACGGGGAAAGCGGTTCCTCGGAGGTATGAACAGACCTGAGGACTTGGTAATTGGAGGATGGCAATTGAGTGTGATCGCGACCTTCCAGACCGGGTTCCCATTTTCAATCAACGCTCCT
>CAWFJA010000014.1:0-26692 GCA_963816025.1 Terriglobia bacterium
ACATTCTTTCGGGACCTGGCTTACGTGTTCGGCGCCGCCGTCGTAGGTGGCAGTGTGGCCAAAGCGACTCGCCAACCGTTGATCCTGGGTTACGTTCTCGGCGGATTTCTGATTGGACCCTTTACTCCCGGTCCGACCCTGTCGGAGGTCCATCAGTTCGAAGTCCTCGCCGAGATCGGTGTCATCCTCCTGATGTACTCCATCGGACTGGAATTTTCATTTGCCGAGCTTCTGCAAGTGAAGTGGGTTGCGATTTTCGGCGGCCCGCTGGGAATCCTGTTATCGCTCGGGATGGGGGTGGGCGCGGGATGGTTAATGGGCTGGGGCACAACCCAGGGAATTGCGGTGGGCGCCATCGTTTCCGTCGCCAGCACCATGGTGCTCTCCCGGTTGCTGGCGGACCGCGGTGAATTGCGTTCAGCGCATGGCAAGGTGATGATTGGCATCACTCTGGTCGAGGACCTGGCGGTAGTCGTCCTGACCGTGCTGCTCCCCTCGCTCAGCAATCTCACCGGAAGCCACTTCCTTTCGCTCGCAGTCGCTGGTGGCAAGGCCCTTCTGATCCTGACGCCCGTGATGTTCGTGGCGGCCAAGCTGGTGCCCAGGTTGATGAAGCAGGTAGGACGGACCGGAAACGACGAGCTCTACGTGTTGGTCGTGCTGGCACTGGGTTTCGCCACCGCTGCGGTGACTCAGGCGGTAGGACTGTCGCTTGCCCTGGGAGCATTTCTGGCCGGCTTGATCGTGAGTGAATCCGGTACCACGCACAAGATGCTGGACAAGCTGTCACCCCTGCGCGATGCCTTTGTGGCGCTGTTTTTTGTCACCATGGGGGCGCTGGTTGATCCACGCATCCTGATTTCCAGACCTTCGCTCTGGGGCACGATTGTGCTTCTGACCATGCTGGGGAAGTTTGCGATCTGGACGTTGATCGTCTGGCTGTTTCGCTATCCTCCGCGAACCGCGTTCATGGTGGGCCTGGGGCTTACCCAGATCGGCGAGTTCTCTTACGTCCTGGTCCGCGTGGCTCGGGACGCCCGCCTGGTCACCGACGATATCTATCACGCGACCCTGGCGGCCTCGGTGATCACGATCCTGCTGAATGGCTTGCTGATGAAGGCGCTGCCCAAAACAGCGGCATCGGCCGGCAGATTGTTTGAATCCTGCCGCAGTTGCTCCCTGTGGGACGAATCCAGCACGCATCCGGTTGCATCCGTTATTCTAGTAACAGACATATGGCGACCCGATCCAAAGCTGTGAGTGAATCTGCCGCAACCGGCGTCCTGGACGCTCCCAACGGCGAACGTGAGCGCATATTTGACCCTTTCCGCCACTGGGGATACCTGGAGGCCGATCTCGACCCGCTCGGATTCCTGCCGCCGGTGTCGCATCCCGGCCTGCGGATCGAAGGCGAGCTGGCCGATGAAGCCCGCCGCATTTACTGCGGGACCGTGGGCGCGGAATTCATGCATATCACCGACCCGGAACGGCGGCGCTGGATCCAGGAGCGCCTCGAGGGGCCGCAGCCCGCGGTGGACCAGGAGCGGGTGCTCGACCAGCTTATCCGGGCTGACCTGTTCGAGCAGGTGCTGCAGCAGCGCTATCTCGGCAGCAAGCGTTTTTCGCTCGAAGGCGTGACCGCCATGATTCCCCTGGTGGATGAAATTCTGGACGCCGCCGGGCAACAGGGCGCGGTGGAACTGGTGATGGGAATGAGCCACCGCGGGCGCCTGAACATCATTGTGCAGGTTGCCAAGCGCCCTCCCGAAGAAATTTTTGCGGGTTTTGAGGACGTGGACCCGCGCAGCGTGCTGGGCAGCGGCGACGTGAAATATCACATGGGAGCGACCGGCGAATACGTGACCCGACTGGGGACGAAAATTCATATTCACCTGGTTTCGAATCCCAGCCACCTTGAGGCCGTGGATCCGGTGACGGTGGGGCGCACCCGGGCCAAGCAGGACCGCGCCGGCCAGGACGGTCGCGAGAAGTATCTGCCCTTGCTGGTCCATGGCGATGCGGCATTCGCGGGGCAGGGCATCGTCGCCGAGACTTTGAATTTTTCCGATCTGAAGGGCTACACCGTGGGCGGCACGGTGCACATCATCGCCAACAATCTGCTCGGCTTCACCACCTTGTACAGCGAAGAGCATTCGTCGCGTTTTTCGGCGCAGCTGGCGCGTCGTCAGTCGATCCCGATTTTTCACGTGAATGCGGAAGACGTGGACGCGGTCGTTCGCGTGGGCCGGCTGGCCGCCGACTATCGCTATACCTGGAAGGGCGACGTGGTAGTCGACCTGATCGGTTATCGCCGCCATGGGCACAGCGAAGTCGATGACCCGACCGTCACCCAGCCGCTGCTTTATAAGGCGATCAAGGACCATCCGCCGCTGTGGGAGATCTACGCTGAGGACATCGGGGCGGACGACGGTTCAGGAAAAGGCGGCAAAGATCCGGGAGGAATTCGAAGCGGCGCAGAAAAGAGCCAAGACCATCAGGAAGAAGCCGCTGCTGCGCGAGTTGCCGAAATATTGGAATGACTACAAAGGCGGCCGGTACAAGCCGGAGTATGAAGTGAATACGGGTTTCTCGGCCGAGGAAATCGGTGAGATTACCACCGGGCTCACGACCTATCCGGCGGACTTCCACATCCATCCCAAGGTCAAGAAGCTGCTGGAGCAGCGCGCCGAGATGGGCGCCGGCAAGCGCCTGGTGGATTACGGCATGGCGGAGGCGCTGGCGCTTGGGAGGCCTGGTGAAGGCCGGCGTGCCCGTGCGGCTGAGCGGGCAGGATACCCGCCGCGGCACCTTTAACCAGCGCCACTCCGTGTTGCTCGATATCGAAAATGAGCAGGAGTACGTTCCGCTGGAGCACATCGCGGAAGGCCAGGCGCGGTGCGAAATCTACAACTCGACGCTCTCCGAGGCGGGCGTGCTCGGATTCGAGTATGGCTACAGCCGCGACTATCCCGAAGCGCTGGTGATGTGGGAGGCGCAGTTCGGCGACTTCGCCAACGTGGCGCAAGCGGTGATCGATCAGTTCGTCAGCGCCGGCGAGGACAAGTGGGGACTGCTTTCGGGAGTGGTGCTGCTTCTGCCGCATGGCCACGAAGGGCAGGGGCCGGAGCATTCGAGCGCGCGTCCGAGCGCTTTCTGCAACTGGCGGCGCGCGACAATTTCCAGATCTGCCAGCCGTCGAATGCCGTGCAATATTTTCATCTGCTGCGCCGGCAGGCGCTGCGTCACTGGCGCAAGCCGCTGGTCGTCTTCACTCCGAAGAGCATGTTGCGCCATCCGGACGCCTCCTCTCCGATTGAAGATTTCACCCATCAGCGCTTTCTGCCGGTGTTTCCGGACACGGAAGTCAGCGACGCCACCCGCATCCTGATCTGCACCGGAAAGATCGTCCACGAATTGCGCGCGGAGCGGAAGAAGAGAAACGACACGACCACCGCGATCATCTGCGGTCGAACAGCTGTATCCATTCCCCGAGAAAGAACTGGAAGCGGCGATCGGACAATTCCCATCAGCGCGAGACATCGTTTGGGTGCAGGAAGAGCCGGCCAACATGGGCGCGTTGTTCTACATGCTGCCTCGCCTGCGCCGCATCGCGGGCGAGCGCCCTGTGCTGTCGGTGAAGCGTTCCGCCAGCGCCAGCCCGGCCACGGGATCGGCCAAGGCCCACGAAGTGGAGCAGAAGACGCTGCTGACGCTGGCTTTCACGAACAAGACCTAGCCAGAGGGTGTGGCCAGGGCGGTGTGGCCAGGACCAGTTGACTAGGACCATGTGGGCGCGGGCACTGGTCTGCGGTTTTCTGTCATCGTAGTTCTGCACATTGCAGGCAGAATGTTACTCTTCGGCTTTGACTCCGATGGCCCGCCGCCCCTCAACCCAGCCGCTCCACATCGCCATCGATACCGGCGGCACCTTCACCGACTGCGTCTGGGTGGAGCGCGGACAGGTGCGAATGCTCAAGGTTTTCTCCACGCCCGGCCGATCCGTCGCAAGCGATTGTCGAAGCCTGGAGAAGATGCGGCCGGCGCCCTCGATCGTCCTCCTGCACGGCACGACCGTCGGCACCAACACTCTTCTGCAGCGCAAAGGCGCGCGCGTGGCCCTGGTCACGACCGCCGGTTTTGAAGACGCCATCGAGATGGCCGCCAGGCCCGTCCCAAGCTTTACGATTTCTTCTTTGACCGCGTGGAACCGCTTGGTCCCGCGCCGATTTGCGCTTTGGCATGAACGAGCGCACCGCCGCGACGGCGAGGTCCTGCAGCAGCCCTCACGCGAAGAGCTGCTGCCTGTGGACGCGACGTTCAGCAGCAGCACCCGAGGCGATTGCTATCTCGCTGCTGTTCTCGTTCGCCAACCCGAAAACCGAGAATGCCGTCGGCCGGGCTCTGGAAAAGCTCGGCCTGCCGCTCTCTATCTCCCATCAAATTCTTCCCGAGTTCCGCGAATACGAGCGCACCAGCACGGTGGTGGTGAATGCTTATCTGCAGCCGGTGATGCAGCGTTATCTCGAACCTGAACTCGCGCGTACGAATCGGCTCGCCGGCAGGGAAGCATCCCGCATTTTCGTCATGCAATCGAGCGGCGGAATCACGGCCCTCGGTTCGGCGGTCCGCGAACCGGTGCGTACCGTGCTTTCCGGGCCGGCGGGCGGAGTGGTGGGAGCTGCCGCATGGCGCGCCGCAGCGGATTCCAGAAGATCATCGCCTTCGATATGGGCGGAACCTCCACCGATGTTGCGTTGGTGGATGGCGAGGCCCGCGCCAGCAACCAGGCCGAGATCGCCGGACTTCCCGGTCGGCGTGCCCATGCTCGATATTCATACTGTTGGCGCCGGCGGAGGCTCGATCGCGCGCTTCGACGCCGGCGGAGCGCTGCGGGTCGGCCCTGAATCCGCCGGAGCCGATCCTGGCCCGATCTGCTATGGCCGCGGCACGCAGCCCACGGTGACGGATGCGAATCTGCTGCTCGGCCGATTGCAGCCCGAGCGCTTTTTAGGCGGAGACTTCACTCTCGATCTCGAGCGCACGCGCCGCCTGGTCGCGGAGTGGCTCAAGCGGAACGGATCGAAGCTGACGCTGGAACAATTCGCCGCCGGAATCATCCGGGTAGTCAACGCCACCATGGAGAAAGCCATACGCGTGGTCTCGATCGAGCGCGGCTATGATCCGCGAGAGTTTGCCCTGGTCGCCTTTGGCGGCGCCGGGGGCCTCCATGCCTGCGAACTGGCGGAAGCGCTCGGCATCCCGCGCGTCATGGTTCCCGCGCTGCCCGGGGCCCTCTCTGCTTTCGGCATCCTGGTGAGCGACGTGGTGAAGGACTACTCCCGCACCGTGCTGTGGCGCGTCGCGGAGAAAATCCCCATGGCCGCGCTGGACCGCGAGTTCGCGATGCTCCGCAGCCGCGCCGAAAGGGATTTTCGTACCGAGAAATGGAAAGGCGCGATCCGCTACCAGCGCAGCGTGGACGTCCGCTATCAAGGCCAGGGATACGAATTGAATGTCCCTTACACGCGCAACTTGATCAGAGATTTCCGCAACGAACACCAGCGCCGCTACGGCTACAGCTATCCCGCGCGCGAAGTGGAACTGGTTACGCTGCGGTTGCGGGCGACCGTCAAATCGCCGCAATCCCGCGTTGTCCAGGGGAGCGCCCAGGCCATGTAGGGACGGGCGCCCCCGCCCGTCGAGGCCGGGCAAAGCCCGGCAAGGTTGTCCCTGACAGTGCGCCAGTGTTCTTCTCCGGGAAAAAACTTGCTGCCGACTATCCTTTCCCGGGATGCGCTGCTGGTTGGCAAGAAATATTACGGCCCTGCCGTCGTTACGGAGTACAGTGCGACTACGGCGGTTCCTCCGGGGATGACCGTTCCGGCTGAGAGTCGCCCTGGAAACTTGATCATTGAGATCGGTTCTCGGCGAAACCTCTGAGGGGTGAGCTCGCAGGGTCGTGTGACTGTTCCTGGGAGTTGAGGCTGCCCCCGCGACTAGGTCTCCCACAGGTCCGCCCGCTACAATACCCACCATGAAACCCAGCATCTTCGTGGTCGAAGACGATCCGGACATTTCCCGCCTGGTGCGTCACCATCTGGAAGCGGACGGATTCGCGGTGAAAGTGTTTCGCCACCGGAAACACCGTCATTTCGGAGTCGGAACGGCAGCGGCCGGCGCTGTTCATTCTCGACATCATGGTTCCGGGAAAAGACGGCCTCGAACTGTGCCGCCAGATCCGGCAAATCCCCGCGCTGGCGGCCACGCCGGTGATTTTCCTGACCGCCAAGAGCGGCGAAGCGGACCGCATTCTCGGCCTGGAACTGGGCGCCGACGACTACATCCCCAAGCCCTTCAGCCCGCGCGAACTGGTGGCGCGGGTCAAGGCGGTGCTGCGCCGCTTCGAGCGGCCGCTGTCGCCGGTGCCCGTCAAGATTGGCGAAATCGAGATCGATCCCGGCGCCATGACCCTGACCGTGCGCGGCAAGCTGGTGACCACCACCGCCACCGAGTTCCGGCTGCTCGACTATTTCGCCCGCCACATCGGCCGCGTTTTCACGCGCGACCAGTTGCTCGATTCAGTCTGGCGCGACACCGCCTATGTCACGCCGCGCTCGGTGGATGTTTACGTGCGCCGCATCCGCGAAAAAATCGAGCCCGATCCGGAAAATCCGCGTTATCTCAAGACGGTGCGCGGGGCGGGCTATCGCTTCGAGGTCCCCGAAGTGAGGAGAGAAATCGGATATTTTTCAAATTGTTGGCTGCGTTTGTCCTGGTGATCGCGGCAGCCACGCTGACCTTCGATTTCTCGGTTCAACCATGCCTGGAAGGATTCTCTGCTGCAGCAGATCGAGCTCAATCTCAGGCAGAAGACGCAGATGTTTGCCAACCATGTGAACGGCGTGGGCAGCGCTCTCAACGCTCGATCGAAGCAGGCATCGGGTTCCACGCAGGTGGCACGTCTGCAAAACATCGTCACGGAAGACGGCCGGGCAGCCGGGGCACGCGCCACCATCATTGACGCGCAGGGCAAGGTGCTGGCCGGACTCCGAGGCTGATCCCGCGTCCATGGAGAATCACGCGCAACGCTCCGAGTTTGTGGCCGCTCTGAAGGGCAATGTCGGCACCGACACGCGCCGCAGCCGGACCGTGGGCATCCCATTTCTCTATGTGGCGGCGCCCGTGACCGGTGGCGCGGTGCGCCTGGCCTATCCTCTTTCCGATGTGGAAGCCGCGCTGACGCGGGTCCGCCGCCACTTGCTTTTGGGCTCGCTCATGGCGTTTGTGGTGGCGCTCATCGCTTCCGGAATCGCCGCGCAGTCCACGGCGCGCCGACTGCACCATATAGTGCGGTTCGCCGACCGGGTCGCTGCCGGAGACCTGGCGGCGCGTATCGAGGAATCCTCCGGAGATGAAATCGGGCAGGTTGCGGCCGCGCTCGACAAGACCGCCCGCCATCTGGAAGCAAGCTTCGCCGCGTTGCAGAACCAGCCAGCACCAGCTCGAAACCCTGCTCAACAGCATGCAGGACGCCGTCATCGCGGTCAGTGCGGACGATCGCGTGCAGTGGGCCAACCAGACCATGGACAGGCTGGTGCCGCAGCGCACCCGCAAGAATGCGCCCCTGGTGGAGACGGTCCGCGACCCTGATTTCCTGACCGCGGTGCGAGGGGCGAGCGAGGCGCGCAAGGTGTTTACCGCCCGGGCTGCATCCATCGTTCCCGGGCGCACTTTTGACGTGACCGCCGCGCCCATGCCAGGCGGCGGCGCGGTGGCGGTGCTGCGTGATCTTACCGAGACGGAACGGATCGAAAAGACGCGTCGCGATTTTATCGCCAACGTCTCGCACGAACTGCGCACGCCGCTGACTTCCATTCAGGGCTATACCGAGACTTTGCTCGACAGCGCGCCGGATAACAACCACTCCCGCGAGTTTCTCGAGATCATCCGCAAGAGCGCCGTGCGCATGTCGCGCCTCACTGAAGACCTGCTGACGCTCGCCAGGGTGGAATCGGGAGAGCAACGTTTCGACATCCAGCCCACGGCGCCGGCCGAACTCCTGCAGGAAGCGGTGCAGAGCTTTCGCGAAATCGCGCGGGCGCAAAATGTCGAATTGGTCGTCGAGGACCACGCAGTTTCGCAAGTCGGCGCTGATCCCGAGGCCATCCATCAGGTGTTTTCGAACCTGGTGGACAACGCGTTGAAATACGCCCAGTCGGGAGGGCGGATCGTGCTGGGGGCGCGGCCAGTTCCAGAGGGCGTCGAGTTCTTCGTGCAGGATTTCGGTCCAGGCATTTCTTCCGAGCACCTGCCTCGCCTGTTCGAGCGTTTCTACCGGGTGGACAAGGCCCGGTCGCGTGAATCTGGCGGCACCGGGCTGGGGCTGGCCATCGCCAAACACATCGTTCTGGCTCATGGCGGATCCATCCGCGCCGAGAGCGAACTGAACCACGGATCGACGTTCCTGTTCACCCTGCCCGGGGCTTAGTTAGAATATCGCTCTGGAACTGCGGAGCCTCGCTCCGCTGGACAGCCGGGGGCGGCGGCGTCCCTCCGCAGCCGGTGGCGCATCCCGCCACCAATTAATTTACATCCTGTTAACCAAACGATTGAAAAAACAACCTATTCTCTGGTATTGACCATCCATAACAGCAACCGGAGAATGAGGCAGAATCCGCTGCGGCCAACCCCGGTCGATTCCGGAAGGGATTTGCGTATGAGCACAGCGATTTTGAGAAGCCCGGAGCCGGAGTCGCCCTACGCTTACCTGGTGAAGCGCACCGTCGAAGCCTGCCGGGTTGCCAAGGAAGCGGCCGCAACCGCCGCTGAAGGCATTGCCACGGCCTCCGGTCCGTTGCTGAATACGCTTCGCGAGCGGGAGAAGGAACTCGACCGCCTGGACATGGAGATAGACGCGGGTGTAACCCAGATCATCACCCAGGTCACCGAGTCGGAAGCGCGCGAGCTCCTGGCTTGCATGAAGTTCATGATCAGCCTGGAGCGTATTGGCGACCTGCTGCTCAGCTTTTCCGGCAGCGCGCAGGCAGTTTGCTCCCGCATCGAGCCGCAAGACATTCGCGACCTTACCCACATGGCCACGGTGCTCGAGAAAATGCTGGCGGACGCAGGCACGGCGTTTTCTACCCGCGATGTCAAAAAAGCCGTCGACGTGCTGCGCGCCGACGCCGAGATCGACCGCCTGCGGAACCTGATCTTCCTTCGTCACATCGAGAATCCCGAAAACCTGCAGCGGCATGCCAGCCTGCAGGTCATCTTCATGACCCAATCCCTCGAGCGCGCGGGCGATCACGCCAAGAACCTCGCCGAGGAGGTCTGCCATTTCGTCAGCGGCCATACGGTCCGCCACGTGCTCATGACCTACGACAAACCCATTGAACAGATGTTTCTGGACTGGTTGCGGCTCCGCGAAGAGCAGTGATTTCCTGGCCTGACTGACTTGTGACATCCGTCACATCCTTTTCTGATCCCGCAAATCTAGAATCTACAAGCCTACGAACACTACCCATGTTCTCCGGGTGCCTCACTTCCGCCACGATTCGCATCCTGGACTGGATTGCGGGCCGCACCCTGCCCGCCGACAGCCTCGCGAAGCACCTACGTACTGGCCGGCGTGGCGAGGAAGCCGCTTACTTCTATCTTCGACGACATGGATACACCATGGTCGCCCGCAACTTTCGTTCGCCCAACCGCCGGGGCGAGATCGACCTGATCGGCTGGCACAAGGACATTCTGTGTTTCGTCGAGGTGAAGACGCGCACCTCCCACGATGTGAAGCCCGCCGAAGCCGCGGTTGACCGGGAGAAACGACGCGAACTCCTTGCCGTGGCTCGCGAATACCTCCGTCACCTGCCGCCCTCCTGCCCGTGGCGCCTCGAAGTCATCAGCGTGTATTTCCAGCCGCGATCAACTCGGCCGGAAATCGAACTGTTCCGGAACGTTCCGATCTAGGGGTAAAATAGTTCGGTTCGCGTAGTTGACTCTGCGCGCCACAGAAAGGGATTGTCAGCGATTGCCTGAACTCCGAAAAGATCCGATCGTGGGGCGCTGGGTCATCATTTCGACCGACCGGGCCAAGCGTCCGACCGACTTCGCCCGCGAGGCAGTCAAAATCAGAGGCGGCTTCTGCCCCTTCTGTTACGGCAACGAATCCAAGACCCCGCCTGAGATCCAGGCCTACCGCCCCAACCCCAACGGCGGGCCGCCGCCCGAGCGCGATACGCCGGGCTGGACCGTGCGCGTGGTGCCCAACAAGTTTCCCGCGCTCGGCATTGAGGGCAACCTGAATCGCCAGGCCGAGGGCATGTTCGATCGCATGAACGGCATTGGGGCGCATGAGGTCATCATAGAAACTCCGGACCACAACGCCAGCCTGGCCAATCTTCCGCCCAAGCGGATCGAGGATGTGCTCTGGACTTTCCGCGACCGCATTCTCGACCTCAAAAAAGACCGCCGCTTCAAGTACATCCTCATTTTCAAAAATCATGGAGAAGCCGCTGGGGCCTCGCTCGAGCACGCGCACTCTCAGCTGATCGCGTTGCCCATCCTTCCGATTTACGTGAGCGAAGAGATCGAGGGCGCAAAGCAGTATTACATCTACAAAGAACGCTGCGTCTTCTGCGACGTCATACGCCAGGAAATCGAGACCGGGACTCGCGTGGTGGCCGAAAACGCCGACTTCATCACTCTGGCGCCCTACGCGCCGCGTTTTCCATTCGAGACCTGGATTCTGCCCAAGCAGCACGAGTCTGCATTCGAGAATTCCTCTTCCCACATGTTCGAAAATCTGGCCAAGGCGCTGAAGACCTTGCTGACCAAGGCCGAGCGCGTGCTCGATAACCCGCCTTACAACCTGGTGATCCATACTTCGCCGGTGCAGGACCCGAACAACGACCACTATCACTGGCACATCGAATTCATGCCCAAGCTGACCAAGACGGCGGGCTTCGAGTGGGGAACCGGTTTCTACATCAATCCCACGCCGCCGGAAGAAGCGGCGAAGTTCCTGCGCGAGGCCGGGGTGGAGGAGACTTCGATCACGGCGGCGGGCTAGCGGAAGATCATCATAAAGGTGCGGCTCCGGTTTGACACCATCGCAGGCGCTCACTAAGATTGCCGACTCGCGAGGCCTCCATGAGACGCTTGGTTCTTCTAGTGGTGATGTTCAGTTCGTTGGGCAGCGTTGCTACGGACCTTCCCGCGCTGATTCAAGACATTCCCAACCGCGCCACCACCAGCCTGAACGGCCCCTGGCAAGCCATCATCGATCCGTACGAGACTGGCTTGAACGCCCGGTTCTATCTGAATGCCAAGGCCAAAGACAAGCACGAGCTCGTCGAATACGATTTTGACAAGTCGGATGCCCTGAACGTTCCCGGGGACTGGAACTCGCAGAAGAAGGAGTTGTTCTTTTACGAAGGGCCGGTGTGGTACAAAAAATCATTTTCGTACCCCAAGCGGGAGCACACCCGCGTGTTCCTGTATTTCGGGGCCGCCAACTATTTCACTCGGGTTTATCTCAACGGAAAGGTCCTGGGAGAACACGAAGGCGGATTCACGCCCTTCAACTTTGAAGTTTCCGATCAGATTCGTGAAGGCGACAACTTTGTGGTGGCGGAGGTCAACAATGCCCGCCGCCGCGATGCCGTCCCTACTGTAAATACCGACTGGTGGAACTACGGAGGGCTCACTCGCGACGTAATGCTGGTGGAGGTCCCCGAAAGCTTTATTCAGGATTACCAGGTGCAGCTTGCCAAGGGCTCGAGCAACCAGATCGCCGGCTGGGTGCAGCTCAGTGGTTCGACGTCCGCACAGCAAGTCACGATTGAAATCCCGGAAGCGGGGATCAGGCAAACCTTTGCCGCCGATGCCACAGGGCGCGCCGAGTTTCACTTTCCGGCGAAGCTTGAATTGTGGTCGCCCAACCACCCCAAACTCTACGATGTCGTAGTGTCGAGCGGCTCGGACAAAGTGCACGATTCCATCGGGTTCCGGACCATCGAAACTCGCGGTACTCAAATATTGCTCAACGGCCAACCCATCTTCCTGCGTGGCATCGCCATGCATGAAGAGGCCCCGGTCCGCGGCGGGCGCGCGTTCAGGCCGGAGGACGCGCAGACTTTGCTAGGGTGGGCGAAGGAACTGGGCTGCAATTTCGTGCGTCTGACGCATTACCCGCACAACGAGAACATGACTCGCCTGGCCGATCGCATGGGCCTGATGGTGTGGTCGGAGATTCCGGTTTACTGGGACATTGACTGGGAAAATCCAACAACGCTGCAAAACGCGGAGAACCAACTGCGCGACATGATCGCGCGCGACCACAATCGCGCTTCGGTCGTCTTATGGTCGATCTCGAACGAGACTCCGGTCAAACCCGCGCGAACCACGTTTCTGCGGCAACTCGCTGAACGCGCGCGCCAGCTCGACTCCACCCGCCTGATCACGTCAGCGATGAATCACGTTGACCAAGTTGGCCCGGACACCCGCGCTCTCAATGATCCACTGGGCGAGTATCTCGATGTGATGGGATTGAACGAGTATCTGGGCTGGTATGGTGGGCGTCCTGAGGATGCCGATCGGATGCAATGGAAATTTGCCTGGGACAAGCCGGTCATCGTGAGCGAATTTGGCGCGGAGGCCCCGTACGGCCGGCACGGCGATGCCGATGAACGGTGGACCGAGGAGTACCAGGCCAGCCTTTATCAACACCAGATCAACATGCTGAAAAAGATTCCAGCGCTGGCGGGTATGTCACCCTGGGTGCTGATGGATTTCCACTCGCCGCGCCGCCTGCTGCCCGGCACACAGGATTACTTCAACCGCAAGGGATTGGTTTCGAATCTGGGCCAGCACAAGCAAGCGTTTTACGTGTTGCAGAAGTTCTATGGGGAGATGGATTCCGCCAAGTAGCCGGCAGCGGCCGCGCTACGCCTGAGTGCGATCCAGAAATTCAGAGTGCCATGCCATCTGGATGGCTTCGAGCTTGCCCTCGTTCGACTTCTTCGGATCATCCTTGAACTCCGGCAACTCGGTGACCAGCCGGTGCAAGTCAGTGAAGCGCACCGCCAGCGGATCGATTTCAGGATGCTTCTCGGAGAGCAGGATTCCGAGATCTTCAGCATCTTCCCAGGTCAGTTCTTTCGGCATGCAAGGCTCCTTGGAAAATGGTCGCTGGTCATTGGTCTTGCGTCGTTGGCCAAAGACCAACGACCAATGACAGCTCTCTAATGTTCTTCCGAGACGTAATTGCGGTTCCACGCCGGAATCTCGACGACGACTTTGCCTGGCTTGTTGATCACCGCCTGGCACCCGAGTCGGGAGTTTAACTGTAAATCGGCGGCCATGTCCAGCCGGTCGGCTTCGTCGTCATCCATCTCGGAGAGATTCTCGGCGCCTTCCTTCACCCAGATATGGCAAGTGGTGCAGGCGCAATTGCCGCCACAGGCATGGTCCAGCCGGATGCCATGGTTCAGCGCCACGTCGAGCAGAGATTCCTCTTTGCCGTGGTCTTTGTAGGGCAGCTTGCCGTGCTCGAACTGCACGGTCTTGCCCTCAGGCAAGAAAGTGACTTGCACCGTGTTCTCGCTGGGAACGTCCACTGTAGCGGCTCCGCCGCTCTGACTTTTCGCTTCCGCCATCACAGCTCCTAATCTGGCTCGGTTTGCGTTCCTGGCCGACGACTGACGACTGTTCTATTCAAACTCCGCTTTGGCGACCGGATGCGGCGCGTCCGGTCCTTCACCCATGTCCGCCTGGTCCATCGTCTTGCCTTTGAGCACGCTCGAAACCGCGCTGTCCATCATCAGCTCCGCCAGGCGCATCGTGCCCTGGTTCAGCGCGTCAATGGCGCCGCGGATTGCCTGATAGTCGTCTTCGCCCTGCACTGCGTTCAACGCCTTTTCCAGCTTCGCGATGCGTTTCTTCTCGTCGCCGCTGAGCTGTCCCCAGGCTGGACTTCTTTTTCCTTTTTCCAGCGCCGCGATGATGGTGCCGGCCTCGTTGCGTGCTTCGATCACCTGGCGTTGGCGGAAATCCTCTTCCGCTGAATCGAATGAATCGAGAATCATGCTCTCGACTTGTTCATCGGTCAGTCCGTAGCTGGGCTGGACTTCGATTTCCGCTTCTTTTCCACTGCGTTGCTCGCGCGCGGAGACGTGCAGAATGCCATTCGCGTCGATCAGGAATTTCACTTCCACGCGCGGTATTCCCGCTGGCATTGGCGGAATTCCCTTCAGCTCGAAGCGCGCCAGGGACCGGCAATCTTTCGCCAGTTCCCGCTCGCCCTGCAGTACGTGGATGGCGACGTTCGTCTGCCCGTCCACCTGGGTGGTGTAGTGCTGCGTAGCCGACGCTGGAATAGTCGAGTTGCGAAGGATGATCTTGTCGGTCACCCCGCCCGCTACTTCGATGCCCAGCGACAAAGGCGTCACGTCGAGCAACAGCATGTTTTCCGTGGCCTCGGAGCCGCCGGAAAGAATATTGGCTTGCACCGCTGCGCCTAGAGCTACTACTTCGTCCGGGTTCAGGTCGGTGTGCGGCTTGCGCTGGAACATTTCTTCGACCAGGACGCGCACTTTGGGAATTCGCGTAGAGCCACCGACCAGCACGACTTCATCAATCTGCTCCGGCTTCAGGCCGGCATCTTTCAAAGCCTGTTTGCAGGGACCGACCGTGCGCTCGATGATGGGCTGAATCAGTTGTTCGAACTGCTCGCGCGTGATTTGTCTTTGATAGTGCCGGCCGCCCGGCAGCTCAACTTCGAGCTTGGTTGCAGGCTCGGAAGAGAGCGCAATCTTGGCCTCGATGACGGCCTTGCGGATGGTGGCCACGGCTTCGCCATTGCGCGATACGTCCATGCCCAGGTCACCGCGGATATCGTCCAGCGCGATCGCGATCAGCAGGTTGTCAATGTCATCGCCGCCCAGATGCGTATCGCCATTGGTAGCGACGACCTCGAAGATACCATCATGCAATTTGAGGATCGAGACGTCGAAGGTGCCGCCACCCAGGTCGTACACGGCGACAATGCCATTCTGTTTCCGGTCGAGCCCGTAGGCGAGGGAGGCGGCCGTCGGCTCATTGACCAGCCGGAGAACCTCGAGGCCGGCGATGCGGCCGGCGTCCTTCGTCGCCTGGCGCTGGGCGTCGTTAAAATATGCGGGCACGGTGATGACTGCCTTGGTTACTGGCGCATTGAAGAATCGCTCGGCGTTGCGCTTGAGCTGGCGCAGTACGAAGGCAGAAATCTCGGGCGGCGTGAAGGTCTTCTCGCCCAGCCGGATGCGCAGAACTTCTCCGGGCTGAAGATCCTCGGCAAGGCGGAAGGGAAACAGCTTCAACTCCTGCTGGATATCCTCGATGCCGCGACCCATCAGGCGTTTAATGGAGTAAACGGCACGCTCAGGAGTTTCGATCAAATATTTTCTGGCGGCATTGCCGACGAGGATCTGATCTTTATCGTCCAGTGCCACCACGGACGGCACCAGGTTCACTCCGTCCTCGCCTGGAATTACGACAGGCCTGTCCGCCTGCATGAAAGCCACCAGGGAGTTGGTGGTTCCGAGATCGATGCCGACAATGCGATCGTTAGACATAGCGTTTGGCAATTAGCACTCCGCAATTGGCAATTTAGCCACAGCAGGTTCTTGAAAGGAAAACCAGGCCAGCCCATTGCGGCCAAATGCCAAGTGCCAATTGCTAAGTGCTGCTTTCCAGTGCCTCATTCACGTCTCGAACCAGGTTCCTGATGTAGCTGCGGCGGTTCAGCAGATCGATCATGCTGTCGAGCGCCGCGCGGCGTTCTGTATCGTCGTCAGCGTCAAGCGCACTGTCCCAGCGGTTCCAATGAGTCTTCAACTCGTTCGCCAGTTCTTCGTGCTTCTTCTCGAACTGGGCCTTGTGCCCTTCCAGATCTTTCGCCAGTGCGGGGTCGTCTTGGCCAGTCTTCCTGTTCATGCGCAGTTCTTCCAGCTGCATATTCAGCTCGAAGACTTCTTCGAGCAGGTCGGGAGGCACAATCTGTTTCTTCACTTCGCCGCTGGCGCGCGCCTTCTCGGTCGCGGTCTTCGATTGCTCTTCGAGTTCCACGCCTTCCAGGCGCAGCAGGTATTGGGTGCGTTTGATGGGATCTTTCAGCGTGCGGTAAGCGTCGTTAAGCAGCGAGCTTTGCTCCAGGCTCCACTCCTGTTCGCGCTTGTCGGCGCGGGCGTTGAGGTCGGGATGCAGCTTCCGGCTTAACTCGTAAAATTCCCGCTCCAGGGCCGCCACATCCAGATTGAGCTTTCGGGGCAAGGCGAAGAATGAAAAGTAATTCACCGGCAGCGGAGGCTGCACTTTGCCGCAGGCATGGCAGAAGTGGGCGGCCCGCATGTCGCCGCACGACCAGCAACTGGCGGTGGTATCGCCGGTTCCGGACGCTGCAATCGTCTTGGAGGTATCAATAGTCATTAAGCCTGCTTGTGCGGCCTAGCTCGTGTGATCCTGCTTGCTTGTGTGGCCGCGGGCGAACTCGCCCGCGATCGGCGCATACGCCACAAAACTCTCAGAGGTTCACCCGATCGAGGAAGTTTGACTGGAGCGCGGAGGGCCTTGCCGCTCCAGGCTTTCGCGGGCGAGTCGCCCGCGGCCACACAACCACACGAACTACACGGTTACCCTGAGAATGATGTGCCGCAGCCGCAGGACTTCGATGCGTTGGGGTTCACGAAAACGAATCCCTGCTGCATCAAGGTCTCCTGATAGTCCAGGACCATCCCGTTCAGGTAGATGAACGATTTCGGATCCACAAACACCCGTACATCGCCGAACTGGAAGATACGGTCGCGCTCGCGGGGCTGGGTGTCAAACCGGATGTTGTAGCTCAGACCCGAACACCCGCCACCCTGCACGCCCAGGCGCAGCCCGCCCTGTTCCGGCGAGATGCCTTCCTTGACGATGGCCGAACGCACTTTCGCCAGCGCCTTGTCCGTGACCTTTACACCGCCCTTGGCCGGGGACGGCTTGGTCGTTTCTTCCGTTATCGTCGCCATAAATGATCCAAAATACCCGCAGCTTTACTGAGAGCCGAAAGCTTATTTCGCTTCGACAGCTGCCGGCTTGGCCACGCCCTGCTTGGCTTTCCAGTCATGAATCGCCGCCCGGATGGCGTCTTCCGCCAGCACCGAACAGTGAATTTTTACCGGAGGCAGCGCGAGTTCCTTTACGATCTCGGTATTCTTGATCTGCAGCGCTTCATCCACCGTCTTGCCCTTCACCCACTCGGTGGCGAGCGAAGACGATGCGATCGCGGAACCGCAGCCGAAAGTCTTGAACTTCGCGTCTTCGATGATGTTGGTCTGCGGATTGACCTTGATCTGCAGCTTCATGACGTCGCCGCACTCCGGCGCGCCCACAAGACCAGTCCCGACTTCGTTGCTGTTCTTGTCCATCGAGCCCACGTTGCGCGGGTTTGAGTAATGATCGAGAACCTTGTCGCTGTATGCCATTGTTTGACCCTCTCCTGAAAAATAAAAACCGTGTCATCACTGAGCGGAGTCGAAGGACCCCTATTCCCTCATCGGGTATAGTGGATCGCGGTGCAGCCCCTCGTTTCGCCCTTTCAGGGCTGCGCCATTTTCTCCACTTCTCACCCAGGGCTTGCGCCCTGGGCTTTACTCTTGCGCCGCTTCGCGGCGCGCCAAACCTGCTCCGCCGCTTCGCGGCTACCAAGCCTACTCCGCTGCCAAATCTACTCCGCCGCCCACTTAACGCTCTTCAAATCCACGCCTTCTTTCGCCATCTCGTAGAGCGGCGAAAGCTCGCGCAGCCGTTCAACCGTTTCGATGACCCGGTCGGCCACGTAATCCACTTCAGCTTCGGTATTGAAGCGGCCGATGCCGAAACGAATCGAACTGTGGGCCAGATCGTCTCCTGTACCGAGTGCCTTTAATACATAGGACGGCTCCAGAGTCGCTGATGTGCATGCCGATCCGCTCGAAACCGCGATGTCATTGATGCCCATCAAGAGTGACTCGCCTTCGACATAGGCAAAGCTGATATTCAGATTGCCGGGCAAGCGATGCTCCCATGAACCGTTGATATAGACCTCGTCCAGCCGGCCCATGATGCGGTCGCGCAGCCGGTTGCGCAGGCCTGCCAGGGTGCAGGCTTCCTTCGCCATCTCTTCGGAAGCAATGGCGCAGGCCTTGCCCAGCCCAACAATTCCGGGCACGTTCAACGTTCCCGAACGCATGCCGCGCTCGTGGCCGCCGCCATCGATGATGGCGGATATCTGCACCCGCGGATTCTTACGGCGAACGTACAAAGCGCCGACGCCCTTGGGGCCATACATTTTATGCGCCGAGATCGACATCAGGTCGATGTTCATCTTGTTCACATCGATCGGAATCTTGCCCACCGCTTGAGTGGCATCGGTGTGGAAAATCACGCCACGCTCATGACAGAGCTTCCCGATTTCCGCGACTGGCTGCACCACGCCAATTTCGTTGTTGGCCGCCATGATGGTCACCAGAATGGTCTTGTCATCCATGGCGCGCTTCAGTTCTTCCAGATCGATGAGGCCGTCTTTCTGCACCGGCATGTAGGTGACGCGGTAGCCGTACTTTTCCAGACGCTTGCAGGTATCGAGCACAGCCTTGTGCTCGGTCACGGCGGTGATGATGTGGTTGCCTTTTTCACGGTACATCTCGGCCACGCCCTTGATGGCGAGGTTGTCGCTCTCCGTCGCGCCCGAGGTGAAAATGATTTCTTTGGGAGTCGCGCCAATCAGCTTGGCCACACGCTCACGCGCGGTTTCGACGCCTTCTTCGCCGGCCCATCCGAACGAGTGGTTGCGGCTGGCGGCGTTGCCGAACTTCTCCATGAAGTAAGGAAGCATTTCTTCCAGCACCCGGGGATCCATGGGCGTGGTGGCATGGTTGTCCATGTAGACCGGCAGCTTCACGCCGTTGGCGGCAGTGCGCTGCTCTTGCGTCCCGGCTTCGCTCTGTCCGTTTGTTCCCTGGGGGATTGTCTTTACATCCGTGCTCATAGTTACTCTCCTCAGAACCTGCTTATCCAATCGTTACGAATTCCGTTGTGTTCTTTGTTCTGTCGCTCCGCTCCGGGTCGCCGCGGGCCTTGTCTCCGCTGCTTTTATCGCTCGGGTGCGCGGGCTCTTCTTTCAGCTCCAGAATAGTGATGCCCCGAAGCAGGTCTTCGATTCCGTGGCTGACCCGCCGCAGAGGCTCCCGGATATTGCAGCGGTCGCTCTGGTCGCATTCCCCGCGCGCGGTCACGCACGAAGTAATAAAAAGCGGGCCATCGATCGCCCGGATCACCTCGAACGCCGAGATCATTCCCGGATCGCGAGCCAGCGTGTAACCGCCGTTGGTCCCATGCTGCGAATGAAGCAACCCGGCTTTGACCAGGCGCTGCAGAATCTTGGCCAGCGCCTCCTGGGGAATGTGGTAGGCGTCTGCCACGTCCTTGGCGCTGCATGCACCCTGCTCGGCATGCTCGGCCAGATGCTTCATGGCCATCAGCCCGTAATCCGCCTTTTTGGTTAGCTTAAGCATGGCCGCCAAAATCCGACCTTTTAAGTCGGATATATCTATATTAGACGCCAACCCGCTCAAATGCAACCTCTTACAGGCAATGG
Source organism: Terriglobia bacterium (assembly GCA_963816025.1). GTDB lineage: Bacteria > Acidobacteriota > Terriglobia > Terriglobales > Acidobacteriaceae > JAIQFF01. Next base: position 19,658 of record CAWFJA010000014.1, read on the forward strand.
TTGAAAAGAGGCAGCGAGAGGTCGCAGCATTGAGCTTAACCGCCTGGGAAGCGGCAAATTGGGTTATCCTTCCGTGGCCCACGCGGCGAAACGGTCGGCTGGCGTTGCGATGAACGCTCCCAAAAATTAAAGATCAACCGAGGGACTTGACAACTGGGGAAGGCGGTCTAAAATACCGCCAATTTCCGGCGAAATCCCGGCCGTCTGATACGGGATCCCAATACCCGGATTTATGACTCCATCCCCGCCGTCTCCACTCCCCGAGAAGAAAAGCAATCTCCCACCGTGCAAGCATCCGCGCGTGCAGATCGTCGCCCGCGAAGAAGATTCTGAATTCGTGGAATGCAAGGAATGCGGTGAGATCTTCGAATCCAGTGAATTCAAGGACATGATCATCGAGGACACTAAACTCCCGAAGGAATCTTAGATCCTCTGTTAGCTCGCGCCACGGGACGGGCGTCGGGCTTGGTGTGTCGGGCCGCTTGACTCGAGACTTTCGCGGTATGCGAGGGCAGGATGGACAGCCGGGACAGCGGCGCTACTCTCGGCGCGTGACGAAGGTAACCCTTCTGCTGGCCTTTGCGCTTGTTGCGAACATAACAATTTGTTAATGTCGCCCGGGGAATATCTTGTCCGCAAAAAGCCAAACTCCGCTCGTAGCTTTGGTCGTAGACGATTCGATGCTCATCCGGCACACGGTGTGCCGATTTCTCGAGGAGCGTGGCTACACGGTGGAGTCGGCGACCAACGGCGAAGAAGCGCTTCCCATCGTCAGGCGGATTCATCCTGACATCATTATCACGGACATGCAGATGCCCAGGATGACCGGGACTGAGCTGATCACCGCTCTCAAAGCTCAACCCGAGACCGCGGACATCCCAATCGTGATCGTGGCCGGGAAGAATAGTGGGTTTGACGCCCGGGAGCACCGGGCAAATTTCGCCATCTTCAAGGACATCGACATCGAAGCCCAGCTGACAAAGGCGCTTGAAGCCGTGCTGGGAGGCCGCGTCACAAGGGCTTGAGCTGCGGTGCAGTAGGCCGAAGGCAGCAATTGGCATCTTAGCCCTTGGCAGTTCATCGCAGCACCATCCCCGCTTCCGCCGAAAAATCCATGGCGGCAAAATCCCTGGCCAGAAATTTGGGGTACGCCGCAGCGGCAATCATCGCCGCGTTGTCGGTGGAGAGCGGACGGGAAGGAAAATACACCGGCAAGCCTTCCATGGCCGCGTCCTGTTCGAAGCGCTGGCGGAGTTCATTATTGGCGGCCACGCCGCCGGTAACGAATAGCGTGGCAACGCTGCAAGCCCGAGCGGCGGCCAGAGTTTTTGCGACCAGGTCACCCACCATGGCCCGCTGGAACGAAGCCACCAGATCCAGGGTCTTTCGGTCGCAATGACGCAGATAGTCCTCCAGCTTCGGCTTCTCAATGGCGGCCAGGGCTTTGCGGCGGGCGTCAATCGAAGCCTTCAGGTCATGAACCTCGACGTAACGCAAGACCGCGGTCTTGATCCCGCTATAGGAAAAATCAAAGCGCGGTTCGGCTGAACCCTCGCTCTTATCCTTCCGGTCACGATGCTTTAGTTGCGAAGCGGGAAAGTTTACCGCGGTGGGGTCACCGTGGGTGGAGAGCTTGTCGATGATGGGGCCGCCGGGATATCCCAATCCCAGCAGCTTTGCCACTTTGTCGAAGGCCTCGCCGGCGGCGTCGTCGCGAGTGTGACCGATATTCTGGTAGGACCAGTGTGCGTCGCGCTGCACGGCCAGATAGAGGTGGGTGTGGCCGCCCGAAACGACCAGGGCCAGCACGGGGAAATTCATTTCCCGATTATTTTTCTGCCGTTCCTCGAGCAGCACGGCATGAATGTGACCTTCGAGGTGATTCACGGCGATCAGGGGCTTGTCGAGGGCGAAGGCCAGCGCCTTGGCGTATCCGATTCCGACCAGCAAAGCGCCTGCCAGCCCGGGCCCCTGCGTCACCGCCAGCGCGTCGATGGATTGATAGGTCTGTCCGCCATCGGCAAGAGCCTTGCGGACCACCGGCACAATCGCTTTCAAATGTTCGCGCGACGCCAGCTCAGGAACCACGCCGCCATAAGGCTGGTGCGCGGCGATCTGCGAGAAGACGACATTCGAGACCACTCTCTCGCCCGCATACACCACGGACGCGGCGGTCTCATCGCAGGAGCTCTCGATGCCGAGAATATAGGCGCCAGCCATAGCTCCTAGTTTAAATCACGCCCGTCCTCCATCAAGGCTTCTGTCCGCTGGGCTGCAGGGCGGCTACAATATGCGTGATGTCGAGTGAGAGCCCGAGCGCGTCACCCGCCACCGAGCCGGTCAGTTCGCTCTACGATACCCGCCTGCCCGAACTCTCGCGCTGGCGGCGCATGCAAATCCCGGTCATTGCCTCGGCGGTCATGGCGGTCATTCGAGTGCTCGGCCCCACGCTGCGTTTCGAAGAACTGGGCATGCATCACTACCGGCAATCCCGCGCCCGGGGCGAGCCGGTGGTTTCCGCTTTCTGGCATCGCTGCATTATTTCCGCCACCTGGTACTGGCGCAATCGGGGCGTGGTAGTGATGAACACCACTAACTTCGACGGGCAGTGGACCCGGCGCGTGGTCGAGCACTTCGGCTTCAGCACCGCCCAGGGCAGCTCCACCCGGGGAGGGCTGCGCGGACTTGCAGTCATGGCGCGGCGGATGGAAGAAGGCGTCGATTCGTCCTTTACCATCGACGGCCCGCGCGGCCCGCGCTATGTCGCCAAACCCGGGCCAGTGATGCTGGCCCGCAAGACCGGCAGGCCCATCTACGTTTTTCATATTGGAGTCGAAAAGGCGCATACGCTGGAAAAAGCCTGGGACCTGATGGCGATTCCGCACCCCTTCTCGCGCGCGGTAATCGTGAGCGCTCCGCTGATTCTGGTCCCGCCGGACGCGGACGCGGAAGAACTTAAGCGCAAGCATACGGAGATGCAGGCTGCCCTCGAACGCGTCCGCGACGTGGCCGAATCATGGTTCGGATTGAGCGAGGCGGAACGCGAGCGCCTGCGGGCAGAGTGGAATGCTTGAATCGTCACGAACTACGTGGGACTTCCGCCCTCGGCTGTCCAGTCGCCGCAGGCGACGTTGTTTTAGAGCAGGCGTGTAGAAATATCGATGCCGGAACTCAAAGAGCACTCCCAGCGGATTGTCCGCGCCCTGCGCGACGCCGGACACCAAGCCTACCTGGTCGGCGGATGCGTGCGCGATCTGTTACTTGGCCGCGAGCCTGCCGACTACGATGTCACCACCGATGCCACGCCGGAAGAAGTCATGCGGATCTTTCCAGAAACCTATGCCGTGGGCGCACAGTTTGGCGTCGTACTGGTGCCGTCAGGAGGCGCTGGCGGCAACACTGTCGAAGTCGCCACTTTTCGCAGCGACATCGGCTACAGCGATGGCCGCCATCCCGACCAGGTGCGTTTCAGCAAGAGTGCTCAGGAAGATGTCGAGCGCCGCGATTTCACTATCAACGGCTTGCTGCTCGATCCCATCAACCATGAAGTGCTGGATTTCGTCGGCGGACGCAAAGACCTCGACGCAGGAATCATTCGAACCATCGGCCAGCCCGAGTTGCGCTTCGCCGAAGACAAGCTGCGCATGCTGCGCGCGGTTCGCTTTGCCGCCCGCTTCGGATACACCGTCGAGCTGGCGACACTTGCTGCGATCCGGAAGCTGGCGGCCGGCGTCCATCAAGTCTCATGCGAGCGGGTGCGCGACGAATTGACCAAGATGCTCACTGAAGGCCACGCCCGCCAGGCCTTCCTTCTGCTCGACGAAACTGGGCTGCTGCGGGAAGTTCTGCCTGAGATTTCGGCGATGAAGGGAGTGCAGCAACCGCCGGAATTTCATCCTGAAGGCGATGTTTTTGTGCACACGCTGCTGCTGCTCGAGGAGTTGCCGCATCCCTGCCCGACAACTTTGGCCTGGGGTGCGCTCTTGCACGATGTCGGGAAGCCGCCCACGTTCCGCGTCGCCCCAGACCGCATTCGCTTCGACAATCACGTGGATGTCGGGGTGAAGATGGCAGAAGAAATCTGCCGGCGCCTGCGGTTTTCGAATGACGAAACTGAGCAGATTCTGGCCCTGGTGGCCAACCACATGCGTTTCGCGCAGGTGCCGCAGATGAAGGACTCCACGTTCAAAAGATTTATGCGCATGCCCGAATTTGAGCAGCACATCGAACTGCACCGACTGGACTGCCAGGCCAGTCACCGCGATCTGACGTCCTACAAATTCACCCGAGAGAGGATTGCCGCGATTCCCCCGGAAGCCATTCGTCCCGCGCCCCTCATCAGCGGCGCTGACCTGATCGCGGCGGGGTACCCGCCGGGGCCGCGCTTCAAGCAAATTCTTTCTCTGGTGGAGGATGCCCAGCTCGAAGGACGATTGCAGTCGAAGGCCGGCGCGATGGAGTATGTGAGGCGAGAATTTCCCGTGGCGGCGGGCCAGTCCCGCCCGAACTGATAGGCGCAAGAATCTGTCAAGCCCCGTGCGGCGACGGTTTCTGCTCAAGCGCCTGAGGGCAAAAGAAATATATTGCCGCTCTCCATGTCCCTTTTTCCTGGGGCAAGTTGCTATGCTTGAAATATAGAAGCTAGTTCTGTCTACGGCCGGTGAAGGGCTTGGGGAATGGTAAAATCATTTTCGTTCCCACCAAGAGTTTGATCTGTATGACCCGAGCCATGGAACAAGTCGGCGCAGGACTGGAGAAGATTGTTGCCGGCAGCTTGCGGCGCTCTCCCGCGGGGGAGGGACCGTTGCTGGCGTGGGCGTTGGCTTGCGGACAAGCGGTCGCGGCGCGGACGCGCGCGGTCGACTTCGCTCAGGGAATTCTTCGCGTGGAAGTTCCAGACGCCGGATGGCGGGTTGAGTTGCAGGCATTGGCTCCACAATATCTGGCGGTCATCAATCGCTACGTGGCCGAAAGCGTGCGGCGGATTGAGTTTGTGATGGGGGAGAAGGCCGCGGGTGAGGACGCCCGCGCCACACGGGCATGAAAGTTACCGAAAAAGACGTGGCCTACGTGGCTGATCTGGCAACCTGGAATTGACCGCGGAAGAGCGCACGCGCATGCTGCGCGACTTGAACTCGATTCTTGGATACATCGACAGCCTGAACGAGCTGGAGACCGACGAACGTTCCGCCCATGGCGCAGGTTTCGGACCGGTACGGCGTGGACGAGTCGAAGCAGGGAAGCGAACGTTTCGCGTACGCCAGCCGCGAAGATGTTCATGAAGGATTGCGCAAGTCGCTGCCGCACGATGTTGCCCTGGAAAATGCTCCGGACTCGGACGGGACGTTTTTCAAAGTGCCGAAGGTGATTGAAAGATAGAAAGAATCGTCGTCGGTTGTTGGCCCTTGGTCTTTGGCGAAGACCAAGCGACCAAGGACCAACAGCCGATTTCCATGAATATGGATCTGCTCACCATTGACGCCGCCCGCTCCGCTGTGCAGGAGCGCAAGACCAGCGCTGCGGCGCTGGCGGAGGCGTTCTACGCCAAGATCGACAGCGAAGATCCGAAGATCGGCGCGTTTCTGACTCTGTGCAAAGAGCGCGCGCTGGCCAAGGCCGCCGAGATGGATGCGCTGGCGGCAAGGGCAGAAGCTGCCGCCGCTCGGCGGTGTGCCGGTTGCGATCAAAGACGTGATGGTGACCAACGGAGTGCGCACCACGGCGGGTTCGAAGATTCTGGGCAACTACATTCCGCCCTACGACTGCACGGCGGTGGCTCGCCTGGAAGCGGCTGGCGCGGTGATGTTGGGCAAGCTGAATTGCGATGAGTTTGCCATGGGATCGTCCAATGAGAACTCGGCCTGTCAGCCGGTGCACAATCCGCGCGACATGAGCCGTGTTCCGGGCGGATCGTCGGGCGGATCGGCGGCGGCCGTGGCGGCGGAGATGGCGGTGGCGGCGCTGGGCTCGGATACCGGCGGATCGATTCGCCAGCCGGCATCGTTTTGCGGCGTGGTCGGATTGATGCCGACGTATGGCCGAGTGTCGCGCTACGGCCTGATTGCGTTTGCTTCGTCGCTCGATCACATCGGCCCGTTTGCGAAAACGGTGAAGGATGCCGCCATGGTGCTGCGAACGATTGCCGGCCGCGATCCCATGGATTCGACTTCCGCCGAGGTTCCCGTGCCCGGACTATGTCGCGGAACTCGAGAAGCCGGTGAAGGGCTTGAAGATCGGCGTGGCCAAGGAATATCTCGGCGAGGGACTGGATCCGGAAGTGCGCAGCGCGATCGAGGCGGCGATTCAGAAGCTGGCTGAACTGGGATGCGAGATCGTGGAGGTTTCCTGCCGCACACCGAGTATGCGATTCCGGCGTATTACATTGTGGCGACGGCGGAGGCGTCGTCGAATCTGGCGCGCTTTGACGGCGTGCGCTACGGATACCGCGCCAAGGAGCGCGCACGCTTTCTGAAATGTACCGGCCGAGCCGCGATGAAGGATTCGGCATGGAAGTCAAGCGCCGCATCATGCTGGGAACCTACGCGCTGAGCGCCGGATACTACGACGCTTATTACCTGAAGGCGCAGAAAGTGCGCACGCTGCTGACGCGGGATTTCGACGAGGCATTCAAGAAAGTGGATGTCATCGTCGCGCCGACCAGCCCGACAGCGGCGTTCCGGCTGGGCGAGAAGGTGAATGATCCGCTGGCCATGTATCTCGCCGATATCTACACCGTAACTGCGAACCTGGCGGGGATTCCTGGAATATCAGTGCCCTGCGGCGAGAACCACGAGAAGTTGCCGATTGGGTTGCAGATTTTGCGCGGCATTTTGACGAGGCACGATGCTGCGGGTGGCGCATGCGTACGAGCAAGCAGCGTAGACAGACACGCGCCCGTCACCGCAGTGAAATAATCTCGAAGGTTTTCCAGATAAAGAATCGCCATCGGCTTCGGCCGGTGGCGTTTTTGTTTTTGCGGGTCTTGGTGCGAAGCCGAGCTTCGCTCGGCCAGGCAGCCGGGACCGGCTTTCCCCA
>CAWFJA010000015.1:0-89406 GCA_963816025.1 Terriglobia bacterium
GCCTGGCCGTGGCCATCGTCGTTACGCTCGACGGTTTGAACCTGGCTATCCTAAGGTGGACGCCCAGAAGCGGAAAGAGCTGCGCAGCTCGAAAGTTACCTGCGGAAGACAAACACGGCTTGATTGGCAGGGTCGCAGCGCTCTTTCGATGCTAGAATCGACCAGATTCTTTAGGGCAGGGAGCCGCTAAACCGGCCCGTGGGTGCATCCAAGTCCGCAGTGGCATCGAGCACGGTGAACATCCGATACCGATCAACGAACGGATTGAGATATTTGGCCGTGGTGTGTTTGGCCGCGGTCCTGCTGTCCACGACCATCCAGACTACGCATTTCTGCGGTCTCGGCGCGCCCTGATGCCCAAGCCACGGTGGAGTTGGATCAGGCTTCATCCGGCAGCCCGGTCTGCCTTATCTGCCTGATGGCCCGGTCCAGCACGGCGATCGTTCTTCTGATTGCGTTCGTCGTCATGTCAGGCAGCACCGTGTTCGTTGGCGCTCTGAAAATGCGCCCTGACCCGGTCCTCTATTCCTTCCGGCTGTACATTCGCCCTCCTCCGCTCGACCTGGCCTAAATCCGCTCTCCATTGCGTTTGCATTCCCTTGGTGGGTCACACTTTCTGCATGGAAGGAGCATGATACGGACGCCAGAGCCTGGTGGGGTGCTCGAGAATCTTGAGTATCAGCGGTAAGGCCGCCGTGCCAGGGTCAGCGCGCTTTGATCTTACTGTTATGCGTTCACGATGCTTTCGAATCCTCGCCGCAGCCGGGACCTTTTTCCTGCTGCTGAATGGCGTAGGCGTTGGGCAAAATACGACTCTGATCAGTCTCGATCAGGCCATTGATCTGGCGCTGGCGCACAATCATTCCATCAAGGCCACGCGCACCTTGATTCTGCAGAACCAGGCGCAGGAGATCACCGCCAACCTGCGTCCCAATCCCAGCTTTGGGGCCGATTCGCAATTCATCCCCATTTTCAGCCCGAGTGATTTTTCCGCCGACAATCTGAACCTGACCCAGCAGTTCGACATTGGGATCTCATATCTTTTTGAGCGCGGACACAAACGGCAACGGCGCCTGCAAGCCGCCCGCGACCAGACCGCCGTTACCCGCGCCCAGGTCACGGATGCCGAGCGCACGCTGGCTTTCAATGTGGGACAGCAATTTGTCAGCGTGCTGCTGGCGGAATCGACCCTGCAGTTCGCCCAGCAGGACTTGAAAGATTTCCAGACCACGGTCGATATTGCCGACGCCCAATTTAAAGCGGGCGCCATCAGCGAAGCCGACTACCTGAAGATCAAGCTTCAGCTTCTGCAGTTTCAGACCGACGTTTCTTCGGCCCGCCTGGCTCGGGCGCAGGCGCTGGTCGGCCTGCGCGAGTTGCTGGGTTACGACGCGGTGCCGGCCAATTACGACGTCATTGGGGATTTGGCCTACCAGCCGCTCAAAGCGAACCTGGAAGACTTGCAGGCCAGGGCCCTGCGCGAGCGTCCCGATTTCCAGGCTGCCCTGCTGGGCGTGACCGCGGCCCAGAGCCAGATCCAGCTGGCCAAAGCCAACTCCAAGGTGGATGTGAACGGCACCTACGACTTCACTCACACGGCTGGGCAAAATTCGGCTTCGATCTTCGCCGGTTTCGATCTGCCCATCTTCAACCGCAATCAGGGCGAAATCGCGCGCACGCGCTACGCCCTGACCCAGGCCCAGGAAACACAGTTGTCGGCCAGCGATGCGGTGCTGTCCGACGTGGCCAATGCCTACGAGGCGCTGCGCAGCAACGACGAAATCGTGCAGCTGTATACCTCCGAATATCTGAAACAGGCGCAGGACTCGCGCGATATCAGCGAGTATGCCTACAAGGCCGGCGCCGCCAGCCTGCTGGATTTTCTGGATGCCGAGCGCAGCTACCGGGCGGCTCAACTGGCCTATCGCCAGGCTCTGGCTTCTTATATGACGGCGCTCGAACAAATGAAGCAAGCGGTGGGAGCGAGGAACCTGCCATGAAAATGTGGAATGACAAAGCTCGCCGCAGAACTTTCCGGCGGCCGCACGGCTTGTGGTTGGGTCTATCCGTGATTGTGCCGGCCATGATCATGCTGGCGCTTGCCGGTTGCGAGGGATCAAAATCAGATGCTGCCGCTAACCACGGCGCCAAGGATCCCAACCATCCCGAACTATTTACGCTTCGGCCAGAGCAGATGTCGCACGTGCAGGTGGTGACGGTCCAACCCACAACCCTGACGCGCACGCTGCGGCTGACCGGCGCGGTAGCCTACAACGGTTTTCGTACCACGCCGGTGATCACCCAGGTCAGCGGTCCGGTGAGCCGCGTGGTGGTGGTTCCGGGCCAGAAAGTGCACCAGGGCCAGCCCATGTTGTACGTGGCCAGTCCCGATTATTCTCAACTGCGCACCAACTATCTGAAAGCCAAGGACGCCTACGCCCTGGCGCAAAAGACATACGTCCGGTCGCAGGACCTGTATCAACATCACGCCATCGCGGTGAAGGATCTGGAGCAGGCGGAATCGGCTGAAGTGCAGGCGGGAGGCGACCTGGCGTCGGCCGAGGCCGCGCTGAAAGTCATGGGGGTCACCGATCCCGACGCGGTGGAGAAGGGACCGTCGTCCTATGAAGTGCCGGTGCGGGCGCCCATCGGCGGGGAAGTGGTTGAACAGCTGGTTTCCGCCGGGCAACTCCTCCAGCCCGGCAACACCCAATGCTTCACCATTTCGGATACCAGCACGGTGTGGGTGCTGGTGAACGCGTATCAGAAAGATTTGCCCTACGTGCGAGTGGGGGACGCGGTCACGATTCAGACCGACGCTTATCCCGATTCTTTCCGGGGACGCATTTCCTATATTGCCGCTTCTCTCGACCCCAATACCCGCACCTTGCCGGCGCGCATTGAGACTTTGAATCCGGGCGAGAAGCTGAAAAAAGACATGTACGTGACCGCAACGGTGCAGGCGGGGAAGATTCAGAATGCCATCGCCGTGCCCGATTCCGCGGTGTTACGCGATAGCGAGAATGAGCCTTTCGTTTACGCCGAGGTATCGGCCAATCAGTTTGGGAGACGTTCGGTCACCCTCGGGGAAAGCCTGCAAGGGCAGACGCAGATCACCGCGGGTTTGCAGCCCGGCGACCATGTGATTGGCGATGGCAGCCTGTTTTTGCAGTTCGCAAACTCGCTGCAGCGCTGAAAAAAATAAATAATGCAGCATCCAATGAGCTTAAGCAGATGATTTCAATCAGATGATCCATCGCATCGTCCAAGCTGCGCTCCGCCAGCGGTTCCTGGTGCTGATGCTGACCGCTTTCATCACGGTCGGCGGAATCCTGTCGTTCCAGCGCATGCCGGTGGACGCCTATCCCGACCTCTCCCCGCCGCAAGTCGAAATCATCACGCAATGGCCCGATCATGCCGCCGAGGAAGTGGAACGCCTGGTCACGCTGCCGCTCGAACTCGAGATGAACGGCGTGCCTCGCATGATCACCATGCGGTCCATCTCGTTGTATGGTCTCTCGGATTTGCGTCTGACTTTCGAAGAGAGCACCGACGACTATCTGGCCCGGCAAATGGTTTTTGAGCGGCTGGCGCAAGCCACGCTTCCGAGTGGCGTGGTCCCCTCGCTGGCGCCGCTGTTCAGCCCGAGCGGGCTGGTATATCGCTATGTGCTGGTGAGTCCCGATCGCACGCCGCAGGAATTGAAGACGATTGAGAACTGGGTGGTCGAGCGCGCCTACCGGTCCGTCCCCGGCGTGGCTGACGATTCCGGTTTTGGCGGGACGGAGATGCAATATCAGGTATTGCTCGATCCCGCCCGCATTTATGGATATCACCTGACCGTTCCGCAGGTGACCACGGCCCTGGCCGCGAATAATTCCAACGCCGGCGGAGGGTTTTATTCCCAGGGAGGCCAGTTCTATTACGTCCGCGGCATCGGTCTGGTGCGCAACACCGACGACATTGGGAACATCGTCGTCGGCAGCAACAAAGGTGTACCCATCCGGGTGCGCGACGTGGGCGACGTAACCATCGGGCACGCGCCCCGCCTTGGTGAATTCGGATTTCAGAAAAATGACGACGCGGTCGAGGGCGTGATCCTCATGCGCCGCGGCGAGCAGACGCAGACGGTCTTGAAAGGAGTCGAGGCCAAGACCGAACAACTGAACCGTCTGATCCTACCGCCCGACGTCAAAGTTCAACCTTTTTACGATCGCAGCGAGTTGGTGAGACTCACCACCGACACGGTGGAAGCGAACCTGCTCCGCGGCATGGTGCTGGTGCTGATCGTCCTGATCTTTTTTCTGGTCAGCTTCCGCGCCGCCGTCATCGTGGCGCTCACCATTCCCCTGTCTCTGCTGTTCGCTTTCATCGTGCTGCATGCCCATGACGTGGCGGCGAACCTGCTCTCCATCGGCGCCATCGATTTCGGAATCGTGATCGACGGCGCCGTGGTCATGATCGAGAACATCTATCGCGAACTCGCCCTGCGCGAAGGGCAGGAATACAACTTGAACGAAGTGATTCTGGCAGCCGCGAAAGATGTTGACCGCCCCATCTTCTACTCGGTGGCGGTGATTCTCGCCGGTTACCTGCCGATCTACGCGCTGACCGGGCCGTCGGGAAAGCTCTTCCACCCCATGGCGGAGACCATGTCATTCGCGCTGGTGGGCGCGCTGATCCTGACCCTCACGCTGATCCCGGTGCTGGCCTCGTATTGGTTCAAGAAGGGCATTCGCGAAAAGCCCAACCGCGCCTTTGAGTGGATGAAGAGCAAGTATGCGACCCAGTTGGATTGGGCCCTGGCCCGCCCCAAGGCCACGCTGGCGATCGCAACCCTGATATTCGGCGCGTCGCTGCTGCTGGTTCCTTTCATCGGCGGAGAATTCATGCCTCACCTGGATGAAGGCGCGCTCTGGGTGCGGGCAACCATGCCCTACACCATCTCCTTTGAAGAGGCCGGCAAAATCGCTCCCGCAAATACGCGCCATCCTGATGTCGTATCCCCAGGTCACGGTCGTGGGCTCGGAGTTGGGACGTCCTGACGACGGCACCGACCCCACGGGCTTCTTCAATTGCGAGTTCTACGTCGGACTGAAGCCCTACAAAGATTCAGCCTGGAGCGGTGAGGTCAGCACCAAAGAAGAGCTGATCGAGTCCCTGAACAAGAAGTTCAGCGCCTTTCCCGGCATCATCTTCAACTTTACCCAGCCGGCGGAAGATGCGGTCGACGAGGCGCTTACCGGCCTGAAGAGTTCGCTCGCCGTCAAAATCTATGGGCCCGACCTGGCCGTGCTGCAGGACAAGGCGGTGCAGATGAAGAACGTGTTGACCGGAATTCCGGGCTTCAAGGAATTGACGGTGGTGCGTGAACTTGGCCAGCCCAGCCTCTTGCTGGACGTGGACCGCGACAAGATCGCGCGTTACGGGATCAACGTCGCCGACGTCGAAGCCGTGATCTCGGCCGCCGTGGGCGGCCAGGCGGTCACCCAGGTCATCCAGGGAGAAAAGCTTTTTGACCTGGTGGTGCGCATGCAGCCGCAGTTTCGCAGCAACGCCCACGATATCGGCAATTTGCTGGTGGGCACGCCTGACGGGCAACAGATTCCGTTGAGCCAGTTAGCCACCATCAGCCAGGGCAACGGCGCGTCCTTCATCTATCGGGAAGATAATTCCCGCTACATCGGAGTGCAGTACAGCATCGAAGGCCGTGACCTGGAGCGGGCGGTGCGCGACGGCCAGGCCGCCGTGAGCAAAGCCGTGACTCTGCCGCAGGGATACTGGATGACGTGGGGCGGCGAATACAGCCAGTTCCTCGAAGCCAGATCGCAGATGTATTTCATCGTTCCCCTCGCGCTGGGGCTGATTTTCATGATTCTGTTTGCGCTCTACGGAAACTTCAAGTTTCCCGCCACGATCGCCCTGGGCGTGATCATGACGGAACCGGTGGGCGCGCTGGTGGCGCTCAAGCTCACGCATACTCCATTCAGCGTCTCTTCGGTCCTGGGACTGCTGGCGCTGCTGGGCGTCTCGGTGGAGACCGCGGTCATTCTGGTTTCGTATATCAACAAGCTGAGGCAGGAGGGGATGGATATCCCGACGGCCACGCGGACGGCCTCGCTGCTGCGGCTGCGTCCGATTATGATGACCGCCCTGGTGGCCTGCCTGGGATTGCTCCCGGCGGCCCTTTCGACCGGCATCGGCTCGGACACCCAGAAGCCTTTTGCCATCGTGATCGTGGCCGGGCTGATTTCCCGGCTGTTTATCGGCTTCTTTGTGAATCCCGTGCTGTACGAGCTGGTGGCGCGGGAAGGCGACGTTCTGCAGGTATAGATAATCAGTCGTGCGGATCTCCCGGTTTTCTTTGCGTTTTTTGCGGCCTAAGACTTTGGGCGGATCTGCAGCAAGATCAAATACTTAACTGCAAAGGCCGCAAACGATACCGCACAGGACGCAAAGAGTACGGGGCACCTGTTCGCTCGGGCGAGTCGTCCGCGACCACACCACACCACGCTTTTTTTACCCTGGTTACGCCCTGTGACTTTCGTGCCATACGCATGGCACCAGTGGTTCATTGACCTACTGGTGCCTGCTTGTTAATTTTGTCTCGTATGGTGCGGCTTGTCGCACTCCCCCCAAGGCGAATAAGCATCTAACCATTTGGGGTGAGCCATGAAGCTGGTCTATGTTTGCTACGCAGCCCTGGGCTATGCGGTGGCCCGCTGGATCTTCCAGCGAGAGGCTGTTCCGGTCATGGATCCGGTTACGCGCTTTCGTTCCTCTGGCCTGCTGTAAGAGCGTGTAGCCTCGGGCGTGCGGCGCCCTGTTGCGTGCTTGTTCGTCCTGGCGAACCAGTCCCGCACGCCTAGTCTTACCTGCCTCGCTTCCTGTCGTGAATCCCTGGTGCTCCAAGGTTCTACGACTATCGTTCGTACCCGCCTGGTCATTTCTGCTCCACCTGCTGAGTACAATTTCGTCAGGACCGGTTCTTCGCTAGTTATCAATTGAATGCTGGCCGCAGCGACAGTGAGCAGGGCTCGGTGGCTTGCGGCACAATGTCAAGGGAACGGTTCCGTGACGCCTTCATGACTCGTAAATCATTTCTGCCGATTGCCCTCGCTCTGCTGGGGGTCTTGCTTCCGGTGGGCGCAGCGGCGCAGTCCGATAGCGGGGAACCGTCCCTGGGCGATTTGGCTCGCCAGTATCGAAAAGGCAAAGCCGCCCTGGAGCACGCCGTCATCGACAACGACAATCTTCATCAGGTCATGGATGAAGTGCAGACCCGCAAGCTGAATGGCGAGACTGCTGTTCAGCATCGATGGCGCAGGCGCGGGCAAGAAGTTCCAGGTCTCTTCTCCGGACGTAACCTGTGACCTCTCCTTCAGCGCCTCCGCCACCTCTTTGCTGTCGGACCCTTACGCCCCGCAGGACCTGCCGGAGGGCGAATTGGCGAAGCTCGATGGCCCGGCCACGATCAGCGGGGACACCCTGCAAGTATCGGTGCATAACGGCACCACCTGGAACATAAAGGAAATTACGGTGGGAGTGACGCTCTTGCGCGGCTCGGAAGCAAACACGCGCCGGCGAGGCACAGCTCGATTGATACCCGCGGCGGAAACGACTACGTTGCTTTCGGAAAAACAACCTGATTCCACCGTTCTCTACCATCTCAAAGGCTCGGCGGCGCCCTCCAGCACAACCGTTTTCCACGAAACCCTGGGTACAAAGCTGGGCCAGGACCAGGAATGGCATTGGGCAATCGTGCAGGCGAAAGGGATTCCTCGCAGCCCGCCCAGTCACAGCAGACAACAGCTCCTTAGGTATTCATTGCCGCTCTTCACGTACCTGAAATACATCTTCCGTTTTGCCGCTATTCAAACTTCGATAGGCCGCATCCAGAATTTCCTGATTTTGCCAGCCTTCTTCGCCGGACACCGGAAATTTCGCTTTGCCCTCGACCGCGTCCGCGAAGGCGTCGACTTGCTTCGCGTAGGCCAGGCGATTTGAAACTTCGTCGGTCTCGACTACGGAACCGGAGCGCCGCAGTTCCAGCCGGATCGGACGTTCCACGTTCAACGCGTCGTCGGCCCGGAGGACGCCGGTTTCCCCCACCAGTTCGAGTGGCGTGCGGTATTCGGCGCGGAAGGAAACCGCTACCGTGCCCAGCGTGCCACGGGAAAATTCCAGCGTCAGCACCGCGGCCGACTCCACCGTTCCGGAACCCGCGTCGTGCACTGCACGAGCGTTCACGCGGACGACTTCATCCTGCAGGATGTAGCGCAGGGCATCCACGCAGTGCACGCCGACATCGGCAATGGGGCCGCCACCGGCTACCGCGGAATCATAGAGCCAGGCGCGCGCATGACCCGCCCCGCCAGGAAAAGAGAACTCGGAGCGCGCGAAAACAATCTTGCCGATCTGTCCCGAAGCCACGCGCTCGCGCAGACGAGCCGTACTTTCTTCGAACCGGAAAACCTGGGCCACGCCCAGCAGCAGACCGGTGCTGCGAGCCGCCTCGACCATCTGGCGGCACTCGCCGGCGTTTATACCCATGGGTTTTTCGCACAAGACCGGCTTGCCGCATCGCAGGGCCAGCAGCACGTCGGCCAGGTGGCAGGCATTGGGAGTGGTGACCAGTACGGCGTCAACTTCCGGCGAATGGCACATGTCCTCGGCCGAATCAAAGGCCAGGGGGATATTGTGCTGCCGGGCCGACTCCTGGGCTTTTTGCAGGGTACGTCGCGAAAGGGCAGTGACACGGCAGTTCCGGGCCAGGGAGAACCCAGGCATCAGCCGTTTAACCGCATGCAATCCAAACCCGAGAATGCCAAAGCGAATCAAAGAGAACCATGTGGTCGCGGGCGACTCGCCCGCGGCTTTTGAATTTGATTTGGTGTTGCTTCTATCCCAGTCCGATGCCACCTGGGCTTCCGTGGCACTTGCCGGCGCCGGCGAGTCGCCCGCAGCCACACAGGCCACACAGGCCACGCCCACTCACTTCGCAAATACGATGGCCGACGGCGCCAGGTTGCTGGTGGCAGAGACCGTACTGCTGGGAAGTCCCCCGGTCGACTGGTTGATCTGGAACTTGGTGATGTTTTTGGAAGACTGATTACACACGTAGAGAAACGCGCCCGCGGGATCGACCGTCGCCGACACCGGTCTGGTCCCGGCTGCGAAAGGCGAGGTGAGCGCGGTGGTCGCGCCCGTGCTGGTATCAATGGTGTAAACCGAGACGTTATTCGAGCTTATGTTGGTCACGTACAAATATTTTCCCGTCAGGGTCGACCGTGACCGAGACCGGTCCCGTGCCGGCCACGAATGGAGAATCCAGCGCGGTGGTGAGCGCGCCGCTGGTGGAGTCGATGGTCAGGCCGGAGACGGTGTTATCAATGAAATTCGTTACGTAGACAAAATGTTCCGAGGGATCGACGACCAGCGCGCTCGGACCGTTGCCGACCGGAAACGGTGACCCCTGAATCGCCAGTAAATCGCCTGTGCCTGAAGTGACGGAATACCCAAACACCTTGGGCAAACTCGAGCTGGCTACATACAGGAATTTTCCGGAAGGAGACAAAGCCAGCGCCACCGGCCGCGAACCGGTGGCGAATGGCGATCCGGCGGCCTCCGTCAAACTGCCATCGCTCGAACTGATGGTGATAAACGGAAATGGTATTCGACGTCTGATTGGCGACGAACAGCAGATCACCGCCCGCGTCCATCGCTAACGACGTAGGATTCAATCCCGCCGGAGTGCGGGGCAGGACTTCGGTAAGTTCTCCAGTATTGCTGTTGACGGCATATAGCGAAATGTCATTTCCGCCCTGGTTGGCGGTGTAAACATACTTGCCGGAAGGATGGACGACCAGCGATATCGGAGACCTCCCTCCGACGAAGGGAGAACCCAGCACAGCCTTCAGGTTGCCGGATCCGCTGCTCACGCGATAGGAGGCGACAGCGTTGGCTTCCGGCACGGCGACATAGGCGTTGCCCCCGGCGGAGCCTTTTCCGCTACCGCTGCCTCCGCCACCGCAGCCGGCTAACCAGGCCAGCGCAAAAGTTGCCGCCAGCAAGCCTGTCCGTTTGTTCAGTCTCATCAAACCCCTTCCCAACTCTCTGGCGATCGCTACGGATTTGGCGCGAGCGTCCGGTGCGTTTTCTTGATCGAGCCCCAGCGATACACCAGGCCGGTCGAAAACCGCAAATTCTTCTGTGTCGCGTTAAACAAAGTGGTGTGCATGTAATCCACCTGGAATGCGCGCAAGGCGAAACGCGGGGTGAGATCGTAGTCCATGCCTCCACCCACGATAACGGCTCGGGCGGTGTCTTCCTGAGGGCCTCCCGCCTGCACCAGGGAGCGGGCATCGCCGACCAGAAGATGTCCGAAGAACATCATTTTCCCTCTGGGGTAGAGAAATTGCGGTCCCACTGCGATGTCGCGCAGATTCAGGTTTGTCCCGTACTGTCCGCTCAGTTCCGCCACCACACCGAATCCACGAATAATGTTGTAAGCGGGTGAAAGGGTGTAACCGTTGAGGCCGGCGGTGTTGGCGAAGCCAAATGACGGAGTGTCGTAGCGGGTATAGGAGTAGCCTCCGAATACCTGCACTCTCGGCATTTCCTGCGCCGCCGAAGGCCAGGCGGCACCGATCGTCAGCAGCAAGAGAAACAGAGTTGCCGCCATCCCCGGAATTCTCTCCAGTGGGACAGGACGCTTCACTTGAACCAGAGGCAGAGCCACAGGCGAGGAAGGCTTTCATGGGATATTTCTGGAGTCTCCTGGATCGCAACCTCGATCGAAACAAAGATCGAAACAAAGACAGCCGCACCCGCGCAGCTTCCGCGCCCTACGAACTCTCCGATGGATTGGATGCAGGCAAGACCCCCCCAAAAGACGCGCCGGACCGCTTATTTTACCGCCATGGCTCCGACCATGGACTCGAAGATCTTGAAGCCCTCGGTGCCGCCCAACTCGGGCTCGCTGGAGCGTTCGGGATGAGGCATCATCCCCAGCACGTTCCGGCCCGGACTACAGATGCCGGCGATGTTATCCAATGAGCCGTTGGGATTGGCTTCCGGCGTAATCTCCCCCGCCGGCGAACAATACCGAAACACAATCTGTTGGTTGCGCTTCAACTCGGCGAAAGTTGCTTGGTCGCAGAAATAGTTGCCTTCCATGTGTCCGATAGGGATGGTCAGGACTTCGCCCTTATGGCAGGCGCCGGTGAAGGGAGTTTCCGCGTTTTCCACCCGTACCTGGACTGGTTTGCAGACATATTTCAAGCCCACATTTCGCATCAGCGCGCCCGGCAGCAGTCCGGACTCGCACAATATCTGGAAGCCGTTGCAAATACCGAGCACCAGTCCGCCTCCGTCCGCGAACTTTCGCACCGCCTCCATCACGGGCGAAAACTTGGCGATGGCTCCGGTGCGCAAGTAGTCGCCATAGGCGAATCCGCCGGGCACGATGATGGCATCGCAGTTCTCAAGATCGTGCGATTCGTGCCACAGGAATGTGACCGGCTGCCGGGCCACATTCTGGATGGTCCAATACGCGTCATGGTCACAGTTGGAGCCGGGGAAAATGATGACGCCGAATTTCATCGCCGTTCGAACCTCGCTCGGGCGGCAGCTTCGCGCCCGATTCAGTTGTAGCGGAACACACCGCAGTTTAACATGATTATACGGCTCGAAATCCCGCCCGCGCCCCACCATGAACCTCGGAGAACACTTTCGCGTCACCGGCGGAGCGCTGAAGAATTGGTTCATCGCGCAGCTGGAAGATTCGCTGGCGGTCGGCCTGCTGTGGCTGATCGGACTTTACATCATTCACGTGCCGGGGGCCCCGTTATGGGCTTTGCTGGGCGCGGTCTTCCAGTTCGTGCCGCAAATCGGAGCCGTGCTCGGCGTCATCGGCCCGGTGCTCACCGCCATGTTCAAGTGGGGAGACTGGGAGCATCCGCTCTATGTTCTGATGCTGTACGCGGTGATCGCCGTCGTGGATGGTTTTCTGCTGCAGCCGTACATCATGAAGCGCACCGCCAGGGTGCCGGTCTGGGCTTCCATTCTGGCGCCGATTGTACTGGGGATGATCATTCCGTTCTGGGGAGTGCTGCTGGCCCCGCCGTTGCTGGCGATCCTGTATGCGTACAAAGCCCGGCGCGCCCGTATGCAGAATCCCGTCCTTTAGAGCCCCATGCTATAATTTTTTGTTCGCCGGCATTCATTTGAGGCAATCCGTTGATCTCCTCGACGGGCCAGTTCCGCGCCATAAAAGACTATTAAATACGAGGTATTTCCATGTCCGGCCATTCAAAATGGGCCACCATCAAGCACAAAAAGGGCGCTCTGGACGCCAAGCGGGGCAAGATTTTTACCCGCCTGATCAAGGAAATTTCGATTGCCGCCAAAAACGGCGGAGACCCCGATACCAATCCCCGCCTGCGGGGCGCCATCCTGGCGGCCAAGGCCGAGAATATGCCGGCCGACAACATCAAGCGGGCCATCCTGCGCGGCACGGGAGAGCTTCCCGGCGCCACTTATGAAGAGTTCTCGCTCGAAGGCTATGGCCCGGGTGGCGTGGCCGATCCTGCTCGATATCAATACCGACAATCGCAATCGCACGGTCAGCGAAATCCGCCACGCTTTCGGCAAAAATGGCGGAAACATGGCGGAAGCCGGCGCGGTCTCCTGGATGTTTCATAAGAAGGGCGACATCGTCATCCCCAAGACGGCGGCCAAGGAAGACGATTTGATGGGCATCGTGCTCGAGGCCGGCGCCGAAGATTTACGTGACGATGGCGATAACTGGGAAGTGCTTTCCGAGCCGTCGGCTTATGAAGCTGTCCTCGAAGCAGTGAAGAAAGCCGGCATGGAGCCGGTGTCGTCGAGTGTCTCGATGATTCCGCAAAACTACATCAAGCTGGAAGGCCCGGCCGCGACCCAGATGATCCGCCTGATGGAAGCGCTCGAAGAGCACGACGACGTGCAGAACGTCCATTCCAATTTCGACATCGACCAGAAGCTGCTGGAAGAAGTAGCGGGCTAGGGGCCCGGGCGTCGGGCTTCGGTTTCAGCCGTCCCTACGGGACGGGAGTCGTTACCGGTTCGCCTACCCGGCGTTGAAACGCCGGCGCTAGTATCAGGCGCCCCTCCGGGGCGCTGAATCCGCGCGTAGTCTCTGCTGGCCGCTCCCATCCACTTTTCAACACCGCTGTGGAAAATTCTGTGGGAAACCGGTAAATAACCCTGATAAGTTGTTTGCTGCGAATGGTTTCTGCACACTGCACTGCTTGCGGAGCTAGTCTTGAAAATGCGCCTCGACAAACTGCTGCTGGAACGGGGCATGACACACCTCGCGGGAGCGCGCCCAGGCGTTGATCCTCGCCGGCAAAGTGCTGGTCAACGGACAAAAAATCGAGAAGGCAGGAGCCGGTATAGAAACCTCGGCCGACATTCGCCTGCTGGGAGAAGATCTCAAATACGTCAGCCGCGGCGGTCTCAAGCTGGAGGCGGCTCTCGAGCACTGGCAGATCGAAGTCACGGGCAAAATCTGTCTCGACGTGGGAACGTCCACCGGAGGATTTACCGATTGTCTTTTGCAGCGCGGTGCCGCGCGCGTCATTGCGGTCGATACCGGCCACGGCCAGATCGATTTCCGTCTCCGCCAGGACGCTCGCGTCCGCTTGCTGGAAAAAACCAATGCCCGCTATCTGACGGCGCAGCAGGTCGGCGAGGCCGTGGATCTGATGGTGATGGATGTCTCCTTCATCT
This sequence comes from Terriglobia bacterium, assembly GCA_963816025.1. Taxonomy (GTDB): domain Bacteria; phylum Acidobacteriota; class Terriglobia; order Terriglobales; family Acidobacteriaceae; genus JAIQFF01. The sequence continues at coordinate 13,774 of CAWFJA010000015.1, forward strand.
CAGCCACGCTGGTTCTGCCGGCGGTGATCGCCGCCGCCTTCCCTCCGCCCCTGGAGCGTCGCGGCCGGCAGATCGTGGTGCTGGTAAAGCCGCAGTTCGAAGCCGGCCGGGAACAAGTAGGGAAGGGCGGCATCGTGCGCGATCCGGCGGTGCAACTGGCTGCGGTCGAGAAAGTTCGCCAGGCATTGCTGAACTTGGGATGCGCGCGGACAGAGGTAATCGATTCTCCAATCCTGGGCGGTGAAGGGAATCGCGAGTTTCTGTTGTACGGCCGATTCTGAGCATTCGGTCGCCATTTCGTTTGCGTCCTTTGCGGATTCCTTTGCGCACTTTGCGGTTAAAAGCTCTTTGACCGCAAAGATCGCAAAGAAATGCCGCAAAGAACGCAAAGAAAACACGGCTCCGATCGCGTCCGCGTGGATAAGGCTTTTCCCTGGAATTTCTGTACAATTCGATTTCACCATGGCTAACGGAGCACCCACCCGCAAGTTCGCCGGCATCATTTCCAAGCCCGGAAAGTCTGAACTGGCAGATGTTGTCCCGCCGCTGCTGGCGTGGTTTCGCGAGCATCAATACCAGGTTGTGGTCGATCGGGAGACTGCGCTTTATGCCTCGGGCGTGGAAGTCCTGGCGCGCGACGAAATGGCTTCCCGTCCGCTGAACTTCGTGGTGGTGCTGGGAGGAGACGGCACACTGCTGTCGGCCGCCCGGGCCGTATCCAAGGCTGGAATTCCGGTGCTGGGCATCAACCTGGGGTCGCTCGGCTTCCTGACTGAAGTGCCCCTGGAAAATCTCTACGCCACTCTGCAGAGCATCGAGCAGAGCTGCTGCAACCTGGACACGCGTTCCATGGTGCACTGCGAGGTATATCGCAAAGACGCTTGCGTAGGCAGCTTCGACGCGCTCAACGATGTGGTGGTCGGCAAGGGTACCATCGCCCGCCTGAATCATTGCGACGTTTACATCGACCACGTATTCGTTTCGAGTTACCAGGCCGACAGTCTGATCGTGTCCACGGCCACCGGTTCGACGGCATATTCGCTGGCCGCCGGCGGTCCCATCCTGATGCCTTCCGTCGATGCGTTCGTGGTGACGCCGGTTTCGGCCCACTCTCTCACCCACCGTCCGCTGGTGGTTCGCGACTCGTCGGAAATCGAGATTGTGGTCAAGACCGGCGAGGATGAGGCTTACCTGAGCATTGACGGCCAAATCGGCATGCCCATGATGGACGGAGATCGCGTGCTCTGCCGGAAATCGCAGTACCAGGTCACGCTGCTGCATACTCAGGGAACATTCTTTGACGTGCTTCGCACCAAGCTGAAATGGGGCCAGCGCTAAATGTAGGCGCGAGCGCCCCGCTCGTGCGGCAGCGTCACGAACAACGCCGCACGAGCGAGGGCGCTCGCGCCCACATTGGAAGGTCCTAGCTCAGAGCAGATGCCGCTTGAGCGAAGCCGATAGCGGGACGCGTCTTGCGTTGCGGCGAGGCGCGGCGTTCTCTTGCATCGCATCCTGCGCTGCGGCCGCTGCCGGGTAGGTCCCGGGCTCAGCCAGAAACTCACGGATGCGCAACTTGGCTTTGTGCAGCTGCGACTTGGAATTTCCCACTGAGCAATCCAGTATTTTCGCAATCTCCTGGTGTTCGTAACCTTCGACTTCATGCAGCAGGAAGATGGTCCTGTAGCCGGGGGGCAGGTCCTTGATTGCGCGAGTCAGAGTGATGCGGTCCACCGATCCCGCCAGGCGCCCGTCGCGGCTGCCATATTCACGGCGCACCCGGGTCGCATCATGGCTCGAAGGTTCGTCGAGCGAAATCTGCTTCAACGCCTTTTTCCGGAAATGCATCAGCACGGTATTGACCGCGATGCGATAGAGCCAGGTGGACAAGGCCGAGTTTCCCTTGAAGGTAGATATTTTTCGGAACACCTGCAGGAAGGCGTCCTGGGTGAGGTCTTCGGCTTGCGCCGTGTTGTTGGTCATGCGCAGACAAATGGAATAGATCCTCGCCTTGTGAGCATGGAATAAATCGGCGAACGCTTCGGATTCGCCTCGCTGGGCGCGCTTTACCAGTTCAATGTCCGTCCGATGGGGTTGGTTCGCGTCCTCGGTCACGTCCACGTCTTTCGCCATGATGTTTTGGCTCATTAGCATTCTTCCTTCCCGGGTCGGCATCGACCCACGCAGCAGTATTTGTTTATGACGAGAGCCAGAGTAGGGGAAGCGGCGATCAGGGTCTATCAGGTGCAAGCTGTAGACATTTCTAAAAGCAGCTGTACCAGCCAAAGTTGGATTTGAATCGCATCGCACACGACTACGTGAGGACGGCCGCCCTCGGCTGTCCAGCGGAGCCTTTGGCTCCGCGGCGGTGAACAGTTGAATTGAGTTTCACGGCGAGTATCCGGCGAGCCAAGCTCGCCCGGACAGCCGAGGGCGGCTGTCCCCACTTGGTCTGTTTCAATCGCCGGCGCTTACTCGATTGTGGATTGGACTACCTGGACAATATTGTTGCGAACGGCGTAAAGCACCAGGTCGCTGACCGAGTGCAACTGCAGCTTGCGCATGATATTCGAGCGATGAGTTTCCGCCGTCTTCACGCTCAGTCCCAGCGCCACCGCGACTTCCTTCGTGCTCTTGCCTTCGGCGAGCAACTGGACGACTTCGCGCTCGCGCGGGGTGAGCCGGTCGCGTCCCAGTGAAACCGCAGCCGCCTTGGTTCCGCCCTTCAGATATCCCTCCAGCACCATGGCCGCGACTTTGGAAGTGAAATAGGTCTTGTCGCGCCGCAGAGCTTCGACCGCGACCACCAGGTCGCGGGCAGCGTCGGACTTGAGCAGAAATCCTCGGGCTCCGGCGTTCAGAACGTCCCGCACCACCTGATCGGAATCATGGAAGGTGAGAATGAGAACTTTGGCGCGGGGATCGTCCTTGATGATCTGCCGGGTCGCTTCCAGACCGTTCAGGCCGGGCATGCCAATATCCAGAATGATCGCGTCCGGCTTCAACTCACGGACTTTTTCCACGGCTTCGCGCCCGTCGGCGGCCTCGCCGCAAATCTGCAAGGTCGGATCCGCCTGCAACAGGGCGCACAGCCCCCGGCGCACTACTTCGTGATCATCCGCTATGAATATTCGGAACGCAGCCATCGACTTACCTCCTCGGTTTTCTGGTCCAGCGTGCCGATCGGCTTCCGGAACGTCGCAACCCACACCTGTCCGTCGCCCGTGGTGTAAGCATCATAGTTGCCAAACATGGATATTCCATGAATTCCAACGCTTTACGCTTCTTTTCAAGACCTGATGCCGTGTAATTCTTACTGACGTAAGGCCCCTGACGCGACCATATGCACAGGCGCGAGCATGACCAATACAGTCTTTCCTGTATTTTACGATTTGGGTCCTGATTCGCCAGGCTCCTGCCGCAGGGAGCGCAGGTCAATGCCCAACTGTTCGGCCTTCTTATAGAGATGGCTGCGCTCGAGGCCCGAGCGCCTTCGCGGCGTTGGTCACGTGGAAATGGCTGCGCTTCAATTCGGCCAGGATGACCTCACGCTCGAAACTCTGTGCCCGTTCGGCTAGCGTGCCCGTGCCCGCGAACGAAGGTTGGGACGCCGGCGCCTGGGGCAGGGCCATTTCGACAGTGTCCACCGTGACCTCCGCGCCGGTCGCCAGCAGCATCAGCCGTTCCACCACGTTGCGCAGTTCGCGCACGTTGCCCGGCCAGGGATGCGTCTGCAGTGCCTGAATGGCTTCCGGGGTAAAGGGAATCGGCTTCCAATTATTCTGGGCGCAGACCTGTTCAGCGAAATGCTGCACCAGTGCCGGAATGTCTTCTTTTCGTTCGCGCAGCGGCGGCAGCAGGATGGGAAAAACGTAAACCCGGTGAAAGAGATCCTGCCGGAACTTGCCCTCGCGCACCAGCGACTCCAGATTGCGATGCGTGGCCACCACCACCCGCACATCCACCCTGGTCGGCTTGTCGCCGCCGATGCGCTCGACTTCGCCTTCTTCCAGCACGCGCAGCAGCTTGGCCTGCATGGGCAGCGGCATGTCGCCGATTTCGTCGAGGAAGATGGTGCCTCGCTCGGCCTGCTCGAATTTGCCGATGTGGCGGCCGGCCGCGCCGGTGAAAGAGCCCTTCTCGTGACCAAACAGCTCGGACTCGATCAGCTCGGCGGGAACCGCGGCGCAGTTCAAGGTGACGAATGGGCCGGAAGCGCGCGGGCTGCGCTCATGCAGCGTGCGCGCGACCAGTTCTTTGCCGGTCCCGGTTTCTCCCAGAATGCAGACCCGGGTCTCGCTCGCGGCCACGCGCTCGATCTGGGCCATCAGCTTCTTCATGGTGTCGCCGGTCCAGACGATTTCGTGTTTCCCCAGACGCTGGCGGAGCTGCCGGTTCTCGGACTCCAGCCGCTGCAGCTTGAGCGCGTTCTCCACCGTGAGCAGCAGCTTTTCGGTGGAGATCGGCTTTTCCAGGAAATCGAGCGCGCCCAGGCGCGTGGCCCGCACCGCCATATCGATGTGCGCCTGTCCTGACATCATGACCACGGGAGTCGCGACCCCTTGCGCTTTCAAATCTTCGAGCAGCGAAAGCCCGTCTTTACCCGGCATCACCACATCGGAGAGGATCAAGTCGAACGACTGCGAGCGAGCCAGTTCGAGCGCCTTGGCGGCGTTGTCGCAGACCGTGGCCTCGTGGCCGGCGAGACGAAATGCGCGCGAGAGCGAAGCCAGCGTATTGGCCTCGTCGTCAACGATCAGCAGATGTGCTTTTTGAGGCACCGGCCGCTCCTTAATCTCTATGCTTGGCCCGCCGCGGGCAGTTTGTCGAGATTGCCCGGCAGTTCGATCATAAACGTTGTGCCCTGTCCCGGCTGGCTGCGCACGCTGATCCTGCCGCCATGGTCGCTGATGATCGACTGCACGATGGCCAGTCCGAGTCCGGTGCCGTGGGCTTTGCTGGTGTAGTAGGGCGTGAACAGCCGTTCGCATTCTTCCGCGGTCAGGCCGGCGCCGGTATCGGCAATTTCCACCACCACCCGGTCGCCACTCTGGTCGCGTACGCAAGGTGAGGGTCCCGCCCTGCGGCATGGCATCCATCGCGTTCAGCGCCAGATTGGAAAACGCCCGATGAAGCAGTTCGGGATCCGCCGCGATGGGTCGCAGCGCCTCCGCCAATTCCAGCCGGCATTCGATCGCCGGATGCTCCGGCGACTGCAGTTGCGCCTGCAGCAGGCGCGCCACATTCTGCACGATCTCGTTGAGCTGCACTCGCTGAAATTGCGGCTGCGGCATCCGGGAGAATTCGCTGAAACGCGAGATGATGGTTTTCAGATTGGCAATCTCCGCCAGCAGCGTAGAGGAGCTTTCGCGAAAAACCTCGTCGAACTGTTCCGGACTCTGCTGCCGCGCCCGCACCAGGTTCTCCACCGTCAATTGCAGGGGAAACAGCGGATTCTTGAGCTCATGCGCCAGGCGGCGGGCCAGTTCCCGCCAGGCCGCCACCCGCTCGGCCTGCACCAGGCGCTCCCGTCTGTTCGAGCAGTTCACCGGTCATGCGGTTGAAGGATTCGGCCAGCGCGCCCAGTTCGTCGGACGAGTCCACCGGAACTCGCGCGTTCCAATTTCCGGCGGCCACTTCTCGCGCCGCCTCCGCCAGTTGCTCGACCGGTCGCGTGACCCGGGACGAAGCCCATCCGCTGAACAGAATGGCCAGAATGACGCCGGCGGTTCCCGCCAGCAGGGCCGCCGAACGAATACGATTGCGCAGCTCGACATAAGGACGCCGCGTGTTGCCCACCAGCAGAATGCCCAGCAACTGGTGGTCGCGGCCGCTTAGCGGGATGGCGTGGACGCTCTCATCATCGGCCGCATCGTCCGACCAGTGAATCAGCGCGGTGGCTTCCTGCGGTTGTTGCTGGACGCGCTCGATCAGGGGCGCCAGCAGTTGCGGCTGAGGCACGCTCCCCGAAGCCGCAATCAACAGATCGGGAGAAAAGCCCTTTGCCAGGTTGCGATAAAGGATGGCCCGCATTCCCGCCGGAAGTCCCAAACTGCTGATGAAGTCTTTGTCCAGGCGGCGGCCGCCGATCACGTAGATGGGCTTATCGCCCACTTGTACCTGCCGAATCGCGGAGAGGCTGAGGGCCACGCCATCGGGAAGGTCTTCCTGCCGGAGAAAGGCGTCCTGCGGCGGCGACTCCAGGGGAAGGGAGTTGTCCTTGTATCCGAATTTCGCGGGCCACTGTGCCGACGACAGAATCGTGCCGCCGCTGTCGGCGAACTCCAAAAAATCCAGCTGCTGGTTATCGGCCAGAGCTTTGGCCTGGTTCACGAACGCACTGTAGTCGGTGGAACCACGGCTCACCGCGAGCGCCATGCGGGTCGCGGCTTCGCTGGCGGCGACGGTTTCCACCTGGTGCGCGACCTCGTCGCCGCGGCGGTTGAACTCCCGGCGAAATTGCGCCACCAGCGCGGTGGTCTGGTCCTCGTTGGCCCGCTCGAAGGCTCGCCGGGTCAGGGCGGAAACGATCCAGGTCACCGCGCCTACGCAGAGCACCACGGTCAGCCCGAATACCAGCAAAAGTTTGCGCCGAAAGCTCAAGGCTTCCCCGTTTCCAGCCAGACGTCCGGCAAATGCCACGCGCCATCCGGATCTTCCTGCCATCCCATCACATTTGCGCTTAAGGCGGTGGCAGCTCTCAAATGCAGCAAGGGAATCACCCGCCGCGATTGCAGCAGCGCGCTCTCGGCAGCGTACAGGCTGTATGCCGCATCGCCGTCGAACTTGGGCGATGGCAGTCCCAGGCTGGCCGCCAGTTCGTTGAGCGCGACCTGCGCGTCGAGCGAGGGCAGCGGCATGCGGACCAGCCGTATGTCCGGAATCTTCGAGTTCGAGGGGAGAGTGAACGGTTCCAGAAGAACCAGTCCGGCATCGAGCGCATTTAATCCGATTCTCGCGGCGATGACCTTCGACAGCGGGTCCGACGCATCGGTCGCCAGGCTCCATCCTGGTCCCACGCGGGTTTCGCCCCGGATCTGGCGGGCGCGTTGCAGATCAACTACCGTGGGGAAGAGGAACGCGTAGCCGGTCAGCCAGTTGGGCAGGATGGTGGCGGCGGGTTCACCGCCGCCCTGTAGCAAAACATTGTTGATCGCTGCCCGATCGATGCTGAGCGCGAGAGCATCGCGCCACTTTCCCTCTTCCGCTGACTGGATATCGTGACTGAATACCAGCGCCATCCATTCCGCCGGAGCTGAACTCTCGATGCGGCGTCCTTCGAGGACGGCGTGGCGCGCCTGATCGGGTGCGACCTCTACGATGTCCGCCAGGCCAAGATCGAGGGCGATCATCTGGTCGTGGAAACTTTTGCCCAATTCGATTTCGATGGCGTCCACAAAGGCGCGGCTGCCCCAGTAATCGTCGCGGGCGATGAGGGTGAGCTTCTTGCCCGGATCCCAGCGGTTGATGGCGAACGGTCCGCTGCCGGCAAGCTTTCCGCCGCCGCGTTTGGCGATGGCATAGCGCGGCAGAGCCAGCACGGCGGGAAGGTTGGACGTCGGCGCGTCGCATTCGACCACGACCGCTTCTCCGGCGGCGAAGATTTTCCAGTTCGGATTGGCGACGCGCAGCGAAGCTGCCACCGCGTCCGAAGTCACCGCGGTTCCGTCCTGAAATGTAACTCCGCGCCGGATGGTTGAACTGCCAGCGCTGATTGCCGGGATCGGCTTGCCATGAAGTGGACAAGGCGGGTTGCGTCTGTCCGCGTCCGTCCAGCGTGACCAGCGTGTCGAATATCAGCCGCGAAAGACCGGGCAATGCCGATATCCCGGCAGGGCTGGCGTCGGCGGGATCAAGAGATGCAGGCGCTTCCCGGACAGAAATGCGCAGCGTCCCGCCATAGTGCGGGCGGGTGCTGGCGGTTGCGGCAGACGCCAGACACAGGCTAACGGCCGCAAGCAAGAATAAGCCGGAAAGCTTCATATCTCCCCGTTTCGGAATTGTGGGTCACAGCGACGGCGCTGGCTCCGCCGGATTCTGTCCACAAAGCGGTGATCGCGCCGCTCACCTCGAGAGGCGCGCTCACCGCAGCCGGCTCACGGCCGGCCATTTCAAAAGCCCGCACCGTATCGTTATCATTGCGGCCGTCGCTTCTTCCGGTTGCCAGAACTTGCCAGCCCGATCCGCAGCCGCTGTGCACGCCGGCGATATCACTGCCCCAGCCCAGCTTTTCCACGACCTGATCGGTTATGCCGTCGAGAAGATGGACTTGTCCATCCACGGCAGCCAGCAGCCACGACGTACTCTTGGGCGCGAGGCACAGCGGCGGCTGAATAAAAAGCCGGGGCCGTCGTTTGTTTGCCCACCGCGGGCGATAACGCCCCGCTGAAGAAATTACGGGTGGAGGTGAAAGACGCGTTCAGGACGGCCAGGTCTGATCCAACGGGCCAGGGATCGTCGCTGTCGTAACAGGTCATCGCCGGAGGCGCATTCGCCAAACTCCGACAATGGACGCCGGGCAGGTAGGCCTCAAAAAGCGAGGTCTTTGCTATTGGCGAGAACCAGCCTTCCCCGCAGATCGCGCGGCCAGGGACGGGAGTGGACAATGGGAAGCGATTGCTCCAACTGCCAGCGGTTGTCCTGGAGCCGGTACGATGTCACCCCGTTTCCATCCAACACCAGCATGCGCGCCGGGTTGCTGCCGGTGACCGCAACATCCAAAATGCGCTCCGGCTGGGACCACAAGGGAATTCTGCGCAGCACCACGGCCGCGGCTTCGGGTTCGACGGACGAGCGGGGCAGATCGCGGCAGAGAAACCATGACGATCGAAGCCGCATTCGCACCCTGCCGAATTTCCGCCACCCAGACATAGCTTTGCAGGTCTTCCGAGAGCGAGACCCGTACGGTCACGATGGCCTGTTCACCCGGGACGAAACGCGCTCCGAGAACCGGCCAGCTGGGTGAGCAGATTGCGCCGGATGTCGTCGGCGGTCGCGGAACTGAGCGACGAGCGGTTCAGGACTTCCACCGCCATGTTCTTTCGGGCCCGCAGCCGACACAATCTTTGCCGCCAGTTGCGCTTCGGCGGCCGGCCCAGTTCTGGGCACCCGCCGGCGGGGCCAGGAGCAGCGTCAGAACCAACCCGAGCCAGCCGACAAACCATGAGGGAAGTAGAGTGTGCATGCCCGGGCCGCGCCCATGGGCGCGAAAATTGCCGCGAGAATCGGTGCGAAAATTGATGCGCGAATTATAAGCTGCACATTGCATGGCTCTTTGGTTCGCTCCCGGTACTGTCTGGGTTCGTCCGCCGCCAGTTTCCGAGGGCAGCAAACCAGGCTGCTGACCGGACCACTTCGTCGGGCGCTGATTACATTGACCTGCGCCCGCCGGCAAAAGTTCCCCTCGCCGGCTGCTGCCTGATGGCTTAACGCTGGACTGCCGGTTTGGCTTGGGGCGCTCGGGGAGTAAAAAACGCTCCCAGCACTTTGCCGAAGATGAGCTCTTCCACCAGAATTGCGATGGCCAGCGAAAAAGTCATGCCCCCGATGACTGCGACGGTCGTGAATACGAGTTCCATAAATGCCTCCGTGACGGACACCTCCGATGTAGCGCACGAATGGCCAATCGTAATGCGACTGATTAATAGACACTTATAAAGGTTCTAGAATGGCGTAATTGTGGGTCTTCGACAACGTCGTGTCAGGGCTGACACGACGCTTGGTGTGGGGCGGACACTCTGCCCGCCGCTTTTGACTTGGGGTTTGCCGGGGGTTAGTAGGCTGGCGAATGGCCTCAAGGGAGACAATTAGACTCGAAAACAAAAAAGGCGGACAGGAGTGTCCGCCCCACACAACCAGAGTTGCTTGCGGCTCTAGAATTCCGGCTCGGTCGAAACCGCGCACAACTCGCTTTCTTCTTTTGGAACTGCTTCGCGCAGGGAGAGCGGTTCGGTTTCGATTGCGCCCTCCTGCCGGAGGGCGTCGAGCAACGCATCCAGAACCACCTGCAAGGACCGTGGATTCTCCATCAACAACCGTTCCAGGCTCTCCCGGTGCACGGCGAGCTCTCCGATTGTCCGCGCCCCTCGGATGTCCACTCGGCCCGGGGTTGGAATCTGCCGCCAGCCCGCCATGCCCAACGCGCTTCGCGCAAAGGGATAATCGAGCCGGCCGGTGGTCATCCAGTGAATGACCAGCTCCTCGACGTGTTCGATGCTGCAGGCGAGCTGAATGCCCGGCCGAGAGGCCAGGCGGTCATTCCATTGCATGATCGTGAGCTTGTCCTCCCAGGTATTTTCGGCAATCAGGAAACGGGGCTGGTTGGCCGACCGTTCCTGTCGGCAGATGGCACACAGAGGGGTACTGACAAGACGATTCATAAGGCACCTTTCAATTCCGCCCGATACGGTTTCACCGTCGGCTGCAGCAGCCTCAGATGCAAGGCAGGCGACTGCGGTATTCCCGGCCGGAAGCGGAACGGTAACCATTCCCCGTCCGCGTTCGAAGGTCAGGGTGAGTAGCGAGGAACAGCCATCGCACAACCAGAAACGCTCCAGCTGGCCTGCGGGCCGCTCTCTTCGATGAGCGGACGGATTCGCCGACTCGATCTGGGAGCCCCGGCCGCACCAGAATCCATGTGAAGGAGAAAGAGCTTGCCGCGGCGGAGACTGCGGAACAAATTGGGACAGGCAGGATTGGCACACTTATGAAGCATCGAGGGTCTCCTGGAAGCGTAAGCCGTCAACCTGGGATTGCGCTGGATGGAAAGACGGTGCAGCACGCAAGGGGCCGTAAGTTAAAGGTGAGGGAAGTTACGTAACTCGCTGAAGCCTTGATGGTCCCGATCTCTCCCGCCCGATTGCGGTATGCCGACCTGAGGTCACATCTGCCGATCCTCCGTCAGGTCTGCGCAACGCTGGTCCCGTGATTGCCAGTATGATTGCCCGTCCGGGGGGCCAGGAGTAAGATTGCGCAACGGCAGGGGCCCGACAGAGCACGCCCCGGGGCTCGGGAGCCTGCTCTCCAATTCCAATCGGCGCAAACGCTCCATGGCAGAAGTGCAGCCCATTCCGGCGAGTTCGACTACGCCTCGTGATTCGCAGGCGCAGGATTCCCTGAGCGGCACGGTGGTGGGACGTTTCCGCATCGCGGAGCGGCTTGGCCAGGGCGGTATGGGCGAGGTATATCGCGCCGAGGATACCAAACTCAAACGCACCGTAGCTCTCAAGCGGCTCGCGCCTTCATTGCGCGCCGACTCTCTCTACCGGCGCCGCTTCCTGGAGGAGGCGGAACGCGCGTCCCGCTTCGGCGATGCCCAGGTGGCGGCGGTCTACGACGTTCTTGAAGAGCACGGCGAAATATTCCTGATCCTGGAGTACGTCGAAGGCCAGAACCTGCGGCAACGCCTGCGCCAGCCGCTTTCGCTGGATGAGTTCTTTACCATTGCCATGCAGTGCGCGGAAGCGCTGGTGTCGGCGCACGGCCACGGCATCGTGCACTGTGATATCAAGCCGGAAAACATCATGCTGACCAGCGCCGGCAAGATCAAGATATTGGACTTTGGCGTGGCCAAGCACTTGCCGCGATCCGACCAGAGTTCGACCGTGGATCGCGCCGGAACTTTTGCCGGCACCCCCGCCTACATGTCGCCGGAAGTCCTTCTGGAACGGGTTCCGGACGGCCGCGCCGATATTTTCTCATTGGGCGTGGTCTTCTACGAAGTTTTGACCGGGCAGCATCCCTTTCTCGCGAACAGTTTCGTGGCCACTTCGGACCGCATTCGCGCCGAGACGCCGGCCTCCATTCGCATCTTCAATCGCTCCGTGTCCCGAGACCTGGATGCCCTGGTCAACAAGGCGATGGCCAAAGATCCGGCGCAGCGTTATGCCAGCGCTCAAGAACTGCTGGATGCCCTGCGCCAGGTGCATGGCGAGCTGAGCGACGCTGGACTCGCGCGGGTGGTTCCACCGCGGGTCGAAACCCTGCCGAAGAAAAACAGGACATGGCTCTGGGCGTCGGTTTTGCTGCTGGGTGTGTTGCTGTTCGCCTTTTTCTACTGGCAGGCAAGGTCGAGTCGCGGAAATAGTCTGGGCAGTTCGCCTGCGCCCATTCAGTTGGCGGTGCTGCCCTTTGCTCCCACTGCAGACGATGCCGGCAGCCGGGCATTCTGTGATGGCTTGACCGAGACCCTTACCGCGAAGCTCACGCAATTGACCGGCAACTATCCGCTTCAGGTAGTCCCCAGCAGCGAGATACGCGCTGCGGGAGTGACCAGTGTCGAGCAGGCCCGAAAGAATTTTGGAGTTGGCCTGGTGCTCGAAGGCAGCCTGCACAGCTCCGGCAACCAGGTGCGGGTGGCCTACACTCTGGTGGACGCGAAGACCAATCGCCAACTGCATGCCGAAACGGTTGACGCCGACGTCAGCGATGCCTTTGCAGTCGAAGACCGGGTGGTGGACGGCACCCTCCACATGCTGGGCTTGACCGTCAAGAATGACGACCGCGTGGTGCTGGCGGCGCACGGGACGGGCGATGCCTCGGCCTATGATCAGTATCTTCGCGGCCGCGGATATCTGCTGGATTATCAAAAGCACGAGAACATCGATAGCGCGATTTCCGCTTTCAACCGGGCCCTGACCCTCGATCCCAAATATGCCGAAGCCTACGCCGCGCTCGGCAAGGCTTATGGGCTGCAGTATGAAGAAGGCCAGGGTGGCCGCGAACTGATGGAGAAGGCCAGATCGGCGTGCGACCATGCGGTGGCCAGCTCTCCCAGCCTGGCGGAAGGTCACACCTGCCTGGGCAGCGTCTTTCGCGCCACCGGCGAGTACGACAAAGCCGTGGCTCAGTTTCGGGAAGCTACCACCCTTGATCCCACCAGCGATGACGCATTTCGCGGCCTGGCGGACGCCTACGAAAAGCTGAACCAGCCGGATGAAGCCGAGGCCACTTTCCGGAAAGCCATCAGCCTGCGGCCGCAATACTGGGGTGGATACAACTGGCTGGGTTTCTTCTACTGGCAGCAGGGGCGATACGATGACGCAGCCAGGATGTTCAAGGAAGTCGTGTCGCTGATGCCGGACAACTTCCGGGGATACTCGAACCTCGGAGCCATGTACGTCGTTCAGGGACGATATGCGCAAGCCATCGATGCTTTGCAGAAGTCCCTCGCGATTCGTCCGACGGTGGAGGTTTACGACAATTTAGGCAACGCCTATTTCTCCATGCGACGGTTTGATGAAGCCGCGCGCAACTTCGAAGAGGGGTTGAAGTTTGACAAGACCAGCTGGCTCAGCTGGGGAAATCTCGGAGACGCCTACTACTAGGTGCCGGGCAAACGGCCAGAAGCGGAAAATGCGTACCGCCAGGCGATCGCTCTGGCCGATGAGAAGCTTCGAGTGAATCCGAAAGATGGGCGCGTATTAGCCTTTCGCGCCACTTATCTGGCCATGCTCGACAGGAAAGAGGACGCTTTCGCTTCTCTGCAAAAGGCACTGAAGATTTCACCGAAAGACCCTGACGTGCAGTGCCGGGCGGCCCTGGTGTACAACCATTTCGGGGACACGAACCACATGCTGGACGCGCTCGAGAAAGCGCTGAGCGCCGGGGTTCCGGCCGCCTGGGTTCGGGACACTCCGGATTTCGACCATTTGCGCAACGATCCCAAGTTGGAGGCCATTTTGCGGGGACATTAGTCGGCCTGAAAGTTTTCTAAGCCAGGGAGAGAGCTCGGGGTACGGGAACGATCGGGACCTGTCAAACGGCGTTTGCGTGCAACTTTGAACGCACAGGATTTGAGCGAACAGGAGAAGATATGAAGATATGAAAAGTGAAGTCTTGAAAGTGAGAATTCGTACAGACCTGAGTCTGGATTATGACGTGGTCAACGTCAGACTGAGCGTCGGAGATCAAGTGGAATGGGTTACCGAGGGCGGGCCGGTCACAATCAGTTTTGAGGGCGAGAGCCCATTCGCCGAGTGTTCGTTTGTCACGGTGGCAGGGAAGCCAGCGCGCTCCGGGAAGCCGGTGGGGAACCCCGGTCCCTACGAGTACTGCATCCATAGCGAGTTGCTGTCCAAGAGCGCCGATCCCGGGGTGAACGTAAAGCCCTGAGCAATCTGGAATTCCGCTAAGAGCGCGGGCTTCGGCGGCCTGGGGACGGGTGTGCCCACCCTGCGACAGGCGTCGCTCCCGCCTGGCCACTCGTCTTCTACTTCTACCTTATTACCGAAGGCCAACGTCCGTATCTTCAGTCACTTGCTGCCTGGAGTCCCCTGAATTCGAATAGCACTGTCCAGGTGGGGCGCAGAATACAGAAACGGCCTCGCCCGCGCCGCCTGCTTAGTCCTGCCGGCGGTCCAGGACAAATCTTTATTCGGAGGAACAGAAGAATGCGCAATTCAGTAGGCATCATCTTGCTGCTCTGGCTGGCTTCCTTGTCGGTCGTGGCCCAGGACTTCCCCAAGGCGGAAATTTTCGGCGGATACCAATACAGCCGGCAGAACAGCACCAATCTGAACGGCTGGAACGGCTCCCTGACGGGAAACTACAACCAGTGGTTTGGCCTGACCGGAGATTTCAGCGGAGCTTACCACTCCGAAGGCGGCGTCTCTTTCCGGAGCTACACCTATACGTTTGGCCCGACGGTCGCGAGCCGGAGCAATGAACGATTTACTCCGTTTGCGCACGCCCTGTTTGGGGGAGTTCATCAATCGGTGGACGCCGCGGGCTCCTCGCTGGGGAGTGTCAACGGCTTTGCGATGATCTTCGGAGGCGGAGTGGATGCGCGCCTCTCGCCGCGCCTGGCGGTGCGCGTGGGGCAGCTCGACTACATGTCATTCCACGCCAGCGGAGGGTCGTCCAATATTTTCCGTTATTCCGCTGGAATTGTCTTCCACCTCTAGCCGCCGGTGTCTGCAACCGAATGAGAGTGGCTGTGGCCACTCTCATTCGTTCCATTCAATCCTAAGCCACGGCGCGGGATTACATCACTCGCCCATCACTTTCACGATCACCCGTTTGTCCCGCTGGCCGTCGAACTCCGCGTAGAAAATTCGCTGCCAGGTCCCCAAATCGAGTTTGCCTGCGGTAATGGGGACGATGACCTCATGGTGGATGAGCAGCGCCTTCAGGTGGGAATCGCCGTTGTCCTCGCCGGTGTCGTGGTGTTTGTAGTCCTTGCGGAAGGGCGCCAGAGTTTCCAGCCACTGATCGATGTCTTCGATCAATCCGCTCTCGTTGTCATTCACGTAGACGCCGGCGGTGATGTGCATGGCGGACACCAGCGCCATGCCTTCCTTGACGCCGCTCTTGCCTACGATTTGCTCCACCTGGGGCGTGATGTGCACATAGGCGCGGTGGGAGCGGGTGTGAAATTTCAGGTACTCGGTAAGACACTTCATGGTTCGTCCCCTTGAATAGTTCGTGAAAGCCAGACCAGTTTCGCAGATAATGCTCCGGAAATCAGTTTCCCGGAGGTGCGGTGGACCCTTCTGAAAGCGAACTGCAGGAACTGCGGCGGCTGCTGGGAGAACTTACGGCGAGAGTATTTCGCATCGAGCAGGCCCTGAACCTGCAGCCCGGCTTGCCGCGTCCGGCGTCCCCGGTCGAGAACCCGCCTCCGAGCCCGCCGCCGGCGCCGCCGTACCAGATCCGGACCGACATTCCGCCGATGCCGGGGCGGGTTCCGCCGGCAAAGACCAGAGGCCCGGACCTCGAATCCCGCATCGGTTCGCACTGGCTGAACCGGATCGGCATTGCCGCCGTGCTCATCGGCGTTTCCTACTTCCTGAAATTTGCTTTCGACAACAACTGGATCGGACCGGCCGGCCGCGTAACCATCGGCCTGTTCGCCGGTATCGCCATCGTGGTCTGGAGCGAAGATTTCCGGCGCCGCGGATATCGCATCTTTTCCTATTCGCTGAAGGCCGTCGGCATCGGCGTGTTGTATCTCTCGCTTTACGCAGCGTTTCAGGTGTACGGCCTGGTGCCGGGCGGCGTGGCCTTCCTCATGATGTTCGCGGTGACCGCCGCCACGGCGATGATGGCCTGGAGCCAGGACGCGGAAATTCTCGCCGCATTTGCGCTGATTGGCGGCTTCAGCACTCCACTGTTGCTCTCCACCGGCCAGAATCGTGAAGTCGCCCTGTTCGCTTACGTTGCCATTTTGGACCTGGGTGCGCTGGCCCTGGTGATCCTGAAGCCCTGGCGGCGCTTGCTGGTCTTAAGTTACGTGGGGACCCTGGCGCTGTATGTCGGCTGGTACTCGAGCTTCTACGACGTAACCCAGGTGCGGATGACCGTCGGATTCGCCACGTTATTCTTCGCTATCTTTGCTGTGGCGCCATTGCTAGCCCACCCGGCAGAGAAGGGATGGCTGTCCGACTCGGTTCCTCCTCTGATCGCGGTGGTGAATGCCGCCGGATATTTTCTGCAGATCTACGTCATGTTCGAGGAGATTGGTACCCGCGACACGGCCTGGTTTGCCCTAGCCCTGGCGGCGCTGTATATCTTCCTCAGCCGCCAGGCCCGTGGCAGCGCCGGTAGTCCCGAGTCGGCAAAGACGGTGGATCTGCTCCACCTCGCTCTCGCCCTCGGATTTGTCACCGTCGCCATTCCCATACGCCTCGACGCCCACTGGGTCACCATGGGATGGTTCGTGGAAGCGGCCGTGCTGTTATGGGTAGCTGACAGGATTCATTCGGAACTGCTTAACCTATTTGCCATCGGCGCCCTGGCTCTCGGCGTAAGCCGGCTCCTGCTGATTGACAATTTCTTCGTCACGCGCCCGATCTTCAATAATCGGATGGCGACGTACGCGGTGGCGATCGCGGTGCTGGGCACGGTGGCCTGGTATGGCAGCCGCCGGACCGATGATACTGGACGCACTGCGGCCGCGATTTGCGTCGTTGCCCTTAACCTGCTGGCGTTGCGGGCCTTGAGTCTCGAAGTATCCAGTTACTACGCGCAAGAGATGACAAAAGTTAGGACGCGGGCGCTGCAGTGGAATCAGGACGACTTGATCGACGTCTCAAACTGGCATCACGCAAAAATCGCCCGCGACTTCACTTACTCGGCGTTGTGGATGGCCTACGGCGCCATGCTGATGGCGGTCGGCTTCTGGCGGCGTTCGGCCTTCGTGCGCTGGCAGGCGTTGGTTCTGATCGCGTTCACCATTGGCAAAGTCTTCCTCTACGATGTATCGGAACTGGACCGCGGTTACCGCATCGTGAGTTTTATCGTGCTGGGCGTGCTGCTGCTGGCGATTTCGTTTGTGTATCAGCGCGATTGGCTGAAGCTCTCCAGCCGGAACGCGGAAGAAAGCCCGGCGAGCCGGTGAAAACCGCTTTCTTCGCGCTCGCGATATTCGTGGCTTTTGCTGAGGCGTCCGCCCCCGGACCCTCCATTTCTTATTTCACCAATCTCCGCGACATCCGCATCGTGCAGCCTGGCGTGCAGAATTATTTTGTGGTGGATGAAGAAGTCTGGAACCGGGTGCGTCCCGATCTCGCCGACCTGCGAATTTACGATGGCGAATCCCAGGTGCAATACGCGCTCAGCGAACAGCGTGGCGGAATTTCCAGTCGCGAGGAGCCGGCCAGGATCGTCAATCTAGGCAGCGTCGGCGGCCACACGGAATTTGATCTGGACATGGGGCAAATCGCCGAATACGACCGCATCCGGCTGAATTTGGACGCCAGGGATTTCGTAGTGACCGCCTCGCTCGAGGGCAGCAACCAACTGGGTGCAAAAACCACGGTCCAACTGCCGCCAGCCACGCTCTATGACTTTACTCGCGAGGAACTGGGTTCCAATCCAGTGCTGAAGTTGCCGCCTTCGAGTTTTCATTACTTGCACGTGAGACTGTCTATGGGTATCGCGCCCGCCCAGGTCAAGGGAGCGTCGGTGTACAATCTCGAGGAAACCAAAACCGTCTGGACCAGCGTGGGATCATGCGGCGCGCTATCCCAGATCGCGCGAACGACCGTGATGGTCTGCCATGCGCCAATGCATGTTCCGGTAGACCGTGTCCGCTTCGATGTGGATTCGAAACAGTTGAATTTCCGGCGCAGCGTTATTCTTTCAGATACGAGCGACCGGGGTTACGGGAGCGGCGAAATCACGCGGGTGCGAATGAATCGCGCCGGCACCGCGGTTGTCTCGGAAGAGATGGATGTGCCGGTCAGAGGCAGTTCGGGCCAGTTGAAGATCACCGTGGACAACGGTGACAACCCACCTTTGGCGATCGCGGGCGTGCAACTACTGTCGATTGAACGCCGCGTGTATTTTGGTCCGCAAGGCAAATCCCTGCTCAGGCTTTACTATGGCGACCGCAAACTCGGGTCGCCGATCTATGACTACGCCAGGTTCTTCAAGGCCGATGCGGCCGCAGCTCAGGCGGAGCTTGGACCGGTCGCGCAGAATCCCGCATACAGCGGGCGGCCGGATGATCGGCCCTGGTCGGAGCGCCATAAAGCAATCCTTTGGCTGGCGATGTTGCTGGCGGTGGCAGTGCTGGCGGCGCTGGCGATTCGAGGATTAAAAGCAACCCCGGCGTCATCGTGAGCAGGTGCTTTGACAGGAGAACTTACCGCATCGACTCTTCGACTTCGGAAATCCAGTCAGGCCGCTTTAGTACTTCGCGCGGCTTGGGACCGTCCGCCGCGCCCACAATGCCGTCACGTTCCATCAGATCGATCAGATGGGCGGCGCGGCCATAGCCGATTCGCAGACGGCGCTGCAGCAGGGAAGTGGAAGCCTTGCCGAACTCCACTACCAACCGCACGGCATCGTTATAGAGTGGGTCATTTTCGGCCTCACCGTCTTCGCCAGCGGCTCCCGCTTCCCCGGGCGCGCGTTCGTCTCTCGGAGCCTGCAGGAATTTCTCTTCGTACTCGGCCGAGCCTTGCGACTTCCAGAACTCGACTACGGCGGCGATTTCCTTCTCGGTAACGAAGGGCGCGTGCAATCGATGCACACGGGAGGAACCGGAGGGCAGGTAGAGCATGTCGCCGCGTCCCAGCAGGGCTTCGGCGCCGTTGGCATCGAGAATGGTGCGCGAGTCCACCTTAGTCGCCACCCGGAAAGAAATGCGGGCAGGGAAGTTGGCCTTGATGAGCCCGGTGATTACATCGACCGACGGCCGCTGCGTGGCCAGCACCAGGTGAATGCCTACCGCCCGCGCCATCTGGGCCAGGCGCGTGACTGACTCTTCCACGTTGCCAGAGTCCAGCATCATCAGGTCAGCCAACTCGTCAATGATGATGACGATATAGGGCAAGGGCCGGTCTTCAGAATCTTCGCCAAACAGGCTGCGCGTGCCTTCGTCGTCGAACAGTTTGTTGTACTGCTCCATGTTGCGCACGCCTTTTTCAGCCAGCAGTTTCAGCCGGCGCTCCATTTCGCGGACAGCATTCCGCAGCGCATTGGCGGCAAGCTTGGGTTCGGTGATGATCGGCGTGAACAGGTGCGGCACGCCTTCGTAGTTGCCCAACTCCAGGCGCTTGGGATCCACCAGGATCAATCGCACCTGGTCGGGCGTGGCCTTGTACAGGATGGACATGATCATGGCATTGATGGCCACGCTCTTGCCCGCGCCGGTCGAACCCGCGATCAGCAGGTGAGGCATGCCCGCGAGATCGGCGGTGACGATGCGTCCGTTTATGTCTTTGCCGAGCGCGAGGGTCAACTTCGATTTGGTGCCGATGAACTCGGTCGATTCAATGTTCTCGCGCAGCCATATGATTTCGCGCTCGCGGTTCGGCACCTGAATCCCGACTGTGGACTTGCCTGCCATGCGCTCGATCAGGATGCTCTCGGCTTTGAGCGCCAGGCACAGGTCATCGGTGAGGTTGGTGATGCGGCTGTACTTGATGCCGGCCTCGGGCTTGTATTCGAAAGTCGTGACCACCGGCCCGGGATTGATCTGTGTTACCTGCCCGTGGACGTCGAATTCGGAATATTTCTCGGTCAGCACCTGGGCCAGCAACTTCAATTCGTCGGCATCAATGGCCTGTTGCTCATCCGGACGATGCAGCAAACTGCTGGGCGGCAACTTGAATCCGCCGGCTGCGATGCGCGGCATGGTTGTCTTTGGCTTAGCTCCAGTGTCGGCGCGCTCCGTAACTTCAACATCGGGAATGATGGCCTCCGGGGCCGCGCGTGGCGGCTGCGGCTCGAGCTCGTGTTCCGCGGCGCGGGCGGAGATGGCCATGCGATCGATGCCAGTGGCTCGAACCGGCTCAGCGTAAGCGGGAGTGGGAGAACGCGCGGGAATCAACTGAGCTGTGACCGTCGGCCGAGTAGCGCGCCGCTTTTCCAGCTCCTTTTGCATTTTCTTTTTGGCGCGGTTTTCCTGCCAGTCTTTGTAGCGGTTCCAGAGCGCGACCACGAAGGCGAAACGGGTCGGAGCCCAGACCCGCAAGGAAGCAAAGGAGAAGGCAGTGGTGAGATACAGCGCGATTGCCAAAACCGTGGCGCACACGATATATGCGCCGGCGGGATTCAGGTAATGGATGAGGACATCGCCCACGATGCGTCCGGCCAGGCCTTCCATGGGGATCACGCCCATCCAGCGCACATGTCCAGGCATGAGCGCCAGCAGCGCGGGCACGAAAATCAGCAGCCAGATTGCGCCTAAAGACTTCGCAACCGGAGACGTGACCTTGCGCGAACGGAACCAGCGCGAGCCCAACGCTCCCAGAAACACCGGAACCAGAAACGCTCCGATGCCCAGACCTTGCAGCAACAGGTCGGAAACAATCGCGCCCACCAGCCCCACCCAGTTGCGCGCCGACTGCGAACCGGTCAGCACCGACGCGCTGTTGAATGAAGGATCAAGCGGAGAATACGAGGCCAGGGCCAGGAACAAAAGCAGTCCCGAGACGCAAAGCACGAATCCGATCAGCTCATTAAGCCGCCGGTTATTCGTGGGAGCGAAGATCTGTGAGAAGTACTTCATGGGGAATTAGTTGGCAGCCTGAAGCAAATTGAGACGATTCAGGAATGCCCGAAGTCAGCCAGAACAAATGATTATGCCAAGAACCACCCGGCCGGACAATGAAGGAATTCGGAAACAGTATCGAGTTAGTTTCGGGGTAGCGCCGGCATCCCGCCGGCCCGATGAGCGGGCAGAATGCCCGCCAGACTGCCCGCCAGACTGCAAGGTGCCGTTGCCAAAGAGTGCAGGGAGAACTAGGTTTCCACGTCAGGCCTGGCCAGCTAGAGGCTCTTTCGGGCCGAACTTCGCTCGCCTGAACAGCCGAGCCGGCGGTTCCCGCATGGCCTGGAACGGGAGTTTGCTCGCTGCACTCAGCCCGCGAGCCTCGCGGCGTACACCAGCACCAGAATTCCCACCACGATGCGGTACACCGCAAACGGCACAAACCCTCGTTTCCGTACCCAGGCCATGAAAAACGCCACCGACGCATAGGCGACAAAGTAGGAAACCATAAAGCCAATCGCCAGCAGCACCCATTGATTCGAGGTGATCTGCGAAACCCCGATCGGATTCTCGCCTTTCCCCATGACCGACTTCAATAATGTGTAACCGGTGGCCGCCGCCATGGTGGGAATGGAAAGGAAGAAGGAGAACTCGAGGGCCGACGCTCGCGACATCCCGGCGAGTTGGCCGCCGGCAATGGTTGACATGGAGCGCGACGTTCCAGGAAACAGGGCCGAAAAGATCTGGCAGAAGCCGATCCACACCGCTTGTCCCATGCTCATCGCGTCCATTTTCCAGGTATGAATGCTGCTGGAGCCCGCGTCCGGTCCTGCCGCCTCCGATTTCGCCTTGGCCGCGTCCACGATCCACATCACAATTCCACCAACCAGCAGCGACCAGCCGATGATGGGCATGCTTTCCAGGTGCTTGCCGATCACTTTGGTCAGGAGAAAAGCGGGAATCGCGGTCACCACAAACGCGATCATGACCAGGCTGAGAGGATGGTTCGCCACGGTGCGATCGCCCTTCTCGCCTTGAGGAAACGTTGCAAATAATTTCGCAATCCGGTCGCGAAAATACACCGGCAGGCAAAGGATGGCGCCCAGTTGAATCACGATGGTGTACATCTTCCAATAGCCGTCCGACAGGCTGAGATGAAGCAACGCCTCGGCAATTCGTAGATGCGCGGTGGAACTTACCGGCAGATATTCCGTGAGACCTTCAATGATTCCCAGCACGACGGACAGCAGGTAGTCGTTCAAGCTTCCTCCAAAACGGGTGAAGGAAAGTATTACAGAAATTTTGGATGGATGAGTCGAAACTTCGCGAAGGTACTTACTGGGTTAGGTTCCCGTAAGTCGGAACGCCTTGTTCCATCAAGTAGAGCAGCCGTTGAGCGCGCGCCGCCCAGTCCTCTGAGGCAGTCTGCGACGCCGCTTTCTGGGCCAGAGCCACGGCCTTGGCGCGCGCCTCCTCGGACTTTTTCGGCTCTTCTTCCGTTTTGTAGATCTCGATCAGGGCCGACCAGCGCCAGGCGGCGTCGTACAATGCCTCCGCTGCTGCCGGAGACTGAGGATGCTCGGTGGCATATTTTTCGTAAATTTCCGATTCCTTCACCGGGCATTTCGAACTGCCCTGCCAATCGCCGCACAGCTTGTTGTCGATCAGGTGGAAAGCGGCCAGGTCGGCCCACTTGCTGTCGGGAAATTTCTTGATGACCTCTTTCATGTATTTTTCTTCCATGCCTTCACGCATGTAGGACTCGCGCTCCCGGGCCGAAGGACGCGATGACACGTCCGCCTTTTCGAGCTGCCAGCGGATGTCGGCGGAGCGATACATGGCCTCGCCCGCCAGAGGCGAGGTGGGAAAGTAGTCAGCGACGCAGTAATAGAGGCGCATGGCATCCTGAGCCGCGCCCCTGCGTCCATGTCTTCGGCTGGCCTCGTCTTCGGAATCAACCGCCTCGCCAAACAATATCTTGTCGCCGTTCGGGGTGGAGGCCCGCACCACTCCCTTGTCGAGCACCCATCCGGTGACCGTACGTTCCTCGGTTAGGTTGGCTTCGACGTGGACCCATTCGCGGCTGGTCTCGAGCACGATGATTTCTCGGCCACGATCCATCTCCGCCAATTTCGCTGAACTGGTATCGGGCGAGAGATAGATCTGGGCGACGCGCACCACAGCGCCGCGTTGGAAATCGGCGGCAGTGGCGGGGATAGCGGACGCGAACAGACAGCCGATAATTAGAAATGCTCCAAACACAGTAGCGCCGCCGCTACACCGAGGGCTCAGCGTCTTGTCATCCCGAGCGAGGTCGCCCATCCGCTGGCGAATGGGCGGCGGAGTCGAGGGACCCCTATGCCCGGCACTTTGCTTCGGCGCCAGGGGTCCTTCGACTCCGCCCAAACTTCGCAGAGCGAAGTTTGGGCTGCGCTCAGGATGACAGACCTTCATCGGTTCTCTTTCCCTAGCTCTGCTAACATTTCCGCTTCAATATTTCCGCCGCTGATCACGGCCACGTTCATCGTCGTTCCCGGCAACTGGTCTCGATGGAACAGGAACGCCGCCACGGCCACCGCCCCGCTCGGCTCCGCCAGCGTCTTGGGATCGGCAGCCAGGCGCTGCATGGCTTTGCGGATTTCGTCCTCGCTGACGGTCACAATGTCATCCACGTAGCGGCGGATGTGTTCAAAGTTGATTGCGCCAATGCTCTGGGTGCGCAGCCCATCCGCCAGCGTCCGGGTGACCTGCTCGGCCGAAGACTGCACGATCCTGCCGGATCGCAAACTGGCCTGGGCGTCCGCCGCAAGTTCCGGCTCCGCGCCAATTACTTTCACCGACGGCTTGCTGAGCTTGATCGCGGTTGCGATTCCGCTGAGCATTCCTCCTCCGCCGACGGGGGCAATGACGGCTTCCACTTCCGGCAAGTCTTCCAGAATCTCGAGGCCCATCGTGCCTTGTCCCGCGATAATCATCTCGTCGTTGTACGGCGGCACGATCACGTATCCATGCTGCGCGGCCAGCTCTTCTGCTCTGGCCTGCCGCTCGGAACTTGCCGGACCCACCAGTATGATCTCCGCGCCCAGCGCAATGGTTGCCTCGCGTTTGACCGCAGGTGCATTTCGGGGCATCACGATGACCGCTTTGACCCCCAGTGCCCGCGCCGCGTAGGCCACGCCCTGGGCATGATTGCCGCTGGAATAAGTAATGACGCCGCGCTGCCGGTCTTCCTCCGACAGGGAGGCGACCTTGTTGTAGGCGCCACGCAGCTTGAAGGAGCCAATTGGCTGCAGGTTTTCCGGCTTGAGGTAAAGCTGGCGGGTGTCCTTTTCTTCGTCTGACTCGTGGAGGTGTGACGGAATCAGCTTGGTGCGCACGGCCACGCCGCGCAGCCGAGATTGCGCTTCGCGAATGTCGTTGAGAGTGACGATGGGACTATCTCCAGTGTCATCCTGAGCGGAGTAGCTGCTTCGCTTCGCGAAGCAGCTACGCAGTCGAAGGACCCCTACTCCCGGCACTGTACTCGGCGCTAGGGTTCCTTCGACTCCGCGTAAACTTCGCGAAGCGAAGTTTGCGCACCGCTCAGGATGACAGCTCTTAGATCCAGCAGGTTCAGATCTCCAATATCACCGGCATGATCAGCGGCCGCTTCTGCGTCTGCTTGGACACATATCGCTTCAAATCGGCGCGGATCTTCTCTTTGATCACGCCATAATCGGCTTTCTCCTCGGCGCTCGAGGAATCCAGAGTCTGCATCACGATCTGCCGCGCTCCATCGACGAAGCCGTCTTCTCCCGGAGAAAATCCGCGAGTCACAATCTCGGGCGAAGTTTCTACCTTGCCTGTAAGTTTGTTGATGGCAATGATGGGCAGCACGATACCGTCTTCGCTCAAGTGCCGGCGGTCTTTGACGATCAGGTCTTCGACCACGTCGGTGCGCGATCCGGAGTCAATGCAGACCCGGCCGACATTCACCCGGCCGGCTTTGCGCGCCCCCAGTTCGTCGAACTCGAGGATATCGCCGCTCTCGATCAGCATCACATTCCCGACTGATCCCTTCATCGCCGCTGCCATCTCCGCATGCAGCTTCAGTTGCCGGTACTCGCCGTGGATGGGAATGAAATACTTCGGCTTGACCAGGTTGATGATCAGCTTCAATTCTTCCTGGCTGGCGTGTCCGCTGACGTGCACCGGCGGCGAGGAGCCGTCGTCGTAGATGACGTGCGCCTCGCGCCGGAACAGGTGATCGATCATGCGATAGATGGCTTTCTCATTGCCCGGAATGATCCGGGACGAGAGCATCACGGTGTCGCCCTTTTCGATCTTGGCGTGCTTGTGATTGTCCACCGCGGCGCGGGAGAGCGCCGACATGGGCTCGCCCTGGGTGCCGCTGATCAGCACGCAGACTTTTTCCGGCGGAAAGTTCTTCATTTCGCCGGGATGGATCAGCAGGCCCTCGGGAATCTCGATGTAACCGAGATCTTCCGCGATCTCCGCGGAATTGTTCATCGAGCGGCCGGCAAACGCCACCTTGCGCCCGTGCTGCCACGCCATCTCCACCACCAGCTTAATGCGATGAATGGAGGATGAAAAACACGAGACAAACAGCCGGCGCTTGGTGTGCGCGAACACTTCGTCAAACTTCCGGCGCACCGCGCGCTCGCTCGGCGTGTAGCCCTTGCGCTCGACATTGGTCGAGTCCTGGAACAGCGCCAGCACTCCGGTCTTGCCGTACTCGGCGAAGGCGTGCAGATCGAACAACCGGTTGTCGGTAGGCGTAGGGTCAACTTTGAAATCGCCGGTATGAATGATCACTCCCAGCGGGGTGTGCACGGCCAGCGCCACACAATCCACCAGGCTATGTGTGACCTGGATAGGATTGATGGTAAACGGCCCGATCTTGAAACTCTCACCCGCGCGGATCTCGCGCAGGTCGGCGTCGTCGAGCAATCCGTGCTCTTCGAGTTTGTCCTCGACGTAGGCCAGGGTGAACTCCGTGCCCCAGACCGGCACGTTCAGTTCGCTCAAGATCCACGGCAGGGCTCCGATATGGTCTTCGTGGCCGTGGGTGAGGATGATGCCCTTCACTCGCTGCCGATTTTCGGTCAGGTAGGAAATATCGGGGACAACAATATCGACGCCCAGGAGTTCGGCTTCAGGAAACATCAGGCCGCCGTCGATGACGATGATATCGTCACCCCAGCGTACGGCCATGCAGTTCATCCCGAACTCGCCCAGGCCGCCGAGAGGTACGATGTGCAATTTTCCAGTTGGCATGCGGTGTATTGATCGTAGCACAAGCAATGTAGGTGCGAGCGTTGTGTGGGGCGGGCGCCCTCGCCCGCCTGAACGCCGGCGGAGTTACATTCCTGAAAGATCAAAGGGACATCGTTCTCACGGCGGTTCGAAACATGCCTTGGCCGTCGCGATGAGCGACAGTTTCGCGGGCGGGGCGCCCGCGCCACACATCCACCGTAATCTTCCCACCAGCCCTCATCTGCGATAAGGTTGAACTAGATGATCGAGCGTGAACCCAAGACGTGGTTGAGGCGGCGGGTGGAAGACGGCATGCGCCGCGGCTTCCAGCGCGCCTATGAAACCGTCAAGGTAGATCCCGCCAAGTTTCTGCTGCAGGTGCGGGCCGCTTACGGCCTGCCGATCAGCAATTTTCAAGGCGTTTATTCGTTGGAGGTCGGCCAGTTGGATGCGCTGGCGCATCGCGTGATTCGCAGCGGGATGAAAGTTGCGGCAGCCGAAGGGGCAGGATTCGGCCTGGGCGGCCTCATCACGATTATTCCGGACCTGGGAATCCTGTCGGGCGTGACCTTGCGGACTATTCAGAAGCTTAGCCTGCTCTACGGCTTTGAATTCAATACCGAAGAAGAAACGGCAGAATTATGGATCGCGGCCGCCAGCGCTGCCGGTGTCGACATCAGCCGCGAACTGCTCGAGAAAGAAGTAGTCAGCCGCTTCGTGCCCCGCGTCATCCAGCGCATTGCCGCGCAAGCCAGCCGGGAGGTGGTGGAGAAATGGTCGGGACGGATCATTCCTCTTGCCAGTTCCGTGATCGGCGCCGGCCTGAACTATTACTTCGTTCGCGCCTGGGGAGAACGCGCCCGCTCTCATTTCCGCAAACGTCACATGGAGATTCGCAGCCAGATGGCCGAGGGGAAGCTGATCGTCGTGTCCGATGCTCCGAAGGCGCTGCCGTCGTAGTGTCGTCTTGAGGAAATTCCTTTGCGTCCTTTGCGGTCAAGAGCTTTAAACCGCAAAGATCGCAAAGGACTCCGCAAAGTTCGCGAAGAAAACCTGACCATGAAAACATTCGACTGTGCTGCCATCCTCTTCGACCTCGACGGAGTTCTTGTGGACTCTACCCGCTCAGTCACTCGCCAGTGGCGCAGGTGGGCGGAGGAGAACAACATAGACCCGCAAAAAGTCGTGGAGGTCGCACATGGCGTTCGCACCATCGAGATCGTGCGTACGCTGGCGCCACACCTTGACGCCGCCGCCGAAGTAATCAGAATAGAAAAGCGTGAAGCGGACGACCAGGAAGGCGTTGCCGTCATGCCCGGCGCCGCGGAGTTGCTCAAAGCCATTCCCGAAGGCCGCTGGTGCGTCGTGACTTCCGGTACCCGCTATCTGGCTACGGCCCGGCTGAAGCTGGCAAACCTGCCCACTCCGAAGGTGCTGGTTTCAGCGAACGATGTGTCCAAAGGCAAGCCCGACCCCGAACCCTATCTGATGGGAGCTAAACTTCTTGGCATGAATCCCGTCGAGTGCCTGGTTATCGAAGACGCGCCGGCAGGCATTCGCGCTGCCCACGCCGGAGGAATGAAGGCAGTCGCGATCACCAGCACGTATCCTCAGTCGGATCTGCACGAAGCTGATGCGGTCGTGCAAAACCTGGCGCAGATAAGAATTAAAAACACTGGTGGCCCGGGTCGACTAAGCGTAAGCGTCGAATAGAATCGCGTCGCAAATCACGGATCAGTCAACGTCCAGCTGAACACTCGATGAAGAGCCGCGAAGCGGCGCCAGAATGCAGCCCCGGGCGCAAGCCCGGGGTGTAGGGCGGGGAATGACAGGGCCCCGAAGGGGCGAAAGAAGCGGCTGCGAAAGAATCGGCTATCTTAGCCACTCCTCCAGCTCAATCCCTCGATCCGTTTTCTCGTCGCGATATTTCACGATCACCGGAGTATAGAGCGAAAGATTCCACTCCGCCGCAAGGCCTCTTTTCACGGCTCGCGATCCGGGCACGACCACGGCGTTCTCCGGAACTTCCAAAGGTTTTTCCTCCGACGCCTTGTAGACCTGGCCGCGCACAATGTCGTAGAGCGGGGTGGAGCGGGTCAGAATCGTCCCTGCCCCCAGCACGGCCCGCGCGCGCACCAGCGTGCCTTCATAGACGCCACAATTGCCGCCCACCAGAACGTCGTCTTCTATGATCACGGGCGCGGCGTTGACCGGTTCGAGCACTCCGCCAATCTGGGCCGCCGCGCTCAGGTGGACACGCTTGCCGACCTGCGCGCAGGACCCGACCAGGGCGTGGGAATCGACCATGGTGCCTTCATCCACATACGCGCCGACGTTAATGAACATGGGCGGCATGCAGATCACGGAGGGCGCGACATACGCTCCCTCCCGCACCGATGATCCGCCGGGCACCACGCGCACCTTGTCGGCTACGGCAAACTGGCGCGCCGGGAAAGTGTCTTTGTCCACGAAGGACAGCGAGGCGTCGCCCATCTTCACCAGTTCGCCCAGACGAAAGCCCAGCAGGATGCCCTGTTTTACCCAGGCATTCACCTTCCAATCGCCATTGATCTTTTCGGCGGCGCGAATCTTGCCCTGGGTCAGCTGCTCGCGAAATTCCAGAAATGTTTTTCGGGCGTCGGGATTTCGTTCCACCTCGCCCAGCGTGGCCAGGCGCTCGATGGCAGATTGCAGGGAGGACATGAGAAGGGAAGTATAGAAGAAAGAATTTCAGATTGCAGATTTTAGATTGCAGATTGAAAAAATATGGTGGGACCGTCCGATGGCGGGAAGCGGAGGTTTTCAATCTGCAATCTAAAATCCCCAACCTGAAATCAAATACACTTGCACTCGCTCCGGATCAGCACGCCGGCCATGTGGTGCGAAGCCTCGCGGGCCTCGGAGAGCGTCGGATAAGGGCCATGCCAGCGGGCGTGGTTGGCATCGTGCCCCGCCGGCCGGCCCTTGCCGTGATTGCACTGGCCGCAACTGGAGCGGTGCAGAACGCTCTTGTGCGGCCCCGCCAGCCAGTTTTCGTAGACGTAGAAATCTGCGGCTTCCGCCGCCGGAGCGGCCGGCTTGCTGATCAATCCCGCTTCGGCAGCGATCTTTTGCAGCCTGGACCGGGTATCGCGGCGCATGGGCAGCATCGGCAGCCGGTATACCTCTTCGATTTTCCCCATCATGGCCAGCACGGCCTTCACTGGCAGCGGATTGGACTCGATAAAGTTCGCCAGCATCAACGGCAGATATTTGCGGTGAATGCGGCGCGCCGTCTCCCAGTCGTTGCTCAGCGCGGCGCGAGTCATGTCCGCCATTTCACGCGGAATTTCGTTGGATGCCACGGAGATAATTCCCACGCCGCCGAGTGCGATCAGGGGCAAAGTCACGGCGTCGTCGCCCGACAAAACCGCAAAAGTTACCGGAACGACGTTGCAGACCTCGGCCATCTGATTGATATTGCCACTGGCCTCCTTGACGGCGGCGATGTTCGGAACCTCCGCCAGCCGCGCCAGCGTGCCCGGTTCGATGTTCGCTCCGGTCCGGCCCGGGACGTTATAAAGAATGATGGGCTTGTCCACGGCTTCCGCGATGGCGCGGAAGTGCCGGTACTGTCCTTCCTGCGTCGGCTTGTTGTAATAAGGCGAAGCTGTGAGGATGCCGGTGACTCCCGGCAGTGCGGCCAACTCCTTGGCCTTATGGACGGCGTCCTGGGTCGAATTGGAAGTGGCGCCCGCCACAATCGGTACTCGCCCGGACGCTACTTCGATGGTGATATCGATGACCCGCAACCATTCGTCGTGGGAAAGTGTGGGCGTCTCGCCGGTGGTGCCGCAAGGGACCAGAAAATCGATCCCCGATTCCACCTGCCACGCGACCAGGTTGCGCAGGGCAGTCTCGTCAACCGAGCCGTCCTGTTGAAACGGAGTGACCAAAGCCGTACCGCAGCCACGAAATTGCATGACATAAAGATAACGCTAATCCGGGTGTGCGCAAAACTGCAGGCGGCCTTGTGCCTGGCACGAACCACGTAGGGGCGGGCGCCCTCGCGCGCCCAGCCGGGCCAAGCTCGGCTCTTCAGGTCTCTCTCCAAATATCCTTAAAATCGAAAAACCCCTTTTTCCCGGCCAGCCATTCCGCAGCCCGCACCGCCCCCTCGGCAAATCCGCGGCGCGACTTGGAATCGTGGCAAAGATAAATCGTGTCGTTGGGCGAGTCGAGCACGATCTCATGCATGCCCACCACATCGCCCTCGCGGAACGAGGTGATTTCCAACTCTTTACCCGAGGCATCGCGAATAATTTTCTGCAGAGTCACTGCCGTCCCCGAAGGCGCGTCTTTCTTCAGAGCATGATGACGCTCAAAGATTTGTCCTGAATAATGATGCTGCAAAATTCCCGCCGCGGTGCGTGCGGCCTCGAAAAGTAAATTGATGCCGATGGAGAAGTTCGCGCCATACAGGAAACCAATCCCATTCCGTTCGACCAGGTGTCGTACCTCGTCCAGGTCGCCGTACCAGCCCGTGGTCCCGACCACCATGCTCTTGCCCGCACGGACGCAAGCTTCGATATTTCCCAGGACAGCCTGCGGCGTTGTGAAATCAATCACGACATCGACATCGCGCAGTTTCTCCGCAGTGAGCGCCGACGCGCTCGGATTTTCCGCCGCGCCCAGTAACGTTGTGTTGTGGCCTCGTTGGCGCGCTATTTCCGCGACCAGAGAGCCGGTCTTACCGCGTCCCAGGATAAGCAGGTTCACAAGAAATCCTTGTCATCTCACGCGAATACTTCCGGATCCAAATCCGAGAAGAACGTTTTGTGCAGTCGTTGCACTACATCGGAGACGACGTCCTCCTCGACCACAAACGTCAGATTGATTTCAGAAGCTCCCTGCGAAATCATGCGGATTTTGACGTCGGCCAATTCGCCGAACACCCGCGCCGCTATGCCTGGAGTGTCCCGCAAATTCTCGCCGACCAGGCAGACGATGGCCTTGCGGCCCTCATATTTTACGTCGGCCAGTTTAGCCAGATCCGCGGCCAGGGGAGGAATCGACTCGTTCGAGTCGACCGTCAGCGAAACGCTGACCTCGGAAGTGGAGACTACATCCACCGCGACGCGATGCCGGTCGAAGGCGGCGAAAATCGCGCTGAGAAAACCATGGGCCAGCTGCATGCGAGGAGCGGCAACGTCCACAATGGTGATGCGCTTTTTCACCGCGATGGCCTTGAAAGAGTTCCGGCAGTGGGGCGCCCGAGCGGTGATGCGCGTGCCTTCGCACTGGGGATTGCTGGAGTTCAGAATATAAACCGGAATATTCTTCTGCACCGCAGGCAACACAGTGGCCGGGTGCAAGACTTTGGCTCCAAAGTAGGCCAGCTCCGCCGCCTCATCGAAGCTGATTACTTTGATCCGCCGGGCGTCCGCGCTCATGCGCGGGTCAGTGGTCATCATGCCGTCCACGTCGGTCCATATCTCGATACGTTCGGCGCCCAGGCCGGCGCCTGCGATGGCGGCGGAATAGTCGGAACCACCGCGGCCGATGGTGGTGGTGATTCCGGCCTTCGATGCTCCTATGAAACCCCCCATGACCGGGACTCTGCCCGCTGCCACCAGGGGCGCGACTTTGGACTGCAATCTCTGGTTGGTTTCCTCAAACTGGGGAGCGGCGCGCATATGAGCGCTGTCGGTCACCAGCCACTCGCGGGAATCCACCAGCGCGGCGGGCATGCCCAGCGCGGAGAACGCCGCCGCCACAATTTTGCTGGACAGGATTTCTCCGAATGCCGAGACGTAGTCCGTGGTGCGCGGAGTGAGTTCGCCGACGGCGGAGATGCCGCGCAGCAATTCTTCCAGAGTTTCAAAGTCAGCGCCCAGGTCGCCATGAAACTGCGTGAACAGCGCGGTCCCCAGCAGTTCTCCGGCGGTGTTGTAGTGGCGCTCTTGCAGCGTCCGGCAAAGTTTCAACGCCGTCTTGCGGTCGCCGGCGCCGGCGGCGCGGGCCATGGCCAGCAACTGGTCGGTCACTTTGGCCATGGCGCTGACCACGACCACCGGCTTTTGCTCCAGCCGGCCTTTGACGATGGCGCCGGCGCGCTCGATGGCCTTGGCGTCCTGCACCGAGGTACCGCCGAACTTCATGACGATCATCGAGGTGAGGTCCTCACCAACGGAAGAACGTCAATAGGCGCAGGAGCTGCGTGCAAGTTAGTGATCAGCGAAGTGCAAATCGGCTGTTGTCGCAACTTTTCTTTCGCTCCTTCGGAGCTTGGTCATTCTGCGCTTTTGACCCAGGGCTTACGCCCTGGGCTGCATTCTTGCGCCGCTTGGCGGCTCATCGGCAGAGCTGTGTCCATCATCCAAGATAGCCCTGCACCTTCAGCAACTCGGCATTCAGCAGCGCCGCCCCCGCCGCCCCGCGAATGGTATTGTGCGAGAGCACGGTGAACTTCCAGTCCAGTACGCCACAGGGACGCAGCCGGCCCACCGTAGTCGTCATGCCGTTTCCTGAGTCGACGTCCAAGCGCGGCTGCGGACGATCACTCGGCGTCAAGTACCGCACCGGCTGCTCGGGAGCGCTGGGCAACTTCATCTCCTGCGGCAAACTGCGGAACTTGGTCCAGACCTCGATGATCTCCTCCGGCCTCGCTTTTTTCGTGAGCTTCACCGAAACCGATTCCGTATGGCCGTCCTCAACCGCGACCCGGTTGCACTGGGCGCTCATGCCGAACGAACCCATTACGATGCCAGAGCCGTTCAGTTTGCCCAGCAGCTTGCGGGTTTCTTCCTCCATCTTTTCTTCTTCTTTCGAGATGTAGGGAATCACGTTGCCCAGAATGTCCAGTGAAGCCACTCCGGGATATCCCGCGCCGCTGACGGCTTGCATGGTGACCGCCATCACGGTGTCCAATCCAAACGCGTGTTGCAGCGGAGCTAACGCAATGACCAGGCCAATGGCTGAGCAATTCGGATTCGTGACCACGAATCCGCCCGACTTCTTACGCCACGCCTGGCATTCGAGCAGCTTGACGTGATCGTGATTAACTTCCGGAATGACCAGGGGCACATCTTTTTGCATGCGCAGCGCGCTGGAGTTGCTGATCACGGCGCATCCGGCGTCGGCAAAACGCGGTTCCATCTCCGCCGCGATGGAAGCATCGAGCGCGGCAAAAATAACTTTGGGCGCGCCCTGTGGACTTGCGGGCGCAACTCGCATTTCCGCTATCTGTTTGGGGATTGCCGTCTTCAGCTTCCACCGCGCGGCCTCGGCATACGGACGGCCCTCGGAGCGGTCCGAAGCCGCCAGCCACGCCACCTCGAACCAGGGATGATGCTCCAGCATCTGCACGAAACGCTGCCCGACAATTCCGGTGGCGCCCAGGATTCCTACAGGGATTTTCGCAGTCATTCTTGGGATTTTACAACACCGCTGGCTCGCGCCTCCGCGGTCGAACGCGAAACAGGTGTCTGAGTAGTGTCATCAAGCGCCGGTGCGCCGTGTTCAGACGTCGTTCGTGGCCTAGGTTCTGGGAGTGATCTCGGACCCAAACGAATACTCATTCAGCGGCCCGAACCGTTTCTTCTCGGCGTAAAGGCGCCAGCGCCGCCACACGATGCGCAGGCTGGCCATGATGGGGATGGAAAGGTAGATGCCCAGCACGCCCGCGATCTCGCCACCGGCCAGCACACCGAAGATGGCCGCCAGCGGGTGCAGTTCCATGCTTTTTCCCATGATGCGGGGTGAAATCACATAGTCCTGCACCAGGCGCCAGGCGGCCAGAAACATCAGCAGAACGACCCAGTGCGGATAGCTCATCAGCAGCGCGACGCCGAAAATAACGGCGGCGGCCACCAGGGGTCCGACCACCGGGATGAATTCCAGAAGTCCACCGGCCGTGCCCAGCACCAGAGAGTAGGGAACACGCGTCAGTCCCAGGAACGTGATGTAGACAACGAAGGAAAATGCCGCCAGGGTCAATTGCGCGCGGATGAACTGGGCCAGCATCTGATTCAGATCGCCCAGCACGCCCTCGAGGAATTCGCGCTGCGGTCGGGAATGCACGAACGAAAGCAGGACCTCGCCGAAAGCGCGTCCATCCTTGAGAAAGAATGCCGCCAGAATAGGTACCACGATGATTAGCCAGGCCTGCTGCGCAACGTCGGCCACGCGCACCCCAATTCTTTGCGCCAGCCCCAGGAGTTCATTGCGGTGGTTGGCCAGAAGCGTCGATAGCTGCACCCGGGTAGTTACACTCCATCCCTGTTCTTTTCCAATCTGTTCGGCAATCTGTCCGGAACTTACGGTTTCCAGAAGCTTGGGCAGAGATTCGCTCAAACGCTGCGCCTGGCGGCCGATCTGCGGCCCCACAAAAAAGAAGAAGGTGACCAGCAGCGCGACCAGCAGCACATAAATGACTCCGATGGCCCGTCCCCGCCCCCGCACCCATTTGTCGACGCGGGAGACCGCGGGGTCCACCAGATAGGCGAAGAATACCGCGAACAGGAATGCGATCAGAGTGCGGCGGGCGATGTACAGAAATCCGAGAGCCAGTGCAAACAGCAGCACCGTGAACAGCACCCGCGATGTACGCGCGTCAATCAGGGACATGGAAACCTTACCCTACTAATCCCGCACTACTTCCGTGTTATCGGCCGCCACCAGAATCCGCACCAGCTTGAATTGATCGTCGAGCCACAGCGACCAGTCTCCGGCATCGCTTTTCAGCACAAAATGATTGAGCTCCCGTTCCACGCCGCGCACCGGGATCTTCTCTTTTCCGGTAAACGCCAGGCTCACCAGCAGGGAAGAACGCTGATGCGGATTGATGACGCCGAACTTTACCTGCTGGTTCTGCGGGCACGCCACTACTCCTTTGTCCTGATGACAGCCGCTGGCCAGATATTTCCACACCAGAATCTCCCGGTGAACAAAGAAGTAGTCATCCAGAACGCTGGTCGAAATCGGAAGCAGGAAGGGATGCTCCTCCTCTTTGTCCTGCGGAGTATTGGTGGAGCGCTCGACCAGAAGGCTATCGTTGGGCAAAAGCACGGCCTGCGCCTTGCCGGGGCTGACTTCTTTCCACTGGTATTTTTTCAGATCGCCGTTGGGCGCAAGTTGCAACTCCGAAGACTGCGCGGCGGGATCAATGCCCGGCTCGGTCTTGAATTCGGAGGTGGCAATGCTGCCTGCGGAGTTCTGCTGAATGGAGAATTTTTCGGTAGCCACCCTGCGTCCATTCATGAAAACGCCAAAGGAGCCGGCGTCCACGATCTGGCCCGCGGATTCCTTGTCCTTCTCTTTATCCTTGGCTGGCTCCGCCATGGCCGCCGAGGCCAGCAAAAGCCAAGCGATTCCGATCACTAGAGCCGTTCTGACCTTCACGTTTCGCACTCCTTAAAGAATTGCTGTCCGAGATTCCACCGACTTCGACCGAAAAGTTGCGCGATTTATCGAAGGCCCAGGCGGGTGATCGCTTCCACCGCCACCTCTTCCACGTCTTTACCGGTAGTTTCGATGCGCAACCCGGCCTTCACGTAGCACACCCGCCGGTCTTCGTAGCGCCGGTGAAACTCCTGCGCATCGCCGCGCAAGGGGCGCTCCAACGTCTGCTGCTGGCAGCGGCGGAACAACTCTTCCGCGGGAGCGTCCAGAAAGATGGTGGACAAGCCAGCCGCTTCGAGCAAGGCGACATTGTTCGCCTGGGCGAAAGCGCCGCCTCCCAAAGCCACGATCTTGGGGGAAGGGCCCAGTTCGCCTACCAGGGAACGCAGGGCCTCGTGCTCCATCCGGCGAAACTCAGCCTCGCCCGACTGCCCAAAAATTTGCTCGATGGACCGTTGCGCCCGAGCCTGAATGCGCTCGTCCAGATCTTCGAAAGGCCAGCCCAGATGGCGGCTCAAAGCCGCGCCCACGCTGCTCTTGCCGGCGCCCATGAAGCCCACCAGAACCACCGCCCGCACCCCGGAGACAGATTTCGTGCTGTCAGACGGCCCCCCGGGTCGAGTGCTCATGGAATGGCGGCAATCTGCGGAGCCCTGCCGGCCCCGCCAGCCTCTCACGGTCGCTTGGTTTTAGCGCGTCTTGTTTAGCGCTTCTTGAGGTGGATTTTACCACTGAAGGAAAACAACCGGACCGAAGATGCGGCCTTGTTCATCGTACCTGCGAAGGCACTCCCTGCCCGAACCACGAAAGGAGTGTGTTTGGGTTCCAGAAGAAAATCATTCTCCACTTTACCCCTCACCGAGCGCGCGGTCACGTCGATCGAGGCGTCGTTGGGTGCGCTGGCCTCGATGTCTCCGCTGTGACTGGTCAGCATGTACTCGCCGCTGTTGCCGAAGTCGCCTTCATAGTGGATCTTGCCGCTGGTTGAGTTTACCTGCACCAGGGGGCCGTTCACCGCGTTCAACACCACGTCGCCGCCGACCGAGGTGACTTCCACATGTCCATTGCGGATGTTGGTCAAAGCGACGGAACCGTTCAGGGTCCGCACGTGCACATGGGCGTCGCTGATGTCGCGCACTTCCACATTCGCCTGGCTGCTTTCGAGAGTGACATCCCCGTGCAAGCCCTCGGCATGCAGCAAGCCAGTGGAGGATCGCAGGCTGACGCTGGCGTCAACCGGGACGGAGACTTCGTAATCCACGCGTCCCGCCTCGGCATTGGCGGCCGAAAGAAGGTGGCTGAGAATGTCGATGCGGTTTCCGCTCTGCGTCTGGTCAACCTCCACCTGCTCGGAATGCAGGATGGCAACTACGATGACCTGGCTCCCCGCGCCGGGCTTCACCGAAATCGGTCCATACTGATTGGTGATCGAGATGACCGAGCCGGGCCCTACGGTAAAGCGGAATTCCTTCCGGACTTCGGCGGAGGCGCAAATCGCCGTTGCCAGAAGCACGACCGAAACCAGTTGCGCGTGCTGCGTTCTCGCCATACTTTCCCCTCTCATAGTGTCGTAGAGACGACCCACTGTAACTATGAGCTTTCATGCGGTGCTAACCGCTGCATCCTGCGCCGGGTCTTGCCGGCTAGGGCAGGGAGCGGTCCAACGCCATCTCGTAGACGGTGGCGCGCTGCTCGTAAGCGTCCATCACGATTTGCTGCGCTTCCTCATCGTTAGGATCAGCCTGAGCGGACTCCTCGGCATCCTTGATGTAGGCATTCACATTCTGCAGGTTGGATGCATATTGCGCCTTCATGGCTGGGGACCGCGAAGCCACAGCCTCCAGCAACTGATCGTCCTCGTCATTTACGCTGGGTTTTTGCATCGTCTGCGGAGTGATGACTGCCACGGGAAGTGTGGAGTCTACATGAGCTGAGAGCTTAGGGTCCGGCCCTCTCTGGTAGAACACAATCCCAAACCCGACCAGGATAAGCGCCGCCACAGGAGCCAGCCACGCCAGGCTCCATGGCCGCGGCCTCGACGGCACCAGCAACGGTCCCACGTGGGGATCGCGAATGATGCCTTCCTGCCGCAGCGTAATTTCGATTGAGTTCCATACCCGCGAGCTGGGTTCGGCCGCCTCTTGCAACTGCCGCGCCTCGCGAGCGATCAGATCAAGGTCCGCCACCAGACCCGAACACATGGGGCAGGATTTCAAATGCGATTCCTGCTCTGCAGTCCTGCCGCCCTCAAGCACGTCCGGTAGAATTTCCTGAAACTCTGCGCAATTCATACTTCATCTCCCCCAAGTTAACGGCTTCTAATCGCTCCTTACGGCTTGGCGGCCTTTTCGGCTCTGCTCGTCTTGAGCGACTCGCGCAATTTCATGCGCGCTTTGTGCAGCTGAGATTTGCTATTGCCGATGGAACATCCCACCATGGTAGCAATCTCGTTGTGCTCGTATCCTTCCACGTCGTGCAGCACGAAAATCCTTCTGTATCCCGGCGGCAGCGCGTCCACTGCGCGTTGCAGCCGCAATCGGTCGATCGAGCCTGACAAGATTGGGTCGGGCGCGCCCAATTCTTTCTTCGGGGCCTCTTCCTCGCTTTCCAGCGTCTCTTCCAGCGGAACCACGGGAAGACTCTTCTTGCGCAACTGCATCAGGACAACGTTTACCGCCATCCGGTGCAGCCACGTGGAAAAAGCCGATTCACCTCGAAAGGTGGCAATCTTGCGAAATAACTGCAGAAAAGCTTCCTGCGTGAGGTCTTCAGCTTCGGCCGTATTGGCCGTCATGCGGAGACACAGCGAATAAACGCGCCGTTTGTGCAGTCCGTACAAAAGCTGAAAAGCTTCTGCGTCGCCTTGCTTGGCTCGTTCGATCGCCTCAGCTTCGGAAACCTTGTCGCCCTGTAGTTTTCTCGCGTCCGTCAAGTCGCCTTTTCCGGCCGCACTAAATCAGATGCGGCGTAACTATCTTTTCGTTGTACTGCTTGCGGGCTTGCAATTGAACCAAACCCGATTCCAGGCGAAACCGTGGTGCCGAACCGACGCCGGGTGTTCCACAGTGACCTTCGTAACTATCAGCAGCCTATCGGGGTCAGGTAAACCGCGTCAACTATGGTTCTTTGTAGCATGGTTCCCTGTAGCTATGATTCTTGGTAGTTTTTTCCTCTTTTCGTTTGAGAATTGAGCCCCTCGGTTTCGGGGGATGTTACAAGACAGGGTTTCCCGTATGCCACCCTGATTACGAGAGGCTTTGCACCGGGGTGACATTTCTCCCTGGGGCAGGCTAAGGCAGAATCGGTTGAGCGCCAACCAGCGGTCCAGTCAGCCTGGCGCCGGGAGTAAGTAGATGAAAACCAAGATTCTGATGATTGCGCTCGTGTTAGCATCCTTTGCCCAAGCCAAGGAGCCCAAGGTCCATCAATCTGGCACTCTGCTGCAGATGGACTCGGCGGAGTGCGGTGTGGATGAAAACAGCGGCAAAAGTTTTGTCGGCGAAATGGTCGGCACCGATTCCGCGCACAAGAAAACCCACGCCTTGCTCTGCCAGGAATACCTCCTGCAGAGCGATACGGTGATTTATCGTATCCGCCCGGTTGACGAAAAGCATCCTGTTCTCTTGCCGGTGGGTCAGACCGCCCAGTTCCGCATTCACAAGGACAAGATGCTGCTGCAAGTGGAAGATGCCGACACCAAGGAACGCGAATATAGCGTGGTATCAATGACACCGCGAGGCTCGCGTAAGTCTTCCGACAGCGATAGTTCTTCCAAGTAAGCGCTCGCTCGACCACGGCCGGGCGCGAATCGGTCCAAGATCCGCGCCTGTCTGGCCGGTTCCTTCCTCGTAAGCACCGCTTTACCGGGCAATAGCCAAACCTGATTCCGTGCCAACCCAACCGCAGGTCGGCCGCATCCTAACCAACTGCTTACCCGCCTGCACCGCTCCTGCAGCATTTCTTTCCCTGCCGATCGACTCCAGGGGAAGAGTGTGTGTAAGCAAGACCGAACCCAGGAGGACACACAACGGATGAAACGCTTTATTTTTCTGCTCATATTAAGTTGTGGTTGGGCTTTGCCGTCGGCGCTGATGGCGCAAAGCTCCGATCATGTCGAAGTGGGCGCCTTCGCGGACTACTTGAATCTTAGCGCTACCAACCCGCACATCAACTTCGTCGGCGTAGGGGGACGCGCAGCGTTCAATCTACGTCCCACGGTGCAACTCGAAGCCGAAATGTCATACGACTTCAAGCGCAACTTTACCAGTGTCTTCTCGAACGGTATCAACACGCAGTTTGTAAACACGAACCTGCGCCCACTGACCGCGCTGTTTGGACCGAAATTCCAGACCAGTTCGGGACCATTTCGGGCCTACGTGACCGGCAAACTCGGTTTCGTGAACTTCAGCGTTTCCGACCAGAATGCGCCCGCCGGCTTCGTGGGAGCCCTGGGCGGGATTCAGACCGGGGACACCCGTTTCGCCATGTATCCCGGCGCCGGCGTGGAAGGATTCTGGGGTCCGATTGGCTTGCGCCTGGAGGCCGGCGACGAAATTTATTTCGACAACGGCACCCGTAATAACCTGAAAGTAACCTTCGGTCCCACCTTCCGCTTCTAAGATCGGGGGTTCGACCGATAACCTCAGCCTTCCCCAGGCTGCCGTTTTTCTGTGGTTCGTGGGTTGCATCATGGAATGAATGGGGCCTCGGCGCCGCCGATGTATTTATCGGCGGCGCCGTAATAGAAGAGGTAACGGCCGCGCTGCCTGACCATCCCCTCGAAAAAGATCACATTCGGAACCTGACCCACCTTCTCCCAATCTCTTTCCGGGCGGAAGACTGGCTGCTCCGATCGCCAAATCAGCTTACGCGGATCGCTCCGGTCAAATACGGCGATGGCAGTGCGATAGACCAAATTGTCGTCGGCCGCGTTGTAAATCAGCACGATTCCATCTTTGGTCACGATTGGCGGCGGGCCGGGTTCGACGACTCGGGAATCGAAGCGACCGGCACGGCGCGGCAGTACGGGAACGCTTGTGGCCTCCGTCCAGTGAATGAGGTCCGTGGAATAAGCCAGCCCCATCTGATCGGTCTTGTCGGCGCTGGCGCCCAGGAAATACATCCAGTATTTGCCATTGATCTTTTCCGGCACGATGGCTCCGGACTTTGTCCAGCCGGTATTCCAGTTGCCTTTGTAGGCCGGCAGAATCACGCCCCGGCGCTGCCAGTGGACCAAATCGCTGGAAGTAGCCAGACACAACTGAGCATCCGTCTTGTTGTAGCCGGTGTAAGTCAGATAGTAAGTGCCGCCGAATTTCACCAGCCGGGGATCTTCCACGCCGCCATCCTTTTCATAGTCAGTCTGCGGAGAGAGCACAGGCTGGGAGCGGCGAGCGAAGTGGAGACCATCGGTGCTCTCCGCGTAGCCCAGGCGGGACGTGCCATTCTTATCCTGGGCGCGGTAAAGCATGACGAACTTTCCGCGGTGACGGATGACCGCAGGGTTAAAGGTTCCGGCTGATTCCCATCCGTCGCCTCGCGGAGAAATGATGGGATCGTTTGACGCTCGAGACCAGGGTCCAAGCGTCCAGTTCTGCGCCGACAAAAGCAGTCCCGAGGCCAACAGGACAACCAGGCTGAGCGGACGGATCCAGGCGCGTTTCATGTTTACGACCTTACAAGAGTGGATGCGCGAAACAGGCTCGCCTTGGCGAAGCCGAACTAGGGTATCCTAGTAAGTATGTATACCGCCGATGTTCTGAGAAACGTTGTGGCCCTGCGTAGTGAGATCGCCAACCTTCGTGACCTGAATGACCGCTACGCCAGCCAGGAGGACCCCGCGCCCCTGGCCTCCCGCGCCAATGAAGAGCGGCGGACCCGCCTTCAGGAAATCGTCCGCGAACTGGCGGCCATCGCCAAAGACCAGCGGCCCTAAAAGTTCAGCCCAAACCCCGGGCAGCCGTTCCCTTCCCAGAAGGCTTCCAGCGAGGACGTCATCCTGAGGGACTTCGGTAGTGGTGCAGTTTGCGCAAAAACGATCCCACCTTGTCATTCCGCAGCCGGGTTTATCGGCGAGGAATCTGCTTGCTGCCAGCAGCGAAACAGCAGATTCCTCGCGCGACAATTCCGCGCTTCGGGATGACAATCCTTGATTGAGGTTTTCAAACTGCACCACCACCGGGACTTCAGTCCCGAAGGATCTCGCGCGCAGATTTACAGTCGCGTGCTGTGTAGCGCTTCACTCGGGATGCTTCGCAAGCTCAGCATGACGCCACGAAGAAGAGGATCTCAATGGAGCAGC
The DNA here is from genome assembly GCA_963816025.1 of Terriglobia bacterium. Taxonomy (GTDB): domain Bacteria; phylum Acidobacteriota; class Terriglobia; order Terriglobales; family Acidobacteriaceae; genus JAIQFF01. The sequence goes on from CAWFJA010000015.1 coordinate 55,650, forward strand.
CCTTCGATCTCATCCGTCTTGCCCAGGTATTCGTAGCGCAGCAGGGCGATCGGCACGTTGCCGTTCTTCCACACAAAGTCATGGAACTCGCGCAGGTTGAATTTGTCGCCCTGCGCCAGCCGGGCTTCCGCCAGTAATTTCACGATTTGCAATTTGCCCGTCTGATAAGAAATCCCCACGCCGGGAACTGACGCGTAAAAAGTAGCATCCTCCATCGCGGTCGCCCGGTCGAGTGGAACGGTCTTCATAAAGTAATCGGCCGCCTGCTCGATGGTGAACTCGCCCGTGGACAACTTCACCTCGACCCCCACTCGCAGGGCGCGAAAGCGCATGAAGTTGTAAATGATTTCGCGGGTGCGCGGGCTATCTTCGAACAGGCCGGCCTGCAGCATCATTTCTTCGGCGTAGAAGCCGATGCCTTCGTTGGCGCTGGAATCGTAGTAGTGGCGGCGGATCGGGTCCTGGTTCGTCCACGACATCACCTTCTGGAAATAGTGTCCCGGCATACCTTCATGCACGATGATCCCCCGCGGGTCCCGGGCCGTGGACAAATCGAAATATCCGCGATCTGGCGACGGCGTCTTGATGTAGCTGGTGGCGTCTTGGTTCAGCCGGGAGGGGCCGGTGAGATCGTCAGCCACCCCAAACGCCGCGAGCGGGGCCAGGTAAGCCGGAAAGGGAAGATTGCGATAGTGCTTGACCCAGGCGGGGACGGTGAGGATGTTCTTCTCCTTGAGGAAATCGCGAATCTCCTGTTCCTGGCGCTGCTCGCGCGCCATCTGTGCAGCCTGGTCTTTGGCCAGAGGCAGTTGCGGCAGTTTGGCATTGCGTTCTTTCTCGTAGGCTTCGAAGGCAACCGCACGTTCCCATTCCTGGCGGCCCATGCTCAGCAGTTGCTCCGGTGTGTACGGGATCAACGCCACATGCTTCAGGAAGAAGACGTAGTTATCGCGTCCGACGGCGACATTGCTGGACATCCCCGGCAGCCGCTGCTCCAGCCAGCCACGATAGCCTTCCAAAGCCCGAATCGCATTCTGAACCGCGACATCAAGTGGGGCGGCGCTTCCAGTTGTAAGAACGGGTTTCAGCTCACGCGCCATTTCTTCCAGCCGGGGACGAATGTCATCCAGTTGATGGATGGATAACTGCGCCAGCGGTCCGGCCGGATCTTTGAGGTTGGCTTCTCCATCCCCAATGATCTGCGGGATCGCTTGAATGCGGCGAACGATCTCCGCACTGCGCGCCTCATCGAAGGGCGGCGGTGGCGTCAGACTGACAAACACTGAGGCCAAAGTCTGGTCCAGGTAAAACCAGGGATTGCGCTGCCAGCCGCGCACATAATCCAATTCCCAGCGTGCCCGGGCAATGGCGGAACCGACCAGCAGATAGTCGACGGTTTCGGCGCGGGAGCGGTCGCGAGCATCCGTGCCCAGGGACTTCCAGCGATTTTCGAAGACTGACAATTCATCGCGGCGTTTCGCGATGGTAGACGGGGACCAGTCTGCCGCCCACCCCGCCGGACGATCAAGCCGGGGAATATCGTCAAACGAGAACGGTTGTTCGGAAGCTCGCCATGCCCAAAAATCGGAAGAAAGCCGCTGCAACGCGCTCGTTGCAGGGGTTGAGGGCGGCGTTAGCTGCCCCAGAACTGATGGAGCCCATAGCAGCAGGCCGAGCAGCGGAATCATGGTGATCGTAGATCGTCGATTCAATTCTCTCTCCCTTGTCATCCTGTCTCTAACGACGCTGTGTCCTGTCAAGCGTTTTGTGGCGACACTTCGCCGTGGACGCCAGGAGCAGCGCCATTTCGCTCTCGTAGAAAGTTTTTGACTTCCAGACCAAGCTCGTCACGGTGTTCAATCGTGCAGCGGGACCCCAGGTCCCACCATCCATCTCTTCGGGACTTGCTCCCATGATTCGCACTTCGATCTCCCTGCTTCTCAGGGAGGCAGGCTGCCCACTCAAACGGTCGGTTTCTGCTGCTCGACCACAGAATGACTCGGGCTCACCTGCATGACGGCCTGACATAGTTGCGCGTACGTCCAGTCTTCGCGCAACATCAGGTACAACCTCGTGGCCAACTTTCTGGCCACTGCCACTTTGGCCAGCCGCGATGTTTGCGCGCCGCCAGGCGGCGATAGAAGCGTTTCAACTCGGGTCGAAACGCGCCGCCGACTGGCCCGCTTCCACCAGCAAAAAGCGCAGAAACGAACTGCCCTGTTTGCTGATCCTGCCCAGCCGCTGTTTCCCGCCGCTGGATTCCTCACTCGGGATCAGCCCGAAATAACTGCCCACTTGCTTGGCCGATCCGAATCGTTCCGCCGGCCCCAAGGTCAGCACCATCGCCAACGCCGTCACCGGACCCACGCCCGGATGCGTCATCAGCTTCACCGCTTCCGGCCGCCGCTGCGCTTCTTCCGCTACTCGCCGGTCCAACTCGACGATCTCCGCTTCCAGTTCGTCAAGCGATTCCAGCAACTGCTTTCGCCGCTCGCGGCGTAGGGCAGCAAGGCCAACTTCTCCAACTCCTCGCGCCCTGCTTGCGTCCACAGCTTGCGTTTTTTCTGCACTCCCTGGCTCAGCGCCATGGCCTGCAGCTGGTTCTTGGTTCGCGTCCGCGCCTGCACTTGCTTGTGCCGATGCACCAGCAACTGCCGCACGTCGCGCACTTCCAGGCTCGGCACCCAGATCCGCGGAAACCGGTCTTCGAACAGCAGATGCAGCAGGTGCTCGGCATCCCGCCGATCGGTCTTTTGCTTGCGCACCACCTTCGCCCGGATCTTCGCCGCATCGCCCAGCCACAACTCGAATCCCAACTCCGCCAGCAACCGCTCGAACCACGGATAGTGCCCGCACGCCTCCATCCCCACCCGCACCTCCTGGCCCGCCAGCGCGCGGTAGAACTGCTCCGCCTCGTCGCGGTGCTGCAACCGCTTTTCTTGAATCTCTCCCGTTCGGTTGTCAAAGATCGCGACCTGCTGAAACCCAGGATGAAAATCACAGCCTATAATCAGCATGACGTTGGCTCCTCTCACGAGCCTTGGTCTGTTTTGTCACAACCAATCTACTCCTGCGATGAGCCAACGTCGTTATGCAATCAAGCGGAGCTGAACGTTTCGCTTGCGAAACGTCCAGCGCAGTCGAAGGATCCCTATAAGCGAACCAGTCCGCGGCTCGGGTTAGTGTCCCTCGAATTGCTCTCACCGCACCCGCGCGGCTCGATCTGCCCTCGGGACGACATTTCGCAAGAGCTGAACTCTTACCCGCGTTTAACCGCTGCCGCGGCAGGGAACTGCACGGTGCGCACCATGCCTTCGCCTTCCTTCACAAAAATCAGCTGGTTGGGCTTGATGTCTTTCAGCGTATCCACTTGCCCGCTGGGCCAGCGGATTTCGAGCAATTGCACTTTGTCGGCTTTGCCCAGTCCGAAATGAACTCGCAGATCGTTCTGCGAGAAGTATCCTCCGCCGCTGCGCACTTCATCAATCTGCGAATGTGGATTGGTTTCACCCGCCGATTGGGTCACGCAGCGCAGGCGGGCGCCGATCCCGCTGCGGTTTGATTTGGTGCCGATGGTTCGCACTTTGATCCAGTTGTTGCCGGGAGCCAGATCGCAGCGCAGCAGCTGCGGAAAGTCATTCACCGTATTCACCACCACATCCAGATCGCCGTCGTTGTCGAAATCTCCGAACGCGCATCCCCGCGACGCCGCGGGCACGGAGATGCCGGGCCCCGCCTGCATGGAAACATCCTCAAACCTTCCCGTCCGCAGGTTGCGATAGAGCAGCTTACGCTGCGCATAACCCGCCTCGGTCTTAAGTTGCTCGACTTCAGGATAGACGTGGCCGTTGCAGATCAGAATGTCGGGCCAGCCGTCGTTGTCCATGTCAAAAAATCCGCACCCCCATCCCAGATATTGGGTGTGCGCGCCCAGTCCGGCGATGAAAGTAGTGTCTTCAAAATTGCTGTCGCCCAGGTTGTGGTAGAGCGAAGGCGTGTCACCGGCGAAGTTGGTCTTTACGATATCCAGTTTGCCGTCCATATCGTAATCCGCCGCCGACACTCCCATGCCCGCCTGCGGCTTGCCATCCGGACTGAGCGCGCAGCCGGCCTCCAGAGCGATGTCCACAAACTTTCCATTCTTCTTGTTCTGATAGAGCGCGCTGGCCGTGGAATCGTTGGCGACATAGATATCCGGCCAGCCGTCATTGTCAAAGTCAGCGGTCAAGACTCCGAGGCCGAAAGTTCCGTTGGCCTGCAGAATTCCCGAGGTTTCGGAGACATCGGTGAATGTGCCGTCTCCATTGTTATGGTAGAGAACGTTCTTTCCACCTTTGAGGCCGGGCGGACCGCACGCCACCATCACACTCTTGTACAGGCACGGCCCCGATTCCGGAACGGGCGCCGTCGCCAGATCGAGGTCAATGTAGTTGGCGACGAACAGGTCGAGTTTGCCGTCGCGGTCGTAGTCCACAAAGGCGCAGCCGGTGTTCCAGCGCTTGCCATTTCCTGCGACCCCGGCCTTTTCGCTGACGTCGGAAAAACTGCCGTTGCCGTTGTTGTGAAAGAGAACGTTCTTTCCGAAATAGGTGACGAACAAATCTTCGAAACCATCATTGTCGTAGTCGCCGACGCAGACGCCCTGTCCCCAACCTGAATGCGCCACCCCGGCCTGGGCGGTGACGTCGGTGAAGGTGCCGTCCCGATTATTCTTGAACAGATGCGTCGTCGGTTCCTGTCCGGAAGGGAAGCCTTCCAGGCGCCAGCCGTTGACCAGAAAAATATCCAGCCAGCCGTCGTTGTCATAGTCGTAAAAAGCGACGCCGCAACCCGTGGTCTCGAGCAGATATTTGTTCTTGTGTTCGCCGCCGTAGATCGTCTTGGCATTCAGGCCGGACTCGCGCGCCACGTTGATAAAACTCAGACCCAGGCCAACTCTGGGTTTTTCCGGATCTTCAGCCGGGAAAAATGCGCGCGACCGGAGCGGCCGGGCCAGCGCCAGAACACTATCCAGGGACAGCACGATCGCCGATTTGCTGAGGGACCGAAGAAACGTACGGCGTGAAGGAGACAAAAGGGCGGTACCTTCCCGAAGTTGGCGAGTTAGAATTCGCCCCTACTTTATTCAGTGCATCGCGACTTTGCAAGGTTGACACGCTCTCGCGTACTCGCAACGCCTGGCGTACTTGAAGGTGGAGCTTTTGCCGCAAAGGCCGGATGGCCCACAGTGAGTACGTTGCTTTGAGCGAAGATCGGCATGCCCTCCCACCTGCGGCGCTACGAGGACGAGGCGGTGCTGGTCGTGCTGAATAGGTCAGGGACGGAGCAATGATAAGCTTCGATCTGTCGAAACAAGAATTTTCCGGCGCCAAGGTTACAACCCTTCTCACCACTCTGGCTTCAAAGCCCCGGGACGAACCGCTGTCGCAGTTCACACTGGAGTCATTTGCGGTCTACATCGCGCAGGTTTCGAAATAGGCGGAGGTGCGAATTGCCAGAAGCCACGTGGGGACAGCCACATCCGACGCTGTCCGGCGAAGCTGTGCTACGCTAATTTCGCTTTCGGCAAAGCAGTCGAGCTTCGCTCGGCCGGACAGGTGAAGGTAGCTGTCCCCACGTGGTTCGTGGCGGTGCGGGTCAAACAAACCTTCGCCTATGTTAAATTGGAAGAAAGTGGGCGCGTAGCTCAGTTGGCAGAGCAATGCCCTTTTAAGGCATGGGTCGATGGTTCGAGTCCATCCGCGCTCACCACGTATCAATCTTCTGGAATTCGAGTATCTCCGCGCCTGTTCGTCCCATCGGCCAATTTTCTAGGTACCGGAGTTGTGCCCACCCTACTGGGAAACGGGCATCACGGGCGGAGGAAAAATAACTCTTGGAAGGCTTCCGCCGATGCGAAGCGTAGTGAAGTGGCATGCGAAACTGATAGAGGGCGTCTCGGCGCACGTCTAAGCTGTAGCCATGAAATGCCCGCAGCCATGACAGACTGTATTTTTCAGAGAAGGGATGAATTATGCCCCTGCTTAAACACGGTGCCACCGGGTTAGCTATTCTCTCATTCACTCTGGCCATCGCCGGCTGCGGCGGTACCGCCAAATCAACTTCGCCGGCGACTACGTTGTCCGCGCGCTACAGCTTCACCCTTTTGCCGCCTTTGCCCGGAGGATCAGACTCCCAGGCACTGGTCATCAACAGCAGCGGCGTGACTGCCGGATTTTCAACTGTGAACGGACTGCCCGAAGCCACGGAATGGATGAATGCGACCCCGGTAGATCTGGGGCCGGGATATGTTCTGGCTATCAATGACTCGGGAGCCTTGGCGGGGCTGGTCGTCGGCGCCGACGGCCACAATGAGGCGGCACATTGGGACAGCGGCTCCCAGGTATCTACCATCATTCCAACTCCTTCCGGTTTCGACTCAAGCCTGGCTACCGGCATAGACGCGGACGGGACGGTCACCGGAACCGCTTTCAACAGCTTCGACGTCTCGCAGATGGAAGGATTTGTGTGGACGGCCGCGGGCGGCCTGGTTCCTGTACCTCAACTCCTGGAGTCGTTCGCCATTAATGGCGGCGTGCTGGCGGGGCTGGCGCCAAACTTCAATGCCGCGACTGTGAGCGTCGCTTCGATGACGCCTACCGACCTCGGTGTGAGGGGAGACGCGCTGGCCCTGAACAGTCAGGGAGACGTTGTTGGCTTTACCAATGGCAATACTACCCAGGTGTTCGTGTGGCAGAAGGGGCAGCTTACCCTGCTCGGGACGGGTAATACCTCCCTCAGTACAGCCCTCGGGATCAACAGCGCGGGCGTTATTGTCGGATATCTGGAGCAGCCTGAGGGAAACGTGAGAGCGTCCAGAAGGGATACGAAGGTGGGAATGCAGCGAATACTAAACCCGACGATCGGAGGAAATGTATTCGCCATGGGTTGGACGAAACAGGAAGGATTTGTACAGCTCGCCAATCGCGTGTCATCCGCCGGCAGCTGGGCGCTCAACTACGCAGACGGAATCAATGACAGCGGCCAGATTGTCGGGACAGCCAGCCACACCCTGGGAGACGGAACCGTGAAGACGACCGGATTCTTGCTCGGGCCACAGTGAGGCGAGGCGGTAACCTGGCGAGATCGTGACCTGCGATCGGACCAATCTGATAAGATCGACGGCGAAAAGCGGACGGGAGAACCCGATCGAATATGCTGAATCGCCGCAGCTTCCTCATCGCCACTGGACTTACCGCACTCGCCTCCACCCGGGCGCTCGGCGCCAACGATACCCTTCGCGTCGGAGTCATTGGAGCCGGCGGCCGAATGGGCAACCTGCTCGACGCCGCGGACAAAGTCGCTCCGTACCAGATTGTGGCCGTGAGCGACGTGTATGCGCCGCACCGCGATGCGGTCAGGCAACGGTCGAACGGGGTTGCCACGACCCACTTGGATTATCGTGAAGTGCTGGCCCAGGACATCGATGCCGTGTTCATCGCCTCTCCGGACCATTGGCATGTTCGCATGGCGGTCGATGCCCTGGCAGCCGGCAAAGATGTTTATCTGGAAAAGCCCGTCACCCACACCATGGAGGAAGGCGCCACGCTGACCCGCGCGGTCCGTTCCAGCAAACAGATTCTGCAATGCGGCATGCAGCAGCGCAGCTGGACGCACTTTCGCGATGCCGTCGATCTGATCCAGGGAGGCAGTCTCGGGCGCGTCACCCAGGTGAGAACGTATTGGTGGCAAAACTATCAGCGCAACTGGGTGCCCAAACCCATTGATGCGCAGGCGCTCGATTGGAAGCTTTGGCTCGGGTCGGCTCCGGACCAGCCCTTCAGCGAGGAGAAATATAACCACTGGCGTTGGTTTTGGAATTTCGGCGGCGGCGCCATGACCGATTTATTCACCCACTGGATCGACGTGGTGCACTGGGCCATGAAATCCGACCAGGCACGTGAGGCCCAGATGCTCGGGGACAAATATGTTTTCGAGCAGTGGGATTGTCCTGACACCATTCAGGCGGCCTTCCGCTATCCCGGGTTTGATGTGGTGTATGAAGGCATGATGAGTTCCTCCATCGACGGCGGCGGACTGGAGTTCCGCGGGACGGAAGCCACCTTGAAGCTCGATCGCGAAGGCTTCGCGGTTTATCGCGAAGGCGTGCCAAAGGGGCAGAATCCGGTGCTCAACGAACACAGCTTCCGCGACGGCACCATCTCCCACATGGAAAATTTCTTCGAGTGCGTCAAGACCCGCAAAGAGCCGACCGCGCCCGTGGAGACCGGCGTGGCCGCCGCCCGTGCCGGCCACTTCGGCAACTTGGCCTACCACCACGGCGGCCAGAGTGCATGGCCACCCAAGGCCTAGGAATGAGCCAGCGGTTGTTTCAAATCAGAAGGGGTTGCCCCGTCCAGGCTCTGCTTGGGCGGGGATTTTGATTTTTGACTGGGCATCGGACATTTCGCGGGCAGCGAAGACCCCGCCCAAGCGAAGCTTGGACAGGGCACCCAAGGTAACGGACGAAAAGGACGTATCTACTGGCCCTCGCCCAGCTCGCGAATCCAAATATTGCGGAAGCGCACCGGGTTGCCGTGGTCCTGCAGACTGAGCGGCAGTTTCTCAGGCGTCGGTTTGTAGGGAGGCCGCTGGTGGTGTTCGGTGGGACCCGACAACTCCACGTTGTCCTGTACCAGCACTCCATTGTGCAGCACGGTCACCCGCGCCGGGCGCAATACTTTGCCATCTTTGTCAAAGCGCGGACCGTGAAAAATGATGTCATACGTCTGCCATTGTCCGGGCGCCCGTGAGGCATTCACCTGCGGCGGAAATTGCCCATACACCGCCGAGGCCTGGCCGTCGGCGTAGGTTTTGCTCTGATACGAGTCCAGCACCTGGACTTCGTAAAGGCCCATCAGAAACACGCCACTATTGCCGCGTCCCTGATCTTCACCCACAGGAGGCGCCGGCTCCGCGAACTCCACGTGCAATTGGCAGTCGCCGAACGGCTGGCGTGTATGGATAAGGCCGCTATGGGGCACCACTTCCATGTAACCATCCGCTACCTTCCACTTTGCCGCCTGGCCATCCTGGCCCACCCACTGGGAAAGATCCTTGCCATCGAACAGCACGACGGCATCGGAGGGAGGACGTCCCGGCATATCCTGCGTGCTCGCCGTCCCCGACACAATCACGGGCGGCAACGGACGGTCCGGATCGTTTGGCTTCCAGCGCGGATCCACCTGCGCCATGGAAAACTGCGCCACGCAGACCGCGAATGCCAGTACACAGAAAATCGCTCTCATCGGCAGATACCTCGCTGCCCAAGATACACGAAAAGCGCAGCCCTGCGATGGACTCATGCCGCGATGTCCGCCCATGTCAACTCTCAGGAACCAGGGGGCGTCGTGAAGTTTGCGCGAAAACAATCCCACCCCTTGTCATTCCTTGCCATTCCGAAGCCAGGTTTATCGGCGAGGAATCTGCTTGCTGCCAGAGCAAAACACCAGATTCCTCGCACGACCATACCGCGCTGCGAAATCACAATCCTTTACAACCATGGTTTTCGATCTGCCTCGAGGCCCCCCTCCCCCCAGTGAAACCGGGTCAATCTGCGCGTCCGAGCTGGGGACGAAATTTGTTATCATGGCGGCTCACTCGGCTATTAAGGTCCTGCTGGATCCATAGAAGCCCCCGAGATCAACAAAAATTCTGAGTTGAGGAAATATCATGAAGAAAACAATTTTGGGTTTTGGTTTGTTGGCCATCCTGGCGTTGCCGGCAATGAGCCAACAGAAGGAAGCGGAGCGGGTCGCCAATGCGGGAACCGTTATGAAGGAGATCATGGATATTCCGGATGACATTCCGCAGGATGTAATCGACAAGGCGGATTGTGTTGTGGTTTTGCCGTCGGTGCTGAAACTTGCCTTCGGGATTGGAGGCAGCTATGGCCGGGGAGTGATGACCTGCCGCAGCGGCAAGACTTTCCATGGCGCATGGAGCGCCCCTACGATGATGGCGCTGGAAGGCGCCAGCTTCGGATTGCAGTTGGGCGGCCAGGCGACGGACTTCGTGCTGTTGTTGATGAGTCCGAAATCGGCGTCCAGCATCCTCGAAAGCAAGGTGAAGCTGGGGGGCGATGTTTCGGCGGCCGCCGGGCCGGTGGGCCGGAATGCCTCGGCCGAGACTGACGTTACCCTGCGAGCGGAAATCCTCTCTTACTCTCGTGCCCGAGGGCTGTTCGCGGGCATATCGCTTTCGGGGTCAACCCTTCGTCCTGACAATGACGCCAACAAGCGGCTTTATGGCAAAGAGGTAAGCGCAAAGGACATCGTATTTAACCGGGCCGTCCCCGCTCCCAAGTCTGCGCGACTCCTGCTGGCCACTCTAGCCAAGAAGTCTCCCAAAAACCTGGCAAAAAACTAGCGCTGGCGGCTCGACCGCGCAATCCGAATCGAGGGGAGCGCCTGGCCTGGGGCCTGAAAACACAATCTCTTGTGCATTCAGTGCACCCAGGCCAGGCGTTCCTGACTAGGCGAATTTCACCCAATTTGTCCAACGGACGGGAACGGCTTAGTTCAATCCGTACAAGCTGACCGTGGGGCGCCTCTCCCACCTGTCCTTGCCATACCAAAGATCTAGGCTTCTGATGACCCGCCGCCGCCCCGGGAGATCAATGACGCGGGTCTGCCCGCCGTCGGGAATGCGAGCCCGGATGGGAATTTCTTCCTTCTCGCCATTGCCGTAGCGGACAATGACGCGCTCAAAATTAATGGCGCCGCCGCTGATTCGCAATTGGATGGCATGGTAGCCTCCGGCCGACCTGCCCACTTTAATGCTGTCATGGTCTTGTCCGCCGTCCACGTGGGCCTCCCCGAGAAATTCCCAGCGCCCCATTTGGGCGCTCAGGCCGGTGCCGAAGGCAAGGACAAATACAAAGCCAATCGCCCATTTAACACGGTTGGTTAGCATCTTTCTTTCCTTTCTAAGCTGCAAAACTCTTTGCCGAAGTCGTGACGATCCGGAATCCAATCGTCATGAAATCCTCAAAATCTTATTCTGGCCTACTTGGGGAACTCAAGATAATTCAATGCGCCCAGGCCGGGTCTGATCCCGATCCGGCAATGCCATCAAAATACCCGGCCGAGTTGGAAAAACCACTTGCGATGCCCGCTGTCGCCCACGCTTCCCCCGAAGACCAGAGGGCCCACGGCGGTCTCGGCCAAAACCCCGAGCGCGAAATCATTGGGAAACCTGCTGGCGTTGGGAAAGCCGTACATCTTGCCAAACTCGTAGGAGGCGATGGCATAGACTTTTTTTCCGGCGAGCGGCGGCAGGGTCAGCAGATCGTGCAAATATCCCGTCCGGAAAAAGTAGTATTGGTCGCCAAAAAGTTCGTTGGTGCCATACGCGCTGAGCCGGTTCGAACCGCCCAGGAAGAATTGCGGATAGCCGTTGCTGGTCGAACCGAACGTGGTCCCACCTTCGGCGACCACGAACAGAGACGCGGGTCGGGTAATGGGCTTGAAGAACCCGACACGCGTGTCCGCGACCGGAAACCGGTTGGTCTGGCCGGGACTGGTGTCATACCAGCGGAAGTTCGACTCCGCGTTCACTCCGCTTCGCGGAACCACGGGGTCGTCGGTATGGTCGAAGAGCCAGCGCAAGTGCGTTGCCCCGGTGCGCCCGTTTAGCGATGAAAATTCCGCCGTGCCCAGCCGCAGCCTGGCATCCAGGAAGCCCACTTCGTAGCCCAGGCGGAGTTCGCTGAAGCGGTTGAATCCGTAACCGATATCGCCCCCGATCTGGGCGCCGTTCAGCCGGTACTCGGCCAGAGGATCGCTCTTCCGGTAGATTTTGAAGGCGGAGCTGCTGGCGCCGGCATGGGGCGAAAAGAACCATCGGCTGGCCGGCGAAAATGGCCGGTAGAGTTCGCTTTGTATCCCGTAAGTGTTGCCAAAAATAAAGTCGGTGCGCCATTCCGAGCGGTATCCCGCCACATCCAGAAACGTCAGGCGGGTGGCGAGCGTGAAATCCACGTCGTTGCTTTCCGATCCGTCCACTTCAAAACCCAATTGCAGGGTGGGCGGAGCGTACAGTTTTTCGTGCAACGTCACCAGCAATCCATCCTGCCCGTTCTGCTGCGTGATCTGGTAGCCCGCGGTGTCGTAGCGGCCGATTCCGGTCAGCCGTGTGAGCAGGCTTTCCAGTTGGTTCGAGTCGATGGGTTTTCCCGCCTGAGAGCGCAGGAATCGTCCTATATTTTCCTCCGCCACAGGGTTTGCGCCCTGCACTTTCACAAACTGCGGAATCGGGATGGCGCTCTTCTCCAGAGCCTTGCGCCGCTCCATGTATTGCGCCCAGTCCGCATCATCCAGCGCGTAAGGATCCAGCAGGCGCTCTTTTTGGGCGGCCGCCGCCGTTCCTCGATCGATGATCTCTTTCGATTTCTCATACTCCAACGAACTGAAATCCTGCAGACCCACGTTTACCACCAAATCCGCCCCGGCCAGCCCGCGGATTTCATTGCCCGCAACCACCACATCGATCGAGCGGCCCAGAATGGCGAAAAGCGATTGGATCTTGCTGGCCTCGCCGGGCGAGGTCTGCAGATGCACGCCGATCACAATGTCCGCGCCCATGTCCCGCACCACATCCGTCGGCAGGTTCCCCACCAGCCCGCCGTCAACATAGACATGCTCCCCTTCGCGGATAGGAGAGAAAAGGCCGGGGATCGCCATGGTGGCGCGCATCGCCTGCGAGAGTGATCCATCTTTGAACACAGCTTGTTTCCCGGTAACCAGATCCGTGGCCACGCAGCGGAAGGGAGTGGGCAGATCGTCAAACGATTGCACGCCGGAGTAAGCCAGGGTTTCCCGGTCGATCAGCAGGCTGATCTGTTGGCCTGCGTTCAGTCCGCCGGGCAGGACCAGGCCTTTGCGCAGGCCCAGGACAATCGAGTTGGGGAATGCGACCTGGTCTTCCTTTCTCCGAAATGACAAGTATTCGTAGGGGATGGTTCCGCCCAGGATCACATCCCAATTTTGCTTTTCCACCAGCTCACGAAGCTCTTGCGGACTCTTTCCGGTGGCGTACAGGCCTCCCACCAGGCCGCCCATGCTGGTCCCCGCGAGGTAGTCGATCGGGATGTGGTGATCTTCAAACCACTGCAGCACTCCGATGTGCGCCAGTCCGAGCGCGCCGCCGCCTTCGAGCGCGACCCCGATCTTCAGCCGGGGCTTGACGGACGGTGCGGCGGCATTCGCTGGAGGAGCCGGCGTCTCCTGCCCTGGGCAAAGAGAGGAGAGTAATAATAAGAAGCAAATAAGGGCTGAGAGGCTGCCGCGCATGAAGAGCTCCCTTCGGGCGAGTCGCAAACACGGAAATCGTGGGTGAAGACAAGTCTCGCCCAGCCCGCGAATTCGCACAAGACTCTCTTGGCCATGTGGGCGCGAGCGCCCACGCTCGTGCTGGGGCCAGAGCGGGCGTGGCCGCGGGTCACTGCCGCACGAGCGCGGGCGCTCGCGCCTACATTTGCAGCGCTTGACCTTCCGGCTGGTGTAAATTAGCTGGCGAATATTTGAGAGCATAGCCCGATGACGATGAAGACCATCCAGGGCCCGGCGATATTTCTGGCCCAGTTTGCCGCGGACACGGCCCCGTTCAACAATTTGCGCAATATCGCGCATTGGGCGAGCACGCTCGGCTACAAGGGCGTGCAGATACCGTCGTGGGACGGCCGCCTGTTTGACCTGCAGCAGGCCGCGGAAAGCAAAGCCTATTGCGACGACGTGCTCGATACGCTGACCACCCACGGCATGCATTTGACCGAACTCTCGACTCATCTGCAGGGCCAGTTGGTCGCTGTGCATCCTGCCTACGATTTGATGTTCGATGGTTTCGCCCCCCAGCAGTTTCACGGAAACCGGCAAGCGCGGCAGGAGTGGGCGGTGAAACAATTGCTGCTTGCCGCGAAGGCGTCGGCCAACCTGGGATTAAAGGCCCACGCCACTTTTTCCGGAGCGCTGGCATGGCCTTACATTTATCCCTGGCCACAACGCCCGGCGGGACTCATCGAGACCGCTTTCGACGAGTTGTCCGCGCGTTGGCTCCCCATCTTGAGTGCCTTTGAGGAAGCCGGGGTGGATTTATGTTTCGAGATTCATCCCGGGGAAGACCTGCACGACGGCGTCACCTTCGAGATGTTCCTGGAGCGGGTCAAGGGCCATCCCCGATGCAATGTGTTGTTTGATCCCAGCCATTTTGTGTTGCAGCAACTCGACTACCTGCAGTTCATCGATTTCTATCACGATCGCATCAAGATGTTCCATGTGAAGGACGCGGAGTTTCACCCTTCTGGCCGGCAAGGTGTTTACGGCGGCTACCAGCCCTGGATCGAACGGGCAGGGCGTTTCCGCTCGCTGGGCGACGGGCAGGTTGATTTTGCCGGCATTTTCTCGAAACTCACACAATACGGCTTCGGCGGCTGGGCCGTGATGGAGTGGGAATGCTGTATAAAGAGCGGCGATCAGGGAGCGGCCGAGGGCGCGCCTTTCATCGCCCGTCATATCATTCAGGCGGCCCAGCAATCGTTCGACGACTTTGCCGGTTCCGGTTCTGATCGAGCGGCGAATCGCCGAATGCTAGGCTTGGACTAAACCGTCCCTGTTTCTGGCTGAGAACTGAGAACTCTGAACTGAAAACTGAATTTGATAAACAGAATTTGATGACAAAATTTGAAAACAAAATTCGAAAACTGAATTTGACGCTGAATCTAAGGATCGGCTCGTGAGCCTCGAAATAAAGCACGACGATAAAAAAGGACGTCGCCTGCGCCTCGGTATGGTGGGCGGCGGTCCCGGCGGATTCATTGGAGCCGTACATCGCATCGCCGCCCGGCTGGACGATCGTTTCGAGTTCGTGGCTGCGGCTCTATCTTCCGATCCTGCGCGAGCCAGGGCGGCAGCGCTCGATCTCCACATCGTCCCCGAGCGGGCTTATGGCAGCTTCGCGGAAATGGCTTCCGCGGAGGCGAAAAGAACAGATCGCATCGATGCGGTCGCCATCGTGACACCCAACAATCTGCACTACGCGCCGGCAAAGGCATTTCTCGAAGCCGGCATCCACGTCATTTGCGACAAGCCGCTCACTACTACTTTGGAAGACGCGGAGGACCTGGCCCGGACCGTACGCCGCACCGGCCTGCTCTTCGGCGTGACTCATAACTACACCGGCTATCCCCTGGTACGGCAGGCCCGACAGATGGTGGCCGAGGGCGAGCTAGGGCCGATTCGCGTGGTCCAGGTGGAGTACGCGCAAGACTGGTTGGCTACGCCGCTGGAGAAGACCGGCCAGAAGCAAGCCGTCTGGCGGACCGATCCGGCACAGAGCGGGCCCGCCGGTTCTCTGGGAGACATCGGAACTCACGCCTACAATCTCGCCAGCTTTGTGACCGGCCTCAATTGCCGGGAGCTGGCCGCCGAACTGCACACGTTTGTGCCCGGTCGCCGCCTCGACGACAACGTGCAGATCATGCTGCGCTTTGCGGAAGGCGCGCGTGGACTGCTTTGGGCCAGCCAGGTGGCCACCGGAAACCAGAACAACTTGCGCTTGCGCGTCTACGGAGAAAAGGCCGGCATCGAATGGCGGCAGGAAAATCCCAATTGCCTCTGGTGCGCCCCGCTGGGCAAGACTCCGACTCTGATCTACCGCGCCGGTCCGGGCACAACTCCGGTGGCCGCGCACGCCAGCCGCGTACCGGCGGGCCATCCTGAGGGATATCTCGAGGCCTTCGCGCAACTCTATGCCGACATGGCCGAGCAGATCAGCGCCCGCCTGGAGAATCGCCCCCCAGCCGCGTCTTCTTTGCTGGTACCCACGGTCGAGGATGGCGTTGCCGGCATGCGCTTCATCTCCGCCGTCATTGCATCATCCAAGCGCAATTCCGCCTGGACCCCGCTCTCTCGCAGGGACTGATCCTCGAGCGAATCTCCCCGGCTTGGGTGGCGCGGACCATCCTCTAGTAAACATCCCGGTTAGCGCGTACCCTTCAAGAGAGTCTCTTTAACGCATCTTCCCGCCGCGCCACTCGGTGACGGTTCCCTGCGAAATCAGACGGTAAACCCCCTAACGCAAGGAGCCACTATGCCCGAAAAGGCCTTAGGTCTGCGTGTCAAGCCCGATGGTTCGCGGCCTACCATCGATGGGCAGGCAGTTGAGAATGAGATTTTGCTCGGGTTGCCAGCCAGAGAGCGCGACGCAATATTTCCGCAGCTGACTTTCGTTGAACTGAAAACCCACGACGTGTTGCATGAACCCGGTGAGCCCATCAAGTTGGGCTACTTCATGAATAGCGGAATGACTTCCATTCTGACCGTGCTGGCCGAGGGGAAAAGCGTGGAAGTCGGCCTGACCGGCAAGGACGGCTTTGTCGGTTTGCCTCTTTTGGTGGGCTTCAAAAGCGGCCCAACCCAGGCGGTGGTCCAGATCGCAGGCAGCGCTTTCCGAATCGGCGCCCGCGGAATCGCGCAAGCCGTGCTGCAATGCCCCGTTCTTGCGAACCGGCTGCAACGTTATGTACAGATTCTGGCCATGCAGGGAACCCAGGTCGCAGCCTGCAACCGCCTGCATGAAGTGGATGAACGCCTGGCGCGCTGGCTGCTGATGTGCCAGGACCGGATCGGCTCCAACTTTGTGCCTTTGACCCAGGAATTTCTGGCTCACATGCTGGGCACGCGCCGGGCCAGCGTGACCGTCGCCGCCGGCATACTGCAAAAGGCAGGACTGATCACGTATTCGCGAGGCCACGTCAACATCGTCGACCGGCCCCGCCTGGAAAGCGCCACCTGCGAATGCTACGCCATCATGCAGCAACAGGATAGAAGATGGCGGACCGAGCGCTCCGGCGATTGAGAAGTTAGTAGCGCCGGCGTCCCGCCGGCTGTCCGGGGGCGGCCCGCCCGCCGGGGCTTCGAGGACGCGGCCTAGGGAGAGCTGGCGTCCCGCTGGCTCTACAGTTCCCCTCCAGCATCACCCCACAATTTTGTCTGACGGGCCAGCCCACGCGACCAGATGCTCGCTTACAATAGCGGGAATGCAGACCAGCGGACAAGGGACCGTGATGACCCGGGACTGGAAACAGTGGGAGGGCCAGATCGTGAATGGCACCTTCCCGCTCCGCCAATATCTGGGAGGTTCCGGGCACAGTGCGGTATTCCTTACCGAACGGCGGGGCCGGGAACCGCAGCGTGCAGCCATCAAGCTCATTCCAGCCGATCCGGCGAACACGGCAGTCCAGCTGGCTCGCTGGGAAGCGACGGCCAAACTGTCCCATCCCCATCTGCTCCGGCTTTTCGAGACCGGTAGCTGCCAACTGGATAAATCGGTTTTTCTTTATGTAGTGATGGAGTACGCCGAGGACAACCTGGCGCAGATTCTTCCGCACCGGGCGCTCACGCCGGAAGAAGTGCGCGACCTGCTGGAGCCGGCGCTGGACGCTCTCACTTTTGTCCATGGCAAGTCGCTGATTCATGGCCGGCTGAAGCCGTCGAATGTGATGGCGGCGCAGGACCAGCTGAAACTATCGAGCGACAGTTTGTTTCGCACCGGCGATCCGGCGGGCAGCCTCTCTCCGTCGAGCAAGTACGATGCGCCCGAGGTCGCCAGTGGAAATATCCTGCCCGCATCCGACTCCTGGTCCCTGGGCATGACGTTGATGGAAGCCCTCACCCAGCGCCTCCCCGCGGTGGAAGGCATGACCGAACCTTTGCCCGAGACCGTGCCGGCGCCGTTCATGGGGATCGCGCACTGCTGCTTGCGCCGTGATCCGCAGCGCCGCTGTACGGTTTCCGATATCGCCACCCGGCTGCAATCGAGTTCGCCGGCATCCCAACAGCCCTCTACGGTCAAAATACCGGCGGGATCCGCGAAGTGGTGGTACGTTCTTCTGGTCGCCGCAGTCGGACTGGTGGTGGCCGCGCTCTGGATCGGCCCCAAGCTGTTCAATTCCCACCCCGGCGCTCCATCCGCAAGTTCGGTTTCATCCCCTGCGCCGGCTTTGCCTGAAGCCCAGAGCGTCGCGCCAAAGCAGGAGCCGGCGCCGGCGGTGCCAACGCCTGAACCCAAGCCTTCCGCGATGAGGCCGCGCCGCAGAGAACAAGATTCCGAAAGCCGCCGCGCCTTCACCCGCGCCTGCGGTGGCAGCAACCACCGCGCAATCCGCCGAAGGCTCCGATCAGGGCAAAGTGCTCCAGCAAGTGGAGCCAGTAGTGTCGAGGTCAGCACGGAACACAATTTCTGGCACCATCAGGATCAGCCTGAAGGTGGTGGTGGATGCTGGGGGCAATGTGCAGCAGGCGACGTTTCTAACCGAAGGGCCGAGCAAGTATTTCGCCCGCCAAGCCATGCAAGCCGCGCAGCAGTGGAAGTTTGCCCCGCCGCAAGTGAACGGACAGGCGGTGGCAAGCGCCTGGGTGGTGCGCTTCGGCTTCAGGAGATCAGGGACCGAAGTCGCCTCCGAACCGGCGAAACCCTAACCCCCTAGGGCCTGGTCTCTAGAGACTGGATGTGCGCAAGAGGCGCTTGGGCGCCTTTCTCTGCCACGCGGCGCGCAATGCGGCTTCCAGTATGTCGGGCGCCACTTTTGCCAGCAGCACACGCGTAGAGCCGTTTCGTCCCCATCCGCCCGGGACCGGCGAGAAAATCCTGGGCTCGTCTTCGACCATTCCGGCCTGCTGCGCCGGCGTGAGCAGCAGCACGCCGTAACCTTCCGACTGGAGCGAGAGCGTGGCGAAGATCTTTCCGCCCACCCGGAAGTCGGCGTTCCCGAAGTGCGAGCCTTCCACGGCCTCGGGCAAGCTAAGAGCGATACGGCGAAAATTCGCAGCGGTCACGATCCGACTCCTTTCGATTTGATCCGGCGTCAGCCTGAGGGACTCTAGTCCCGAAGGATCTCGCGCGTACAAGTGCGAACCCAGCCCATGACGCGCTCCACGCCAGGTCCTTCGCAAAGCTCAGGATGACGCCGGATCGAGTCGCAGCGCGCCCTTCGAGCCTAACCACAAAGGTCGCCCAGACTCCAAAGTTCGTCAAGAACGGTCGCCTCCCCTGCGCTATTGAGCATACAATGGGCTGCCTTTGCAGGGAGGGCCCGCCGACCGGACGCCGGGGAACTCCGGTCCTCCTGTCAGACGCACAGAACGCGTAATCGAAAAGCTTCGTGAAAGGGTCTTATGCGAACCAAGACGATTCCCCTGATCTTGCTACTGTGTTCCGGACTGGCAGCTGACAATCTGGAAAAGACCCAGAAAAAGGAACTTGAAGCCCAGGTAAAGACCATGACGGGAGAGGCGCAAAGGCTTGAACAGGCCGGACAACTGGCCGAGGCGCGCACCAAATATGCCGAATCCCAGGCGCTCATCGAAGTGAACGATGTCACCGAGGCCATCAAGCGCCTGGATGAACAAATCCACAAGCGGGTGAAGGATGCCTTGAATGATTCGCGCAAACTTTACGAGGCGCACAAGTTCAAGGAGTCCGCCGCCGTGCTGGACCAGGCCATGAAGCTTGAGGCTTTTCAACCGGTGCTGGCCTACAACCTTGCGCTCTGTTATCAGCAACTCGGGGACCGCAACCAGGCTCTGGAATATTTGCGCAAAGCCAAAGCCGGTACAGCCGATCCAAAGCAAAAGCAGAAGCTTCTGCAGCTTCAGACTTTCTTTACCACTGGAGAGAATGGGCTGTCGGTGAATGACATCGACCGCGACCGCATCCTGCGAGTCAACGCCCTCGCCGACAGCGTCGGACTGGAGGCATCGCTGGAAGACCAAGGTGGAGCAGAGGAGTCGTTCTCAGAAGCCGACGAGGCATCTCTGGAATCTTCCCCACAACCAGCGGCGCAGCCGTTCCTGAAGACAGACCGGCCGGTGGTCACGCACAGCGACACCCGCGCCAGTCACAGATCGAGCTTGTGCAATGCGCTGGTCGAGCTCAAGGGAACTTTAGCCAGCAGTCCGTCCGCGACCTTCAATCTGGCAAATTGCGCCGAGTCGAATGGACGAACCACGGAGGCGGTCCGGATGCTGGAGGAGTATCTAAAAATGTCGCCCGGCGCGCTCGATGGCGGAGAATCGCGTGCCCGCATTGCGGACTTGAAGTCGCTGCTGACTTTACCCGGCCAGAACGGAATGGAAGTGCGCCGGCTCTATGCGAGGGCGTATGGCGACCTGGCGGAACGTAAATATGACCGTGCGTTGACCGCGTTCAAGAAGGCGAATGACCTCGCCCCTGAATTTGCCCTGACCAAGTGGAAACTGGCGCTGTTCTATGAAGCCATGGGAGATGTCGGTCGCGCCCGGGAAAATTTCAGCCGCTACCAGCAATTGGTTTCCGATCAGAGTGCGAAAGACGAAGCTGAACTTCACCTCAGCACGCTGGATCCCAAGAAGGCGAAGTATGACGAGGAGGTGGACGAAGCTGAGGACATTGTTGCCGATCTCTTCAACCGGGCCCTGAACCTGACTTTCAATGGGCCCGAAAACCGCAGCGCCTTGCGGGCCAAGCGCGCGCGGGTGAAAAAGAAGGAAGACAAAGGCAAAGCAAAGTATAGAGTCGGTGGCTTTGCCATCCCTTTCGCTTATGCGCAACAGCAACTGGCGCGGGCCAGTGAGCATCTGCAGGTCGCTCTCGCTCTGTTTCCCCTGGGCGCCGAGGCCAACCAGTTGATGGGACTGGTTTTCATGCAGGCCAACGACGGTCAATCCGCCACCAGGAGTTTTGACGCAGTTGCCAGCCAGGGCCTGCCGGTTGCCTTTTATGCGGAATTACGCGACCGCAAGCATGACCAGGCGGTGAAGTGCGAGCTAAGTCACGACCGGGTGCGCCTCATTTATCTCAGCTCGTATGACAAGAAAGGGAATCCGGCGCCACCCAGCAAGCCGGCCGGCGAAGACGGCCTCGGAGACATGGTGATCGATCCTTCGACTCCGCGGCAGCAGGGTTTCGATGCTCTCGACGTGAACTTGAGCGAGATCAAGAAAGTAGAGACCGACAAGGGACTGCTGAAGCTGAAGCTTGCCAAGCAGGATGTCTATCTGTCCCCGATTTACTTGCCTTCGTTTACCCCGATTGAGGGTCCCCAGGCGCGCCGCTTCGCCAACACTTACACCCGGCTGTTTATTCGCTATCCCGGCCTCGAGGATTCCAAGCTGGGGACTGAAGGCATGAGCGGCGGCGAGAAGTTCATGATGGGATACAACATCGCCAATGCCAGCGCGGATATCGCCATGTCAGGCTTCGGCGGAATCGGGGCGATCGCGAGCGTGCAGGACATCATCTCGATTACTCGCACCATTCGGACTGCCATGGTTTCGCTCAGCGTGAGCTTTGCGTCGTGGGAGAAGAGCGTGGAGGACCAGCAGCAACTCCTTGCTGGTAAGTCATTTAAGGCAATTCCTATCCAGCCCGCGAATCTGGCCTTCGTGCAGGAGGCGAAGTAGCTGGACGGCTGGAGGGGGGTTAGTCTGAGGGTGTTTACTCGAAGCGTCTATGGCTGGTGCAACTTTTTTGATGCGCGCCATTCAAAGTTTTCATCGAATGAACCCAGAAGCGGATTGACAGGCTTCATGGCTCTATCTACGATGAACAGGTTCATGTCAGCTTACAGCCTAATGCGCGGCCAGTGTTGTACTTGTTGTTGTATGGGTGTATCCACTGGCGCCAGGGGGCCGCTGACCTAAGACTCATTTAGCTATCGGCAATCATACCCACCGCCAGTGCGACTTACTGGCGGTGGGTTTTTTTGTGGCCCAAAAATCCTATGGCAAACGCAGTGACAGAAACGGCAGTTACAGAAACGAAAGCCCAGCGGGTGGAGCGGCTGAAGCGGGAGAAAAATCCCTGGGAAGGCCTGGATGACATCCGCAAGTTCGCCCGTGAAGGCTTCGATTCCATCACCCCGGAATGGCTGGGCACATATTTCCGCTGGTGGGGCGTGTACACCCAGGGCGACGGCGCCGGCGTGGTCGGCGGGAAAAACGGGGAAGGGAAGGCGCTGCCGTTTTTCATGGTGCGCATCCGCATTCCCAACGGCCTGCTGCATTCTCACCAGCTCCGAACCATCGCGGACGTCACCGAGAAATACGCCCGCGGGACCGCCGACCTGACGGTGCGGCAGAATATCCAGCTACACTGGGTGACGATCCAGGACCTGCCCGAGCTGCTCGATGGATTGTGGCGCGCCGGCCTCACCACCAAGGGTTCTTGCGGGGACGATACCCGCAACATCACCGGCTGCCCCCTGGCCGGAGTGGATGCCGACGAAATCTGCGACGCTTCATCGCTGGCGCTCGAAGCCAACAACTTCTTCGTGGGCAACGGCGATTTCTACAATCTGCCGCGCAAGTTCAAAGTCTGCATCACCGGATGCCGTGTCTGGTGCGCTTATCCCGAAATCAATGACGTCGGCTTGACCGCGGTTCGCCGCGCGGGCGGAGATTCCGAAATTGGTTTTTCTCTGCGAGTGGGCGGCGGGCTGTCGGCCGATCCTCATCTCGCCGTCCGGCTGAACGCGTTCGTGCAGCGCCAGCAGGTGCTCCCGGTCGTCAAGGGAGTCGCCGAGATTTTCCGCGAGAGCGAAATGCTGCGCGAGAACCGGGAACGCGCCCGACTCAAGTTTCTGTTCCTCAAACATGGCTGGACCGCCGAAAGCTTTCAGGAAGAGCTGGAGCGGCGCATCGGTTTTCATCTCGATCCGGCGGTCGAAGAGAAACCGCCCAACGATATTTATCGCGATCACGTAGGCATCCATCCTCAGAAACAGCCTGGCTATTCATACGTCGGGGCTGCCGTCCTGCGGGGACGTATTTCGTCCCAGCAGATGCGCGCTGCTGCCGACGCGGCGGATCGTTTCGCCTCGGGCGAACTGCGCACCACCAACATGCAGAACCTGCTGATCGTCAACGTGCCCAATCACAACGCCGGAGCTCTGGCGAACGAACTCGAAGCCAACAAGATGCCGGTGGGCGGTTCGCCGTTCTGGCGCGGCGTGGTGGCTTGCAGCGGCTCGGAGTTCTGCAAGATCGCGATTACCGAAACCAAGAGTTTTTCCCGCTGGCTGGTCGAAGAACTGGAGGACCGGCTGCCGGGCTTCGAGCAGCACCTGAAACTGCACGTCACTGGATGCCCCAACAGCTGCGGCCAGCACTGGATCGCCGACATCGGCATCGAGGGCAAAAAGATCAAGGTGGATGGCCGCCAGCAGGATGCCTACTACTTCTGCGTGGGCGGCGCCGTCGGACTGCACCAGTCGGTGGCGCGCCCCATCGGTTACCGCTGCCTGGCCAGCGAAGTGCCGGACGCGATCGAGCGTCTTTTGCGCCGCTACCTGTACGAGAGGTTGCCTGACGAGAACCTGCGGCACTATTTCGCGCGCCGCACCGACGAAGAGTTGCGCGAGTGTCTCGCCGGAAAATTTCTGGCGGCAGTCGAGCGCGATCCATCGCCGGGAAAGGTCCCGCATGCGGTCGAAGGCTAAGAACAGAAATGTTGGTAAGAACAGGGATGTCATCCTGAGCGCAGGCATGCCATTCGCTGGCGAATGGGATGGCGGAGTCGACGGACCCTCTGTCAGATTAGCGACCGTTGGAGGAGAGGGATTGTTTCGATGAGATTCTGCGGCAAATGCGTGGAGCGGGTAGAGATCCTTCGACTGCGTGGCTGCT
This sequence comes from Terriglobia bacterium, assembly GCA_963816025.1. GTDB lineage: Bacteria > Acidobacteriota > Terriglobia > Terriglobales > Acidobacteriaceae > JAIQFF01. The sequence goes on from CAWFJA010000015.1 coordinate 79,349, forward strand.
TCGCTGCGCGAAGCAGCCACTCCGCTCAAGATGACAATGTTCGAGTTACGCAGGCTCTTCAGTCGTACTGGATGCCATGACGCTGTTTCCGATGTTCATGAAACTCGAGGGCCGCTCCTGCCTGGTGGTCGGCGCCGGCGCCATCGGCGAGCCCAAGATCGGCAGTCTAATCGCGGCCGGCGCATCGGTCCGGGTGGTCGCCCTTCGCGCTACGGACGCGGTTGCCAAGTGGGCGAGCGCTGGAACGATTACCTGGGAAGCGCGAGCTTTCAACGCCGCTGATCTCGACGGCGTTTTCCTGGTCATTGTCGCCACCAATTCTCGTGACGTGCATGCCATGATTTTCCACCAAGCCCGGCAGCGCAACATTCTGTGCAATGTGGTCGACGACCCGGAATATTGCGATTTTTACTATCCCGCGGTGGTGCAGCGCGGAGACTTTCAGGTTGCCATTTCGACCAACGGCCAAAGCCCCGCGCTGGCCCAGAGAATCAGGCGCGAGCTCGAAATTCAGTTTGGCCCGGAATATGGCGAATGGCTACGGGAGTTGGGACGGATCAGGCAGCAATTATTTGCCAGCAGGATCGACCCGGAAGCTCGGCGTCGTGTGCTGCATGAACTAGCCAGCCGCACCGCGTTCGAAACGGCGCGGTCCGCGGGATTCAATATCGAGTTAACCAGTCTGGAGAAAATGTCATGAACGGCAAGGTGTATCTGGTGGGGGCGGGTCCGGGCGATCCCGAACTGCTCACGCTCAAAGCGCTTAAACTTCTCAAATCGGCCGACGTCGTGCTGCACGACGATCTCATCGGGCCGGAGATCCTCGCGTTCATTCCATCCTCGACGGAAATCCAGAACGTTGGCAAGCGTTTCGGACGCAAGAAAATCAGCCAGGCCGAGATCAACGCCCTTCTGGTACAGAACGCGCTGTTGGGCTTGCAGGTGGTCCGTCTGAAGAGCGGCGACCCGCTGATTTTCGGCCGCGCCGGCGAAGAGATGGAAGCCCTGCGCCAGGCTGGCATCGAATTCGAAATCGTTCCCGGCGTGACCTCTGCATTCGGCGCAGCCGCCAACGCGGGGATTCCACTCACTCACCGCCAGGTTTCATCCGCTGTGGTGCTGGTGACTGGCCATCATGCGGCCAGCGACGAATTTGCCGACTGGCCGGCCAGGATACCCACGGACGCGACGGTTGTCGTCTACATGCCCGGATACGACTACCACAGCACCGCACAGCAACTTCTGCGGGCCGGCGTGCTGGGAACAACGCCCTGCGCCATCATTTCCCAGGCTACCTTGCCTGGCGAGCAGACGCACGTGACCACCGTGGACGAGCTGCACGCCTCACCACGGCTGCCCTCGCCCACGCTGCTGGTAGTTGGCGAAGTGGTGCGGATGGCCACGCCGGCCACGCCACATCAGCAGTTCGCGTGGCCGAATGATGGCGCAGATTTCGCGTCGCATGTCCCGGTCTTGTCAGCTAGTCAGGAGCGTGCGGAGTGAGAGACCACGCCGAGTTAATTCCCGCTGACGCGGAAAAATGGCGGCCTGAAGAGGTATTGAGCTGGGCCTTTGCCACTCACGGAAAAGATGTGGCGATCGCCTCCGGCTTCGGAGTTGAGGGCATGGTGCTGCTCGACCTGGCTTCGCGGGTGCGTCCAGATTTTCGAGTCTTCACTTTGGACACGGAATTCCTCTTTCCTGAAACCTACGATCTGATGGATCGCGTCGAAAAGCGCTATGGCATCAAAGTCGAGAGAGTCTACAGCACGCTCACCCCGGAAGAGCAGGAGCGCGAACATGGCGGCGCGCTGTGGAGCCGCGATCCCGACAAGTGCTGCGGCCTGCGCAAGGTCGAGCCGCTGCGAACGAAACTGACCGAATTGCGCGCCTGGATCACCGCCATCCGCCGCGACCAGACATCGGCGCGCGCCTCAGCCCGCAAAGTGGAGTGGGATGCGAAGTTTCAGCTGCTGAAAATCAACCCCATCGCCGACTGGACTTCGGCCATGGTCTGGAGCCACACCCTCAAGCACAACGTCCCCTACAATCCGCTGCACGATAAGAACTATCCCAGCATCGGATGCACTCACTGCACCCGGGCCGTCCGGCCGGGAGAAAACGCCCGCGCGGGACGCTGGTTCGGGTCCGACAAGACCGAGTGCGGACTGCACGTTGCCGCCCCCGCGGACGCGCCCCTGGTGGGAATCAAGAGCCTGCTGGCCAAGAGTTCCTTCGGCGTCGAAGAGAGCTGAAAAACCAAATGCGTTAACCACCAAGCACACGAAGGTGCACGAAGAAAATCCCGTCTTAAGCCCAATGTTTTCCTTCGTGTACCTTCGTGTCCTTGGTAGTTAAAGCTTTCTTCGTCCAACCTTGCGCTGCCCAAAAAATCCATCCGCCCCATCGAAATTCTCGATTGTACTTCCATCCTCCATTGACGATACACAGTCTAAAGATGAGTCCGAGTCACCTAACCACAGACCACGACGCCTGCGGTATCGGCCTGGTCGCCCAAATCGGCGGAGCCGCATCGCGCGAGATCGTCGACCGCGCGCTCGAAGCCCTGATCCGCCTGGCGCATCGCGGTGGGGTGGACGCCGACGGCAGGAGCGGTGACGGCGCCGGCCTGCTCACTCGCATCCCGGACAAACTGATTCGCCAGCAGGCGCGTAAGTCTGGCATCGAGCTGCCCGCGGTGTTCGGGCTCGGAATGGTTTTTCTGCCGCCGGGTGAGGAAGAGGCAACGCGCAGCGCTATCGAAGCTCAGGCAAAGAAGAGTGGCCTGGAGTGTCTGGGTTGGCGCACCGTCCCGACCAATCCCGAAGTCACCGGCCCCCGGGCCCATGACGCGTTGCCGTCGATTGAGCAATGCTTCTTCGCTCCTCAATCGGAAACTCCCAATCTCGAATTCCTTCTTTTTCATTTTCGCAAGGAAGCCGAAGCCGCCGCTCCCGCCGGAACTTATTTCTGTTCGCTGTCCTGCCGGACGGTGGTTTACAAAGGGTTGCTGACTCCCTTTCAGTTGCCGGCGTTTTATGCCGACTTGCGCGACCCGGATTTTGAGACTCCATTCGCCATTTTCCATCAGCGCTATTCCACCAACACCCAACCCAGCTGGTCGATGGCGCAGCCGTTCCGCTTTGTGGCCCACAATGGGGAGATCAACACCATCAACGGAAACCGGCGCTGGCTGCGGGCAAAGGCGCAGGCGTTGCGCCACGAGCTCGACTTTTCGGACCAGGTCCGGCTCCTGGAGGAGCGGGTAAGCGACTCCGCCAGCTTCGATAATGGACTTGAACTGTTTCTGCGTCGTGGCTACAACCCGGCCGAGGCCATGCTCTCCATGGTTCCTCCGGCCTGGGAGCGTTCACCCGAGGCCGCGCCCGAGTTGCGCAACTTTCTCGAAGAGCAGGGTCGCCTGCAGGAAGCGTGGGACGGCCCCGCGGCGCTCGTCTTCACCGATGGTTGCACGGTCGGCGCGAAACTTGACCGCAACGGTCTGCGTCCGCTGCGCTACACCCTGACCTCGGACGGTCTGCTGGTGGTCGGCTCCGAGGTTGGAATTGCAGATCTACACGGCAAAGAAATCGCCGAAAGGCAACGACTGGGACCGGGAGAAGTTTTGCTGGTGAATCCGGAGAGCGGCGATTTTGTACGTCCGAAGAACTCGCTTCGTCTGCGAGAGGGAATCCGCACCGTCTCATCGGTTCCGGCTGTGCTGGTGGAGCCCACCGATAAACCGTTTCTGGATCGGACACCCGATCCGCAGCAGTCGATGGCGGCGATGGGGTGGAGTGAAGATCAGTTCCGCTTGCTGTTCCAACCGCTGGTGGAGCAGGGTCAGGAGGCGGTCTGGAGCATGGGCGACGATGCCCCGCCGGCGTCCATGTCCACCTTCAAGCGTCCCCTGTGGGACTACTGCAAGCAGCGTTTCGCGCAGGTCACGAATCCGCCGATTGACTCTCTGCGCGAAACCCACGTGATGTCGCTGCGGGTTTTTCTCGGCCGGGCCGCCCTCAACTCGCCTCTGCTCGATGGCGGGCAATTGCAGTTGCTGCGAAAAGAACTGGGCACTACAGAAAGAATCCCGTTCACTTTTCTGGCCGAGGACGGGGTAGAGGCAGCGAAGGCCACGCTGGCGCGGCTGCAGGAAAACGTCAAGGCAGCTGCGGCGAAAGCTCCGGGACTCATCCTGCTGACCGATCGCGGCGTGGACAAAAAACGGGCGGCGCTGCCGGCGCTGCTGGCCCTGGCCGCGGCCTGGAAGTCGATGGTCGAGGCGGGAGCCCAGAACATTCCGCTGGTCATCGAAAGCGGACAGGTCATCGACACTCATCATGTGGCCCTGCTGGTGGCGGCGGGCGCGAGCGCCGTGTTCCCCTATCTGGCTCTGGAACAGGCCGCACACATGAAACCGGGTGGGGCGGTCGCCTATCGTGGCGCGGTCGAAAAGGGGCTGCGCAAAGTCATCGCGCGAATGGGGATCTCAACCATCGCCAGCTATCGCAACAGCCATCTCTTTGAAATTATCGGTGTCGACCCCGAAGTGTGCAGCCGATTTTTCGAGGATGCCAGCCGTTCGCTCGCGGGCAAAGGCCTGACCGAGCTCCTGCAGGATTGTCTCGACCGTCACGATTCGGTCTTCTCCATCGCTTTCCCCGAGATGACGATGACCGCGAAATTGCAGGACCATGGTCTTTATCGCTTCCGCCACCAGGGAGAGCAGCATGCCAGCTCGCCTGAACTGGTGCGGCGCATGCATCGCTATCTCAAGTTTCCCACCGACGAAAATCATCGCGCGTTCATGGAGCTCGGCGACAAGAGGGAACCCGTCGCGGTCCGGGACCTGTTGGAGATTGTCCCGCGCGAACCCCTGCCGCTCGACCAGGTTGAAAGCGACGCTTCCATCCTGGGCCGCTTCAGCACCCAGGCCATGTCCCTGGGAGCAATTTCACAGGAGACCCACACCACTCTCGCCATCGCCATGAACCGCCTGGGCGGACGCAGCAATACCGGCGAGGGCGGCGAAGACCCCGGCGCCTACGGCCCCGGCCGCGAGGACAATAACCGGGTCAAGCAGGTGGCCTCGGCGCGCTTCGGAGTGACTGCGGAATATCTGGTCCATGCCGATGAGCTCGAAATCAAGATTGCGCAGGGCGCGAAGCCGGGCGAAGGCGGGCAACTCCCGGCCAGCAAGGTTTCTGTGTACATCGCCCGCTTGCGGCACGCGGTGCCGGGGATGATGCTGATTTCTCCGCCGCCGCATCATGACATTTACAGCATCGAAGACCTGGCGCAGCTGATTTACGACCTGCGCGCCATCAATCCGCGGGCGCGAATCGGGGTAAAACTGGTGGCCAGCGCGGGCGTGGGAATTATCGCCACCGGCGTGGCCAAGGCCGGCGCCGACGTGATAACCATCGCCGGCCACGATGGCGGCACCGGCGCGTCGCCGATTACTTCCATCAAAAATACCGGCCTGCCCTGGGAAGTTGGCTTGCGCGATGCTCACGCCATGCTGGTGAAAACCGGGCTGCGCGGCCGGGTTCGCCTGCGGGTGGATGGCGGATTCAAGTTCGCGCGCGACGTCATTATCGGCGCTCTGCTGGGCGCGGATGAATTTGGTTTTGGCACCGCGGCCCTGCTGGCCCTGGGATGCGTGATGGCGCGGCAATGCCATCTCAATACCTGCCCCGTCGGCATTGCCACCCAGGACGAGAAGCTGCGCACCCGTTTCACCGGAAAACCGGAGATGGTCGAGACCTATTTCCGGGCGGTGGCTGCCGACGTCCGCGAATTGCTGGCGTCGCTCGGCGCTCGTTCGATCGATGACATTGTGGGCCAGGCGGAACGGCTGCGGCCTCGCACACCGCCAGCCGCGCGCGCGCTGGCCGGATTGCTCGACCCCATCGTTTCTTCCTCCCATCCGGCTTCGATCGCCGAAGACCGCAGCAGTCTCTATCGCGAGTTGAACCGCACTGTCACTTCCGCGGTCGAAGACTCGGACACTCGTGCCGCCCGCCGCCGCCGCTTCCGGATCACTAACTCCGATCGCTCCATCGGCGCGCATTTGAGTGGCGAGCTTTTGCGCCAGGCGGAAACCTCAGCCGACGCGCCCGCTAAATATGAATTTGTCGGAAGCGCGGGCCAGACCTTCGGTGGATTCCTGGTCAAGGGACTGAACTTCCGGCTGGTCGGCGAGGCCAACGATTATGTGGGCAAGTGTTTGTCCGGGGGAACGATTGCGATCACCGGCGGAGAAGAAGCCTCGCTGCGTGGCGACGTGCTCGCGGGCAACACCCTGCTATACGGCGCCACCAGCGGAGAACTCTACGTCGCGGGCCGGGTGGGTGAACGCTTCGCGGTGCGCAATAGCGGCGCGCTCGCGGTGGTCGAAGGCGTCGGCCAGCATGGTTGCGAGTACATGACGGCAGGCGTGGCCGTGATACTGGGTCCGGCGGGGATGAACTTTGGCGCGGGCATGACTGGCGGGCTGGCTTACGTCCTGCGCGATTCGATTGGCGGATATGGCTACAACCAGCACTCCGTCCGGCTGGCTCCGGTCGAAGTCCGCGAAGAACTGTGGCTGCGCCGCGTGTTGCGCAAGCATTTGCGTCTCACCGGCAGCCCGCGCGCGGCGGATCTATTGAACGCCGCCGAGCCTCTGCCGTTCCTGCGGGTGGAGCCACTGGTCCTGCCCTGCCCGGTGGCGGAAACCTGGGCCCCCATTATCGCCCGGCTTAAGCGGCAGCCTGCCGCGGTGCACAAGCCGGCCGCGGTGTACGTTCCCCATTCTGCGGATCCCCCCGCCATTGCCGTCGGGTAACAATCAGGTTGCAAGAAGATTTCTGGCAGCGGTGCATTTAAATCAAACCACCCAAGTTTGTCATTCCGAAGCCGGCTTTAGCGGCGAGGAATCTGCTTGCTGCCAGCAGCGAAACAGCAGATTCCTTGCGCGATGATGCCGCGCTTCGGAATGACAATTCTCTGGGGAGTTTTAAAGTTACACAACTACAAGATTTCTGAATCTCTTCCTTTCTCCGCTATAATCCTCCACTACTCATGGACTTTGATCAGCTAGTAACGTTCCTGGAAGTGGCCAAGCTGGGAAGCTTTTCCCGGGCCGGGCAAAAGGTTTTCCGCTCCCAGTCCGCGGTCAGCGCCCAGATCCGTCAACTGGAGCAGGAGTACGGAGACCGCCTGCTCGATCGTTCCGGCAAGGATGTCACGCTCACCCCCGCGGGCCGGGTGCTGTTCGCCTACGCCGAGCGCCTGTTGCAAATGCGGGACGAGTCTCTGCTCGCCGTGGCCGATCAGGGTACCAGCCCTCGCGGCACACTCGTCATCGGTGCCAACGAAGCCACCTGTCTCTACGTGTTGCCCGATGTCTTCGCCAAATACTGTCATCTGTATCCCGGCGTGCAGATCAGCATTTATCGCAACTTCAGCTACAAGATTGTCGAGAAGCTGGAGAACGGCACCATCGACGTGGGAATCGTGACCCTGCCGGTAAAGTCAGCCAGCCTTAAGACCCACTCCATTTTTCGCGATCAGCTCATGCTGATGGTGAGTCCGCAAAATGCGCTGGCCAAGCTCGACGTAGTGCCGGTGAGCGAGATTGCCAAACAGCCGTTGTTGTTGCCCAAGACAGGCTACAGCCGCCGGGTCATGGACAAGCTGTTCCGTCCCTACGCCTCGCATCTTCAGGTTCGTATGGAACTGCCCAGCGTGGGCATGATCAAGAGCTTCGTGGCCGCCGGGCTGGGAGTTTCCCTGATCAGCTCCAGTTTTGCCAAAGACCAGGTCCTGGCCGGACGCGTGAAGCTGATCCCCATTCGCGACCAGGAGCTGTGGCGCGAGCTGGGCATTGCCTACCGCCGCGACCGCACCCACACCCGCGCCACCACGACCTTCATCAGTACCGTCCGGCAGCTGGCTACCGCCTCGAAGTGAGCCTCAGGGACAGGTAAACCTCCCAGAAATGCTCTCCGGGTCCTGATCGAATTTGTCGATGCAGGGCATCATAATTTCAAATTTCCTTTTTGCCGCAGAATATTGCTACTCTCCTGCAGAAGCCTCAGAAGCTTTGATCGCGGTCACACGCGGTTGCCAAGCCGGTGGAAGCCGGTAACTTGAACCCAGCTGAGGGGGTGCGGTATGAGAGAACTGGAAAGTGGATTGAACAAAATCCTGGAAGAGCATCAGCATGAGAGCGGTCTCCATGTTATCGGAGGCAGGCGCAGACTGGTTGACCGGCTGATGCAATTCTTTGAAGAATTCAAACCGGAGACTCCTTCGGACCCAAGATTGGGCCGGGAGCAACACAACTAGATCAGGTTTACGAAACAGCAACCATGAAAGCTACTTCCCAGAAGGCTAAGCGAATTACATCGGCAGGCACAGGCATGTCGAAGCGAATTCGCATGCTTCTGGGGGAGGGCGTCTGGTGAGCTGAGAAACAAAAAGTTTTAACGGCTTAAAAAGACCCACCGCCAGAAGCAACTGGCCGGTGGGTTTTTTATTTGCCCAATTTCAATATCCACAGCCAGGACCAGACAAGGGAGAACACAATGAGCGACTCGTCGGAAGCCGGTAACGAAGCAGAGCAGCGGCGTTTGGAATGCGTAGTGATGAAATTCGGCGGTACTTCAGTGGAGGACGCCGCCGCCATTCGCCGCTTGTGCAAATTGGTGGCGCGGCCGTCGCCCCAGCGCCCGGTGGTGGTGGTCAGCGCCCTGGCGAAAGTCACCGACCAATTGATGAACGCCGGTTGGGCCGCGGCAGCGGGCCAGCTGGATTCCGCCCGCGAGATTCTTCAAGTTCTGCGCCAGCGGCATGAGACCGTTTCCCGCGGACTGGCAAACGGGGATGAGCGCAAGCGTCTGTCTAAAGAGGTCGTGAAAGAATTCAGGTCCCTCGACAGGCTGCTGGTCGCCATTGCGTCGGAGAAGGCCTTAACCGCACGCGCGCAGGACAGCCTTTTGGGAGCGGGCGAATTACTTTCGTCCCGGCTGGTTCAATCCGCGCTGCGGTCTGGCGGGCTCGACGCGGTACTGGTCGACGCCCGGGAGTGCATCGTCACCGACGCCGCCCATACCCGCGCCACGCCTTTGTGGGACGAAACCAATGAGCGGCTGCGGGCGGTCATACTGCCGCTCCTCGAATCGGGCCAGGTTCCGGTGATGGGTGGATTCGTCGGCGCCACCCGGGACGGTATCCCGACCACGCTGGGCCGCGGCGGGTCCGACTTCAGCGCCTCAATTGTCGGCGCCGGTCTCCACGCTGAGCGGATCGAAATCTGGACCGACGTGGACGGCATCATGACCACCGATCCCGATCTGTGTCCGGACGCCCGGCGGGTTCCGCGCATGAGCTTTGATGAAGCCGCCGATCTCGCGTATTTCGGCGCCAAGGTGTTGCACCCGGCGACGCTGGTGCCTGCCATTCGCGGCAATATCCCGGTGTGGGTGCTCAACTCGCGCCATCCGGAGTGTCGCGGGACGGAAATTGTGGCGCACTGTGACGGCGACGGCGTCAAAGCTATTACTTCGAAGCGAGGCGTAGCCCTCGTGGACGTCGAACCGGTGCGTTGGTTTGCCCCCGAACTGTTGCGCGAGGTCTTCGATGTGTTCGAGCGCCATCAGCATAATCTGGACCTGCTGTCCGCCTCGCGCGGCAGTCTGGCGCTGCTGGTGAGCTCGGTCTCAGGCCTGCCCGCGATCGCGGAAGAGCTGAAGGGAATGGCCAACGTGCGCTGGGAGAACCACAAGGCGCTGGTCTGCCTGGTAGGAGAGCAGGTCCGCCGGCGTCCGGAAATTGCCGGCCGGGCATTTCGCGCCATTGGCGACATCGACGTGCGCATGATCTGCCAGGGAGCCTCGGAGCGCAATATCAGTTTCCTGGTGGACGAATCGCGCGCGGTCGAGGCGGTGCAGCGCCTGCACCGCGCATTCTTTTCAAGATCGGAAGCCGCCGTGAAAGAAAACGCATGCCTGGCCATGTGCCAGGCCGAATGGGCATGGCAGGGCGCCGATTAATGCAGGCGCGAGCGCCCT
>CAWFJA010000016.1:0-35345 GCA_963816025.1 Terriglobia bacterium
TTCCCCAAACTCGGGCCGCAACATCCGCCGATTCCCGGAGTGCACAATTCGGGCTGGGTGCAAAGTCCCGGAGCCGCCGCCCTACAGGACCCGGCGCAATATCCACGGCTCAAAGAATATGTGCAGGGAGTGGTCGGGGCATTTGCCAATGATCCGCGCATACTCGCCTGGGATTTGTGGAACGAGCCCAACAACGGCAATGGCGGCGCGTACGGAGCGGTGGAACTGAAGAACAAAGCCGCACTGGTGTTGGCTTTATTGCCCCAGGTTTTCGCCTGGGCGCGTTCCGCCAATCCCTCGCAGCCGCTTACCAGCGGAGTATGGGAAGGCGACTGGTCGTCAGCGGAAAAATTGTCGGCTACGGCCAAAGTTCAGCTGGAACAATCAGACGTGATTTCTTTTCACAACTATGGCTGGCCGGAGGACTTCGAACAAAAGGTGGGATGGCTGGAGCGATATCACCGGCCGATTTTGTGCACCGAGTACATGGCCCGTCCCATGGGAAGCACTTTCGACTTGATCCTTCCGCTGGCGAAAAAGCAGCACGTCGCGGCGATTAACTGGGGATTGGTTGCGGGCAAGACCCAGACCTACCTGCCATGGGATTCCTGGCAAAGACCCTATGTTCTGGAGAAACCTCCAGTATGGTTCCACGAGGTGTTCTATCCGGACGGCAAGCCTTACCGGGAAAGAGAAGTCCAGATCATCCGTGAGCTGACCGGCGTGAAGTAGCCAATCCTTCCCTTGTCATTCCGAAGCCAGGTTTATCGGCGAGGAATCTGCTTAGTGCGAGCAGCAAGACAGCAGATTCCTCGCGCGGCGCGCTTCGGAATGACAATCCTTATGGGGTTTTCAAACCGCACCACTACCGACAGAGTGTCCGACCCACACCCCCAACTGTAGAACCCAAAGGCTGAATTCAAAATCAAAACCAACTGCAAAGGCGGCGGGCGAGGGCGCCCGCCCCACACGGAGATTTAGAGGACTCGTTCGTGGGAGTAGCCGGCGGCTTCTAGGGCAACCAGCAATTCGGCAATCTGATCCGGGCCCCGGGTTTCCATCGTGATATCGATCGCGGTCTCTCCCAGATTCACACCGTAGTAGGCGCGATCATAGGAAGTCTCCACGATGTTAGCCCGGTGGTCGGCGAGAATTCCGGTCAAGCGGTGCAGGGCCCCGGGATAGTCAGGAAGATGGACGCGCAAGCGGACCAGGCGTCCGTCTTTTACCAGGCCGCGCTCGATGATGCGCGACAACAGGGTTACGTCCATGTTGCCGCCGCAGACCAGCACCGCGATCTTCTTCCCCGCCATATGTATCTTGCGATTGATCAACGCGGCGAGGGCGGCTGCCCCGGCGCCTTCCGCCATGGTTTTCTCGCGTTCCAGCAGGAGAAGGACTGCGTTGGCGATTTCTTCTTCGTCGACGGTGACGATTTCATCCACGTATTTCTGCACCAGGGGTAAAGTGCGGTCGCCAGCCCGCCGGACGGCGATGCCGTCGGCGATGGTCGCGGCCGGAGCCAGGGTCACCGGTTTACCTTCGGCCACTGCGGCCTTCATCGAAGGGAGGCGAGAAGTCTGCACTCCAATGATCTGGACTTTAGGATTGGTCTCCTTGATGGCGCAAGCGATGCCTCCGATCAAACCGCCACCGCCAATGGGGACGACCACCGCTTCGATTTCGGGATGCTGCTGCAGCATCTCCAGTCCGAGAGTGCCCTGGCCGGCGATGACCGCGTCGTCATCGAACGGGTGGATAAAGGTGAGGTGTTGTTGCTGGCCGCGCCGGATGGCTTCTTCGCAGGCATCGTCGTAGTTGGCGCCGTGCAGGATGACTTCGGCGCCGTATGATTTGGTCGCGGAAACTTTGATTAACGGGGTCGTGAGCGGCATGCAGATCTGAGCTTTGACCCCACGGCGGCCGGCGTGATAGGCCAGGCCCTGCGCGTGATTTCCCGCCGAAGCGGCGATCACTCCCCGGTCGCGCTCCTCCGCCGTCATGGTCAGCAGCTTGTTCAGCGCGCCGCGTTCCTTGAACGCGCCCGTTCTCTGCAGATTGTCGAGTTTCAGGTAAATGGAATTGCCGGTGAGCTGCGAAAACGTGGCGGAGAGAGTAAACGGAGAAAGATAGATGGACGGGCGAATGCGCTCCAGGGCAGCTTGGACGTCGGCGAGGGTGATCATTGATCTGGTAGGTGCATTCTACAGGAGGTCCGGGCCTGCGGAGGACGGGTGTCCGTGTGGCGCGGGCGCCCTCTCCCGCGAACGCTGCCAGTCAAAAGTCAAAGGCCGCGGGCGAGGGGGCCCGCGCCACACGGACATGCCTCATGCTTCTACCGGCGCGCCGGTTGCGACCGGCAATTTTGCTTCCTGCCAGGCGCCGAATCCGCCACTGACGTTCATTACATTCTTAAAGCCGGCGCGTTGCAGAAGACTGCAGGCAATCAGGCTGCGATAGCCGCTCTGGCAATGGACCGCCAAAGGAATATCAAGATCAACTTCCGGAGGAGAAACCCGGAAGCGATCGAGCGGCCACCACGCTGCTCCGTCGATATGCGCGGCCAGCCATTCCGCTTCGCGGCGGACATCCAGCACGCGCATGCCGTTTTTCGAGAGGTGCTGCTGCAATTCCTGCACACTGATCTCGCGCAGGGTCGCAAGATCGAGCCCGGCCTGTTTCCATCCGGCAACGCCGCCTTCCAGGTATCCGCGTTCGACTTCGATGCCGACCCGGGCCAGGCGAAGACGGCCTTCCGACAACTGTTCGGGGGTGTCGGCGATAAGCACGGGGGCCGACGACAAACCGAGGATGGTTCCGGCCCAGGAAGCGAACTGTCCGGACAGGGGAATGTTGACGGAACCGGGCACGTGGCCCGCGGCAAACTGTTCTCCAGGGCGGATGTCCAGCGCGATCACGCCTTCTTCCATCCTGGCTTTCAATTCCGCCGGAGAGATCGCCTTCAGCTCCGGCAAGTCGGAGAGCGCAGGGGCGCCTCCGCGATTGATCTCGGCATCCTGCAGGAAATATTCGGGACGCGCCGGCAAATTGCTGGTCAGCTGCCGGATGAACTCGTCGCGAGTCTGGATTTGCAGCGCATAGTTAGTGAGGCGCTCGGTGCCGATCGTCGAGGAACGCTCGGCCCGCATGTTGCGCCCGCAGAGCGAACCGGCGCCGTGCGCGGGATAGACCAGGACCTCATCGGGCAGCTCCAACAGCTTGTCATGGAGGCTGTCGTAGAGCATCCCCGCCAACTGCTCGGGTGAGTAAGTGCGGGAAAGATCGGGACGACCGACGTCACCGATAAACAGCGTGTCTCCGGTCAGAACGGCCCAGGGCTTCTGCGGTTTCTCATCATCCGTGACCACCAGGCAGATGCTCTCCAGAGTGTGCCCGGGAGTTTCGAGAACCTTGATCGCAGCTTTTCCAAAACGCAACTCGAAACCATCGTGGACATCAACGTGCGGAAAGGTGACTCCAGCCTGGGCGCCGAAATAGATTTTTGCTCCGGTGCGGGCGGCGAGTTCCTTGTGTCCCGAAACAAAATCGGCATGCAGGTGAGTCTCAAAAATGTGACGAATGGTAAGCCCGTGTTCGTCGGCGGCCTTCACGTAAAGATCTACGTCACGCTGGGGATCAACCACAACAGCTTCGCCTTGCGACCCCAGCATGTAAGAAGCATGGGCGAGGCAGCCCAGATAAAACTGTTCGAAATACATAAGCGGAACCTTTCCAAGCAACCGGCAATGTAAAACCCGGGCAACCAATCATACCCTCAGGAATCAAAATTCGAGGATTCATCAGGATCAACTCAGTGCGCGTGGAGGCAGCAAACTTTTCCACATCGCTTTGAGATAAGATTACTGCAACCGGCGGCGCGACCCGGAAAGTATTGCGCCGTCTGCTAGTCCGGGAGGTAGCACGATGTACCGGTCCTCATCTGGCAGCGCCCCTAGTACAAATTCATGGCTCGACGTGCAGTCTGCGATTCGCGGATTGACCCAGGATTTTGCCACTGCATTCAATACGGGAAACTACGATCAGGCGGCGGCACTTTTTACCGCGGACGGCTTGCTGATGCCGCCGCAATGGGAAGCGGTGCAGGGACAGAAGCCGATCGAGTTGATGCTGCGCCGGCTGGGAGAAGCGGGATACCAGAATGTTCGCCTGGAAACAATCCGGGTGGAGGAATCGGGCGATATGGCGGTCGAGATTGGCCGCTACACGGCTGCCGTTCAACAAGCCAACGGCACCACCGTGGCTGAACGCGGTAAGTTTGTACAGACCTGGCGCCGGCTTGGAATCTGGCGGATGGCGGCCAACTGCTGGAACAGTGACCTGCCCGCCGTGAAATAAAACGCCTGCGTGGCGCGGGCACCCTCGCCCGCGCGACGCGAGCGCAACCTCAAAGCCGCGGGCGGGTCGCCCGCGACCACACAGACACCACCAACAGACAGCACCGACCTGGCCTGACATCCGGGCTGGGCTGCGTCTACAATGGTCGGGACGTAATCCCACTTCATTAAAGATCAGGAGAGTCGCATGCAACGCAAGGCAAGCGCAATATGGAAGGGCGGACTGAAAGACGGCAAGGGAGTGGTTTCCGCAAGCAGCGGCGTGTTATCAAACACTCCTTACTCGTTCGCGACGCGGTTTGAGAACACTCCCGGGACCAACCCCGAAGAGCTGATCGCGGCAGCACACGCCGGATGCTTTTCGATGGCGCTTTCCGGCCAGTTGGGCGCCGCCAATCTTACTGCCTCGAGCATCGAGACCACCGCGACGCTGACCCTGGAAAAACTCGACTCCGGCTGGGCCATCACGACCGTCCATCTCGACGTCGTGGGTCGCGTGCCGGGCGCGGACAACGCGGCCTTTCAAAAGGCGGCGGAAAATGCCAAGAGCGGATGCCCGGTATCCAAACTGCTCAAGGCGAATATCACGATGACGGCGAAGCTGGAAGGGTGAAGATCGTCGTTGGCCATTGGTCGTTGGTCGTTGGCCTTTGGTCGTTGGCTTTAATCCCGAGATCCGCAGGGTATGAATTTTCAGGGTGGTTTAGCCAAAGGCCAATGGCCAACGACCAACGACCAAACTAGTTCTGCGAATTCAGTATTTTCCGAATCTCTCGATTGATGCGGGCGGCGTCGTGGGCGGCAGCGTCAATGGCTTGTGCCCATTTCTTGTTCTTGCCGTCAAGTTTCGCCTCCTGCAAAAGATAGGCGGCTTGCAGCACGGTCTCCAGCGAATTGCTGAGGTCATGGGCAAGGGTGCGGAGACTGGCGATAACATCGGGCGGCTTGGTGACTTTTTCCATGGCAATCCTGAGTTTGACAGCCTGCGCTCCCCCTGTAGAATATTACTCGTAGTCCTTTCCTGGAAGGCGGCTTGGAGAAGATGGCCGCATCCCAGTCACTTTTTGCCATCGTGGCGGAATTGGCAGACGCGCATGGTTCAGGTCCATGTACTCGCAAGGGTGTGGGGGTTCGAGTCCCTTCGATGGCACCACGGTTTCTGGTTGATGGTAGCTCCTCTTTTTTAAATGCGGCTGTTTTCGGCGCATTCTGCCACGTTTTCTATGTCCGAGGATGGCGAGCATGCTAACGTTATAATGTGCGGGAAGCCCGCGATGGCTTCCGCAACCAACCATGATGAACCATAAAACGACAGCGCTTTACATCCTGCTGCTGACTTTCTTTGTTGCTGCCGTGATGGCAGCGCCCGCAAAACATAAGCCCGAGGTTCGCAAGGAATCGTTCGGAAAAACCGGAGACGGGAGGCCGGTCGATCTGTTTACACTAACCAACTCACACGGCCTTGAAGTCCGCGCCATGACCTACGGGGGCATCATTGTGTCGATCCGCGTGCCGGACAAGAACGGTAACCTGGGCGATATCGTCCTCGGACACGACACGCTCGACGGATATCTGGTCAACCCGCCCTATTTTGGTGTCATCGTTGGACGCTACGCCAACCGGATTGCCAACGGCACCTTCACCCTGGACGGGGTGAAATATACGCTGGCCAAAAATGACGGGCCCAACTCGCTGCATGGCGGAGTCAACGGGTTCAACAAGCAGATATGGGAGGCCAAGGAGTTCAAGAACGCAAAAGGAGTCGGAGTTGCGTTCAGCTACCTGAGTAAGGATGGCGAAGAGGGTTATCCCGGCAACCTTAAGGTCAAAGTCAGCTACACCCTGACCGACGAAAACCAGTTGATTCTGGATTACGAGGCGACCACCGACAAGGCCACGCCGCTAAATCTTTCGCAGCACAGTTATTTCAATCTGGCAGGCGAAGGCAGCGGTGACATTCTGGGGCATCATCTTATGCTCAACGCCGACCGCTTCACGCCCGTGGACAAGACCCTGATCCCAACCGGCGAACTCCGCCCCGTCCAGGGCACACCGATGGACTTCACCAAGCCCACCGCGATCGGCGCTCGCATCAACCAGGACTACGAACAACTGGTCGTCGGACGCGGATACGATCACAATTGGGTGATAAACCGGAAAGATAACAGCCTGACGCTGGCTGCCCGGGTCCACGAACCGACCAGCGGACGAGTGTTGGAAGTGTTTACCACGGAACCGGGCGTGCAGTTTTATTCCGGCAATTTTCTGGATGGAACGATTACGGGAAAACACGGGCATGTCTACAAACAGCGTTATGGCCTGTGCCTGGAGACCCAGCATTTTCCGGACTCTCCCAACCACCCCGACTTTCCGTCGACTATTTTGAGGCCGGGCCAGACCTTCCATTCGGAAACGGTATTCAAGTTTTCTACCGAATGATGCAGCGTCTGCGGCTAAGGTCGAAGAGCCTTCCTTCGTGTGCTTGGTGGTTTATGCCTTTAACCCTTTAACCACCAAGGACACGAAGGGACACGAAGGAAATACAACCCCACCCCTGCAGCGGCATTCGCGTTGGTTCCCGTATAATCTTCAGATTCCTTATGGCCGCCAGCCTGGACCAGATCGTCGCTGCCACGCGCCGTCGAGTCGCGGATGCGAAGCGCTCCGCCGACTTGCCCCGACTGGAGCGGACGGCGGAACAGCATGTACCTCGTGGCTTCCGGCGTGCCCTGGCCGCCGAAAGCCGGACTGGACCCGCGATCGTCGCCGAATTAAAGAAGGCCTCGCCTTCCCGCGGGCTGATTCGCTCCAACTTTGACCCCCAGGGCCTGGCTGCGGAATTGCAGGCGGCGGGAGCGGCGGCACTGTCCGTGCTTACGGACGAGGAGTTCTTCCAGGGATCGCTCGACAACCTGCGGCGCGCTGCCGCCAGCACCACGCTTCCTTGCCTGCAGAAAGATTTCATCGTGGACGAATTCCAGCTCTTGCAAGCGCGCGCCTGCTGCGCCGACGCGGTCCTGCTCATCGTGGCCGTGCTTCCGCAATCGAAATTGATGGATCTGACCAATAAGAGCCGCGCGCTCGGACTGGATGTGCTGTGCGAGGCCCATAATGAAGATGAGTTACAGCGCGCGCTGGACGCGGGCTCCGATCTCGTGGGCGTGAACAACCGCGATTTGCGGACTTTCAAAGTGGATGTGAACACCGCTCTTCGGCTCGCGGAAGCAATTCCGCGGCACGTGGTCTCCGTAGCGGAAAGTGGAATCGACAACGGCGCGGACATTGCCCGCCTGCGCGGAGCTGGGTACAAGGCGTTCCTGATCGGCGAGTCTCTGATGAAGGCAGAATTGCCGGGAGACGCGTTGAAAGCCTTACTAGCGGACGCGGAACGCGAGAGGTCTGCACTCAGCACAAAAGACTGAAGGCTGGGAACTCCCAACTGGCAACCGGGAACTGGGGTTTATGACTGGGGTTCGTGACTGGGGTTCATGACTTGGGTAAAGATTTGCGGGACAACGAATCTGCGGGACGCGCTAACCGCCGTTGAAGCCGGCGCGGATGCGTTGGGCTTCGTCTTCTACGCGAAGAGTCCGCGCAAGGTCGATCCGGAAACGGCGCGGGAGATCGTGCAGAAGCTACCGCCGCACGTCGAAAAAGTAGGGGTCTTCGTAGATGAGCCGGCGGCGACGATTCTAACCACGGTGGCAAAGGTCGGTTTGACCGCCGCGCAATTGCATGGCGTAGCGTCCCGCAAGCCCGAGTTCATACAGGCGCTGAAAGCCGGCGGCAGCCTGAAAGTCTTCCTGGTTCTGTCGGCTGCCGAGATCGATGGTGGCGTCGACTGGGACGAGGTTGGAAGGCTCGGCGTTAGCGCCGTCTTTCTTGACTCCGGAACGCCCCAGGCGCCAGGGGGTACGGGACAAGTATTTGACTGGAAGACGGCTGCTTCCGACATTCAACCGGTCGCCGATAAGCTCAGGATCGTTGTGGCCGGTGGTTTGACCTCAAGCAACGTAGCGGACGCGATCCGCATGCTGAAACCTTGGGGAGTGGACGTGGCTTCGGGAGTGGAAGCCAGGCGCGGCAAGAAAGATCCGGAGAAAGTTCGCGCCTTTATCGACGCGGTGCGAAAGCTGGAAAAGAAAAACTGAAATGGCAACCGCAAAAGTCCAAGCCCGCCCGGCGGTGCGTACCCGACGCTCAAGGCCCGCCAACCCGGCTGCTGGTCTGCAAAATGACGGGGCGAGGATGCATGCCATGACAAACGGGAGAAGACAGTCGCCCATCGCCGCGGCGGCCGGGCGTTTCGGCGTCTATGGCGGGCGCTACGTTCCCGAGACCCTGATGGCGGCGCTGGACGAGCTGGAGCGGCACTACGAGAAAGCTAAGAAGGACCGCCGGTTTCAGCGGCGACTGGATGAACTGTTGCGCACCTATGCCGGGCGTCCCACGCCTCTGTTTTTCGCCCAGCGGCTGACCCAACAACTGGGCGGGGCAAGAATCTATCTCAAGCGCGAAGATCTGCTTCATACCGGCGCGCACAAGATCAATAACTGTCTGGGACAGGCGCTGCTGGTCGAGCGCATGGGCAAGCATCGGGTCATCGCTGAAACCGGCGCGGGACAGCATGGCGTGGCCACGGCAACCGTATGCGCGCTGCTGGGTTTTGAATGCGTCGTGTACATGGGGACCGAAGACATGCGGCGGCAGGAACTGAATGTTTTCCGCATGCGGTTGCTGGGCGCGGAGGTGCGCGGCGTCGATTCGGGATCTCGCACCCTAAAAGACGCGATCAATGAGGCCATGCGCGACTGGGTGACCAACGTGCGCACCACGCACTACCTGTTGGGCAGCGTGCTCGGAGCGCATCCGTATCCCACCATGGTGCGCGACTTTCACAAAGTTACCGGACGCGAGGCCCGGGCGCAGATTCTCAAGGCTGAGGGCAGGCTTCCCAAAACGATCATCGCCTGCGTCGGCGGCGGTTCGAATTCCATCGGCATCTTTCACGAGTTTATTAAGGACAAAAAAGTGCAACTGGTGGGCGTGGAGGCAGGTGGGCGAGGCACGCGATTGGGTGAACATGCCGCGCGTTTCCGGGGAGGATCGCCGGGAGTGCTGCAGGGCACGTACTCCTATGTGCTGCAGGATGAAGCCGGGCAGATTTCGGCCACTCACTCGGTCTCGGCCGGCCTCGATTATCCTTCGATCGGGCCGGAACATGCCTGGCTGAAGGACACCGGCCGTGCGGAGTACGTATCGGCGTCCGACAAGGAAGCGCTTGAGGCCTGCACCGTGCTGGCGCGAACCGAGGGCATCATTCCCGCGCTGGAATCCGCCCATGCCGTGGCTGAGGTAATCAAGCGCGCGCCCAGGATGAAAAAGTCCGACGTGGTGATGGTGAATGTTTCCGGGCGCGGCGACAAAGATATTGGAATTTTGCGGGAAAATCTGAAGTTGGAATGAGTATGAACCATTGGGTAATTGAGTAATCTGGTAATTTGGGAATTGTTCTTCTCCCTTCTCTTTCAGCCATGCCTCTGCGATTCCACAATCGTCCCTCCCTGGTCGCCTATCTCACTTGCGGCGATCCCGATCTCGCGACCACGCGGGACATCGCCTTCGCAGCCATCGAAGCCGGCGCGGACGTGCTTGAGCTCGGAGTTCCATTCAGCGATCCGGTGGCGGACGGACCGGTGATCCAGCGCGCCAGCGAACGCGCCCTGCGCCACGGGACTACGTTGCGGCAGGTGCTGGAACTCGGCAAAGAGATCCGGCGGCGTTCGCAGGCGGGACTCATCATCTTTACCTATTTGAACCCGGTCCTGCGCATGGGATTGGCAAAGTTCAGCGCCGCGGCCCAGGACGCCGGCATTGATGGCGCGTTGCTCACGGACCTGCCGGTGGAAGAATCGCATGAATACCTGGAGGAGATGCGCAAGAGGGACCTGGCTACCGTGTTTCTGGCCGCGCCCACCAGCACCGATGCGCGACTGAAACGGATTGCCCGGGCCTCCAGCGGATTTGTGTACGCGGTTTCGCGAACCGGAGTGACCGGGGCGCGGCAACAGATGCCTGAAGACGCGCCCACAGCTGGTCGGCCGCCTGCGCAGGTATACTGACCTGCCGATTGCAGTCGGCTTCGGCATTTCCACGGCAGCACAGCTTGAGGCGGTGGGAAAATTTGCCGACGCGGCGGTGGTGGGCAGCGCGATTGTCGAGATCATTGAACGCAATCCGGGCAAAGAAGCGGAGAGTGTGGCACAATTTGTAAAGCAGCTATTAGTCGTCAGTCGTCCGTCGTCAGTCGTCAGCACTCCCGCGCCAGTTGGCTAGAGAAACGACGACATCTTTCCACAGAATTGGTGGTTGGCTTCCGGTGAATTATAGGCAAATGCCACCGGCTGGACATTCAAGGACTGAAGATTGACGATGAATGACTGACGAACCGCTCCATGGATATTTCCGACTGGCGCACGAAGATCGACGAACTCGACCGCGAGCTGGTGAGCCTGTTGAGCCGGCGGGCGCAGGCTGCCCATGAGATCGGCAAGTTGAAACGCGGCGCGGGCCTGCCGATCTACGAGCCCGACCGGGAGCGCAAGGTGTTCGCCAATGTGCAGAGCATCAATCCCGGGCCTTTGCCGGACCGCGATTTGCTCCGCATCTTTGAGCGGATCATGGATATCATGCGCGGGATCCAGCAGCAGGAAATCGCGCCCCAGGGCGCCGCAGACGGCGGAGGCGATACGGAACTGGATAATGATGTGAATGACTGAGGGCAGTCGTCAGTCGTCTGTCTTCAGTCGTCAGCGGACCTCAGTTGGATGAGATTGGTGTTTTGCTGACGACCGACGACTGAGGACTATTGGCTTTCTTATGATCGTTGCCATGCAGGAATCAGCAACCGATGAGCAGATCCAGCAGGTGGTAGAACACCTGGTCCGGATGGGCTTCTCCGTGCACCGCACTACCGGCGAGCGGCAGACCGTGCTGGCCGCGGTGGGCGCCCGGGTGGATTTTGACACGCGCAATCTTGAAGTTCTTTCCGGGGTGGAGCACGTTCACCGCATCAGCGCGCCTTACAAGCTGGCAGGGCGCAGTTTTCGTCCGCAGGGGACGATCGTCGAGTTTGCCAACGGCGTGCAGATCGGCGGCGACCAGGTGGTCGTCATGGCCGGGCCCTGCTCGGTGGAATCGAAGGAACAGCTGTTTACTGTGGCCGAGCAGGTGGCGAAAGCGGGCGCGCGCGTGCTGCGGGGCGGCGCCTTCAAGCCGCGGTCGTCTCCTTATTCATTTCAGGGGATGGGCGAAGAGGGGCTGAAGCTGCTGCGCCAGGCAGGCGATCATTTCAACATGCTGGTGATCAGCGAGGTCATGGAAATCTCGCAGATTGGCCTCATGCTGCCTTACATCGACATCTTTCAAGTGGGCGCGCGCAATATGCAGAACTTCAATCTGCTGCGCGAGCTGGGCAAAGTCAAGAAGCCCGTTCTGCTGAAGCGCGGCATCGCTGCAACCCTCGAAGAACTGCTGCTTTCCGCCGAATACATCATGGCAGGGGGGAACTATGAAGTGATTCTGTGCGAGCGCGGCATCCGTACTTTCGAAACTTACACCCGCAACACGCTGGATGTGTCGGCCATTCCGATCATTAAGAAGCTCTCGCATCTGCCCATGACGTCCGATCCATCGCATGGCACCGGGTTGCGCGACAAGGTGCCGCCCATGGCCCGGGCTTCGCTGGCAGCGGGCGCGGACGCCCTGCTCATCGAAGTGCATCACGATCCGGACAAGGCATTTTCCGACGGCGCCCAGTCGCTCTTTCCCGAGCAGTTCGCCAAACTGATGGACGAACTGCGCATGATCGCGCCCGCCGTGGGACGCAAGGTGGCCTAACCCCTTTTCACCACGGAGGCGAAGAGACACGGAGAAATGCTGATCATTTCGCACGCGAGCAGAATATTGACCGTTCCGTTCTTTGCTCTGTGACTCTGTGTCTCCGTGTTAAGGCAGATGGCCATTCGCCAAATCACCATCATCGGCACCGGGCCTCATCGGCGGCTCTTTCGGGCTGGCGCTGAAGAAGCGGCGCTTCCCCGGCCGCATCGTCGGCTGCGACCGCGCTCCGGTGCTGGAGCAGGCGCGGGACAAGGGCGCCATTGATGAGGGGAACACAGACCCGGTGGGCGCGGTACGCGGCAGCCAGGTGGTGCTGCTGGCGGCGCCGGTCGGCGCCATCGTTGAACTGATCGGGCGCCTTGGGCCGTCGCTTCCGCCGAAGACTCTGCTGACCGATGTCGGCAGCACTAAAGCCGAGGTGCTCGCCCGCGCGACCGCTACATTCGGCAAGGACGTTGGCCGCCGCTATCTCGCTGGACATCCCATGGCCGGGAAGGAACAGTCGGGCGTCGAAGTCGCCGACCCTGACCTGTTCCAGGGCGCGGTGTGGTTTGTGACGCCGTCTCCGGGGCAGAAGATATTTGAAGGTGCCAGCGGGGAATTTCTGGAGTGGGTGGAAACCATCGGCGCAGGCGTAGCCAGCATGGAGGCCGATGCGCATGACCAGCTCTGTGCCTGGATCAGCCACCTGCCGCAGATGATCTCCACCGCCCTGGCGGCGACGCTGGTGGATGAGTACGGCGAGGACGCTCCTCTGCTCGAGACCGGGGGGCGCGCCCTGCGCGAGATGACGCGCATCTCGGCCAGTCCTTATTCCATGTGGCGGGACGTTGCGCTCACCAACAAGAAGAACATCCGGCATGCCCTGTTGAAGCTGGAACAGCGGCTGGCTCATATCCGCGAAAACCTGGATACGCGGGAGTTGGCGCTGGAGTTCGAGCGTGCGCATCATCTGAGAAAGGTCTCACCACGGAGGCACAGAGTCACGGAGAAAACCAAGACGTGAATTTCCTCTGTGTCTCCGTGGTGCGTCTTATCGATTTTCGTTTAGAATCCTTGTTCCACGAATAGAGCCCGATGAACAAAGTCGTAGCCAATGCCGACGAAGCCATCCACGACATCTTCGATGGCGCGACCATCATGATTGGGGGATTCGGCCTGTGCGGAATCCCGGAAAACCTGGTGCGCGCCCTGGTCCGCAAGGGAACGAAGAACCTTACGACCATCAGCAACAACGTAGGCGTGGATGGATTGGGCAATGGGCTGCTGCTGGCCGCGGGCCAGATCATTAAACACATCGGGACTTACGTCGGCGAAAACAAACTGCTCGAGCAACTGATTTTGCAGCGCAAGCTGGAACTGGACCTGATACCGCAAGGCACTTTTTCCGAGCGGATTCGCGCCGGCGGCGCCGGCATCCCTGCCTTTTTCACACCTGCCGGAGTGGGTACCGTGGTTGGCGAGAACAAGGAAACCCGGGAGTTCGATGGACGCCCCTACCTGATGGAGCGCGCCCTGAAAGCCGATTTCGCCCTGATCAAGGCATGGAAGGGCGACAAGTGGGGCAATCTCGTCTATCGCAAGACAGCGCGAAATTTTAATCCCATGATGGCGACGGCGGCGAAAGTGACGATTGCCGAAGTTGAGCACCTGGTCGAGGTCGGTGAACTGGAACCCGACCTGATTCACACTCCCAGTATCTACGTGAAGCGGATTTTTCAGGGCGAAGTTTACGAGAAGAAGATTGAACGGAGAACGGTGAGGAAAGACAGGCATAGTTCGTTGGTCGATTGGCCATTGGTCGTTGGCCGTTGGCCAAGAGCCTCAGTGCCATGGACTTTGCCAACGACCAACGGCCAACGACCTGCACTTATGAAAGACGTCGACAAACGCGAGCGCATCGTCAAGCGCATTGCCCGTGAACTGCGTGACGGCTTCTACGTCAATCTGGGCATCGGCATGCCGACGCTGGTGGCGAATCATGTGCCGGCGGGCATGGATGTGATTCTGCAATCCGAAAATGGCATGCTTGGCATTGGGCCGTATCCGGTCGAGGGCGAGGAGGACTGCGATCTCATCAACGCCGGCAAAGAAACCGTCAGCGAGATGAAAGGCACGGCGTATTTTTCCAGCGCCGACTCGTTTGCCATGATTCGCGGCGGCCACATTGACCTGAGCGTGCTCGGCGCGATGGAAGTGGATGAAGAAGGCAGCCTGGCCAACTGGATGATTCCCGGCAAAATGGTGAAAGGCATGGGCGGCGCGATGGACCTGGTGGCCAGCGCGCGCCGCGTGATCGTCGCCATGGAGCACACCACCAGGGATGCTCAGCCGAAGATCCTGAAAAAGTGCACGCTGCCTCTGACCGGCGTGAAGGTGGTGAACACGATCGTGACCGAGATGGCTGTAATTCAGGTCACGCCTACCGGGTTGGTGCTGGAAGAAGTTGCGCCGGGATTAACCGCCGACGATGTGCAGCAGGTGACCGAGCCCACGCTGATTCTCAGTCCAGCGATCAGGGTCATGGAAGGCTGAACTGAATGGAGGACGGGCGTCCGCGCCCGCCTCACTCCGAGCGCGGGCGAGACGCCCGCGACCGCACTAAAACATTGGACCACATTGAAGCATTGAATCTCTTCAGTTCGTAGCGGACTTCAGCCTTGCCGGCTCGAACTCGTCGCCCTTCTCCCAACCGACGACTTTGGGCGCGCTGGCTGCCTCCCAGCCCAGGGCGAAGCCGAAGCGGGCCATCACGGCATCTCCGGTGAAGTCCGATTCCGGGATGATATTCGTCGCTCGGCTGGTGATAGTGCTTTTCGGTATATTCGTTGGCCTGCTGCAATCCCCAGGCCGCATCGTGTCCCTTGTATTTGACGCCTTCGTTGATCGAAAACGCGGGAATGCCCACGCGGGCCAGGCTGAAATGGTCGGAGCGGTAGTAGTGTCCTGCTTCGGGATGCGAATCGGGGCGAATCGCCAGGCGGAATTCCTGGGCCAGCGCCTGTACCATGGGATAGAAAGTCGTGCGCTCGCTGCCGGATACTTCCACTTCTTCGGGTGACCCGAGCGGTGGAATGTCGTCGTAGTTAAGATCCAGCGCGATTTTTCCCGCCGGTATGGGAGGATGTTTGCCCAGGTATTCGGAACCCAGCAGGCCCTGCTCCTCGGCCGTGACCGAGGCAAACAAAATGGAACGCCGCGGCCTCTGGGCCGCCGTCGCGTAGGCATGGGCCATTTCCAGCAGGATGCCGCATCCGGTGGCGTTGTCGTCGGCGCCGTTATAGATGTTGTCTCCCGGCATGTCGGGGCGGATGCCGAGATGATCGTAGTGGGCCGTGTACATGACGGCTTCGGCTTTCAGTTTGGCGTCGGCGCCCGGCAGCATGGCGATCACGTTATTCGATTCGAACGGCCGAACCTTGCTCACCATGTGGGCTTGCAGCTTCACCGGAAGCGTGCACCGGACGGAAGTCGCGCGAGCGGGCATCCGCCATCATCTTGTCCAGGTCGAGGCCCGCCATCGCGGCCAGCGCCTTGGCCGCGTCCAGATGAATCCAGGAAGTGACTTTCAGCTTCGGCGAGCCGTCCAGCTTCAGGTAGGACTTCTCTCCGGAATCTGAATTGCGCACCACTTCCCAGGGATAACTCGCCATATCGGTCTTGTGGATCAGAATCGCGCCCACCGCGCCCTGGCGAGCGGCTTGTTCGTACTTGTAGGTCCAGCGGCCGTAGTAGGTCAGCGCCTTGCCCTTGAAAAACTTGGGATCGTCGGAAGGGGCTCGTTCACCAGCATCAGCAGGACTTTGCCTTTGACGTCCACGCCTTTGTAGTCGTCCCAGTGGTATTCGGGCGCCTCGATGCCGTAGCCGACGTAGACGATGTCGGCATTCACGTTCGATTCGGGCTGTTGGGTTTCATCGTAGGCGACATACTCGTCGAGCGGCTTGAGCTCCCGCGCCGGGCCTTTGGCGGGAACGAATGAAAAGCGTAGTGTCCGGCAGCGGGCGTGATGCCGACCATGGGAACCTTCTGCATGTAGGTGCCGTTGTCGCCCGCGGGCTTCAAGCCGTAGAGAGCAAATTGCGTGGCAATGTATTCGGCCGCGATGTCACCGCCGCGCTGTCCGGTGCCGCGGCCTTCCAGCAGGTCGTGCGACAGGAAGCGCACATGAGCGCGGATGCGCTCGGCGTCGATCTTTTGAAATGCTGCGATCGCGGCGGGCGGAAAATGGACCGGCATTGGCCGGGATGAATTCTGTGCCACTACACCGCAGATCAGGACAACCAGCGACATCACAACCAGGTTCTTGCGCATGCTTCGAGGCTCCGAGTGGACTGAGAGAACTTTGTATTGTACGGGATTTGTCACCCTGAGCGGAGTGGCTGCTTCGCTTCGCGAAACAGCCGCGCAGGCGAAGGACCCCGTCAGCGTAACCGCTGTTGGAGCTGGTCAGAGATGCAGAACGGTAGAGTGTGCCGAAGGTAGGCGTCCTTCGACTCCGGGTGTCCGTTCGCGAGCGAATCGACACGCTGCGCTCAGGATGACACGGGGATAAGGCATGAAAGAAAAAGAAGATTTTTTTCAGATTGAGCAGTTGGAGCAACGGCGGGCGCAGGCAGGGAAGTCATACCTGGAGTTTCTGCGCGTCCCGGCGATGAGCGCCGGGATTTATACCTTGCCGGCCGGCGCCACCGATCCGCAGAAACCCCACAACGAAGACGAGATGTACTACGTGGTGCGTGGCCGGGCGCGCATGCGAGTCGGCGCGGAGGACCGGGCGGTCAGCCAGGGAAGCGTGATCTTTGTGGCCGCGCGAGTGGAACATCGCTTCTACGATATTGCCGAAGAGCTGGTGGTGTTGGTTTTCTTCGCCCCGGCGGAGACGTAGAGAACGTTGGCAGGTTGTAAAGTCCGTCGCCTAGGTTGCCGTACTTTCTTTCCCCGGAATCCAGTAGATTTCTTCTTTCAAAATTTCCTTGGTGAAGCCGATGCGCTGCAGCATTCCTTTGCCATGCTCGATCATCTGGGGATGGCCGCACAGGTAGCCGACCGAATTGGTCCCGTTGAGGCCCCACATATCAGCGTATTTGCGGATCAGGTCATCCACCCGGCCGATTTCGCCGGTCCATTTCTGATCGTCCCAGGGGCGGCTGACCGTGGGAATGTACTTGAGCCAGGGCACTTCCTCGGCGAATTTCCGCAGTTCGTCGAGGTAGCCAAATTCCCATGAACGGCTGGCGCCGTTGAGCAGAAATAACTTCTGCTCACCGGAAAACTTGCCTTCCTTCCAGTCTTTATGAAGGGTGCGAACATAGCTGACGAACGGAGCGATGCCGGTGACGGTCGAGATCAGCAGATGATTGGTGCGTCCACTCTTGGTGTCGAGGGTGAAGCGTCCCTTGGGAACTTTTCGCATCAGCATTTCGTCGCCGAGTTGGAGTTTGTAAAGGTCGGGGGTCAGTTCGCCATGGGGGACCAGTTCGAAGAAGAACTCGACCTCGCTCTCGTACGGGGAAGAGGCGATGGAATAAGGACGTTCCGAGCGTTTCTCCGGGCGCTGCAATCCCAGCGTGGCGTACTGGCCGGGAGCGAATTTGAATTCGCCATCGGGTTGGACGCGGATCATCCACAGCTCGGGTGAAAAGTCCCTGCGCTGGGTGATTTTGGCGCGATAAAACTTGTCGTCGGCAGTGTTCATTGCGGCCGCCCCTCGAAATGGCGAGCCTATAAGGTGCCTGAGTCAGCGCGCGGATGGCAAGTCGGAACCATTCGGAGGCATTTACTGATTCTGGGACAGCCAACGCTTCCGCAGGCCGGGATTTCTGACGCTCGCGCGTCAACATCATCGCACTTGGGGATGCCCGAAGAATTGAGAGACGCTGGTATTCGGAGGCAGGTCGTGGAAGCTCAAACCCTCAGAGCTTGTCTTCCGGTTTGAGCCAGGGTGTCCGCAATCAGCGTGCAGCGGTGGTTGAGCCTTTGCAGAGAAATTTTGATGTTTTCTCCGGCCGCGCTCTTGCCCGGGTCACCGGCTTCTGCGCTCACGCGGGACGCAGTTTCCGAGAGGGTCGCAGCCACTTCCAGCAAGGTCACGAGCGAATCTGCGTGCAGCTTCCACAACGACGGCGAATTCTCCGCCCGCTTGAGTTCTTCGAGTTCCGTGGTCATGCGGGCGACCACGGCCACGACACGCAAGAGCACGCGGGCCACGCTGCCGCGCGGACTCTTTTCCTCGAGATAGTCTGCGCTGCACGCGTCCGCTTCCGCCGGGGTCAGCGTGAGATTAAAGAACCGCATGGGGACCACCTGGCGGAATTTCGGGTCGGCCACGCGCACGAATATCCGGATGGATTCTTCGACCTGGCGGACCTTCGTCTCTTCGGTGGAAATCTGTTGAGGCGTGACTGCCGACCGCATGGCCTGCACGTCGACCGCGGGCCGCTGCGGACGCGCGGGAGGCATGTTAGCGACCGGCGCACGCGCTTTCTTCGCCGCCGCTGGAGTGGGGACCGAGGCAAAGTATGACATCCGGCGAATCGGCGGACGCCGCTCCAGAGCCTGCTTCAGTTTGGAGACCCGGCGAAACTTGTCCAGGGCAGTGTTGTAGTCGATTTTCAGCAGTTCGCTTTCTTCCAGAGCGGCGACATGTTCGACGGTGACGTCCACGCCTTCCACGTTGCCCAGAATGCTGCCCCCCTGCTCCTGCAGGGCCGAGGCGAACTCCCTTATTTCGGCGGCGGCGGCGCGAAAGAACTCATCAAACTTCTTTCCAAAAGCCGCGTTGTAGGGAGCAATGGTGGCCAGCACCCCGGGATGATAGAAAGACGCATCCAGCGCCTGTTTGAGTTCCCGCACCTTGGTGATGATCTCCGAGTCGAGCAGGGAATTGAGGTCGCGGCAATTCTGGGCTTCCTCCTGCAGCGGATCGAAGCGCCGCAGCAGTTGCACGTGCTCCTCGGAAAGCGAGGGCACGTCGGTGTCGGCCAGAATTTCGATAAGGGCGATCTCGAACGGCGAAAGCGGAAGCGAGCCGTCGAGCCCAAAGCCGCGGCGCTCCCACTGTCCCGGCACGCGGGGATGGCGGTAAAGAAAGGTCGCGACCAGATCGGTCTTGTCGCGATTTACGTCGCTGGTGTCTTTCTTGCGGGTGAAATAACGGAGGACGGCTTCGGCGATTTCGGGATCGGTCTCGCTGGTAAATGCTCGGCGCAGCATGGCCGGCGTAATGGCGTGGTCGAGAAGCCGCAACCACAGGCGCATGCGGTCGAGTGTGGCATGCACCTCGCCATCGCCCTCCTGCAGAGAGATGGCCTCCAGGCCAGCTGGAACCGGGACTTCGCCTCCAATGGAATCCTGCAGGAGCTTCTCATAGAAGCCCTGCACCGTGGCCAGAATGGCCAACTCCCATTTCGGATCCTCTACCACACTTTCACTCCCGCTGATCTGAGCCTGCGGAATGCTGTGAACACAGGTTTGGATTAGTAAAACCTAACCCGGGCTTCCGGCACAATCGTTTTCCCGAAGGGATGGCACTAAAGTCACAATGGCGGGGCGGGGAAGACCCCTATGTATCGTGTCATCCTGAGGGAGGGGGCCGCTTCGCGCAGCGAAGCAGCCGTGCAGTCGAAGGACCCCTATGAGCGAAAATGCCGTCGCGATCGCGCTCGGGGGCGTCCAGGCGCAGAGTAAAGGTTCGACACAAGGGTCATGCAGAAGTAGGGGTCCTTCGACTCCGCACGATCGCTCGCTCGCGAGCGATCATGCGGCGCTCAGGATGACAACCATCGCTATTTCTTGAGATCTTTCAGGATTTCGCGGGCTGCGTTGGCGCCTGAGCCGCCGGTCAAACCTGCGCCCGGATGGGTGCCGGAACCGCACAGATACAGGTTCTGGATGGGAGTGCGATATCGTGCCCAGTCCAGAAGCGGACGCATGGTGAAGAACTGATCCAGAGAGAGTTCGCCGTGGAAGATGTGTCCGCCTGTCAGGCCGTAGGTTTCTTCCAGGTCCTGGGGAGTGATGATCTGGTGGGTCAAGATCAGCTCCGGCAAGTTAGGCGCGTATTGCGCCAGCGTCTTGACTACGGTATCGCCGAGCGGCACCCGCTGCTTCTCCCAGTCGCTGCCTTTTAACTTGAAGGGCGCGTACTGCATGTAAATCGACATCACGTGTTTGCCCTCGGGCGCGAGCGAGGGATCGGTAAGCGACGGAATGGCGACTTCAAGATAAGGCTGCTTGGAAAAATTGCCGTACTTGGACTCGTCGAAGGCGCGCTCGAGATAGTCGATTTCCGGGCCGATGTGGATGCGGCTGCTGAGCGCGCGATCATGGTTTTCGCCTTGGAGCGCGGTGAACTTGGGAAGTCCGGAAAGCGCCAGGTTGACTTTGGCGACCGTGCCCGGCATGCGATAGTGCTGCAACTTCATCACAAAATCCGGGGACAGATGCGCCGGGTCCACCAGTTTCAGCAGAGTGCGCTTGGGATCGGCATTCGAGATAACGGCCTTGGCCGTAATTTCTTCGCCATTCGAGAGCACAACGCCGCTGGCGACGCCATCCTTGACGCGAACTTCGATGACTTCTGCGCCGCTGCGTATCTCCGCTCCGGCTTGCTGCGCGGCAGCCGCCATCGCCTGGGTCACAGCTCCCATGCCGCCGGTGGCGAACCACGAAGTGCCGGCCGCCTGTTCGTCGCCGGCGGCGCGAATCAGGAGGACCAAGCTGCTGCCCGCGGACCACGGACCAAGAAACGTTCCGAAGATTCCGCGGGCCGCGATGGTGGCGCGAAGCAGTTCAGTCTCGAAATATTCCGCTACCAGATCAGCGACCGCCATCGGTCCCCAACGCAACAGGCGGTACATGTCACGCCGGCCCAGTTTGCGGACGGCGCGTCCGGTGTTGAGCATGCCCCAAAGATCGCCTGAATTCGGATTGTCAATGTCGGGCGGCACCAGCGTCAGCGCCTTGCCAATGACCCGGCCTATTTTTGCCAGCGACGACTGGAACTGGGGATACTTGGTCGCGTCCTTCTGCGAGAACTTCGCGATTTCCTGCGCGGCCCTTTCCGCATCCTTATAGAGCACGAGTGCGCTGCCATCAGGAGCCAGCGACGTTACCGCGACCTCGGTCTGGATCATATTGAGGCCGTGCTTTTCCAACTGCATGTCGCGGACGATATCGGGACGCAGCGGTCCAGCAGAGTGGGCCAGGGTGGAGCAGCGGAAGCCGGGATGAAATTCTTCCGTGATCGCGGCGCCACCGGGTTGCGCGCGGCGCTCCAGCACCAGCGGGCTTGTATCCAGCTTTGGCCAGGTAGAAGGCGGTGACCAGCCCGTTATGGCCGCCACCGATAATCACGACGTCGCGGTTGTTTGTTTCGGGCACCTAGGCTGCTCCCTTGAAGTCTTTCAGGATTTCGAGGGCCGCCAGCCGGCCGGGGCCGCCCATGATGCCGCCGCCGGGATGCGTGGCGGATCCGCACATGTACAGGTTTTTGATCGGAGTGCGAAATTGCGCCCAACCCGGCACTGGCCGCAGAAAGAAGAGTTGCTCCAGAGAAAGTTCGCCCTGGAAGATATTGCCTTCGCTCAGTCCAAACTCGCGTTCGAGATCGAGCGGCGTGACCACCTGGCGATGCAGGATGATGTCTTTAATGTTGGGCGCGTACTCGGCGATGGTATTGATCACGTTGTCGCCGAATGCTTCTTTCTGATCGTCCCAGTTAAGTCCCGGCCGCAGCTTGTAAGGTGCGTATTGCACGAAGCACGACATGATGTGCTTGCCCGGCGGCGCTACCGAAGGATCGGTCAGGGTGGGAATGACCATGTCAATGTAAGGACGGCGCGAGAAGTTGCCGTACTTGGCGTCGTCGTAAGCGCGTTCCATGTATTCGACGCTGGGAGAAATTGAGATTGCGCCACGAAGATGCGCCCCGGGCCCCGGTATGGCCTTGAAGTTCGGCAGGGCGTCGAGCGCCAGGTTGACCTTGCCGGAAGACCCGCGATATTTGTAGCGGTTCACATCTTCCAGAAATTCCGCCGGCAGCGTACCGGCCTCGATAAATTTCGTGAAGGTCAGCCGGGGATCGACGCTCGACGAAATGATGTCGGCATAAATTTCGTCGCCGTCGGCGAGCACGACGCCCTTGGCCTTGCCGTTTTTCACGATGATCTGCGCAATTGGAGCCTTGGTGCGGATCTCGGCGCCGGCTTCTCGGGCCGCGTCGGCGATGGCATTCGAAATCGCTCCAGTGCCGCCGCGGGCAAATCCCCAGGAGCGGAAGGCGCCGTCAATCTCCCCCATGTAGTGATGCAGCAGAACGTAGGCCGTGCCCGGCGAACGAACGCCCAGGAATGTTCCGATGATGCCCGACGCCGACATCGTGGCTTTGAGCACATCGGTTTCAAACCACTGGTCCAGGAAGTCGATGGCGCTCATGGTCATCAACTGCACCTGGTTGTACTTGTCCTCGCTGGTCATGCCCTGAAAGCGGCGGCCGATGAACAGCAGCTTCATCAGTTCCTTGGGATTGAGCGTCGCGGGATCGGGCGGGACCATGCTCAGGATCGGTTTGACGAAGCGGCACATGGCCTGCATCGCCTTGCCGAATTCATCGTAGGCTTCAGCGTCAACTTTCGAGTGCCGCGCGATTTCACGATGAGTTTTGCCGTGATCGTTGACCCGCCACAGGTAATCGCCACTTGGCATGGGCGTGAACGTGCCGTCGAGCGGCAGAATTTCCAGGCCATGACGGGGAAGGTCGAGATCGCGAATAATTTCCGGGCGCAGCAGCGAGACTACGTAGGAGCAAACCGAGAACTTGAATCCGGGAAAGACTTCTTCGGTGACGGCCGCGCCACCGAGGACATGACGACGCTCCAGCACCAGAACTTTTTTCCCGGCGCGCGCCAGATAGGCGGCGGTGGTGAGGCCATTGTGGCCTCCTCCGATGACGATTGCGTCGTATTTCGAGTTGGAAGCAGCCATTTCAACCTTTAGCGCCGGGCGCTGTACTCAAGTCGCGGGAATTCTATCAGGAATATTCGGGAAGCTGATGGATCAGGAAGCGGCAGGAGGTCAGAGACCGCTTTTGAGGACGGCCCAATTCAACATCGCGTTGGAAGAGGAACGCATAAATTGTTGCCGAACTGATTCTAGCTGGAAGGGCAATGCTTTGTCTCGCAAATTTGTCCCGCATGACTCCGAGTCAGGCGCAAAGGTTTCAGCAATTGCCGGTAACGATCGAGACTGCATATAATCCAGCACGAGCAGGTTTCCTCCGTGTCCCCAGTGTCCCCTGTGGTTATAAGAATTTTCTACCACGGAGGACACCGAGGACACGGAGATTGAAGGAGCTTCCTTTGCCAGTCGGAACCGCATTTCACGAGAGAACTTTTCCGCTTTGCCAGAGCCTCAACTATCGCGAGTGGTCGGGATATTACGCCGTCAGCGTGTACGAAGTGCACCACGAGCACGAGTACAACGCCATCCGCAACGCCGCCGCGCTCATCGACATCTCGCCACTCTACAAGTATGTGATCTCGGGCAAGGATGCCACCAAGCTGGTCAATCGCATCATCACGCGCGATATCACCAAGGTGAGAGTGGGCCAGGTTATTTATTGCTGCTGGTGCGACGAGCAGGGAAAAGTTATTGACGACGGCACCATCACGCGCCTCGAAGACAATAAGTATCGCTGGACCGCCGCCGATCCCAGCCTGCGGTGGTTCCGGCAAAACGGTTCGAACATGGATGTTCAGGTCGAAGATATTTCCGAGCAACTCGCCGCGCTGGCGTTGCAGGGGCCGACTTCGGGCAAGCTGCTCAAGGCCGTGGCCGAAGCCGATATCGCCAACCTCAAATATTTCCGCATGACTCGGGGGAAAATCGGGAACGTTTTTGTGGACATCTCGCGCACCGGATACACCGGCGATCTCGGCTATGAAATCTGGGTGCCGTGGAACGACGCGGTGAAAGTCTGGGATGCGGTGATGGAAAAGGGCAAGCAGTTCGACATCCACGCCGCGGGCATGCTGGCGCTGGATGTGGCACGGGTCGAGGCGGGCTTGCTGCTGATCGAAGTGGATTACACCAGCGCGAAGAAAGCGCTGATCGAGTCGCAGAAATATTCGCCTTACGAGCTGGGCTTCGGCAAGATGGTGCACCTGGAGAAAGAGAATTTCATTGGTAAAGCCGCGTTGGTGAAACAGCAGAAACAGGGGGTGCCCCGGCAGTTCGTGGGCCTGGAAATCGATTGGCCCGAAGTAGAAGCGCGTTACGAGACGTTCGGACTGACGCCGGCCGCGCCCAGCCAGGCGTCGCGCGTGGCGGTGCCTCTTTATTTGGGTGACAAGCAGGTCGGCAAAGCTACGACTACCACCTGGTCGCCGGTGCTGAAGAAGATGATTGCACTGGCCAGCGTGGACACAGCCCACTCACAAATCGGCACCAAGCTGCAAATGGAAATCACCATCGAAGCCATGCGGCAACAGGTGACGGCGAAGATTGTGAAGATGCCATTCTTCAATCCGGAGAGGAAGACGGCGACGCCGGTGTAGTAGCGCCGCCCGCCGGACAGCCGGCCTGAGGCCCGCGCTACGAAGTGCGTACAGCCCGGTTTTTCCCTGCCCAGTAAATCCAGGCGCCGATCAGCACCAGCAGTCCCGACAATCCCACGATCTTGATTACCGCCAGCAGCTTATTGGGTTCATCCGGCTGTGGGATCAGCGACAATCCGATAGTAAACGTCGTCGTCGCCAAGCCGACGATCGCGACCAGTCTGGCCACCGGCCTTCCGCCGGGGACGCGGATCACGTCCGGCCCGGCGGGTTCTTTCTGCAGCTTGAACATCGCTGCAAATAAGTACAGAAACGGGATGAAGTAAGTGATCACGCCCATGCTGACCAGCACGTCGTACGCGCCCTTGATGCTGGTGCCGGCCTGTCCTAGGAAGATGAAGATCGCGCCGAAAACGAACTGGGTCAGCAGGCCGACCCAGGGAGTCTTCCATCGGGGATGAAGCGCTCCGAATACAGGGGGCAGAAAACGATCGATTCCGGCCACGAACGGCAGGCGCGCGCCGGCAGCCAGATACGCGCCGGCGGCGCCCACGTTGCTGAGCATGATGAGGAGGGCGGCGAACGGAATGATGCCTTCGAAACCGACGCGCTCGGCGGTCTTCGAGATCGCTTGCATCAGTCCCTGCAAGTTGCCGACCTCCGCGGCCGGCAGCGCTACCAGAACACTGATTGTTCCCACGATGTAGCAAAACGTCACCGTCACTCCAGCCACCAGCAGCGCGCGGGGAATCGCGCGGCGGGCGTTCTTGATTTCTCCGCCCATGATCGAAGCGGTTTCACAACCGGCGAAGGCATAGATCAGCACCGACCAGAAAAGCATGTCTTTGAGCTGGAAGCCGGGTGTCATGGAGTGAACGGCGAACGAAGTTGCCGCGCCGAAGCGATGCCATGCAATCGCCCCCATCACGACGATGATTCCCACCGGAGTCCACATGGCGAGCGCACCCAGGTTATGCAGCCACGTGCCCACGTTGAGACCGACAATGTTGAGCAGCGTGGCCAGCGTGAGTGCTACCAGGGAAAACACGATGTAATACGTCGTGCTGTTCGAAAAGCGCCCCCAGTCGTGGCGCATGTACAGGGCGTTGCTGGCGGCGAAGTAGAGCACAGCGGGGAAGTACGGCAGATTGCAGGCCCAATATGTCCAGGCAGTGATGAAGCCGGCAAAATCTCCGAACGCCCGTTTCGCCCAGACGTAAATCCCGCCTTCTTCGGGATATCGCGATGAGAGTTCAATCACCGAGAGCGCGAGCGGAGTGTAGAAGACCAGAAACGCGCCAATCCAGATGACGATCGATCTGGGACCGGCCGCGGCGGCGGTGGCGATCCAGCGCAGGCTAACGCCGGTGACTACATAAAATAGGACGAGATCGCGAAAGCCCATGACCGGCTTAGGCTGGCTCGGATCCTCGGTTTCGGTGACGGGAATGGGCATCGCGTCGGACCGCGTTGGACGCTAGACAGTTGCCTTCCTGCTGTTGCGTTTCCAGTACAGATACCCTGGAACGCCGACCAGGATAATGGCCGTGCCCCAGAAGGCTTCGGTGGGCCGGGTGAAGATCGTGTTCAACGTCCAAGCCGACCCGACCAGCACATAGATTCCAGGCAGCCATGGGTATCCCGCGCAGCGGTAGGGACGCGCTATGTCGGGCCGCTTCCAACGCAGGACGAACAGGCCAATCACGGTAAGCGTGTAGGACAGCACCATGCCGAACATCACGTACGTATAAAGCTGGTCGTAACGCCCGCTCACGGTAAGAATCGCGCCCCAGATGCCTTGCCCGATCAGGCTGAAGGCCGGAGTGCGCCACTTGGGATGGACCTGCGCCATTTTCTGGAAGAAGGCGCCGTCCCGGGCCATGGCGTAATAAACACGCGCACCGCTCATGGTGCAACTGGCCATGGCGCCGAAACACGAAACCGCAATCAACGCCGAAAGCCACAGCGCCGCGGCGGGCGAAAAAAGCGCGGTGGCCGCGGCGTGCGCGATGGTCTCGTGTTTCGCGATCTCACTCAGCGGCAGGGCGTAGACGTAGGTCATGTTCATGGCGATGTAAATAGCGCCGACCACGATCACACCCAGAACCATCGCCAGCGGCACATTGCGGCGCGGTTCTTTGACTTCGCCTGCGACCCACGTGATGTAGACCCAGCCGTCATAGGCCCAGAAAACCGCGATCAACGCGACGCCGAATGCGGAAACCAGTTGTCCAGGGCTCAATCCCAGGGTGAGACTCTGTCCGGGAGCCGCAAAGTGATGCCAGTCGCCTTTGCCGATCGCGAATCCCAGAAACACAAACGCTGCCATGGCCGCGAACTTCGCCCAGGTGGCCAGGTTCTGCAATATCGTGCCCCAGCGCAACCCGACCACGTTGATCCAGGTCACGGCGACGATGGAAATCAGGGCGACCACATGAGCGCGGGTAAGAACGATGCCCGCCTCCGAAAAGATCACGTGCTCCTGCGAAATCGCGGGAACGATCCCGCCGAGATACGCCGCCGAAGCGACCGAGAGCGCCGCGATGGTGCCGCCATTGGCAACGCTGAACAGCATCCAGCCGTAGAGAAAGGCGGGCAGGTCGCCGTAAGCTTCACGCAGGTAAACGTATTGTCCGCCGGAGTCGGGAAACATCGAACCCAGCTCGGCAAAAGCGACACAAGCACACAAGGAGATGACGCCGCCCAGCACCCACACCAGCAGAAACAGCAGGGGATGAGGCAGCGGGCCGGCAATGTCTTTGGCGGTCAGGAAGATCGAAGATCCGATAATGCCGCCGGCCAGCAGCAGAACCGAGTCCAGCAATGAGAGGCCGCGAACCAGGGTCGGTTGGCCTGGCGAGAGTTTGTCAGTGGCCGAGGGAGGGGCGGTCGAGGGTTCCATCATTATCCCATTCCCAGTTCGTCGGGAGATTCGAGCGGCGTTCCACAGCGTCGGCAGATGACAGCGGAACAGTCACCGCAGGTTAGAGGATCGGTGACCTCCTGGCTGCACCGCGGACAGTAAAGTGGCTCGGGCTCAGGCTCCGGCTGCGGGGTTGGCGTCATGAGGATGGCAAATGTAGCATATCCTTCGTGTACCTTAGTGTCCTTAGTGGTGAATGCCGTGAATCTTTAACCACCAAGGACACTTAGGTACACGAAGGAGAACAAGTTGCCCGACAAATCCCCCACCCCCGATGAGAAATTGCAGGTGGAATTTAATCGCTGGGCGCAGGCCGGTGAAGGCGAGAAGATGCGGAACCATCATCTCGACATCACCGAAAAAACTCTGCGTCTGATGGATCTCCGCCCGGGTGAGCGCGTGCTCGATCTCGGTTGCGGATCAGGTTGGGCCAGCCGTCTGCTCTCGCGCCTGGTGGGCGACGGTCCCGAGGGTTTTGGCCAGGTCGTGGGTCTCGACGTTTCCGACGAAATGGTCCGGCAGGCCCGCGCCGCTTCCAAAGACTTCGAAAATATTTTGTACGTCTGGGGATCGGCGCAGCAGATTCCGTGGGAGGAAAACTTTTTCGACAAGGTACTGTCGGTCGAATCGTTTTACTACTATGCCGACCAGGACCGGGCGCTGTCCGAGCTGTTTCGCGTCATGGCGCCGCACGGGCGCCTGTTCATCCTGATCAATCTGTACCGTGATAACCCTTACTCGTTGCAATGGGTGGATAAGCTGAAAGTGCCGGTGCACGTGCGGTCTGAGGCAGAGTATGTCGAGCTCCTGCAAAAGCACGCTTTCGAGAAAGTCGAGGCCCGGCGCATTCCGGACGACACGCCCACGCCCGATGACTATCAGACGAAATCCTTCCACACCCTCGAGGATCTGCGCGCGTTCAAGAAGATGGGAGCGTTGCTGCTGATGGCGTCGAAGCCCGACCTGCGGACCCCGGCCCCGGGTTACTCCATCTACTAAAGTCGTGTGGGACAGAAACCCTTGAGGCCCGTCCAAGCTCCGCTTGGGCGGGGGTTTTTAGGACATTGACCATTGCAGACATCTGGTTTCTGGGTTCTGGTTTGCCCGGGCTCCAATCAGTACTGAGGTAGCGATCGACAAAAATCCCCGCCCAAGCGGAGCTTGTACGGGGCACCCTCGCGAGTGTTCGAGCCACACGCTACTTCACTAACCGATTGTATTTTTTCAGGACTTCGCGCAACCGGTCGTGGGGGATGCCGATGACCTCGAAGTCGTTAATCCCCTTCATCGTCCTGGCCGCTACCATGGCGTTGACGATCGCTTCTTCGGTGGCTTGCACGGTGGCCAGGAAAATGGGATTCAGGCGCTGGTTGGGGAGCATGGTGAGGGGGCGCACACCTTTCGATCCTGCGGCGCCGGGGTTTGCGGTGGAGAAGGCGATGAAAATATCTCCCGAGCCGTCGGAGCCGAAGCTTCCATCCCTGCCCAATCCCAGCGACACCCGGCGGGCCACTCGCTTCAATTGGGTGGGAATCAACGGGGCGTCGGTAGCGACCACCACGATGATGGATCCAACGTCGTCATTGCGGACGGGATGGTCGCCAATCTCCCGTCCCACCGGCACTCCCGCAATGCGCAACTGGCTGCGAAGCCCGTAATTGCACTGCACCAGCACCCCGACCGTGTAGCCGCCATACTTGGGATCGAGCACCCGGGAGGATGTCCCGATTCCGCCCTTGAACTCGTTGCAGATCATGCCCGTGCCGCCGCCTACGCTGCCCTCTTCCACCGGGCCGCCTTTCGCCGTGTCGAGGGCGTGGAAGACGTGCTCCGGCCTGACGTGAAATCCGTTGACGTCGTTCAAGTCGCCATCCCAGGTCTCGGCCACCACCGGCAGAGACCACCAATAGCCGTCATCGTCCGGGGGAGCATGTTGCACACGCCAGGCAATCACCGCGTCGCGCACCACGCCCACGCTGTGGGTGTTGGTGATCATCACCGGGCCATCGAGGAAGCCCGAATCTTCGACCCATGTGGTCCCGGTCATTTCGCCGTTGCCGTTGAGGGTGAACCAGCCGGCAAAGACCGAATCCTTAAAATTGTGGCCGCGGGGAAGAATGGCAGTCACACCGGTTCGCACCGGGCCGACCCCGACTTTCAATGGGCCGCTGCCCGAAATGAGAGTGGTATGCCCGACTTCGACGCCCTTCACGTCGGTGATGGCGTTGAACGGGCCTGGGGTGCCATCGAAGGGAACGCCCAAGTCTCGGGCGCGAGGTTCAGTCTGGGCCGTGGCGGTCGCGAGCAGAAATGAAAAGACCAGCGCAGGGAGCAATAGTCTGCCTGCTTTAAGCATCAAATCCTCCGTGTTAAGTTGGGCAGTATAGGGTA
Organism: Terriglobia bacterium; assembly: GCA_963816025.1. GTDB lineage: Bacteria > Acidobacteriota > Terriglobia > Terriglobales > Acidobacteriaceae > JAIQFF01. Next base: position 30,129 of record CAWFJA010000016.1, read on the forward strand.
TCGGGGTCGGGCCTCGGGTACAATTTCTTTGAAGCGGAGGGCGGAATGGAAAACTGGAAAGTGGCGCTGGTGAGTGGTGCGGCAGGCGCGGGCACGGCGATGTTTCTGAAAAAGAAGTGGACGGCGGGCGTCATTCTAGCTGGTCTCGGGCTGGCCACGCTGGCGTCGGAGTATCCGGAAAAATTCGCCGAAGTACGCCGGGGTCTGCCCGATTTTATCGAGCGCGGCAACAATTTCCTCGAGGTCGCGACCCGCGTGGGGGACCGTTTGGCGGAGGCTGCGGAGAGTCGCGGCACCTGGTATGAGTCACTGCTGCGGAGTTGACGTCGTAGGGTTGGAGAAGCGAGGGCGGGATGTCCTCGGGACAGCCGGCCGGAGGCCGGCGCGACTTGATCATTCGATGCCCAGGGTCTTGCGGGCATCGGGGCTAAGCCGCTCCGGAGTCCAGGGCGGAGTCCAAACTACATTCACCGTGGCATTGCGCACGCCGGGCATTTGTTCTACTCGGGCCTTGACCTGCTCTCCGATTTGGACGTGCGAGGGGCAGCCTTGGGCGGTGAGGGTCATTTCCACGGTGACGTCCTGTTTCTCCTCGGGCGCGGGATCAAAACGGACGCCGTAAATCAGCCCCAGATCCACGATGTTGACCGGAATTTCCGGATCGTAGCATTGCTTCAACGCGCTTAGAACTTCGTCTTCGGTGACAGTAGCCATGGGTTCTCCTCAGATCGGGCACTCCCTGGGCGAGTGGAGTGTTGGTATTGCTAGTTTACACGGGCCATTGGTTGGCGGTGTCAGGTTTAGCGCATGACCTCTGAAGCGAAGCACAAGATCCAATTGGTGCTGGCGATCGCGATCGCGGTGGCCGCGCTGCGCGCCGGATACGTGGTGTACGAGCGGCATAATGAGCGAGCCGAACAAGCCTCCAAGCCGGCTCCGGCGCTGAATCCTGACTACTACGTGGTTCCCAAGAAGCTCTATCCCTATGATTTGAAGTCGGCGAAGCAGCTGACCCAGCAGCCGGTGTGGGTCAGGGAAGGCTATCGCTTTACGTATTACCCCTATGATCGCGCACGCCGCCACACCGACTTTTCCCACGAGGCAGGCCTGCTGCTGCCCATCGAAAAACTGGAGATCAAGGACGTGGTCACCGACACCACGCCTCACTCCGCCCATCTGGAGCAGGTGATGGCGGTGTTTGAGCATGAGGGAAAGGCTTACGCCGTCCCTATTGGGTCAAAGACCGGTGACAGCTATACGATCTACTCCGACGAAATGTTTTTCGTCCAAGACCCGCGCGAGTTGTATAAGCACTGGCCGCCGGATGTTTGGGAGTCAATCGACAAACATGAAATCAAGCCTGGGATGAATGAGTTTCAGGCATACTTCGCGATTGGCATGGGTGTGCCCGAGAGATCGAGCGATCCCGCCGCGAAGACGGTGCACTATCCCAATGGGGGCAAGCCTGTGACCATTACGTTTCGCAACGGTAAGGCGGCGGAGATTACGGGCGGCTAGCCGGGAGAATTTCAGATTTCAGAATTGAGATTGAAGATTTTCCCGCTGTCAGCCGGCGAATTCCGCAATCTGCGATCTGAAATCTTCAATCTAAAATCTAAAATCTTCAATCTAAAATCTCATTTCACCACCGGCGATTTCTCCGTCGCCGCGCCCTGGTCATCGGCGTGGATCTGGCCGTCTTCGTCGGCATAGAACGAGCGGTGCTCGGCGTCCAGCTGCTTGGGCGTCAGAGTGAGCTCGTAGCCGTCTTTGTGCGGGCGAAAGCCTACCGAATAATCGCCTCGCTCCGGATTCACCATGCGTTTGGTGAACGATCCGGTGTGCACCAGGTCGGCCAGCGAAGAGGCAAACTTGTTGTTCTTCTTCTGATAGATCTTCTGGGCACGGATCACGGTGCGCATGTAGCCGAGGGCCGCGGCCTCGGAGTCCGACTTCGCGGGATCGCCCTTGAACTTGGGCTGGTAGGGGGTTTGGGCGGCGGCTGCCAGGCCGACCACGAGCACAATCGCTGCGGTCCACTGAATACGTTGTTTCACCCGTCTAGCTCGATGTTCCATGAGTGGTTACCCGTCTCTTTTTAGATATTTACCACGTTACCGGCGTAATCGTTATCACATAAACGAGTGTTCTCATCGCCGGCAAATGTAGTTATGCTTAACCCAGCTCTTGAATAAAGCAGGCAACGCTATCAAACAGGAAACCCTATGAAGGCTGCAACCGCCATGAAGGCTTCACCGGCAAAAAAACCGGCTATCCGTCTTGCCGTGGTGGAGAGCGATCCACTGCGTTTTGTTGGATTTCGCGCCCTGTTTGACTCGGAGACGGACTTCGAACTGATCGCGGCCTCTCTGCCCGACATCGGCAGCCTGCCCAACATCGATCTGGTATTGCTGGGGAACCGCAACGGGCAGAACCTGTTCGACTTGATGGCCAGTTTGAAAGCCAGCCGTCCTGACCTGCGCATTATTGTGACAGGTTCGGGCATGGACGAGGAAACCATTTTGAAGGCCATCGCTTCCGGGGCCAAGGGTTATGTGGACGAAGCCGCATCGCCGACCGAGTTTGTGCAGGCGATACGCATCGTGAACCAGGGCTCAGTATGGGCGCCCCGCCGCGTGCTTTCCCTGTTTATCGAGCGTGTAAGTTCAGCTCCGGGCCGCATCTTTCCCGCCGGCCGCGTGACTTTCACCGATCGCGAGAAGGAAGTGCTGGAGATGCTGGTCGCGGGCCGCTCCAACAAGGAAATCGGGTCGGCTCTAGGGATCGAGGAGCGTACGGTCAAGGCCCACGTGGCCAAGTTGATGCGCAAGGTGGGAGTGCAGAACCGGATTGCGCTTTCGGTGCACGCCATCACCCACTCGCTGGTCACGGCGAAGTAATGCAATTTTAGAATTTACGGATTGTCGAATTGCCGGATTTAAGATGAACCCGGCAATTCGTCAATCCTCAATTCGTAAATCCGTAAATCCGGCAATTCTTCAATCCGGCAATTCTTCCATCGGCCAATCCAGATTCCACGCCCATTCTTGCCGTGGCAGGTCGAGGTTACTTTAGGACAATGCCCTGGGTAATCTTGCCGCTTTACCTGGCCCACCGCATACTCGCTCTACCTACCACAGAACCTGGGAGACGGGGTTGGAAGCGGAGATTTAGGGTCACCGCTACTAGCCCCGATTTTTTTGCTCAGTTACCTCTTGCCCAGTCGTATCCCCGCACCTTTTGCCGCTGGCTCAGTTCGGACCAAATCCACGACACCTGGCGTCATCACCGACGTCATCCTGAAGGACTTTAGTCCTGGAGGATATTGCGCGCACCGCCACGCTCGCCGTGAGGGTGCACATTGGGCACGCGCCAGATCCTTCGCAAGTTCAGGATGACCCCATCAGGGGATGCAGGGAATTCAACTGTGCCACCACCGTTTCACTTCGTTAGTTCACGAAATCCGTTAGAATCAATGTATTGAGTTACAAACCATATCTCTATCAAGCTGCGGAAAGTAAGGAAGAAATGAAAAAACTGTTGCTTCTGTGTGTAGTGGCCTGTCTCACGGTTTCCACTTTTGCCAAGGATGATGACGAGGACCAGAACAAGGCTGAAGACCGTATCAAGGCCGCCAGCACGGTGCTGGAAGAGATCGAATCCGCGCCCGACCAGGGCATTCCGGAAGAAGTGCTGGGATCGGCCCAATGCGTGGCCGTCGTGCCCACGATGATTAAAGGCGGCTTCATCGTTGGCGCCCGCTTCGGACGCGGGGTTGCCAGTTGCCGCACCCCGAAAGGCTGGAGCGCGCCGGCGTTCTTCACCATCAAAGGCGGCAGCTTCGGTCTGCAGATTGGCGCCCAGGCAGTGGATTTGGTCATGCTCATCATGAACGACAACGGCATGAAAAACTTGCTGAACAGCCAGTTCAAACTGGGAGCCGACGCCAGCGTGGCCGCCGGGCCGGTGGGCCGTCATGCCGCCGCCGACACCGACTGGAAATTAAAAGCACAGGTGCTCAGCTATTCCCGGGCCCGGGGGCTGTTCGCCGGACTGGAATTGAGCGGCGCCGCAATCGACCAGGACAAGGACGCCACCCGCCAGTTCTACGGCCGCATGGTGCCGTTCAAGACATCGTTGACGGGAACCATCGATGCTCCTCCCAATGCGTATCCGTTCCTGAACACGCTGGCCAAATGGGCCAAGTCGGCAGCCGGCAAGTAAGCTGGTTTCGGATGTAGGCGCGAGCGCCCCGCTCGTGCGGCAGAGTCACGGACCACGCCGCACGAGCGAGCGCTCGCGCCTACATTGACATCCCACTTTCCCCTTGCTACCGTCACCAGTTTCCCCCTAAATGCGTCAGCGACTCGAGTACGCGCTCGCGTGGCCTTTTATCAAGATTCTGAGTCTGTTGCCTCGCCCGCTGTCGCGGGCGAAGGCGATTTCTTTTGCCTGGCTGGTCTACCTTCTGCATGCCCGGCTGCGGCGGGTCGGCATGCGCAATCTAGCAATGGCCCTGCCGGAGAAGAGCCGCAGGGAGCATGCCCGCATCCTGCGCGGCGAATTTACCTCGCTCGGCCGCCAGTTGGCTGAGGTCTGCCAGTTTCCCCGCTATACCCGGGAAAACGTAAGCCGGGTGGTGGTTTACGACGGCTTCGAGAACTACGAGCGGGCCTTCGCCCGGGGCAAGGGAGTGCTCTTTCTTACCGCTCATTTTGGCGGTTGGGAGCTTTCCGCCTTTGTCCATTCGCTGCATGGTCATCCGATGCACGTGGTGGTGCGGAACCTGGACAACATTTATCTCGACCGGATGATTCAGCGCTACCGCTCGATGCACGGCAACACAACGGTCAGCAAAGATAACTTCGTGCGCGGGCTGTTGGAGGCGATGAAGGCCGGCGAGGTGGTCGGAATTCTCATGGACACCAACATGACTCCGCCGCAGGGAGTGTTCGTAAATTTCTTCGGCATTCCCGCGTGTACGGCCAGCGGATTGGCCCGGATCGCCTTGCGCACCGATGCCGCGGTAGTCCCCGGCTTCACCATCTGGGACCCCGTCCTGCGCAAATACCGCCTGCGGTTTGATCCCGCGGTTAACCTGGTGCGCACCGGGGACGACGAAAAAGATATCGTCACCAATACCCAGTTATTTACCAAAATTACCGAGGATTACGTACGCCGCTATCCCGAGCAGTGGTTGTGGGTACATCGGCGCTG
>CAWFJA010000017.1:0-46716 GCA_963816025.1 Terriglobia bacterium
GTTTTGCTGCAGGCAGCAAGCAGGTTCCTCGCCGATAAACCTGACTTCAGAATGAGAAGGGATGGGATTGTTTTTGCGCAAACTCACCACGAGCCAGAGGCGCGATGAGGGGAAATACTACGCCAGGATTCGGCGTTCCCCGTGGAGCGAGCGGAAAACCGAAAAATTAGCTGGGCCGGTTGGAAACATCCGCCGGCGCCGCACTCTTGACTTCGGCCGTGGTGGCGGCGGCTGGGTGCTCGGCGCCATCTTTCATCCCGTCTTTCAAAGCGCGAATGCCCTCGCCAATCCCCTTGCCCAATTCAGGCAGCTTCTTGGGGCCGAACACCAGGAGCGCGATAGAAGATCACCAGCAGATGCATGGGTTGAAACAGGCCTTCGAGCATAAAACTCCTCCGCCGCCTACAGCTGGCAGCAAGCCCAACAGTATCCAAAGCCGCAACCTACGTCAACTTGCCCGCAGGTCAGGTCGAAACCGGGTCTAAGGCCAGTTACCTCCGTGATCTATCCGGCAGCACTCGGCGGTTCTATGTTGCCCACAGCGCGGAGTGAAATTTGTTTCCGGCTGAAGGAGTTGGAGTGCGCCGTCAGATCCTTCCTTTTCTGTTTACCCTATTCGCGTCGGTTGCTTCCGCAGCAGAAAGATCCCAGCCCGGTAAGTTGCACTCAGTTCATGGCGTGGACCGCTGGCGGTATGTCCAGCCAACGGCTTACCCGCCTTGCGCAGCAGCGCGGAATGGCCTTCACTCTGGATGCGGCCACATCAGTCGTTTTTGACGGCGGGCGCCGAGCCAGCCCTACTCCAGAATTTGCGAACGATTGACGTGCGCTCGATCAATTCGGATCCAGACAAATCAGATCCCGTCGGTTGCCCAGTTCGACTCGCCCACGCCGGCCAGCTGATTCGCCGCCAGAAGTATCAGGAAGCGCAATCTATTCTGCAGAAGTTGATCGCCGCCGACCCCGGCAACGCTGCCTTGCACTTTGCCCTGGGCTATGTTCACCAGCAACAGGAAGACTGGGACGAAGCCTTCGATTCCTACCAGAATTCAGAACAGCTGATGCCCGGGCTTTCCGATGTTCACAGCCGGTTGTCCTACCTGCTCTATCGTGCCGACGACGCCGACAATGCCATTGCCGAAGCCCGCACCGCCCTCAGCATCGATCCCCGGAACGCCGAGGCCTACCGCTTTCTTGGACTCGGCCTGTACGCAAATTCACAATATGCCGCGGCCATCCATGCTTTTCATGAGTCGCTTGCCCGCCAGCCCAATAACGCCGACGTGTACTACGACCTGGGAATTACCCTCCGTGACCAGGGCGACATTGAAGGCGCCGCAGCCGCCTACCGCAAAGCGATTGCACTGAACCCCCAGCTGTGGGAGGCACACAATAATCTGGGGATGCTATTGCACGACATGAAGAGCTTCGATGGGGCCATTGCCGAATACCTCGAAGCCAGGCGGCTGGCGCCGGATGAGTCCGTGGTGCGCAACAATCTGGGCAACACTTATTGTGATAAGGGCGACTACGAAGCCGCCATCACCGAGTTCCACCAGCTCTTTGCTGTGGATTCGGGTTGGCAGAGTGGGCATAGCTGCCTGGCGAGGGCGTTCCTGTCCAAGCGCGACTATGAGTCCGCGATCGTGGAACTGCGGGCCGCTATTTTGCAGAATCCTGACAGTCCTGACGAGCACCGCTATCTTGGACAGACGCTGCTTCTGCTGCATCGTCAGCCGGAGGCGGTGCGCGAATTGCGCTTGGCCGTCCAGTTGGATCCGGATTCACCTTCGCCCACCACTATCTGGGCACGGCACTCTTCAACGGCGAGGACCTTCAGGCGGCTGAAACCGAGTTTCGCCAGGCCGTGCGCTTGCAGCCCACCGCCAATAACCACTACTACCTGGCCGCTTGCCTGATGAGCATGCGGAAGTACGATGCCGCCCTCGCCGAACTGGATACAGCCGCTCGACTTGAACCCGCGCAGGACCTTTATCGCACCCGCAAGCGCGAGCTTCTAAAGCTTATGCAGGCCTCGAGCGTGCGCTAACCAGCCGGACTTTAAGTGCCAGAACGGAACCGAAGCCGATCAAAACATGGTCCGTATTTGTTTCGTCCCCGCCCGGTTTCACATCTGTTATGCACTATAGGGCAATGGCCCACATGAACTGTCGTGCGTCGGCGAACCCGACCAGCCGACCTAGAATGTCTTTGGATCCGTCTTTGGGCTAGGGCGGATGCGGGCGCGAAGCATTTCACTCCGGGAGCCATGTGATGAACTCAGCGACACAACCACAGCTCGATAACAGTTCGATTCCGTCGGCCATTCTTCCCAGTGAAACGGCGTATCACCGCGCCACAACGTCGATGGAAAGTCTCCCGTCCGCGCTCGGTCCCCGGCGGATCGGATACGGTCTGCCCTGCGTGAAGTGTAAGACCTATTACGCCGCCGATCTGTCGATGTGCCCGGTGTGCAAGAGCGAAGAAAGGGTTTCGCCAGTGGTGGATGTTTCGGGCAATTGCCTCCCCAGCGTACCGGAAACTGCTCTGCCCGCGCCTGACGATGCCGCATTGGAGGAAGAACGCGAGCGTTTCTTGCGCGAGTTCAAGTCCCAGGCCTATGTTTCCCCACTACCGCTTGACCCCGAGATTGACTCGGAGAAAAGTTTGGGTTGCAGCGTGGAAGGAAATCATCAGGGCGGATTTGAACCGGCCACCGTATGCCAGGGCTGTTATGCGCGCGTGCAGGAGCGGGTGGACCTGCTGGAGGCGGCCTTGCACATGGACTTGATCGAAGCCACTCGAGTGGTCTACGAGGCGGTTTGGGCCGACCCTTCGGATCCCAGCAAGACCTATCAAAACGCCGCCCGCGCCGTTCTGGGTGAATTGCGCAAGCGGGCCGGGATTTCGGCCGTGCTGGGGCCGCACCAACCACTGGCTCACTAACGCGGCCGTTATTCAGGCTTCAGGCTGACCCACTTTCTGCCTCCATACAACCGGTATGCGTCTCCGTCTGGGACAATCTTCAAGGGTACGGGACGCGCCAGTTTCTCGTCGATCTTGCCGGCAACGCTGAACAGATCATTGGCCCCCACGTCCATCACCATGAATTTTCCGTCCCGCGAAAAACCGAAACCGTACGCGCCCGGCTGAAGCTCCGTTCCCTCGATGTTGAGCTTCACTTCCGTGATCAGGAATCCCTGGTACTTGGCCTGCACATCGGAGGCGTAACCCGAGGCATCGACCAGCCCGGCCAGAACCAGCTTGCCATCCGCTCCACTGAATCCGGCCGAGTTGCGCAGCTGGACTGGGGCGGATTGCCCGCGGAAGAAATAGGTCGCGGGGACCACCTTCCTGATTTCATCCGCGCTCAGCAGCCCGGGTTTCGGCTGCGCAGCCGCAAGCATCAGGCAGGAAAAAATCATGACCACCAAACTCAAACGTCGCTTCATGAAAACATCCTCCTCGGAACCGAGCGCTGAAACCCCCGGGTCATTATTTACTTTTCTCGGCAACCTCAAAGCGTAGTGTGCCGAAAACTGCCGGCACGTGGAAATTTGGCTCAGGCGTATGCGTGGGCCGCCAAGCCAGATAAGCACGCGGTTCTTCCTTGCCTTCGACCCGATAAAAATTGGCTCGCCAAACCACCGTGGGATCAAAATTCGCGGTCAGGGCCTCCATCGGAATCGCCAGTTCGGCCGCCCAGTGGTGCGTTTTCTCATCGAGAAACACGGATCGCGTCATTCCGCTTTTAAGGTCCGCCAGTCCGCCGGGAAAAATATCCAGGTCGATCCACATTCCGTTGGGGCTTACTTCGAACTCGCGGTAGTAGTGTTCGCGCGCTGGGTCAGGCTGCAGAAAGGCTTCCGCCACGTCGCGGTCCCACAGGTGGTCGCGGCGTCCGTTGCTTTCGGAGTCTTCGAAAAGGTAGAGCTCGCGATAGCGGCATTCAAATCTCAAATACAAGGTCTGCCGCGACCACAAGACCCGGACGACGGTCTCTCGTTGTTCGTCAGGATTCTTTCCCTGCCAGTCGGCGCAGAAGGCGGCGGGCTGCGCCCGCTGCCACTCGATGGCCGGATGTCCAGCATCGAGCCGGATCTCGCCGGCAACTCGGAAGGCGACAATTTCCCATGAAACTGCAGCGCACTTGGCGGGCGACGTTGTCTGGCTCATAGCCATGGAAGAAAGCGGCAGAGCGGCCGTAAAAATCAGTATATGGGTCAGAGCGTGCACAGGCATCCCCGGAAAATCAGTTTGACCGCAAGATTCGGATAGTCCGCGCCGCCGCCCCGGCTTAGGCTTGGGTCATTATGACAGCCAATGCGATACTCAATCTGACCGAAGCTAGAGACGAAGTGAGCGACATGGCGCGCAACCCAGGCAATCGCCGCACCGCAGATCAGTGGCAGGCAGTGCTGGCCCGCGACGCCAATCAGGACGGCAGTTTCGTCTTTGCCGTTTCTTCAACCGGAATCTATTGCCGCCCGTCCTGCCCCTCGCGGCGTCCTCGCCGCGAGAACGTTACGTTCTTCCACCGTCCCGACGAAGCCGAGAAAGCCGGCTTTCGGGCCTGCCTGCGCTGCCGTCCCAGAGCAATTGGCGGCAACAAACAGGCGGAGCTGGTCAAAGCTGTCTGCCGTTACATTGAGCGGCACCTGGATGAACCGGTCACGCTGAGCCGCCTGGGAGCGGAATTCCATCAGAGCCCGTTTCATCTGCAACGCTCGTTCAAAGCCGCGCTTGGCATTTCGCCGCGCGCTTATGCCGACTCGTGCCGCGTGAATCTGCTCAAACGCAATCTGCAGGCCGGCCATTCCGTCACCCGCGCCATGTATGACGCGGGCTACAGCTCCAGCAGCCGCTTATATGAGCGCACCGCCTCGCAGCTTGGTATGACTCCGGACAAATATCGTCGTGGCGCGATCGCGGCCCCGATCCGCTATACCTGCGCCGATTCTCCCCTCGGCCGCATGCTGATCGCCGCTACCGAAAAAGGCATCTGCAGCATCCAGTTCGCGGATTCCGACGATGAACTCGAGCATGGCCTGCGCCATGAGTTTCCTTTTGCCGTCCGGCGGCGCGATGACGCCGGCTTGCAGAGTTGGAAAGATAACCTGCTTCGCCAGATGCATGGACAGAAGCTGCGCTCCTCGCTGCCGCTCGACATTCAGGCGACCGCGTTCCAGCGGCGAGTGTGGGCGGAACTGCAATCCATCCCCTTCGGCGCAACCCGCTCCTACGCCCAGGTTGCGGAAGCCATTGGCCAGCCAACCGCCACCAGGGCCGTGGCTCGTGCCTGCGCCACCAACCCGGTCGCGGTGGCCATTCCCTGTCATCGCGTGGTCAGAAAGGGCGGAGAGATGGGCGGCTATCGCTGGGGAGTCGAACGCAAGCAAGCCCTGTTGGAACTGGAAGGCGCCCCGTAAAGGGTGCCCCGTCCTCGGCTCTCCCGTCCTTTGGGAGAGACAGGGCGGGGATTTTGGTTTTGGTACTCGTTTCGGTATTTGATTCGAGATATTTCTAATCATTTCTCCATCTGGACATAAATCTTCCGCGCAGACGACAGCATATCCAGCACCGCCGTCTTCTCCGCCTCCGTATTCCAATCCTGGTTCGCGTTCGCGGCGTTGATCATGCGATCAATCCAGGCGACGAAGTAAGCGGCGTCTTCGGCAGGTTTTGGATGCGACCCGGCAACCGTCACATAGATGGGACTGGTGGTCGCGTAGGGATACATATCGAGCACCGGATGCTCAGCCTTTTCGCTCCAGGCTCGCAGCAGGCACCATCCGCTGCGTGAAACCGGAATCGCGTCCTCGACGTCGGCAGTCTCGCGGTCGCGGTTCAGCTTAAGATCGCGGACCACCTCGCCATTGCAGATTACCTGGAGATGATCGACCGCCACGAACGACCGCAACCACGCCGTGAACTTTACCTTGTTGTCGCCAGCTGGCAACGACAGATCATCACCAAGTTGCCTGCCACCGAGCGAGAACCCCAACAAAGGCCCATTCGTGGCAAAGGTTCGACCGTGCTTGATCGAATCCAGCCAGACACCGATTTTGAGCGGACCTGCAGGAACCTTGGCGTAGACGCGATTCAATCCCACCGGCCCTCGTAGGGACGCGAAGTTGGCCATGGCATCGGTGCCCGCCGCTGTTGGCAAGCGGAATCCGCAGTTCAGCAGCCGGTACCAGACGTTGGCGGTGGATTTATGCTCCGCGAAGCCCATCACTTCGATGTAATCCACTTTCCCCAACGCCAGATCCACCGGGAGTTCATGTGTCAGCGACGAATCTTTCACCGGGTCGGGCACTGCATCGTAAGGGTGAACGTATCCCACCAGCGCGTTCTGTTCATGCGCCATGTCAGCCACATTGGCATTGGCGGGAAACAAGCTGGCCGCCGCGGTGTTGGGATAGGCGGCATATCCCGGTAAAAGAAAATTCCGGGTGAGATTCAGCAGACCCAGATGTCCCCAGTAGCTGGTGTGAAATTCCTGGCCATGCAGCAGAAGATTCGCCGCGGTCGAAGCCGGGTCGGGCTTGGGGCTGAAGTACGCGATGTCCGGAATGCGCTGCTCTTTGTTGACCACCAGGTCTTCGACAATTTGCAGGTTCTCAGCGGCGGATTGGGCTACCAGGTGCTCGGGCGTGTTGCGATACGCGCCCCCGTAATTCATGTGCACGTGAACATCGCCGCTGACCCACTGCGAGCCTGCCTCTTGGGGAAGATTGAGCGGCTGCAGATGAATCGTCAGACTGGATTTGTGCCCGGCCGTAATAGTCACCCTTTGTCGTTCAAAGCGGTATTCGAAGCCCTTCATGACTTCGACTTCCGCGCTTCCGGCGGGCAGCGTCATTTCAGCATTGCCTGAACTGTGAAAGTAGTGGGCCTCGAAATGGCGCTCGGAGCGAACGAAGTTGTCGTCAGCGTTCATCCACGCGTCGCCGGGCGCATAAGCTCGTCCGTCTTCACCTACCACGAAGATTCGCGCCGCGGTGGGATGTCCTGCCGGATCGAGCACCGCAATACTCAGCTGGCCTGCCGGCTTCAGATAACGCTTCTCTTTCGCGACCAGCTGGGTCTGCGCTCCGCCGGGAATGGTCTCTGTCCACAACGAAGTGTTGCCGCCGCGGTTCGAAATGAATGCGATCCGATTTCCGTCCGGCGACCAGCGCGCCCCGACATTGTCAAAATCGCCATACGAAAGCGGGAACGCGTCGCCGCCCTGGGAAGGCAGCACCCAGATCTGATGCCACTGCTGTCCCAGGTAAGACGCGTAGACGATGCGTTTGCCGTCGGGCGAGAAGTCGGGACGCGCCTTCCAGGCAGTTTCTTCATAGTGGATTTCGCGCGCTTCCGCGCCGGGTTCGGCTTTCATCCGCCAGAAACCGCCGGTGCCGTAGATGTGTCCGCGATTCGAAACGAAAAGAATCTCTTTGCCGTCCGGCGACCAGGCCGGGCTGATTTCATGGTCGAATTGGCTGTAGTAGTAGCGATTGAGACTGCTGCGGTTTTCTCCGGTCAGGCGTTGAACGTCTTTCAGTTCGCCGTCGTTGAATTGCCCGGCGAAGATGTGGAAGCGTCCGTTGAACGACGTCGAGACAAAGGCGATGCGCCTGCCATCGGGAGAGAAACGCGGCTCCACGTTGACCGCGCCCCCCGTCGTGAGCTGCCGCGTGGCTTTGGTTTCCAGATTCAGGGCCCACAGTTCAACCGCATCCCGGGCATAAGAGGCGTACACCACCCAGCGTCCATCGGACGAGCAATCGGGCTGGTAGTCGTAGCCGGGCCCGGCGGTGACCTGCTCCGCCACGGTCGAGTCGAGTTTCTGCTGCCACAGCGATCCCGCCATCGAGTAGACCAGGCTGCGTGAATCCGCCGCCCAGGCCACCGCGCTGGGCCCGGTCGTCAGTTGCGGTAAATACATTTCGCGAAAATAGTAGGGATGCGGCTCGTCGATCTGCTTGAGCACAGGTTCGCGTTGGGCCCAGGCCGGGGAAGCGGCAGCCAGAAAGCAGAGGACGAGCGGGAGCAGCAGGCTAATCCGGTTTCGCTGGGGCAAGGGTCCTCCGAGTCTACGCACCGGGTGCGATTATCTTGAAACGACCGGCAAAATAATGCGCGAAGGCCGACGGCGGTCAGTGTAGATCGATATAGGGCCGTCTGCGTTCGCGCCGACGAATTTTCCAGCTCGCCCGACTGCAGGTTGCGCGAAAAATTCGGAAAGAAAGTCGCTGAAATCTGTACCCGGATGCGATGGTTTTTCCGAAACACGTTGCTGGTGATCAGGTTGTCGAGACGCAACTCGTACACCCGGTTTGGCGTGAGCAACTGCCGCCCTTTTTCAAGGTTGCGATAACTGGCGCGCAGCACGTCCAGCCCGGGGCTCATCAAATTAAAAGCCGTACCGTCCGGAGCCACATCGAGCAAGCGCACCCATAAATCCGCGTCACGGCAATCGCAGGCGAGATAAATCTGCGCGTGAATCGGCCCGGTCACTTCAGTGTCCTGCTCCAGAAGGGCGGAGTCAAAGGTCAGAAATCTTTCTGGTCCGCCAACTTCCGGTAATCGTGAGCGCCCGATGCGCTAAAAGAATTGACCACCGGATGGGCAGGATCGGAGACAAAAGATACGAACGATTTCTTTTCCCGGGGCCCGCCAACGGAAAGGCCACCTTGGAATTCGCCCGGTTCCGGACTCATCAGATAGTAGGACGCAGCCTTCGCGGCCGGCGGCCAGGCGTCAGCTTCACGCCACTGATTCTCTCCCATCACAAAGTAGCGGACGGGCTTTTCCGTCTCCACCCCATTCGCGGTCCCCCGCAGGTAGTGATCCATCCAGCGCAGCACAACTTCGTCGTAGTCAATCGCCGCCGCAGGTCCAAATTCCCGCTCTCCTGATTTTGTCTTTGCCGTGGACGCCACTCCATGCACCCAGGGCCCGATTAACAGATGGGTTTGAGGATCGGAAGCGCCGGCCCGCGCCTTCAGCAGTCCGGCAAAGTTGGTCGTGGCGCCTTCGGGACCGTAGTTGTCGTCATACCATCCCGAGAAATTGAGCACGGCAGCGTGCACGCGGTCGTATTTATTCCGCAAGTCGCACCAGTCCCACCAGGGATCGTCGAAGGGATGCTTGAGCCAGTCATAATAGTAGGGAGCGATCCCGCGCAACTCCTCCAGTTGGTCGAGCGGTACTGTCGACAGCATCTTCGGACTCGTCTGCGGCCACGCGGCAACCGCTTGGTCAGGGGTTTTTGGCCCGGGCAGATTTCTCTTGGCGCGAATGTCAGGAGCGATGTTGTCCCAAATCCATTCGATCCAAGACATGTCCCACAAACCGCCGGCATAAAAGAAATTCTGCGCCGATGAAAAAGTCATGGCCGGGACCATGGCCTTGAGGTGCGGCGGGTTCTCTACCGCGGCCAGCCACTGTACCGCGCCAGGATAGGAGAGCCCGAAAGTTCCAACCGAGCCATTCGACCAGGGTTGCCGCGCTGCCCATTCAATGGTGTCGTAGCCGTCGTGCCCTTCATTCTCATACGGACGGAACTCGCCGCCGGAAGCATAGCGTCCGCGAACATCCTGCACCACGACCGCGTATCCGTGCTCGACGGCGTGCCGGAAGGTGGTGTAGTCCTCCAGCGCAGGTTCTTTTCCGTACGGCGTGCGGTAGACCAGCACCGGGAACACGCCCTCTGCGCGAGGCCGCAGCACGTCGGCGCGCAGGATTACGCCGTCGCGCATCGGCACTGCGACGTCCTTCTCGACCACCAAATCCCCGGACCATGCTGGGCCGAGGCGAGCAGACTTATTCCGCACAGCAGCGTTGACAGGAATCTCATTTTCATGGGACGGCAAAGCCTAGCAGCTTGACGGTGCTCAAGACAAGAATCACGGAACCTGGTGTCATGAAACAAACGTTTCGCCCTCCCGCCGCTTTCTGACCAGCAGCCAGTTGATCATGGCGACAACGGCTGTAGCCAGCAAGATCAGCGATCCCCCCAGGTCCACGCCGGTAATCAATACTGCGCAAATTACAACGCCCAAGCCCGCGAACAGCGTTCCTCCCGGAAGCCGAAACATAGCGGCTCCCGGCTGCCTGTGGCGAAACACCGGCAAGGCGGCGCAAACCAGCCCGTAATAGAGGAGTCGCGCCACTGCGGAAAGGGTCGCATTCCAGGTGAAGCTGCCGAGCAGCGCCAGCAGCCAGCTCAGCAGGGCAAACGCAAGAATCGAAATATAGGGAGTCCGAAACCGGGGATGGATCGCCGCGAAGATGGAAGGGAAGTCTCCGTTCTCGGCCAGCGCAAAGGTGATTCGCGGCACGCCCAGCATATTGGCGCTGAGATAGCCAACCACAGAAACCAGCGCGCCCACGGACACGAAGGCTGCGCCGCTGTTTCCGAAAACCAGCCGTGCCACATCCGCCAGAGGACGCTCGCTGTGAGCCGGATCAGGCAGAATTCCCACTACCACCCACTGGATCGCCGAGTACAGCAAAGTGCAGGTGATCAACGCGGTGAACAACGCAAACGCGGCGTCCCTCCGGGGATTTTTTGCCTCGCTCACCGGAGTGAGCGCGGTTTCGAAGCCGCCATAGGCGAAGACCAGCAGCAGGCAGGCTTTCAGCCAGGCGCCCGTTCCCGCCCCGCCTGGCAATAGGGGCGCGGCCTTGTGGCCTGCGAGCAGATAGAACGAACCCGCAATCGCCACCAGAAACAGCGGCACCAGTTTCGCCACCGTGAACACATTGCTGACCTGCGTGCTCCCCCGCACTCCGCGGTAGTTGATCAGGGTCAAAACCCCGTACAGAAACGTCAGAATAAGAAATCGCGGAAGAGGCTCCCTGGCGTGGGGCCAAAACTCGCCACAATAAATCACGAACAGGTTGGAAGTAGCTGCCGGCGCAGCCAGTCGCACCAGCCAAAGCATCCAGCCTACTTCGATTCCCACGAAGCGACCGAACGCCGCCCGAGCGTAGAGATAAGGGCCGCCGGCCTGGCTGAATTGCGAAGCTACCTCAGCGAAACAGACCATGATGACGCCCGCCGCCACCCCCGCCAACAGGACCGCCCACGGGCTCGCCCGTCCAATGAGCCTGGCTACATCGGAAGGCAAGCCAAAAATCCCACTGCCGATGATCGAGTTGATCACCAGCGCCGCCAGGCTCCATCGACCAATGGCGCGCACCAGCCCGGTTTGTTCGCCGCCAGGCAAGACGTGGTTGTACCACAGCCCTCAGCTCTCAGCCATCGGCTTTCAGGGAGAGAAATGTGGGCGCGAGCGCCCCGCTCGTGCGTCGAGCTTGCTATGGATGCCAGGAGAGGGAACGTATCGGCTGGAGGGCTGAGGACCGACGACTGACGACCGACGACTGCTACGCCGCGTCGTTCTCGATCTTGATGCGCAGTGATTTCAGAAACTTGAGATCCTGATCGCTGATCTTGAACTCGGGATTCGTAGTGAGCGTCGTCACCATGGACGTCTTGTCATCGGACTTCTCGCCCGGCTTGCTCACTCCAATGGTCGCTTCCAGCACCAGAAAAATGTCGTATCCGCTGTCTTTGATCTTGGAAACCACTTCGGCAATCTGTTCGCTGTCCGCCAGCGACTCGTTGATCGCCTCGCCCAGTTCTTTCATCAACTGTTTCAGTTGCTGGTCCACGTGGCCCCCTGTAAGCGGTAATCAGTTACTCAGATGCCGGATTATGGTTTCCGGTTTCGCGACGCCACCGCCGTCTCTCCGTCATTGTAACCCCGAACACTGCTAAAATCGACGCTGATGGTGAACGTGTCGACAGTCCGCAAACTGAGCATAGCGGCTCGCATCGCAGCCCAGCACGCCGGACGCACCCGGACCGTGGGCGCGGTGCTAAAAGGCGCTCGCACCACGGCGGCCCATTTCGGACGCGTCCTGCGCCAGCTTTGGCTGGAGGTGACGGGCTTTGTTTTCCTGGCTTTAGCCTTCATCGGCGCCGGCGCGTTCTTCCGCGAGTATGCCCGTTACCAGGCCGGCCAGACTACCTCGGCCCGAGTCGCAGTCGCAATTATTTTCACACTGACGTTTACCTGGTTCGGAGCCAGCTCATTCTGGAGAGTATGGAAAAAAGGCTGAGAGCTTAAACCACGAAGGACACGAAGGTGCACGAAGGAAATCCCGAGCGAGAAGTTTCTTGGTCAACCTTCGTGTCCTTTGTGGTTATTGCCCTTCTTCATGAGCGACAAACCTAAAGCCGAAAATCGCCCGGCGGCCGATCCCGAAACTTCCTCCCACATTCCCATCCGCCCTCTCTATGCCCCGGCCGATCTGAACACCCGAGACCCGGAACGCGACGTCGGATATCCGGGAGATTATCCCTTCACTCGGGGCGTTCAAGCCACGATGTACCGCGGCCGGCTCTGGACCATGCGCCAGTACGCCGGCATGGGCGACGCCGAGGAGTCGAATAAACGCTACAAGTACCTGCTGGCCAACGGGACCACCGGGCTTTCCGTAGCCTTCGATCTGCCCACCCAAATCGGCCTGGATTCCGACCACCCGCTGGCGGTTGGCGAAGTCGGAAAAGTCGGCGTGGCCATCGATTCGATCGAAGACATGCAGCGCCTGTTTGATGGCATCGACCTGACCAAAATTTCCACCTCGATGACCATCAACGCGACCGCATCGATCCTGCTGGCGCTCTACGTCGCCGTGGCCCGCCGCCAGGGCGCCGATATTCGCCAACTCTCCGGCACGGTGCAAAACGATGTGCTCAAGGAATACATCGCCCGGGGCACATATATCTTTCCTCCCGCACAGGCCATGCGCATTATCACGGACCTGTTTGCCTGGACCAACCAGAACGTTCCCGAGTGGAACACGATTTCCATCTCCGGCTACCACATGCGCGAAGCCGGATCGACCGCGGTTCAGGAAGTTGGGTTCACCCTGGCGAATGGCATTGCCTATGTGCAGGGCGCGATCGACGCCGGCCTCGACGTCGATAAGTTTGCTCCGCGACTCTCCTTCTTCTTTAACGCGCACAACAATTTTCTGGAAGAGATCGCCAAATTCCGCGCTGCGCGCCGCATGTGGGCCCGCATCATGCGCGAACAGTTCAAGGCCCAGAACCCGCGCTCGTGGATGCTGCGCTTCCATACTCAGACCGCAGGCTCGACCCTGACCGCGCAGCAGCCGGAGAACAACATTGTCCGCACCGCATTGCAGGCGCTGGCTGCAGTGCTCGGCGGCACTCAATCGCTGCACACCAATTCCTACGATGAAGCTCTCGCCTTACCGACGGAGCAGGCCGCGCGCATTGCCCTGCGCACCCAGCAGATCGTCGCCTACGAATCTGGCGTGCCGCAAACCGTCGATCCGCTGGCTGGTTCGTACTACATCGAAGCCCTGACCAACGAGATCGAAGTTCGCGCGACCGAGTACCTGGGAAAGATTGCAGCTCTGGGAGGCATGATCAAAGCTCTCGAGCGCGGTTACGTGCAGCAGGAAATCCAGAACGCGGCGTACGACTACCAGCAGCAGATCGATCGCGAGGAAGCCGTGGTCGTCGGCGTAAACCGCTTTACCCTCGACGAAGAGAAACCCATCCCCATCCAACGCATCGACGAATCGCAGGAACGCACGCAGGTCGAACGTTTGCGCGCGCTGCGCGCCCGCCGTGATCCCGGCCCCTGGCAGGTCTCCCTCCAGAACATCGAAGCTGCTGCCCGCTCCGGGGAAAATCTCATGCCGCGAATTCTGGCGGCCGTCGAAGCCAATGCCACCGTCGGCGAGATCTCAGACACCATGAGAAAAGTTTTCGGAGAGTACAAGGAAGCTGTGGTTATCTGAAAGCCCTGTCATCCTGAGCGCAGTGACTGCTTCGCTTCGCGAAGCAGTCGCGCAGTCGAAGGACCCCTATAGCAAGTTCGCTCTCGACAGGCGAGCTTCGCTCGCCCTCCCGGACGAGGGCGTCCGGGCCTACGTGAGCATCGCGGAGGACGAACCCTGAGCCCTGGCCCCTAGTCGGAGACTTTGTAGCCGCAGGCCTGCCGGCAGGGCGGACAGTAGTACAGACCATCGCTGCACAAGCGGATGTCCACTTGCCCCTGGCAGGAGCAACAGTACTTCTCGCAATCGCACTTGTCCTCGGTCATGTCGCACTGCATGCAGTGGTACCTGTTTTTGGTGGTCGTGGCCATGGGCGAACTCTAGCGCGGGGCCTGGAAAGTGAAAAGTTCCGTTGGTAACCACCATCCGGGTGTAACAGCTCAGGATTCGTCCCTGACGCTCGCCATCTCAAGGGTGACATTTAATCTCAATGCGAAGGCTGGGAGGGCCGGGCGGCAGAGTCGCAGCACTCTTCGGCAACGCCACGACCTCAATGGCATGCATCGGCTCAGGGTTCATCCACTGCACACTCCACGCGCCCGGATGAACCGGTTGATCCGCGCCCGGGTTGTCCCGCACGCTGCCGTCCGGGCGGTGATAACGGATATGTGGAGTACCTCCGCCGGTATCCCAATCGAGGAAGAAGCTCGGCCAACGGTGATGATGCATGGGTATGGTCGTGCCTGGCGGCGGTACGGTAACCTCAAGAACGCGGACCAAGGCGTTTTCAAAAATGACTTTGTGGCTATTGGGCGCGGCTTGCACGGCGTCATAGCCGTCGGGGAAATCTGGTTTGTCCTGTCCCCAGAGGTAAAAGCATCCTGCAATCAGCGCCAGAGCAATCACCAGCGGGACAACAGCGATAATCCTTAGTTTTCGGGCGCGGAGAAGGTCTTTTGGACGGTTCATGGCGCGAAGTATAACCAGTTTTGGCCGGATGGGAGCATGATTCCTGGCGCGGTTTTCAGCTATTCCGTCTTCTGGCGCCTGGAGAAGCCCATCGGGTTGAAGCCATCGCCAAGCGCATGTTAGGGTAATAAGTCTCACCATTTCGCAGCTCAGCCACTGTTTTTGATCGAGGTCTCATTGCCCGCAGTCGAGGCGACCACGCCAGCCATCCGCAAGACCGCGCTCTACCCTGTGCATCGCCAGATGGGCGCGAAAATGGTGGAATTCAACGGCTGGGAAATGCCCGTCGAGTACCCGTCCGCCGGCGGTATTATGGCCGAGCATCACGCGGTGCGAACCGGCGTGGGCATCTTCGACGTCAGCCACATGGGCGATATCCGGCTGGCGGGACCGCAAGCGCTGGCCGCCGTCCAGCACATTTCGATGAACGACGCCTCGCGGCTGGCCATCGGCCAGGCGCAGTATTCGGCGCTGCTCTATCCTGAAGGAACTTTCGTGGACGATGTGGTCGTCCACCGCCTCGGCGAAGATGAATATCTGCTGGTGATCAACGCCGGCACTCGCGAAAAGGATTTCAACTGGGTGCGCGACCACACCCGCCAGTTCAACTGCAAGGTGGAGAATCTTTCCGACGACTTTACCCAGATTGCGATTCAGGGCCCGAAGTCCGCGAATCTGCTCCAGAAGTTCACCGACGCGGACCTCTCGGCGGTGAAGTTCTACTGGGTGACGCGCGGGACGGTTTGCGGACTGAAAAATACTTTGATTGCCCGCACCGGCTACACCGGCGAAGACGGATTCGAGATCTACATCCCCAGTGATGAAGCCAACCAGCGCCCGGGTATGGAACGAGATTCTGGAGGCGGGTAAGGAATTCGGAGCCGTCCCCTGCGGTCTCGGTGCCCGCAACACGTTGCGTCTCGAAGCGAAGCTGCCGCTCTACGGCCACGAAATTTCCGACACCATCAACGTATGGGAAGCGGGACTCGATCGTTTCTGCAAGATGGAGAAGCCGGACTTCATCGGCCGGGCGTCTCTTGAAAAGGCGAAAGCCGAAGAGACAAAACGCACATTGGTGGGGCTGGAAATGTTGGACCGGGGCATCGCCCGCGACGGTTACAAAGTGCTCGACTCAGCCGGCAGCCAGATCGGATACGTCACCAGCGGCTCACCGGCACCGTTTCTGAAGAAAAATATCGCGCTCGCCTACGTGCCACCCGAATTCGCTGCGTTGGGCGCCGAACTCAAAGTCGAAATTCGTGGACAGGGAGTAAAAGCACAGGTAGTACCGACCCCGTTTTACAAGAGACCGAAGAAAGCTTAACCACAGAGGACAGCGAGAAGCACCGAGGACCCACAAAGCTACAAGTTAGAAGCCAGAAGCTAGAAGCCAGAAGCCAGGAGCCAGAAGCTGCCATGCCCTTTCCGACTGACTACAGGTACACCAAAGAGCACGAGTGGATCAAAGCTGACGGCAGCAACGCCATGATTGGCATTACCAGCCACGCCCAGGAGTCCCTGGGCGACATTGTTTTCGTCGAACTGCCTAAACCCGGCGCCGAGATCACGTCCGGGAAGACGTTTGGCTCCGTGGAATCGGTGAAGGCGGTCTCGGACCTGTACGCGCCGGTTTCCGGTACGGTCACGGAAGTGAATGGGGAACTGGCGACCGCCCCGGAAAAGATCAACAAAGATGCGCATAGCGCCTGGATGATCAAAATCACAATCAAGGACCCGGCTCAGCTGAACTCTCTGCTCTCCGCC
Organism: Terriglobia bacterium; assembly: GCA_963816025.1. Lineage (GTDB taxonomy): Bacteria > Acidobacteriota > Terriglobia > Terriglobales > Acidobacteriaceae > JAIQFF01. The sequence continues at coordinate 16,552 of CAWFJA010000017.1, forward strand.
GCGGACTATGAAAAGTTCGTCGCTGAGGAGGGCGGACATTGAAAGTTCGTCTGACGATCTGTCGCATCGATTCAGCAATCGAACTGGCCTGCAGGTACATCTAAAAGAAGTTCTATGCGTTATTTGCCAAAATCCCCCGCCGACCGAAAAGCCATGCTGCAGGCCATGGGCGCGCGTTCGATCGATGATTTGTTTTCGCCCATTCCCGCGGAGTACCGCCTGGAGCGGGACCTCAAAGTTCCGCGCCAGATGGCCGAGTCCGAGATCGTGGACTGGTTCCGCGAGCGCTCCCGCGAGAATGGCGACAGCTATGCGACCTTCCTCGGCGCCGGCGCCTATTCTCACTACCGTCCGGTGATCATCGATTCTCTGGTCTCGCGCGGCGAATTTTTGACCGCTTACACTCCCTATCAAGCGGAAATTTCGCAAGGCACGTTGCAGGCCATCTTTGAGTTTCAGACCATGATTTGCGAGCTCACCGGCATGGAGGTCGCCAACGCTTCCATGTACGACGGTTCGACGGCGGCTGCCGAGGCAGTCATGATGGCGGTGCGCCTGACCGGTCGGCGCTCGGTGACCATCGCGCGCAGCGTGCATCCGGAATATCGCGAAGTCCTGACCACGTACGCGCATCACCAGAACCTGCCGCTCGCCACTACGCCGTTTCAGGACAACGGCCGGCTGAACCTGGAAGAGCTGGAGAAATCCATCACACCGGATACGGCGTGCGTTCTGATTCAATCGCCTAACTTCTTCGGTACGGTTGAGGATGCCGACGCCATCGCCGGGATTGCCCACAAAAAAGGCGCGATGCTGGTGGTGTCGATCGCGGAAGCGGTTTCGCTGGGCATCGTAGAACCTCCGCGTCAGGCCGACGTGATTGCGATGGAAGCGCAATCATTTGGCGTGCCCTTGGGCTTCGGTGGTCCCTACTGCGGCGTGATCGCGACTCGCGAGCAGTTCGTTCGCCAGATGCCGGGACGCCTGGCCGGCCAGACCACCGACCGCAACGGCAAACGCGGCTTCGTTCTGACCCTGGCCACCCGCGAGCAGCACATCCGCCGGGAAAAGGCGACTTCGAACATCTGCACCAACCAGGCCCTGGTGGCGTTGATGGTCAATATCTTCATGACCATTTACGGCAAAATCGGGCTCCAGGAATTGGCCAAACAGAATCTGGCCAAGACGGCTTACGCCGCCGCTCAATTTGGCAGGCACGCCCGGGTCCTCTTCGCCGGCTCCCCGCGTTTCAACGAATTTGTGGTGCAGACCAGCGAAGATCCCTACGCCGTCAACAGCCGCCTCCTGGGACACAAGATTGTGGGCGGGCTGCCGCTGAAAAAGTTTTATCCCGAGCTGGGCAATGCGGCTCTGTGGTGCTGCACCGAATTGACCTCGCGCAGCGTGATTGATACGGCGGTTGGCCTGGTCGCCGAAAGCGAACGCTCGGTGAGATCCGCCAAGGAAGAAGTGGACGCGCAGGAGGTGGCACGATGAAACCCATGACTCGCAAGGCCACCCGGCACGTCAGCCAGAACGAAGGCTTGATCTTCGAGAAGTCGTCGGCGGGGAAGGCCGCCTGGAAGCTGCCTCCGCTCGATGTCCCCGAGGTCGACACCGGAGCGCTTTTAGGGTCTTCCGAAAGAAAAGACCTGGGCAACATGCCCGAAGTCAGCGAAATCGAAATCATCCGCCACTTCACCCGGCTTTCCACCTGGAACTATGCCATCGATCTCGGCATGTATCCGCTGGGTTCATGCACCATGAAATACAACCCGCGGGTCAATGAGCTGGTGGTGCGCCTCGACGGCCTGGCCAATGGACATCCTTATCAGCCGGAGCGGATTTCGCAAGGCGCCCTGCGCATCATCAAGACCTTGAGCGAGTGCCTCATCGAAATTACCGGCATGGACGCGATCACCCTGCAACCCGCCGCCGGGGCGCACGGCGAGCTCACGGGACTGCTGATGGTCCGCGCCTATCATGAGTCCAAGGGCGCGCCGCGCAAGAAGATTCTCATCCCTGATTCCGCCCACGGCACCAATCCAGCGACCGCGGCCATGGTCGGTTACGCAGTGGAAAATCTGAAATCCAACGCCCAGGGCATGGTGGATGTAGCCGCGCTCGCGTCGCAAATGAATGAAGACGTTGCGGCGCTCATGCTCACCAATCCCAACACGCTGGGAGTGTTCGAGCAGGAAATCCATAAGATCGCCGAAATCATGCATGCCAAGGGCGGCCTGCTCTACATGGACGGCGCCAACATGAATGCCCTGGTGGGCAAAGTCCGTCCCGGAGACTTCGGCGTTGACGTGATGCACCTGAATTTGCACAAGACCTTCTCAACGCCTCACGGAGGCGGCGGTCCCGGCTCCGGTCCCGTGGCGGTGAAACAGAAACTCGAACCATTCCTGCCGACGCCCGTGCTCATCACCAAGCCTGATGGCACTCTGGGCTTCGAATACAACCGGCCGCAATCGGTGGGACGGGTGCGCGCTTTCTACGGAAATTTCGGAATGTTCGTCCGCGCCCTGGCTTACATTCTGGCCAACGGCCCTGATGGCTTGCGCCAGACCACCGAAGACGCCGTGCTCAACGCCAACTACATTCGCAAGGGACTAGAAGGCGTATACGATCTACCCTATTCCACGCCCAGCATGCATGAAGTGGTGTTCAGCGACAAGCTGCAGGCCAAAAAAGGCGTGAAGACCATGGACATCGCCAAGCGCCTGATCGACTATGGCTTCCATCCCTACACGACAGCTTTTCCGCTGATCGTGCCCGGCGCGCTGATGATTGAGCCCACGGAGAGCGAACCGAAAGAAGAACTGGACCTGTTCATCGAGGCCATGAAATCGATCGCTGGAGAAGTTGAAGAAGATCCGCAAACCGTGCTGGACGCGCCCCACTCCACGCGCGTGTCCCGATTGGATGAAACTGCTGCCGCCCGCAAGCCGGTGCTCAGGTGGAAACCATCGATTTAACTACGGAGGACACCGAGGACACAGAGGGTGGCTCCCCTTGCACCATGCGCCGAATACCATCGCGCAAGTGCACCACATTGAAATTCATCAACAAGCCAACATATTTCCCGCTCAGCTTAAGAAAAGTAATAAGTTGCGCCAGATGAACCGGAGTGATTGCCGCCACGGCCTTGATTTCTACGACCACCGTATTCTCGACTAGTACATCCACTCTGAATCCAAGATCAATCCTCTCGCCGTCGTAGTTCACCGGCAAAGGAAGCTGTGCGGCGGTTCGGAAGCCGCGCTTTTTCAGTTCGTGCACCAGGCAAGCCTCGTAGACGCTTTCCAGTAGCCCGGGTCCCAAAGCAGTATGGACCTTCATCGCTGAATCAACCACAGCGCCGCTGATTTCGTTAAAGTGCATAAACTCTGTGTCCTCCGTGTCCTCCGTGGTTCTACTAGAAACAGTGGGGCCGGATGTGACGTTCGTCACATGATTAAGGAGATGCGTCACAAGGAACGCCTCTGTGTACTCTGTGTCCTCTGTGGTTAAATTCTTGCAGCCGTGCCTGAGAAGCCTCCAGGTATTTTCTCGTCTCCCGAAAAGCGCAACGTCGTTCTTTGTCTGCTCCTGGTGGTGACCACCCTCGCGCTCTACAACCCAGTCAATCGCCACCCTTTCGTCAATTACGACGATGACCGTTATGTCACCGAGAATCCTCACATCCACCAGGGCCTGACTTGGGAAACGATCACCTGGGCTTTCACCGCAACCGAGCAGGGGAACTGGCATCCGCTGACCTGGTTGTCGCACGGGCTCGACTGGCAACTGTTTCATCAGAATGCGACTGGGCACCATTTCACCAGCCTCCTGATCCACGCCGCGAACGCAGTCCTTTTGTTTCTCTTATTGATTTACGCCACCGGCCGCGTCGGGCCGAGCTGGTTGGTGGCCGCGCTGTTCGTTCTTCATCCCATCAATGTTGAGTCCGTGGCCTGGGTGGCGGAGCGCAAGAATGTGCTTTGTACCTTCTTCTTTTTCGCCGCGCTCATCGCCTACTGCTGGTACTCGCGGAAACCAGGCTGGCAGCGATACCTGGCTTTTGCCGGCTTGTTTGCGCTCGGGCTGATGTCGAAGCCGATGGTGATCACTCTCCCCCTCGTGCTCCTTTTGCTGGATTACTGGCCATTGGGCAGAATCCGGGGAGTCCCGGCTGGCACGCCGCCAGTAGCGCAAGCATCGCTGTCCAGGCTGCTCGTTGAGAAATTGCCGCTGCTGGTCCTTTCTGCAGCCAGCGCCGTGATTACGATGCAGGCCCAGCGGGCGGGCGGCGCCCTGCGCTCCGCTGCACAATTTTCTATCGGCGTCCGTCTTGAAAATGCGGTGGTGGCTTATGCCACCTACTTGTGGAAAATGATCTGGCCGTCGCACTTGGCGCCGCTTTATCCTCATCCCGGTGATTCGCTGGCCGTCTGGCAGTTAGTGATCTCCGCGCTGGTGCTGCTGGCGGTGACGGGCGTGGTGGTTAGATTCCGCTCCCGGCGATATCTACTGACCGGGTGGCTGTGGTTCCTGGGGACACTGGTGCCGGTCATCGGCCTGGTGCAGGTCGGCGACCAGGCTATGGCCGACCGCTATGCTTACATCCCCTTAGTCGGAATTTTTGTGATGATCGCCTGGGGAGCGGCGGACCTGGCCGATTCGCGGCAGTTCGGGTTTACCGTCCGCTTGATTCCCGCGGCCTGCGTTCTGCTCGCTCTCGCTTTCGCCACCAATCGCCAACTCGGCTATTGGTCGAGCAACTATGATCTCTGGACCCACGCGCTCGCGGTGACCGACAGAAATTTCATCGCGCAGGACAATCTGGGTGGCGCACTCCTGCTGCTCGACAAACCCGACGAGGCCTATTCACATTTTCAGGCCGCAGCCGAGATCAATCCCAGCGATCCCATGAGCCACTCCAACCTTGGTGCCTACCTCCAGGAACATGGGAAATTGCCCGAGGCCATGCAGCAGTACGATCGCACCCTCAGTCTGACGTCGGACGCCGGTTTGCTGGCGGCAACCTACGCCAACCTGGGCACCGCCTATCGCACGCTCGGGGAGGACGAGAAAGCCCGCGACAATTACGGCCAGGCCCTGCGGCTGAATCCCAATCAGTCCAACGCCTACCTGGGACTGGGCCAGTTGCTGGAAAAACAAAACCAGCTGGATGACGCCATCCAGAATTATTCAAAGGCGGTCGAGCTGCGCCCGACCGATACCGGGTTTCTTCTGCTGGGCCACGCGCTCGAGCGCGCTGGCCGTCGCCCGGAAGCGCTGGCGGCCTACCAGGCTGCCTTAAAGTTGTCGCCCGAAAATCCGGAAGCCCAGCACGCGGTGGATACGCTATCGGGACAGCCCCGCTGATCACACCGCAGGCTCCCTCCCATGAACCTACTTCTTCTGGCTGATGTCGACCGAGGCGCGCGTCTTCTCCCAGTCCATGTGCATGGCGCAGGTTGACCCTGTCTGATCGAAGCTGATGGTGAAATTCTCCATCGGCGAGGACAACGACGACACTTTCATGTCCACCCGGGTGAAATCTTCACCTTCGCCCGGGTATGGAATGCCCCACTCCCCGGTTTTTTTGCTGATGATCAGCACCCATTTGTCGGCGTTGGGAAGGGTAAAGATCGTGTAACTGCCTGCGGGAACATCTTTGCCACCGATGTTCAGGTTGGTGTCGGTGACCAGCGTGGTGGCCTCATTGGCTCCGGCCCGCCATACCTCGCCGTAAGGCACCAGACCGCCGAAAATCTTGCGGCCTTTCATGCGCGGACTGGAATAGTCAGTCTTGACGCTTTTGCCGTCGGCGAACTTACACTGCGCCTGGGCGGCGGGGCTGGGACGCTTGCTCGCGTCCTGAGCGCAGGCCAACAAGGCGAACACGGGCAGAATTAAAACCACGAGTGCGAGGCGTGTCTTCATGAGTCTCTCCTTAAGCAATTGGCTTCTAGCGTCTAGCGTCTAGCAAAGCCAGGAGCTAGAAGCCAGCCGCTAGAAGCTGCGTTCCTAATGCTTTGACGTAACTCCAAAAACTTGGACAGCGAACGTTCGCAATTATGCGCCACGCGACCCGCCCGATACAATCAAACCATGCCGGTATTCGACGAAAAGCAGGGAGAACTGGAACACTACGAAACCATGATGGGCGTTCCGCGAGGACGGCTGGCCGTGACCATGGACATGATCACGGACGCCATGGCGCTGGTGGGTCAGCACGGCGTCTACTGCCAGAGCCAGCGCTGGCCGGGCAAGCCGGTCCTCGACGTCCAGTTGGTGATGAAAGGCCTCACCGACGCGAAGGAACTCATCCAGAGCGTGATGGCAGAATTGAACAAGCAGCCGAAGAAAACGGACTGAACTTCGAACCCTCCACTCTTCAACTTATTGCCATCCGGCGCCGCTAATTCGGGCGGGCCAGCTTCTGATCGAAGAACTTTGCCATCAGCGCCAGACATTCTTTGGTTTCAGGCAGCTGAAAGTGATACCAGAAGGCGTGCGGCAAGGCCTCAAACACAACTAACTGCGCGTCATTCCCGGCGCCCAGCAACGCGCGATGAAATAGCGCGGTATCGCTGAGCAGTAAATCACGGGTGCTGCTGACCAGCAGGGTCGGGGGCATTCCGCTAAGGTCGGCGAACAGAGGAGACAAGACCGGATCCTTGCGGTCGGTGGCGCCGGGATAAGGATCGTCAGGAGCGCGCTTGGGGTCGAGCGGCTGCAGCTCGCCGGAGAACCCGTCCAGAGCGAAGATTTCTCGCGAGTCGCTGGGGCGGCTGAAGTCGGTCAGCACCGAAAAAGCGCCGAGCGCCGCGGGGAGCGGCAGTCCCAGTTGCTTAAGCCGAACCGCCACCTCGCACGTGAGAATGCCTCCCGCGGAGGTTCCAAAAATTCCGATCCCGCGCGGGGTGTAGGTTTTCAACAGCTCCCGGTAGACCGCAACCACGTCATCCACCGCGGCCGGGAAAGGGCTCTCCGGCGCCAGCCGGTAATACACCGACACCACTTTGATTTTTGCCAGGTTCGCGATGGGTATGCCCTCGATGAGCGACCCTGAGTCGGACACAAATCCTCCGCCGTGAAGATTGATCAGCACTCGTCCGCGATTGGCGTCCGGCATGGCGAGCGGCGTGATGATATCGGAGCGAACCCCGGCGATGCTCGTTTCCTCAACCTTGACCGGGTAAAGCCGGCGCGCCTCGGCGGACCCCCATTTGCGCCAGGCATCGGTGGCGATGCGCCTTTCGGCCAGAGTCTGCGGCTGCGATTTCTTCTTGCCGAGTGAAGCCAGCCACTCCTGTGCCTCCGGACTGATCGTGGACGGCATGGGAACCACGCGGATGACGTGCGCGGTGCCGTCGGCGTCGAACGTAGCGGAGTCCGCGGATGGGACTGAGGCCGACTGTGCGATGACCAGCCTGCAGAGCGCAAGCACGAGGACTGCGACGAAATAAAAATTGGGCGATCTCATGCCGATATTTGTAACAGAGTGAGGAGGAGAGCGAAACGGATAGTCGGGAAGGGCACGATATTAGAAGTACGAGAAAACCCGAAAGTTGTCATCCTGAGCGGAGTGGCTGCTTCGCGACGCGAAGCAGCTGCGCAGTCGAAGAGCCTGCCCCGAGCGAAGTCGAGGGGACCCCCGCTTTGCTTATTCGCAAAAATCCCGTGCAAACAGGCCGTTCGGTGCGAACTGCTGTTTCAAGATGCCAGGGTCCTTCGACTCCACACAGTCCATTCGCGAGCGAATGGACTGGCTGCGCTCAGGATGACATTGCCGGTTGACGTTATGCCAGCGTGTACTTTCCCCGCTCGATCACTTTTTGCGCGATCTGTTGTCGCAATTCGATCGTGTTGAACGGTTCGTGTTTCACCAGCCGCCGCAGGATCGCCAACTGCGTGCGCAGCATGTCACCCTCGGCTACGGCCGCAATGATCTTCTTCGCCGCCGATTCGATTTTGTCCATGGCTTGCGAAAGATAGACTCGCGTCATGGCGATGGCAGACGCCGCTGCCGCCTCGCCCTGCTGCTGCGCCATTTTCTGTGCCCGCAACACCGCCGACTCCATGGCATACGTCTCAATCACCATGTCGGCAATGGCTCCCATGACCTCCTGCTGGTCCTGGATGGCCTGCATATATTTCTGAGTCGCCGCGCCGGCGGCAAAAAGGCCCAGCTTCTTGGCCTGCGCCACCAGTTTGCGTTCTTCCGCTAACCGGCCTTCCAGCTCTTCGCTTGCACTGGGACCGGCGAGCACTTCGTCCATCAGCTTCTTGATCGCGGGCATCAGCGGCAACTGGCCTGACATGGCCCGTTTGAGCAGGAAGCCGGTGATGATCAAGCGGTTGATTTCATTGGTGCCTTCGAAGATGCGATTGATGCGGGCATCGCGATACGCCCGCTCTGCCGGATATTCCTCGACAAAACCGTAGCCGCCGTAAATCTGGACGGTTTCGTCCACCACATAGTCGATCATCTCCGAGCCCCAAACTTTGAGGATGGAGCATTCCACCGCGTACTCCTCGATCGCCTTGCGCGTTTCCTTTCCGGCATCGGCGCCGTTCTTGTCCACCTCGTTGAGCGCCACATCCATCATGCCCACGGTGCGATAGACCAGCGCCTCGCCCACGTAGATCAAAGTCGCCATATTGGCCAGCTTCTCGCGGACCAGGCCGAAGTCCGCGATGACTTTGTTGAACGCTTTGCGCTGTTTGGCATAAGCAATCGCGTTCTCCAGCGATAGCCGCGCCCCGCCAACGCACATCGCGCCCAGCTTGAAGCGTCCCACGTTGAGGATGTTGAAAGCGATGACGTGGCCCTTGCCGATTTCACCCAGCAGGTTTTCCACCGGGACCTTGCAGTCATTGAGAATCAGGGGGCAGGTAGAAGATCCGCGGATGCCCATCTTGTGCTCTTCCGCGCCGACGGAGAATCCCGGAAAAGTTCTTTCCACCAGAAACGCGCTGAACTTTTCGCCATCCACTTTCGCGAACACGGTGAACAGGTCGGCAAAGCCTCCGTTGGTGATCCACATCTTCTCGCCGTTCAGGATGTAGTGCTTGCCGTCGGGTGAGAGTTGGGCGCGAGTGCGGCAGTTCAGCGCGTCCGAACCCGAGGAAGCTTCGGACAAGGCATAGGCCCCGACGATTTCACCGGCGGCGAGGCGCGGCAGATACTTCTTCTTCTGTTCTTCGGTGCCGAAGTAAACGATCGGCAGCGTGCCGATGCCGGAATGGGCGCCCCAGGTGGTGGCGAAGCCGGCGTACTTCGCAATGTGATCGGCGATCACGGCGGCGGTGACTTTGTCCATTTCGAGGCCGCCGTAGGCCTCGGGGATTTCGACTCCGCTGAGTCCCAGGTCCCCGGCCTTTTTGAGCAGATCGCGCGAGATGGAGAAATCCTTGTGCTCCATCTTCTCGGCATTGGGCAGGATTTCGTTGGCCGCGAATTCCTCGGCCGTCTGCCCGATCAGTTGATGCTGCTCGGTGAAATCTTCAGGCGTAAAGACTTCGTCAACCTTGCGTTCTTCGAGCAGAAAGCTGCCGCCGGAAATCCTGGTGCTGGGAATTGCAGAAATTGTGGCCATTGTCGCTCCTAAAAGAAAATTCCACCACGGAGCCTCGGAGACACGGAGGAAATCAACCGGCCTAATTGTACTTTATGCCAGATAACGAAACAGATCAGTTTGTCGGCGCAAGCACGAGAATTGAATCGACAAGCTTTTCTCCATGACTCCGCGTCTCCGTGGTTAGGCTAGGTTTTCAAAAATCCCGGCCGCGCCCATGCCCCCGCCCACGCACATCGTCACCATCCCGTAGCGTGCGTTGCGCCGCTTCATCTCCCGGATGATGGTGGCGGTCAGCTTCGCCCCAGTACAGCCCAGAGGATGCCCCAACGCAATCGCCCCGCCGTTCGGATTTACCCTATCCGGATCGAGCCCCGCTTCTTTGATTACCGCCAGCGACTGCGCCGCGAAGGCTTCGTTTAATTCGATCACATCGATGTCCGAGATCTTCAGCCCGGCCATCTTCAGCGCCTTCGGAATCGCAAACACTGGCCCCAGACCCATTTCCTCCGGTTTGTACCCGGCGGTGGCAAAAGAAACGTAACGAACCAGTGGCTTGATTCCGAGGGCCGCGGCCCGCTCGGCCGACATGACCACTGCCGCCGCCGCTCCATCGGAAGTTTGCGAAGAGTTGCCTGCCGTCACCGTTCCCTTGGCATGAAACACCGCCTTCAGGGCGAGCAGAGCCTCGAGCGACGTATCGGCGCGCGGACCTTCATCCACTTTGAACACAATCTCCTGCCGCTTCGGCTTCGAGCCGTTCGGTGTAGTGAAGCTTACGTTCACCGGCACGGTTTCATCGGTAAACTTCCCCGCCTGAATCGCTGCCAGCGCCTTCTGATGGCTGCGCAGCGAAAATTCGTCCGCCGCGTGTCGCGTGATGCCGAAGCGCTGTGCCAATCGTTCCGCGGTCAGGCCCATGGTGAGATACGCGTCGGGATAGTGGTCAATCAGCCAGGGATTCGGCGAAATCTTGTGCCCGCCCATCGGAATCATGGACATCGATTCCGTCCCGCCGGCCACAATGATTTCCGCGCCGCCGCTCATGATGCGTTCCGCCGCCATGGCAATCGCCTGCAGGCCGGAAGAGCAGAAGCGATTGATGGTGATAGCCGGAACCTCGACCGGCAAACCCGCCCGCAGCGCAGCAATGCGGGCAACGTTCATCCCCTGCTCGGCCTCGGGCGTGGCGCAACCTAAAATGACATCTTCAATCTGTTTTGTGTCCACCTGCGGCACGCGCTCGAGCGCGCCTTTGATGGCGACGGCGGCAAGTTCATCGGGACGGGTAGCGCGCAGCGTGCCTTTAAACGCGCGTCCCACAGGGGTGCGAACCGAGGAGGCGATGACAACTTCTCTCATAACTGTTTCGAGGGAAACGCGAGAACTATTAATTACACACTAATATATTCGGTCGTCGCTGCTGGTGCGGGAATCGGGTCCCCATGCTCGCACATGCCCTCGACGTGGAATTCAATTGCCTCGCGGATCAGCTCTTTCACTTCCTCCAGCGTGGTCGCGGCAACCCCCAACCCCGCAAGATCGGGGACGTAGGCGCCCCAGCTTGTAGGCGATTTTTCGTAAACAACGAGATATTTCATTTCAAACCTGCCTGCTTGAAGATATTGTTCAACGTTCCGGGAGGAATGTCCACTGACGGATGGCCCGCAACGGTAACCGTCCCTGATTTGGCCGGATGGTGATATTGCCGGTGGCTACTTTTTGTCCGGGCCAGCCGCCACCCATCCTGTTCCGGCCCGTTTGATAACATCCCTGACTTTCATCACTCCCCTGGGTGCGTCCTTCAGTTCCGCAGCGTCTTGCCCGTCTTCAGCGTGTACTGGATCCGCTCCTGCGTCTTCCTCTCGCCGCACAGCGACTTAAACGCTTCGCGCTCCAGATCCAGAATGTATTGCTCGCTCACCGGCGTGCCCGAGGTCACATTGCCGCCGCACAGCACCTCTGCAACTTTGGTGGCGATCTTCACTTCATGGTCGGAGATGTATTCGCCCTGCCGCATGATATGCACTCCCAGCCGCAGCGCCGCCAGGACGTTCTCCCCCGGGGCAGGGATATCCAAACGGGGCTGCGGAGGTTCATATCCGGCGCGAACCAGTTCCAGTGCGCGGGCCTTGGCATCGGCCAGCACGCGCTCCCGGTTCATGGTGATGTTGTCGGACTCATGCAGAAAACCGAGGCCGCGCGCCTCGTAGGCCGATGTCGCAACTTTGCCGGTGGCGATGGTCTCGAACGCTTTCTTCATAGCCTCCATCAGTTCGATGGACTCGCCGCGCCCGGGACGAATCGCCGCCGCGCTATCCACCGCGCGCAGCAGCATCTCCTTGCAGCCGCCTCCGCCCGGCAGCAGGCCGACGCCCACTTCCACCAGTCCGGCGTAGAGTTCGGCGTGAGGCTGGCGGGCCGCGGCGTGCAGCGTGATCTCCGTGCCGCCGCCCAGGCACAGGCCGAAAGGCGCGGCCACGACCGGCTTGGGCGAGAACTTGATGGCTTGCGTCATACCCTGGAATTGGCGGATGGCGAGGTCAACCTCGTCCCACTCTTCTTCCTGCACGGACATCAGCAGCAGCATCACGTTGGCGCCGACCGAGAAGTTGTCGGCGTCGTTGGTGATGACGAAGGCATCGAACCCGCCGCCGGGTCCATTGGGTTTTAGGGTTTGACTAATAAGCCCGACAATGTCGCCGCCGAGCGAGTTCATCTTGGAATGGAATTCGATGCAGGCCACTCCGTCGCCCAGATCGACCAGCGACGCGCCTGAGTTTTTCTTGACTACGCCGTTGGATTTTTTCGCCACCTCGACCGACCACACCCCTTCCGAAACTTGCACAGGTTCGTACTTCGCCGTCCGCAGATCAAAATAGACGCGGCCTGAAGCGGCCTTGGGATCATCCAGGTACCAGGATTTTTTTCCTCCTGCCAGCAGTTGTTCGACGTTTGCGGCTACGGTTTGCCCTTCTTTCTTCATGCGGGCGACCGTGGTTTCAATTCCGGCAGCATCCCATAGTTCGAACGGGCCCAGCTTCCAATTGAAGCCCAGGCGCATGGCGCGATCGATCTCGACAATGGAGTCGGAGATTTCGGGCACGCGGTTGGCAGAGTAATTCCACAGATCGGACAGCACCGACCACAAGAATGCGCCCGCTTTATCGCCTTTCTGCGGGCTGCCCTCAAGCCCCAGCAAGGTGCGGAGCCGCGCCCCTGGATCCTCGATGTTTTTCGCCATGTCGAGAGCCGGGAACCGGGGCTTCTGGCGGGGACGATATTCGAGCGTCTTCCAATCGAGCGCCAACCGTTCTTCTTTGCCGGCCTCGGCGGGCGAGGACGCCCGCCCTCCACTTTTCTTGTAAAAGCCGCCCTTGGTTTTGTCGCCCAGCCATTTGCGCTCCAGCATCTGCTTATAGAAGTCAGGCAACGGGCTGGGATGGGGCGGGGCCCCCGGTCCGCCGGATTTTTCCATATTGCCAACCACATGCCCCAGAATGTCGAGACCCACCAAATCAATGGTGCGGAATGTGGCGGATTTCGGCCATCCCACGGCATCGCCGGTCAGCGCATCCACGTCTTCGATGCTCAGGTCCATCTCCTGCATCAACCCCATCACGTTGAGCACGGAGAAGGTGCCGATGCGATTGGCGATGAAGTTGGGCGTGTCTTTGGCGAATACCACGCCCTTGCCCAGATTCACGTCGCTGAAGTGGGCAACGGCCTCAATCGCTGCCGGGTCGGTTTCTGCCGTGGGGATAATCTCCAGCAAACGCATATAGCGCGGGGGATTGAAAAAATGTGTGCCGAACCACGACTTGCGGAAATCATCGGAGAAGCCCTCGGCGATCTTGCCTACGGGCAGGCCGCTGGTGTTGGTGGTAATGATTGTCCCCGGCTTGCGCATGGCTTCCACTTTCTTCAGTAGGGCCCGCTTGATGTCGAGATTTTCGACGACGGCTTCGATGATCCAGTCCACTTCGCTCACGCGCTTGAGATCGTCCTCGAAGTTCCCGATCGTGACCAGGCGAGCCAGTTCTGATCTCGCGAATTCAGGTTCGAAAAAAGCGGCGGGCTTGGATTTCTTCGCCGCCTCCAGGCCGGCGGCGGCGATCTTGTTCCGCGCGGGGCCGTGGGCATCGGGAGGAACCATGTCGAGCAGGTAGCTGGGCACGCCGGCGTTGGCGAAGTGGGCGGCGATGCGCGCGCCCATGGTTCCGGCGCCGAGAACGGCAACTTTGTGGATGCGCTTCATGGCATACCTCGGAGGAGCGGCGAAGACAGCATCGATTCTATCGTCAGATGTGGATGGCGTGCTTGAATGCGCGGCTCGCAAGCGACTTTGCGGCGGAGCACGGGCGCCCTGGCCCGTCTTTCTGGAGCCCCCGGCAAAGAAGGGCGGGGACGCCCGTCCTCCATACCAGGTCTCCTCTGTGTCCTCCGTGGTTAATTCAAACTAGAAGTCGCTAGGGCAGTTTATCGATTGCCCACTCGTCTGTGCCGGCGCGAACCACTACGATCGCCGATCTCTGCGGGCGACTGGGCTTGTTTGGGTCCGACGGGCATGTGAACAGGGCCACCGGGAAGGCATAGCGCCCGGCCTTCAGTTTCTTTCCGCGGGCGATTTCATAAGCTGCATCGTGCCCTGCAGAGAAGAAAACCTCCAGGCGCTCCTCGGAGCTATTCTGCTTTGCGACATCAGTCAGCATGAGCAGGCCAGTTTCATGGTCCTGGTTTTGCCAGGCCTGCAGAAAGCGATTGGCGGCGGCCAGGGCGGGAGTGTATTCAGGGTCGGGAGCTGGAAGGGTGGAAGTGTGCTTGTTCCTGGCGGCGGCCGACGTGGAGAACAACGACGCCAGGGAAAGAATCATAAGTGGGAAGGCAAGATGCCTTCCCCACAGCCGGCGGGCCGCCGGCGCTAAGAATTCTGAAATCACCACTAGATTATGCGGGAATCCGTGAATTACTCCAATCACCAGCGAGGTTCTCTTTGCCATGCCGGTGGAGGACCGGCGTCCCGCCCGTCTCACCGCCGCGCGGGCGAGGGCGCCCGCGCCACACTGCACCTTACGAAATAAGTTTGGCCAGCGCAAAAGCCGCGGCGGCGGCCACGCCGCCGATTGCCATGGTTTGCATTGCGCTGCGCGCCGGCCCGGTTCCGGTGTAGCGTCCCTTCAGATATCCGAAGATTCCCAGCGCGGCCAGGGTCACTACCGCCGAATACGCGAGTCCATGCACCGCACTCGAAAGAAGAATGTAAGGCGAAAGCGGAATCAGTCCGCCTGCAATATAAGAGGCCGCGATCGTGGCGGCGCTGGTGAACGCTCGGCGCGGGTCCGGCTCTTCCAGTCCCAGTTCGAAGCGCATCATGAAATCCACCCAGGCATCGGGACGACGGCTGAGCGCTTCGACCACCGGAGTGCTTTCGGCGGGAGTCATGCCATAGGATTGAAAGACGCGGCCCACTTCCGCCATCTCTTCTTCGGGAATCTCCTTGATCTCGCGATATTCCCGCGCCCGCTCCTGCTCATAGTGTTCGGCGTCGCCGCGGGCCGCCAGATACCCGCCCAGGCCCATGGCGATCGAGCCAGCCGCTATTTCAGCCAGTCCTCCAACTACGATCAGCCGCGTGTTCTGCACCGCGCCTGAGAGTCCGGCGGCCAAGGCGAAGGGAACCGTAAGGCCATCGGACATGCCGATGACGATGTCGCGTACCAGATTGGTGGACATGAAATGCGTCTCGACATGTTGGTGTGCCACGATCAGACCTCCGGATGGGATTTCAAATATAGTTGGGCGCGCCGGACCACGTCGCGTTCCCCTCGGTACGCCAGCTTGCGCGGAGCTTCTTCCAGGGGAATCCACAAGGCGCGCCTGACCTCCACGCGCATCTCGCGAGCCACGTCATCAATCTCTCCCGACTGATAGCGCAGCAGGAAAAACGAAACGATCTTGAACACCCGCTGCTGGTCTCCCCAGGAACGCACGTAAACGTACTTGATGTCCGCCAGCTTGGCGACTAGGTTCGCGGTCAGTCCGGTTTCCTCGCGGACCTCGCGCAGGGCTGTCTGCTCCGGCTTTTCGCCGGCATCCACCAGCCCCTTGGGCAAAGCCAGTACCACCTTCCGTGCAGTTTTTCTTGCCGGGCGCGCCGAAGAGACGTCGGTCTGGGGCTCAATGACGGCCATTTCCCAGCCTTCGCTGGACCGCTTCACCACCACGCCCCCCGCCGAGATTTCCCGAACCATGGCCCCCAAGTTAACAGGAATGCGGGAGTTAGTCATGGGGGCCGGAATGGGCCCGGTGGTAACACCGGGTTGCTGACCGACGTGCCTGGAACGAATGTGCGGAAGCTGGCATCTTAATTCCTAGATTGGAACTGGGCTTCCGGGAGAAATGAGGGTCCGGTGAAGAGGCAGCTGGGCAAGATCATTCGTTCCGTACAGGCCTTCGGACGCGGCCTGTCAGGCCTGTCCGGGCAGGAGCAGGCGCAATCGGCCGGCATTGGGCTGGCCCTGGGCGGCGGCTTTGCCCGCGGCATCGCCCACATCGGCGTTCTCAAAGTTCTCGAAGAAGAAGATATTCCTGTAAGCCTGGTGGCCGGCACCAGCGTGGGCGCGCTGATCGGCGCGGCTTACTGTAGCGGCGTCACCATCCCTGAACTGGAACAAATGTCAACCCGGGTGCGCTTTAAAGACTTTGCGCGCTGGACTCTGTCGCGCTACGGATTCGCCAGCAACGAACGCATGATCAAGTTTCTCAGCAGCATCCTGAAGGTCAAGACCTTCGAAGAATTGCAGATTCCCCTGGCGGTGACCGCCACGGATTTCTCCACGGGCGCGGGAGTCGTCTTCCATTCTGGACCACTGGTTGATCCGGTGCGCGCCAGTTGCGCTTACCCAGGCATGTTTCTTCCGGTAAAGATCCGCGGGCGTCTGTTAGTGGATGGCATGCTGGCCCACGCCGTCCCCACAGTTCCGTTGCGAGAGATGGGCGCTCAACGGGTGCTGGCGGTGCATCTGAAAGGGACATGGAACAACGGCGATGCCGGGCCCCGGCATCTGTTCGACGTGATCGGCCAGTGCTTCGCCATCGCCCAGGAGATGAACTGCGGAGTCTGGAAGGCGGCCGCCGACCTGGTCATCGATCCCGACGTAAATGGATTCAAGTACGACGACTTCGAACGCTCCGCGGAATTAATCCATTCCGGAGAAGCGGCAACTCGCGCCGCGCTGCCAGAAATACGAAAGTGGCTGCAGCAACCCGAGCCCGAGCGAAAATCTCAAGCCGCCCGCATCCAGCGACCTGTAGCCGTGCCGGCTAAGTAACCACCAAAGCCCACGTAGGGGCAGGTGTCTCACCTGCCCGGCCGAGCGAAGCTCGGCGGCGCCTTTTGTCGGAGATCATCATTGAAACCATGCGAGAGAAACCAAGCCGAGCTCCACTCGGCTGGGCGGGCGTGGACACCCGCTGTTACGTGGGACTGTGGTTACTGAGAGCTGATGGCTGAAAGCTGTGTTATTTCATCACTCCGCGCGCGGCGATCCCAATATTATCGCGGGAGGTGTTCTTGACCAGATACATCATCGCATCGGCCTGGCGAATGATTTCGCGCGGAGTCTTGGCGTCGTGCGGATAGGTGGCCACGCCCATCGAGGCGCGGACGTTCAGGTTCAGTCCCTCTTCCTGGCAGAACATGCTGGTGCGCAGGCTGTCGCGCAGGCGTTTCGCAACAATCAGCGCGGCATCTTTTCCGGTTTGCGGCAACAGCACCACGAATTCGTCGCCGCCATAGCGGAAGGCGTAGTCAATCAAACGCAGCTGCGCCTTGATCAGGTAACCAATCTCCATCAGCAACTTGCTTCCGACCAGATGCCCATGGGTGTCATTGACCTGCTTGAAGTGGTCGAGATCTATGAACAGCACGGTGAATTCATAGCCGTAGCGCGCCGAGCGGTAGACCTCGGTTTCGAGCGTCTTGTACAGGTGGCGCGCGTTGTAGAGGCCGGTGCAGTCGTCGGTGATGGTGAGTTCCTGAATTTTTTCGACCGCGCGCGCGTTTTCAATGGCAATGGCGGCGTAATCACAAATTGATTGCAGGAAGAATGACTCCTGGTCGGTGAAGTTTTCCATCCTCACATTGACCAGTTGAATCACGCCCAGCACGCGCAGCTTGGAGCGCAGGGGGACGCAGATGATGGAGCGCGTTTCCCACTGGGTCATCTCGTCGATGCGCTTGGCGAAGCGGGGATCGGTGTACACGTCAGGTACCACCACGCGCTCGCCGTGTTTCGCCACCCATCCGGCAATGCCTTCGCCTACTTTGAGCCGGACATTCTTCAGGGCCTCGGAGGCCTTGCCTACCGCGATGGCGAAATAGAGTTCGTCACGTTCTTCATCCACCATCAGCAGAGACCAATTGTCGGGACGGAAGTATTCCGCCATTTTCTCCATGATGGTCTGCAGAATGGAGTCCAGATCGAGGGACGAGGTCAGGGCCTTGGCCACATCATGGTAGATGCCCAGTTCCTGCACTTTGCGGTCGGAAGCGGCCTTGGTCATGAACTGCGGTCCTCGATGCGGGCAGGAAGTGTGGAAATTATATGCGGCCCCGGAAAGCGGGGGCAATCAACCTTAGTAACCTGAACCCCTGACGCCACGCCCTGAAGTACATGGTTAAGCCGGTCGAATCGCGCAAACCCGGCTGCGTCGTTTAACAATGCGGTTCTCTCCCACCCCAAATTCATGGGCCTGGAGCGCTTTGATTAACATATAGTTATCTAAAGATTACTCTTAATCTTTGATGCGGCCAGCGGCAGTTGAAGGCGGCGGAAAGACGGCCACTTGGAATCCTTTGGCGCACGGTTGAAACGGGAGCGCGAACAGCGCAAGATCACGCTGGACGACATCTCTGTCGCCACCAAGATCGGTACCCGCTTCCTGGCCGCGCTGGAGGAGGAACGTTTCGACCAGCTTCCGGGCGGTATCTTCAACAAGGGGTTTGTCCGCGCCTACGCCCGGCATCTGGGCATCGACGAAAACCAGGCCATCGCTGATTTCGCCGCTGCCAGCGCGCCCAGCCTGCCCGAGATCCCGCCGGAGGAACCTCGTACTGGCGGCCATGGCGGTTCGGGTGCCGGAAAGCAAGAGAAAGAGCCGTGATGACGACGGCATCCCCTGGGGAATCGTTGCGGTGGTGCTGCTGGTCGGGGCTTTCGGCTTCGCGCTTTGGGGCTTTCATTCGCGCCAGAAGCCGGTCCCCGAGGGTCACGGTTCCGCCGCCTGTCCCAACCGAATCTTCGACCGCAGCCGCTCAAAAGGCCCCGCCGGAGCCGGTCCCGGCTACCTCGCAGCCGACAGCTGCCCCGGCCCCTCAGTCAGCGCCCGCGCTGCCGGCCGGTGTCCCGGAGGCCGCGCCCCGGCCGCCGTGCCTGCGGCAAATGCAGGGGCCTTCCAGGTGTTGATCCAGGCGCGCGAGGATTCCTGGGTCAGCATCACTGCGGATGGTAAGCAGATCTTCCAGGACACGCTGACCGCTCCAGTGGAAAAGTCTGTCGAAGCCCGGAGCGAGATCGTGATCAAGACCGGCAACGCCGGTGCTCTGGATATCTCATTCAATGGGAAGAAGCTACCCTCTCAGGGCAGCTACAACCAGGTGAAGACCATCACTTTCGATCCCAACGGCCTGCGTCCTTAGGCCGAAGGAGTCCCTGCCGTTTGCCTGGTCTCTGACCCCCGGAATCCCGTGTTTTGCCGTTCGCCGTCCGGTAAATTACCGTCCAGGTGCCGATGCTTGCCGGCGGCTGGCCGTAGCCTACCGCCAGGCCCAAAATCGTTGCTTCCCGGCCGGCTTCTCTGATAACTTATTGAAGTCCGCAAAGTGCTCATTTGATAGACCGTTTGCGTTCCGACCCTCCCGCCAGGTCGTAAAGTCCAGATCGCTTGAAGGAGAAGCTGCTTGTCATCTAGAAACCGTTACCTTTTTACGTCCGAATCCGTTACTGAAGGCCATCCCGACAAGATCGCGGACCAGATTTCTGACGCTATTCTCGACGCCTGCCTGGCCGAAGATCCGTCCAGCCGCGTGGCCTGCGAAACCCTCACCGCGACCGGCCTGGTGGTCATCGCGGGCGAGATCACCACCAAGGCTTACGTGGATTTCCAGTCGCTGGTTCGAGGCACGATTTCCTCCATTGGCTACAACAATGCGCTCTACGGTTTCGACTCGAACACCTGCGCCGTGATCTCGACCATCAACAAGCAGTCCGGCGACATCGCCATGGGCGTCGATACCGGCGGCGCCGGCGACCAGGGAATGATGTTTGGATACGCCTGCAACGAAAACCCTGAGCTGATGCCCACACCCATCTCGTTGGCGCACAAACTCACCATGCGTCTGGCGGAAGTTCGCAAGCATGGACGGCTTCCTTACTTACGTCCCGATGGCAAATCGCAGGTCACGGTCGAATACGACAAGAATCACAAGCCCATCCGGGTGGACGCAGTCGTGATTTCCACGCAACACTCGGAAACCGTGGGTAACGAGGAACTGCGCAGCGACATTCTGAAGCACGTAATCCAGGCCACCATCCCCGCTGAGCTGCTCGACGAAGATACCAAGTACCACATCAATCCCACCGGACGTTTCGTGATCGGCGGCCCCATGGGCGATACCGGCCTCACCGGGCGCAAGATCATCGTGGACACCTACGGCGGCATGGGCCGTCACGGCGGCGGCGCTTTCAGCGGCAAGGACCCGACCAAGGTCGACCGCTCGGCCGCCTACATGGCGCGGCACATTGCGAAAAACATCGTGGCCGCCGGCCTGGCGGAGCGCTGCGAACTGCAACTGGCGTACGCCATTGGCGTGGCCGAACCAGTAAGCGTTCTGGTAGACACATTCGGCACCTGCAAAGTGGATCCGGACTCGATTCCCGATCTGGTGCGGGCGAATTTCCATCTGACTCCGAAAGGCATAATCGAGTCGCTGAAACTGCGCCGCCCGATCTACTGTAAGACTGCGGCCTACGGACACTTTGGCCGCAACGATCCCGACTTCACCTGGGAAGCCACCGACAAGGCTGCCAAGCTGGCCAGCGATGCTGGTTTGCGCGAGCCCGCAGTACAAGGTGCCCGCAAGTAAAGCTTTAACCACCAAGGACACTAAGGTCCACGAAGGAACACAAGATTTTGATTTTCCTTCGTGTTACTTTGTGTCCTTGGTGGTTCAATGATTTTGGTTTAATAAGTTCGATAACAGGAGAGGTATGTCGACGACGCCCACGCAACTGAATTGTGATGTGAAGAGCCTGGATTTTGCCGATCTGGGCAAGAAGCGGATTGACTGGGCCAACCAGTCCATGAAGGTCCTGCAGATCATCCGCAAGGAATTCATCAAGAACCAGCCCCTGAAAGGTATCCGGGTTTCGGCCTGCCTGCATGTCACCGCCGAAACCGCGAACCTGGCCATTTGCCTCCGGGACGGCGGCGCGGATGTGGTGCTGTGCGCCTCGAACCCTCTGTCCACGCAGGATGACGTGGCCGCCAGCCTGGTGCGCGATCACAATATTCCGGTCTTTGCCATCAAGGGCGAAGACAACGATACCTATTACAGCCACATTCTGGCCGCCATCGACCACAAACCGCATATCACTATGGACGACGGCGCCGACCTGGTCACCCTGCTGCATACCAAACGCCAGGATGCGCTCGAAGGCGTGATCGGCGGCACCGAAGAAACCACCACGGGCGTAATCCGCCTGCGCGCCATGGCCAAAGAGGGTGTGCTGCGCTTCCCCATCATCGCGGTCAATGACGCCGACACCAAGCACTTGTTCGACAATCGCTACGGCACCGGCCAATCGACCATCGACGGCATCATCCGCGCTACGAACTACCTGCTGGCAGGATCAAAGTTCGTGGTTGCCGGCTACGGCTGGTGCGGACGAGGCCTGGCCAGCCGCGCCCGCGGCGCAGGCGCCGAAGTCATTGTCACCGAGATCGATCCCACGAAGGCGCTTGAGGCGCACATGGACGGTTTCCGCGTGATGTCCATGACCGAAGCCGCCAAATTGGGCGATGTGTTCTGCACCGTCACCGGCAACAAGAGCGTGCTGACGAAAGAACATTTCGAGGTCATGAAAGACGGCGCCATCATTTCCAACTCCGGCCACTTCAACGTCGAGATTGACATTGTCGCCCTGGAAAAGATGTCGTCGTCCAAGCGCACCACCCGCAGTTCTGTGGAAGAGTACTCGTTGCGCGACGGACGCAAGATCAATCTGCTGGGCGAAGGCCGCCTCATCAACCTGGCCGCCGCCGAGGGCCATCCGCCGTCCGTGATGGACATGAGCTTCGCCGACCAGGCGCTTTCCGCCGAATACATGGTGAAGAATTACAAAACCTTAGAGAAGAAAGTCTACAAAGTTCCTGACGATCTCGATAAGCGAGTCGCCAAGCTGAAACTCGAGTCGGTCGGCATCAAAATCGACAAGCTCACGCCGGAGCAGGAAGAGTACTTGGCGGGCTGGAGCGAAGGGACTTAAAGGCGTCGTTGGTCATTGGTCATTGGTCGTTGGCAAAACCGGGGCGGCGCGAGCCGCCCTTCTTCTTTGCTTGGACCGGGACGCCATTCATCGAAAGCCGGGTGCCCCACACATCGCGCACTTTGCGATGTGTGAGTTTTCGGCACAACTGGAAGGCGTCGGTATCACAATCAAACTCCGTTGCTCGTACCGCTGAACGATTGCCCCCCCGAGGTATGGCAAGCCACGTGTGAGATGGCGCACGCATCACCCACACATTCGCAAAGTACGCGAATGTGTGGGGCACCCGGCATTCACTCCAATAGTGGCTGCCCCACTCTTTCCTGATTTTGGAAAGGGTGGGAGACACATCTCTCAATCTCTTGAGCCTTTGATCTTGTCCTTGCCAATTTGATTATCAGTTGAAGGAAAGAAAGCCCTTCAGGCCGCACAGAATCCAGCGCCCCACCTCGATTAAGTCAGAGACGCAGACTCTTAGCATCGCGACTCAATCGTAGGCCGGAGGCCAATGTTCGGGTAGACGCAAGAACTCTTTCGCATCATGCCCGTCTTTGCGCTTCATCGTGTGGGTCGCGTCATCTGGTATTGATTCAGGCAGAGGGTATTCAAGCGTCACGAGGCCAGGCGAATACGGGTTGTGACTCAGCGTCGGTGTTTTGTCCCTGTCGGCGCAGTTGTATATTTCAACGTTGTTTCCAACAAGCACAGCACTGACGGGTTCATTCCGTGGACCTTTCGGCCCAAACCATATACCGTCACGACGGCGCTCTGCCCTCTCTGGGCCGGGGCCATCAGCGGTCAAGGTCATGACGATTTGCTCACTTCCGAAGAGTGCGTTGTTGATGTCAATGTCGTCGCAATGGTCGCTTATGACATTGACGGCGACAACAAGAGGCAGGGCGAGCTCCCATACTTCCGTGACTTCGATTTGATTGCACGCCTGATGTCTTCGTCCGTTGTGAGGAAACTGCCTTCACCCATCAAGATGCCGATGGGTCGGGATTCAGGATTTGCTGCTGCCTTCGATGATTTAGGAGAGGGAGTAAACGTCAATGACAATCCGTTGCGCTGCCACTCGAATTTCGGAACATTGTCCCACTCTTGTGCTCTGAGTGCATTGTCAATGGCTTTGATGTCGAGGGATGCAAGCCAACGTTCGAGTCCTTGTCGCAGTTCCTTGACTGGAGGCGGAGTCTCTGGTGACCCGCGATACTCGACTTGAAGAAACCATTCCGATATCTGCATGCCGTTGATGAGGTCAATGACAGCAGCGAGACGAGCATCGGCTCCTGCATCCTGCATCGAAGGAAGTCCCGCAACGACAGCTTCGAGATAAAACTTCGGGTCGTCGCCAGATTTGACTAAGAAGTCGGGATGATTGGAGGAGCTATCGATGTCGGGATGAGGTTCGAGTCTGAATCCAAGGCGCGAGAATAATTCGTGGAGATAGAGTTCCCAGAATGCGGACTTAAATTGAGATTCAATCGGAGAGCGAAGTCGCTCACGGAGGTCAACCTGCCCTGATGCAGGATAATCAGCAAACCACCGCTCAAGGACGTGTCGGGTGGCTATCATCGGGGAGCGAGCGGACAGGTTCAAGTATGAAAACGTTGATTCGTTTTCTCGTTTGAGACGGGTCTCCGAACGTTCTAGCTGGTCGAACAGCATCGACGCAATCGCTCTTTCTTGTCGTACCAGACTACCCTACGTTGTTGTATTCTTCACGTTTGTATGCCTTTCAGATTTCGCAGCGTGCTCAAATTTCGAAACACGATAGGCAAAGTCGATGCCATCGTCTCATTCACCGAACTTTCCGTTCGGCTTCTTCAAAAGCAATACGTCTCCGAGGCTGACGGGCAAGACTTTTACGCAGGGTATCAACTGAACTGGGTGTTTTTGTTACTCATGTTCCGCTAGAGATGTTGGCAACGCGAACCAATCAGCTCCACACAGTGTCGATGGTTCAGGCTTTCGAAAGTTTTCTTGAAGACCTGAATCTGGAACACCCTACGCGCGAAAGCTGGGATTCCAAAGCCAAAGAAGAAACTCTGCTGCATTACGTCCTCAGAAATACCACAGGCCGAACTGGGGGATGGGATAACGAAACTGAGATTGAACTTGACCTTCTGGATCATTATCGTCTTGCAAGAAATCGCTTTCTGCACGCCTCAGACGACAAGCCCACGAAAGCAAAGGATTTGAAGAAGCGTTCAAAAACTCACCCGACTCTCGTCAAGTTGAACGCTCCCAACATCTACACCGAGCTTGAGTTTGATGATTGTGTTGCGTGTGCTCGTTGTGCCCTGTTAATCGCGATGAAGATTTGCGATTGGGGTCGTCCCAACGACGAACAGATTGCCACAATGTTATTTCGGCTTGAGAAAAATGGGGAATTGAGTCTAAAGGGCGTCAGGAAAGTACTCGATGCCGAGGAGAAGAAGGCGTAAGAAAATCCAAAAGCTGCTGTCAGCGATTTACGGAATGGCAGCGGGTGACTCTGAAGGCGTAATCGACTATGTTATTGAGAAGCTGTTAGCTCAACAGGTAGAGCATCGCCTAATGAAGGCGCGAACATCGTTCATGCTTTGATGAAGGGGGAGATCGAGGGTTCGAGCCCCTTGGCAGCCACCGTTAGACGCGAGGCGTTCGGTTGTTGGCCCACATTTGATTTTCTCGCCTTACTCTCACCGGGACAAAATTCGGGGACAGACGGAACTGACCCCAATTCAGCCAGGACATAGCCGCATGCCGTTGGTCGGCCAGCAACACGACGTCCGTTGCATGACCACAATTGGGGTCACATCGTCTGTCCCCGAATTTCTGTCCTGCCGTGAACCTACTGATGCAATGAGAATCCAGACGGCAAAGCTGCCTCAAGATTGATTTGTTCGCCGGTGATGGGGTGGTGGAAATTCAGAAATTGGGCGTGCAGGAAATATCCTCCATCGCCCGGGAGGCCGGGGAGATTTTCAAGAGGCTGGCCGGTTAAGCCGTACAGAGGATCGCCTACCAGGGGATGGCCGATGGATGCCAGATGGATTCTGATTTGATGAGGGCGGCCCGAATTCAGGCTTACCTCAAATGTTGTGGTGCTTTGCAGCGTGCGTGAGATCACCTTCGCCAATGACTTTGACGGTTTGCCACTCGGGTTGGCGGCCCACACCGAACCGATGCGCGGGTGCGGTACAAGGCCGATGGGTGTGAGAATTTCGTAGGTGTCGTGCTGTGCAATGTTTTGAGCCAGCGCCCAATAGATTTTTTGAATTCTGGGTGTGTTCCAGTCTGCGCTTAGTTTAGCGGCGGCCTGCGCTGTTTTGGCGAAGAGAACGATGCCGGTAGTGGCTCGGCCCAACCGGTGGACAGGGTTTGCGTTGGGGGTTTGCTTTTGCACCAGGCGCAGGAGGGTGTTTTCCATGAAGCCGCCGCCGGGGAGAGTGGGCAGCCCGCCAGGTTTGTTGACGGCCAACAGATGCGGGTCATCAAACAGGACTTCGAAGTGCTGAGGAGTGTCCGGTTCGATCCAGGGTGGACGGTTCCAGACAAGGGTTTGGCCTGAAGTGAGCGATTCGCTTCCGGTGGCGGTGATGCCGTTGACGGTGACTTCGCGGTTGTTCAGATTTTGTTGCCAGGCTTGTGGGGTTGAGTGTGGGTAAAGGCTTGCCAAGTGGGAGAGCAGGGTCCGTCCATGATATTTGCTGCTGATGATTGTGGTATAGGCATAGCCCCGGTTGAGCATGTGGTTTGAGTGTAAGCTATGGCATCTGCGGCACTCCATCTGGATTCGCCCTGGAAGGACTACTGAGATGCGGGAAAGGGTTTACGAGAAAACCACAAAGGAACGAGCCCGCGACGCCAGGCAAGAACTACATCACACCGAGCGGGTTGGAGTGTCTGGCAACGAAGTCAATTCCCACTTCTTGCCAAAACCGCGAGAAATGGGGCACCCGCGCTGCGACTTGAGGCTTGGGTTCCACAACACCCGCCTCGTTCAGCGCGTACGTAGCTGGAGTCAACATCCCTGCCCAAGCAGAGCTTGGACGGGGCACCCGCGCGCGACTAGCATCAAGCTACGCAGTCAAAGTCCTCACCTTCCGGGCAAAAGCGCGAAGCAGGATCGGTTACCCCGCAGTCGGTATAAGTGCCTACGGCGTTGATTTGAGAGGATCGCTTGCGGGTGGTTTGGGGAAGAGTAGTTCTCGGTTCTTTGTTCTGAGTTCTCTGTGGTTTGGGATGGTTGTTCTGATTTTGCTTATTTGTTTTGGGGTGTACTACCGGCATCTTCTCTTCGCTGGGCTATACGCGGCATGCTGATAGGGTTGGGCGAAGAGCGTCGCGGCCACAGGTGGCCGCGTTTTTTATTGGGGCGTCATTTATATGAAAAGCGGGCAAATGAAAAATAAGGGAATGAATATCAAGCATCCCAAGTTGCGGGGGGAGTGGGCGGAGTTGCAGTTTATGACGCGGGCGGCGGAGCATGGCTTGCAAGTCACGAAGCCCTGGGGAGAGACGGCGCGCTATGACTTCGCGGTGGAGCATGAGGCGCGATTTGTGCGGGTGCAGGTGAAGTCCACAATGTTCAGGGATCACGACGGGTACTCCTGCACGGTGCGCGGGTGCCGGGGGCCTTATGTCGGCGATCCGTTTGATTTCGTGGCGGCGTACCTGATTCCGGAGGATATCTGGTACATCATTCCGGCGGGGAAGTTTCAGGGGCAGGGGAGCATCGGACTGTATCCCAAACTGAAGAAGTCGAAGTATGGGAGGTATAAGGAAGCCTGGCATTTGCTCCGGGGGCAAGGGCGAGGCGGAAAGTCGATTGGCCGCATCGAGGCTTGTGCTCTCCAGGGAGCGGTGGCTGCGGCTTGGGCTTAAGGTCAAAATCCCCACTCTTTCGCAAAGGACGCGAAACAGTGCGGCACCCGCGCCCTGTGGTAGATTGAATTTTCCATGAAACTCATTGCTGACTGGGCCCTCGACGTCGCCAATCATCTGGGCGCATCCTACGCCGATGTTCGCCTGGCGGACGATCGGCATCGCGGTCTCTCCACCAAGAACGGCAAAGTGGGCAGCGCGTCGGTGGCAGAGTCTTCAGGTATTGGAGTGCGGGTCATCGCCGACGGCGCATGGGGTTTTGCTGCCTCGGACGATCTGAGCCGCGCCGCCGTCGAAGCGACCGCCGCCCGCGCCGTTGAGATCGCGAAAGCGTCGGCACGGGTAAAGCTGCACGATATCCAGCTGGCTCCGGAAAAAGCGGTTACCGCCGAATGGGCTTCGCCATTCCTGATTGATCCATTCACTATCTCCGTCGAACAGAACATTGAGCTGCTGCTGAAGATCGATTCCGAATTGCGGTCCGTGCCTGGGGTGACGCTGGCTGAGACTAACCTGAACTTCCGCCGCGAGGAGCAATGGTTTTTTTCCTCTGAAGGCGCGGACATCCATCAGACGAAGTACACCACGGGAGCCGGCTATGCGGCGCTACGCGTTTGCCGGGAAGCGAGATTCAGAAGCGGTCCTATCCCAATTCTTTTGGCGGGCAGTGGCAGAACAAGGGATACGAACTGATTGACGAACTGAAGCTGGTCGAAAACGCCCGCCGCATGGGCGAGGAAGCGGTGGCTTTGCTCAAGGCTGACCGGTGTCCCGAGGGCGTGTTCAACATCATCCTCGACAGTTCGCAACTCGGATTGCAGATTCACGAATCCGTCGGCCATCCCATCGAACTCGACCGCGTGCTGGGCATGGAAGCCAACTTTGCCGGCACATCATTTCTCACGCTCGACAAACTGCGCAAGCTGCGCTATGGCAGCGACCTGGTGAACGTCGTTGCCGATGCGCGGCAGGAGCACGGCCCGGGACTCGGCACTTTGGCTTCGACGACGAAGGCGTGCCCGCGCAATGCACGCCGATCATCACCAACGGTTTGTTTACCGGATATCTGAGCTCCCGCGAGACGGCGCACACCATCGGCGACATCGCTCCGGCGGAACCCTGCGCGCCGAAGGCTGGAACCATCTGCCCATCATCCGCATGACCAACATCAGCATTCTTCCCGGCGAGAAGCCGCTGACCTTGGACCAGCTCATCGCCGTGCACCGATGACGGCATCTACATGCAGACCAACCGCTCCTGGTCGATTGACGACAAGCGTTACAACTTCCAGTTCGGCTGCGAGATGGGATGGGAAATCAAAAACGGCAAGCGGACGCGGATGTTGAAGAATCCGTCGTATCAGGGAATCACCACGGAGTTCTGGAACTCGATGGACGCCATCTGCTCGCGCGACGAATGGACTTTGTGGGGGACGCCGAATTGCGGCAAGGGCCAGCCGCAACAGGTCATGGGCACCGGCCACGGCGCGGCGCCGGCGAGATTCAGAAACGTGAAGGTGGGACGGCGTACAAAGGGAACTAGATCACTGCAGCAAGCCTGTCATCGTGAGCGAAGCTTGCCCGTTCGCTTGCGAACGGGTAACGAGTCGAAGGACCTGCTGTCGCCGAATGTGGCACAGTCGTGGAGGAATTGCCACGAAACATTTCTAATGGGCAATTGATTTGAGTTCTTAAACCCAAAGTGCTGAATGCTGACCAAAGACAAAGCCGGAAATTTTCGAGAAGATCAAGAAGATTCGACCGCCGATGAGGTCGAAGCCATGATCTATGGCGGCAAGTTCGCGCTGACCCGTTTCGCCAACAACACCATCCATCAGAACGTGGCGGAAGAAAGCTACTCTATTTCAGTGCGCACGGCGTTCGACGGACGCACGGCCCGGGCCACCACCAACAAGCTCGACGACGAGAGTCTGCAAGCGAGTGGTGCAATCGTCGGAGAATCTGGCCAGGGTGCAGCATCCCGATCCCGACTTGCTGCCCATGCCAGCGCGGGCGAGTCGCCCGCGGCCACACATGCCAGTGCCCAGCCGGCATTTTGCGCAAACCGCTGCGATCACTCCGGACGACCGCGCCAGGCCGTCGAGAAAATTGTCCGCGTGGCGAACAGCACAAGCTCACCACTGCCGGCATTTTTTCCAGTTCGGAATCAGTCGAGGGAATTTTCAACTCCCGCGGACTGCGCGCTGGCACACTCAAACCTCGTCGGAAATTTCCGTCACCATGCTGGCGGCCGATTCCTCGGGATGGCAGAAGGCCAATTCTCCCAACGTAGCCAATCTCGATCCCGTCGCGCTCGCGGAAATCGCCGCGCGAAAGGCGATCGATCCGCGAGCCCACGCGAAATTCCCGCCTGGCAAATACACCGTGATTCTTGAACCCGCGGCCGTGCTCGACATGGCCGGCTTCATGTTCTGGGATTTCGGCGGCCTGGCCATCCTCGATCAGCGTTCTTCCTGAACAACCGTGTGGGCACGCCAATCTTCGGCGACGAACATCAACATCTGGGATGACGTGGCTCATCCTCTGCAGTCGGGCTCGCCGTTCGATGGCGAGGGCATGCCCCGGCAGCGGGTGCAACTGGTCGAGAATGGCGTGGTCAAACGCCTGGTGTATGCGCGCGCCACCGCCGAAAAAGATGAAGCAGTCGGAATACAAGGACAAAGTCGGTCCCATCGAGCCCACCGGACATGGCTTCTCCCTGCCCAACGAAATGGGCGAGGCGCCCATGAACATTGTTTTCGGCACGCCAGCGGACCCGAAGACGGTCGAGCAGATGATCGCCTCTACGGAACGCGGCGTGCTGGTCACTCGCCTGTGGTACATCCGCGAAGTGGATCCCTACGAAAAAATTCTCACCGGCATGACTCGCGACGGCACCTTCTACGTGGAAGACGGCAAGGTCCGCCATGGAGTTGCGAATTTCCGCTTCAACCAGAGCCTGATTCACATGCTTTCGAACGTGGAAGAGATGGGAATGCCGGTCCGCGCCAGCGGAGAAGAATCCTTCGACATGGTGGTCCGGCCATGAAGGTGAAAGATTTCAATTTCACTGAAGTAACGAAATTCTGAGGGCAGCGGTCAGCCTTCCGCCTTCGGCCGTAGCTAATCGGCCAAATGCGCTCGAGCTGGATCCATCCCCTTCCCGCA
>CAWFJA010000018.1:0-23990 GCA_963816025.1 Terriglobia bacterium
GTCCCCATACCCCGTCATCCTGAGCGCAGTGCAATCCATTCGCTTGCGAATGGATTGACGCAGTCGGAAAGGACCCCTTACCCTATGCACTGGCGACGGATTTCCTGAGTGGGCTGCACTCAGCGGACAGCTTAGAAACAAGCACCGACGGTTGGAAGCTCATGGTCCCTCGACTCCGCTTGGCAGCGGCGCAGTTCTGAGCAGTCCCCTGCGCGTTGCCATCCTGAGCGGAGTCGAATCCATTCGCTTGCGAATGGATTGACGCAGTCGCCAGCGACCCGTACTCCCTGTCCACCGGCGCGGCTTTCCTGGGCGGGGCTGCACTCAGCGGACGCGGGACCAGCATCGACGATTGGAAGCTCATCAGGGCTCCTTCGACTCCACAAACCGATTCGCGAGCGAATCGGTTTGCTCGGCTCAGGATGACAACTCGTATCTGAAGGAATGCCTCGAACCCGGCCAGCACCGAGTTTGGGTCGCTGTCTTGCATCTTTTTTGAGCTCCAGTAAACTACTTTACGTTTCCAGGATCGCAACCCTATGAATCGTCGCTTATTCCCATTTGTTCTAGGATTCTTTTTGCTTTTGTGCATCTCCGGCCGGGCGAGGGCCGCACAAACCGCCGCACCCACCCCGCCGACGGTCGTCTTCATGACCGACTTCGGCGTGGTGGACGATTGGTGGCACTCTGCAAAGGCGTGATGTACTCGATCGCTCCAGAACTGCGCATCGTAGACCTGACCCACGAAGTCACGCCCTTCTCCATACTCGACGGCGCCCGTTTCCTTTACGGCGCGAACTCCGTATTTTCCGGCGGGCACGGTGTTCGAGGGTCATCGACCCGGTGTCGGAAGCACGCGTAAGGCAGTCGTGGTCAAGTCCAAGCGCGGCCAATATTTCGTGCTTCCCGACAACGGATTGATGACGCTGGTCCAGGACCGTGACGGAATCGAAGCGTGCGAGAGATCACAAACCGCGACTGGATGATCGGCACAGCATTGTCGTCAACTTTCCACGGGCGCGACATCTTTTCCCCGGTCGGCGCCCACCTGGCCCACGGCGCCGACTGGACGAAGGTCGGACCCGAGCTGGCAGCAAGCAAGCTAGTCCGGCTCGATCTCGCGGCGCCGCAGTTCGACGAGCATGGCCTCAGCGGCGACGTCATTGCCACCGACGGCCCGTTCGGCAATCTGGTGACCGACGTCACCGGCGATGATTTTCTCAAGCTGGGCTACACGCATGAGCAGAATGTGCACGTCACCATCGGCAAGACCGAGATGGACATCCCTTTCGTCGGGACTTTCAGCGACGTGCCTCTGAAGAAGCCCCTGCTCTACATCAATTCCCGCGGCAATGTAGGTTTGGCAGTCAACCAGGGCAGCTTCGCAGCGGTTTATTCCATCAAGCTGCCAGTCTCGATCTTCTTCTCCCGCGCGAAAAACTGATAACGGCCTCGAGAGGATGGTGTGGCAGAAGGGTGGTGTGGCCGCGGGCGACTCGCCCGCGCGCCTTTTCCTGGAAGACTGGTGCCCAGCAGAAACGCATTGAAGAAAGATCTGATCCTGGGCCAGGGCAGACGGCTTTCTGAACATTTTTCCGGCTCAGGCACAGTCCCTGAAAAGGAAACCGGATGAGAAGGTTCATCATCACCGGCGCGCCGGGTGCGGGGAAGACAGCGATCATCCGTCAGTTAGAGCTCGACGGGTTCAGCGTAGTCGAAGAGGCAGCTACCGACCTCATCGCCGCCGCGCAAGCCCAAGGAACGGTTCAACCCTGGACGCATCCCTCGTTCATTGACGCAATCGCTCAGCTGCAAAGGGACCGTCAGATCCGGGCGTCTCATCAGCCCGATGAGGTTCAGTTTCACGACCGCTGCGCGGTCTGTACCTCCGCGCTGGCAGTCTACCTCGGGCACCCTTTTTCACCCTTCTTGCCAGCGAACTGGAGCGCATCAAAAAAGAAGCAGTCTACGAACACCGGGTCTTCTTCATTCGCAATCTTGGCTTCGTAACGCCTACCGAAGCGCGGCGTATCAGCTTTGAGGAAACGGTGCGCTTTGAGAAAATTCACGAAGAGACTTACCGCGACTTCGGCTTCGAACTGGTCCCGGTCGAGCCGGGAAGTCTGGGGGAACGGGTCAGCATAATCAAAGCGGCAATTCGTTAGTCGAAGCGGAAAATTCGTATCCTTGTTTGGTCGGGACTTGCGGCCCGCCGCGTCCGGCATTGTCGGTTTCCGAACACCAGCTTTAAGAAGTGGGCGCCACATCCACGTCCTTCGCGATCTCCGGCAGCACCGCCCGCACCAGCGCCACGAAATCGCCCTTCACCCGCTCCCCGGTCTCGAGCACTTCTTCGTGATGGATGACCTGGTCGAGAATTCCAGCAGCCATGTTGGTCACACAGGAGATCGCCAGCACTTTCATTCCCATGTGCCGCGCCGCAATCACTTCGAGGACGGTCGACATCCCCACCAGGTCCGCGCCAATCGTGCGCAGGTAGCGAATCTCCGCCGGGGTCTCGTAATTCGGTCCCAGCAATCCGGCGTATACGCCCTGGTAGAGCGTCTTGCCCGCCTTTTTCGCGGCCGCCAGAGCGATCTCGCGATAAGGCTTGCAGTAGGCTTGCGTCATGTCCGGAAAACGCGGGCCGAAGCGTTCGTCGTTCGCCCCGATCAGCGGATTGTGCGCTTGCAGATTTATGTGGTCGGTGAGCACGACCAGCGCGCCCTGTTTGTACTCCAGGTTGATACCGCCGGCCGCGTTGGTAAGAACCACGGCGCGGATATTCATGCAGTCAAACACCCGCATGGGGAAAGTGACTTCGTGGGCGGAGTAGCCTTCATACAGATGGACCCGCCCCTGCATCACCGCGACCGGAACCCCGGCGGCATTCCCGATGACCATCTGCCCGGCGTGTCCCACGGCGGTCGACGGCGGGAAAAAAGGGACATTTGTATAGGGGACTCGCGTCGAATCGGAGAGTTCGTCGGCAAATCCGCCCAGACCCGAACCCAGCACCAGCGCGATTTTGGGACGCAGCGCAGTCTGCGACAGCAGGAAGCGCGCGGCCGCGGTGGCTTTGGTGAAGTCGTCCGTCATTTCGCGTAAAAGTTCCACCCCGTCGCGCAAGACTTTCCGGGTTCTATCTCCGCTTTTTCGTCTTTGCCTCAGTTTTCGTCTTGCCTGGCGCCGCCTTGGCGCGCACATCCGCTTTCATCAGTGCCATCAGCTGGCTTACCGAGCCCAGCTTCTCCAGGTTCCAGATCGCGTTCTTCAGCTTCTTCTGCGCACCGCCCGTCAGTACTCCTTCCGCAAGGGCCGAGAATTTTTCTTCTACTTCAGCGTCAGAGAGCGGGTTGCGCGGATCGCCCTTGGGATAGTCCAGTTGCTTGCTAAACGTCCGCCCATCGGTGGTCGTCAGGTTGACGATCACGCGCTGCAGCGCCGGGAAAACTTTCTCGATCTCGGGGTCGGCCACCACTTCCACTTTTTTCAGCTGCGCCCGGATGGTCGGATCCATGATCTTATTCATTTCGAACTGCACCGGCGTAACCTGCCGCTCCGCAATCGCCGCCGCAATCACGTAGGGCAAGGAGTGGTCGGCCGTTTCTTTGGTTCGCGGATCGTATTTGCTGGGATCAGAAAGAATGTCGGCAGCCCGCGCCAGCGACCGAATCTGGACCTTCTCCACCTGCTCCGGCTTCAGGTCATTCGATTTGACGATATCGAGCACGGCAGAAATCGGGGTGTGGGTGAGCGCTTCGGTGGGAAACGCTTTCATGCCGCACTGGGTAATCCGCCACGATTCGCCCAATCCATCGGTCAGCAGATTCAGTTTCCATGATGGACCGAAACAATGGGTAAGGCCTTCCTTGCCGTCCACCACATGTTCGGGGCCGGTGTAACCTTTCTCGGCCATGAGCGCGGCCAGCACTCCGCTCTGCGTGGCCATGGGATCGACCGTGTTCTTCATCATGGTCAGCTTGCCGGCGGTGACCGCGCCCAGGGTCGCATGCCGGCTGGCCGAAATGCCGATGGCGTGCTGGATCTGTTCCCAGCCGAGATGCATGACGCGGCCGGCAACGATGGGCGAAACAAAAGCAGTCAGGGTGGCGTGATGCCAGCCGCGTTCGCGAATCCCGGGGAAAGCGGCTTCGCAGAAACGCATTTCGAACTCGTGCCCGAGCACGAGCCCTACGATCAATTCTTTGCCATCGCTTTTCGCGCGCTCACAGCCGGCCAGCGCCGCCGGAAAAATATCCGACGGATGCGAAGGGTCCTGCTTCCAGTAAATGTCGTTGTAATCCATGCAGCGGATCATCAACCCGTTGGCCAATGACGCCGAAACCGGATCGATGCGCTTGCCCGTGCCGATCACGGTCGCCGGTCCTCGTCCAGCAATTTCGTCAAGCACAGCCAGCGCGATCTTCACATCGTGCTGCTGATATCCGCCCAGCGCGCAGCCGACGGAATCGAGCAGAAAGCGCTTGGCCTGGTAGACGGCTTCCTGCGACAGCTGGGCATAGCCCAGGCCGGCAGCCCAGCGCGACATTCCGGCGGTGATGGTTTCTTTGGCGGCAGCTTCTTTCGTGGCCAACTCTGTGTCTCCTATTTGAGCTGAATATTTTTGGGATTCTTGAAGGGCAAATACGCCATGAAGTCGGCGTGGTGCACGATGTAGGCCTCGGTGGTGCGCTTCACCAGGTCGCCTTCCGCGGCATGGGCGGCGATGATGTGGCAGACGGCATCCGGCACGCCGCATTCGAGCGCCAGCGCAACCCCGGTAAAAGGATGCCGCAACGCCTCTCCCCGCTCGCTCTGCCGGCTCTTGCCATCGGCGCCCAGTTCATACTCCAGCAACTTGCCCACATCCGCCAGAATGGCGCCCGCAATCACGGTGTCCATGTGGATGGGCAGGGCGCGCCCCATGAATTCCCGCATGGCTTCAGCGCTCCGGCGCGCGATGTGCACCACGCAGCGCTTGTGCTCCATGAAAGTGATGGGGCAGTTGGGCACCAGCAGGGTGAAGGGAATGCGATTGAGATCGTCGGGCTTCAGCGGGCTGCGCTCCAACGCCTTGACCCAGGTCTCGGTGACCTGGCTGCGCAGTTTCTTGTCTTCGATCCATTGGATCTCTGGCCAAAGCTTGGCCACTGCCTCGTGCATTCGTGAGCCCTCCGCGACGAAACGATTTAGCTTACCGTGGGAATGCAGCAGGAGTCGAGGGGAGAAGCAACGGTAGTGGTGCAGTTTGAAAACCCCCATTAAGGATTGTCATTCCGAAGCGCAGTATTGTCGCGCGAGGAATCTGTTGTTTTGCTGCTGGCACTAAGCAGATTCCTCGCCGATAAACCAGGCTTCGGAATGACAAGGGTGGCTGTTTTTGCGCAAACTGCACCACGACCGAAGCAACCACCACGAGCCACGTGGGGACAGCTGCCCCCAGCTGTCCGGTCGAGCGAAGCTCGACTGCTTTTTCTGGAAAGCAAATCGAGCGGAGCGACGCTCCGCCAGACAGCCGGGGCGGCTGTCCCCACATGGTTTGTGGCCTACCTCCAGGCCGGGAGCGCTGGCACAGAAGGGCGGAGGAGAAACCTCCCGTTGCCTCATGCTGTGGCTGGAGGTTAGCATGGCCGCCATGACCAGACCGTTCGCATTGCTCCCGGTACTTCTTGTGCTCTTGCTGCCCGCGGCCATTGCCGCCGCACAGAACCCTGCCGCCGCGGATGCCGTGTATCCCATCCGCGAGGGATACGTGAACGCGCACGGCGTCATGATCTATTACAAGAGCTTTGGCCGTGGCAAGCCCTTGATGCTGCTGCATGGCGGGCCCGGCGCGTCCCATGACTACTTCCTGCCTTATCTGCTCCCGCTGGCCCGGCACCATCGGCTCATCTTCATTGACGAGCGCGGTTCGGGCCGCTCGCAGACACTGGAGGATGCGTCCGGCTACACCGTCGAAAACATGGTGGAGGATGTCGAAGCCGTCCGCCAGGCCCTGGGCCTCGGCCAGATCAGCCTGCTGGGACACTCCTACGGCGGCGTGCTGGCGCAGGCCTATGCGCTGAAGTATCAGAAGAATCTTTCTGCGCTGATTCTGGCCAGCACTTTCGCCAGCACCAAAGCCATCAACGAAGTTTTCCTGCGCATGAAAGAAAAAATGCCGGCGGACGTGCGCGAGCACATCAACAAGATGGAAGCCGAGGGCCTCTACGGCCACGGCAAGGACTACGAGAAGAACCGCTACACCGCCGAATACATGACCGCAGCCTGGGGCGACGGCTACTTTCCCTATATCTACCAGAACCACCCGGACCCGAACTATGACCCGGTCGATAACGGAAAAATGTCGTGGGACCTTTACCGCGAAATGTGGGGATCGCACGGAGAGTTCGTGATTGACGGCAACTTGAAGTCGGTCGAATACACCGACCGGCTGCCCACCATCAAAGTGCCGACGCTCATCATGGTGGGCGACCATGACGAGTCGGACCCGTCGCTGTCGCAGACCATCCACAAAAAGATCGCCGGCTCGAAGCTGGTGATCCTGCCGAAATCGGGCCACATGACGTTCGTCGACCAGCCGGGGATGTTCGAGAAGGCGGTGGAAGAATTCCTGCGGAAGTAGGTCGGCAGCGTGGAAGAAATCGGAGGACGGGCGTCCCGCCCGTCCCGACAGCAGCTGACGGATCCCAAGTCCACCCATTGTCCTTCCGGGCAGGCACCGGAGCTCATCCGCCCAGTGTTAGAGTGCCATCTAAGGCGCTATGAATCTAAGACTCGCAGGATCGGCATTTCTGGCTCTGGCTCTGCTGGGATCGTCCGCGGCGCAGCAGGGCGCGGCCACGGGCGAGCCCATCGTGCTGTCCACTGCCCCGCTGCCCAAGGCGTTCCTGCGCCAGCCCTATCACTTCAAGCTGGAGGCGCAAGGCGGCATCACTCCTCTAAAGTGGGAAGTGACCAACGGGATCGCCGCCCGAGGGTATCGACCTGGCGCCGGACGGCACGCTCAGCGGCGCGCCCACCGAAGTGGACAGTTTTCACTTCGTCGTGACCGTCACCGACAGCGGCAAGCCCATCGCCCAAAAGAAGAAAGAGTTCGTGCTCGAGGTGGTGGCCCCCCTGGTGGTCGAGTGGAGCAGGAAACCTACGATTACTGGCCACCGGCTGGAAGCCGCGATTCGAGTGTCGAACCAGACCGGCAACGATTTCGACTTCACCTTCATCGCCCTGGCGGTCAACGAGAATGGCCGGGCCACGGCGGTCGGCTATCAGCACTTCACCCTGAAGCGGGACACAGACGAGTTTGAAATTCCGTTCGCGGAAAACCTGCCCCAAGGAACGTACGACCTGAACGTGGACACGGTGGGTGAAGTGGAAGCCACGAATACCATCTTTCGCGCGCGGCTGGCGCCGACAGGAAAGCTGCAGGTAGTGCAGGGGCCTTGACAATACACGGACAAAAAATAAGAGCCCCGAGGTGGTGTTATGCCCATTCATCTCGGCCAGTAGCTCGCTTTAGACCCTCACCGACCTGCTCTCGTAGCTACCCTTGCGGGCTGCTCCGCGCGATCATGCTCGGGCTCCGGGCTTACCGCCAACCGGACAAACCTGCCTAACGCCTCGGGACTCTATCTTGCCTTCGACATATCTTCTTGTTCGCCTCGACCAGCGCTTTGCTATAGACCCTCACCCGCCTTCCCTCCGTCATCTTGCGATGCAAAGAGTGACTTGGCTTGAGCCCCGGACGCCGCACCAACCGGGAAAACTTCAGAAGCTGTCAAAGAACGAGGTTGTTTTTACTCCTTTCATTTTTAGAGTCAATAAAAAACGGGCATCTATCTGCTTGAAAATCAATCGAGTGCAGGCCATTCACAGGCGGGTGCACGCAGGTTTGGTGCAACTGCGGAATGCTGCCGGCGCTTTCTTCATCACGCTGGCATTTTTCCCAGATTTCTTTCAACCGCGGCCAGGACGGGAGAAAAAATGCAATTCCTCGAGCTGTGAAAATCCGGCAAGAACCTTGCTGAAAGCCGAGTTCGCCGCATCGTGGTTTTATCTTTGCGTACTTTGCGGCGTCCTTTGCGACTTTGCGGTTAAAGCTCTTAACCGCAAAGCTGCAAAGGACGCAAAGAACTCGCTATCAGGTAAAATGCCCGTTCGTGCAGGGGGGATTGCTGTGACACGAATGGCTGGATTCGTGGTCTTTGCGCTCATGCTGCCCGCGCTGAACACGGCCGCGGAGCAGAAAAGCTCGACTCCGGAGCAGCGGGCGGCCCGCCATTTCGACTCCGTCCACCATCAGCCGGGACTTCTGCTGGCCTTCCTCCGGGAAATGCCCAAAGGCGGCGACCTGCACATCCATCTGGCGGGGGCGATCTACGCCGAGAGCCTTATCGACTTCGCCGCCCAAGACGGCTTTTGCGTGGACCGCACGACTTCCGTTCTGATCGCGCCGCCCTGCGACGATGCCTGTGACCGTTTTGCCAGCAAGCCTTCCATCCGCTGCGCCTACCAGGACCACGTTCTCTACAACTCCATCGTCGATGCCTGGTCCATGCGCAACTGGGGCGGCGAGGAACCGGGCCACGATCACTTTTTCTCCACCTTCGATAAATTTATTCCGGCCATGACCAATCACACCGGCGACTCCATCGCCGAGGCCGCGGAACGCGCTGCCGCCGACCATCTGCAATATCTGGAACTCATGCATACGGCGGACGGAATGCTCGCGCCCGCGCTGGGAGCCAAGGTTGGATGGGATGACGACTTCTCCAAGCTGCGGGAGAAGCTCCTGGCCGGCGGCCTGAAAAATGTCGTCGCGGCCACCCGCGAACAACTGGATCACGACGAAGCCAAAATGCGCCAGCTTCTGCATTGCGGCATCGCCCGAAGCCGGCGCGGGATGCGGCGTCACCATACGTTATCTGTATCAGGTGCTTCGCGGGCTACCGAGAGAGCAGGTCTATGCGCAAATTCTGCTGGGCTTTGAGCTGGCGCAGGCCGACCCGCGCTTCGTAGGATTAAATCTGGTGATGCCTGAAGACTGGTACGTGCCCATGCACGATTTCGATCTGCACATGAAGATGCTCGATTACCTGCACGGAATCTATCCCCGGGTGCACATCAGCCTGCACGCCGGCGAACTGGCCATGGGCCTGGTTCCGCCCGAGGGTTTAAGCTTTCACGTGCGTGAGTCGATCGAGAAAGGCCACGCCGGGCGCATCGGACACGGCGTGAGCGTGATGAACGAAGTCGACGCTACCGGTCTGCTGCAGGAAATGGCCCGGCGCAAGGTGCTGGTCGAAATCTGCCTGACTTCGAATGACGTGATCCTTGGAGTGCGCGGCGAAGAGCGTCCCTTGCCGGTATATTTGCGTTATGGCGTGCCCGTGGCCCTGGCGACCGACGATGAAGGCGTGTCGCGGTCCGACATGACGCACGAATACGTGCGCGCCGCCGAAACCTACCATCTCAAATATGTCGACCTGAAGCGGATGGCGCGGCAAAGCCTTGAACACAGCTTCCTGGCCGGAGCCAGTCTCTTTTCTGACCCGCAGGCATATCATTCAGTCACTGCTTGTGCCGGAGACCGTCCTGAATCGGGCAACGTCTCAGCCGGGTGCAAGAAATTTCTCGATGCCAGCGACCGGGCGCGGGTACAGTGGAAACTGGAACAACAGTTTGCCGAATTCGAAAAGAAGTTCTACCGGCCGGGAATGCAGCTTAGGTCCAGACTTTAGCCCGGCAAGAAGCCAATTGTATGCCTGGGGCGTAAGCCCCCGGGGGTGGGATAGTTAACGTTATCAATGAGCTGCCTGAAAGGGCGAAAGAACCGGCTTGACAGGGTTAGAAACCGGCTACGCGAGTGGGAGACTCAATGGGTCAGACCGTGGTTGAAAAGATCGCGCAGGCACATCTTGCCGAGGGGCCCAAGCGCCCGCTGCGCACCGGGGACTTCGTGGCCATCCGCCCGCATCGCGTGATGACCCATGACAACACTTCGGCGGTGATCAAGAAGTTTCAAACCATTGGCGCAAAGAAGATCCAGAATTCCCGGCAGCTGGTATTCGCTCTCGATCATGATATCCAGAACAAGGAAGATTCGAACCTGCACAAGTACGAAGCCATAGAGGGCTTCGCCAAATTTCACGGCGTGGATTTCTACCCCGCGGGTTCAGGCATCGGCCATCAGATCATGGTCGAGCGCGGATACGTTCTGCCCGGAACTTTTGTAGTCGCCTCCGATTCGCACTCGAATATGTACGGCGCGCTGGGCGCCGTCGGAACGCCGATCGTGCGCACCGACGCCGCCGCGGCCTGGGCGACGGGCGATTTCTGGTGGCAGATTCCGCGCTCCATCCAGGTCGTCCTCGAAGGCACGCTGCCCGCGGGCGCAACCGGCAAGGATGTCATCATCACGCTGTGCGGACTCTACAACCACGATGAAGTTTTGAACGCGGCCGTCGAATTCAGCGGACCGGGCGTGGCCAGCCTTTCCATGGACGCGCGTTTTTCGATTTCCAACATGTCCACCGAGTGGGGCCCGCTGGTCGGCTGGTTTCCGGTGGATGAGGTCACGATCAAGTATCTGAAAGGCGTGAAGGAGCGCCTGGCGGCGATGGGCATCGAGCGCTTCACCGATCGCGACCTCGCGAACTGGTCGGAGAATCCGCCGCGGCCCGATCCCGATGCAGTCTATGCCGCCCGCATCGTGCTCGATCTGTCGCAGGTGACACCGCACGTCTCCGGACCCGACACCGTGCAGATCATGGCTTCCCTGGCCGAGATCGAGAAGCAGAAGATTCCCATCCAGAAGGCCTACCTGCTCTCCTGCGTGAATTCGCGGGTTGAGGACCTGGCCGCCGCCGCCACCGTGCTGCAAGGCAAAAAAGTTGCGCCCGGCGTGAAGCTGTATCTGGGCGCGGCCAGCAGATGGGTGCAGGAAGAAGCCGAGCGGCGCGGCATCTGGCAGACCCTGCTCGATGCCGGCGCCAATCCATTGCCCGCGGGCTGCGGTCCCTGCATCGGCCTTGGAGTCGGGCTGCTGGAGCCGGGAGAAGTCGGGATTTCCGCCACCAACCGCAATTTCAAGGGCCGCATGGGATCGCGCGACGCGAAATGTTATCTCGCCAGCCCGGAAGTTGTAGCTGCATCCGCCGTTGCCGGTTACATCCGGGGACACTACAAGATGGCCGACCGCTCGCCGGCGCGCGAGTACCAGGAATTTCCCACCGGCGCCGCCGCCGAGAAAGT
The DNA here is from genome assembly GCA_963816025.1 of Terriglobia bacterium. Lineage (GTDB taxonomy): Bacteria > Acidobacteriota > Terriglobia > Terriglobales > Acidobacteriaceae > JAIQFF01. The sequence continues at coordinate 11,257 of CAWFJA010000018.1, forward strand.
CGATATCCTCCCCGGCTTTCCCGAGCGCATGCAGGGACGGCTGGTGTTCCTGCCGCCAGACAACGTGAACACCGATGCCATTTATGGGAAGGACTACACTTACCGCGACGACGTCACGCCCGAAACCATGGCGAAAGTAGTGATGGAGAATTACGACCCCCAATTCGCCACGCGAACCCGTGCCGGCGACGTGGTGGTGAGCGGTTTCAATTTTGGCACCGGGTCAAGCCGCGAGCAGGCGGTCACGTGCCTGAAGGCGAAGGGAATTCCGCTGGTGATTGCCGCCAGCTTCTCGCAGACATATCTGCGCAACGCCTACAACAACGGATTCCTCTGCGTGGAAGTCCCGGAGCTGGTGAAACGACTGCGCCAGCAGTTCGCCAAAGAGATCGCGGGAAAAGAAAAAACGATCATTCCCGGCGACAAGATTGCCATTGATTTCACTTCGGGCATGATCGCCTGGCGGGGCGAGAAGTTCGCGTTCCCGGCGCTCGGCAGCGTGCCGCAATCCCTGGTGATCGCGCAGGGGGTAGAGAACTTGGTGGCGAAGCGATTGGGCTTGGGTTAGATCGGTTGCTGTGTGGGGCGGGCGCCCTCGCCCGCCAGACTGCCGCAAGGCTAAACTTCAGTCGAGTTTTGTTGTAGGAAGTAGGGGTCCTTCGACTCCGCATTGTGTTTCGCGAGCGAAACACAATACAGCGCTCAGGATGACAACAGGAGAAACTGCACGAATGGCGAAACACACAGTAATCACCATGCCGGGCGACGGCATCGGAAATCAGGTTCTTCCCGAAGCCTTGCGAGTTCTGAAAGCCGTCGGCTTAGACGCTGAATACATTCATGCCGACATCGGATGGGAGATCTGGTGCAACGAAGGCAACGCACTCCCGGACCGCACCATCGACCTGCTCAAGAAGCACAAGCTCGGCCTGTTCGGCGCCATTACTTCAAAGCCCAACAAGGAAGCCCAGGCCGAACTGAAACCCGAGTTGCGCGGCAAGGGCCTGGTGTACTACAGCCCGATCGTCACCATGCGCCAGAAGTTCAATCTGGATATTTGCATGCGGCCCTGCATCGGCTTCACGGGAAACCCGCTGAACTACATTCGCAAGCGCACCGACGGCGGATTCGACGAGCCCAAAGTCGACACCACGGTCTTTCGTCAGGGCACCGAGGGCATGTACGTCGGTGTGGAGTGGACGAACCCTCCAGAAAATGTCCGCGCGGCGCTCAACACCCACCCCCGTTTCAAGGCATTCAACAGCGTGCCGGGCCCCGACCTCGCGGTGAGTGTGCGCATCATCACGCGAGCGGCGGCACGGCGCATTGTCACCGCCGCCTTTGAATATGCGAAGAAGCGCGGCTTCAAGGGCGTAACGATTTGCGAGAAGCCCAACGTGGTGCGCGAAACTTCAGGCATGATGGAAGAAACCGCCAAGGACGTGGCCAAGGGATATCCCGGAATCGCGCTTTGGTCGACCAATATTGATGCGCAGTTGATGTGGCTGAACAAGAATCCGGAAGAGTACAACGTGATCGTAGCCTCGAACCTGTTTGGCGATATCTTGTCCGACGCCTTCGCCGGACTGGTGGGCGGTCTGGGCTTTGCGGCGTCCGGCAATATTGGCGACGAGGTCGCCGTGTTTGAGCCGACGCATGGGTCGGCGCCCAAGTATGCCGAATTGAATCCTCCGATTGTGAATCCCATCGCCATGATTCTTTCCGCCGCGATGATGCTCGATCACATCGGTGAAGGCGCTAAGGCTGACCGCATTCGCAAGGCCATCGCCGACGTAGTGCAGGAAGGCAAAGTGCGGACCTACGACATGATGCGGATTCCTGGTGGCGCGAAATCGATCGGGCAAGGCGCGGCGAGTACGGTACAGATGGGGGACGCGATTCTGGCGAAGTTGAAGTAGGCGCGGCTCGCAATGGCGGATGCCAGGCGACGGCAAGAACCACGTGGGCTGTGGTGAAATGAATGATGAATTCCGCGGAAAAGTCGGCGGGCACGGGCGAAGCCGGACATTGTGGCCGGGACGTCCGTTCCGACCTGCACGTAGCCATTGAGTCGCGCGACAGCGGCGGACTTGAGATCACGATGCAGTCCCGGGTCGCACCCTACTATGGCGACTCGATCGTCTCGCAGGCACGGCAGGTGCTGGACGTGCTCGGCATCAAGCATGCCCGCGTCGAACTCCGCGACGAGGGCGCGCTGCCCTTCGTAATCTCGGCGCGGATCGAAACTGCCGCGCGCCGGGCCGGGCTGGCCCTGGGACGCAAAGCGTCGCCGGAAAAAATAGCGCTGCCGGAACCATCGCCGCGTGATCGCTTGCGCCGCTCGCGTCTTTATCTACCCGGCTCCGAACCCAGGTACTTCATCAACGCCGCGCTGCACGGGCCCGATGCCGTCATTCTCGATCTTGAAGATTCCGTCCATCATGGGGAAAAAGACGCCGCGCGCATTCTTGTCCGCAACACATTGCGCGCGGTGGATTTCGGCAGGTGTGAGCGCATGGTGCGCATCAATCAGCTGCCTCTGGGCCTTGAAGATTTGGCGGAGATTGTTCCCGAATCGCCGGACCTGGTGCTGCTCCCCAAGACCGAACTGCCCGAACAGGTCGCGGAAACCGACCGCATGATTGACGAACTCAAAGGCCGCTACGGCATCACGCGCCCGATCTGGTTGATGCCGATTCTCGAATCCGCGCTGGGCATCGAGAACGCATGCGCGATCGCGCAGACGAGTAAGAATGTGGTCGCGCTCACGATCGGGCTCGAAGATTACACGGCCGACCTGGGCGTGGCCAAAACAGCGGAGGGTCGCGAGTCGCAGTACGCGCGGATGCGCCTGGTCAATGCGGCGAGAGCCCTGGGAGTGCAAGCCATCGACTCCGTTTTTAGCGACGTCGGTGACATGGACGGCCTGCGGCGCTGGGCCGAAAATTCCCGCGCGCTCGGGTTTGAAGGCATGGGCTGCATTCATCCCGGCCAGATTCCGGTGATTCATGCCGCCCTCGCGCCGGCACCGGCCGAGATTGAAAAGGCGTTGAAGATCGTGGCTGCGTTCGAAGAAGCCCAGCAACGCGGGTTGGGCGTGGTCAGCCTGGGATCGAAGATGATCGATCCGCCCGTGGTGCAGCGGGCGCAGAAGCTGGTGGAACTGGCCAAGCGAATGGAGAAGGCGTGATGACCAGGCAGAGACTGTGTGGGGGCGGGTCTCGGACCCGCCCAGGTCGAGCGCAGTTCGACGGCCTGGTGGCCAGCGACCGGCCACGGCCCCCTTGGTCCGATCCGCCGAGCTGCGCTCGGCCTGACCGGGTCGGAGACCCGGTCCCACACGAAACTTTGCCCGTTCTTGCGCAGGACAAGGGAGCGGAATGACTGACCGAGCCGAACTGGTCCAAAACGCCGCGGGACGCATGGTCCCGACCATGGTCAACGGCAAACCCCAGATTCCTTATCTGGGTGTGGCCAAATATCAGCCGCGCGGGCGTAAGGCTGCTCCCCCGGTGCGCTCCAGCAAAGACTATCCCGACAACGGCGACAAACGTGTCCCCGATCTCGAGACTGCCCTACGCAAGTGCGGACTGCGCGACGGCATGGTGATCTCGAACCATCACCACCTGCGGGACGGCGATCGCGTGGCGCTCATGATGCTGGAAGCCGCGGCCAAACTGGGCGTCAAGGACCTGCTGTGGTTTCCCAGCGCGTCGTTTCCCTCGCAAAAAGCCGCCATCGAACTGATGCAGTCGGGCGTGATCCACCACATCGAAGGCTCGATGAACGGGCCTTTGGGCGACTACTGCACCCAGGGCAAGATGCGCGGCCTGGGCGTTCTGCGCTCACATGGCGGACGCTGGCAAGCCATTCAGGATGGCGAGGTCCACATTGATATCGCGGTGATCGCCGCGCCCACAGCCGACGCCTTCGGCAATGCCGACGGATCCCATGGCAAGTCGGCCTGCGGATCGCTGGGCTTCGCGCTGGCCGATTCCACATACGCCGACAACGTCGTCGTGGTGACCGACAACCGGGTTCCCTTCCCCTGCGTTCCCTGGCAGATTCAGGGCAACAATGTTGACTACGTCGTGGAAGTGGATTCCATCGGCGATCCGACGAAGATTGTATCGGGCACTACGCAGATCACGCGCTCGCCCGACCGCCTACGAGTGGCAGAGTACGTGGCGCGCTTTCTGCGCGATGCGGGCATCATGCGCAACGGATTTTCCTTCCAGGCGGGCGCGGGCGGCATCGCGCTGGCATTCGTCGGCTACCTGCGCCGCATGATGAAAGAAGATGGCGTGAAGGCGCGCTTCGTCCGCGGCGGCTCGACGCGCTATCTGGTGGAAATGTTGCAGGAAGGATTGACCGACTACATTCTCGATGGCCAGACCTTTGACCTGGACGGGGTAAAGTCGATTGCCAGCGACCCCCGCCACGTACCCACATCGCCGTTTACCTCATATAACTACCACGGCAAGGGTTCGTTTGCTTCGATGGTAGACGCGGTGGTGCTGGGCGCAACCGAAGTGGATGTGAACTTCAACGGCAACGTGGTCACGCACTCCGATGGCCGGCTGCTGCACGGCATCGGCGGCTGGCAGAATTGCCTCGGGGCGGGTTGCACGATACTTGCGGTGCCGTCGTTTCGCGATCGCATTCCGGTAATCGTGGACGAAGTCACGACGCTGACCGGACCCGGCGAGTTGATTGACGTCGTAGTCACGGAACGCGGCATTGCCATCAATCCGCGGCGTCAGGATTTGCTCGATGCCGTCAAAGGATCAAGCCTGCCGATCCGGCCGATTCAAGACATCAAGGCGGAAGTGGAACGTATCTGCGGCGGCAAACCGGTTCGTCCGAAGCTGGGCGATCGCCCGGTGGCGGTCGTGAAGTGGGTGGATGGAACCGTGCTGGACACGGTCTGGCAGGTCGGGTAACAACAAATTCGTGGCCACGGATTAACGCGGATTTTCACGGATTTAAATTCTAGGGTTTATCCATGTTGATCGGCGTGAATCCGTGCCGGAATTACTCGTTTTTCATCGCGTCGATCAACTGGAAAAGCTGGGTGCGGTCCACGACCTCGACGAACGGCTTGCCTTGCGTCTTGTTGCTGACCACATAGATAGTCGGCGTGTGATTGATGCCGACGCGCTGGCCGGCGTTTTTGTCTTCGTTGATCGCGGCCGCCAGTTTGCCTTGCGGATCGACCACGAACGGCAGCTCGACTTTGTGGTCCGCGGCGAATTTTTCCGCGAAGCCGCGCAGCGTCGGCGGTGTTATCTCCGGTTGATGCTGGAAAATATAGTCGCGAAAATCATTGCCCAGTTGTTTCGACTGGGTATCAAAGTAGCGCGCGATGATGGCCGCCTCGAACGACCAGTTGTGCATAGGCAGCGGGAAGTCGTGCCGGACCACCGGAATCTTGTAAGTGCGGCCAGCCTCCTCCACCAGGGGAGCGGCGCGGCGGCAGTCGGGACACTGCAGGTCTTCAAATACCACCAGCGCGACCTGCGCACCTTTGGGCGGCCGCAGCGCGGGATCCACGGTCTGGGCCGAAGCCAGGGAAGCGACCAGCAGGAAAGCGAAGGCGATCACGGCATTATTCATATTTGTTTAGATGCTTGTTTTATCGGATTGCCTGCAACTCTATGGTAACCGATGCCGAAGGCAGTTGCGAAGCAAGGTTTTTATCAGGGAGTGGTGCAGTCTGAAGACTCCCATAAAGGATTGTCATTCCGAAGCGCGGTATGGTCGCGCGAGGAATCTGCTGTTTTTCCGCTGGCAGAAAACAGATTCCTCGCCGATAAACCTGGCTTCGGAATGACAAGTGGTGCGGTTGTCTTGGCGCAAACTGCACGACGACCTTTTATCAGAGCAAGCGCAACTGGCGGCGCTCCAGCGCCAGCAGCTTCTCCTTGATGGGCAATCCGCCGCCGTAGCCAGTGAGCTTTCCATTGCTTCCGATGACGCGATGACACGGGATCACGATGGGAATCGGATTGGATCCGTTGGCCAGGCCAACCGCACGCGAGGCGTTCGGATTGCCGATACGGCGAGCCAGTTCGCCATAGGAAATGGTCTCTCCAAAGGGAATTTCGCATAGGCGATTCCACACGGTCTGTTGGAAAGGCGTGCCCTGGGGCGCTAGCGTGAGATCGAAGGATTCCAGCTCTCCAGCAAAATAGGCGCGCAGCTGGCGAGCGGTTTCGCGAAGCGGTTCCGCATCGTTATGCCATTGCGGATCGGCTGCTGCGGAGTCCTTCCGTTTACAAAATCTATACGCCGCAGGCCACTGTCGTCTGCGACCAACAGCAGCGGCCCAACCGGGCTCTCCATCCGGGTGTAGCGGAGACCGTCGCAGCCAGGATCGCCATCGTCATTACCCTTTTCAGCTCTTGCCCTCGGCGAGAACGCCTCTTTTGGGTGGAGCAGCGCTTCAGCGCTGCATTAAAGACTATCTCAGAGGCGGCTGCCGCTGAGGTATCAGCCTAAATCACCGCAGCCTGCTCGCGCCGCTTTGCCTGAATCTCGATGAACACATGCACCAGGGAAACCGCCGCCGGAGTAACGCCGGGAATACGGGAGGCATGCCCCAGGGTCCGAGGACGGACCTTGATCAGCGTTTCCTGTATCTCGCGAGAGAGTCCGCTCACCGAACCATAATCGAACCACTGCGGAATGGCGCGCTGTTCGGCCTTCTTGAGGCGCTCGATGGCGCGTTCCTGTTGCAGAAGATAGCCGGCGTACTTGATCTCGGTTTCGACCGACTTCAGCTCGTTGCGGAGTGAGGAGGAAAGAGCGGCCACGGATTCGCGCGGATTTGCACGGATTTCTTCTTCAAACAACTCGGGAACGAGTTGGCGCAGCACAGGCAGCAGGCGCTCGATGGTAATCTCCGGGCGCTTGAGCAATTGGGCCAGGTTCTGGCCGATGGCGGAAACGAAGTCGTCGTTCGTCTTTGCCGAGCTTTGCTCGGCTGGACCGGGTCGGAGATCCGGTCCCACACCGTCTGTGGCCACCTCGACTATTTGCTCGAGCATTGAAGTCGTCAGCTTTGATTTCTCCAGCAACTGCTTCATGGATTCGTGGCGCTGCTGCCTGGCCTGAAAATCATTCCAGGCCGCATCGGAAATCAGGCCCACGCGGCGGCCGTGCGGAGTGAGGCGGCGGTCGGCGTTGTCGATCCGCAGATGCAGACGGAACTCCGCGCGCGAGGTGAACATGCGGTACGGTTCGTTGGTGCCTTTGCTGATCAGGTCATCAATCAGGATTGCAGTGTAGGCCTCGGTGCGATCGAGAATCAGCGGCGCTTCATTCTTGACTTGCAACGCTGCATTGATGCCGGCCATCAGGCCCTGGCACGCCGCCTCTTCGTAACCGCTGGTGCCGTTGATCTGGCCGCCCAGGAACAAGCCGGCAATCTTCTTGGTTTCGAGGGTGCGCTCGAGTTCTGTCGGATCGATGGCGTCGTATTCGATGGCATACCCGGGCCGCAGCATGTCCGCATTCTCCAGGCCGGGAATCGACTTCAGAATCTCCATCTGCACTTCCACCGGCAGCGACGTGCTCATGCCGTTGACGTAAATCTCGTGCGTGTTCAAGCCCTCGGGCTCGAGAAACAGCTGGTGCGTGATCTTGTCGGGAAACTTGACGATCTTGTCTTCGATCGACGGACAGTAGCGCGGTCCGATGGAATGAATTTGCCCGCTGTACATCGGGGAACGATGAACGTTTTCGCGAATGATGCGATGCGTTTCCGGCGTGGTCCACGCGATGTAGCAGGGCACTTGCGAATCGTGATGGGCGACTCGCCGGGTGCGAAAGCTGAAAGGCGTTGGGTCGGCGTCGCCGGGCTGGATTTGAAAGCGCGACCAGTCGATGGTCCGCCCGTCCAGTCGCGGTGGCGTTCCCGTCTTAAGCCGGCAGCCGCGCAGGCCAAGCTGCTTGAGCGCCTCGCCCAGCAGCACGGCGGCCGGTTCGCCGGAGCGTCCCGCAGGGTATTGCTGTTCGCCGCAGTGGATCAGGCCGTTGAGGAATGTGCCGGTCGTAATGATGACCGCGCCGGCGCCGACGGTGCGCCCGTCGCGGAGCCGAATGCCGATCACTCGCTTGCGCTCGTCGTGGTTGGCCGTTGGCCGTTGGTCGTTGGCCGCTGTTGCGCTACCGGCTTGGGATTCGGAAAACGAGAGCCGACGACCAACTGCCAACGACGGTTCTACCATCAGGTCCGCAACTTCCGCCTGCTTGATCTTCAGGTTGGGCTGCGATTCCAGCACCTCGCGCATCTTCAGCCGGTACGCTTGCTTGTCGCACTGGGCCCGCGGAGACCACACCGCCGGGCCGCGCGAAGTGTTAAGCAGGCGGAACTGGATGCCGACCGCATCGGTAATTTCGCCCATGATGCCGCCCAGCGCATCCACCTCGCGGACCAGATGTCCCTTGGCAATCCCGCCCACTGCGGGATTGCAGGACATCTGAGCGATGAGATCGACGTTAAGCGTGTACAGCGCCGTCTTTAGCCGCATGCGTGCGGCCGCCATGGCGGCTTCGCACCCGGCGTGTCCGGCGCCCACCACAACCACATCGAACTGTTCGGTGAATGCGGGCATGAGGCTTCATTCTAACAAGGACCAGCTAGAAGTGATGGAGGACGAGGACGCCCGGCCTCCAGATGAACCCGGTCTTGATTAGAACCGCGGCCCTCCAATGTCGCTGAACGAGACTTCCTGCCACCGCGGCGAGGAAAAATACCAGTCGCTGGCGCCGGCTTCGTGGTTGTTGCCGCCGGAACCGTACGCAATCGTTGGCGAACGCCAGTAATCCATACCCATCTGCAATAACGCGCCGGGAGAAATCCTGACCCGCGCCCGCACGGTGCAGCCTTCGAGTTTGCCCGGCGGCAGCGCGGCACGCGGAGACGGGCTCCAGAAATGCCATACGCGATCAGGACGCTGTCCGACGCGCAGCACAACCGCGTGGTTTGCCCGGTCATAAGCCACAGGCATGGGATCATGCGCGTCCGTGCCAAACCACGGCTGGCGACGGTAAAGGCCTCCCCGCACCTGGGCACCGTCATCATTGAGGACAACTTCCCTGCCGTTGATCCGGCAGGACAGCCGGGTCCAGTCAACTTCCACCTGCGCCGATTCGTAGCCCGGCACCCGCGTATCCGCGATCGCGATACCCCAAAGCAGCGCCGAACCGAAGTCAGCCGGTCGAGGAGACGGGTTCACATATCCCGCCTTGTAACTCGCCTCGTCCGGGATTCGCGGATCATTCGATACCACGAATACCCTCGGGCTGCTGCCCCGTCCTCGCGGCGTAGTCACACTGATAATGGATGTGGACACCTTATGCGGAACAATCGCGACCACCGTCTGAGCGGAGACGGCGGCGAAGACGGCCGGGCTTCCGCCGAACCGCACCGCCGAAACTCCTCCCAGGTTCTTGCCGCTGATCTCCACGGGCGTGCCCTCGGGACCACGGGCCGGCGAGAGAGCAAATATATCGGGCGTCGGGATTGTGCCCGAACCGCAAGTCCTGAAAATGCAAGGAGGGCGCCCGGCCGCGAGTCTGCCGATCCGTATCCTGATCTGTCGATTGCGGCCAGTCTGCACGGAAATCCTCCAACCGGATTCAGGCTACGTGGAGGGCTCGCTCCGCGCCGTGACGGCCATCACAATCGGCATGGTTGCGGGCCGGCAGGACGCCCGTATCCGGGGGCGACCACCAATGGCTCTTTGATTTGGGCAGTTTCGTTTACCGGCGTCAGAAGCCCTCGCGGACCATGTAGGGACCGGTTCGGAGCCTGCCCTGAGCGAAGTCGAAGGCATCCATCCAGGCCGAGTTTTCTTCCGACCCAAACCCCAATGATCCCAGACCAAAAAGCGAAGTCCGAAGCCTTCCGCTCCCTGCATCGTGGCAACATCCTCATCCTGCCTAATGCCTGGGACGTCGCCAGCGCCCGCACAATTCAGCAGGCCGGCTTCAGCGCGGTCGCCACCACCAGCGCCGGCATCGCTTTCACCCTGGGATATCCCGACGGCCAACGCATCTCCCGCGAAGAAATGCTCGCGGTCGTCGATCGCATTGCGAAAGCGGTCAAGCTCCCGGTCACAGCCGACGTCGAAGCGGAATACGGCGATCGCCCGGAAGATGCCGCCCGCACCGCGCGCGACGTGCTCGCGCCGGAAGCCGTCGGAATGAATCTGGAGGACGCCAGCGGCGATCCCCAGCGCCCGCTTCTGGAGCTCGCGCTGCAAGTTGAAAGGGTGCAGGCCGTCCGGGAACTATCGATCGTCCTCAATGCCCGCACCGAGTTTATTTACTGGAAGTCGGCCCGCCGGAAAAGCGCTACGACGAAGCCCTGCGGCGCTTGGCGGCGTTTCGCGACGCCGGTGCCGACTGCGTCTTCATCCCCGGCCTGCGCGACGCGGCGACAATCGCGCGTTTCGTGAAAGACTTGCGGTGTCCGATAAATATCCTGGCCGGACCGGGATCCCCGCCGATACCGGAACTGCAGAAGCTGGGCGTAGCCCGAGTCAGCGTAGGATCGGCCGCTATGCGCGCAACGCTTGGCCTGCTGCGACGAATCGCAGCGGAGCTCAAGAGCGCTGGAACCTACGCCACCTCGAAGGCGTAGAATCCGCTACGTAAATCGCATGATGGAATAGCCCCCCTGTCATCCTTCTATGAAAACAGGCGTACTTGTCCACAGGTATTTTTTGCGGCGATGCGGACAGGCTTCTATTCGTGCTCGAGGCACATAAGGTATGTCCGGACTCCGCCGCTCCATCTGAGCGTCGTTCTCGAAGGAACAAGGATGACTTCGAGCTGACGGATTCCCCTTACACCGCCGCAAACTTGTCTTCGTCAAACACCACGCCGTCGTGCAGCAGGGCGTAGACCGCGATCAGCAACTTGCGGGCCAGCGCGACCCGCGCCACGTGCTTGTGCTTCTTGCGCAGCAAGCGTTCGTAGTAGCGCCGGGCGGCCGGCGAACTGCGGGTCGCCACCTGGGCCGCTTCCACCATGATCCAGCGCAGCCAGGGCGAGCCTTGCCGCGTGATGCCGCCGCGCGCCGCCTTGCCCGCCGACTCCCGCACCCGCGGCACCAGGCCGGCGTAACTGCACAACCCTTCGGGGTGGCGGAAGCGTCCGATCTCTCCGATCTCGGCCAACAGCATCATCGCCGAACATTCCCCGATCCCGGGAATCGTCATCAGCCATTCCGCCCGTTTGTCTTGCTTCGCGGTTTCACTGAGTTGAAGGTTTTGCTTTTGAATTTCTTCGCTGTAGCCGTCCAGCAGCCGCAAGCACACCTTCACCGATTCCCGCGCCTGCGTCGGCAGCTCCACCTGCGCCAGCCACAACCGTCCCCGTTTGCCGAACAAGTCCGACACCGGCGAATGCAGTCCCTGCTGATGCAGCACCGCGTGCACCTGGTTCTTCAGCCGCGTGCGATGCCGCACCAGCGTGGCCCGCAACCGCACCTGCTGCCGCCGCGCCTGCGTCTCCCCGGTCCGCTTTCCACGACTCCGGCAACAGATCGCAGCGCAGCAAATGGGCCAGCGTCTCCGAGTCCACCCGGTCGTTTTTCAACTTGGCCGAGGCAATCACCTCCACCCGCTGCGGATGCACCAGCACCAGCCGCTTTACTTCCGGCTCCACCACTTCGCGAAATGCCGGCCAGAAGCCGCACGCCTCCACCGCCACCTGCACTTCCTTCCCCCGAAACTGTCGGAAATACCTGCGCAGCGCCAGCTTCTCGTTGGTCACCGGCCCGCTCTGTATGATTTTGCCTCTTGCTTCCAGCACCGTCATGTAACAAAATCTCTGGTGAAGATGTACTCCAACGTGGATCATCTCGTGCCTCCTTCAGGGCTTGTGCTTCGAGCACGTACTCTACCCTTGGAGGCACGCTTTTTTTCGTTTTCATTACATCTGAGCGCAGTGGCTGCTTCGCTCCGCGAAGCGGCCGGCGGAGCGTCGCATATCAACATCGTTCTGTCGCCATTCGCCTGTATGTGAGAACAGAAGAGTTTTGTTAATCGGCTTGGCATTCGCTGAAGGGAATCTCAAGGTCAATTTCCAACTATCCGGTACTTAGCGAATGGAACTCAGGATATAAATAGACTTTTCTAATCTCAGGCTTGCCAAGCGTGGCTATTTCGTAGGGGTGTATTTGGTGGCTTCTGCCAATGAGGGGTTAGGCGGATCTCAGCGCGACGATGATGTCTGCAAAGGGCCTGCACTTTTCCGGCGAGATCCCATCCAGTATTGGCACACTAAACCAGATTCCACTTCAGATTAAGCGGTAAGTGCTGCCTCGGAATCTTCGGAAAAAGACCCCATCGACATTGGGACCTTAGCAGAGCTTCGAGGTCACCTAGGGGTACTTTTTCTCCAGTTTGAGCTTTGTCCTTCTTCGTCTTCGTCCGACCTTGACGCGCACCCAGTAGGAGTCTCCAGTCCAAAGAAGCCCTACTCGGTGGGTGGCAATCACTGCACAAAAAGTGGAAGTTCCTGACGGGGCCACTGACGGCTAGTTTTGGCAGGTTGCGATCGAATCGGGGGTTTACGCCACCGTTCCCAAATGGAATCCTTGTAAAACACCCACGATAAAGAGCCAGTAAGTGTTGCCACTGCTCCAAACCATTGTGTAGCACTTGGATGGTGCCATTCGCTACTCCCTATAGGCAGAGCCGGACTGGGTCATTATGCCG
>CAWFJA010000019.1:0-87761 GCA_963816025.1 Terriglobia bacterium
TATGCTCCCGTGGGCCGGGCGAGAAGCATTGAAGTCCTGGCTTATCCTTCCTATGTCCACTGTCAACGTAGAGCGCGTCGGGTCTGCAATCAGCCCGGGGAAAAAACTGGGCACGACTTCCTTCACCGGTCGTAACGGGATTTTGTGCCGCTATTTTTATTTTGCGATGTCGCTGCTGTTGGCGGTGATTGTAGTCAGCGGCTTCAAGCGAACCGTCAACGACAACCTGTTTCATCCAGCTATTCCGCGGCCCTTCATTCTCTGGATTCATGCCTCGGCTTTCACCGCGTGGGTGATCTTCTTTATTTCTCAGTCTGCGCTGGTGCGGGTACGCAAGGTCAGTTGGCATCGCTCCATCGGATGGTTTGGCGCCGGGCTCGCTACGGTGATGGTTCCGCTGGGTATTACCACCGCCATCATCATGACCCGCTTTGACATGGTTCAACTCCATGCGAAGGACGCCGATGCTTTTCTGAGCATTCCGTTCTACGACATGATCGCCTTTGGCGTGTGCATTGGGCTGGCGATCTATTGGCGCACGAAGCCGGAGCTGCATCGCCGGCTGATGTTCATCGCTACCTGCGGGCTCATGGACGCGGCCCTTGGCCGCTTTGCCTACCTGTTTGACAATAATCTCTTCTATCCTTGCCTGGACCTGCTGATCATACTCGGCGTGGCGCGCGACCTGCTGGTAGATCGGCGCGTCCATAAGGTGTATCTCTATGCGGCGCCGCTGCTGATCGTTGGCCAAAGCCTCGCCGTGTATATGTGGCGTAGCAATCCCGCCTGGTGGCAGGGGATCACGCGCGCGATTCTGGGATAGTCACAAAAATCTTGCCATTCCCTAGCGCGAGCGACTGAGCCAGGAGAGCCTGCCCTGAGCGAAGCCGAAGGGGACCTGCTTCTTGCCGGAGCAGTGCGGGCGAAAAAACACGAGGTCCTTCGACCTCGCTCGGGATGACAGGTTTTGGGAGATCACCGCAGAACCCCCCGCCCAAGCCTATCTTGGACGGGGCACCCTCTAGATCAGGTTCATCTTAAAAAACGGGTGTCGGTTCTCCGTAAAGGAAGTCGTCCATCATGACGACGTCCCTTCTGTCGTCATTCGGCCCCGGCGCCACATCGCCGGCGATGATCTTCACTCGAGCAACACGAGCGTCGCTAAAGACAACGCCGATGAAGGACAGGTTTCCATCGCCCGGCGAAGCCGGCGCGTTGCTGGTGAAAAGCAACTCGCCGTGCGTGCCGAAGTACTGGATCAAAGTGCTGGCCTGACGGTTTCCTGTCCTGTCTCTCGGTGCGCTGCCATCCGGGGAGTCGACGTCAGTAAAAACCACGCCGAACCCAGTGGAAGTCGCTGGTGTGTTGCCGTTGCTGCCCGGAACGGAGAACTCGACTTGGGTGACGTTGCTCCCGATCGGCGAGAACAGCCGTAGGGGGCTGAATGCGTGGAAGATCGTGGCGTAACTCGAGTTTCCAAACGTGTCTGCCAGGCCCGACGCTGGGGCTTGGACAAATCCGCTTCCGCGCGTGATGATGTTGGCGCCACGAGTGTTCAGGAACGTGGTGAAGGGCGTGCCGGTAAGAGTAGTGGCTGCGTTGGTCGGGCTACCGCCGTCCCAGTTGATTTCGCGGCGTCCGCTGGCCTGTCCGGGATTATTGCCATTGTTCACGGCCCCGAGTGCCGCACGAAACTGATCCACGGTGCTTTGAATCGATGCCGCGGATGGGCCGGCTGCCTGGAATACGGTTGGCGCTACGAATTGCTTTGCAGCAAGATCATTGGTTTGTGCCGCGGCTGGCTGTGCCAGTATCAGGCCAGCGACCAGACCAGCGGCCGGGAAGAACAATCTCACCAACAACAGGGTCCTGCGCTTACTTGCGAACGTGCTCATCAATTTTCTCCTTGTAGTTGACTGCGTCTATGTGGATCCACGGCCCCTCGCAGCTTGCTCACAACGGGAGACCGCGGCATGTTCGTGAAGACTGTCTTCAGTGCGTTGTGAGGTTTGATTCAGTGTCGGTAGGATTGATTCGCGGAGCGTGTCACTTGTTTGTCAAATGAATGTTTACGACTGGTGACAGAATGTGTCCGAATGAAACCCTGACTCAGTTTTATTTCTATTTTCTGTTGCTACTTTTCTACTGCAAGCACGCGGCGTCGCAAGTCTAGTTCGAGAGTCGACCCCTGCATCTGGAAAGATCGCTCCCGTCCGCGGTACACTTCCGTGTCCAATCTGACTAGGGGGAATCTGTGGCAACGTTGCGCCAGCCCGCGTTTAGCAGTTTACCGATAGCAGTCCGCAAAGCTCGGCCGGAAGACGCTCCGGTCTGTGGGCGGATCTGCTATGAGGCGTTCACGAAGATTTCGACTGAGCACGGTTTTCCACCTGACTTTCCTTCGGTTGAGGTGGCGACGGGCGTCCTCTCTATGATGTTCGGTCATCCCGGTTTCTATTGCGTGGTGGCGGAATCGGGTGGGCAGATTCTGGGGAGCAACTGTCTTGACAAGCGGTCGGCGATTGCGGGGGTTGGGCCGATTACGATCGATCCCGAGATCCAGAATAAGGGTGTTGGGCGCGCGCTCATGGAAGCGGTGCTTGCGCGTTCGGCGGAAGGTGGATTCCAGGGCGCTCGGCTTTTGCAGGCAGCGTTTCACAACCGGTCGCTTTCTCTTTATACCAAGCTTGGGTTTGATACCCGGGAGCCGATATCTGCGATGCAAGGGCCAGCGATCAAGTTGGCGACTCCGGGCTACAGCGTACGTCCTGCGCGTACGTCGGACCTGGAGAAGTGCAACCGGCTTTGCGAATCTGTGCATGGTCACGATCGCGGTGGCGAGCTGCGCGACGCGATTCAACAAGGGAGCGCCGTTCTCGCTGAGCGAGACGGGCGTATCGTCGCGTATGCCACGCTGATCGGTTTCTTCGGACACACGGTCGGCGAGAGCAACGACGATGTCCAGGCGCTGATCGGGAGCGCCGATGCATTCCTGGGGCCGGGCATTCTCGTTCCCACTCGAAATGCGGGTCTGTTCCGATGGTGCCTGGAACACGGCCTCCGCGTGGTGCAGCCGTTGACCCTGATGACGGTCGGCTTCTACCGCGAGCCCGCTGGGGCTTATCTACCGTCGATACTTTATTAGGGTCGAGACTTCCTATTCGTCCGCTTCATTTCGCGATTTAGAATCCCCGCCCAAGCGGAGCTTGAAGGGGGCACCGGCGAGAAATCTGTGAGAAGTGAGAGAATCGGAGCCTGGCCGAATCCAGCGATTGCTGTGGAGGAACAAATGCCGACCCAAACATTGGACCCGGCTTTCCAGGGACTACTCAATGGACGCTACATCGCAACTCTCGGAACCGAGAACGCTGACGGGTCGATCCACCTGACTGCGGTCTGGTATCTGTTCGAGTCCGGCAGTCTGTATGTCGCGACGTCTACCAGAACGCAAAAGGCCCGTAATGCGGCGGCGCGGCCCAAGGCTTCGCTGATGGTGGATGCGCGAAAACCTGGGACGGAGCGCGGCCTCACGGCTGCAGGAAAGGTGGAAGTGATTTCGGGCAACCAGTCTCAGGAAATAAATCGGCGCATCCATAGCCGATATCTAAGCCCGGCAGCGCTTTCCGATCCGCAGGTTGGCCCGGTGTTTGCGTCGTTTGACGACGTCACCCTGCGGCTCACGCCGCTTTCGTGGATCACATGGGACATGGCGGTGCTCGATGCCCAAGCCTTCGGTGGGCGATTGGGCGGAACGCCCGGATATATGTTGCTGCTGGATTAAGCCTGTCCGGCACAACGTTTCGACTGGAGTCCTTCTTCCATAAAGCCCCGCCCAAGCGGAGCTTGGACGGGGCGCCCCGGAGGGTCAATGCAGACACGGATAAATCTCTTCAATATGGCTTATAAGGTTTTTTAATTAGCCGCGGGATGGAGCTCGCGATATTCTGATAGTTGCGAACCAGCCGTACGATCCCCACTGTAGGACTGAGCGAGAGTCACAATTAAGGAGATTCATGTCGAACGAACTGCGCAACTTCCTGACACTGTCGTATGAAGAATTGGAACAGTTGAATCTGAAGGCCAAGGAGCAGCGCAAGAACCGCGTTGCCCTGCACAAAATCCAAGAGGACCGGCTCAAATACCTGACCGACGAAAAGCGCATCAAGGCCGTGACCGTGCTTTTCAGCGATCTCGAAGGCCGGCTGCACATGCTGGACTACGACAAGAAGTTTCTGATCAAGAGCTGGGACAACCTGACGTTTGACGGGTCGTCGATCCGCGGGTTTACGGCGCAGCGGGAAAGCGATCTGCGGCTGGGGATCGACTGGGCGGCGTTCTACTGGGGGCCGGCGGATTACTTCGGGGCCGGCAAAGTGCTGGTCTTCGGCGACGTGATCGACAAGGGCGGCACGCCTTACCGCGCCGACATTCGCGGCATTCTCAAGATGTACGCCGAGAAACAGTTCAAGGACGAAGGCTATACCCTGAACGCGGCCAACGAAATTGAAGGCTTCCTCTTTAACGGAGTGGACGCGGAGCGGCGCTATAACGAAACCGGCAAGTTTGAATACGTGAATACCGGCGGATATTATCACTCGCTGCCCGGCGATCCGCTGCGCACGTTCATCGATACCACTGCCGAAGTGCAGCGCGCCATGGGCTTCCAGAACGAGAAAGACCATCCGGAAGTGGCGCCTTCGCAGTTTGAAATCAACTATGGGTACGGAGAAGTCGTCGCTGCGGCTGACCAGATCCAGATCTACAAGCTGGTTTGCCGGCAGGTGGCGACCAACATGGGTTTCACCGCGAGCTTTCTGCCGAAACCCGTGGTGGGCGTCAACGGCAGCGGCATGCACACCAACGTTTCCATCAGCAAGGGCGGGAAGAATTTGTTCTGGGACCCGAAGGGCGAGGAAAAACTCAGCAAGCTGGGCTGGTCGTTTGTGGACCGCATACTGACCCACGGCAACGATATCTGCCTGCTGCTGAATCCCAGCGTGAACGCATACCGCCGGCTGGATCCGCACTTTGAAGCGCCGAACCAGATCAAGGCTTCGGCGGTGGATCGCGGGTCCATGATTCGCATTCCGATCGGCAACGAGAAGAGCATGCGCGTGGAAGTGCGCTCGGTGGCCCCGGACGCGAATCCTTACATGGTGATGCTCTCCATCTTCAAGACCGGCATTGACGGAGACACGGCGAAGATCAAGAACCTCCGCCAGGCGGAACGTTACCTGCCGGACAACATCTACGACGCCCTGGCGAACTTCAACAAGGCGGAGTGGACGACCAAGCTTTTTGGCGAAGACGTGAAGGGACGGTATGCGGATTTGAAAAAAGCCGCGGCCGACCGCTGCCCGCGTCTGCTGGGCACGTTCGTGAAGGCGCCGGAAGTGCAGTACCACCACGACGTTTACAACCAGTACCTGTGGAACATGTTCTAGACGCCTGGGCAGTGTCAGGCATCAGCAAGGCCACGTTCAGCCATGAGCGTGGCCTTTTTTCATGGCAAGTCGACAGAGGGCGGCTTACAAATGTTTGCAGGAACTGACTGTGTCTTTACAGTGGAGCTTGTGTCCCGGTCCTAAAATATAACTGCCATGCGTCATGGGCATGGAATCCTGTTCTGCCGGAAGGAAAGTGCGAGTGGGCCGAGTAGCGGTGCTGGGTGTCGGGACATTTCTGCTGCTCTGCGCACCCGTTCTGTGGGCCCAGCATGGCGGGCACGGAGGTGGCGGCCGCCGGGGAACTCCCGGGGCTGCGAGTGGCGACACCAGTGACGCGGGCCTGACTGACTTTAACCACGCGCTGGCGGTCCAGGCTACTACTGACCAGGCGTCTCATTTCCCTAAGTTAATCCAGAGCACCGAGAACGCGAGGAATCTGGCGCAGGAACTCTCGGGGCTGGGCGGGAAAGCCGACAGGGCAACTGATTTCTCCGGCAGGACTGCAGCTTTGAAGGACGCCGTGGAAGAAGCGCAGGGGGTCAACCAGGATTTCGTGAAGAGCTTTACGAAATCGCAAAAGGCCGGATTGAAGGAGATGACGAAGAAGCTCGAGAAGGCAGATTCGGAGGTCGCCAAACAGTGGAAGGAGCTGGAGAAACAGCTTGCTGGAGCGAAGGCCGTGAGTGAAGGCATAGCCGGCGCGGCCGACAGGCTGGAGAAGGCGCTCGAGGAATTTCAGAGCCAGCAGATCGGTTTAGGCAAAGAAATGGGGATTCAGATGCAGGCGACGTCACCGCCCGGTGCTACGGTTCTATTGCCCGCGCCAGGGTCTGCATCACTTTGATGGTTTCGTCCCAGCGAGCGTCAGGATCGGGTTCGGGCCAGGCCGCAGTCTGCACGATCACCACGTGCCGCTTGGGATTGATGTAAATCGTCTGGCCGTAGATGCCGAGCGCGGCAAACGCCCCATCGTCGTCGTAGAGCAGCCACCATTGATATCCGTAGCCAAAATTCTGGTGATCGTCGGGTCCGTTCGGTTGCGGCAGCAGAACTTTGTCCTTCGCCTGGGTTGATGCCTTGATCCACTCTTCCGGCACCACCCGCTGTCCTCCCAGGGTGCCACCGTACATCGCCATCAAGCCAAAACGGGCGTAGTCGCGCAAGCGGACATTCAGAGCGGAACCGGCGCACATCTGAGGTTGTTTGTTGCTGCGAAACAGAAACGCGTCAGCCTCGGCGCCGATCTTGCTCCACAGCTTTTCTTCCGCATAGTGATTGAGGGTCTGTCCGGTTGCCGCTTCCACGGTCATCCCCAGCACTTGCGAGTTGATGGTCTGGTATTCAAACTTCGTTCCCGGCTTGATCTTCGCCTTGATGGAAAGCGCCAGATCGTGGAAAGAAGGCTCCCCGTGCAGCAAGGCGGAGGCGTACCGGCTGATGTCCGCATCGGGATTGGTGTACTCTTCGTCGAACTGAACCCCGGAGGCCATCTCCAGCAGGTTCTTGATCGTGCTGTCGCGGAATCCGCTGCTGTCCTGCAGCCAGGGCAGGTATTTCACGACAGGATCATCCACACTCTTGATTTTGCCGTCTGCGATGGCCGCCCCAACCAGAATCGAGGTGAACGACTTCGACACTGAATTCGAGAGAAACCGCGACTCCCGATCCGCCCCGTGAAAATACTTCTCCAGCAGGATTTGATTGTCGTGCAAGACCACAAATCCCTCCACGTAGTTGCGGACAAAATATTGGTCGAGAGTGTGCTGCTGGTTGGCGTAGGTGTAGCTGGCGGAGAACGGAGCTGACGGCTGGCGCAGAGCAAACACAGGTCCACTGCGGCGAATCCAGTCCTGCTGGACATTCAACTGGTCGATGTGATGGAAGTAATAAAGATTGTAGGGCGGGACATAGAAGCTGTAGGGAGTGACGGCACGGCGTGCAGGGTCCATCTTGTTGACGTCGATGGGGCCGGGATAGACTTCTTTTGCCCCGGCCTGGGCAGCGGCCGCCGTTCCGCACGTCAACATAGCGGCGAACAGCACGGTAAGAACGATCTGCTTCACTGTTGACACCAGCTTGCTTGCTTTGTGACCGCTTTAGTTAAGATTTATCGGTCGCGCGGGCGAGTCCCCTTCGACTTCGCTCAGGGCAGGTCCGCGGCCACACGTTTCCAACTCACTACTACGAGTGCAAACTAGAACAGTGCTGTTGGTCTTCGCTTCCAGGTCTTTCCTTTTTCTTTGGAGATGTTTTCCATGTCGTTTACGTAGGCGCCGGCCTGGGTCAGTACGTGGTGCAGGTCATTGCCGACGCTGATGAAGGTGAAACCCTTTTCGAGGAACTCGCCTACGCGAGACGTGCCGAACAGGAAGATTCCGAGGATGAGGTTATTCTTGCGCGCGCTATCGACAAGTTTCTGGGTCGCGGCACCGAGTTCGGGCGAGGTGTACATGTGAGGGAATTCGTACTTCTCATAGAGTCCCATCGACATGCACAGGTCATTCTGGCCGAGAAACAGAATGTCCACGCCAGGCACGGCGGCGATTTCCGCAATATTTTCGATACACGAAGCGGTCTCCACCTGTAGGGCGACGATGCCGTTGTTGTTGAAGTTGCCGGCGTATCCCAGGAGTCCCGCCTTGTTCATGCTGCGCTGCGGAAAATAGACGGAGCGGGTCCCGACGGTAGGATATTTGGTGCAGCTCACGGCCTGGCGCGCTTCCTCGGCGGTGTTGATGTAGGGGACGAGAACTCCGTCGGCGCCCATGTCGAGGGCCTGCTGGATTCCCGGGCGATCGTCGTATCCGCCGACGCGAACCAATGATTTGGCGCCACCATTTGAAATTCCGGAAAGCATGGCGGAAAGCTTTTCGTAGCCCATGGGACCGTGCTGGGTATCGACCAGCAACCAGTCATAGCCGCTGTGGGCCAGCTGCTCGGCGACAGTCGGGCTGTGCGCGTTCAAGAACAGGCCCATCTTAGGCGAGCCTTCACGCAGCTGCTTTTTGAAATCTGCGCCACTAAGGGTGGCTTCGGGCATAGCGGGATTCCTCCTGAGAGTAGTGAAAGTTTCCTAGTGTAACCTACCGGGCGAGAATATTTCTCGGGCCAACTATGACCCTTGGACACGAGAAGTTGACCGTGTGGTCGCGGGCGACTCGCCCGCGTGTTGCGAGCGGCAATACAGAATCCTCTCCATAACAAAGCGGACGTCTTTAGATTTTGTTTCCGTCGGAGAATCGCGCACCGGGTCGAGGGCCAATCTGTGCTAGTCCTCTGCGTTGCAAGAGGCAAAGTCAAAAGCCGCGGGCGAGTCGCCCGTACCACACGGTCAGGCGACCCGGTCGGCTACTTCCAGCTTTGTCCCCAGCACGGTAAGGAATGCGGAGAGCCAGGCGGGGTGAGCTGGCCATGCGGGCGCGGTTACCAGGTTGCCGTCCACGCAGGATTTGTCGATGGGAAGTTCAACATACGTGCCGCCCGCGGCCGAGACATCGGGCGCGACTGCCGGATAGCAACTGCAGCGCCGTCCCTTGAGCACTCCTGCGGCGGCTAATATTTGCGCGGCGTGGCAGATGGCGGCGACCGGTTTGCCCTTCTCGAAGAAATGCCGCACCACTTCGAGGACCTTGGGGTTCAGGCGCAGATATTCGGGCGCGCGTCCGCCGGGAATGACCAGGGCGTCGTAAGTGTCGGGTTTGACTTCGTCAAAAGTCGCGTTCAGCATGAAGTTGTGGCCGCGCTTTTCGCTGTAGGTCTGGTCGCCTTCGAAATCATGGATGGCGGTGCGCACGGACTCGCCGGTCTTCTTCCCGGGACAAACGGCATGCACGGTGTGGCCGACCATCTGCAGGGCTTGAAAGGGAACCATGACTTCGTAATCTTCCACGTAGTCGCCGGCCAGAAGAAGGATGCGGTTTTCGGGCATGATGTTCTCCAATATCTATTTTGCCAGATCAAGCGCGGGCGGGAGGTGAAGATTCTGCCATGATGCTGGAATCCTGGGCCGGTGGGGCTTCGCCGACCGGACGGCCGAGGGGGCCGTCCGTACGCGGTCAGCGGCGAGCCTGCACGTACTTAATGCCGGTCGCGATCATGGTCGTCGTGATGGCTGTGGCGCCAATCCCAATATTGCTTTTGCTCGTCCCTATTCAGCCGGCGGAAGTCGCGGTAGTCGCGATGATTCTCCGCGTTCCACTGACGGTAGTAGACGTCCTCATTGTGGTCCCAACGATGATAATCGTTGTAGTACGGGTCGTGATAACGTCGGGTGGCACAGCCGGTGGCGACGGCTGGCGCCAGGAATGCCGCGGCCAGCAGAAGCGAACTCAGGTACCGGGATCCACGATTCATAGCGTCATGCCTCCTTGGCAGTGTTCTTTCTTCTTTCGAAGCTTTGGTGCGGTAGAAGACCCTCGAGTTGCCTGGTCTAATCTCCATCAGGAAGCGGGACCGGGGACTTTCTTGTCCTTTTTGGAATGTTGTTGCCGTGTACCTTACTGATTCGGGACGAGTTAGGTTTCGGGCAGGCTTCGGCCAGCTTGCTCCGGATCAGGTCGCCCGCGTATGATGCAGCGTTTATGACTCCGAAAACGTCCCCCCGTCCTGCGGGCCTGCGCGAGAAGTCGCAACTGATGTCGGCCTCGGAAATTGAGCGTACCCTGGTCCGCCTGGTCCACGAAATCATCGAGAAAAACAATGGAGCTGACGACCTGGGGCTGGTCGGCATCCGGCGGCGCGGTGTGCCGCTGGCCCAGCGCCTGGGGCAGATGATTGCCCGCATCGAGAAAACTCCCGTTCCGGTCGGCACTCTGGACATTACTCTGTATCGTGACGATCTATCCACGCTGGGGCCGAAACCGGTAGTGCAGAAGAGCGAAATCGGCTTCCCGATTGCCGGCAAGAACATCATTCTGGTGGATGACGTTCTCTACACCGGGCGGACGATTCGTGCCGCCATGGATGCGCTGTTCCGCGAAGGGCGCCCCAAGCAGGTGCAATTGTGCGTGCTGATCGATCGCGGGCACCGCGAACTGCCGATTGAGGCCGGATTTATTGGACGCAAGGTACAGACTTCGGACCGGGAAATTATCGAAGTGAAATTGCGCGAAGTGGATGACCTGGAGAAGGTGCTACTGGTGGAGCGGCAAGACTGATGCGTCGAACCCGATTTCAGATTGAAGATTGTTGATTTCAGATTGCGTTAATCCCCGATTATCCGGGTTGGATCTGCCATTTGAAACCGTCAATCTCAAATCTGCAATCGAAATCTGCAATCTGAAATCTGAAATCTTGAACCTGAAACTCCGGCTGGCCCTGGCATACCATGAAACAAGCTGCTCGCGGCTCCCTGCTGGGCATTGAACATCTCGGTGCACCGGACATTCTCGGCCTGCTCAAGCTGGCCCGTCGAATGAATCCGCTCAAGCCGCGCCCTTTGCTGCGGGGCAAGCGGGTGCTGCTTCTGTTTTACGAAGCTTCCACGCGCACCCGCAGTTCCTTTGAAATCGCCGCCAAGTCGCTGGGCGCCATGACCACGCTGGTGCTCTCCAGCGGGTCGAGCATCGAAAAAGGCGAGTCGCTGCTCGACACCGGCTACACGCTGCGGGCGGTGGGCGCGGATGTGATTGTGATCCGCCATCCCCAGGCGGGCGCGGCGGCGCTGATGGCGAGGTATCTCGACATTCCGGTGATCAATGCCGGCGACGGGATGCACGAACATCCCTCGCAGGCCCTGCTCGATGCCTACACCATTCTGCGCCACAAGAAAACGCTGAAGGGATTGCAGGTCGCCATCGTCGGCGATATATATCACAGCCGGGTAGCGCGGTCCGCGATCCACCTGCTGAGCAAGTTTGGGGCGCGCATCACGCTGTGCGGCCCGGCGGAGTTTTTGCCCGAGACCGCGATCAGCCTGGCTCCGGGCCTGCACATCACGCGTACGGTGGAAGACGCGGTGCATGGCGCGGATGTGATCCTGACGCTGCGCGTGCAAAAAGAACGGCTGGCAGGCACGAAGATCAGCTTGCAGGATTACGTTTCCCGCTACCAGATGACCATGGCGCGGCTGAAGCTGGCAAAAAAAGATGCCATGCTGATGCATCCCGGGCCGATCATTCGCGGGCTGGAGCTGACCTGGGAAGTGGCGGATTGTCCGCAGTCAGCCATCGTGGAAGAGGTGCGGAACGGAGTGCCGGTGCGCATGGCGATTCTGGCCAGGGCGCTGGGGAAGGCGCGGTGAGGACCCAATTCCACCACGGAGACACAGAGTCACAGAGAAATCTTTTGGGTTTTCAAATAATGGGGTTCTCCGTGGCTCTGTGCCTCCGTGGTAATGATTTGTTTGGGAAGGCGATTTGAATCCAAAGAAAGAAAATTACAGCTTGTTGATCAAGGGCGGGCGGCTGATCGATCCGGCGGCGAAGATCGACGCGACCATGGATGTTCTGCTGCGCGACGGGCAGGTGGCCGAGATCGCGCCGCCGGGCAAAACGCGTGGCACCGCGCATGAGAAGATCGATGCGCGCGGGCTGATCGTCGCTCCGGGGTTTATCGATCTGCACGTGCATTTGCGCGAGCCTGGCCAGGGCTACAAGGAAACCATCGCCACCGGCACGGCCGCTGCTGCCGCGGGCGGATTCACTTCCGTCTGTTGCATGCCCAACACGCAGCCGGTTGTCGACTCGCCGGAATGGGTCACGTGGCTGCAGCAAGCGGAGCGCGGCGCGGTGGTGAACGTCTTTCCGATTGCGGCCGCTACTCATGCCAGCAAAGGTGCGGTGCTTACCGACTTTCGCGCTTTGCAACGCGCCGGAGCGGTCGGCGTGACCGATGATGGCAAGCCCATTCTCAATGACAGCGTGATGCGCGAGACCATGCGCTTGTCTTCGGAAATTAATCTCCCGGTCATTCAGCACGCGGAAGATACGCGCATGACCGACCGTTGTTCCATGAACGACGGCCCGACGGCGTTTCGCCTGGGGCTGCGCGGCATGAAGGCGGCAGCCGAGGCGTCGATCGTGGAGCGCGATGTGCAACTGGCGCAGCAGTTCACGGGCGCGCGGCTGCACGTGGCCCATCTTTCGACCGCGGACGCACTGAAGGCGGTGCGCCGGGGAAAGCGCAGCAAATCGCAGGTGACCTGCGAAGTGACGCCGCACCACTTTGCGCTTACCGATGCGGACGTCGGCGAGTACGACACTAACTTCAAGATGAATCCGCCGCTGCGCTCGAACGAGGACCGCGAAGCCATCCTGGTGGGGCTGGCCGACGGCACGGTGGATGCGATCGCCACCGACCACGCTCCGCACGCTCCGCACGAAAAGATCATCGAGTTCGAGCGCGCTGCTTTCGGGATCACGGGGCTCGAGACCGCGCTCGGCCTGGCTATCACTCACCTTCACCGCGGACATAAAATTCCACTCGGCCGGATTGTCGAGCTTTTTACATCAGGCCCGGCGCGGGTTTTCAGCCTGCGAGGGCGCGGAACGCTGATCCGCGGCAGCCATGCCGACGTCACGATCTTCGATCCGCAAAAGCGCTGGACGTTTGACGCGGCCAAGTCACACTCGCGGTCGCATAATACTCCGTTTGGTGGAGCGCAACTGACGGGGAAAGTTGTGGCAACGATCGTGGGTGGGCGGATTGTGTATCGATCCGAGTAATGTGGGCGCGAGCGCCCTCACTCGTGCCATCTGGGGCGATGACGGAATGTAGGGATCGGTTCGTGCCGCGGGAGCACGAGCGCAGGCGTTCGTGCCTACACTATACCCATTCGCTTCCCCACCCGCTTTAGCACTTCCAATGCCTGCTGCAATTCGTCCTGGGTGTGAGTGGCCGTCATGATGGTGCGGATGCGGGCCTTTCCCTCCGGCACGGTTGGAAACGCAATACCTGTGCCGAGCACGCCTTCTTTGAACAGTTCGCGGGAAAAATCCATCGTGAGCCTGCCATCGCCGATGATGATGGGAGTAATGGGCGTCTCGCTGGCCGGCGTGGTCTTGCCTCCGATATCGAAGCCAAGCAGGCCGAGTTCCCTCTTCCAGAAACGAGTGTTTTCCCAAAGCTTTTCGATGCGCTCCGGTTCGTTCTCCAGGACATCGAAGGCGGCGATGCAGGTGGCCGCCACCGAGGGCGGATGCGAAGTCGAGAACAAAAACGGCCGGGCGCGGTGATAGAGAAAGTCGATCAGGTCGCGGGTGCCGCAGACGTAGCCGCCGAGCGCGCCAATCGCCTTGGACAACGTTCCGACCTGGATGTCCACGCGGCCGTGCATTTTGAAATGATCAATTGTCCCGCGGCCATGGCGGCCCAGGACGCCGGAAGCGTGGGCGTCGTCCACCATCATGATAGCGCCGTACTTCTCGGCCAGGTCGCAGAGCGCAGGCAGCGGGCCGATGTCGCCGTCCATGGAGAAGACGCCGTCGGTGATGAGCAATCTTTTTCCTGGTTGGTCTTTGATGCTGGCCAGGCGCTCCTCCGCCTGAGCCATGTTCTTGTGCTCGAAGACCAGAATCTTGGCACGTGACAGGCGCGCGCCGTCGATGATCGAGGCATGGTTCAACTGGTCGGAGATGATGAAGTCTTCCTTGCCCAGCACCGCTGACACCGTGCCGGCATTGGCCGCGAATCCGGACTGGAAAACCACGCAGGCTTCGACGTTTTTGAAGCGGGCGATCTTTTCTTCCAGCTCCATGTGGATTTTCATGGTGCCGGCGATGGTGCGGACTGCGCCCGATCCTACGCCGTACTTGCGGGTGGCTTCGAGTGCGGCCTCGCGCAGCTTGGGGTGCGTGGTTAAGCCCAGGTAGTTGTTGGAGGCCAGGTTGATGACTCTCTTGCCGTCGAAGGTGCAGACTGCGGCTTGTTCATCCTCGAGGACGCGCAGGCGGAAATGGGTGCCCTTGGCTTTCAGGTCGTTGAGCTGGTCGGTCAGGTATGAGAGCGGGTTGGAACGGGCGGTGGTGGTTGGCATCTCTTTAGTTCTCCGATTGCTGTTGCCGCTACCAGTTTAATACTCCCAACCCAGTTTTCAGTTTATGGTTCTCGGTTCTCAGAGAGTTGGGCGAGGGTTTTGAGGTTTGGAACTTCGAGGTCGGGTTGGGCGGACGCGGCTTTGGCGGCGCCGGATCCGGGACGCGGCGAGGGGCGGTTCACCCACACGGTGGCGATCCCCAGTGACTTGGCGGGAATCACATCGTGGTAGATGCTTTGGGCGATGTGAAGCCACTGGCCGGGGGACACGCCAGTCCGTTGCTGCGCCAGCCTGAACATCGCTAGGGCCGGTTTGTAGGCGCGGGCCTGCTGGGCGGTGATCAGGTAATCGATGGGAACTTCGAGACGGCGCGCCGTGTGGGCGAAGAGATTGTCATCCACGTTGGAGATGATTGCCAGCTGGTATCGTGCCTTGAGCTTGTGGAGGGCCGCGACCGTGTCCGGGAAAGGCGACCAGTTGGGGAGCGAGTCGGGAAGTGAATTGATCTCGGCATCGGTCGGGCTGAACGCGAGGCGCTGGCCGAGCCCGCGCACCACCGACTGTAGAACTTCGCGATAGGGATGGAAGTCTCCCCGCTCGGCGTCGGATTCCAGTTCGGAGTAGAGACGTAAGAGTTCGGGATCGGCGATGGACTTGCCGTGGGCGGCGAGAACAGGCCGGAGCGCGGAGAAGATTCCCGTCTCCCAGTCAATGAGCGTGCCGTAGCAGTCGAAGGAGAGGAGGCGGAATTGAGCGAAGTTCAACATGCAGTGTTCGATCTCTTTAAAAAGCGAACCCAGGGCTTGTGCCCTGGGTTGGATTCTTTACGACGAGTGCCTGGCGCCTGAAGACTACTTTACCTGTAATGGCTGTTCCAGCTTGAAGCTGAGTGCGGACTCGGCGGGCAGGACAATGTCCTTGTTACCGGTGAAAGCGGCGCCGCCCGCGCCAGCACCACCGCCGGCCAGCGC
This sequence comes from Terriglobia bacterium, assembly GCA_963816025.1. Classification (GTDB taxonomy): domain Bacteria; phylum Acidobacteriota; class Terriglobia; order Terriglobales; family Acidobacteriaceae; genus JAIQFF01. The sequence goes on from CAWFJA010000019.1 coordinate 15,393, forward strand.
ACCGATCCCAGCGCCCTTGCCGCCGCCGGCCAGGCCGCCAATCAAGGCTCCCAGGGCGGCGCCACCGCCGGCCAGAACCGCGGTGCGTTTGCCTTTGCCGGTTGCCGTGCGCGCCACTGAAGAGGTGGAAATGGACTGGTCGGAACCGCCGACGGAGATCGAAGTCAGGCGCAACTGCAGTGAGGCCCCGCCCTTGAAACGGCCCAGCGGTTTGGCGTCAACCACGGTTCCGGAGGCTGCCGCGCCCGCCGGAATTGCCGTCTTACCGTCGACCGAGACCGCGCTGGCCAAGGTGGCGGTGAAAGTCTGACCCGGAGAGCTGATCTTGGAGCCAACCGCCTGGCCCAGGCGCACCGTCAACACGGTTCCCGCCGGGACCACCAAAGGCTTCGGAGGCTCGGGTTTCATGTTCGACATCTGAGTATTCGACATCGCCGAACCCGAGCCGCTACCGGAGGAAGGGTTCGCCATGTTTCCAGCGGGCGCAGCCGCAGGGTTGCTGTTATCACTTGAGGCGGGCGCGGCCGTGGAAGGATTAGAGTCGGCCGGCGCGGCCGGTTTGTTGCAGCCGAGCAGGGCGAAAGACAAATAGAGGCCAAGGGTGAGTGCTGTCAAACGGGTTCGCATGATTCCCTCCAATTCGGGATGGTGGATCAGAAAGCAGATTTTGCTTAAAGCGCTCTTTATGGGACGCTGCCGAGCGCGCCAGAACAATTTGGCCTAGATTTTATCCTTATGCGCAGCGGATGTCATGGCGGCGGCGCTATTTTCTTTCTCCGGCTCCAGTTCCGGGCGTTCCAGTCCAGAAAGGAGGGGCGCGCCGTCCAATTCGGCGCTTTTGCCGGAATCAGGGGCCGGCGGGTCGGAGGCGATCGGTTCCTCTTCCTCCACAGTTTTCGTCGCCAGAAACTTCGCCGTGTTCAGCACCGGCCGGCCCAGCGATGGATTGTAGCCGGTCCAGGCGCCTTCCGATTCGCCTCCGCGCTCAAACTGCGCCCGCATGGCTTCCATCTTCGAATCCAGATCGTCAAGATAATGCAGCATGAGCGCTTCCGGGAACATGGGCAGTTTGGGCGAGCCGAAATCGTACTGGCCGTGGTGGCTGATAATGAGGTGCTCCACCAGCGTCTTCAGCGACTCCGGGAAATCGGGTATCTGCCGCAGCTTGGCCTGGAGCATTTCCAGTTCGATGATCATGTGGCCCAGCAGCTGGCCGCGCGTGGTGTAGGAAAACGAGCGGTTGTAAGTGAGCTCGTGGATCTTGCCGATATCGTGAAAGAACGCGCCGGTGAGCAGCAGGTCGCGATTGATCTGGGGATAGTTGCGGCACATGAGGTCGCAGGAATTGAACAGCGAGACCACATGCTCGAGCAGGCCGCCGATGAAAGCGTGATGCAAAGTCTTGGCGGCGGGAGCGTTGCGATAGGCTTCCGCGATTTCCGGGTCGGCCATGAAGGCCTCGACCAGGGCTTTGAGATGGGGATCCTTGAAGCTTGCGACGTAGCCCGCCAGCGTATGCCACAGCTCGCCGATGTCCCGGGTCGTTTTGGGGAGGTAATCGGCGAAGTCGACTTCGGATTCCCCCATGCGGCGCAGTTTGTGGATGGTGAGCTGGAAGCGGTTCTTGTACTTGTTGATGAGGCCCTTGACCTTGATGAAGTCATCCTGGTTGCAGCCGTCGATGGCATCCTCGACGTTGTCCCACATCTTGGCCTCGATGTGGCCACTGCGATCACCCAGGGTCAAGGCAAGGTAAGGCTCGCCGCTTTTCTTGGGTTTGACCTGGCGGGAAACCACCACGAAGGTGGAAGTGACGATCTTGTTCTCGTACTGGACGCAGTCGGAAACGAAAAATTCCTTCATGACTGATTGCCTGTCTTTCGCTTCCCAGGGCCCGACTCGGATTCCGGTTGCAATCAAAAGCAACTTAAATTAAATGATGCCCAGCTTTTTCTTCTTTTTCTTCAGTTCCTTGGCGCCGGCGTCCTTGGCAGTCGTCTCAACCGGTTTGGTCTCGTTGGGGCTGGCGCCGGTATCCACGTAACCGGGCTTGATATCGATGTAAGCGTCCTCGCGCAGCTTGAGCAGGTATGCGCGCAACGCGGGCTGGAGCTTCTGCATGTAGATCGCGTCCTGGACCTTGGGCTCGATTTCACTGAGCGGGGGTACGCCGGCCTGCTGGTGTTCGGTGACTTTGAGGATGACAAACCCCTGTTTGGTGCGGATGACGTCGGAAACCTCGCCGGGTTTCATGGCGAAGGTTTTGTCCTCAAGTTCCTTGGCCAGCGTGCCGCGTTTGAAGTATCCCAGATCGCCGCCCTGAGCGGCGGTGGGTCCCTCCGAGTTCTTTTTTGCGATTTCGTCGAAGGCAGCTCCCTTGCGAATCTGGGCTAGCAGGTCGTCCGCCTTGGCTTGCGCCGCCGCCAGTTCCTGCGTTTCATCGGCGGGAGGGCTCTTGTCCTTCTTTTCCGAAATCAGCAGTTCACTCAGCCGGATCTGTTCCGGTCGCTCCATCTGGCTCTTGTGCTCGTCGTAGAACTGCTGCAATTCCTCCTTGCTGACGTTCATGCGGGAGCCGACTTCCCGCGAGATCACTTGCTGGGTAATGATCTGATTTTTGAGGTTCTGCTTAAAATCCTCGTAAGAAATGCCCTGGCTGGTGGCGGCCTTCTCCAGGTCTTCCATCGAGTCCATGTGCATGTCCTTGCGCATTTCATCGAGCCGCTTGATCAACTCGGTATCGGCGGTAATGCCCAGGTCCTTGCCCTTGTCGAGCAGCAACTGCTGGTCGATCAAGTCGCGCAGGACGTCTTTGTCCCTCTCCTCGATGACTTTTTCGGCACTGCCCGGGTCCTGCTGCTGGGCCTCCTGTCGCAGCTGTTCCTTGCTGCGCAGATATTCGGCGCGCGTAACAATCTGATTATTAATGCGGGCTATAATTTCCTCGACCACCGTGTCGGCGGGCAAAAGCGGAGGCAGGGCGGCAAGACAAACCAGCAGCAACCAGGGGAGTAGTCTTCGCATAGGAATCGATTCGGCCACAGCTTCAAGTCAAGGCCTGACAGCCTGGGTAAATTGTACCTCTGGAGGCAGGTCTGCGGCCACTTGTCCGGCTGTTAGGTGGCGGCTCAGTTTGAAGTCTCTCTCTGCTCTTACATCAGGGTCATCCTGAGCTTGCGAAGGATCTGGCGCGAAGCGGATATACACGCTGGCGGCCGATGGTACAGTGCGCGCGAGATCCTTCACGACTGAAGTCGTCCAGGATGACGCCGGTAGTGGAGGATTTGTTCAAATTGAGCCACTACCTGCTGTTATGATAAATGGTTTTGTGCCTTCCTGGATCGTCGTTGTTTATAACCGTAAGGAGACGAGGATGAAGCTTCTCGCTTATTCTGCGCTCATCATTCTGTTTGGCGTTGCCACTATGCCCGCTAAGGCCCAGAAGACCAGGTCGCCGAAGGCCAGCTCCCCGGCGCCCGGGCTTGCCCAGTTGCAGCAGATGACGGCGCGCTTCGCGCCCACGATTCTAAGAGTGGATACCTCGAAGCTTTCCAGCGGAGATCGCCAGGCGCTGGTCAAGCTGATCGAGGCCGGGCGGATCATGGACAATATCTTCATGTCCCAGTACTGGAGCGGCAACCTTGCCCTTTACTCACGTCTGCAAAAGGACCCGACGCCCCTGGGCAAGGCCCGGCTGCGATATTTTTGGATCAACAAGGGACCGTGGTCAACCTTGGACAGCTTCAAGGCCTTTCTCCCCGGCGTCCCCGCGGAGAAGCTTAAGGGCGCGAACTACTATCCCGAGGACATGACGAGGGGAGAGTTTGAAAGCTGGGTTGGGAAGTTATCCAAAGATGAGCAGGAGCAGGCCAAGGGCTTTTTCACCGTAATTCGCCGCCCGACCGACGCCGGCGCAAAAACCCTGGAGGCCATCCCTTACAGCGAGGAGTACAAGGCTGACCTGACCCGTGCCGCGGGCCTGCTGCAGGAAGCCGCCGATCTTACCGACAACGATTCACTGAAAAAGTTTCTCAACCTGCGGGCGGACGCGTTTCTCTCCAACGATTACTATGCCAGCGACCTGGCCTGGATGGATCTGGATGCGCCCATCGATATCACCATCGGTCCCTACGAGACCTACGATGACGAGATTTTTGGTTACAAAGCGGCCTTCGAAACCTTCCTGAACCTGCGGGACGATGAGGCGAGCACAAAGTTTTCCGCGCTCAGCGCGCATCTGCAGGAGATCGAGGACAATCTGCCCATTGATCCCCAGTATCGCAACCCGAAGTTGGGGGCGGCGGCGCCCATCCGCGTGGTCGACGAGATTCTCTGTTCGGGCGACGCCAACAAGGGAGTGGCAACCGCGGCCTACAATCTGCCCAATGACGAGCGTGTGGTCAATCAAAAGGGCAGCAAGCGGGTGATGCTGAAGAATGTGCAGGAGGCAAAGTTTCGCAGCGTGTTGATTCCGATTGCGCGCCGAATGTTGCCGGGCGCGGCCCGGGACGTGAACTTCGAATCATTCTTTACCCACATCGTGGCCCACGAACTGATGCATGGTCTGGGGCCGCACCAGATCAAGGTGGATGGGCGCGACACAACTCCGCGCGCCGAACTGAAAGAACTTTACAGCGCCATTGAGGAAGCCAAAGCCGATGTCACCGGCCTTTTCGCGCTGCAGTACATGATGGACCACGCCCAGGAAATGAAGCTGACGAGCGTCCTGCCCTCAGACGACGCAGCGCAAAGGCAGCTCTACACCACCTACCTGGCGTCCATGTTTCGCACCCTGCGCTTCGGGTTGAACGACGCTCACGGCAAAGGCATGGCCATCCAGTTCAACTACCTCATGGACAGGGGGGCATTCAGCCAGCGCTCCGACCGGAGTTTTGCCCTGGACCTGGAAAAATTCAAACAGGGAGTGCGCGACCTGGACCACGATCTGCTGACCCTCGAAGCCCAGGGCGACTATGCCGGCGCGAAGAAGTTGCAAGACGAGATGGGAGTGGTGCGTCCGGCGGTGCAGAAGTCGCTCGACCGCCTGCAAGGAATTCCGACCGACATCGAGCCAAATTTCGTGACCGCGGATGAGTTGGCGCCAGAGACTCCGATGCCGGCGCCGGCGGTGCGGAGGAAGAAGAGATAGGCGGGAACCTGGTCCCTGCACGAGCGGGGCGCTCGCGCCTACACTAAGTTTTGGCGGCGCGGACTAGCGCTAATGCCGTCACGTCATTGTGGACGGGGGGCTTGCGCATGAACTGCTGAACGTCATCGATCATGGTGGCGCAAAGTTCTTTGGCCGATTCACTGGCAGCCTGCTGCAGGCCGGTCTTTACGCGTTCCAATCCGAATTCTTCGCGCTTGCGCCGGCCTTCGAGCAGGCCTCGGGAAACCAGCAGAAGAGCGGCTCCCGGAGGCAACGCAACCAGCGGAGCCTCGCAGGTGGCGTGGGAAAAAAGTCCCAGGGGCAGGCCGGTGGCCGCGAGCTCGGTGATACCGGTCAGGTCGCGGAGCAGTCCGGGAGTGTGGCCGGCGTTGAAGTAACAGATGGTGCCCAGATCTTCGTTGTAGCAACCGGCAAAGGCCGGGCAGGAGCGGATACCGCCTTCGGCTGCCATGATGGCGCGGTTCAGTTCGAGGCAGAGTTCGGCCATGGCGTCGGCCTCGTTGACGTCATCGGCGGAGAACAGTTCCGGCGAACGGGTGCGGAAAGTCTGTTGGGCGGCCGAAACTACCGCACTGTTTTCTTCCAGGCGTCCCGCCATGTCGAGCAAGCCGAAGAGCACCCGGTTGGGTGTGACCCGCACGAAGTCGTGGAGGTCGCCGCCCTGGCGTTCGCCGTAATAGGCGGCAGCCAGTTGAGCGGAGTGCAGTTCCGGAACCTCGGCCTGGACCGGCTCTTGAGGCGCCGATGACTTTCCGTGGTTAAAGAGGAAGCGCATCGGGATAATTGATCGGCGAAGTTAGCACAGAAGCACTCCAAGGGCAACAACCGCCGTGATTGCGTCGGGCTGGCGCCCTCGCCCGCCGTTTTTGATGTTGAATCTGGGGAATGGTGATCAGCGGTTTGCTGCCGGCAGTCATCCTAAAGTCAAAATCAAGTGCAAAAGCGCGGGCGAGGGCGCCCGCCCCACACAGACACAGACACACGGCTTATGCCAGGTCGAAGAGCAGGACTTCGGCGTCGGTGGTGCCTTTCACTACTAACTTCTTTTCTTCGCTTACGGCCGCGCCGTCACCCTGGTCCAGGCTTTGACCGTTCAGTTCTACCGCGCCTTTGGCGACCTGCAGCCATGCGTGCCGGCCCTTGCCCAGATTGTGCTTCACTTCCTCTCCGTGCTTAAGCAGGGAGGCATACAGCTTTGCGTCCTGGTGGATGGTCACCGAGCCGTCTTGGCCGTCGGGGCTGGCAATCAGACGCAGCTTGCCGTGCTTTTCGGCCTCGGGGAAAGCCTTCTGCTCGTAGCCCGGCTCGTGGCCTCGGCGGTCGGGCAGAATCCATATTTGCAGCAGGTGAGCCGGATCGGTTTTCGAAGCGTTGGCTTCGCTGTGGCGCACTCCCGTGCCTGCGCTCATGCGTTGTCCATCGCCGGGGCGAATGATGGAACCGTTGCCCATGCTGTCCTGGTGCTCGAGAGCGCCATCCAGGACGTAAGTAATGATCTCCATGTCGCGGTGCGGATGCATGGGGAAACCGTGGCCGCCCTGCACCCAGTCTTCATTGATTACGCGCAGGGAACGGAATCCCATGAAGCGGGGGTCGTGGTACTGATCGAAGGAAAAAGTGTGATGAGTATTGAGCCAGCCGAAGTCGCCTCCGCCGCGCTCTGCACTACGCCGGATTGTGATCATAAGGGAATCCTCGTTATAACGACTATTTAGATGCTGGCCCTCTGGAAACGATTCATGGCGGAGTTCGACGCCCAAACATAGAGTGGTTTAGAGGGAGCACGAGCGGGGCGCTCGCGCCTACATTACTTCTTCTTGGACGAAGCTTCGGATTTCTTCGAGCCTTCGGACTTCGAATTATCGGATTTGGCGGAGCTCTCGGCTTTCGACGAGTCGTCCGTCTTGGACTTGGAGTCTTTGCTGGAGGCGGAGTCGCCGTTCGAAGAAGATGATGCCGAGCCGGTCGAAGACTTCTTGGCGTAGTCGGTGACGTACCATCCCGAGCCCTTGAACTGGACGGCCGGGGCGGAAATCACCTGTTCAATCGGGCCGCCGCACTTGGGGCATTTTTTTACGTGAGGATCGGAAAATTTCTGGATGCGCTCAAAGCGGTGATGGCACTTCTTGCACTCGTATTCGTAAAGTGGCATGGACTTCCTGAGGCGCTCCTGCAAGCAAGCTTTCAGCTGTCAGCTTCCGGATTCGAACTGAAAACTGAGATCTAACAACTGAGAGCTGTCTTCTTGATTCTAGGGTTTGCGCCCAGCCTCGTCAATGAACCGGTGGCCGTATGCACAACATCCCACTCACCGAACCCGGGCCTTGTCACCGATGTTAGACTCGCCTTCATGCTGGCGGGTAAAGACGTAGATGCGAACCCGAAAGGCCCTCTGACGCCGGGACTTTACCTGGTGGGCACCCCCATCGGCAACCTGGAAGACATCACGCTGCGGGCGGTGCGCGTGCTCAAGGAAGCTGACCAGATTGCCTGCGAAGATACGCGGCAGACGCAAAAGCTGCTGAACCACTACGGCATTTCGACCCGCACGGTCAGCTATCACGAACACAACGAACTGACCCGCGCCCCCGAACTGGTGCTCGATCTCGAGGGCGGGGCGCGCGTGGCCCTGGTGACCGACGCCGGCATGCCAGGAATTTCCGACCCCGGCTTCCGCCTGATCTCGCTGGCGATTCGACACCATATCCCGGTGGTGCCGATTCCGGGGGCGTCGGCGTTTCTGGCGGCACTGGTGGCCAGCGGCCTGCCCACAGACTCGTTTCGCTTCAGCGGCTTCCTTCCTTCGAAAAGCGGGCAACGGCGGCAGATGCTGGAAAGCATTAAGGCCTCGCCGCGGACCCAGGTTTTTTACGAAGCGCCGCATCGGGCGAAAGAAGCGGTGGAAGATGTTGTCGAGGTCATGGGAAAAGGGCGGCAGCTGGTGATCGCGCGCGAGGTCACCAAGATTCACGAAGAGTTTCTGCGCGGCCGGGCCGGTGAAGTTCTGGAAATATTGAAGGCCAGAGGCGACGTCAAGGGGGAGATCACGCTGCTGATCGGCAAGGCGGAAGAAGGCCAGCCGCAGGTTGCGTCCGGTCTAAGCGTGCGACAGCGGCTCGAGCAGATCATGGCGAAAGAGAAGCTGGACGAGAAGGGGGCACTCAAGAGAATTGCCAAAGAGATGGGAGTGTCGAAGAGCGAAGCCTATCGGGAGTTGCAGCGCAGCAAGTAAACAGGTCCCACCGTGAACCACGTAGGCCCGGACGTGCCGTCCGGGCGGCCGAGCGAAGCTCGGCTGGGTTTATTCATCTTACGTCTGTACTGGAATTGGCGAAGTTACGGTCGAGCTGCGCTCGACCGGGCGGACGAAGGCGTCCGCCCTCACGTGGTCTGTGGTGATCCCTACTTTCCGGCCAATTCCCGCTTCACCGCGTCGCTGACCACTTTCCCGTCCACGCGGATTCCGGCGCCGGAGAATCGCGCCATCACGTTCTTCATCACTGTGCCCATTTCTTTCATGGTCGGCGCGCCCATTTCTGCGATCACCGCTCGCACCCCGGCCACGATCTGGTCTTCGCCGGCGGCCTTGGGCATGTAGGCTTCGATCAGTACGATTTCGGCGGCTTCCTTGTCGGCCATTTCCTGGCGGCCGCCCTTGGTGAACTGCTCGACGGAATCCTTGCGCTGCTTGATCAGCGTGGTGAGGACTTGCTGCGATTCCTTGTCGTCGAGCGGCGCCATCTTCTCGATCTCGCGGTTCTTGAGCGCGGTCTTGACCATGCGCAGGGTGGACAGGCGGTGCTCGTCGCGCGCCTTCATGGCGGCGGTGATGTCTTTCTGGATTTGTTCGCTGAGGCTCATGGGGGGATTATAGCGTTTGGCCGGGAGACCAAAACCAATAACCACAAAGGACACGAAGGTCCACGAAGGAAACCCACGGCGCCCGCCGTGGTGCAGACTCCCTGATTCCGGTAAACTATAACGACATTTCTAACCAAAGGACTCCTTCGTAAATGCTGCGCAAGAACCGTCTTTTTACTCCTGGTCCAACTCCTATACTTCCTGCGGCCCAGACTGCCATGGCGTCGTTTGCCATGCACCATCGCACGGCTGACTTCCGCGCTCTGTACACGCGCGTGCTGGCGGACATGAAAGACTTCATCGGTACCCGGAACGACGTGCTGATCGTGGCTTCCTCCGGGACGGGCGTAATGGAAGGCTCGGTCTCGAACCTGACCTCTCCCGGCGACAAGGTGCTGGTGCTGACCGCGGGCAAGTTTGGCGAACGCTGGCGCGACCTGGCCAAAGCTTTTGGCTGCGCCGTCGACGTGCTCAGCGCGCCCTACGGCGAAACGCTTGCGCTGGATGACATCCGGCAAAAACTGACTCCCGATGTGCGCGTGGTTTACGTGCAGGCGACGGAGAGTTCCACCGGCGCCCGGCACGACGTGAAGGGCATCGCGAAACTGGTCCGCGCCCAGGGCGACGACACCTTGCTGGTGGTGGACGCCATCACCGGGCTGGGCACGACTCATTTCGACGTGGATGGATGGGGCATCGACATCATCATCGGGGGTTCGCAAAAAGCCTTGATGATCCCGCCGGGGCTGGCCTATTGCTCCGTCAGCGAGCGGGCATGGAAGCGGATGGAAACGGCCAAGTCTCCGCGCTACTACTTCGACTTCCGGAAAGAGCGGAAGGCTGCCGCCAAGGGAGAGTCGGCGTACACGCCCGCGACGTCGCTTTTCGCGGCCTTGGGGGCGGCGCTCGATTTCATCCGGCAGATGGGCAACGGCGACCTGGTGGCGGGACGCGAGGCCCTGGTCAACAATGCCGAACTGGCGGCGGAAATGACCCGCGCCGGGGCGCAGGCGCTGGGCCTGAAACTGTTCGCGGCTGCCGCGCCGGCAGCGGCGCTTACCGCCATTTCGTCGCCGCCGGGAACGGATTCGAGCGCGATCGTCAAAGAGTTCCGCGAATCGTTTGCGGCCGTGGTGGCCAATGGCCAGGGCGAGATGAAAGGGAAACTCTTCCGCATTGCGCACATCGGCTACTACGACTATCTCGACACCATCGGAATTCTGGCTGCGCTCGAGCATGTGCTCGCCAGCGTGACTGGGAAGCCGGTGGAGTATGGAGCGGCGGTGCGGGCGGCGCAGGAAGTGTACGCCCGAAGCGTCGCGGAAAAACGCCAGCCGGTTGGCGCCTGATGATCTACCGGTAAAATTCACCTCCAGCGAAATTCGCTCAAGCACTGTCAACAGCGTGCGAAGCGGCTAGGGTGTCGGCGACCTGCTATTTTCCGGGAAAAGTAGTTCAGCACGACGACGCAGGAGCAGCGCGACTGCAGGAAGCATCTCAATTTTTTGGAGAGTGGATCCCTGACTATGAAAGTTGTAGTGGCAGAAAAAATTTCAGCCTCGGCCATCGACCTGTTGCGCGAGCCGCGCTGGACCATCGTTACGCCCGACCAGGTGGAGGGCAAGCTGGCGGCGCATCTGCAGACCGCCGACGCGCTTATCGTTCGCTCCGCGGTGCAGGTGGACGCCGACCTGTTGGAACATGCCCGCAAGCTCCGCGTGATCGGGCGCGCCGGCGTGGGCGTGGACAACATTGACCTGGATGCCGCCACCCGCAAGGGCATTGCGGTGATGAACACACCCGGCGCCAATGCCATCGCCGTGGCGGAGCACGCGTTGGCGCTCATGCTGGCCATGGCCCGTCACATCAGCCGCGCCAACGAATTGATGCATGCCGGAAAGTGGGAGAAGAAATCCCTGCAAGGCACGGAACTGCGCGGCAAGACCCTGGGCATCGTGGGCCTGGGAAGAATCGGCATGGAAGTGGCGCGGCGGGCGCGGGCTTTCGGGATGGAAATTGTCGCGCACGATCCTTTTGTATCGGCTGCGGTGGCTAAAGAGCAGGGCATTCGACTGGCCAAGTTGGAAGAAGTCTATGCCGCCGCCGACTACCTGACTCTGCATGTAGGTCTCACCCCGCAGACCGCGGGAATGATCAACGCGGATTCGGTCAAGAGAATGAAGCGTGGGGTGAGGCTAGTCAATTGCGCCCGCGGCGAACTGGTGGATGAAGCCGCTCTGGCGCAGGCGGTCAAGCAGGGTTTGGTCGCCGGGGCCGCGCTGGATGTCTTCACCGATGAACCCTTGAGAAACTCGCCTTTGACCGCGGTCGAGAACATCATCCTCACGCCGCACATCGCGGGCTCGACCAATGAGGCGCAGGAGGCGGTCGGCTACCAGATCGCGATGCAGGTGAAGGAGTATCTGAAGCACGGGGTGATTCAGAATGCGGTGAATGTGCCGTCGGTTTCGCACGACGAATATCTGCAACTGCAGCCTTATGTTGTGCTGGCGGAACGGCTGGGCTCGTTCCTGGCGCAGGTGAGCGAGGGGACGCTGGAAGAAATTTCGCTGCGCTACACCGGGCACATCGCGGAATCGAAGACCGACCTGATCCGCAATGCCGCGGTCAAAGGCATCCTCAATGAAGCGCTCGAAGAGAAGGCAAACCTGGTGAACGCGGAAGCCATCGCCTCCTCCCGGGGGCTGCGCATCCACGAGTCGCGCAAGCCGCACAGCTCGGGCGGCGGCTCGGGCAGCGTGCTCTCGGTGTTGCTCAAGACGTCCACGGGCGAGCATCTGGTCAAGGGCGCGGTGCTGCACAAAGATACGCCGCGCCTGCTGCATGTGGACGGCATTGATGTCGAAGCGCCGCTCGAGCGCGATCTCATTTACATGCGCAACCGCGACGTCCCCGGGGTGATCGGCAAGGTGGGGACAATTCTGGGCAAGCACAAGATCAATATCGCGAACTTTTCGCTCGGACGCCGCTCGGGAAACACCAAGCCGGGCATTCCCAGGCAGGCGATCGCAGTCGTGCACGTGGACGGAAAAGTGCCGCAGGAGGTCCTGGCTGAACTGAGAAAGGTGCCGGCCGTCGAACAGGCAAAAGCGATTCGCCTGTTCTGATGGCTTGGGAAAAGACGCCGTTCTTTGTTAAGGCGCCGACTTTGGAGGTTCCGAAAAACTAGGAGTGTCATCCTGAGCGAAGTCGAAGGGCCCTGTCATCTTGATCTGAGGCCAAAGTGAGGGCTCCGTGAGATTCTGCGGCGAGAGCAGCGAGGCATGTGGGGCGGGTAGGGGTCCTTCGACTGAGTATCTGCTTCGCTTCGCGAAGCAGATACTCCGCTCAGGATGACAGGTCTGTGGGGAAAATTAAGCCTTGACCAGTACATCCCTGGAAGCTGCGGCTGGTTCCAACAACTGAACTGTTGTCAGGAAGCGCGCGAGGACAATTGATGTTAAGAAGATCTGGCATCGCAATAGCAGCATTCTTTCTGCTCGCATCCATCGTCGGATGGGCGCAGGACAATACCTACGACATCAGCCTGGGCGGGGCAGGGGTGTTGAACAAGCAGTCGACAGGCAACGGCACGGTGGTCACTCCGACCGACTCCGGCGCGGTCCTGGTCACCGGCCGGTACCGGTTTTCGGAACACAGTTCGGTGGAAATTAACTATTCGCACACGATGAACTCGCAGATTTACTTTGCGGCGCCGCTGACCTATCGCATTCAGGGCACCGTGGCAGAATACTCCGGGGCTTACGTTTTCAGTTTCCACCAGAGCGCAAAGATCGAGCCGTTCGTTTTTGCGGGCGCGGGCGCTCTGGTCTTTTATCCCGGCTATGGATCCAGCACTATCAACGATGTACAAACCACTATTCCGTCGACCCGCCAAACCAGGCCAGCCTTTTTGTACGGTGGAGGATTCGACTGGCGAATCTTCTCGATCGTTCCCCTGGTTCGCAGGGCTTCCTTTACCAATCATCTGGCTATCCGATTACAGTACCGGGGACTGGTCTACAAGGCTCCCTCTTTCAATGTGCAGAACCTGTTTACCGGGGCCAGAGGACACATGGCGGAGCCGTCGGTAGGGATCGTGGTGAAGTTCTAGCAGCAAGACCGGCCACGGATTTTCCCGGATTCCACGGATCAAAATCTTTTTATTTTCATTTGCCCTATCCGTGTGAATCCGCGAAAATCCGTGGCCGAATTTAGGAATTCAACGCCTGCTTGCGGAGCTTTCGGCTTTCCGCCAGCAGCGCCATGGAGTGCATCAGGTTTTGCAGAGTGACAATGCCTACCAGGCGCTGGTCTTCCACCACTGGGATGATGCTGAGGTTTTTGGTGGTGAGCTTGCGGAAGGCAGAGGCCAGGGATTCGCCCTTTTGAGCCACGTCAAAGATACGGTTCATCACCGCCTGCACGTAGCCATTGCCTTCGGCGCGCAGCGCTTCCAGGATTTTCTGTTTCGAAATCACTCCCACCATGTCGCTGCCGCGGATCACGGGGAAATCATCCTGCAGACAGTGCACAGCTTTTTCGAGCGCGTCTTCGAGCGTGTCGGCCGGGGAAAGCGTGGCAAAATCGGTGAGCATGATGTCTTCCAGGTGCACCTTTTCAAGCACCGACTGAAAGACCGCCGAGCGCTCTTCCATCTGGGACGCGATGAACAGGAACAATCCCACCAGGGTCAGCCAGTAGTTGGGCAGTAGCATGCCGCCCAGGATGAACATGGTGGCGAAAGCCTGGCCGATCGACACCGCGCGGCGCGTAGCCTGCACCGGATCCATGTGGCGGCTGAAGAGCGCGCGCAACACCCGCCCGCCATCCATGGGATAAGCCGGAAGCAAGTTGAATCCCGCGAGATAAAGGTTGACCCACACCAGGCTTCGAGGAAGATTGCCGGAGCGCATGAAGGGCCAGGTCCACAGATCGGCGTGGGGAACCACCGCCCAAACGATCAGGCCAGAGACCGCAGCCAGCAGCAGGTTGGCCAATGGGCCAGCCAGCGCGATACGGATGTCCCGCTTCCAGGCGGGAAGGGTTGCCTCGGCCGCGGTCTGGCTTTCGTCGAGTTGCGTCACCCCGCCGATTGGAAGCAGGATGATGGACTTGGCCCGAATGCCAGAACGCCGGGCCATCAGGGCATGGCCGAACTCGTGAACCAGCACGCCGGCGAAGATAATGCCCACCAGGGCGAGGCCTCGGCCGTCGTTGCCCGTCCGATGGGAAGCGTAATCGGTGTACCAGACAAAAAGCGGCAGCAGGAAAAACGTCCAGTGGATGCGAAGGTCAACGCCGAAAACGCGGCCTACCGAAATGGACCAGCTTCTCATGGGAGCCCTGCGGGTTTTTCCGCTGCAATCATTCTATATAGTTTAGACAACGGATAGGAGCCAGGAGTTGCGATTTCATCAAATCCAAGGTAATCGGCCGGTCTGCGGCAGGCCGGACAAGGCGGGGCCACGCGGGGCGGCACCGTGAGAGTGATTGCCGGGAAATTTCGCAGCCGCCCCTTGCGCTCGCTGCGCGGCATGGACTTGCGGCCCACCGCCGACCGGTTGCGAGAAACCCTTTTCAATGTCCTGGGCGCCGGAAACCCGGAAGTCTTTGAGGGGAAAGTCTGGCTCGACTTATGCGCCGGTACGGGCGCGGTCGGGATCGAAGCTCTGAGCCGAGGAGCCGACAAGGTTTATTTCGTGGAATCCTCAACCGCGGCCGCTACTCTGATCCGGCGCAATCTCGACTCACTGGGAGTGGATGCGGGCTTTGAGGTGGTGAATCAAGACGTCATCCGCGCCCTGCGCAACCTCGAAGCACAGAACGTCACTGCCCACTTCATCTTTCTCGACCCTCCCTACCGCATGGAGAAGGTCTACCCACAGGTCCTTCAGTTGCTCTCGCAGTCTCGACTGCTTGCGCCGGATGCCGTAGTCGTGGCCGAGCATGACAAGAGATTCGATCCCGGCGATGGCTTTTCTCACCTGCAGCGTTTTCGCAAACTGGAGCAGGGGGACGCAGTGTTGAGCTTTTACCGCCCGAAGTGAAAATTGACAATCCGGCAATCCGTAAATTTCCGACGCCGTCGCCTGATGGACAGGCCCGTCCTGAATTCCGCAGCGGCAAGAACCACGTGGGGACAGCCGATGGCGGCTGTCCGCCACGTGGTCTGTGACGCTTCCGCACAACTAGCTGAAAGGGCGACTTTTATCGGTCCGATCGAGGTACAGGGCCTAGGGTAAGGCAGCTTTGGTTACGAAAGTTTGGGCAAATTCTGCGCAAGTTGTTGTATTAGAACACTTTAATTGATATCAATGAATGCAGATTCCCACTCAAAATGCGCACAGGAATCATAACGGAGGGACGTGGGTAGCGGCTCTCAGTCGTGGAGAGAACTGAGCTTCGGCGCCAAGGTCTTCATAAGCCTGGTGGTCGTAGCGGGGACGTGTGTGCTCCTGTACGGGGCCGTGCGGCCGACCAGCAAGAATATCGCGCAGTTTATCTGTTATTTGCTGATCGCGATTCTGGCCGCCCGGCTGAAGGTCCGGTTGCCCGGGATCACCGGCACCATGTCGGTGAACTTTCTGTTCATCCTGTTGGGAATACTGGAGTTGGGTTTTGCGGAAACGCTGGCTCTGGCCACCGCGGCCATCCTGGTGCAGTGTTTCTACCGCGACCGGCCCAGTCCGCTTCAGGTCACGTTCAACCTGTCGGCGAGCGCCATGTCGATTGCCATCGCCTACAACGTCTACCATCTGGCGATATCCCGGGCGCAGGTGACGAGTCATCCCTTGCTGCTGGGATTGGCGGCGGTCACCTATTTTGCCGCCAACACCGGGTCGATCGCGGCCGTGATCGCACTCACCGAGCGCAAGTCAATCCGGCGCATCTGGGTGGAATGCTATTTCTGGTCGTTTCCCTATTACCTGGTGGGCGCCGGCTTCGCCGGCATGATCGGCTGGTTCAACCGCGAGTTCGGATGGGAAACCTCGCTGCTTATCGTGCCCATCATTTACTTGATCTACCGGTCTTATCGGCTGTACCTGGGAAAGCTTGAAGACGAGAAGCGCCATGTGGAAGAGATGGCCACTCTGCACCTGCGCACAATTGAGGCGCTGGCCCTTGCCATCGAGGCCAAAGACCACACCACGCACGATCACCTGCAAAGGGTGCGAATTTATGCCATCGAAGTAGCCAAGGAATTGGGCGTGACGGCGGGTGAGATGGAAGCTCTGCACGCGGCCGCGCTCCTGCACGACATCGGCAAACTGGCCGTGCCCGAGCACATCATTTCGAAACCCGGCCGCCTGACTCCGGAAGAATTTGAAAAGATGAAGATTCACCCGGTGGTCGGGGCGGAGATTCTGGAACGGGTCCGCTTTCCGTATCCCGTGGTGCCGATTGTCCGGGCGCATCACGAGAAGTGGGATGGATCGGGCTATCCCTACGGACTGAAGGGGGAAGAGATACCGATCGGGGCACGCATTCTTTCTTCCGTGGATTTTCTCGACGCCATGGCCTCTGACCGGCAATACCGGCGGGCCTTGCCCCTGGAAGAAGTGATGAAGCGGCTGTCGGCGGAGTCGGGAAAATCGTTCGATCCGAAAGTGGTCAGGGTTCTGGAGAGTCGCTATCGCCAGCTGGAGAAGCTGGTGGAATCCACTTACGGACGCAACCCGGTGACGCCACTCTCGACCGAAATGAAAGTGGAAGCCGGGGCGGCGCCGGCAGCCGGCTTCGAAGACATTACGGTCAAGGACGCCCCCGGGCAGGAAGCGACTTTCTTGTCATCGATCGCGGCGGCGCGGCAGGAAGCGCAGACCCTTTTCGAACTGAGCCAGGACCTGGGCGCTTCACTCAGTCTGGGCGAGACCCTGTCGGTTTTCTCGGTGAAGCTCCGGAGACTGGTGCCCTACGATGCGATTGCGATCTACGTAAAGCGGGACGCGGAGCTAGTTCCGGAGCTGGTAAGCGGGGACAACCATCGCTTGTTCTCGTCGCTGCGCATTCCGTGGGGCAGCGGCCTCTCGGGCTGGGTGGCGCAGAACCGGAAGCCCATCATCAATGGCAATCCCTCGGTGGAGCCCGGGTACCTGAACGATCCGACCAAGTTCAGCACGCTGCGTTCGGCGCTGGCGATTCCGCTCGAAGGATTGGCGGGCGTGGTGGGCGTGCTTGCCCTTTATCACGCGGAAACCGATGCCTTCACTTCCGACCACTTGCGCATCCTGCTGGCCATCAGTTCGAAGATGGCGCTGGCCATCGAAAATGCCGTGAAGTACGAGCAGGCCGAGACTTCGGCAGTCACCGACTACCTTACGGGCCTGCCCAATGCCCGGTCGCTGTTCCTGCAACTGGACCGCGAACTGGCCCGCTGCAAGCGCGACACCACATCGCTCGTGGTCATGGTTAGCGACATGGACGGCTTCAAGCAGATCAACGACCGCTTCGGCCATCTGGAAGGCAATCGCGTCCTCCGCCTGTTCGCGCAGGCGTTGAAAGAGAGCTGCCGCGAATACGACTACGTGGCCCGCATGGGTGGAGACGAGTTTGTGGTGGTGGCGCCCGGGCTGACCGCCGACGCGGCCGCCAAGAAGGCGGAGAGCCTGCGGGAACTGGCGCGGCACGCCGGTCAGGAAGTATGTAGTGAAGACATCCTTTCGCTCAGCGTGGGACAGGCTCTTTATCCGGAAGATGGAAAAGACGCGGAAGCGCTGCTGGCTGAAGCCGATCGCCGCATGTACATCGAGAAACAGAAGCAGCCTTCGCGCAAGAACCGCCGCTTGTATCCCCGCATGAAGTGCCGGGTCACCATCGAATTGCGGCCGCAGGAGGACGAAGTGCCGGTCCTGGGCAACCTGATCGATGTCAGTCTGGGCGGGTGTTACGTAGAAACCAGCACGCTCATGCCCGCCGGGTCGAAATTGAAAGTGATTTTCTCGATCGATGACGGCAGGCTGCAAGCTGCGGGCTTCGTGGTGCGCATCGATCCCGGATCAGGCATCGCCATCCAGTTCAACGACATGAATCGGGAAGACCGGGACAAGATGCACAAGGTCCTCGAGTTCGTGCATAACAGCACAATGTTTTACGACAACCGCTATTTTTCCAAGCTGATGAAGTCCTGAGCGTCAGCCGAACCCTGACTCCTAAGACCCAGGCCCACAATAGTGGCTCCGAGGCCGCATAGAGGTTGGACGGATTACAGTCGCAAGAGGCACCCTCGGGGTGACGGGTTCCAGTACGTGAGCGATGACAACGAAGTTTTCGGTGCAGGCGCTACTTGGCGGTGACCAGCGGCTTTACGTCGCCGCAATTCGACCCCAGGAATTTCGCGCTAAACGTCTTGTCGATCTCCATGTTGACCGGTTTCCCTTGAGCGCCAAGCGTGACTGCCGTGTGGCTGGTTCCGCTGAAGTTCTCCGTGCCCGCCAACTGGAAATCGATGTGGCCCTTGGAGCTTGTTCCCTGGCCGTTGCATACGGTGTCATACGAGATCCCGTGCGCAGATTGGACCTTATTGCTGACCTTGCATTGCACGCCCGCGGCCGCCTTGTTCGAGGCCGTCAAGTAGTCTCCCAGGGTCGTCCCGGCGGTGAAACAAGACCGGCCCACCGCTTCGTTATCCATGGCTCCGGCCTTCGTCCGTACATGAGTTTCCCAAAGGCCGGGTTTGAGCGGGAGGTCGGAAAGCTGTGCCACCAGAATTGAGGGTAGGACCCAGACCGCCGTAGCGGCCCACAGAACGAAGAAGAGGTTAGAACGCTTCCAATTTTTCACGAGAAGACTCCATGCGGGACAGTTCCCCTGGCAAAAATAGCGGAGGCATTTTACCAGGTCAACCAAACTCGTCCTTAATTGTGGATTAACCACAAAGTGCTTTTATCCCAATCAATTGGAGGGATTGTTTAACCGGACCATCCCGCCCTCCCGCCATCTTTTTGACTGGAGTCCGGATTTTGTTTAGTAGGGACCTTGGAAGTAGACACGGGCTGGAGTAAGCACGTCCGGCTCTGCCGACGCGGCAGAGTCGATATATCGCAGTCGCCTCTCATCCATCCGCAGGCCGGGGAAGCTTTACTGGGGCAAGCCCAATTGCTTCAGCAGGTCGACGTAGCGGGGATCGTTGTGCCACTGATCCAGTGCGCGGATGATTTTGACGGGCTCGAGGCCTCCGGATTTTTCCGCTCGTGCCTTGTCCAGCCAGGCAAAGGTTTGCTCTTTGTCGCCAAGTTGAGCATAGAGGTAGGCAATTTCACTTGGGTCCTGGTAGCGGCGTTTTCCCAGTTCCTTCCGCATCTCGATTTCCCGGGCGATAGTGGCCTTGACGCCAGACCTGGCGTAAACTTTCGCCGAGTCCCCGGCGATGGCCACTTCCTCGGGATCATTGTTGAGCGCGGCGTATTTCTTCCACTCTTCCATGGCCAGGTCGTACTTGCCCGCATCCCGGTAGATTTGGCGCAACTCGACGTGGGCATAGGTGAAGTTTGGATCCATCTCCAGCGCCTTTTTCAATTGCTCCAGGGCAGCGTCCGTCTGCCCTGCGTTGGCCAGGACCTGGCCGAGGTTGCACTGGTATTGCAGATTCAAGGGATCGAGTTCGACGGCGCGGCGCAGATGGGATATAGCTTCCGGATTACGCGCCTCCCAGGACAGAAAGAGCCCATACCAGTGATGGGCGTTAGCGAGATTCGGGTTTAATTCGAGGGCCCGCTGAAATTCAGCGTCGGCCGCGGAGAAATTAAACAAACTCCAGAGCGAGCCAGCCAGGGCGGCGTGAGCGTCGGCCGAAGAAGGATCAATCTCCAGGGCCTTTTGCGCCGCCGCTTTTGCCTTGGGGGCGGCTTCGCTCTCCGGGATCGGGGCTGTAGTCCGGCGCAGCAACGTAATAGTTGGCTAGCCCGACGTAAGCCATGGCGTAGCCGGGGTCCTTCTGAATCGCCTGGTTGAAGTAGTCTCTCGCTTTTTCCAGAGTCTCGGGGGTTCGCCGCTCCCAATAATAAAGACCTTTGAGATAGGCCTGGTAGGCCTCGGGATCGCTGGTGCCTCCCTTGGCCACCTGCGCTTTGGTCTCGCCGGAGAGACGCTCGCGCAGCTTGGCGGAGATAGCGCTGGTAATTTCCTGCTGCACTGCAAGCGCGTCGGAAAGTTTGCGATCGTACTGGTCACCCCAGAGGTTGCGGCTGGTGCGGGCGTCAATCAGTTCGGAACTTATGATGAGCTGATCGCCGTGCTGCGCGATGCGTCCGGTAACGATCGCCTGGACCTTCAATTCTTTGGCCACGGTCTGGGGATCGACATCGCGTCCCTTGTAGCGAAATACCGACGACCGCGCCATCACCACCAGGTTCGGCAGTTGCGAGAGGTTATTGATCAGGCTTTCGGTGATGCCGTCACTCAAGTACTCGGAGTCTGGATTGTTGGTGGCGTTGACGAAAGGCATGACCGCAACCGACGAGATTTGATCCTGACCGCCGCGGCTTCGCCAAGAGAAACGCGCCACCCGCCAGCAGCGCCAGCGCGACCATGCCGCCGATGGCCCAGATCAGGGACCTGCCCTTCTTGGATTGGGATTGCGCGGCTGCGATTTCGACCCGCGCGGAGCTCGAATCCCGGCGCAAGCGTTTGAGATCGGCCAGCATTTCCGCGGCGCCCTGGTAGCGCAGCGCGCGATCTTTTTCGAGCGCCTTGCTGATGATGCGCTGCAGTTCAGCAGGCAGGTCCGGATTGAAACGCGCCGTCGAGGCAGGCGCGCCGCGCAGAATGGAATCGAAGATCACCGCCGAAGTGTTGCCGCTGAACGCCATGCGCCCTGTGGCCATCTCATAAAGGACGGCGCCGAAAGAGAACAGGTCGGTGCGGGCATCGAGCCCTTCGCCGCGGGCCTGCTCGGGTGACATGTAAGCCACCGTGCCCACCGCCGTTCCGGGACTGGTCAGGTTCTCCTCGACAGTTGCGCCTTCGGCGGCGGGAGACTGTGCGCCGGTTAACTTGGCCAGTCCGAAGTCGAGAATTTTGGCTTGACCGCGTTTGGTGATGAGAATGTTCGCGGGCTTGATGTCGCGGTGCACGATTTTTTCGGTGTGCGCGGCATCAAGCGCATCGGCGACTTCGATGGCCAGCGAAAGCAGGGTCTCGGTGTCCATGGGCTGGCCGGAGATGCGGTGCTTCAGCGTGACCCCGTCGAGGAACTCCATGGCGATGAAAGCCTGGCCGTCCTGCTCGCCAATGTCGTAAATGGTGCAGATGTTGGGATGATTCAGGGCGGATGCAGCCTGGGCTTCGCGTTGGAAACGGGCGAGCGCCTGTGGGTCGCGGGCGACTTCCTGGGGCAGAAACTTGAGGGCTACAAAACGGTGAAGCCGCGTGTCTTCAGCCTTGTAGACCACGCCCATGCCGCCGCCGCCCAGCTTCTCGACAATGCGGTAGTGCGAAATCGTCTGCCCGATCACTGAGAGCGAATCTTACGTGGGAGAAACCGGGCAAGTCAAAGAGCGCGAGACAGAACCAGCCTTCGCGGGCGAGTCGCCCGCGACAACACGAGCATTTCAGCTTATTTATCTCTTGCCAGGATGGAATTCTCCGCGGCTGGAGAATTGGTGGAAGGGCCATTCGCCACTCTTGGCCGGGCTGGCAGAGGGAGCGGCCGCAGCGTCGGAAGCTAGGGGGGCTTCCGATCCCCAGTCTGCGGGAGCGGGATGAATGCCCCAGACATTGCCGGGTTCATCGAGCGCGATACCGACCATCCACCACTGGCCTCCGGTGCCCAATGGCACACAGTTGGCGACGCGAGCGGTCACGCTTTTGCCGATCGGGAGGTCGTCCAGTGAGACCGCCACTCCTGGTTGCAGCGCGCACGAAAGGCGCACCCCGCAACCTTGCGTATTGAGCACCAGAGTGTGTCCGGTTTCGGAGAACGGGGTCGCCGGGTCCAGGCTGGTGATGCGAAGCAGAATCTGGGCGCGGATGCGGGTGCTGCGCCTTCCTGATTCAGGTGATTTTTCGGTGTCCATAGCGAGAGCTTCCTAATGAGTTTACGTTCATCTGGCAACTTCGGTCGCGGCGTCGTGGGCCGTCGCCTAAACTAAAGTAACTCCACCTGCGCGTCCGCGGAGACGCGATTCTTTCGCCCCTGCGGGGCTTGGTCGTTTTCGCTGCTTACCCCGGGCTTGCGCCCGGGGCTTCAATCTTGCGCTGCTTCGCAGCTTGGCCCCGAGACTTTGACTGGCGGCTTCAAGACAAGGTCTGGGCTGCCGCCAAGGCCCTGTACCAAGGATGTGTAGACGCCAGTGCCTTGGATTCGCTGACTGAGAGCTGAGAGCTGACAGCTGACAGCTGAGAGCTCACAGCTGCAAGCTTCGTCGCCGGCGGTCATGCCGTCAGTGGCTGAATGTGAATCAGTGGAGCCGAAGGAACAGATTGTTCCCGGCGAAGCATGTTTGCGGACCGGATTCCGGTGCGTTGGAACGACTTCTCGCAGTCGGCGGTCGACGGTCCGCGCATGTCTTCCCTCCATATAAGCGAGGCCGGGGCAGCGGGTGCAGGTGCCGACATGGCTGCAGGTCGAGCAGACCGGCAAATCCCTGGCGCGAATGGAACGGACTTCGTTCAGTTCGGACGAGTGGTTCCAGATGTCGAGAAACTTTTGCCGCCGCACGTTGCCGCTGGGCAGCGGAAACTGCACACAGGGGAAGACGTCTCCGTAGGGAGAGATGTAGGCCAGGGTGTGACCCGCGCTGCACGGGTAGCCTTCCATCACGTCCTCGTCCGGGGCGGGTGGCGCGGCACAGAACTCTTCTACGTTTCCCACCAGACTTTCGTTGCGAAATACGCTTTTCAATTCCGAGCCGGGAATACGCAGATTCAGGATCGACGTGTCGCCATCCATTTTCGGCGTGATGGTCGGGTCGAGAGTGTACTGAACTCCCAACTCGCCGGCCAGCGCCTGCACGCCTGCATGGTCGCGCATATTGGACGTCATCAGAACGTTGGCGATAGTCACCCGAAGTCCCAGCTGGGTAAGAAAGCGGATGGCCTCCACACTGCGGCGGAGCGAACCGGGAAGCTTGGTAATCGCGTCGTGGACCTCGGGGCGGTGCGAATAGATGCTGACCTGCACCTGGTCGACGCCCAATTCCACCATGCGCCGCGCTTCCTCAGGGCCAATCATCACCGCATTGGTCTTGATTCTTACGTTGAACATCAGATGACGCGCGTATTCCAGGAGTTCGAAGAAATCACGCCGCATCAGTACTTCGCCGCCGCTGAAGGTCAGAAAGAATGTGCCGGCATCCGCCAGTTCCTCGAGCACGCGTTTGATTTCGGCGGTGGTCAGTTCGCCGTGGTCATCGTGGTCCAGGTAGCAGTGCACGCAGCGCTCATTGCAGCGGTAGGTGATGTCGAAATGGACGGACATGGGAACGCCCAGGTCGAGAGCCCGCTGGCTCATCTCCTGCATCAAGCTCACGCCGCCTCCGTGGGGCTGACGGCGGAGTCAGGGAAAGGAGAGTCGGAGACCTGGAGAATGCCGTGGCTGGAGAGTTGATCGACGAAGCGTTCCACGTCGCGTTGCGCGGTCTCGGGGTCCACATCGAACTGGGCGCAGACATGAGCGGCCACGATCGCAGACAGCGGAGTGCGGCCATCCGCCGCCTGCCAGATCACGGTGGCCACTGGATTCAGGGTAAAGAACGTGGAATCGGCGGCAGACATGATCATCATCTCTTCCCCCAGAAGGCGAGAGGCGATGGCCGAACTCTTCGCGATGTACTTTTCCATATGCTTGTCGCTCATCACTGATTCGGATCTAAAGCTTCAACCAATCAAATCCCAAACTCGCGAATCGGGAGTAAAGGTCAGGCGCTGCACCGGAACGCGCTCCACAAACTCGCAGGCCGACTGAAAGACGTTCTGTACCAGTTCGATGTCCTCAGCGAAAAATAGGATGTTCCTCATCAGGCGGCGGATGGCCTCGGGTTTGGCCATGGCTTCGATCTTGTTTTCCGGACCCTGCTTGAGGAAGAACAAAGACGCGATGGGAGCGGAGCAATTTTCTCCCACCCGCGCCAGTTCTCCGGCGAAAGGTGTCCCGCAGGCGCGATAGCCGGCGCCGACGCGCCGGATGTAAGACACTTCGTCGGTCAGCAGAGTCACGTCCGGAGGCGCAAGCCGCGAAATGGTGGTTTTTCCGGCGCCCGACACTCCGGAGAACAGGAAAGCGCGTCCATTGCGGATGGCCCCGGCGGAATGCAGCAGAAAGCCGCCTTCCTGCGCCAGGATCAGAGTGTGCACAATGCGCAGGACCGAGTCGATGGAATAAGGATTAGCGGACTGGCGAATGCGGCCGCGTCCGGCGCCCGGGTCCCAGTGGGCGCGAAAATCGCCCCGCCGCAGCCGCCAGGTGCCGTCCTGTATTTCGACTCTAACCTCTTCATCGGGGGCCTTGCGCGACGGCGTGGTCAGTTCGATATCAAATTCAAACCGGGGAGGCGCGGCTGGAATCGACAAAACCAGCGTAGCGGCGCGCCAGCAATTGCCGGAAGGAGTCGTCCCGTGTGTGCAGGAGGATCGGCATTCCACCGATCTCGACTGTGATCTGGTAGCTCGGACGCACTCTCGGGCAGCTCCGCGGCATGGGTTGGGAATCGCCCGTGCCTCCTGTTCAGGCCTATGCTGCGCTTACGAACGTAACTTCGGCATCGCCATCACTTGAATGGCGATGATTCCAGAGCCGCAATCCCACCCGCCGGAAGAGGCTCCAGCGGCACAACCCCCAGGCCAGCAGCCGGCGAAACGCTGAAAGCTTTCGTGCCGGCCGGAAGGTAGAGCCAGAGCGTTGGACCTCGATAACTTTTCCCAACAGTTCACTTCTCTCCACCGGGGGATCATCCTCGCAGATGCAATCCCCTCGCGTCACCAGAACCGCCTTATCGCGGGTGAGGTCCCGGCTTACGATCCGGTGAATGAAAAAACGGTCCTGGCGCATGTAAAGCACAATCTCGCCGGGCTCGACTTGCTCCGGACGGACGGACTGGATGGTGAGAACATCGCCGGGCCACAGAGTCGGAAGCATGCTGACTCCGCGCGCGCGCACTTTCAATGTGCCCCACGATCGCAAGGCCTCGGCCGCCAGCCTGCATCTGCTTTCTTCGCGGACCTGAGAATCCATTGAGTAACGAATCTGTACGTTAGCGTACCGGCCAAAAGGTCACACCGGCGCGGCTTTCCGGCGGTGTACAGTTGTGCTCATTTGCAGAATTTACGATAACCCACTGCCCACTCCGGCGAAAGACATAATGTGGAAACGCTGTTGCGTGGCTGGATACCTGTCCAATATCCGCACTGAATATGACCGGCGGGCACTCTTGATAAACAGAGGCCACTCATGCGGCCAAAAAAGGAGGCGAGGAGAACAGAGCGAGTAAACCAGCGCAGGAGCGGTTTGCATTATAGTTTGGCCATCGTAATTTTTCGGTTCGAGGATCGAGAGCTGTCGGCGACGACCAATTGCCATTGCCACAATCTGCCCCATCCCGCCAGCCTTCAGCGATCGTTCCCTACGCCATCATCTTCAGCCCCGAACTGGATTTGATTCTGGCTTGTTGCGGTGACGATTCCGATGGGCGGCTTTCCGCGAACGTCCCGCAAATTCTCCGGTACGGCATCAACTGGGAGCGGCTGGTTCAGTTGGCGCATCACCATGGCCTGGTGCCGCTGGTTTTTCGGCGATTGTCCGCCGAGATGGACGCCGGCCCATGGCATGGCCTAGAAGCGCTTCGTCAATGTGACAAAGCGAATGCCCACCGCACGCTCTGGTTGACGCTCGAGTTGCTCAATATCCATCGCCATTTGCAGGCTCGCGGTGTGGATGTTTTGCCGTACAAAGGCCCGCTGCTGGCGGAGACGCTGTATGGCAACGTGGCGTTGCGCCAGTTCTCCGACCTCGACCTGCTGGTCCGGTCCGATGACCTGCCCGCAATCAAGAAGGCCCTGGCTGAGTTGGGATACGAACCGGGCCTGCGGCTGGCGCAGGCAGCGGAGCGCGATTACCTCAAGTCCGGATACGAATACACCTTCGACGGCGCCCGGGGACGCAACCTGCTCGAAATCAAGTGGCAGATTCTGCCGCGGTTCTATTCCATTGGATTCGACGTCAACGAATTCTTCCGGAGAGCGGCGGTGGTCACGATTGAAGGCCAGCGGCTGCGCACGCTCTGCGACCAGGACCTCATGCTGGTGCTGTGCGTCCATGCCGCCAAGCATGCATGGAAGCAGGTTTCCTGGCTGTGCGACATTGTGCAACTGGCCCGGTCGCAGGGGCTCGATTGGGCGGCGCTACAGGCCAACGCCGAAAGGCTGGGGATCATGCGCATCGTGACCGTAACCTTCCGGCTGGCCCAGAAGCTGCTGGGAGCGGCGTTGCCGGCGCAGCTCCGTATCGAAATAGAGAGAGACACAGAGGCGGAAGTTCTGGCCGAACGCGTTGTGCGCCTGATCGTGGCGGAAGAAGAGTTCGATCCGGAATCGATGGCGTACTTTCGCCTGATGATGGAATTGCGAGAGCGCCGGCGAGATCGCGCTTCATTCTGGTGGCGGCTGTTAATCACTCCGGGCGCCGGAGAATGGTCGGCGGTGCGTTTGCCCGGGCCACTGTTTCCCTTGTATCGCGCGGTGAGGATTTACCGGCTGGCGGAGAGACTGATGTCGCCGAGTTCGGTTTAGCGTGCGGCCTTTAAAGCCCGTGCAGGAGCAGCTTTCGCGGGTTAGGGTAGTGGTACAGTTAGCGCAAAAACAATCTCTTGTCATTCCGAAGCCAGGTTTATCGGCGAGGAATCTGCTTGCTGCCGGCAGCAAAACAGCAGATTCCTCGCGCGACAATACCGCGCTTCGGAATGACAATCCTTGATGGGGTTTCAAACTGCACCACCACCCGGGTGAGTCCTTACACGGAGCCTGGGCCTCCCGTCGATTAGTATGGGGAGTGGAGGCATGGTTTTAAATGTTTACCTCGCGACCGATTGGATTTGTGACCAGCCCCTACAAGAACGTGAGCGAGATTCCCAGGGGACTGGGCGCTCAACACCAGGCCGATGGAGTGCTCAAGATCCTGCCCGAGTTTGAGCCGGGGCTCAGCGACATCGAAGGCTTCTCGCATCTCATCGTCATCTGGGAGTTCGATCGCTCCCATGGGTTTGAATTGCTAGGATCGCCGCCTTCCGACAATCGGCCGCATGGCGTGTTTGCGACCCGATCGCCGCGCCGTCCGAACCCGATTGGCCTGACCACCGTCGAGTTGCGTGGCCGGGAAGGCGTTGAGCTGCATGTTCGGGGCGTCGATATGCTGGATGGCACACCGATTCTCGATATCAAACCCTACCTGTCCAGCATCCCGTCCGAAAAATTGCGGCGGGGATGGCTCGCGGAAGCGGAAGCGCGACAAAGATGACTACTACCCTCGAAAGCGAGTACCGACACTTTGCCTGGGACACCGGTCCGGAACGCGACTAGTGATCCTGCATGTTCTGCTGCGCCCGTACAAAAGCGAAGTCACTGATGTGGACCCAGCCCTGGAACGGCAGATTCACGTCGCCGATGGCAAGCAGGGCAAGCGTGATGAGCAGGGTAAAGGAGAATACCTGGATGGCGTGAAGCGCCGCATTGTCCGAGCCGAACAGGGAAGTCGAAAAGATAGTTACCACTCCTCCCGTGAGCAGGACGCACCAGAAGATGACGGGGAGCCGGAGCCGGCTCTGGATCAAGCGAGTGCGGCGATGCTCGGTTAGCGCGCTCAGCTCCGTGAGCGCATGATCCTCCGCGATGAACTCAGCCGGCGAAGCGGTCTTGACTGACATCAACGTCCTCCACATCGCCTGGTTGATTTCATGGCTTTCTTCGGGTATCCGGTCGTGGGCCATGTCCGGCCAGTCTCGTTCGATGACCGCCCTGGCGTAATGGCGAGTCTCGCTTTCGAGTTGCACACGTTGCTGCTGGGGCAGACCCTCAGCCAGACGGTACACATTCCTCAGGGCGTTGGCCTCGAGATCTACATTGAGCTCGGCGGCTCCGAAGGCCGTCCACACGGTATAGAGCATGAAGCCGAGAATCACCGCGTAGGTCGTGCCTAGAATGCCGAGTTGCCATCCAATCAGGGCATTGTGTGCACGGCGCTTTTCGCGCGGCCAGATCCAGTTCAGCGCGGCCACAAGCAGTAATGAGCTGGCCGCAGCGAAAATGAGGATGAGAGCGTCTTGCAGAAAGCTCAACATGTGTTTGCCAACTTTCGGTAGTGGTGCAGTTTGAAAACCCCCATCGGGATTGTCATGGCGAAGCGCGGTGTGGTCGCGCGAGGCATCTGCTGTTTTGCTGCCGGCAGCAAGCAGATTCCTCGCCGGTAAACCTGGCTTCGGAATGACAAGGCGTGTGATTGTTTGTGCGCAAACTGCACACGACCCAACTTTCTTCGCGTTTGCTCCGCGACTGCGCGAGGTTGAGAGCAGCGATTTTATCTACCGGCTCATCTCCGGGCGTTCTTCCTTGCCCGGCCCATTCCCGCTCTTAAGCCTTGTTCCACCACCCGCTTGTATCCGTATTCGTCCATGCGAGCCAGAGTGGTGGCAGCGATGCCGCCGGGCGTGGCTGCTTCGTGGAGGAACGCCTCGAGTGAAAGATTCGATTCACGCCACGTCAGAATTCCGTCAGCGAGCGCGTGCGCCGCGGCGGTGAGGGCCGTCGGGCGATCGAGGCCGAGCTTCACCGCTGCTGCCGCCAGCGCGTCCAGGGCATGGTAGCCGTGACTGGAAGAATAAGTCACGGTGAAGACGTCGAACCTGCTCTCAGGAATCACGTAGACCGTTCCTACGAGCGCGAAGAACTTGCGTATTTCGCGACGGGCCGCGGCGGGGAAAGCACGGTCGAAGCATATCGCGGTAAGGCCGCGGCCGCTGCGCGCGACTGGGCTGGGCATGGCGCGCGCCCAGCGCACGGGACGGCCCAGCCATGCGCGCAGGTTCTTGAGCGGAATGCCGGCGGCCAGGCTCACTGCGAGTGCCGGCCCGGCTGGCCTAATCTGCTGCAACAGTTCTCGCACGGAATCCGGCCGCACCGCGACGATCAGAAGATGCGCCTGTTCTACCGCGCGATGCAGGTCCGGCTCAACTTTCACATCGTATCGAGCTCTGAGCTGGCGCAGTTTGTGAGGATGGCGATCGTGCACGACGATAGGCTGGCTGTAGCCCGCCAGGCGCAACCCGGCCAGCAAGGCGCCGGTGATGCGTCCGCCTCCTAGAAAGACGATGGCATTCTTGCGCGCGGCTTTCATGCGGGATCTTTCATGCCAGATCCGTGCAGGCCCGGTCCGCGGCTTCGATCAGCAGGGCAACATCTTTTTCCGTGTGCGCGGTGGAGATGATCCAGTGCAGCCCGTTCGAAGGAGTCATGTAAATGTCCCGGTCGAGCAGGCGATGAACGAAGCGGGAATAGAGAGGGGTATCCACATAGGTGCAGTAGTCGCGGTAGTCGTGGATGGCATCACGCTGGGTGAAGTAAATCTGGAACATGGGGCCGAAGCCCTGCACGATGGCGTTCATCTTGCGACGGCGGAAAACTTCACGCAGGCCTGAGATGGCTGCGTTGCCCACGGCGTGCAGCTTTTTATATGCGCCGTCCGCTGACAACAAATCGAGATTGGCGGCCACGACTTTCATGGTCAGCCGATGCCCGTTGAAGGTGCCGTAGTGCAGCACCATATGCTCGCTCCAGCGCATGCGATCGAGGATGGACCGCGGCCCGGCCACCGCGCCTACCGGAAATCCCCCGCCCAGAGCTTTGCCGAAGGTGGAGATGTCGGGAGTGATGCCGTAGTACTCCTGGCATCCGCCCGGAGCGTAGCGGAAGCCGGTGACCACTTCGTCCAGGATCAGCAGCGCACCGTATTCCTGGGTGAGCGCGCGAAGCCGTTGGAGATATCCATCACGCGGCAGAATGCAGCCCATGTTGGCCATGATGGGTTCGGTGATCACGGCCGCCAGTTCGGTGCCGTGCTGCTTCATCACGCGCTCGAGGGCAGCGACGTCGTTCCAGGGCGCCAGCACGACGTCGTCGAAAGTCGCGGACGGAATGCCTTCCGAGTCGGGCATGCGGGCGGGATTCTCCGGCGGACCCAATTTCTCCGGCGCGTGACTGTGCGCATTGAGAAGATAGGGATCGTACCAGCCGTGGTAGTGGCCTTCGAATTTCAGGAACTTGGTCCGGCCGGTGTGGGCGCGGGCCAGGCGCAGGGCCAGCATGGTGGCCTCGCTGCCGGTGTTGGTGAATCGCACCACTTCGGCGGAGGGAACCATGCGGCGCAACCGCTCTGCGGCTTCGACCTCGGCGGAAGTCGCAGCCGCGAAGTGCGAGCCTTGCGCCATGGTCTGCGAAACCACCTCAACAAGTTTGGGATGAGCATGCCCCTGGATCAATGCTCCGAACGACATCAGGAAGTCGACATACTCGTTGCCGTCGGCGTCCCACACGCGCGAGCCCTGGCCGCGTTCGAGGAAGATTGGCCCGGGCGAGAAGACAGCGGCGCCCCGCGAAGGCGAGTTGACGCCCTCGACCAGGGATTGCTGCGAGCGCTCGAACCATTGCCGCGAGTTTTTGCGAGTTGCAGGCATCTAAGAGCGGCCACGGATTTTCACGGATCTTCACGGATCAAAAAACCTTTCTTGTTTTTGTCTGATCCGTGAGGATCGGCGTAAATCCGTGGCCTGCTTTCCTTCTAGTCCGCGGTGCCTCCGCCATCCACCACTAATGTCGCTCCGGTCATGAACGAGGAATCGTCCGAGGCCAGGAACAGCGCGGCTTTGGCGATTTCATCTGACGTTCCAATCCGTCCCAGGGGGCGATTGCCGCAGCCCGCGAGGTAATCTTCCCACTTCTGGCCGCGCATGCGCGCGTCTTCGGGGAGCATGGGCGTGTCCACGTCGCCGGGGCAGATGCAGTTTACCCGGATTCCCTGGCGGCCGTGATCAATGGCCATGGCCTTGGTGAGCAGCACCACGCCGCCTTTCGAGGCGCAGTAGGCGACGGCGGCATCGCCGCCCACGATTCCCCATCCCGAACTGTTGTTGATGATCACGCCGCTCCGTTGGGCGATCATGCCGGGCAGGGCGAATTTCGACATCAGGAAAGTGCCTTTCAGGTTGATGTCAATTTGCAGGTCCCATTCTTCCTCGCTGCAATCGAGCGTCGTATGAGGATAGAAAACGCCGGCGTTGTTGAAGAGAATATCGATGCGTCCAAAGGCAGTTACGGTTTCATCAACGGCGCGGCGGCATTCGTCGGCCTTGCGAACGTCGGTACGCAGGAAGATGGCTTGGCCGCCCGTTTCGAGGACCTGCGCGGTCACGGTATGGCCGCGCGTTTCGTTGCGGCCAGTGATGGCGATCTTAGCGCCTTCCCTGGCGAAGAGAGTGGCGGTAGCCTCGCCGATGCCGGAGGTGCCTCCGGTGATGAGAGCGACTTTGTTTTGCAGACGCATGTTGTCTTCCCGAAACACGAAGGCCCAGACGCCCTCGTCTGGGCGGGCGAGCGCAGCTCGCCAGAATTTGCGGAGCGCGCCAAAACCTCTGCGGAGCTTTGCTCCGCCGGGCAGACGAGGACGTCTGCCCCTACGTGGCCTATGCCGATCCCGCCAGGCCGCCGCCATCCACCACCAGTGCGGTTCCGGTTACGAACGATGACGCATCACTGGCCAGGTACAGGGCGGCTTGTGCGATCTCTTCCGGCTTTCCGACCCGTCCCAACGGCCGCTTCGTGGCTTCCGCCAGAAACTTGTCGTTGGACTCTCCCAACTGCTGGGCTTCGTTGCGCAGCATGGCGGTGTCGGTGTCGCCGGGGCAGATGCAGTTTACCCGAATATTCTGCGGACCGTGATCGATTGCCATGGCCTTGGTCAGCAGGACCACCGCGCCCTTGGAGGCGCAATAAACCACGGCTCTGGGCCCACCCGCGAGGCCCCAGCCGGAAGCAGTGTTGATGATCGAGCCGCCGCCGGCCGCCGCCATTATGGGGATGACCTGGCGGGACATCAGGAAGATGGATTTTACGTTCACCGCCATCACTCGGTCCCAGTCAGTTTCGCTGAGTTCGACGACCGAAGCGCGGCGGATAATTCCGGCGTTGTTGAACAGGATGTGAATGCCGCCAAATTCGTGGACAGCGCGTTCGGTGACACGCTGGCAGTCGGCGGCGCGGGTGACGTCGCCGGGTTCGAAGATGGCGCGGCCGCCTTGAGATTTGATTTCCGCGGCGACGGCGTGCCCGGCCGGTTCATTGATGTCGGTGAGGAGGACGGAGGCGCCTTCGCGAGCGAAGAGGAGTGCAGTGGTTCGCCCGATGCCGGAGGCGGCGCCGGTGATTAGGGCGGTTTTGCCGTCGAGCTGATTCTCTGACATGAGTTTCTATGTCACCCTGAGCGGAGCGACTGCTTCGCATTGCGAAGCAGGCACGCAGTCGAAGGACCCCCTACCTGCTGAACCGTATCCTGCGAATCCTATGCCTTCGCGCTCAAAGTACCGTAAAGATGCTAGGGGTCCTTCGACTTCGCCAGCCCATTCGCAAGCGAAATGGGCTGGCTCCGCTCAGGATGACATTTGTTGAGGGGCCTCTTCATTCGTGCCCTTTTGCCTCAGCGGCTGGCCAGGCCTCCGGCGGTTTCTGCGCCGTCAATGGTGTACACCTGGCCGGTGATGAAGGCCGCGTCATCCGATGCCAGGAACGCGAACAGGGCTGCGATCTCTTCCGGTTGGGCGTGGCGTCTCAGCGGAATCTTGCGATTTACCGCGTCCAGCATTTCATCGGTGTATTCGGCGCGCTGCATGGGCGTCAGCACGTATCCCGGTGCGACGGCGCACACCCGAACTTTGGGTGCGAGTTCAAGCGCCATGGATTTCGTCAGCTCGATGACGCCCGCTTTGGTGGCATTGTAGTCGGCATAGAAGGGATAGCCCATCAGGCCGTTGGTGGACGCGGTCTGCAGAATGACGCCGCTGCCGCGCTTCCACATGTGGCGGGCTGCAGCCTGGGCCACGTAGAAGACGCCGGTAAGGTTGACCGCCATGGTCTTGTCCCATTCTTCGGGAGTAATGTCGAGGAAGTTGTGGCGGATGCTGATGCCAGCGTTGTTGATGAGCACGTCCACGCCGCCCATCAGGCGCACGGCCTCGGCAAAGGCGGCTTCCACTTGTTTCAGGTTGGAGACGTCGGCGTCCACCGTGCCGGCTAATTTCGGCAGCTGCGACTGAATTTGTGCGCGGCCTTTGGCGTCGCGATCGAGCACGACGACCGTTGAACCTTCTTCCAGAAAACGGGCTGCCGTTGCAGCTCCGATTCCGCTCGCGCCTCCGGTGATCAGGACGCGCTTGCCTTTGAGTCCTCGCATGGGGTGTCCCTTGATCTTGCCATCTAGGCGCGGGCGCCCTCGCCCGTGCGTCCGTAATCCCAATGAAGCTAAATGATGAATGGCCCCAGCACGAGCGGGGCGCTTGCGCCTACATCAAACTTTGCCGCCGAACAGGAAGACCAGTTCGATGACCAGAATGACCACCACCATGAGTTCGAGCACGAAGGCGCGGCTCTGGTTGAACTGGTCCACCATGAAGCGGTAAAGGTCCTCGGCGGTATGCAGTTTCTGGTTGACCAGGTCTTTGTAGTCGGGCACGCCTACCTTGGCGGCCGCCAGTTTGTAGAGGCGGGCGGAAAACATGTCGCTGAGAAACTTGATGGCGTTGTCGGCGCGCTCGGTCAACTCGTTTACGTCGAGCAGGACGGTGTGCAGCTTGGTTGCGGCCCTGGCCAGGCGCCAGCGCGCCAGCATTCCAGTGCCTTTGTCGAGGGCGGCGTACACCACCCCCAGTTCGCGGGTGAGCAGTTCGTCATAGTGGCGGAATTCCAGGAGCTGCGAATTGGCGTACTCCAAAAGCTGGATGGCGGTCTCGGCGCCGGCCTCAGTGTCGTAGAGGAAAGCGGCGTTCCAGCCGATTACGGCCAGATCGTTGGGGTAGTACGAAATACGGGATTGCAGAATCTCGTTGCGCTCGCCTTCCGAAAGCTGGGCCGTTTCTCCGCGCACGATCTGCGCGATGCGCCCACCCTGGGAAGCGCACAACTCGGAGGCCGACGGCGAGCCTGCAATCTCCCTGACATGGAAAATAAAGTAGTCCTCACTCAACCAATCCGAATAGGGTTTGACCAGCGCAGGGGATGCCCGCTCCAGTTTCTGCCGGACAATGCGAGTCGCATGCTTCTCAAAGTCCACGTCCCAAACCCAGCGGCTGCCCATGCGAACCAGGGTGTCCCAGTCGCCGGAAAAAGGCAGCTCGAAAATCACGCTCAGCACGCCGTAGTCGTAATACTTGATCTGCCCCTCCAGCCGCTCGCCGCTGTCCAGGACGAGTGGCCCAATGGGCTCGACCACCG
Organism: Terriglobia bacterium; assembly: GCA_963816025.1. Lineage (GTDB taxonomy): Bacteria > Acidobacteriota > Terriglobia > Terriglobales > Acidobacteriaceae > JAIQFF01. Next base: position 49,885 of record CAWFJA010000019.1, read on the forward strand.
GGGGGCGCTGGTAGCGAACGTATCCGGGAGCCGGATGCTTGAAGTTGGGCTGCTCCAGCGTGCGCGCGCCAAAGATGTGCCGCAGCTCATCCAGCCGGATTTCCTCGCAAACGTCAAACTGAATGAGGACGAGGACAGAACCCCGCAGGGCCGGCTCAAGGGCGACTTCCGCTAGGCGATCCGTCACGACGGGATTAAGAAGGATTTCGGAATCTAGAGCCATAAAGCCCACTCGCCAGCTGGCGACTCGGAAGGCAGGAATGTTCCAGCTGTTGGTAGCTACTATTCTCCCAGAATAACGGCAGGTTGGGGAGAGGCCCGGAGATAAACAGTTAAGTGATTGAATATAAAGGTATTAATGTAGGGCGCGAGCGTCCCGCTCGTGCGGCAGCGGCACAGACCAACGACGACTGACGGTGCACAAGAGGGAGCACGAGCGAGGGCGCTCGCGCCTACATTAGTGCCTGGATTTCAGCCACCAAAGGAGAGCCGCGGCGGCTGCGATGCCGGCAACGGCCAGGCCGGAACGCTTCATCGAACGATCCAGTTCAGCCTGCCTTCGGGCGACGTGGGGCGTCTCGGGATGGGCGCCCTCCGCAGTGAGCGGCCCTTTAAGCGCCCCTGCGATCACCTCCGCCAGGTGCAGGGAGCGGCGGTCGGTGCATTGGGCGATCTGTTCGCGGCAACTGAAGCCGTCGGCGATGATGAGGCTGTCGGCGGGGGCCTGGCGGACCGCCGGCAGAAGTTCCAGCTCGCCGATCGCGATCGAAACGTCGTATTTCTCTTCATCGAATCCGAACGAGCCGGCCATGCCGCAACAGCCCGGCGCCGGGGCGCTCCAATCGATGCCCATTTTGCGGAGCACTGACTCCTCATCTGTCATTTTCATCAGCGACTTGTGATGGCAATGGCCGTGGATGAGGGCCTTGACCGGGAGATTCGGCAGCGGAAAGTGGGCAGCTTTCTTTTCCAGGAATTCGCTTAGGAGGAACGTTTGCCGGGACAGCTTTTGTGCCCGGGCATCGTCGGAAAAAAGATTGATCAGCTCGTCACGAAAGACAGCGGCGCAGCTGGGTTCCAGGACGACGATGGGAATCCCGGCTTCGATTTCCGGGGCGAGAGTATCCAAAACCTTGAGCAGCAGGCGCTGGGCGCGTTCCAGCATGCCGAAATCGTAGAGCGGGCGTCCGCAGCAAAGGATGGAATCGGGTATGGACACACGAAATCCGGCGGCTTCCAGAACTTCGACCGCGGCCTTGGCGGTATCGGGCAGGAAATAGTTGTTGAACGTGTCCGGCCAGAGCATGACCGGAGAGCCCTGGGGATTTTGCGGCTGCCGGCGTTCAAACCACGCCCGAAACGTCTGCGGAGCGAAAGCCGGAACGCTGCGCTGGTGCGGCATTCCAGCCGCCAGCTTGGCGATATCTCGCAAGAAGGGCAGCTGGGTGGCGAGGTTCACCAGTCCGGGTACCTTCGAAGCCAGGCGCGCCCAGAAGTCGATGTTGGCGAAGGCGTAGTGGCTGCGCGGACGCAGGCGTCCCTCGTGATAGTGGGAGAGAAACTCGGCTTTGTAAGTGGCCAGGTCAACTCCCACCGGGCAGTCGCTCTTGCAGCCTTTGCAGGAGAGGCAGAGGTCGAGAGACTGCTTTACATCTTCGTCGCGCCAGCCATTGCGGATCACATCGCCCTTGGCCATCTCCCAGAGCAGGTGAGCGCGGCCGCGGGTGGAGTGCTCCTCCTCATGGGTTACACGCCAGCTGGGACACATGACGCCGCCCTCTTCGCGGCGGCATTTCCCTACTCCGACGCAACGCAGCATGGCGTGGGTCATGCTGCCATGGTCGTGGGGGAACTGGAAGTGAGTTTCCGGGTCCCACGGCTTGTAGTCGGCGCCCAACCGCAGATTTTCGTCCATGCGGTAGGGCTCGACCAATTTGCCGGGGTTCATCTTCCAGGCGGGGTCCCATATCGCCTTGAATTCACGGAAGGCAGTGATCAATTCCGGACCAAACATTCGCGGCAGTAGCTCGGCCCGGGCCTGGCCGTCTCCGTGTTCGCCGGAAATGGATCCGCCATAGCCAACCACCAGGTCGGTGGCGGCTTCCATGAACTGGCGGAACTTGGCAATGCCCGGTTTCGATTGCAGATCGAAGTTGACCCGGTTGTGGACGCAACCGTGGCCGAAATGTCCATACAACGTGCTGCGGTAGTTGAAGCTGTTCAACAGCTGGCGCAAGTCGCGCAAGTATTTGCCCAGCTTTTCCGGGGCTACGGCCGAGTCTTCCCAGCCTTCCCAAGTGAGGTCTTCGCCCGGAACGTAAGAAATTACCCCCAGGCTGGATTCGCGGACTTCCCACACTCGTTTGACCTGTTCACGATTGGTGAACAGACGCATGTTGGGCGGATTGGGGCCGCGGTTCAGGGCCTCCATTAATCCGGAGGCCTGAGCCTCGGCTGCGGCGATGGTGTCGGCGCCGAATTCCGCCAGCAGCCAGCCGCCGCCTTCGGGCAAAAGGGCCAGTCCTGCCGAATTGATGCCGCGGCGCCGCGTGTACTCGACCAGCAGATCGTCAATGCCCTCGAGGCCGATGGGTTTATGGGCCAGGACATCGGGGACGTGATCGGCGCACTGAAAGATGTCGGGATAGGCGATCAGCAGCAGGACCCGTGCCGGAGGGCTTTCGACCAGACGGCAGGTGGCCTCGAGGACAGAGACGCAGGTGCCTTCAGACCCGACCAAGGCGCGCGCTACGTCGAAACCATTTTCCGGCAGCAGGAAGTTGAGGTTGTAGCCCGAAACGCGGCGGGGAATGTTGGGATAGCGCTGGCGAACCAGGTCGGAATATTGGTCCCTGAGTTTTTTCAGGCCGGCGTAGATTTCTCCCCGGCGGCCGCCTTCGCGAATGATTTGTTCCAGTTCTGCGTCGCTGGTCTTGCCGACGGTCAAACGAAGGCCGTCATAGGTGAGGACATCGAGAGCTTCGATGTTATCGTCGGTCTTGCCCGCCATGACGGAATGCACACCGCAGGAGTTGTTGCCAATCATGCCGCCCAGGGTGCAGCGGTCGTGGCTGGCCGGGTCCGGGGCGAAGGTCAGACGATGTTTTTCAGCGGCGTTACGCAGGTGGTCAAGAACCACGCCAGGCTGCACCCGCGCAGTGCGGCGCGCGGGATCGATTTCCACGATGTTGCCCATGGAGCGGGTGAAATCGAGCACCAGGGCGACGTTGCAGCATTGCCCGGCCAGCGAGGTTCCGCTGCCGCGGCAAAGCAGGGGCGCGCCATACTCGCGCGCGAGCGAGACGGCGGCGATGACGTCATCGGCGTCGCGGGGAAGCACCACGCCGATCGGGACCTGGCGATAGTTGGATCCGTCGGTGGCGTAGAGAGCGCGGCTGCTGGAGTCGAAACGGACGTCGCCGCGGAGATGTTGGCGTAAGGCCTTTTCCAGTGCGACCGCGTCGACTGCAGAAGTCCGGGTGGCGCTGGCGATGGCGATGTAATTATCGGACATTCTTCCTTAGGTTCCGCGTTGAGGCTGTGTGGGGCGGGCACTCTTGTCCGCCGCCTTTGACTTGGATCTTGCAGGACTCATGCGCGCTGTTTTTTGTAAAACCAAAGTCCCTACGACTGAACTAATTAAATTGAAATTCAAGAGCAAATTCAAAAGCGGCGGACAGGAGTGTCCACCCCACACTTTGGAAAGGTCGTTGCTGTCCGAATCGCTGCCGTCGATTATCTTGCCGGAGACTCGGGCGATATGAATTCTGGTCTTGCCGTCCTTCGGCTCAATGTTGATGGTGAGCATGTTCTTCTTGTCGGTGGAGATGATGGCGTAGTGGTCGCCGGTGGTGGAGATCACGTTGGCGTTGGGCAGCCTCGATTTATAAAACTCACCCACCGTGCTGACGGGATCACTGCTCTCAAAATCCGCCGCGGCGGTGTGCATCGCGCCCATCGTCATGTTCGACGTGGTGCCCTTGACTACCTGCGCTCCGGGATACAGATCAACGCCCAGGTTGCGCGCGGCATCGTCGGGGTCGGTGGAAGTATTCACGCTCCCGAAGGGTGTCTCGACCCGCACATTGCCGTTCTCATTGTGAATCCGGCTGCGCCGGGCGATGCGGTAACCGATGAAGGAGACGGTGCCGATCGCAAGAATGCCGAGAACTACAATCACGGCGACTACGATCAGGATGATCTTGAGGGCGCCGCTATTCTTCTGGGGCGTGCCCGGAGTGGCTCCCGCAGGGGTGAAGACGGGAGCGGCGGGTGCCGCGCCGGGCTGGGTCGTGCCGCATTTGTTGCAGAACTTTGCTCCGCTGTCCAAGGTTGCGCCACAAGAATTGCAGAACGCCATCGCATCACCTCGCGCTCAAGTTTTTCTTCACAGACAGCGGAGTATACCGCACGTTCACATCAGCAGCCGGGTGGTGTAGTCCGCCAGGCTTAACCCCAGCAGCAAAACCAGAAAGAAGATGGCGGAAACCACCACGACCTTGACCAGCTTTTCGCTGGTGTATTTCACGTGCATGAAGATCAGGACCACCAGCAGCGCCTTGACGGTTGCGATGACCAGGGCCACGACCGTATTAAACGGGCCGAGATCGATAAAGGCCACGCCGGCAGTCACGCCGGTCAGGACCAATAGCGTCAGCCAGACGGCGATATTGGTCTTCGCGGAAACGATGTGTTCAGACATGGGAAGCATCCTCTGCGGATTGGCAAATTAGCAACTAGCAATTAGCCAATGCCCATGGATTTTGGCTAATTGCCAATTGCTAATCCGCTCACTTCTTTCGATCGATCAAATACAACAAGGGAAACAGATAGATCCACACAATGTCCACAAAATGCCAGTACAAGCCGGAGTTTTCTAGCGGCGTGTGATATTCCGGCGTGTAAGCGCCCTTCCACGCATGGTAGAGGAGATAGCTGAAAATCCCGACTCCAATGATCATGTGCAAGGCGTGCATGCCGGTCATGGCAAAGTACAGCGAGAAGAAAAGCTGCGCGTGATGCTGGTCGACCGGCTGATCCGGATGGCCGGGAAGGCTGGCCTGAAAATTGAATGTGGGGCCAGGTATGTGGTGCTCTTTGAACTTGCTGGTCCACTCGACGCCTTTGATTCCCAGGAAGGCCAGGCCCAGGACAAGAGTAAGCGCCAGGTAGATTACTTGCTCCTTGCGCTTGTCCAGTTGGGCGGCGCGCACCGCCATCACCACCGTTAAGCTGCTGCAGATGAGGACGGCGGTGTTTACCGTGCCCAGAGTAATGTCGAGCGAACTGCTGGCGGCGGCGAAGTCGGGGAAATACCAGTAGCGATAGATGAGATAGGCGCAGAACATCCCGCCGAAAAACATGATCTCGGTCGCGAGAAAGAGCCACATGCCCAGGGATGAAGCCTCGCGTTGCTGCTCCATGGTGGCGAAGTGGTGCTTGAGCGCCGGATTGTGGTGTTCGACCGCGATCGGGCTATCCGCCACTGCGGGCCTCCTGCGGAGCGGGAATGTGCTCGTAGTCGTAAGCTTCCCAATCGACAACCGGGGGCGTATCAAAATTGTAAGTTGGCGGCGGCGAAGTCGTCATCCACTCCAGCCCGGAAGCGCCCCATGGATTGTCCGGAGCGACTTTCCCGTAGCGCATCGACCACAAAAAATACACCATCGGCAAGAGATATCCGACCGCGAGAATGGTTGATCCGGCGGTCGAGAGCACGTTCAGCACCTGGAATTCCGGAGGGTACTGCCAGTAGCGCCGCGGCATCCCCAGGTACCCGAGGATAAACTGGGGGAAGAATGTCAGGTTGAATCCCAGGAACACGATCACCGCGGCCAACCGGCCCAGCGATTCGGGATACATGCGCCCGGAAATTTTCGGCCACCAGAAATGCATGCCGCCCAGGTAACCCATCACCGCTCCGCCCACCATGATGTAGTGGAAGTGGGCCACGACGAAGTAAGTGTCGGTTACGTGAACATCAATTCCCAACGCAGCCAGAAATAAACCGGTAAGGCCGCCCATCAGGAACAGCCCGATGAATCCCAAGGCGTACAGCATGGGCGTCGAAAACGTAATCGAGCCCTTGTACATAGTGGCGGTCCAGTTGAAGACCTTGATCGCCGAAGGGACCGCAACCAGATAGCTGAGGGCGGAGAAAACCAGCGCCGCATAAAGCGAAATCCCGGCCACAAACATGTGGTGGGCCCACACCAGAAAGCCGAAAACGGCGATGCTGATGCTCGACAGAGCCACGAACTTGTAGCCGAAAATGCGTTTGCGCGAGAAGCACGGAATAATTTCGGTGACCACTCCCATCGAGGGCAGAATCATGATGTAGACCGCGGGATGGGAGTAGAACCAGAACAAGTGCTGAAACAGCAGCGGGTCGCCACCCCGCGTCGGATCGAAGATGCCGAGGTGGAGGGCGCGTTCCAGGACCACCAGCACCAGGGTCACAGCGATCACCGGCGTTCCCAGCAACTGAATGATGCTGGTGGCGTAGTGCGCCCAGACGAAGAGCGGCAAACGATCCCAGGTCATGCCCGGGGCGCGCATGCGGTGGATGGTGACCACAAAATTCAGCCCGGTCAGGATCGACGAGAATCCCGAAATAAAAATCGCCAGGCCGGCCTCGATCACCTTGGTATTGCTGAAGGCAGTGCTGAAAGGCGTGTAGAACGTCCAGCCCGTGTCCACGCCGCCGGTGAGCATGCAATGCAGCATCAGCGCGCCGGCGATGATGTAGAGATACCAGCTCAAAAGATTAATGCGCGGGAAAGCCAGGTCTTTGGCGCCGATCATCAGCGGGATCAGGAAATTGCCCAGCACTGCCGGGATGGACGGAATCAGGAAGAAAAAGATCATCACCTGGCCGTGCATGGTGAAGAGCTTGTTGTAGGTGTCGGCCTGCACCAGGTCGCCCACTGGAGTCAGCAGCTCCAGCCTGATCAGCAGCGCGAAAAATCCCCCAATGAAAAAGAAGAAAGTAATAGAAAGCAGATAGAGCAGCGCAATGCGCTTGTGGTCAACCGTAAGCAGCCAGGACTTGATGCCGTATTCCTGGTTGAGATAATTCTCGCGTTCCGCGGTGATCGCTGCGGTAGCCATTGCTATTGCACCTTGGTTTCCTGCGGCTTCGCGCCCGGCGGAACCACCGCCGGACCGCCCGCCGCTCCCGATGGACTCGGGTTTAATGATTTTACGTATGCCACCAGCGCGTTGAGCTGTTCTTCGCTGACCAGCCCCTGAAATACCGGCATGATGGGTTTGAATCCGCTGACAATTTTGGCGGCCGGAGTCAAAATGGATTCCCGAATGTAGTTTTCATCGGCGGTGACCACGCGCCCGTCTTCCAGTTGCACCGGCTTGCCGAAGAGGCCGACCAGATTGGGGCCGCGTCCCTGGGTATCCGAGCGGTGACAGGTAGAGCAACCTAATTGCTGAAAAATATTCTGGCCGCTCGACGCCATGGATCCCGAGGCGGCGCCGCCGCTGAGCCAGGCCTGATATTGCGCCGGTTCGAGAACGACAACTTGCCCGATCATGCCAGAGTGCTGCGTGCCGCAGTATTCGGCGCAGAACAAATGATAAATCCCCGCCTTGGTGGGATGAAACCAAGCGGTGGTGTAGCGCCCGGGCAGCACATCCTGCTTGATGCGGAATGCCGGAACATAGAAGCTGTGGATCACATCCTGCGAGGTCAGGATCACTTTTACGTCGCGGCCCACGGGCACATGCAATTCGTTGATCTCGCGCTGGCCTTCTTCGTGCTGCAGCTTCCACATCCACTGCTTGGCCACGACATAAACTTCGGTGGCGCCGCGCGGCGGGGTCCGCTCCCTGAAGTAAATGACCGCGCCCCACACGAAGATCACGACAAAAATAAACAGGGGAATCACCGACCAGGTGACTTCGAGCGCGGTGGAACCTTCAATCTGCTCCGCGACCACGCCTTTGCGGCGGCGATAGCGGACGGCGAACACCACAATCATGGTGAAAATCGCCACGCTCATGATCGTGGACAGAGCGACCAGGAAGATAAAGAGCGCGTCTACGCTCCCGGCTGTCGTCGAGGCCCGCGCGGGCCAAAGTGGAAAAGTATCAAACATAGTCAGTCGTCAGTCGTCAGTCTGCAGCCCATCCAACCTGTGTGGGTCGGACACTCTTGTCCGACGCTTTTGCCTTTGCCTCTCTGCCAAACAGCTCATCGTGCCGCATGCTCACCGTGTCCCGATCCCAAACGGATCAGCACGGTCATCAAAATCCCCAGCGCCAGGATGGTTACAAGCCCTGAAAGCTGCAGCACCCGCGAAATGATGGCCCCGTACTTGCCGGTCGTCGGATCGTAGTGGTAGCAATACAGCAGCACCTGGTCGGCCAGCGTTCCGATCTTGTTCTCCGACGCCTGAATCAGGCCCAGGCGCAAATCCTTGGGCGCGTACTCGACGCCGTAGTAGTACTGCGCGATCTTGCCGTCCGGGGTCAGCACCATGATGGCGGTGGCGTGCGCGAACTGGCCGGTCTTGGGATCGTACTGGTACTGAAAGCCGGCGGCCTTGGTCAGCGCATCAATGGATTCCTGGGGGCCGGTCAGAAAGTGCCAGCCCTGGGCGGCGCCGGCGCGTCCGTAACGCTTCAGGAATTCGGCCTTCTTCTGGGTGGCCATGTCCGGCGTTTCACGCGGATCAAAACTTATTGTCAGGACGTCGAATTCTTTTCCCACGTCGAATTTCAGAACGCGTAACGCGCTTTCGAGACCGCTGAGCACTTCGCCGCAAAGCATGGGGCAGTTGTAATAGACCAGGTTCAGGATCATCGGCTTCTTGCCGAAGTAATCCCCCAGGCGGACCGGTTTGCCGGTTTCGTCGCGGAAGCCGAGGTCCGGGGGAATCTGTTCGTCCAGATGCTGCTCGATGCCGACGTTCAGCAAGCCCGGCGGACGCATGTTCGCCGGCGGCGACATGATGCCCTTGGTCATGCCCTGACCGAAGGCGGTCGCGGACATTAACAGCGCAGCGAACGTGATCGCCAGAATTCGCCTCGAGTTGTTAGTTTCCTCTGACACTTCTAATCCTCAATCCTCAGAACCCGGGACTCTGAAATTCCGGGTGGAGCAGGCCTTAATGCGCTAAAGCGCTGGTCCACCCAAAAACCAAATCTCCGGCGCACAATTACTTCTTCTTGTTGGCGGGCTGGCGACTGGTTTCCGACCGCCGCGCTGCTTCTTTCGTCGTTTGCACATCGGACGGCGGAGCCACGTCGGCCTGCGGCCGGGTGGGAAGTCCGCGCTGCGCGATCAGTTCCATGGCACGGTCGATGGGGATTCGCACCACGCCGGCCTCCTGGTCAACCCAGCCGTAACTGTTCAAAGTCTGTTCTTCCTGCAGGCGGAACTTGTTGATCTCGATCGTCTCGTTGGTCTCCAGCCGGGGCTGCGGAAATTTCGCAATGTCGCCGGGTTCAACCAACCTGGGGTCCGCCTTGGTTCCCTGCACCAACGGATTTTGCACCGACTGGTGCCGGTTCTCGTACGCGTCCAGGTAGCTGTAAAGTCCCCTCACCAGCAGGGCGACCAGTACGCAGAAGACGGTCAGCGAGACCAGGAAGATGAGGATCGGCCTGGCGCCAAGGTCCTCCTGCTCAAACTCTACTTCCTCGTTTTGCCCGTCGATGTGGGTGTCATCACTCATAAAGCAAGATTCATAACTCGCTTACTCGTGCGCCGCTTCCAGAACTTCAACTGCATAAACGTCATACGCCGGGACCAGCGGCACGGCGCTCAGATTGCGGAAGAAGTACGCCAGCCAAAGGCCGCCCATCGCAATCGGGACCACCACGTCCAGCCAGGTGACGTTGAAGGTCGTGGAAAAATTGGGCTCGATGACCCAGAACAGGTCGACATAGCGCATCAGCAAAAGCCAAACCGCCAGCCAGACCAGGCGCGTGATGTCCCGTTTGAAGGGACGCGAGATCAACATCACGAACGGCACCGCGAAATGGAACAGGACCAGGAACAGGCCTACGTATCCCCAGCCGCCATGCAGACGACGCATGTACCAGGTAATTTCTTCCGGCAGGTTTCCTGCCCAAATAATGAGCCACTGCGAGAACGCGAAGTAGGCCCACACCATGATGAAAGCCAGCATGAAGTTTCCGTGATCGTGCACCTGGGCCGGCTTGAGCAACTCCGACATGGGTTTGTAGCGGAACAGAATCCGTTCGACCACCACGGCGAAACAAAGCGCCGAGAGCACCTGGCCGATCAGAAACGACAGGCCAAAGATGGTGGAAATCCAGCTGGGGTCGATGGACATGATCCAGTCGATAACGGCAAAGGTGATGGTGAAACCGTAGAGGATCAGTCCCGGCCCGCTGAGCGCCTTGAAGCGCGCACTGTTGTCGCGCATCGGCGGATGATCCTGTTCCGCCGACCATTTGGTGAGGAAGAAAGACAGCGCACACCAGATGGCGAAATAAATGGCGGCACGAATGATGAATCCGTTGACGGTAAGGTAAGTCTTAGTGATTTCCTGCAGGTGCTCGCGCAGGTGTTTGTCGCCGATGGCATCCAGCGGACGGGCCCAGATGTACAGCCGGCGAATCCCAAACAGCAACGGGATGAACAACGCCGCCATCAGCGGCACGCAACGCATGGCCGCGCCCAGAATTCTGCGGATGACCATTCCCCATGCGCCTTTGGTCAAATGCCGGAGCATGAGAATCGCCATCGATCCCAGGGTCACGCCCAGCCACGCCATGAAGGCCAGCAAGTACGCGCGAAAGAATTCGTCGGGGCGAAGCCATGCGCCCAGGGCGGCGATGACAGCGAACACCACGCCAATGATCAACGAGCGCTGCTGGATGGTTTTCACCACCGGCGGTGTCATCAAATCGGCATTGCGCATGGGAACCGTGGTCATTTCGGCCCCCCTTCCGGCGAACGGCCAGCGGGTTTGGTCTCGATCACCGGCAAGGTCGCGCCCGAACCCAGTTCTTCGAATTGTGGCGGTTCGGAAGGGACTTTCTGTCCCGCGGGAACGTCCGCGCTGGTGGCCGACTGGCTCAGTTGCAGGGCGCGGATGTAAGCCACTATGGCCCAGCGATCCTGGGGCGCGATTTGCGACGAGTAATCGGTCATCGAACCGAAGCCGTTGGTGATTACGTCAAAGAAATATCCCAGCGGTGCTTTGCGCAGACGCTCCATGTGATAGGAAGGCGGCTTGCGCGGGAACCCACGCGCCGGAATCACCCCGTTGCCATCGCCCACGCGGGAATGGCAGGGCGCGCAAAAAATGTCGTAGCGCTGCTGTCCCCGGGCCAGAAGCTCGGCAGTGACCGGGAAGGGCATGTAATCTCCGGGATCGTTGCCCACTTTTCCGGTGTAAAGATAGCTGTCCTCATGCAACTGTCCGCGGGCCACAGTGCCTTCGACCGGCGGGCGCGCCGAGCGCAAGTCAGTGTAGAAATCGCTCTCCGCCAGGGGCTTGAAGCGGGGCTGGTCGTGCATGTCCTGCCGGCACCCGGCGAGGGCCAGCAAGGCGACGAGCAGGGCGAGCTTGGGATGCGCCTTAATCGGGCACCTCCGAGATGGAGCGCGGATGCAGGCTCTCCAGAAAACTGCGGACTTCAGCCGGCTTATATTTGGGATCGGAGGAGAACACGATCAGGAAAAATCTGTCTTTCGTGGCGAAAGCGAAACGGGGCACATTGAAAACCGGGTGGTACGGCATGGGCAGCCCATTCAGGGCCAGCATGCCGAACACGGCAAAGATACCCGCGAACAGAATGGTCATCTCAAAAGTCACAACCGTAAACGCGGGCCAGGAGTGATAGGGCTTTCCGCCCACATTCACCGGATAACTGACCGCAGAAATCCAATACTGCATCAGGTAGCCGGTCAGCCCGCCGAGTATGCCGCCAATCAGCACCACCAGAGGAACCTCATCGTGATGAAAGCCGATGGCTTCGGCCAGGCCCTCGACCGGAAACGGGCTATAGGCATCGATCCTCTTGTAGCCCGCCTCGCGAGTGCGGTTGGCCGCATCCAGCAAGGTGTGAACCGAATCAAATTCGGCCATCATTCCGTAGATTCCGGTGCGCCTCATTCCTTGACCTCCGCTTCCGGCAGCAGAGTGCGCATTTCAAAGATCGAAATCATGGGCAGCAGACGAACGAACAGGAACATGGCCGAAAGGAACAGGCCGATGGTCCCGATGTAAGTCATCCAATCCCAGCGCGTCGGGTAGTACATGCCCCACGACGATGTCAGGAAATCGCGATGCAGGCTGACTACGACGATGATGAATCGCTCCAGCCACATGCCCACCAGAACCACCCCTGAAACCAGGAACAACCAGACCGGACTGCGGCGCAGCTTGGGAATCCACAGCACCTGGGGGATGACAATGTTGCAGATCAGCAACATGTAGTAGAAAAACGAGTAGGGGCCGTGCAGGCGGTTCCACAGCAGGAAGGCGTCGTAACGATTCCCGCCATACCATCCCATGAAAGCTTCGATTACATAACCGTAAGCCACGATCAAGCCGGTAGCCAGCATCACCTTGGCGGCGTTTTGCAGGTGGAGTTCGGTGATGAAATCTTCCAGGTTGTAAACCTTGCGGATGGGGATGGCCAGCATCAGCACCATGGCAAAGCCGGAGTAGATCGCGCCCGCGACGAAGTAAGGCGGAAATATGGTGGTGTGCCAGCCGGGCACGATGCCCACGGCAAAATCAAAACTGACCACGGTGTGGACGGAAAGCACCAGAGGCGTCGCCAGCCCGGCGAGCAGGAGGTAAGCCGTTTCGTAACGGTGCCAGTGGCGAGCCGAGCCGCGCCATCCCATGGCCAGCATGCCGTAAATAATTTTCTTCCAGCGCTCCTCCGAGCGGTCGCGCAAAGTGGCGAGATCAGGAATCAGGCCGATGAACCAGAACAACGCCGAAATGGTGGCATAGGTCGAGACCGCGAATACGTCCCACACCAGCGGGCTGCGGAATTGCGGCCACACCTTCATGGTGTTGGGATAGGGAAAGAGCCAGTAGGCGAGCCAGGGGCGTCCGACGTGGATCAGTGGAAAGATGCCGGCGCTGGCCACGGCAAACAGCGTCATGGCCTCGGCAAAACGGTTGATCGAGTTGCGCCACGACTGCCGCAGCAGCAGCAGGATCGCGGAAATCAGCGTGCCCGCGTGCCCGATTCCGATCCACCACACGAAGTTGACGATGGCGAATCCCCAACCGACGGGAATATTCACGCCCCATATGCCGATGCCTTTGACAAACAGGTAGGAGATGGCAAAAAGCAGCATCATGGTCAGCAGGAACATGACGCCAAAACCGATGAACCATCCGTCGGAGGTCGGGCGAGTCAGCACGATCGAGCTGATCTTGTCCGTGACCGAACCCAGGGTGTAGCCCGGTTCGATGACTGGGGCGCGCTCGTCTTTGATGGGTTCGTCCATATTCATTTCAGAACGGTTTAGCTGTGCTCACCTTCCAATTCCGGATTCGGGTTGCGAATGTCGGCCAGGTAGGTAGTGCGGGGACGCGTGTTCAGTTCCCCCAGCAAACTGTAGTTCCGCGGCTGCGCCTTCAATTTTGAAACCCGGCTGTTGGGGTCGTTGATGTTGCCGAAAACGATGGCGTTCGCCGGGCACGACTGCTGGCAGGCGGTCTGCAATTCGCCATCCCCGACCTTGCGGTTTTCGCGCTCGGAATCGATCCGGTGCTGGTTGATGCGCTGCACGCAGTACGTGCATTTTTCCATCACGCCGCGGCTGCGCACGGTCACGTCCGGATTGCGCATCATCTTGTATTGCGAAGTTTCCCAGTCCTGAAACAGCAGGAAATTGAAGCGCCGCACCTTGTAAGGACAGTTGTCGGAACAATAGCGCGTGCCCACGCAGCGGTTGTACACCATGTCATTCAGGCCTTCGCTGCTGTGCACGGTCGCACCCACCGGACAGACCACTTCGCAGGGAGCGTTCTCGCACTGCTGGCACGGCACCGGCTGGAAATAAGCCTTGGGATTGTCGCGGTCACCCTGGTAGTAGGCATCCACGCGGAGCCAGTGCATGTGGCGGCCGACCACAGTCTGCTCCTTGCCGACTACGGCAATGTTGTTCTCGGACTGGCAGGCGACGACGCAATTGTTGCAGCCCACGCAAGCATTCATGTCAACCGTCATGCCCCAGGCGTAAGGCTCGGCCGCGTAGGGATAGGGCTTATACAAAGTCAGGTCTTTCGGCGGTTCTTCTTCTCTCGCGAATTCTGGTTCCCTGCGGTATTCCTCGATACTCGCGGTGCGCACCAGGGGCCGCGAACCGGTGGGCGTCTCCATGGTCTGGTAGCCCTGCGTGGAGGCCAGCTTGTAAGTGCTTCCAACCTTGCGAATCGCAACGCCGCTGGTGAACCACGGGGTGGCGCTGGTGCGGAGAGGGTACATATCGAAGCCGGCGCCAGTACCGACCCGCCCGGCGCGGCGGCGCCCGTAGCCCAAAAAGACCGTGATGGAATTGTCGGGATGGCCGACCTGGATCCAGACTGGGACGCTCACCTTTTTGCCGTTGAGCTCCAGTTCGACCAGGTCTTCGGTTTTAATCCCCATGCGCTCCGCCATGGCCGGACCCATCAGCACGGGATTGTCCCAGGTGAGCTTGTTCATCGGCTTCGGCAGTTCCTGCAGCCAGCCGTTGTTGGAGAATTGTCCGTCGTAGATGGAAGGATCGCGCCGGAAATTGATTTCGATTGCCTTGGGGTCAGCGCCCGGCGTGGACGGGAATCCCGCGGTCTTGTTCCCCACCTGCTTGGCGGCGAATGGGGTGCCTTCCACCCAGCCATCGTGCAGCGATTTTCTCCAAAATTCGTCGAAATCCACTCCGGAATGCTGTTTCTTCCAATAGGCCTGCAAGATTTCGTGGCCGCCGGTATTGGCCTGTCCGGAGAGCATCGCCACCAGTTCGTACGCGCTCTTGCCGTCGTACAACGGCGCGATCAGCGGTTGCACGATGCTGACCGTCCCGTCATAGGCGCGCGCGTCGCCCCAGGCCTCGAGATAGTGGGCCTCGTTCACATGCCACTGGCAGAGTTCCGCCGTCTCGTCCTGGTAGAGGCCGAGATGAACCCGCAGTGGAATGCTCGAATTCTTGAGCGCATCGGCGAATCCCAGATCGGCGGGGGCATCGTAGGCGGGATTTCCGCCCATGATGACTAGGATGTCCACTTTGCCGCCACGCATGTCGGCGACCAGGTCTTTGAGCGACTCGGTTTGGTTTACCGGGTTCGCATCTACCGGATCGGTGTAGACAACGGTCTTGCCGACGTTGCCCAGCGTCTGATTAATCTGGTGGACGAAGGCGTGCACGACTGCGGGTTGATGAGCCCCTGCAATCACTACACTGGAACCCCGATGGCCCTTCAGGTCCTTTGCCACCGCCTCGAGGAACTTCCGCTGGCCATCGCCCACCGCGCTCTGGTCAGTGTTGTCGCCGAGCATCGAGTCGAGCGCGCGGACAAAAGATTCGATCTCCAAAGCCCGCAGGGGCAGCCTGTGATCCGCCCGCGCGCCCGTCGAACTTGGCGTGCTTTCGGCCACATATAGACGGCTCATCTCGCCTGCATCGGGATTGCGCCGCTTGGCGAAGTCGCGGGCGTAGCGGGTGAAGCCGGGAAATCCTGCGTATAGGAAGTCGGCGTCGAGCGAGAGAATGACGTCCGCATTCTCCAGTTTGTATTGCGTCTCCACCGGCTGGCCGAAGGCCAGCTTCGCGCCTTCAAGCACGTTGTCGCGGTTGGCCGGCTCATACACGTGCCACTTGGCCTGCGGATAGGTCTTGAGAAACGCCTGCAACTGGTCAGCCAGCGTGGGCGAGGACACCGTCGGCGTCAGGATGCGGATGCCCGCACCCTGCAAGCCTTTCTGGATAGCGAGCGGCGCACGCATGGCCTCGACCAGCGATCCCCAGGAGCGAATGTCGCCCAGGTAAGTCACGGTCTGCGAACGGTCGGGATCGTACATGCTCAGGATCGACGCCTGGGAAAAAATATCGGTGCCGCCCAGGCTGGCGGGGTGCTTGTCGTTGCCCTCAATCTTGGTGGGACGAAACATCTGGCTCTCGACCAGGACCGGGCTGGCATATCCACCCAGAGTGAACGCTGTCGCGTAGAACAGCGGCCGCCCGGGGACCAACTCCTCAGGCTGCTTTACATACGGGACAATCGGCTCGAGCGGCTGTTTGGTGCAGGCGCTCATGCCGGCCATGGCCAGCGATGCGCCCATCAGCTTTAAGAAGCCGCGGCGCGAAACCGCATCCAGCCACTCCGATGCGCCCTTGGGGAATTCACGGTGTAGCATCTCCTGGAAATCGGGGCTGCCGGCGAGTTCCTCGAGGCTGCGCCAGTATTCCGGACCGTTGGTCTCGGCTAACTTGGCGCGGGCCGCGTCCAGATCGAGGGCGCCCTTTTTGCTGGGGCAGACGTCCTCGCGCTGCGGCTTGGCGGGTTGTTCGTCCATCTTCATAATACTTTGCTGATGGCGGCCGGGCGTCCCCGCCCGTCCTCCATCAAAACATCTACCGATGACATGTCGAACAGCTGGTGATGTCGGTTACCGTGCGCAGCTTGTACTTCTTTACCAGCTCAGTGCCCAGAGAAATCTGATCGGTATATTGCTTGCCATCGACCTCAACAGGATTGCTGCTCGACGGTTGCTCGTAACGCATATTGAAAACCTGATCGCGCGGCCGCAGATTTTTCTCCGGTGCCCGATGACATTCCAGGCACCACTCCATCTGCAACGACGCCTCGTTATACATCAGCGGCATCCGGTCCACCGGACCGTGGCAAGTGTTGCAGCCTACACCTTTATTGATATGAATGCTGTGATTGAAATAGACGAAGTCGGGCAAATCATTCACCCGGGTCCAGACCAGCGACTTCCCGCTCTTGTAACTCTCGCGCACCGGCTCCAGCAGGGCCGCGTTGGTCCAGATCTGCGCATGGCAGTTCATGCAGGTCTTGGTGGGAGGGATGCCCGCGAAGCTCGAGGTCTCGACCGAGGTGTGACAGTACCGGCAATCGATTCCCAGTCCCGCAACATGATGCTGATGGCTGAAAGGCACGGGTTGCGGCCGGCGTACGCCGGCATAGGTCACATAAGGAGAGCGCTGAATCTCCGCCGCAGCCCAGAACAACGCCGCCACGACGAATATGGCGCCATAGATCGTGGCCCGCGAGAGAGTATTCGTGCTGCGGTGAAAAATCTGCATCGAATGGGAACGTTCCGTACCACGGGAGCCTTATGACAGGCAGCCGGTTGGTGCAGCGTTGTGCTACGCGGCCCATGGGCCGCAATCCTAGGGAGCAATAAAACTGGAAATTATAACAGGCAAGAGATGGTGCACCACGCCGCGATCCCCACAAAGTCTGAAAATGTTCAGTCCAGTGAAAAAATCCCTTATTTATTGCGCCGTAGTAGCGCTCCGTCGAGGTTCTACTTCAGGTTCATCACCAGCAGCTTGGGTTCGGTCATTTCTTCGATGGCGTAGCGCAAACCTTCGCGACCCAATCCGGAATCCTTGACGCCCCCGTACGGCATGTGGTCAATGCGGAACGCCGGCACATCGCCGGCAATCAGCCCGCCTACTTCCAGTTCTTCGTAGGCATTGAAGATCAGTTTGGCGTCGCGGGTGAAAAGTCCCGCCTGCAGTCCGTAGGGAGAGTTGTTGATCTGCTTCAGGGCCTGGTTGAAATCGTCGTACGGTTCGACCGTCACCACCGGAGCAAATATTTCCTGGCAGTTTACTTTCATCTCCGGGCGCGTGCCGGTAAGTACGGTGGGCTCGATCGTCGGCCCGCGGCGTTGTCCGCCGCACAGCAGCCTGGCCCCGGTGCGGACGGCTTCCTGGATCCAGTCGCTGGCGCGGATGGCGTCACTTTCGCGGATCAATGGTCCCAGGTCGGTGGAATCGTCGAGCGGGTCCCCGGTCTTTAATTTTTTTACCCCTTCAAGCAACAAGTCGGTGAACTTGGCAAAGGCGGTGCGCTCCACCAGGATGCGTTGCACCGAAATGCAAGTCTGCCCGGCGTAGGAGAATCCGCCCACCACGCAACGGTCGGCGGCGTATGCCAGGTCGGCGTCGCTGTGCACGATCACACCGGCGTTGCCCCCCAGTTCCAGGACAACTTTCTTCTTCCCGCAATTTTTCTTGATCTGCCAGCCCACGGCCGCGCTGCCGGTGAAGCTGATCAGCTTAATGCGCTCATCGGTCACCAGTAGGCCGGCGTCGTCGTTCGAGAGAGGTAACACGTTCAGACCGCCGTCCGGCCAGCCCGCCTGCTGGACGGCCTCCGCCAGCAGCAGGGCGGTCAGCGGAGTCTGGGGCGCGGGCTTCAACACCAGGGGACAACCGGCGGCAATGGCGGGCGCAACCTTGTGGGCCACCAGATTCAGGGGAAAATTAAAAGGAGTGATTCCGGCAATCGGCCCCAGCGGGAAGCGGCGCACAATGCCCCAGCGCCCGGCGGTAAACTCCTGCCAGTCCAGGGGCAGATATTCGCCGTAAATCCGCGTGCTCTCCTCGGCTGCGACGTTGAAGGTGAAGATGGCACGCTCGACCTCGGTGCGCGCGGCTTTGATCGGCTTGCCCGCTTCTTGCGCCATGGTGCGGGCAAATTCCTGCTTGCGCTCGGAAATGTTTTCCGACACCCGCCGCAGCACGCGCTGGCGTTCGAAAGCAGGCAGCCGCCGGGTGGTGCCGAAAGCTTTTACGGCGGCTGCGATGGCGGCCTCCGCATGTTCCCGCCGGCCCTGGAAGACCGAGGCAATCACGGCGCCGTCATACGGAGCGCGTATCTCGACCGGGTCGCCTTCCTCGATCCACTTGCCATCGACAAAAAAGCCTTGCGTGCCGGCCGGAGTCGCAGTCATCTGTGCCATGGCGTTATCTTAGACCTCCACCGGAAGTGGAAGGGTCATTATAGGCCTTCCGCAAAACCGTCAGCTGTCATGCTGAGCGGAGTTTGGCCGGTCGCTCGCGACCGGCCCGACGGAGTCGAAGCACCCCTATCGCCATCACGAAATTTTGCGAATACAGGTTCAAGATGGCTGGCACGCAAAGTCGAGCTTCGCTCGACCGGACAGCCGAGGGCGGCTGTCCCCACGTGGTCCGTGATGCGGCATTGGACTAGAATTTCCGGGCGAGGAGACCAAGTTGCGGCAATCCATTTCACAAGTCGGTGAATTGCTGCGCCAAGGCGCGGTCTCGCCGGTCGAATTGACTGCCGATTGTCTGGCGCGCATCCAAAAGCTGAATCCGAAGCTGAATGCATTCATTACGGTGACGGCGGAATCCGCGCTGGCGGCGGCGCGCCAGGCCGAAGCCGAGATCCGGCGCGGCGACTGGCGCGGGCCGCTCCACGGCATTCCACTCGCCCTCAAGGACCTGATCGACACCGCAGGGGTTCCGACGACCGCTGCCAGTTTATTGTTCAAAGGCCGGGTTCCAGCGGAAGACGCTGAAGTCGTGCGCCGCCTGAAGACTGCCGGCGCCGTGTTGCTGGGAAAACAGAACCTGCACGAGTTCGCTTACGGCGGCAGTTCGATGGTGAGCGCTTTCGGCGAGGTGCGGAACGCGTGGAATCGCGAGCACATCGCCGGCGGCTCTTCGGGAGGCTCGGCCACGGCGGTGGCCGCCGGATTGGGCTACGGTGCGATTGGGACCGACACCGCTGGGTCGGTCCGGGAGCCGAGTGCCCTATGCGGCGTCGTCGGCCTCAAACCCACCTATGGACGGGTCAGCGCCCGGGGCGTAATTCCGCTTTCATCCTCTCTCGATCATGTCGGGCCTATCGGACGTACGGTGGAGGATGTCGCGGTAATTTTTGCGGCCATCGCTGGCCACGATCCTGCGGACAAAGCCAGCGTCGACGCCCCGGTCGAGGACTACGCGGCAGCCCTGAAAGACACTTTCCGGCCCCTGCGGGTCGGCCTTCCGAAGAAATTCTTTTTTGAAGACCTGGACCCGGAAGTCGCTTCCGCCGTCAATCATGCGGTCTCCGGGCTGGCTGCGTTGGGCGCGGAAATCCGCGAAATTGAATTGCCGGTTCCGACTGACCGAACTCTGCAAAGCGCCGAGGCATACGCCTTCCACGCGGAGTTCGTGGCGCGCAGTCCTGAACTTTACCAGCCGGAAACGCTGCGCCGGATTCGCACCGGCCAGAACGTCAGCCCCGAGGCCCAGCTCGAATGCCGCCGCGAACTGGAACGGGCGCGCCGCGACATCGCGTCTATCTTTGCGGATGTAGCCGTCCTGGTGACCCCGACCACACCGATTGCGGCGCCTACGATTGCGGAACTGAAACAGGACCCCGATCTTCTGCGGCCGCGAGAACTGTTGCTGTTGCGCAACACCCGCCCGGTCAACGTTTGGGGACTGCCGGCGATTTCCGTCCCCTGCGGCTTCACCGAAGCCGGGCTTCCCATCGGTCTGCAGATCATCGGACCGCGCTGGGGAGAGACCCTGGTTCTCCAGGTCGCCCACGCCTATGAACAAGCGACCGCCTGGCACAAGCGACAACCCCTGTCATCGTGAGCGGAGCATTGCGTTTCGCTTGCGAAACGCAATACGGAGTCGAAGAGCCTGCCCCGAGCGAAGCCGAGGGGACCCCTATAGACTTCTCAGACTCTTACGATCTCATTTTTTTACAACCAGTTTCGAGCTTCCAGTTCTCGGTTCCCAGTTAGTTTCCGGCCAGGGCCTTATCCATGAATCCGGCTTCGTCGGTCTTCATTTTCTTCAGGCCGTCGGCGGGCAGATAGACCATGTGTCCCGCGCCATAGGTGGCAAACGAAATATTCTTGCGGTATTGCGGACTCAGATTCAGGTGATCGACGGTGTAGTCGGCGGCATAGAAGGGCGTAGCCAGGTCGTAGAAGCCTTCCATCACCAGAACTTTGAGGTAAGGATTCTTCACAATCGCCTGGCGCAGCGCCGTGGCCGTGTCGGGGAATCCGCCGATGCCGGAACCCCAGTTCCACGAATTCTCAAAGAAGTTCTGGTCGGCGGGAAATACCTGGTACGGCATGTCGGTTTTATAGCCCAGTTCCGTGCGGACGTAGTTGTTGAAGACTGAGGTAAAGGGCGGCAGGACGGCGGCTTCGGTGGGATCGTAGAACGGAGTGTCCAATACGCCGTTCGGGTCAGGACCGGTGAAACGGCCATCCAGACGGCCCACCCGCAGTTTTTGATCGAGCAACAGGTAATGGGTAAACTTCGGCACGTCGATGCGAAGGTTGGCCTGGTCGAGGACTTCCTTGCTCAAGCCGGTATAGCGCGCCATGTGATCGATGACTCTTTGGCGCTCATCTGCCGTGATCGAGTCGCCCTTGGCCAAGGCCTGGGTGTACTCGGTCGCCGCCCATTGCGTTGACTCCTGCCGCGCCTTCTCCATGTCCTGCATCAGGTCCGGCGGCAATTTCTTGTGATAACCCGCGATCATGGTGAAGCTGGGGATCAGCAAAATGTAGGGTTGGTCGTTGCTCTTCGTATCCTCCAGCGTCTGGAAGCTGAGCGCGGTGGAGAGCAGGGTAATGCCGTTGAAAGAGATGCCCTGGTCAGCGAGATTGCCGGCAATGCCGGCTGCGCGCGTGGTTCCGTAGCTTTCTCCAAAGAGGAAGAGCGGCGAACTCCAGCGCTCATAGCGCGTGAGATAAAGGCGGATGAACTCGCTGAAGGCTTCGATATCGCCTTTGACACCCAGAAACTTCTTGGACAACTCCGCGTTAGCAGCGCGGCTGAAGCCGGTCGAGATCGCATCCACCAGCACTACGTCGCTTTTGTCGAGCAGGGTGCTGGGGTTGTCCGTAATACGGTAGGGCGCCGGCGGCAGCAGGCCGTCGGGCAACAACGCGGCCCGCCGCGGACCCAGCGCTCCCATGTGGAGCCAGATCGTGGCCGAGCCCGGTCCGCCGTTGAAGGCGAAAGTCAACGGCCGTTTTCCCGCGTCCTGACCGTCCAGCGTGTAGGCCACAAAAAACATCTCAGCTTCGATTTTGCCGTCGCCGCGCTTGAGGGGGAGACGGCCCGTGGTGGCGGTGTACTTCAGCAGCTTGCCCTCCACCGTGATCTGATGATGCGTGACTACCGGGGGAACTTCGGAGACGTCAAACTCTTCTTTGTCTTTATCCTTGTCGGCCCCCGGCTTAGGGGCTGTCGCCTTCGGCTCTTCCACGGGGGGAATGGGTTCGGCGGATTTTTCGGAAGGCTGAATGGGCTTCTTTTCCTGGGTCCGGGCCACAGGCTCGCTATTTTTTGTCTTCTTTTGGTCGCTTGACGAGTTTGCCTGCTGGGCCGACGCTCCTGCGGCCAACGCACACAGCAATGCAACCGTCACAATAAGGACACGCATGTATAGGCTCCTGAAATATGGTCTAAGCTTAAGCGCCGGAATGAGCGCAGCGCGGAATTATACGCGGAGCGCGGTCGGCATGTGGGCGCAGTTTATTTTCAACACAACGCTCAGCGTTTGTTGCGCCAGCCGCATCCCAGACGGCAGAGAGGTTGCTAAGATGTTCGCGTGCCGCTGAAAACCCTTCGGGAAGCCCAAAGCCAGATTCTCCACGCCGATTCTCTTGCGCCGGTGCCCTGGCTCCTTCACGGCTTCAGCACGCGTCTGGGCGGATTTTCCCGGGCTTATGGCAAGCCCAGCCTGAATCTCGGATTTACCAGGGAGGATGCGAAGCGGGCGGTGGAACAGAATCGGGCCGCATTTTTCCGCCAATTGGGGGCCATCCGGAAGGGGCGGGAGTGGCCGCTGGTTACGCTGCGCCAGATTCACTCTGACCTTATCCACTGCGTTTCCGAGGTCCCCGAAGCCGGTCTCACTGGCGACGGCCTGATCACCCGAACCCCGGGTCTGCTGCTCGCAGTCCTGACCGCCGATTGCCTGCCGGTCATTCTTGCGGACACAAAACGCCGGGCAGTCGGCGTATTTCATGCCGGATGGCGCGGAACCGTGAAACGTATCGTGGAGAAAGGCGTGGGCGAGATGCAGCGCTGGTTCGGGACCCGGCCCCGGGATCTCAGAGCGGCCATCGGCCCGGGGGTTCATGCCTGCTGCTATGCGGTCGGTCCGGAGGTGCGTGTCCAGTTTGAGTCCCAGTTCGAATACGGCAGCAAGCTATTCCATGAAGTCGAGGAATCGGATCCGGTCCGGGAAAAATATCCGTTGCTGTTTTTGACGGCTCGGGCCCCCGGCCACAGCGAGCTGCCGAAGAAGATTTTTCTCGATCTGGTGGAGGCAAACCGCCGCCAGTTGCTGGCGGCGGGAGTAGCGGCAAAAAATATCGGCGCCTCGCCGCTGTGTACTTCATGCCGCACCGACCTGCTGTTCTCCTATCGCGCGGAAAAGGGAGTCACGGGGCGGATGATGGCGGCGGCAGGAATTAAGCCTTGAGGCCCAAACCCTCGCAACGATCTTTTCCTCAGCGGCATCATTGAGCATTGCAGTAAGATTCCAACCAACACCGTAGACGCCTCTGTAGCGCTGGCACCTTGCCCGGCTGTCCCATGGGGGCCCCGCCCTCAGTCTGGCGAGCGAAAAGGATGCCGGACAGCTGCCGGGAACGAAGAAGTTCAGGACCAGGATAACGAGATGCTCATGTCCGAAGTCATCGAAAAGCCCGGGACCGAAAACGCGAACTCCGCGCCTGGTACCGATACCGCGCCTTCGGTCGAGGTCTATGCCGTGTACGGCGTCGAGCCTGAAATTCAGGCCTACGCCATGGCCAAGTACTCGCGTTCCTCGCTCTCCATGAAGGAGTCGCTGCGGGAGATTAGCCAGCAGAAGGCGGAGAAGTTTCTCAACACCTTCTATTTCCAGTACGGCCACCGCTCCATTGCCGACCTGGCGCACATCGCGCTGGCCATCGAACGCCTGTCGATTCTCGCGGCCATTGCGGTCGCCGACGAACAGCGCTGGGACGGCCAGGAACGCTCCACCCGCTATCAGGACTTCAAGAAGAGTGGCTACTACGTCCCCGACTTCGGTCAAGACCGTGTGGTGGCGGGCGACCCACCCGCCCAGGTGTCTGCTGAAGATTTCTACCGGAAGACGGTCGATTCCCTGTTTACGGAATACGAAGCGCTCTCCGACCGCATGTCCCTGTACCTGGCCAGCATCACGCCGAAACCTGGCGAGATGAAGCAGGAAGCCTACGAGCGCACGCTGCGGGCCCGCGCCTTCGATATCTCCCGCTACCTGCTGCCGCTGGCGGCCAACACCTCTCTGGGGGAAATCGTCAACGCGCGGACGCTCGAAAACCAGGTGTCGCACCTGCTTTCGCATACCCACAAGGAAATCCGGCAATTGGGAGAATTGCTGAAGCGTGCCGCGACTTCTCCCGCGTATAACGTGAACCAGGACTCGTTGCGGGAACTGGTCGAACAGATCCGGGCGGCATCGCCGGAGTTGGGCACGCGCGCCGAGCAGGAGCTGTTGCGGGAAGTCCGCGTGGCCCCGACGCTGGTGAAGTATGCCGATCCGAACCAGTACGAGATCGAAACCCGGCGTGCGCTGCGGCAGGTTGCGTCCGAACTGATGGGCGACTTGCCGATTGCCCCGGCCCCAACCGTCGATCTTCTGGAGGAAGAACCGCTCGAGGTCGAACTGGCGGCCACGTTGATCTACGAGCATAGTTACTATTCCTACCGGCAGATTCGCCAGGCAGTGCAGGCGGCGGGCGAGCAGATTCGCCGCGAGATCATCGATCTGGGCCTGCGAAATCGCGGCCGCCATGACGAGATGCTGCGGGCCTTCTGCGCCGGGCAACAGTTTCGCTTCGACATCCTGATGGATATCGGCGGCTTCCGCGACATGCACCGCCACCGCCGTTGCATTCAGATCGGCCAGGAGTTCACCACCCAACACGGATACGACGCGCCGGAAGAGCTCGAAGCAGCGGGAGCGCGAGAAAACTACGACTCGGTGATGCAGCGCACCGCCAGCGCGGTCGAACAACTGGCTGCGGGGGGAGGAGCGGAGGCGCCCGAAAATTCTCAGTACGCCATTCCGCTGGGCTTCCGCAAGCGGACTCTGTTCAAGATGGATTTCGCTGAAGTGGTTTATATCTCCGAGCTGAGGACTGGACCTGCCGGGCATTTCTCCTACCGCAATGTGGCTTATGCGATGTATGAAGCCGCGGCCAGGAAATATCCCGCTCTGGCGAAGTATTTAAGAGTGCATGACGTGAAGGAGCCGGTGGATTTGTTAAAGCGGTAGAGGGCGGAAGATCAACACCAACTTCAAGGGCGGCGGACAAGCCTGCCCTGAGCGAAGTCGAAGGCAGTGGCCGCTCCACACTACTATTTCTTTCTGTCGGCGCGGCATCTGCTTAAAGAATAGTTAGTTCCTCTTGCACTAAAGTCACCTAGCCAATCCCGCTCTACGCCTAGATGATAGTTACTTCGGGACGTGTGTCTTCCCAAAGACGGCTTATGCCTGGTGCCTGTATCCACGAGTTTTTCTGGCCGCTGAAAGCTGCCGACGGCCGCTACTACCAGGTGTGTCGGCGCTGCGGCATCCAGTGCGAATACGACTGGACCACCATGGACCGCGTGGGTGGCGTGCCAGGAGTGACGCTTGCGCCCGGTGCCTCCAGTCCCAATCCAGGCATCCCTCCCGGAGCGCAGCCTCGGCTGAAGCTGCTGGTCGAACTGGAACCGGCGTATCGCGTCTTTCTGCGAAACCTGGCCGACGTGCTGCGCCCCGCGTCTCCCGGAGAGCCCACAATTTGGTCGGCAGCATTCTGGCGCGATGCCTTTTTCGAGACCGGCATACCCTGGCAGCGATTTGCGGAAACACTGGTGGGTCAGTTGGTGATGGTTGCCATGGTACTGCTCGTCTCGCAGGTGTGGACTTCGCCCGATCAGCCCATGCGGCGCAGCATGTTCGAAAATACCCACCTTACCTACTACAAGCCCGAGGGATCGTTTCCCGCGTTACGCAGCAGCCCGTCGCGGGCTCGCTCGGCATACAGGAAACCGGCCGAGTCCGCGCGTGGAGGCTCGATTCACGTGCCGCCGGAACGCGCTCAAGCCGCCATCAAAGCGCCCGACATCAAGCTGAAGGGACCGGCGCGGCCTAACCTCGTGGCTTCGAATGTACCGCCGGAGATGCCGCTCGCCGCCACCAGCAGGCCTTCGCGCCTGCCGCTATCGACAGGTGCGACCACGATAGTCGCTCCGCCGCCCGAGATCAGCCAGGGGACATCGAGGCGGCTCGGTCTGCCCCAGGCTTCTGGCGTTGCCCCAGCGCCCGAGCTGGGAGTCGTTTCCTCGAAGCGCGCGGTGGCCGAGCCCGGTACAACGGTAGTTGCCCCGGCGCCCGTGGTGCAGGCCGCTATGCGAAGACTCGGAGACATCAACATCGGCCCGAGCGCGGTGGTCGCGCCCGCGCCGCGTTTGCCGGTGGGCGAGCAGAGCATGATTTCGGGAGGGCCCGGGGCAACTTTGGGTAGTCCGGTTGCACTGGCGGTGCCGCCTCCGGCGGCCCCAGGTTCCGGAACGCTCGCGAACGGGCGCGTGGGATTGCTGTCCGGCGTCGGTTCCCCGATCGTGCCGCCTCCGCCCTCGGTTCAGGGTGTCGGCGACTCGGTTGCGGATGGACACACGGGTGCGTTGTCCAGCAAATCGCTGTCCGGCCGAACATCGTCCAGCAGAACACTATCCAGCGGATTATTGACTGGCGGATCAGCCTCCAGCGCCGGCGTGCAGGTTGTGCCCCCGCCCCCATCGCTCCAGGACGCGGGGGCCGGCGCAGGTCAACGCGCGGGTGCGCTTTCCGGAGTGGGATCTGGCAGTGGCTTGCAGGGTGTACCCCCGGCTCCATCGGTGGGAGCCGGAGGCAACTCCGACCACGGGGGACGCCAGGTGGCGATGAACAGCCCTCCCACGCTTGCCCCGGCCGCGCCGCCCGTAACCGAGAATCCGCGGCAACCGTCGGAAGACGCGCGCGAACCCGCTACCGAAGAGATGCCTCTGCGTTTGATTGGCCTGGCGATGGCCTTGCCGAGCTCGTCTTATTTTTCCAATTACGAGGTCTACATCGCCGAGCGGCGGCTGCGCAAGAATCTGACCGAGCTGGTAAAGCTGGTGTACGTCTATCTTCCGTATCAGCGGCGACTGTCTGAGTATGGGGTGGACAACTCGAAGGTCTACAAGCTTCTGGTCAGCCGGGACCGAACCTGTGATGAATCGCTGATGCAGATGACCTGGCCGGAAGCCGATCCCCACCCGGACGCCCACAATGCAGCCGATGCTCCGGGGCTGAGCGCCGAGGACAAAAAGAGCATGCTGCCCTGCTACCGCACCACCGCGGACGCCTACCGCAAAGCGATTTCCCGCCGCTAAATTCGAAGCATTCCCGCTCCCCAACCGGCCCAACAGCCCCCGAGCACAGCGGCAGCTCACCCTGGCGAGGGGGAATGGCGTAATCGCCTATGTACAATGTCACATCCGCCATCTTGTTCCAGGCCCTTCGACCGCCTACTCTCGATAAATCGCAAAACGAATTTCATAGGGAGGTGTCATGAACAGGGAACGTGCGCTGCAAGTTGTGCTGATTCTGGTGGGCCTGATCTTTCTGGTCGGCGTGTACCCGCTCATGATGTTCCTGTGGCCGAGCGGCTGGCGGTGGCAGCCGCATCAGCCGGAATATGAGCAGATGATTCTCGGGGTTTACGCTACGCTGGGTGTCTTCCTGCTGATCGCTTCGCGCCGCCCCGCGGAGAATCGCAGCCTCATCGCCTTTACAGCATGGTCAAGCCTGGTGCACGCGGGCATCATGACGGTGCAGGCATTGCAGAACGCTGCCGAGCACGCGCATCTGCTGGGCGATGTTCCAGCCTTGATCATCGTAGGCATCGCGCTGATCGCGCTGGCGCCGCCGAAGGCTACGTCGGCGGTTTTGTGGGGTTGAGTTTCCGTTCTTTTCGGACATCGCGGGCGTCGTGGAAGCGCGGCCCTTTCAGGGCCGGGTTCTCGATGCCGCATGCATTTGGCCTTTAGGCCCAGTGGCGCCACTGGGGCTGAAGCCCCGAAACGTCCTGATCCGTCACGCGGCGCTGAAGCGCCGCTCTTCCACGGTACCGCCCAGTTCTCTGCGCGCGGGGGATGATTTGGGGCGGATGAATTTGAGGTGAGAAACGAGCGAGCTTCGCGATCAGGCGTACATCACTTTTCGGTCGCCTTTCACAATCCGACCTACGGTGAAGGCTTTTTCTCCCGCGCGTTCCAGCACAGTCTGGGCTTTCTTGAACTTCTTCGAGGGGACCACCAGCAGCATTCCCAGTCCCATGTTGAAGGTGCGGAACATTTCTTCTTGCGGGACGTTGCCCAGCTGTTGCAGGTGCTCGAAGATGGGCGGTATTTGCCAGGAGCCCATCTCGATGACGGCGGCCACGCCGCGGGGCAGGACGCGCGGCAGATTTTCCGTGATGCCGCCGCCCGTGATGTGGGCCATGGCGGAGACGCATTCGCCATCCACCAGGCGTTTGATCGCCGGCCAGTAACTCTTGTGGGTGCGGAGAAGTTCGTTGCCGACCTTTCCCTTGAGTTCATTTACATACGAATCGAGGGTGTATTTGCCGACTTCGAACAGCAGCTTGCGGGCCAGCGCGTAGCCGTTGGTGTGCAGGCCGTTTGAGGCGAGGCCCAAGATGACGTCGCCGACTTCAACCGTCTTGCCGGTGATGATGCGCTCGCGCTCGACCGCGCCCACGATGAATCCGGCCAGGTCGTATTCGCCATCCGGGTAGAAGCCGGGCATCTCGGCGGTTTCTCCACCGATCAGAGCGCAGCCGTTGTGCTTGCAGGCTTCGGCCAGGCCTTCGATCACTTTCTCGATGATTTCCGGCTCGATCCTGCCGCTGGCCAGGTAATCCATGAAAAACAGCGGCGTCGCGCCCTGAACCGCAATGTCGTTGACGCAGTGATTGACCAGGTCGGCGCCGATGGTGTGGTGGACGTCCATCTCGAAGGCGATTTTCAGCTTGGTGCCCACCCCGTCCACGCTCGAGACCAGAATCGGGTCGGTCCACTTCGCCTTGTCCACGGCAAACAATCCGCCGAAACCACCGATTTCGCTCAGGACGCTGCGGGTGAAAGTCTTGTGGGCGAGATACTTGATCCGCTTTTTGGTGCGGTTGGCGCGGTCAATGTCCACGCCAGCATCGGCGTAGGTGACAGCGGTCTTCGAGGGATCATGCGCCACAGGAGTCAGTGCGTCTCAGTTAAGTGGGGAATTTGCCAGGCGTCACGCACCAGGCAAGCCGCGATTGTAGCACGGTGGCGGGTGAGCAAATCGGGGTGCCGGGCAAAGGGCGAATCTCGGAACGGAGCTCGAGGGAGCACATCCGCGGGATGAAACCCGGCGGATCATTCGGCGCAGAACTTACCCCGGAATTGAGATGGCGTAACCATCCGCCGCCGAGTACGCCGCGACATGAGCGGGGCCGATGTTATCTATTGCGTGATGTAGGCCGAGACGTAGTAGATCAGCACGCCGAACAGGGCCAGGCCTGACACCGCGTAAGCGGTCAGCACCCAAACGTTGTGCCCCTCGTGGTGTGTAGCAGCAGTTTGTGAGCTGGTAGTGGCCGAATTCCCAAGGACTCGATTCTCCATGAACCCTCCACGAACAAGGTGGAACCAGACGCGACGTGGCGTCCGAGGCTGCCGAAGCAGCCCTGATGCGGCGCATGTTACTACGACTACCAGGCGCCCGGCACAGAAAAATTTAGGGGCCTGGGGCGCGGCGATTGGACGGGGTTTCGTTTACAAGGGGTTACGACTGGTCCCAGCCTGGAGACGCGGCCGCCAGCGGTGCAGCTTGCGGCAATAGTGCCGCGCATTATGCTCCGAGAAAGTGGCCGCATCCTATGCGATCTGCTGCGCGGGCTATAATTGCCCGCACCGATGGCTCTTACCCCAGGCACGAAACTCGGACCGTACGAAATTCAATCGTCGATAGGCGCGGGCGGCATGGGAGAAGTTTACCGCGCACGTGACACCCGTTTGGCGCGCGAGGTCGCGATCAAGGTTTTGCCGGAAGCCTTCGCCCGGGATGCCGACCGTCTGCAGCGCTTTGAGCACGAAGCCCGGGTGCTGAGCACGGTCAACCATCCCAACATTCTCGCCATCCACGACGTGGGCGCGCAGGGTGATCTCCACTACCTGGTTTCCGAACTTCTCGAAGGGCAGACGCTGCGCGAAAAGATGAGTGCCGGTCCGCTCTCCCAGCGCCGCGTGACCGAGTACGCGGTGGAGATGGCTCGCGGGCTGGCTGCGGCGCACGACAAAGGCATCGTGCATCGCGATTTGAAGCCCGACAACGTTTTCATTACCAAAGACGGCCGGATAAAAATTCTCGACTTCGGATTAGCCAAGCAGGCCATCGGCGAAGCCGGACTCTCGGGACAAAGCGCGACCGTGGCCGCCCCGACACCCACCCAGCCGGGCACGGTGATGGGCACCGCCGGCTACATGTCTCCCGAGCAGGTGCGGGGACAAACCGTCGACCACCACTCCGACATTTTCAGCCTGGGCGCGATTCTTTACGAAATGATCTCCGGGAAACGCGCGTTCAAGGGCGACACCGGCGTCGAGACCATGAACGCCATCCTGAAGGAAGATCCGCCCGAGTTAAACGAGAGCGGACTGAATGTGACGCCCGGACTCGATCGCATCGTCCGGCACTGCCTGGAAAAGGAACCGGGGCAGCGCTTCCAGTCGGCGCGCGATCTGGCCTTCGATCTGGAAAGCTTGTCGTCGTTGAGCGGCGCGGCAAAACCCGTGACCGGTTCGCACCTGGCGACGGCCACAAAGTTCAGAGCTCCGTGGCCGGTCGCGATTGCTGCCTTGTTGCTGGTGGCGGTGGCGGCTTTCTGGGCAGGGCATGCGGCCCAGAAGTCTTCGGCGCCGGTCTTCACCCGGCTCACCTTCCGGGGCGGCCATGTTGGGGCGGCGCGGTTTTCTCCCGATGGCCAGACCATCGTGTACAGCGCGCAGCTGGGTGATGAACCGCTGCAGCTCTACACCACGCGTCCGGACGCGCCCCAGTCGCGCGAACTCGGCCTGAAGAACAGCAGCATCCTGGCTGTTTCCAAGCAGGACGAACTCGCCATCACCCTGAACCACATCCAACCGATGGCGAATGCCGGAGGAGGAACCCTGGCCCGGGTGCCGCTCACCGGCGGTTCACCGCGCGAACTGAGCGAAGCCGTGGGCAGCGCCGACTGGTCCCCCGATGGCCAGTCCCTGGCTTTCGGCACTTTGACCGACAGCGGCTTCAAACTGGAGTATCCCCAGGGCAAGACGCTCTACGAGACTCAAGGCTGGATCGGCGACTTGCGGGTTTCGCCCGACGGCAGCATGGTGGCTTTCGTCCATCATCCCATTCGCTGGGACAGCCTGGGGACGATCATGGTCGTGGATCGGCAGGGCAAGAGCCGCGCGCTTACCGGTTCTTTCTCCGATGCGCGCGGCCTGGCCTGGGCGCCCTCCGGGAAGGAGATATGGTTTACCGGCTCGAACGTCCACCTCTCCAGCAATTTGTTCGCGGTTGATCTCGAAGGACATCAACGCCTGGTGTGGGCGGGCGCGGGCGGGGTCGTGCTGCAGGATATTTTCCCCGACGGCCGGGTGCTTTTCATCCGCGAAAACCGGCGGCGCGGGATCGCCGGATTATTCCCCGGCCACACTTCGGAAATCGACATGAGCTGGCAGGACTGGTCGCTGGTCACTCGTATTTCTCCCGACGGCAAGTGGATATTCTTCTCAGAGGAAGGCGATGGTGGAGGTCAAAAGTACTCGGCGTACATGCGCGCGACCGATGGCTCGCCCGCGATTCGCCTGGGAGATGGCACGCCCTATGGCGTATCTCCTGATCTAAAGTGGGTGGCTTCCATTATTCCCGGACAGCCGCAGCAGTTGTGGCTGCTGCCCACCCGCGCCGGGACGCCCAAGAACCTCTCGCAACCGGGGTTCGACTATGACTACGCGGTCTGGTTTCCCGATGGCAAGCACCTGCTGGTCACCGGCCGGGAGCCGGGGAAACAGGTGCGATCCTATCTGACCACCATGGACGGCGGAGCCCTCACTCCAGTAACCCCCGAAGGCGTACAAGGCTTTCCCACCGAAGATGGCAAAGAAATTATCTCGCGGCAAAACGATGCTTTTAAGTTCTATCCCATCGACGGTGGACAGCCGCGAAGCGTTCCGGCCAAAATTCCTGATGTCACCCCGGCGTGGAGTGCAGGAGGCGGGCGGTACATCATTGGAGCCGAGCGTCCGGAAGTCCCCCTGAAGTTGTACCGTTACGACACCGTGACCGGCGAAAGAAAACCCTGGAGGGAACTGGTGCCGGCGGACCGGGCGGGGGTTTTCGTCGCCAACATATTCGATATCACTCCGGATGAACGCTGGTACGCCTACTCCTATGTGCGTGATCTCTCCGATCTCTACCTGGTCGAAGGCCTGCGCTGATTCACAACCGCAATGGGCCTGTTCCCCGCCGCTGGCTGAAACGCCATCGCTCAAGTGCTGAAAATCAGCTTCGCCAAAAGCCTGGTTATGCGCGGAATGTAGGCCTCAGGCCGATGCTTCTTGTCGTTCACGTGATCATCCTGAGCCTGCCAGTCTCTTGGCGGAGAGTGGGCCTGATTAATTCGGTCGATGACTTCCTGCAGAGTCAGGGGTGACATATAAATCTCCTGATTCTCCGACTGTGCCTCCGGTCCCGCGCAATCGCAATACAGTGAATTCCGTAGATCCTGTTGAAATACCTGCTCGCGACCAGGAAAACTCGAAAACCCCGGCGCGGGGAACGGCATCCAAGTCACCAGGAGAGCGGTAGCCTGCCTAGGGAAAGAATGCGACGAATCAGCCTCAGAAATTGTCCGTACTGCGGGTGCTCCAAGATCTACACTTCGTCTTCCACGACGCTGTGGCACAAGGTGTGTTCCCTGTTCTTACTCCGCCTGGTCCGCTGTCATGTCTGCATGCGCCGTCACTACCGGCCCATTTTTCTGCCCGCTGCCGTCAGGAATGTGGCTGGCGAGCCATTGCGCCCAGAAGCCGTTGGAGTCTGGGCCATCAAGGATAAGAAGAGGCGTTCCGCGTAAGCCGGAAAGCCCGTCATTTGAGGCGCGGGGATAGCGCGCGTTTCAAAGCCCTGTTCTCTCTAATGGTTCCGATTTGGGACTTTTCCACCGTCACCGGCATAAATTCGCCTTTTCTTCGCTTCGATACCGTTGTATAATCCGCCCTTCGACACCTTCTACATTCTTCCTACCTCAAAAGGAGCCGCATTCTTATGGCTGACGATCGAACAAGAGCAATTGATATGGCGTTCGCGCAAATCGAAAAGCAGTTTGGCAAGGGCTCGATCATGCGGCTGGGCTCGAAGGAAATCGTCCCCATTGCCGTAATTCCCACCGGCGCCATTTCCTTCGACGCGGCGCTGGGCGTCGGCGGCTTCCCGCGCGGGCGCGTGGTCGAAATCTTCGGACCGGAATCTTCCGGCAAAACCACCATCGCGCTGCAAGTGGTTGCGCAAGCCCAAAAGACCGGCGGCATGGCGGCCTTTGTGGATGCCGAGCATGCGCTCGATCCCGCGTATGCCAAGAAACTCGGGGTGGATGTCGATAACCTGTTGGTCTCCCAGCCCGATTATGGCGAGCAGGCGCTCGAGATCACGGAAGCGCTGGTCCGCTCCGGCGCGATCGACGTGCTGGTCGTGGATTCGGTGGCCGCGCTCGTGCCCAAGGCCGAACTCGATGGCGAAATGGGCGACAGCCATATGGGCCTGCAGGCGCGGCTGATGTCGCAGGCGCTGCGCAAATTGACGGGAACGGTTTCGAAGTCGCGCACCTGCCTCATCTTCATCAACCAGATCCGGGAAAAAATCGGAGTGATGTTCGGCAATCCGGAAACCACCACCGGCGGCCGCGCTCTGAAGTTTTATTCCTCGGTGCGCGTGGATATCCGCCGCATTGCCGCCATCAAAGAAGGCGACGTGATGATCGGCTCACGCACCAAGGTCAAAGTGGTGAAGAACAAAGTGGCCGCGCCCTTCCGCGAAGCCGAGTTCGACATCCTGTACGGCGAAGGCATTTCGCGCGAAGGCGATCTGCTCGACCTGGCGGTGAACAACAATCTGCTGGAAAAATCCGGCGCCTGGTACAGCTACAAGGGCGAGCGCATTGGCCAGGGCCGCGAGAACGCCCGCCAGTTCCTCAAAGACAATGCCGAGACCTTCGTCAAGCTGGAAGCTGAAGTGCGCAAGCATCTGGGACTGGCCACGCCGGTGCTACAGCCCGCCGCGGCGCAAGCCCAAAGCGCTGCCGCCGGCGCTCCCCAGGGACCCGGGCGCTCGCGTCACCACCATGCCCAGCGCGGCGCCGGAAGCTGCCAAGGTGCCGGCCGCGAGGCGCTAAACAATACCTGTCATCCCGAGCAATCTTTCCGAACGCGAAGCGTGCAAGATTGTCGAGGGACCTTGCGTGTTTGCCGGCGCCACCACCTTTTTCCCAGCAGCACAAGCGCAAGGTCCCTCGACTTGCTCTCACCGCGCAAGCGCGGATCGAGCGGCGCTCGGGATGACAGGTCATTTTTGGGTAAAACAATTGCCATCTCTCAT
Source organism: Terriglobia bacterium (assembly GCA_963816025.1). Taxonomy (GTDB): domain Bacteria; phylum Acidobacteriota; class Terriglobia; order Terriglobales; family Acidobacteriaceae; genus JAIQFF01. Next base: position 84,582 of record CAWFJA010000019.1, read on the forward strand.
CCCTGCCGCATAGAATCTTCTTTAACCCTTGCCTGCCTGTTGCCTGTCAGGAAAATTGAGGACTCTTGAAGAAGGTCATCGCCATTTATCCCGGCTCGTTCGATCCGCCGACCAACGGGCACCTGGATTTGATTGAACGGGGCAGCAAGATTTTTGACGAGCTGATCGTGGCCATCCTGCGCAATCCGGACAAGAACCCGCTGTTCAGTCTGGGCGAACGCCGGACCATGCTGGAGGCGTTGACCGCCGGTTTCAAGAATGTTCAGGTGGATGTCTTCGACGGCCTGACGGTGGACTACGCGGCCCGGGTCAAGGCCAGCGCCGTGTTGCGCGGCATTCGCGCGCTCAGCGATTATGAATACGAGCTGCAGATGGCCATGATGAACCGCAAGCTGCAGCCCGACCTGGAAACGGTTTTCATGATGCCGGCGGAACAGTATTCCTACCTCAGCTCGCGGCTGGTCCGCGAGGTGGCAAAACTGGGCGGATCGATCCAGGGCCTGGTGCCGGAAATGGTGGAACGCCGGCTGCGCGAGAAACTCGATCCGGCAATCAAGCTAAAGGACGCAAGACCAAGCAGAACAGGAAAACGAGCATGACTCCAGTTACGGAAGCGACCCCAGCCCTTAAACTTACGGAACGAATCAACCGCATCGAGCCTTCTGCCACCATGGCCGTGGTTGCCGAAGCCGACAAGCTGCGCCAGCAGGGCATTGACGTCGTGGACTTCGGCGCGGGCGAACCGCATTTTTCGACGCCGCAGCACGTCAAGGATGCCGCCATTGCCGCCATCCAGAATAATTTCTCGAAGTACACCGCGGTCGGCGGGACGGCGGAGCTGCGCGACGCCATCGTGCGCCGCCACGCGGCCGATTTCAAATCCGACTACCGCCGCGAGGAATCCATGGCCTCGGTCGGCGGCAAGCATGCCTTGTTCAATGCCATTCAGGTGCTGGTCGATCACGGCGATGAAGTGATCCTGCCGGTGCCGTACTGGGTTTCGTTCAAGGACATCGTGCGCTACGCGGGCGGGAACTGCGTGCTGCTGCAATCCGACGAGAGCCAGGGATTCCGGGTGACGGCGGAGATGATCGAGCGCCTGGTGACTCCGCGCACCAAGATGATCATTTTGAATTCGCCGTCGAATCCTTCGGGCGCGGTCATGTCTCCGAAGGATTTGAAGGCGGTGGTGCAACTGGCGGCGGAGCGCGGCATCTGGGTGCTGTCCGATGAGTGCTACGTGTATCTGAACTACACCGGCGAACAGTTTTCCGTGGGATCGCTGCGCGAGTACCGCGAGCGCATGCTGATCATCGGATCGCTCTCGAAAACTTATGCCATGACGGGCTGGCGGCTGGGCTATGCGCTGGGACCGGCAGCGGTGATTGCGGCCATGCAGAAACTGCAGAGCCAGTCGACTTCGAATCCGACTTCGATCGTGCAGAAGGCCGCGGTGGCGGCTTTGAACGGCCCGCAGCAGTGCGTCGAAGACATGCGCCTGGAATACATCAAGCTGCGCGACCACGTGGTCAAGGGACTGCGTTCCATTCCCGGCGTGCAGTGCACGCTGCCCGAAGGCGCGTTCTACGCCTATCCCAATATTTCGTCGTTCATCGGGCGGGGTGGGATAAAATCCGCTTCCGACGTGGCCGGCCGGCTGTTGCGCGAAGCGCATGTGGCGACCGTGCCCGGAGAAGGCTTTGGCACTCGCGAGCACATTCGAGTTTCTTACGCCACCACCGTAACCGAACTGGATCGCGGACTGGAGCGCATGCGCAAATTCTTCGCGGCCCTGTAAGGCAGCGGCGGCGCGGAAAATCCTCGGGCGTAGGCCTGAGTTGCGATTCCACATGCACATCGCGTGAGCGCTCTCTATCCATTTTCGATGCAGCCGGCCTTCGACCCGCGGCCCTGGGGCACGCTCGATCTTTCGCCCATTTATCCCAACCACAAGTTCGAGGAGAAGATTGGCGAAGCCTGGCTGACCGGCGATGCCGGCAAAGTGGCGAACGGTCCTCTGAGTGGCCAGTCTCTCGCCGATCTGAGCGCGAAGTATGGCCGTGAACTGGTGGGCGACACGGCGCTCGATCCCAAACGTTTCCCGCTGCTTTTGAAATTTCTTTTTCCCCACGAAAAACTTTCCGTGCAGGTGCACCCGGATGACGCGGCGGCGCGCCGCGCCGGGCTGCCTTGCGGGAAAACCGAATGCTGGTACGTGGTGCATGCCCGGCCGGGCGCGCAGATTGCATTGGGCCTCAAGCCGGGGGTCAGCCGGGAGCAGTTCGAGCGCGCGATAGGCGAAAAACGCGCCGAGGAAGTGCTGAACTGGATCAACGTCTACGCCGGCGAGATGATTTACGTGACCGGCGGGACGGTGCACACGCTGGGGCCGGGATCGATCATGCTCGAAACCCAGCAGCAGTCGGACACAACCTATCGCCTCTATGATTACGGGCGCCCACGCGAGTTACATCTGCAGCAAGGGTTGGCGGTCATCAAGGAAAAGACGGAGCGGGGAAAGTGGTCCGTCCCGCGCCTTCGAAGTTGAACGGCGGAGCCAATCGGCGCGCGCCCATGATTTCGTCGCCGTACTTCGTGGTGGACATGTTTGAGCTCAAAGAACCGCACTCCTTCCAGACGAAGGACGAGAGTGGAAAACGTTCGGTCCAGATTCTGGTGGCGGTGGAAGGCTGCGGAATCGTCGAAGCTTCCGGAGCCAACCCGGTTACACTGGCCCGGGGCGACGCCGTGGTCGTGCCCGCGGCGGTGGGCGAGTTTCAAGTGCGCCCGCAGTGGTCGGTGGAGTTTCTCAAGGCGTCAGTGCCCGGCGGCGCGGTGCCGGAGCCTGAAACAAGAATGTAAAAGAGATTGCAGATTGCAGATTTCAGATTGCGAAGATTGAAGTGAGGAAATTCAATCTGCAATCTAGAATCTGAAATCTGAAATAGTTTTATTCGTGTCTAAAGCCAATTTCCATCCCGTGATTCTTGCCGGCGGCCGCGGCACCCGCTTCTGGCCGTTGAGCCGGCAGCGTCGCGCCAAGCAATTGCTGGCGCTCGATGGGAAGCAGACCATGATCCAGCAGACCGTGGCGCGATTGCTGCCGCTGGCCTCGCCCGCGCGTTTCTGGGTCATTACCAACGAGCACTTGCGGCGCGAGATCACGCGCCAGCTCCCGCG
>CAWFJA010000020.1:0-84296 GCA_963816025.1 Terriglobia bacterium
CGAGCGCGCCCGCAGCGCCGGCGGTGCCCGAAGTTCCTCCGCCCCCGGCGGCAGCGGCTCCGCCGATAGCGCAGCCCCTGTCTCCGACCATCGCGCCGCCGCCCGCGCCGCCGAAATCCCCGGTAAAATCTCCGGTCCAATCACCGATCAAGGAAAACTCCGGATCGGTGTCTCCGCTGGCGCCGCAAGACGTTCCTTTTTCGCCGCCCATGTCGAGCCCGCCCGCGGCGCCCGCAGCTCCTCCGCCTCGGGTGGCGGCGGCTCCCCCGGTGGCCGAGCCCGTCAGGCCCGCGATCATGCCGGAGGCTCCTAAAACGGCGCCGAAAACACCGGTCAAGGAAAAGTCCAGGTCGGCGCCTCCGCCCACGGCGCCGCGGCCCGTCGCTCGCCCCGCAGCTCCCGAGCCTGCGCCGCGGCCCGCGCCGCCTCCGCCGCCGCCACCAGTTCAGCGGCGCCCGCCGGTGGTTGCCGCGGCTTCGACTCCCAAGCCTCAACCTCTGCCCGCGGTTGCTCCCTGGAAACGGCCGGCCGTAATCGCGGGGATTGCGGCGGTGATGGTCGCCGCCGCCTGGTTCGGCCTGCGCCAGCCGTCCGAGAAAGTGAATCCCGGTCCGGGCGTTCAGCCCGTCGCCGCTAAACCGGAGCCGGTGGTCAATCCGCTTGAGGTGCGCCAGCGCGAGGCCATCGATCAAGCTGACCAGCGTCGTGCTGCCGGCGACCTCACCGGAGCCGCTACGCTGCTGCAGTCCGCCGCGGCGCTCAACGGTCCATTGACCGCCGACATTCAGAAGAAGCAGGGCGAAATTCAGGCAGAGATTAACGACGGGCAACTGCGCGGCCTGCGCCAGAAAGAAGAGCAGGCCTGGCAAAATGCCAAGAAAGATGTGGACGCCGGCCGCTTCAGCTCTGCCGAAAAATACCTGGCCAGCATATTGACCCTGCCCGAAGGCGGCTTAAGAAAAGACGACGCCAGGAAATATCAGGATCAGATTATTCCGCAGCGCAAGCAGGAAGAGACCTTGTGGGCCCAGGCAAAGAAGGACGCCCAGAAAAACGACTTAGGCAGTCTCAAGCAGGCCGATACCACCCTCGGCCAGGTCATTCAGCTCAGCGGGCCAAGAAAATCGGAGGCCGAGCAGTTGCGCCAGACGGTCGAAGGCAAAGTTGCAAGTCTGGGGCAGCAGCAACAGCATGAACAGCAGATTGCCGACCTGCGCGCCGGCGCACGGCGAGATTTGGGACAGGGAGAATTCTCATCCGCCCGGCAGAAAGTAGATCAGATCAAACAGGCCGGTGGCGACCCGGGGTCCCTCCCCTCGGAAATTGACCAGGCTGAGGCCCGCCGTCAATCCGATGCTGATTTCCAGCAGATTGTGCAACGGTACCAGGCGGCCAGCGACAAGAACGCGCTGGAGGCTGTGCGCAATAGTTTCCAGTCGGTTGCTCAGGGCGGCGGGTCCCACGCCGGCGATGCGCGTCATTACCTCGGCGAAATCAATGCTAAGCTGGCTGCCATGAAACCGGAGACTCCGCCGCCGGCGCCGCAGCCGTCCGCGAAGGTGGACGTCCCGGCCGTCAAGGTTGACGAACGTCCAGCCATCAGCAATCTGGTGCAGCAGTACGCTCAGGCCTTCGAGCAGAGAAATGCCGACGCGCTGCGCAGAATCTGGCCCAGCATCGGGAACCGCTACGACAAGTACAAGCAGGTGTTCGCCATGGCCAGCGCGTATCGCATGGACGTCCGTATCGACAGCATGGAGGTTGCCCCGGATGGTCAACAGGCGACGGTAAACGCCTCGCTCTTGCAGGAATACACGGTGAAGGGACAAAAGCCCATGAGCCATAGCGATAAGGCTGTGTTCCACCTGTTCAAGTCCAATGGAATATGGGCTATCAACGACGTTCAGTAAAGCCAGCCACTTCCGGTCGCTGAACGGAGCTGCGTTGAGCAGGGTTAATGCATGCGATAGGGTTGCAAATACAGCCACTTCGCGGGGGCCGGGAGGCGGGATTGGACTTGACAAACCAGCCAGCCCGAGTAAACTTTCTCACTTCGTGGATCGTTCCGTCGCGATGGAATCAGGCAATATTGGGGCCGCTGTTTTAGCGGGTCACAAATCGGTCTAGCAGGTGCTTGGGGGGAGTCAAGATGAACAGAAAGGCTGTAATCGGCGTTTTGGCCAGCCTGCTTTTTGCGGGTGCCAGCGCTTTCGCCGCATCTTGCCCGGCGGGTAGCAAAAGGATTGCCTGCGTCATCCCGCTGGAGTATGGCATTGGCGCGAACGGCCAACCCTTCTCCGCGTCCAGCCAGGGCGTCTTTGCCAGCCAGGAGCACGAGGGTCACTTTGACAACAGCCTGAGTCAACTATTAGGCCCGGTGACAGCCGAGATCGGCCGTCAGTCGAATTTGTTGCCTCTGGCGTCGCCTTCCTCCGGCATCCTGTTGACCTACGATTCCTCACTTAAAACCTTTGTCCCGAGTACAGACAGCAGCCTGGGCCCCGTTCTCGGCGAACGCGCCGAGACGGTTGGACGTCATCGCGTTTTCGTCGGCTTCAGTTATCAGTTCTTCAATTTCAACAAGATTGACGGCGTGAATCTGCATGATTTTCCGGTCATGCTCCCACACGCAGACGACAGCGTGGACAATACGGCGCCCGGGCAGCCGACACCCACGACTTGCAAGTCGGCAGTGACCGCAACCACCAACCTCAATGGCTGCGCGTTTGTTCGCGACCTGATCTCCACGGTCAATTCGATTGATCTGAAGATTAATCAGTACACCACGTACGTGACTTTTGGTCTTACCTCTCACATCGATCTTTCTCTGGTGATTCCGGTCGAGAACGTTCGTATGTCGCTACGTTCTGACGACACTATTATTCTTGGAACCAACGGATTCTATGCCGTGAAGCCCGGCACTCCTGACAGTCAAACCTTGCCGCCACGCTTTAACCATCTGTGGGGAAACTGCCCGGACCCAAAGCCCGCCGCCGGGGTGTCGGGGTTGGATCCGAGTTGCTTAAATCACGTATTTCCTGATCCGGGCCTGGCCCAGGGGGGCAGCAGCGGTTCGAATTCGGCTACAGGTTTAGGGGATGTGGTCGCGCGAGTGAAGTGGAACGCCTGGCACGGTGAGCGGGCCGGTGTTTCCGCGGGCCTTGATCTGCGTCTCCCTACCGGCGATGAACTGAACTACCTGGGTTCGGGTACCTACGGGGTAAAGCCATTCGCCATATTTTCCTATCGCGCGCGCATTTCGCCCCATGCCTTGGTCGGTTACGAGTGGAATGGCAACTCTATTACCGCTGGAGACTTTGTGACCGGCACAAAAGCCAAAGTGCCAAACGATTTCGCCTACAGCGTCGGCGCCGATGCGTCGGTCACAAAATGGTTGACCGCATCCTTCGACGTGATTGGACAACACATATTCTCAACCAGCACGAACATAGGTGGCGCCATCTTCGGCACCAAGGCCCTGTCCGTTGTGCCGCAACAGTTTCTGGCGCCGTGCGGCGCGTGCGCGGCGAACCCGGATCCGCCAACCGTCACCCACAACAACCTGCAGCTGAGCGCGAACACCCGCTCCTACAACATCACCAATGCTTCCATGGGCGTCAAATTCCGTCCCTTGGGGAAAATCTCCAAGCTGGTGGTGACGGCCAATCTTCTGGTTCGGCTGGACGAGGGCGGTCTCAGCTATAAGCCGGTGCCACTGGTGGGCGTCGGGTACACATTCTGACGCAAGTACGGGGATCGCAGAGGTTGCCGGCAGCGCAGTTTTGCGGCGGCATGTTATCCCCCCGCCGGTTTGCGGGACTTCTCAGCCGCCCATTGGATTTCTTTTAAACCCGCGATGCGTATCGCATGCTCCTACCGTGGCCGGCCAAGGGTCCATACGACCTCAGAAAAAGAATTCGTATTTGGCCGGGCGGAAGCCAAGTTTGCCATTGGCCTTGACCTGTCCCCCGATCCGAAAGTCTCCCGGCTGCACGGCCGGATCTGGTATGAAGGCCGTTCCTGGTGGCTGGAGGACCTGGACAGCTCGCACGGCACGCGACTCAACGACCGGGAGATTAAAGGCTGCGGCAAGCAAGAACTCAGCCTGAACGACGTCATCCATGCCGGAGAAACAACCCTGCGGGTGGAATCCCTGGAGGTTGGCCAGGCCAGCGCTCCCACCAGCTATCTCGAGGCGGGAGCCGCCTTGCCCGCCCAGGAGCGGGGAGTTGGACCCGGCCTTTCGATCACCAATGACGTAGACGCCAACCAGGTCAGCCTGGGGCCGTTGCAGGGTACGAAAGACGAAACCGCGCGCCGCCTGGGGCTCATCTGCGATCTGCCGCTCCAGTTCACGACTAAGGACACCCTGGATTCGCTTCTGCCTGCGGTTGTGGCCAGCCTGTGCCAGCTGTTTCCGAAAGTCGAGAGTTGGGCCCTCGTCCTCCGTGAAGCCAATACCGGAAACCTTTTGTTGAAGGCTTACAATTCCTCACGGCAACCGTACCTGAGCGAGACTCTGGCGCGCCGGGCCATCACCGAACAGAAGGCCTTCGTGTGGAGGAGAAACGTTGAAACCGACATCAGCAAGAGCGTGATGCAGAACGCGATCGATCTCGGTATGTACGCCCCGCTGGTGTGGCAGAACGAGGTCGTGGGCGTGATTTGCGGCGGCGCGATCAGCGGCGAAACCGGCTTTTCGGATGAGGACTTGCGTTTGCTGGTAGTCGTGGCACAATATGCCGCCATGGCCGTGGCCACCCACCGCCTGCAGTCCTTGCTGAAAAAGGAGTGGACTGCCAAGGCCAACCTGATGCGGCAGTTTTCGCCCAAGGTCGCCGAGCGGCTCCTGACCCTTCGCGGGCGCCTGCGCCTGGGCGGCGAACGCAGCGAAGTGACGATCCTGAATGCGGATATTCGCGGCTTCACCAATCTGGCGCATGAAATGGATCCCGATGAAGTCGTGCACTTATTGAATGAATATTTCGCGGCGGTCGTGCCCGTGCTCTTTGCCCGCAATGGCACCATCGACAAGTACATGGGAGACGCGATTCTTGCCGTATTTGGAAGTCCGGAGGCCGACCCGGACCAGCATGAGAATGCGGTCCTGGCGGCCGTGGAGATGCAAGCGGCGGTGGCGCGACTCAACCAGGACCGCGAGCGGCGGGGCGAGCCCTGCCGCGAGTTTGGCATTGGAGTTCACTGCGGGGAAGTCGTGCATGGCTTTGTGGGAACCGCGGACCGCATGGAATTTACCGTGATTGGTGACGTGGTGAATCGGACCGCGCGTTATTGTTCCGCTGCCGAGGGCGGCCATGTGCTGGTCAGCGCCGAAATGTACGAACGGGTATGGAAAGTGGCAGACACGGAAAAGGTCACGATAAAGACCAAACATGAAGGCGACTTTGTCGCCTATCGGGTCAAATCCATCAAGGATTCATTTAAGGGCAGTAAGAGCGTCGAAAAGGTCTAAACACAATTCGGGAATGAAAGTTAAACGGACGAGGCCGGCGGTATCGAGGAGCGTTTCCATGGTCCCCAGCTTTTCGATTTCATGCCGGGCAGTGCGGCAGCCTCACTCCGGCACGCTTCGTTTCGGTCCCCGATGTCCAACCGCGATTCGCGAAAAATTATGAGGAGTTCAAAATGCAATTAGGAATGATTGGTCTCGGAAGAATGGGAGCGAACATGGTGAGACGCCTCATCAAGGGCGGCCACCAGTGCGTAGTGTTCGACAGAAGTCCAGAGGTGGTCCAGGGCCTGGTTAAAGATAAGGCTACGGGATCTTCTTCGCTGGCTGATTTCGTGTCCAAGCTCAGCCAGCCAAGAGCGCTGTGGCTGATGGTTCCGGCGGCGTTTGTCGACTCGACCCTGGCTGAGCTTACCCCGCTTCTGGCCAAAGATGACGTCGTGATCGACGGTGGAAACTCCTACTACATTGACGACATAAGGCGGGCGAAGGAGCTGGCAAAGAAGGGAATCCACTACGTGGATGTGGGGACCAGCGGAGGAGTCTGGGGATTAGAGCGCGGGTACTGTCTCATGATCGGTGGATCGAAGGCGGCCGTGGAGCGCCTCGATCCGATCTTCCGCACTCTCGCGCCGGGAAAAGGCAATGCCGACCCGACGCCGGGCCGCACCCCAGGTAAGGGCACGGCGGAAATGGGATATCTGCATTGCGGTGAAGCCGGTGGAGGACACTTCGTAAAAATGGTCCACAACGGCATCGAGTACGGGCTGATGGCGGCGTACGCCGAAGGGTTGAACATCCTCTCGCATGCCAATGTCGGCAAGAAATCCCGTTCGGTGGATGCCGAGACGACCCCGCTGCGCGATCCCGAACACTATCAATATGACTTCAACCTGGCGGACGTGGCGGAAGTATGGCGCCGCGGCAGCGTCGTGGCATCGTGGCTTCTGGACCTGACTGCCAGCGCCCTGGCCAAGCAGCCCGATCTTGCCAGTTTCTCGGGCAGCGTGTCGGACTCCGGAGAAGGGCGGTGGACCATTCTGGCTGCCATCGACGAAGGCGCGCCCGTACCCGTGCTGAGCGCCGCGCTTTACGATCGCTTCACCTCGCGCGGCGAGGGTGATTTCGCACATAAGCTGCTTTCGGCCATGCGCTTTGAGTTTGGCGGCCACGCCGAGCGCAAAAAGGGATAAGAAACGATGAAGCCCAAGCGCAAGGTCCTGGTAATCGACGTGGGCGGTACCCACGTCAAACTGCTGGCTACCGGCCAGAAAGTGAAACGTGAGTTCGCATCGGGTCCGAAGTTGCGGCCTGCGGACATGGCACGCCAGGTCAACGACCTGGTCAAGGATTGGGATTACGATGTGATCTCAATGGGCTATCCCGGCCCCGTCGTGCACGGCCAACCCTTCCGCGAACCGCATAATCTGGCGGCCGGTTGGGTGCGCTTCGATTTCAAGAAGGCCTTCGACCGCGAGGTCAAGATCATCAACGATGCCGCCATGCAGGCCCTGGGAAGCTATACCAAGGGACGGATGCTCTTCCTGGGCCTGGGGACCGGCCTGGGCTCTGCCATGATTGTTGACGGCCGGCTTGAGCCCATGGAATTGGGTCATCTGCCCTATAGGAAAGGGAAGACCTACGAGGACTACCTGGGCATTCGCGGATTGGAGCGGCTGGGCAAGAAAAAGTGGGAACGTCACGTGCTCAAAGTCGTGGACGAACTCCGTGAAGCTTTATGCGCCGACGAGGTTGTCTTGGGCGGGGGGAATTCCAAAAGGCTCACCAAACTGCCCCTGAATACGCGGCTGGGAAACAATGAAAACGCCTTCATCGGCGGCTTCCGGATGTGGGACTGGAAAGTTGACTTGGGAGTCTAGAACGGTTTCATCGTGCACGGAAGGCAGGCTTTACGATGTCCAAAGCGATTGTATTCCTGTTCGATGTAGACAATACTCTGCTGGACAACGATCGCGTCTCGGCTGACCTCAAGCAGTATCTGACCAATCGAGTGGGACAGGAACGCCAGGGCCGCTATTGGGCGCTGTTCGAAGAGTTGCGCGCCGAGCTGGGATACGCCGACTATCTGGGCGCTTTGCAGCGCTATCGCACCGAGTATCCGCGAGACCCGAATCTGCTGGCGGTGTCGGAATTCCTGATCGAATATCACTTTGCCAATCGTTTGTTTCCCAACTCTCTGGATGTGGTGGAGCACGTATCGCAGTGGGGGCAAGCTGTGATTCTGTCGGACGGTGACGTGGTCTTTCAACCTCACAAGGTGAGGCGCTCGGGATTGTTCGATGCGGTAAATGGGCATGTGCTCATTTATGTCCACAAAGAGCGCGAACTGGACGATGTTCGACAAAGATACCCCGCGGACCATTACGTGTTGGTGGATGACAAGCTGCGCATTCTTACAGCGGTCAAGAAGGCCTGGGGCAGCGGCGTAACAACAGTCTTCCCGCGGCAGGGTCACTATGCGCGTGACCCAAAAATCGTGGCTGCCTATCCCCCGGCTGACATTAGCATTGAACGCGTCGGGGACCTTATCGAATATGGGCTGGACGACCTTACCATCGCAGCCGGCAAAGTCGGTAGCGCGACAGAGTGAAACCCAACGAAGAGATTTGTGGCCGCTCCATGCCTTGAGTTGAGTGTTCGCGGCCGACCGGAACTGAATCTTCTATGACTGCCAAACGTGGGAATCAACCTCTCAGCAAGGAACATCAGCGGCTTCTGGAGCCCCATGACGGGATGGTCCCGCCCTGGCGCAAGTGGGGCCCCTACGTCTGCGAACGTTCCTGGGGCAGCGTGCGCGAGGACTACAGCGCCGACGGCTGCGCCTGGGAATTTCTCACCCACGACATGGCGCGCAGCAAGGCCTATCGCTGGGGTGAAGATGGCATCGCAGGAATCTGCGATCGCTACCAGCTTCTGGTCTTCGCGCTGGCCCTGTGGAATGGCCGCGACCCGATCCTCAAAGAGCGCATGTTCGGCCTTACGGGCAACGAGGGCAACCACGGCGAGGACGTAAAGGAATACTGGTTCTACCTCGACAACACCCCCACCCATAGCTACATGAAGGTGCTGTACAAGTATCCCCAGGGCGAGTTTCCCTATCAGAAATTAATTGAAGAAAATCGCCGCCGCTGGGGACAAGTAGGTGCGCGCGAGTACGAATTGCTGGATACCGGAATCTTCGACGAAAACCGCTACTTCGATGTCTTCGTCGAATATGCGAAAGCCGGGCCGGAAGATATTTGCGTGCGCATCGAGGCCATCAACCGCGGGCCGGACGCCGCCGAACTCCACCTGATGCCTCACCTCTGGTTCCGTAACACCTGGGCTTGGACAGAAACGCCGGGCCCTGAACCCTCCATCGGGCTGAAACAGGCCGGAAACCACATTGCCCTCGTCGCCGATGGCTCCCAGGCTGCCGCCAGCCTGCGCAATCTGCAGTTTCCCTACTCGCTGGGGACCCAATACCTCTACGCCGAAAAGGGCGGGGAAGCGATGTTCACGGACAACGAGAACAACGCAGTCAAACTTTACGGCTGCGCGGAAAACCGCAAGCCCCATGTAAAGGATGCGTTCCACCGCCACATCATTCATGGCGAAGACTCCGTGAACCCGCAGCAGACCGGCACCAAGGCCTGCGTTCACTACCACCAGACGGTCCCGGCGGGCGGCTCGATGGTGTTGCACCTGCGCCTGACTCCGGAAAAGCTGCCGGCCCCGCTCAACGATGTGGATGACATTGTCCGCCAGCGCAAGGCGGAAGCCGACGAGTTCTATGCCTCGGTGCATCCGCCTACGGCCACCGCGGACGAAAAACTAATCCAGCGCCAGGCCCTGGCCGGAATGCTCTGGAGCAAGCAGATTTATCTGTGGGATGTAAATCGCTGGCTGGAAGGCGACAATCCGAAATTCCCTCCGCCTGAATCGCGCAAGCGGGGGCGCAACATCCACTGGCGCCACTTGAACTCGATGCGCATTCTTTCCATGCCGGACAAGTGGGAGTTCCCCTGGTTCGCGGCCTGGGACCTGGCATTTCAGTGCACGACACTGGCGCTGGTCGATCCTGAGTTTGCCAAGGAAAATCTGTGGGTGCTGCTGTTCGAGCAGTTCCAGCATCCCAATGGGCAGATTCCCGCCTACGAATGGGGATTCTCCGATCTTAATCCTCCGGTGCACGCCTGGGCCTGCTGGCGCGTTTACCAGATGGAAAAGCAGCGCACCGGCAAGGGCGACACCGTCTTCCTGGAAAAATGCCTGCACAAGCTGCTGATGAACTTCGCCTGGTGGGTGAACCGGGTTGACAGCCAGGGCAACAACGTTTTCGAAGGCGGGTTTCTGGGGCTGGACAATATTGCCGTGGTCGATCGCGGCGAAAAATTTCCCAACGGAGCCATCCTGGAACAGTCCGATGCAACCGGGTGGATGGGTTTTTTCTGTCTCTACCTCATGCGGATCGCGCTGGAGCTGGCCAACCAGAACCGTGTATACGAAGGCGTAGCCACCAAGTTCTTCGAGCATTTCATCTACATCGGCGCGGCCATGAAGAAGATGGGCGGCCGCAACTACCAGCTGTGGGACGAGCACGAAGGCTTCTTCTATGACGTGCTCCGCTACCCCAACGGCGAGTTCCACAAATTTCGCCTGCGCTCGCTGGTGGGCCTGATTCCGCTCTATGCCATCGAAGTTCTCGAAAGCGAAGAGCTGGCGGCTCATCCCGGGTTTTTGCGAGATGTGGAATGGTTCATCAAGAACCGTCCCGACCTGGTGGGAGACGCCTGTTACACCGTGGGCAACGGACAGAAGCGCTACGTGCTCTCGATCGCCGATCCCAACCAGTTCAAGCGCCTGCTCGAGCGCATCTGGGATCCGGAAGAATTTCTGTCACCCTACGGCATTCGAAGCCTGTCGAAATATCACGAGCAGCATCCCTTCCAGTTTGGCGATCGCTCCATGGGTTACGAACCGGCGGAGGCGGCGGTGAAGCTGATGGGAGGAAATTCGAACTGGCGCGGTCCCGTCTGGTTCCCAACTTCTTACCTGCTCATCCACTCGTTCCTGCGCTTTGGCGACGCGGTGGGGCAGGCGTTTTCCTTGCCCACCGCCGGCAGCAACCATCAGCCGGTTACGCCGCATGAAATCGCGGGAGAGGCGGCCAACCGTATGATCTCGATTTTCAAACGCGGAGCCGACGGCAAGCGGCCCTGCTTCGGCTTCTACCAGAAGTTTCAGGACGACCCGCACTGGAACCAATGCCTGCTGTTCAACGAGTATTACCACGGCGACAGTGGAATGGGGCTGGGCGCCAGCCATCAGACCGGCTGGAGCGGGCTGGTGGCCAATCTGATCGACGAATGGCGGCGTTAGCGCCATGGCCCTGCGCAAACGGCTCCTGCTCGCGATAAGCCTCCTGCTGGGCCTGATCGTGGTCAGCACCACGGGATACCGCCTGATCGGCGGCCCATCCGTCGGCTTTCTCCAGGCCTTGTACATGGCTGTGATTACCCTGGCTGGAGTGGGCTATGGCGAAATTGTTGACACCAGTCACAATCCCGCGCTGCGCGTATTCAATATCGGCATCGTGCTGTTCGGAGTGGCGATCACGGTTTATGTTTTTTCGGTGGTGGCCGCCTTCCTGGTGGAAGTGGAGTTCACCAACCCTTTCTGGAGGCGCAGAATGCAGCGACATATTAACGAGCTGACTGGCCACCACATTGTCTGCGGCCTGGGAGATACCGGCCGGCATGCGGTGGCTGAGCTGCAGAAGACCAATACCCCCCACGTGGTGGTGGACCTTTCCGAGGAAAATATCAAGAAGCTGAAGGGGCTGCACCCCGAAGCTTTGCATGACGTGCTCTACGTCGTCGGCGACGCCACCGAAGAGGACATTCTGGAAAAGGCCGGACTGAGCCGCGCCAAAGGCCTGATCACCGCCCTGCCGCTCGATAAAGACAATCTGGTCGTGACCGTAATCGTGCGCCAGCGCTTCCCCAAGATGCGCATCGTGGCGCGCTCGGCGGAGCGCAAGTTTTCCGAACGCATGGTGCGCGCGGGAGCCAATGCCACGGTTTCGCCCAGCCACATCGGCGGTCTGCGCATGGCCAGCGAACTGATTCGCCCGCATGTCGTCGGGTTCCTCGATACCATGCTGAAGGAGCAGGGCAAGACGCTGCGGGTCGAGGAAATCGAGGTAAAAGCAGCTTCCCCCTGGGCAGGTAGCGCATTGCAGGAGCTGAACCTGAAGGGCCGTTACAACCTTCTTGTTCTTGGCCTGAAGCGCCCGCTGGCCGAAGGCTCCTCAGGTTTGCTGATCAATCCACCGGACAACTCGATCCTCGACAAAGAGCAAATCATCATCGCGATGGGCGACGTAAAAGATATCCAGCGCGCAAGACAGGATGCCGGGGCGTGAGCATCCAGGGGTCATCCTGAGCGAAGCCGGCCCATTCGCGTGCGAATGGTCCGGCGGAGTCGAAGAACCCTTATAAACTTTGCCGTAGCTGGAGGCGAGAGGGTTGAAAGCGAACCGCGAGCGATGTGCCACACGTAGGGGTCCTTCGACTGCGTGGCTGCTTCGCGAAGCGAAGCAGCCACTCCGCTCAGGATGACAACCTGGGTTAAGCACTCACCGCCGCGTTGATCTGCACTTTCACCTTTAGCATTTCGCCCAGTTTCACAAATCCCTCCAACCAAGCCTGAGCCTCGGCGTCTCCGCGTTCGGCTCGCTCTCTTACTTCGCCGGCTACTTCGCGCATCATGCGGTAGTAAGCATTTTGCGCCTCCCACAGGCGCACCTGGAAAGGCAGGCCGAGGACCAGCTCAATGGTCTCCTGCAAACGTGCCAGCAAGCCTGGCTCCGTGGGATCGGCAACGAATCGCGTGAACAATCGCTCAATCGTCCGGCGCAACGCGAACTCCAGGGTCACGGCATCGGGGGTCACGCCGGTGCGCCGTATCTCCTCGAGAATTTCCCTGGATTTATTCAGATCAACTTCTTCCACGGAAAAGGCGTCGAGCAGGTCCGAATTCAGCGTGAAATCGACCGCCAGCCGGAAGCGCCTGGGCAAAGGCACTCCCAGGTCGGTCACGAAGCGGATCAAGTGCGCATGCTCGTCGTGGAAATTGCGGTACAGGGCGCGTGCCTGATTGGTCGCTTCTTCCAGGATCATGCCGAGTATTTTTCTTTGCTCATCGCGGAACAGCAGGCGCAAGGTGTACGTGCCCGAACTGAAGTTCTTTTCCATCAGCCGCACCAGTTCCGCCAGGTCGCCACCGGCCAGCGCCTTGTCGAGTTCCAGGTCAAGGTTGCGATAAGCCTCGTCGCCCTGGAACTGCCGCACGCCGCCAATCACACTGTGGTCGGCGAGATGCAGCACGCCGAAGGTGACCTGTTCCGACTCCCAGGTGATTTCCGAAGTAACGCTGGCCTGCCCCAGCACAGCGCGTAACTTTCCCTGGCGCGACGTCCTGTATTCCATCCGGGCCACGTCGTAGCAATAGATGCGAGTGTTCGGCCCATATTCCTCAAACACCGAGCTGACCGCATAGTGAGCGCCGACTTTGTGCAGGTCCACCATCGCGGGTTGCACATAACGCTGGTAAATGGACCGCCCATCGCCCTGTTCCGGAAGGTTGCTGCGGGCCTGCGCCAGCAGGTCGAGAAAGGGCGTGGCCAGGTCGTCGGCGAATAATTGTCCAGCCAGCTGCAGGGCCCGGCCGGCATACTGAATCACCTGGACCGTTTCTATTCCCGAAACCTCGTCAAAGAACCAGCCGCAGCTGGTGTACATCAGCATCAGGTAGCGTTGCAGCTCAAGCAGCTTGAGCCCGGTCACGATCTCCGCCGGCGAAAGCTCCCGCTTCGCCTGCGCGGTCATGAAGCGGATTACATTCTCCCGCGAACGATCGAGAATGATGTCGATGTAAGCATCCCGGGTCTGCCAGGGACTCTCGAAAACCTTCCTGGCCTCGGCCTCATAGCGCGGAGCGACGGTTTCGCGCAGCCAGTCGAAAGCCTGCCGCAGCGGCGCTCTCCACTGCTGGTTCCAGCCGCCGTGACCGCCAGAGTTGCAGCCGCAATCGCTCCGCCAGCGCTCGATTCCGTGAGCGCAACTCCAGGAAGTATTTCCGATGATCTTGGCTTCCATGGTAGGCGGATGTTTTTCCAGATACTCCGCATAGTTGGTCAACCTGGCAAGCTGGCTGGTTTCGATATCGTGCAAGGCGAAGGCCAGTGCCATATCGCCGTAGGCACGATGATGTCCGTAGGTCTCGCCATCGGTGGCGATGTGGACCAGTTGCGGCCAGGTTCGGGCATCGGAAAATGCTCCCAGGAGCCGTTCAGAAAAGCGTTTGCCGTCGGCCAGAAGGTCCTCAAAAGCGATCGCGCGGGAAATCGGGCCATCGTAAAAAAAAACGTTGATAGCTTTTCCCGAGCCCACGCGAACCGAGTAGGCCATGGAGGGATCAATTCTGCCCCCGTCCACCTTGCGCCACACTCGTCCTCCGAGCGGCCTTACCCGCCCCGCCTGGTAGGGAGACAGAATCGTGAACTTGATGCCCAGGTCGGCCAGGACCTCCAGGGTTTGCAGGTCCACGGCAGTTTCCGGCAGCCACATTCCTTCAGGATGGCGGCCGAATCGCTTTTCGAAGTCCCGGATCCCCCAAAGAATCTGTGTGTATTTATCCTGGCGTGTGGCCAGGGGAAGGATCATATGGTTGTAAGCTTGGCCAATGGCCGAGCCGTGGCCGGAGAAGAGCCGCTGGCTTTCGCGGTCGGCGGTCACGATGGCCTCATACACCGACGGGCTCTTCTGCTCCATCCACGAAAGCAGCGTGGGGCCGAAGTTGAAGCTTATCTTTGAGTAGTTGTTGACGATTTGAAGAATTCTGCCATCGCCATCGAGAATTCGCGAAGCGCTGTTGGGCGCGTAACTTTCCGCGGTGACTCGCTCGTTCCAGTCATGGTAGGGATAGGCGGAGTCCTGGTATTCCACCGCTTCCAGCCACGCGTTTTCTCGCGGCGGCTGGTAGAAATGAGCATGAATGCATACGTACCGTTCCATTAAGTCTCCCGAATTGTCGCCTCATTACGCGCGCGACGAGGAGCGAGTAGGGCAGTGTAGTGTAATCCGATGCTTCCAGTCTAAGGCTCTTAAGCTACATCCTTAATTTATGCCTGAGGTTCGACGGCGGAGTCCGCGCAAAACAACCACTCCGATGGGCGTTGCATCTTGGAATCGTCATTTGCTTTAGTAGCATAGGTTAGCAGGACTCGCAGTCTGCGCCGCACGACCAATGCTATCTGTTTATACTGCATTCGCGAGCTCCAGCGGCTGTGGAGAACCTGCGGTCAGGTGGATTGACGCTTTTGGAGGACTCGCGAATGGCAGAGCTGTGAGCGAGCTGTGGGCCTGATCGTCAGCCGAGAAGCGGCGCAAGAGAAGAGCCCACGGCGTGAGCCGTGGGAGAGCGAACGAGATTAACGCACGCGATCCACACCGTTCCTGAACCATATGAACGCAAGGGAATCGTCGAAGGATGGACAGGCATTTTCCGGTTCTATGGTTCCGGCAAATAACAACCGAGGCGCTTGAGTGAATAGCAGAGCGACACTAGAACCGGCGTATGTCCCGTGTTCAACCTATCGTCTTCAGCTCAACCTGCGTTTCACATTTACTCAGGCCGCCGCGGTGGTCGCGTATCTGCATGATCTGGGAATCACGGACTGCTACACCTCCCCGTTCCTGATGGCCCATCCCGGCAGCATGCACGGCTACGACGTCACCGACCACACCCGATTCAATCCTGAAATCGGCTCTGAGGAACAGTTTACCGAATTCGCGGAACGCCTCAAGCAACGCGGTATGGGCCTGGTGGTCGACGTCGTGCCCAATCATATGTGCATCACGCATCCCTCGAATCTGTGGTGGTGGGACGTGCTTGAGAACGGGCCGAGCTCGGACTATTCCCGCCACTTCGATATTGATTGGAACCCTCCCAAATCGGAGCTTGCCAACAAAGTGCTGTTGCCGTTTCTGCCCGACCAGTTCGGCCTGGTGCTCGAGAGTCAGTCCATCCGTGCTCTGTACGACGGCGGTGGATTTACCTTGGATTCATCGGGCACCCACTTCCCTCTGGCTCCACGTTCCTGGGCGCCCTTGCTGGAAAGGACCCTGTTGCAGGCAAAGGAAGGACTCCCCGACACCGACGGTCACGTGCTTGAGCTGGAGAGCATTATTACCGCGATCTCACACCTTCCGCCGCGCGAAGCCACGGATCTAGCCAGAGTGCGGGAGCGCCAGCGGGAAAAGGAAGTGATCCGGCGCCGGGTGGCGGCCCTGGTCGAAGACAGCGATGTAGTCAGGAATTGTCTGAAAGGAGTTTTGACCGTCATCAACGGCAGCAAGGGAGATCCGCACAGCTTCGACTCGCTGGAGAGGCTTTTGGACGACCAGGCCTACCGTCTCAGTTTCTGGCGGGTTGCGTCCGACGAAATTAACTACCGGCGTTTTTTCGACATCAACGATCTGGCCGCGATCCGGGTGGAGAGTCCGGAAGTATTCGCCGTGGTTCATCGCATTCCCTTTGAACTCATACGGAAGTCACTGGTTTCGGGAATCCGCATTGATCATCCCGACGGCTTGTTCGACCCGCTGCGCTACTTCGAAGACCTTCAGATTCAGGCTCCTTTACCGGGCAATGCGTCCCCAGGAGGTTCCGGCCACGGCGCCCAGCGGCGCTTCTACCTGGCTGCGGAAAAAATTCTTGTGGGCGACGAAGAGTTGCGCCCAGGCTGGGCAATCGAGGGGACCACCGGTTACGGATTCCTCAACCTGCTGAACGGGCTGTTCGTGGATTCGTCCAAGGCGCGCTTCTTCCAGCGCCTCTACCGGAAGTTTACGGGGTGGTCGCAGAGTTATTCCGATCTGATCTATGAAAGCAAGCGTCTGGTGATGCAGGTCTCGATGTCCAGCGAGCTCAACGTGCTTTCCCGCCGTCTGGACCGGATTTCCGAGCAGCATCGCCGCTCCCGCGATTTCACCCTGGAAAGCCTGCGCGATGCGCTGCGGGAAGTCATTGCCTGTTTCCCGGTGTATCGGACCTACATCCGCACTGACACCCAGCATCCCGACGAGCAGGACGAACGCTACATGCGTGCCGCCATCAAGACCGCGAAACGCCGCAATCCGGCCACCAGCGGATCGGTCTTCGATTTCATCCAGGACTTGCTTCTGCTGAAAGACCCCGACAGCATCGGCGAAGCCGACCGCGCCGAGCGCCGCTTGTTCGTCATGCGCTTTCAACAGCTCACCGGGCCGGTCATGGCAAAGGGTTTGGAGGATACGGCGTTCTATCGCTATTGTCCGCTGCTGTCGCTCAATGAAGTGGGTGGTTCTCCCGACAAATTTGGGGTTGCGCTTGCTCACTTCCACGCCAAAAACCTTGCCCGCCGCCAGTCCTGGCGAAATGCCATGCTGGCCAGTTCGACTCACGACACCAAGAGAAGCGAAGACGTCCGGGCGCGCATCAATGTGTTGTCGGAAATTCCGGCGGAGTGGTACCGGGCGATACGCACCTGGCAACGCTTGAATGAGGCGAAGAAAATCCAGGTGGCGGGTGAGCCGGTCCCCAGCGCGAACGAAGAGTACTTCCTCTATCAAACCCTGCTGGGCGCATGGCCGCTCCACCCGATGGACGACGCCGGGCACGCGGAGTTTCTCGGCAGAATCCATATTTATATGGAGAAAGCGCTGCGCGAGGCGAAAGTCAATACCAGCTGGATCAACCCGAATACGGAATACGAAGCAGCATTTCACAGCTTTCTGGATGCGATTCTCGACCGTTCATCCGGCAAGCCTTTCCTCGAAAACTTCACGCCGTTCCAAAGCAGAATCGCGAAGGCCGGAATTTACAACTCCCTTTCCCAGACATTAATAAAGACGGCAGCCCCGGGCTTGCCAGACTTCTACCAGGGAACTGAAGTCTGGAATTTCAGCCTGGCCGATCCGGACAATCGACGCCCGGTGGATTATGGGCGGCTGCAAAAACTGGCTCAGCTTCACGCTGCCGAATCGGAAAGCCTTCCGCACTGGTTGATCGGCTGGTCGCTGATCCGGCAGATGGTGGTCTGAAGTTTTACGTAACCCGTTGCGCGTTGCGCTTTCGCCGCGAACATCGCGCCCTGTTTGCCAAGGGAACCTACTTGCCCTTGCGCGCTGCCGGAGAAAAGAGCAAGCACGTGATTGCTTTCGCCCGCTCCTTCCGCGGGATTACGGTCCTGGTTTTGGCAGGACGGTTCTTTGCTCAACTGGAAGCGAATACCCGCATTGCAGTCGGCCCCGAGACTTGGGGAGACGCCGAAGTCGTCCTGCGCAAGCAGCTTCCCCCCGGCCCTTACCGCGATGTGTTTACCGGGAAATCAATCTCTCCAGTTCGGCGGGATGGCGATCTAGTCCTGCCGCTCGCGGAGGCATTTTCGCACTTGCCCATCGCCATGCTGGTCAACGTCGAAGGCAACAACAAGGGTCAAGTCGATGCCGGATAGTCCGACCAATGAAGGCTGGAAACTACAATTCGGAGCAACGTTTCGTGGCGACGAAACGGCAGAGTTCCGGGTCTGGGCGCCCAATCTCACGAGTCTCGCGGTTCGTATTCTAGGGGAAATCCCACGCACGATTCCTATGACGCGGTCCGCGAACCCAGGGGAATCCGAGTTCGTGGCCGTGGTTCCGCAGGTCAGCGAAGGGACGGACTATTTTTATGTCCTCGAAGGCGAACGGGAACGCCCCGACCCGGTCTCCCGCTGGCAGCCCCACGGTGTGCACGGTCCTTCCCGCATTGTGAATCCCGCTTCGTTTCACTGGTCAGACCAGGAATGGTCTGGAATTCCGCTCAAGGAATTCATCATCTACGAGCTCCACCCCGGCACATTCACTGGCGAGGGGAGCTTTGAAAGCGTGATTCCGCGCCTGCCCTACCTGCGTGACCTCGGCATTACCGCAGTCGAGATCATGCCGGTCGCGGAGGTTCCCGGAAATCGAAACTGGGGTTACGACGGCGCCAGCCTCTACGCCCCGCAGTCTTCGTACGGCGGTCCGGCAGGGCTGAAGAAACTGGTGGACGCTTGCCATCAGCACGGGCTGGCGGTCGTGCTGGATGTTGTCTACAACCACTTGGGTCCCGAGGGAAATTATCTTCCGGAGTTTGCTCCCTGCTTCACCGACGCCCACCACACGCCCTGGGGGAAAGCGATTAATTTTGACGGACCCCATAGCGATGGCGTCCGCCGCTACATCCTCGACAACGCCCTGTACTGGCTGACTGAATATCACGTCGACGCGCTTCGCCTGGACGCTATTCACGGTATCTACGACTTCGGGGCGCGGCACATCCTGGACGAACTCTCGGACGCTTTCCAGAATCAGGCGCGGCGTCTGAAGCGCCAGGCATGGTTGATTGCCGAGAGCGACCTCGAAGATGTCCGCATCATCAATCCGCGCTCCCAGGGGGGCTATGCGCTGGACGCGCAATGGCACGATGACTTTCACCATGCGCTCTATGCCCTGCTCACGGATGAGCGCGAGGGTTTTCTAATGGATTTCGGCGCTCTGGCCGACCTGTCACAATCCATGCGCGACGGATTCGTTTTCGACTGGAAATATTCCCGCTATCGCCGGCGCCATTACGGCAGGTCTTCGAAGGATCGCCCGGGCGAGCAATTCATCGGGTTCATCCAGAACCACGATCAGATCGCCAATACCAGCCGGGGCAAACGGCTTGCCACTCTCGTTTCTCCCGGACAACTAAAGCTGGCGGCGGTCCTGACCGTGTGTTCGCCGTTCTTGCCGCTGCTGTTCATGGGAGAAGAATATGGGGAGACCGCCCCTTTTCTCTACTTCACGAGTTTTGAAGATCCCGCTCTGGCTGACGCAGTGCGCGAAGGACGCAAAAGGGAACTAGGATCGCATTATTCCGAAAGTGAGTTTGCCGATCCCCAGGCTGCCAGGACTTTTGAGCGGTGCAAGCTGGATTGGTCAAAAATTGCGATTTCTCCTCATGCCCAGATTCTGCGTCTCTACCGCGATTTGATTTCCCTGCGGAAGCAATATCCGAGCCTGGGAAATTGCCGCAAAGATCTCACCGAAATCCAGTTTGATGAGCAGGCCAAGCAGTTGGTAGCGAAACGGACTGACCCGGCGGGCAGCCGTGCTCTGCTGATTTTCAATTTCTCCGAGGCAGCACAGGGCATTCAGGTTGCAGCCGATTCTCAACCGTGGCGGCTGGCCTTGTGGACGGGAGACACGATCTACGGTGGCGGCCCCGGTCCACGGCCGGTTGAGACCGTGGCCCCAGGCTCAGAGGTCCGCGTGTCCGTGGCTGGTTTTGAAGCTGCAATCTTTGTGAATTGACGCAGTGCATAGCGCGGCCGTCGCAGCGCGCCGAGACCGTTGTCGCATCGGGCTACCCCCGCCCAGATGAGTGTCGCGCAGGCGCGCGATCAGCCATGGCATGTGATAAATTTTAAAAACAGGCCAAAATATCAGTGTTTTTGCACGCCGACGGGTCCTTGAAGCACTTCGCCTGTCTGGACCGAGGGCTTGGAACTCAATGCTGGGAGGTCGATACCGCGAATGACGGGCGAAGAGAATAGCGTCATCGCGGCGATACACTCCCGCCGGGTCGCCATTGAGAATGTCAAGCCCCAGGTCGATTGTGGACGGTTCCCCATCAAGCGCACCATTGGCGATCGCGTATCCGTGACCGCTGACATCTTTGCCGACGGCCACGATGTCCTGCACGCCGTTTTGCGCCACCGGCCCGCCTCAGAGACGAAGTGGCAGGAAGTCCCGATGGAACCGCAGCCCAACGATCGCTGGCAGGGGGAGTTTACTGTCCCAGTGCAGGGCCGCCACCTGTACACCCTGCAAGCCTGGACCGACCGGTTTCAGTCCTGGAGCCGCGATCTGGAAAAGAAGTTTGAAGCCGCGCAGGACATAGCCGTCGAGATTCTGGCCGGCGTTCAACTGATCGAAGCCACGGCGGCCCGCGCCAGCGGAAAGGACAAATCCGCCCTGAGCGCCGCCGCCGGCGAGATTCGGAAGTTGGCCGCGACGGACATACCCAAGGCCGTGGAAAAGTCATCGAGCCCGGAGCTGAAGACTTTGATGATCCGCAACGCGGACCGCCGCCGGGCAACCACCTACAGCCGGGAACTGACGGTCATCGTCGATCGCGAAAAAGCCCGTTTCAGCGCCTGGTACGAAATGTTCCCACGTTCTTCGTCGCCGCAACCCGGCCGCCAAGGCACACTGCGTGACTGCATCAACCGGCTGGACTACGTTGCCGGGATGGGTTTCGATGTGCTCTACCTTCCTCCCATTCATCCCATCGGCCGCGTGAATCGGAAGGGAAAGAACAATGACGAAAAGGCCTTGCCGGACGACGTAGGCAGCCCCTGGGCAATCGGAGCCGGCGAAGGCGGTCACAAGACCATCGATCCACAGTTGGGAACGCTGGAAGACTTCAAGCAGCTCGTGTCGCGAGCCCGGCAGTTAGGGCTCGAAGTGGCGCTCGACCTGGCTTACCAGTGCGCGCCCGACCATCCTTACGTGAAAGAACACAAGGACTGGTTTCGCATGCGCCCGGATGGCACGGTGCAGTATGCCGAGAACCCGCCAAAGAAATATCAGGACATCTATCCTTTTGATTTCGAGACCGAGAAGAGCCAGCAACTCTGGGAAGAGCTGAGGAGCGTGGTGCTCTACTGGATCGAGCAGGGCGTCCGTATTTTTCGCGTCGACAATCCTCACACCAAGCCGTTTGATTTCTGGGAGTGGCTGATTACCGACATAAAAAGCCGCTATCCTGACGTCGTCTTTCTCGCCGAGGCATTCACCCGGCCAAAAGTGATGTATGAGCTGGCCAAGCTTGGGTTCACCCAGTCGTATACTTACTTTGCCTGGCGGAACGCCAAGTGGGAGCTCACCGAATACTTTAAGGAAATCACGCAGACGGATGTAAACCAATATTTTCGCGCCAATCTATGGCCAAATACGCCTGACATCCTGACGGATTTTCTGCAACAGGGCGGACGTCCCGCCTTCAGGTTGCGGCTGGTGCTGGCGGCGACTCTCGGCGCCAACTATGGAATCTATGGGCCCGCCTTCGAGCTGGGGGAAAACCGCGCCGTCCGCCCTGGGAGCGAGGAGTATCTCGACTCGGAGAAATATCAGCTTCGCAGCTGGAATTTGGAAAGTCCCAACAGCCTGGCGGGATTGATTACCAGAGTGAACCAGATCCGGCGCGAAAACCCTGCTCTGCAGGGTGACCTGAGCCTGAACTTTCATGCGGTGGACAACGACCAGATCATCGCCTACAGCAAGATGAGCGACGACCTGCTGAACATTATCGTCGTCGTGGTGAACCTGGATGCGCAGCGAACTCAATACGGCATGGTCGATCTGCCGCTGGATCTTTTTCACCTGGACTCCGGCCAGCCATATCAGATGCACGATCTGCTGACCGGCGCGAAATATGTCTGGCGCGGTCCGCGCAATTATGTCGAACTCAATCCCCAGAAGTTGCCTGCGCACATCTTTTGCATCCGGCGGCGAGTGCGCACGGAAAATGGCGTCGATTATTTTGTATAAGAAGTGGAATCGCGGGAGAGAACAGCGTTGACCATATCTCAGGACCAGCTCTGGTACAAGGACGCCATCATCTACCAGGTCCACGTCCGCACGTTTTTTGATACCAACGCGGATGGCATCGGCGATTTCCGCGGTCTGGCGCAGAAGCTCGACTATCTTCAGGAATTGGGCGTCAATACCGTCTGGCTCATGCCATTCTTTCCTTCCCCGCTGCGCGACGACGGTTACGACATTGCCGATTACACCTCGGTCCATGCCAGCTATGGCAATCTTGAAGACTTCAAGAGTTTCCTCCAGGCTGCCCATGAGCGCGGCATACGCGTCATCGTGGAAATGGTGCTGAACCACACCTCCGATCAACACCCGTGGTTTCAGGAATCTCGCAAGTCGCGAGACAATCCCAAGCGCGACTGGTATGTCTGGAGCGACACCGACACCAGGTATCAGGGTGTCCGCATTATTTTTGTCGATACCGAATTGTCGAACTGGGCCTGGGACCCGGTCTCCAAGGCCTATTACTGGCACCGCTTCTTCAGTCATCAGCCCGATCTGAACTACGACAATCCGGCGGTCCGCGAAGAACTGTGGAAGGTGATGAAGTTCTGGGTGGAGCTGGGAGTGGACGGGTTCCGCCTGGATGCCGTCCCGTACCTGGTCGAGCGCGAAGGCACTTCGTGCGAGAACCTGCCCGAAACCCACGCCGTCCTGAAAGAATTACGCGCCAAACTCGACCAGAACTTTCCCGGCAAGATGCTGCTGGCCGAAGCCAACCAGTGGCCAACTGACTTGCGCGCCTACTTCGCCGACGGCGACGAGTTTCACATGGCGTTTCATTTCCCGCTCATGCCCAGAATGTTCATGGGGCTGAAACTCGAAGACCGCAAGCCCATCACGGAAATTCTCAAGCAGACTCCTCAGATTCCGGCGTCGTGCCAGTGGTGCCTGTTCCTGCGCAACCATGACGAACTCACCCTCGAGATGGTCACCGACATGGAGCGCGACTACATGTATGACCAGTACGCCCGCGACAAGCACATGCGCATCAACGTCGGCATCCGTCGCCGGCTCGCGCCCTTGCTGGACAATGATCGCCGGCGCATCGAATTAATGAATGGATTGCTCCTGTCGCTCCCGGGCACGCCCATCATCTACTACGGCGACGAAATCGGCATGGGCGACAACATTTACCTGGGCGACCGCAACGGAGTGCGCACCCCCATGCAGTGGGACGGCGGCTGGAACGGCGGATTTTCTTCCGCTGACCCCGAAAGTCTGTATTCGCCGCTCATGCTCAATCCGGTTTACGGCTTTCAGGCAGTCAACGTCCAGTCCCAAAAGCGCTTTGATCACTCGCTTCTTTCCTGGATGAAGCGCATTATCAAGGTACGCAAGTCCAACCCGGTTTTCGGCCGGGGCTCGATCGAGTTTCTCTATCCTGCAAACCACAGGATTCTGGCCTACATGCGGCAACTGGACAAGGAGTCCATCCTGGTGGTGAACAATCTTTCCAGCACCGCCCAGGCCGTGGAACTCGATCTGCGCCGCTTCAAAGGGAATATCCTGATCGAGATGTTCGGCCGGAACATTTTTCCCCGGGTCGGGGATTTGCCCTATCTGCTGACCCTGGGCCCATACCAGTTCTACTGGTTCCGGCTGCGCAAGATCTAAACCGCGGATTGCCGGCAGAGAACATTCGCCGGCAGGCAACTTTAATGGAGGCACGATTTGGCCGAGGAAAGCATTCTCACGGATGAGTTTCTTCGCCAGCTAATCGACGTCGGTGAGGCGGATGTTCTTGTCGGGGTGCCTACCTACAACAACGCCGCCACTGTCGGTCAGGTGGTGCAGACCATTCGTGCCGGCCTGCTGAAGTACTTCCCCCGTGAGCGCGCTGTAATCGTGAATGCGGATGGCGGCTCGCGAGATCAGACGACGGATCTGATCCGGGGCGCTTCGATCAACGACCTGCAGCATTCGACCGACCTCAACGCCCTGCGCACGCTGCATAGCATCAGCGCTGAATATGCCGGCGGGCCCGCGACCGGCACCGCTTTGCGCACCATTCTCGCGTCGGCGGAACTGCTGCGCGTTTCCGCATGTGCCGTGGTCTCTCCCGAATCGACCACCATCGAGCCGGAGTGGATCGAACGGCTGCTGCGGCCGGTCTACCAGGGCAATTTTGATTTCGTGACTCCGCTGTATCGCCGCCACAAATTTGATGGACTGCTGATGCGCAACCTGGTCTATCCCATGACCCGCGCCTTCTACGGCAAGCAGGTCCGGGAGCCCTACGCGGCCGAGTTTTCTTTCTCCGGGCAGCTGGCCAGCCACTTTCTCGCCCAGGAAATCTGGACGCACGAAGTCGGTCACACCGGCACGGAGATTGCCTTGACCATTTCTGCCATTACCGGAGGCTTCCGTCTGGCCCAATCTTTTCTCGGCGTCAAACCTCATATCGACGCTCGCGCCGCCGACCTGGTGGCCGCCATGCGCCAGACTGTGGGCGCCCTGTTCTGGTCGCTCGAACCCAATTTTCAGTTGTGGAGCGCGCAAAGCCATTCGCAGCCCATCCCCACCGTGGGCGCGGGACAGGAAATAACGCTGGAGCCCCTGCGGATCAACCGGAAGCGCCTGTTTGGCATGTTCCGCTCCGGTGTGGCTGGGTTGGAACCGGTGCTCAAATCGATTCTTTCGCCGCCCACGCTCAGCGAGCTGCAAAGAATTTCCGCACTTGATGAAGATGATTTTCTTTATGGCGATGAGCTCTGGGCCCGCACCGTCTACGAATTCGCCGCTGCGTATCACCAGGCGGTCATCAGCCGGGACCATGTGGTCCAGGCCCTGGCGCCGCTCTACCGGGGCAGGGCATTTACTTTTCTGGTCGAAAACCGCGAAGCCTCGGGAGAACAGATAGAGCAGAACGTGGAAGACTTTTGCATGACGTGTGAACGTTTGAAGCCGTCCCTGGTGGAAATGTGGAACGGAAGGAAGTGAGGTCACCATGCGGGAAATGATTGTTCACGAATTGACTCAGGCCACGCAGGAGCTGGTCCGCGAATTCGCGCGCTTCCTGCCTCGCCTGCTGGTGATGCTGATCGTCGTGCTCGTGGGCTGGGTGATCGCATACCTGGTCAAATGGATTTTGCGCAGCTTTTTGCGCCTGATCAAATTCGACAAGCTGTCGGAAGGCGCCGGCGCCACCCAGTTGCTCAATAAGGCTGCGCTGCCTTCCTCGACTGAGCTGGTCAGCCGCTTCGCCTTCTGGACCGCCTGGCTCGGGTTCATCCTGGTGGGCGTGAGCGCGCTAGGCATCCTGGGCATGCAGGAATATGTAACCCGCTTCTTCGTTTTCCTGCCGCGCCTGCTGGTCGCGCTGATCTTCCTGTTCATCGGCTTGCTGGCGGCGAGCTTTTTCTCGCGGGCCGCGCTGCTCTGGGCAGTCAACACCAACATGCCCTCGCCTCGGCTGCTGAGTTCCGCGGCCCGGGTTCTCATCACAGTTTTCACCGCGTCAGCGGTTTTCGAAGAGCTCGGCCTCGCCGACTCCACCATGCTGCTGGCCTTTGCCATCGTGATGGGCGCGGTGATGCTCGGCCTGGCCATCGCCTTTGGTATCGGCGGCCAGGACCTGGCCAGAAGATTTCTCGAGGCCCGCTTCGGCCCCGAAAAGAAGGAAGGGCAAGAGCGCGAGGATGAGCTTTCACCACTTTAGGGTGAAGCAGTTCGTTAGGGACGAACTGCGCGTCAGGGCTAGAGTCCCGCTAGAAGCCCAGAGCCCAGAGCCCAAAGCAGGGTTTGAAGGATGGAGCAGCGCCCGTTCGACTTCGCTCAGGGCAGGCTTTTTGGGGCTGCATGGAAAGACGTCGCGCCCGCGGCTTTCGCCGCTGAGGTACCTGACAAACACTCTCGCGGTCTAGCAGCTCGCCATGCCAACCAATTTATCTTCGGAAGACACATTTCTCGCGGCGCTCAAAAACGGCCTTCCCTCGGCTCTGCCGCAATTCCTGACAAAGCAACGCTGGTTCGGCGGCAAGGCGCGCACCATTCGCTCGGTCGAAGTGTCGGATATCGTCCCGTTCTTTTCCGGCACCCTCCGCTCCTATCTCATTCTCGCCCAGGTCGAATACGCGAGCGGTACTGCAGAGACCTATGACATCCCCCTGGTGTGGGCCCAGGACGGCCTCCCCCTGAACGACTCCTCGTGTCTGAGAGTCAGATCGGGAAGCCTGCCTGATGAGATCAACCTCCGTGACGCCCTAACCGACCAGCAATTTCTAAACCACCTCCTGGAGGCGATGGCAAGAGGCCTGTCGGTGCGCGGAGCCAGAGGTCATGTGCGAGCAGTTGCCACCGCCGCGCTCCGCTCCCTCTGGCAGCCTTCGCAAGGCCCGCTCGTTCCGTCCGTAATGAATGCAGAGCAGAGCAACAGCTCGGTGGTCTATGAAAAACGTCTGGTGCTGAAAATGTTTCGCCGCCTGGAGAAAGGTCTAAACCCCGATTTGGAAATCGGCGCCTTTCTGACCGCGAAAACATTATTTCGAAATGTGCCTTCCTTGGCGGGTTACCTCGAATATCTCAATGAGGCGGGAACCAGTACGGCGCTGGCCATACTGCAGGGCTACGTCGAAAATCAGGGTGACGCCTGGCAATACACTCTGAAAGCTCTCGCGGAATACTACGAGAAGGCACCTCGGTGGGGCCGTCTGGGTGCGAACGATCTGCCTGGCGCGCCGCTTCTCGAACTTTGCGGCGAGGCGATACCGGATGAGGCCAGGCAGCGAATCGGCCCCTATCTTAACGCGGCCGCTCTACTGGGCCGCAGGACCGCTGAGCTGCACCTGGCCCTGGCCTCGGTTCCGGAAGATCCCGAATTCGCGCCGCAACCGTTTACCGCGACTGATCGCCGGGCATTCGCCAACTCCGCGATCCAGCTTTTGACGGTCAACTTCGCCTTCCTCCGCCGTCTCAGGAATGAGTTGCCAGACCAGGCCCGGGACGACGCAGGCCAGGTCCTCCAACTTGAAGAAATGGCCCGACGTCGCTTCGAACGGCTCGCCGGGTTGAGCGGTTCGGCCATGGTTACCCGCATCCACGGCGACTATCATCTTGGCCAGGTTCTATTCACCGGCAGTGATTTCGTCATTATCGACTTCGAAGGGGAGCCCGCTCGCCCGCTTGAAGAACGCCGCAAGAAGCGCTCGCCCCTCCAGGATGTTGCCGGCATGCTGCGCTCGTTTCATTACGCCGCGTACGCGCCCCTGCTGCAGCAGGAGAATGGTGAAAGAGCGGCGCGGGAAGAATTGCGAGCCTGGGCAAATCGCGCCCAATACTGGCAAAAGTGGGTATCAGCAGCTTTTCTGAAGGCGTATCTGGAAGTCTCAGAGAATTCGATCGTCATTCCTCAGGACAGAGGAGAGCTGGCACTGCTGCTGGACCTGTATCTCCTCGACAAAGCCATCTACGAACTGGGATACGAGCTCAACAACCGTCCGACGTGGGTCCGCATTCCTCTAAACGGCATCGCGCAACTACTTCAGGGTTCTTGAAGAAGCACTTACCAATTAGTACTTCACACTTAGTTAAATGCCAGTTGCTAATTGCTAATTGCTAATTGCCGACTCACCTCACGCCGGCCCGCTCTTTCCCTTGCCGAACGCCTTCTGAATCAGCGTGTAGCGCGCGGCGCCGATGATCCCGCAGTCGTCATTCAGCACGACTTTGACCGGCATCTCCTCAAGCAGTCCCCGCATGCGTCCTTTGTTCAGGAATGCCTCCATGAACGCCGGGTCCTGCATCCGGGCGAGATTTTTCGCGGCAATAATGCCGCAAATAAAAATCCCTCCCGTGGACATGAACGTCAGCGCGCAGTCTCCCGTCTTGGCCCCATACAGGCCGACAAAAATAGAGAAAGTCCGTTCACAAATGGGGGCTTTCTTTTCCTGGGCCATCTGCGATATCAGCGCCGGAGCGTCGTGCGCCTTGTCCATCTGCTCTTTCAACCAGGCTGGTTCCTCGGCCTTTTTGGTGTCGCGAAGAAAGTCATAGATGTTCTTGATGCCGGGCCCGGACAGAATTCGCTCGCTGCTTACGTGGCCGTGTTTTTTCAGGATGTAGCGGAACAGTTCGACTTCCAGCTCGTTCCTGGGCGCGAAGTCGGTGTGGCCGCCTTCGCAGGCGAAGGGATGATGCCGAAACCCGTCCCAATAGAGACCGGCCACGCCCAGGCCGGTGCGGGCCGCGATTACGGCGCGATTTCCCTCCGCGTCGTCCGAGCCTGGGTGCAGCGTGACCAGATCTTTCGATTCCAGCGCGTCCACGCCGTAGGCATAGGCCTCAAGGTCATTGATCAGCCCCACCGAGTCCAGCTTGAGCTGCGCCGCCAGCTCGCGCGAATCGATGGTCCAGGGAAGATTCGAGATCTTGCTGCGTCCGCCGCGCACCGGGCCGGCCACGCCGAAACATGCGCTGTGCACCGGAATGCCTTCGGACTTGATAAATTCCGCAACAATCTCCGCCAGGCCGCTGCGCTCCTGGCTGGGATACGTTTTTTCGACCACACACTGCAGTTTGCTGCCTTCGGTGTTGAAGGCGGCCAGTCGAGTGCGGGTTCCGCCAATGTCGCCTGCGAGAATCATGGTTCGATTTTCCTCCACTGCCGTCCGTCACGGGCCAGCAGTTCGTCGGACTCCGCCGGTCCCCACGTGCCTGAGGGATAGTTGGGAAACCGGCGCGGGGGCAGGGCCTGCCATACATCCAGAATCGGGTCGACGATACTCCAGCCGGCCTCCACCATGTCGGCGCGCTGGAAGAGAGTTGCGTCTCCGATCATGCACTCATAAATCAGCACTTCATACCCGGTGTAAGCATCCGCGCCAAAATACTTGCTGTACTCAAAGCTCATGTCCACCGATCCCACGCGCAATACCGGGCCGGGAATTTTCGCGCCGAAGCTCAACGATATCCCTTCCACAGGTTGTATCTGCATGATCAGCTGGTTGCTGTGATTGTGGACCGGCGAGTTCCGGAAAATCTCGAAGGGGGTACGCTTGAACTGGATGGTGATTTCGGTGTGACGCTGCGCCAGCCGTTTCCCGGTGCGGATATAAAAAGGCACTCCGGCCCATCGCCAGTTGTCGATGTTCAGCTTCAGCGCAAGGAAAGTCTCGGTCTTCGATTCCGCAGCCACTCCCGGTTCCGAGCGGTACGCCGCCACGCGCTCTCCTCCAATGATGCCTTCGCCGTACTGCCCGCGCACACTGGAATAGAGGACGTCTTCCGAATCCAGCGGCTGCACCGCCCGCAGAATCTTCGCCTGTTCGTTGCGCACCGCATCTGCCTGAAACGACACTGGAGGCTCCATGGCCGTCAGGCTCAGCAGTTGCATGATGTGGTTGGGAACCATATCGCGCAGCGTGCCTGCGGTGTCAAAGTATCCCCCGCGCAGTTCAACGCCGACCGTCTCCGCGTTCGTGATCTGCACATGGTCGATGTAGCGCCGGTTCCAGATGGGCTCGAAGATCGCATTGTCGAAGCGGAACACCATGATGTTCTGCACCGTCTCTTTGCCCAGATAGTGATCGATGCGATAAATCTGGTTTTCCGCCAATACCGCTTTAATGTCGCGGTTCAAGGCCTTCGCCGAGTCCAGGTCGTGACCGAAGGGTTTTTCGATCACTACGCGCCGCCAGCATCCCGCATTCTGGTCGGAGAGTCCTGCCTGCCCCAGTTGCTGCACGATGGGAGCAAAGAACTTTGGCGCCGTGGCCAGGTAGAACAGATAATTGGATTGGGTGCCGTGCTCCCGGTCCACGTCGGCCAGTTGGGTGGCGAGAGTTGAATAAGTGGCCGGATTGGCGAATTCGCCGCGTTGGTAATAGAGCCGCTCGGTGAACCACTTAAAATCTTCGGTGCCACGGTCCTCGGCCTGCAGGAAACTGGTCACCTGATCGCGAAATTGGTCGCCTGTCAAATCGTCGAACGCCACGCCCACGACGGCGAAAGTCTTGGGCAGCAGCTTGGCCTTCACCAGGTTATAAAGGGCAGGGACGAGCTTGCGCTTGGTCAGGTCGCCGGAAGCGCCGAACAGAACCATCACGCACGGACCCGCCACCTTGCCGATCTGCTCGTTCTCCTGCTGCCCGCTGACTGTCGCTGCCGTCGCCATTTGCTTTTGGGATTCCCGACTCTCGATTTGCGATTGCCCGCCGGAGGCATTGTAGGACAGCGGGGGTGAAATTCCAATCGCGGATGGGTCTCTGGACCTGGTTCCGCCAATCCGACGTCGGGCCAACCTTCGCTATCCAATCGCGACTTGTCCGGTATAATCCAAATTCCTCTTGGGTAACGACGCAGCAAAAAAGGGGTGGAATGAAAGTTCGGCCCGGTGTGGAGCTGGCGAGCCTGAGCGATGTGGGCTGCCAGCGAGAAAATAATGAAGACCGCTACTCCTACTGGGAGCCGGACAGCGATCCGCAATTCCTGCTGAAGGGACGTTTGGCCATTGTGGCGGATGGCATGGGCGGATACGAGGGCGGCCAGGAAGCCAGCCGCATCGCGGTTGAGGTCATCGAAGAGGTCTATGCCAACGCCGACGCCGGCGAACCGCGCACCTGGCTTCTGGAGGGCTTCCAGGCCGCGCACCATCGCATCCAGGAATACGCGGACAAGTATCCCGACCTGCACGGCATGGGGACCACCTGCACGGCGATGGCCCTGCTCGACCTTCAGCTTTATTTCGCGCACGTCGGGGACAGCCGCCTGTACATGGTGCGTGGTTCTTCCATCTCGCGCCTTACACACGATCACTCCTACGTAAGCCGGCTGGTCGAAACCGGCGTCCTCCGCGCCGAAGAGGCCGAGTCTCATCCCCAGCGCCATATCCTCACCGCCGCGCTGGGAGCGGGCACCACCATCACTCCCGATTGTCCCGCGCAGCCGGTTTCCCTCGAGTCAGGAGATGTGCTGGTGCTTTGCACGGATGGTCTGTGGAGCTTGCTCACCGAAAGTGAGATACAAGCCGCTATCGCCGGCAAAACGGCCGCTGAAATTTGCGACAACCTGGTTGGAACCGCCAAACGTCGCGGCGGCCCGGACAACATCACCATGCAAGTCCTGCGAATCAACTGATCCCCTGCCACCCTGAGCGTGGTGGAAAGGCGCCTGTAAGTTAAACCGTAGGCGGCGGGAGCTCCGACACATTAAACCCTATTAAAGCGATAGGGTTTTATGCCAGTATGGAGCCGTATGAAAATCTCCCAAAAAGGCCTCTACGCCCTGCAAGCCATGATGATGCTGGCCCGCCACTACAACCAGGGGGCCATCCGCATTCGCGACATCGCATATGAAGAGGTCCTGCCGGAAAAATTTCTGGAACTGATTCTCCTCGAATTGAAGAACGCCCGCATTGTCGAGAGCGTGCGCGGCGCCAAGGGTGGATACCAGTTGCGCCGCGCTCCGTCCGAAATTCATCTCAGCGAGATCATTCGATTGATTGATGGCCCGCTGGCGCCTTTCGGCGATGCCGAGCAACTCCGCAGCCTGATTGATCGCGACCTCGAACATCGCGCCCTCTACCAGGTCTTTCTCGAGGTCCGCAACGCGGCGGCCAAAATCCTGGAGCACACCACCCTGGCCGATATCGTTGACCCGAAGTTCGTCAAAGCCGGCAAACACCCGGGCAAAAAGAAAAACTCGGATGCAAGAATCTTGCCCATGATGGCGCCGGGGAACCCTCGGCGAAGCCGGGAAGACTGACGCACTTTTACCTTTCTCTGATTTGGTCCAAGCGGAAAACTTTCAGGGTTGCGTTATGGGCCGGGCATAGTGTTAAATATAAGTTAGTCGATAGAGATAGTAGTGATACCGAACTCAGCCCCGAATATCGAGGAAAGCCACACCGATCCGACCGTGAAACCGAACCTCAAATTCCGGGCTTCTTCCCCACCGCAACCGCTGTATCCACGCGCGTCCCAGTCTTCTCCGTGCTGTTGTTGCCTCAAGCGATAGCTGTCTAGCGATTCACCTCGCGCAATTTCCCTGCACAAGCATTAAGAAATCTGAATTTGTATCTGGCTGCTTTTCTATTCCAGGTGGCGTCAGGTCACTTAAGCAGGAAGAAGCCAGAAACCAACTCAAGAGACCAGACGGAGAGACGATCGATGAAACTGTTCTTGTGGTTCGGTACATTCATTCTGGTCACTAGCGGCGCAACGGCTCAGACCGGCGCAAGCCCCAAGGCCAGTCCGAAGTCCAGGTTAAAGAAGGCCGCTGGTCGAAGCACCGTGAGCGCCCTGGAGGTACAAGAGCTGCGCGCTGCTGTGGCCGCGCAGCAGAAGCAGTCTGACGAACAGCGGCAACAACTGAACGAGTTAAAGTCGCAGCTGCAGCAATTGCTCGACGCCGCACATCAGGCCAAGGCATCCGCGCAGAAAGTGCGGGGCAGCGCTGAGCAGGAGCAGATCACGGCGGCGCAAGCCGAAGAATCCGCCACCGGAGCCCTAAGCCTCGCCGATCAGGCCTCCAGCTGCGCTGCGGAAGCGAAGGCTGAGCTTGCAATTATGGACAAGCGGTCCGCGGACGAAGATAACAGGCTCGGCTCTCTGCAAGACATCCTGGGCCGCTTCCGTTTCAATGGCGACATCCGGGTGCGAGGCGCGAGCTTTTTCCAGGTTGGCGTGCCGGATCGAAACCGCGCCCGTGTCCGCGTGCGTTTCGGCGTGGATGGCAAGCTGGGCGAGGACTTTGTCGGCGGGTTTGCCCTGGCCACCGGTTCTCTCGGCGATCCCACCACCACCAACGAAACTTTGACCAATTTCTTCAACCGCAAAACCATTGGTCTGGATCGAGGCTACATTACTTACAACCCGGTCGCGCACCGGTGGCTCTCACTGACCGGCGGCAAATTTGCCTACGCCTGGAACCGTACCCAGGTCACCGGCGACCCGGACATCAATCCCGAAGGCTTCAATGAAAAGTTCTCCTGGGACCTGAATACTCCTGTGGTGAAGAATCTCGCGGTAGATTTCATGCAACTGCTGTTTAACGAATCTGCCTCGGGAACGGATTCCTACGCGCTGGGCGGGCAGGTGTCCGGCAAATTGCAATTCGGGCGTCTTACCATCACACCGTCGTTCCTGGCCATCAAATGGAACAATCCGGATTCAATCCTCCAGGCGAGCGCGTTCGCCGTGCAGGCAACCACCACCACAGGAGGCGTGCAGGTTCCGGGAGAGGGACCGGGTTGCGGCAAGGGTTCGGGACTGCCTCCCGCGACGCCGTGCGCCTTTTCCGCCAATGGCATGACCAATGCCACCTACAACGATTCCAGCGGTAAGCCGCATTTCTATTCTCAGTTCCTGTACGCCGATTTCATCCTGAACAATCAGCTCAGGACAGGTTCGGACCGCCTGCCTATCAACCTGTTGCTGGAGTACGAAAACAACCTGGACGCGAAGGATCATCCGCTCGCGGTTACCGGGAACGGAGCTGTCCTGCCCGGATTGGGCAAGCAGTCGCACACCTATTTTGCCGAGATCAGCCTGGGTCAGATTAAAAACAAGAATGACATCCAGGTCGGCTACGCCTGGTTGCGTGAGGAGCAGGACGCCGCAATCGCGTCCTTCGCCGACAGCGACCAGCGCGCGCCCACCAACATCCTGCAGAACCGGTGGTACGCGCTGTGGAAGGTGCGGGCAAACACCGTGGCCAGCTATACCTTCTGGTACGGTCGAACACTGAACAGCAGTCTGCAGCACGCGATACTGGCAACGGGAACCACCGCTGGCCAGCAGGAGCCATATCTCAAGCACGTGCAGTTTGATTTGATCTATTCGTTCTAGCTGATCGCAGGGCGAGCCGTCACCGGGCGGCGGCTCGCGAATTCTAGTATCCTCGTGTCTTCACGGGAGGCCCATGCCAGTCATCAAGCGAGGGATCGTAGCTGCTGCGTATGCAGTTTTCTGTTGCCTGGTTCCAACCTCGACGTCGGCGCAGAATGATCCAGGTTCAACTATCTTCATTCACGCCCGAGTGGCCGATGGTACAGGCAAACCTTTGCGCCATGCGAGTGTGCGGATAGCCGGCGGAAAGATTGTCGGCGTCGGCCGTTTGAAGCCCACCCGGGAAGACCACGTCATTGACGCCAGAGGGCTGGTGCTCGCGCCCGGCTTTATCGATATTCATAACCATTCCGAAAAGGGTCTTGAAACCGATCCCCTCGCCGAATCGCAAATCGCGCAGGGGATCACGACGCTGGTCCTGGGCGCGGACGGGGATTCACCCTGGCCGATTGCCGAGTGGCGCGAAATGCGTCGCAAAAATCCGGCATCGTTAAATGTCGCGGTATTCGCCGGGCACGCCACCATCCGTAAAAAGGTCATGGGCGAGGACTTCAAGCGGGTGGCAACCCCAGCGGAAGTTGAACAGATGGCGCAACTCACCGAGCAGGGGATGAGCGAAGGCGCGGTGGGTCTGTCGAGCGGCCTGGAGTACGAAGTGGGCAGCTATAGCGATACCGATGAACTGGTCGCCATGGCGACCGCGGCGGCCAGGCACGGCGGCATCTACGAGACTCATACTCGCGACGAGGGCAACAAGAGCTTCGCAGCGCTCAATGAAGAACTCGCCATCGCCGACCGGGCCCACATTGCGGTCGAGCACTCCCACATCAAGGTGAGCACCACCAGCGTTTGGGGCAAAGCGCCGGAGATGATCCGCGTCATTGATGCCGCGCGCCAACGCGGCGTTGATTTTCTGGCCGACTGCTATCCCTATGACGCCTGGCACTCCAACCTGAAAGTGATCATGCCCGACAAGCAATACGAGAATCCCAAGAGCGTTGAAAAGGCCTTGATCGATACGGGCGGCGCCGACCACGTGACCATCACCGAGTTTTCGCCGAATCCAAGCTGTGTCGGCCAGACCATCGCGGACCTCGCCAAAGCGCAGAACGTGACCCCGGTCGAAATGTACATTCGCCTGATTCGCCAAGGCGACGCAGCCCACACCGAGGCGGAAATCATCGGCCACGCCATGATTGAAAGTGATATCAAGGCTTTCTATCAACAGCCCTGGGTCATGGTGGCCAGCGACGGCGGCATCGGCGCGGCTCATCCCCG
The DNA here is from genome assembly GCA_963816025.1 of Terriglobia bacterium. Classification (GTDB taxonomy): domain Bacteria; phylum Acidobacteriota; class Terriglobia; order Terriglobales; family Acidobacteriaceae; genus JAIQFF01. The sequence goes on from CAWFJA010000020.1 coordinate 35,253, forward strand.
GGGCGCGGGCACGTTTCCCCGCGTTCTCGGACTATACGTGCGCGAGAAAAAGTGGATCACCCTCCCCGAAGCCATTCGCAAAATGACTTCTCTCCCTGCCCATCGCCTGAATTGGAAGGATCGTGGAGTCATTCGCGAAGGCGCGGTCGCAGACCTCGTGCTCTTCAACCCCAAAACTGTTATTGATCGTTCGACTTTCGCCCAGCCCCTGGAACTGCCGACGGGTATCGAAAAAGTACTCGTGAACGGTGTACTGGTCTGGGACCACGGCAAAGCAACCGGCGCGCGGCCCGGCAGCGTCCTCTAGGTTCTTTCTGCTGAGAATGAAGCGAGAGAGAGAAAACAGCCGGCGTTACGGTTGCCGTTGGGTCTGCTTCGTTCGTTTTCGGACCGCGACTTGATAATCCTTTAGCAAGATCTCATAGCTGCCTTCGAAGGCCTTAAGAAAGAGGTCGATCGCCATTCGCGGCCGGTCGCAGGCCGCATCTTCCAGGTCCCATAAATAGTCGTCGAAGATCATGACTCCGCCGTCTTTAAGCGCATACCAGGACAGCATGGCATCCATCAGCACACCTGTAGCACGATGTGAACCGTCTACGTAGATGATGTCGAAATGATCGAGGGGCAGCGAGGTCAGGACCGTCTCCGACCGGCCCTTCATTTTGGTGACTTTATCGCCAGATCCCGAAATGCGGATGTTGTGGTCAAAGCGCAGTTCAAATGGCAAACGCGTAAAAAGGTCGACGCAGACGATGCGGGCCGTGGGATGCGTCAGTATGTTCTCCAGGAACCAGACCGCCGACCGCCCCTCGTAGCTGCCGATCTCCAGCATTCGGACGTCCGGACGGGCCCGATATTCCTCGAGCAGCCCCTTCCAGCTGGTTAGATGTCGGGAAACGTAATCGCTGGTGAACGAATAACCGCTCGCGCGCGCCAGTTTTCGGGCTAGCCACGGTTTCTGGACCACTCTTTTAGAGTAGCGAAATGCCCGGAAGAGCATCGAATGTCACCCCACTCAATCTATAGGAAAATCTCAAAAGACGCTCCACCATGCCGTCGCGGCCCAAGCCCTTGGCGTACAATGGAACAAGGGTAAACTATGAAAAACACGAAGTTTGTTGTGAAAGTGAACCGTGACGGCGCCCAAGCCCAGTACGTGCAGCGGATTGATCGATCTCCCATCGAAGTAACACCCAACCGTAAGCTGGCACTGGTCATGGGGAAATTCGCGGCCGAAGACGCCATGAAAGCCATTCGAAATTCCCGGTGCATCCCGGAGTTATTGTCGGTCGAGGTTTAACCCCTAAATAGCGGAAGTTTTGTGCCGAAATAAGAGGGGTTCTCGAATCCCTTCGCATCCCGGGTGCCTCACGGTTGAGTGTGATGTACCTCACAAGATGAGAACAAGAACGATCATAATGACTCTGGTGCTGTGCTTTGTCGGAGTAGCGGTGGTCTTCGCCCAAGACGCGAATAGGGGTACCTGAAAACTCAATGAGGCCAAATCCACACGCTCGTTTATGAGGCGGCTGGCGACAACGTGAAAGTCACCGTGAACGGCACCGACAAGGATGGTAAGGCCAGCCACAACCAGTGGACGGGCAAGTTCGACGGAAAAGACGTCAACCGGTAAGTAAAGATGGCAAGGTTGTCACCACTGGCCGAATTACCGTGTTGGCCGACGGCAAAACCCGCACGGTCAACACGAGCGGAACCGATTCGCCTACCGGTTCTTCGCAGCGATCATGCCGCGTATGACGGTCACTGATGCCTTGGGCAGGGAGAACTCCGTATCCGCCACTGCGGTAACCGTGGAGCGTACCGCGGGACCATCGGGATCAGCCTTGCCGCCGTTCGCCTCCGGATGCCACTGATACTGCTCACTGCCAAAACCGATCAGGCTGACCGGACCAGTGAAGAAACTGTCGGTGTCGGCTTTGTCGTCGTGGAACACGATGCGGACGGTGTGAGAATTTTCCTGGTCCTTGTTGACCAGCATCACTGACCATTGCCCATCGGGACGGAGCAGGGGATAGGCGGTCACCAGCACGTGTCCGGCAGGATCAGAGATGTCGCTGTGGGCGGGGAAGATCTGATGTTTACCCGTACCCGGCTGCGCCCATTCCAGATTGATCAACTGGCTGGCGAAAAACTGTGATGTGGGCTGCTGGATCTGAAAATTCGAATCGACGGTGAACAGGGCAAATGTCCCCATCGAACCGTTGCAGCCGTGATAAAGGCCGACCGGCAGATAGTGAAAATAGTAGAGCGCGTCTCCGCCGGCGGACAGGAAAGATCCGGTGAAGTCAGCCAGCCAAAGGCCGCCAAAAATGTCGACAAAGGACTCGCCTGTATTCCACGCGATGTTCAGCTCTGAAATAAATATGGGGACGTTGGGGGGCAGGCCGTCGTCCCGCCAGACCTGGAGAATGTGACCGATCAGCGTGGGCTCGTCATACAAACTGCTCCACTGAATCTTGCATGGCTCAAGCGGGTAGTGCTCGAAGGATGCAAAGGCGAGGTCGCTGAGCCGGCCGTGAGCCTTCAGATAATCAAGGAAGCGTCCCAGCCATGACGTCTTGCCTTGAGCATCCGGCCACACCTGAATATCTTCGTTCACGCCCTGGAAGATGGGCCCGCCGAGCTTTAGCGCCGGGTCGAGCCGGTGCAGCGCGGTCGCCCATTGCAGGTAGAGCGCTCCGTATTGTTCAGGGAGCATGAACTGGCCATCAGGCTCCTCTCCCATCTCGATGTAGGAAATTGGATATCCTCTGGCCTTGAGGTAAGAGATCTGGGCGACAGAATCGTCCGGAGTTCCGTAAAGCAGGGCGATCGGGATCATCGCCGGGAGGCCGCGGGTGTAGCCGCTGGTGTAAAAGAGGTCAAAGCCCACCTGGTCGCGTTTTTCGCTGACGTCGGAAGGTTCGTGCCAGGGATCGACCGAAGAACATATGGTTGCGGTCTGGTCGGGATCGGGCGTGTGGCGGACCAGGTCGTGAAACTTTCCGTCCGCGGAAACGGTTCCGAGGTAGAGCTCGCGAATGGCATAGCCGACGCAGTTGCGCCGATCGGCTGAACCATGAGTGTCGCAAGTGTTGGAGGATTCGGTCATCCAGATGCGAATGAAACGCACCGGCATCGGGGCGGCCGAGAGCTTGAGCACCGCAGATCCTCCAGCGCCGTTCTCGACCGCTCCACCGGGGAATGCGACCCAGGTGCCTTTGGTGGCCTGTTTGATCGGGTCTTCGCCGGTCCAGTACTGCACCACATAGCGGCGGGCGTAGGGCTCGGCCCAGGCTATGCGGACGGCGTTGATCATCTGATTGTTGGCCAGGTCCATGATGACCCATTGCGGATAGACGGCGTCATCCTCGCCGGTGAACGCCCTGGTCAGATACGGATTGCTCTTCCAGTAGGTGTTCGCGTCGCCGTCGGTGAGCCGGGAATATCCCGTGTCGACTCCGTCGTTGCGCGTGAAGCCGCGATGCGGCAGCAGGTATCCGAAGGAATGGCGGATGGGCGCACCGGGGGTTGCGCTGCCGGTGAAGTAGCCCTTTCCGGCGGGATCGCTCCAGCTGCCTTGCGGGTTCCAGTGCCAGGCTTCGACAAACAGCTCGGTGTTCTGGCGATAGCTGAGGGTTTGCCATCCCGCGGAGAGAACCTGGTTCATCACCGGCGCGGTAAACAGCTTGTCGGTCGCGGCCGTCGGGATACGGTCAATACCGGCTCCGAGCGCGGTGGTGGGAACGAATGACTTAACGGCATGGCCGGGTGTCATGTCCACGCGAATATTCTGGCCGAGCCCCGCGGCGGAAATAAGCGCGAGGAATAAGAGCTTCCAGAGTGGCGACCTACCGATCGCGCGGATTGCGTGCATGCTCTTAACTCCGGCAGAAAATGTGAGGCCGACAGGCCACCATGCGCCCTGTTCGTGTGTATTAAAACGTTTTATTAATTATGCCGGAGATATGTCAAGACAAATCTTGCCGCCGTGAACTGACGCATGCCTGCCCCAGACCCGCGACCGTCGTCTCAGAGAGACCTGAAAAAATCGCCGGCCAGCTGCCTATTTTCGCTTTACCGCGATGGCGGATATCTCCGTGCGGGCGCCGTTCACCAGTCCCGCGACCTGCACGGTGGCGCGCGCCGGTTTGGGATCGGGCATGACCGCCTTGTAGGCCTGGTTCATTTCGGGGAAGTCGTGGATGTCGGCCAAATATACCGTGACCGAAACAATGTCCTTGAGGTCGAAACCGGCGGCGTGGACGATACTTTCGATGCGAGCCAGAGCCGCCTTACTCTCCGGGCCGATCCCGCCGGGAACCAGCTTGCCATCCGCGTCAATGCCCTCCTGCCCGGCGACGTAAAGCGTCTTGCCGGCGATTACTCCATCGCTGAAGGGAAGGGCGGCGGTTCCGGGGAGCTTCACTACTTTCCGCTCCGCGGCGAATCCGGGCGACGTTACAGCCGCGACCAGCAGTACGAGCACCGCAATCACACGCGCCAGTTGCGCGATTGACCAACGGGACTTCTCCTTATTCATATCGTGTCAGCTCCTTTTCGCGATGTAAGAATTCGTCCTTCACATTTCCTCGGCAAGAGTGCTAGAGTCCGCGTTCATATATACAACCTGGAGGCGAGATGAACAAATCGCAATATTTGAAGCTTTCCAAGCCAAGTTCATTCCTGATCGCGGGAATGCTGTTCCTGTGCGCCACCTGGCAGTTGAGTTCGCGCGGGCTGGCGCGGTCCTCCGGCGGTTCCCAGTTGAACGAAAACGAAGCGCTGCTCGAGAGCTACCGGCACGTTGAAGTGGCATCGGTCTCCGACGCGCTGGAACAACTGACCGGCCGGAAGATGTACTTGTCGCATAAGATGCAGTCCATTTTCTCCGCCAAATTTGCCGGGTTTGCGCTCACCGCGAAGTTGAGCAAGGACGAAGGCAACAAGGATCCCGGGGCCCTGAGCGGCATGTTGGCCGCCATCGATCAGGGAGCGCCGAATTCGGTATGGGTCATGACGGTCGAGGATGGAGCGGACATCGCCGGAATGGGGGGCCTGATGGGCACGACCATGTCAGCCCGCGGATATGCCGGCGCGGTCATCGACGGGGGTGTGCGCGACGTCGGTCAGCTGCGCAAGATTGGTTTCCCGGTTTACGCCACCGGCATTGTTCCTTCAACCTCGGTTGGTCATTACCGGTTTGCCGGCGCCAATATGCCATTGTCATGTGACGGCGTGTTGGTGCAGCCGGGAGACATCGTCGCTGCTGACGGAGACGGAGTCGTGATCGTACCGCGGGCGAAAGCGGAAGCGGTTCTGGCGCTGGCCCAGGAAATGGATTTCAAAGAACACTCCATGTACTCGATCATCGAGAAATATAAATCCATCCAGGAAGCGGTCAAACGCTTTGGCCGGCTGTAATGTGTGATTCGCGATTGCGTTCGCGCTCTTTTCGTTGGATAATGCGCGTTTTCATTAAATCGATTCAATTAGATACCGATAGAGCGGCTTCAGGTCGTAATTAGACCTGGATCACGAGACAACAGATCCCAGGAGACCCATGATGACTTCGACACTCTTCAACCGTAGAAAGCTGATGACTTCTTTCACGGCGTTAATCTCGGCCGTGGGCGCAGGAACATTCATGTCCCCAAGCGCCCAAGCCAAAAACCGGGAGCACGGCGTGCGCAAGCTTGACCGGGATGGCAAGCCGGCAGATGGTAAGCAGATGATCACCGCTCTCATCACTCACAACGGCCTGCTTTACATTGCCGGGCAGGGCGCTAACTCGAATGGACCGGTGGGCAAGGACGACATCGACAGTCACACCACGAAAGTCATGGAGAACGTGAAGCAACTGGTTGAAACCGGCGGCGGCACCATGGACAGCATGCTGCAGCTCACGGTTTATCTTGCCAGCCTCGAGTACTACGAGCCCATGAACAAAATATTCAGAACATATTTTCCCAATGGCGGACCGGCGCGAACTACCGTGGCGGTGGCCGCGCTTCCCGGTAATTCCATGCTGGAGATCAACTGCATCGCCGCCATCGTGCGCAAGTGAAGCTCGTAAATTAAACTCGCAGCCGGCGCAAAGGAGAACAGGTCATGCGACTAGGGATGGAATGGAACCGCCGCAGCTTCCTGGGAACGTTAGGCGATGCCGGCTCCATGATCGCGGTTCGATGATGGCGTCGAAGAAGGTGTTCGCGGCGAAGGCCGGCGCCAAAGTCAGCGGCTTCGGCCAATCGGGCAATCCCTACGAAGAGCTGGGGGTCACGACCGTGGTCAACTGCCAGGGGACGATGACCATGCTGGGCGGCTCCATCCTTCGCCCTGAACTGGAAGCCGTAATGGCCCAGGCCGGGCGGCACTTTGTCAGCATGCCCGAACTGGAAGTGGCGGCGGGAAAACGAATCGCCGAAATGCTCAAACTGCCGGAGGGATACACCGCGCTGGTGACTGCCGGCGCGGCGGCGGCGATTCAGTCCGGACTGGCGGGAATCCTGACCGGCGACAATGAAACTTTCATCAAGCAGTTGCCGGACCTGACCGGACTGAAGTCGGAAGTGATCATCCAGAAATCCCACCGCAACCCGTTCGACCACCAACTGCGCACCACCGGCGTGAAGCTGATCGAGATTGAAACGCGCGAAGAGCTGCGCCAGGCGATCAGCCCGCGGACCGCCATGATGCACTTCACCAACTTCGCCAACGCCGCCGGGCAGATCAAGGTGGACGAGTGGCCAAAGCTGGCGAAGGAATACAAGGTTCCCTGCATGAACGACGCGGCGGCCGACACGCCGCCGGTCTCGCATCTTTGGGATTACACCAACATGGGCTACGACCTGGTGACCTTCAGCGGGGGCAAAGCCATGCGCGGACCGCAGTGCGCCGGACTGCTGATCGGGCGCAAGGATCTGGTGGCTTACGCCTTGCTGAACAACAGCCCGCACGAAGACACGTTGGGCCGCAGTTCGAAAGTGGGTAAAGAAGAAATTATCGGGATGGTGAAGGCGCTGGAGCTTTACCTCAGTGAGGACCACGAGGCGCTGGCGATGGAGTGGCAGGCACGCCTGGAGTTTATCTCCCGGCAGATCGTGCAGGTGCCGGGTGTCAGCACGGCATTTTTCGTTCCCGACATCGCGAATCATGTTCCTCATATGCAGATTACCTGGGACGCGGCGAAAATCTCTCTCACTCCGCAGCAAGTCGCCCAACTTCTGAGAGAATCCAAGCCGGCGATCGTGATGGCGCCGGGGGAAGACAGGCCGGGCCTGGTCATGAACTCATTCATGCTGCAACCCGGTGAAGATAAGATCGTCGCCGGTCAACTGGTCCGGATTTTCCGCGCCCATTCCGCATGAGCGGTCGAGGCGCGCCGGCGGAACTCGTGACTGCACTGTTGAGAGCTGCGGGGAGTATTTCTGACAAACGAAAGCGCTGAGGGACAACGATGAACGGTTCCAGCACCAGCCACGTGCGCTGGTTCCTGGTGTGCTGGCTGTTCGTCCTGAGCGCGGTGTCTTACCTCGACCGGGTGAACATCTCGGTTGCGGGGCGCTCCATCGCCGGGGAATACGGGCTGAGCAACGTGCAGTTGGGTTACGTGTTCAGCGCGATGCTGGTCGGATATGCCCTGTTTCAAACGGTAGGCGGAAGGCTCGCCGACCGCTTCGGGCCTCGCCGCGTGTTGACCGCGGGCGTTGTCTGGTGGGGAATTTTCACCGCGATTGACGGCGCTGGTGCCGTCCACCATCCGTGGGGCGCTGTTTCTGTTCATCGCCATCCGTTTTCTGCTGGGCGCCGGCGAAGCTGTGGTGTATCCGTCGTCGAACCAATTTGTGGCGCGCTGGATTCCGGCGCACGAGCGCGGTGTCGCCAACGGCTGGATTTTTGCCGGCGTGGGCGCGGGCGCCGGCCTTTCACCGCCCTTGATTACCTATTTCATGCTGCAGCTATGGCTGGAGAGCATCCTTCTGGGCATGCGCCATCATCGGCTTGATCGCGGGCATCATCTGGTATCTCATGGCGCGTGACGAACCCGCGGAGCATCCCTGGGTATCCGCATCCGAGCTGGCAACGATTCGATCCGGGCTGCCGGTCGAAACCGATTTGGGCACGGAAGACGCCGGCTTGGTTCCCTGGGGAATCGTTTTGCGGAGCAGGGAAGTGTGGGCGGTCACCGTAAGTTATTTCAGTTTCGGCTACACCGCCTGGATTTTCTTCAGTTGGTTTTTTATCTACCTGGCCCAGGTGCGCGGACTGAATTTGAAATCGAGCGCGTTCTACGCCATGCTTCCGCCGGTTGCGATGTCGGTCTGCAGCCTGCTGGGAGGCGCCATCAGCGACCGGCTTACGAGATGGCACAGCCCGCGTTTGGGGCGGTGCGGGCTGGCGGCGTTCAGCATTGCCCTGGCCGGCATATTCATCGCCTTTGGCTCCCAGGTTGACAGCGCTCGTGTGGCGAGCGTGGTGCTTGCGGGCGGAGCGGGGGCGCTCTATTTAGCGCAGAGCTCGTTCTGGTCGGTGAGCGCGGACATTGCCGGCAAGGCGTCCGGCTCGGTTTCCGGCTTCATGAACATGGGAGCGCAGGCTGGGCGGCGCGGTCACGGCCTCGCTCACGCCCGCCATCGCCGCCCGCTTTGGTTGGACCGCATCGTTCCTGGTGGCGGCGGGGTTGTGCCTGCTGGGAGCGGCGGCGTGGCTGATGGTTGATCCCACGCGGACGCTGATGCCGCGAAACCCGGCGACCTCCTCCCATAGACAAGTTGTGGCAGCGCGGTCGTGACCGCAGCACCAAGAGGACTGACTATGCAGGACGCGATGCAAAAACGTTTCGGAGCGATACTCATACTCGCCATGACTCTTCTTACGCCCAATGCCAACGCCCAAACGCCTCGCTATGACCTGCTGTTGAAAGGCGGACACGTGATCGACCCGGCCAATCACGTGGACGGAAGCTTCGATGTCGCGGTCTCCGGCGGCAAAATCGCTGCCGTCGAAAAAGACATTCCCGCCGCTCAGGCCGGCAAGGTAGTGGACGTTTCGGGCCTCTACGTCACGCCGGGCCTGGTGGATATTCACGCCCACGTGGGTCACGGCGGCGCGCCGCTGAACTGGTTCGCGCCCGACGCTCGCGCCCATATCGAGCCGTTAGGCATTCCCGCCGACCTCGCGCTGCAATCCGGGGTCACCACCATTGTGGACGCGGGCAGCGCCGGCGCCGAAACCTTCCTGCAGGAGAAAGAAGAAGTCATCGATCAGGCCAAAGTGCGCGTGCTGGCGTTTTTGAACATCGTGGGCAATGGCATGAATGGTGGTCTCGAGCAAACCGTGGACCAGATGGATGTGAAGCGATGCGCGGAGACGATCCGCAAGTATGCCGACGTCATTGTCGGAGTGAAGACCGCGCACTACTGGACGGACGATCCCTGGGATGCGGCGCATCCGCCGTGGGCCGCCGTCGATCGCGCCGAAGAGTGCGCGCAGATGGTGAACTTGCCGGTGATGTTCGACTTCTGGCCGCGTCCGGAAAGGACTTATGCCGAGCTGATCCTCAAAAAGATGCGGCCGGGCGACATTCATACTCACGTTTTCGCGCAGCAATTCCCCATCATTCTTGCTGACGGAAAAATCAATCCCATCATGGCCGAGGCGCGGGCCCGTGGCGTGATTTTCGATGTCGGCCACGGGGCGGCCAGCTTCTGGTTCCGCAACGCGGTCCCCGCGGTCAGGCAGGGTTTCCTTCCAGATTCCATCTCCACCGATTTGCATACCCTCAATTACACCGTGTTGAGCATGACGCAGGTCATGTCCAAGTTCCTGGCGATGGGAGTGCCGTTGGACGAAATCATCCGCCGTTCGACGGTGAATCCGGCGCGCGAAATTCGCCGGCCGGAGTTGGGAACACTGTCCGTCGGGAAGGAAGCCGACATTGCCGTTCTCGAAGAGCTCAACGGGAAATTCAGTTACATCGATTGCGGCTTCGCCCGCATGGATGGCACGGCCAAATTGATGGCGCGCATGACGGTGCGCGCCGGGCGTATTCTCTACGATCCCTCAGGCCTGAGCATGGTCGAGTGGGAAAAAGCCCGCCCGCAGTATTTCAGCACTCCCGCGTTGGGTACTTCACCGCCTGCCAGGGCGGACGACTATCCGCGGGAATGATTCGCTCCGTCACGGTTTTTCCTGGGAATGGGCCACCATCAGGAACGCAATTCCGTCAGAGCGGTAGAGGGCTTTGCCGTCATCCTGAGGTTCGCCGCGCACTTTGCCGGCGCGCACGGTTTCAATCGCGGTCACAACCGTCGCCAGCACCGAAGGCTGCGCGAAAGGCACGTTATGCGCGCCCAGGACAAGTTTGAGTTGCGGGGCTAGAGCGGCGAGGAGTTTTACCGACGCGACGTAGTCGTCGAGATTGGTTTCCGGACGAAAAAGCCAGATGGGGGCGGGATAGTACGTGTCGCCGCTGAACAGCAGTCCGCGTTCGCGATCGAGCAGGGAGATGGCATCGGGAGTGTGGCCCGGCGTAGAAAGAATCTCCAGGGTGCGGCCGCCGAGATCGATCTTGTCGTGATCGTGAAGAAATCGCGAGATCTTCCACGGCCGGGTCGCGTAGGAGTTGGCGTCAAAACCTTTCGGCAGGTCGCCGCAGATCATTCCCGGGCCAAGTTCGTCCTGAGCGTCCTGACGTGAACCCTTGGCGTTGGTGCGCGTGAAATCGGTGTCCATTCCGTAGACCGTTTCAAACTGCCAGTTTCCGCCGACGTGATCGTCGTGAGTGTGGGAGTTGAGCACGATGACAGGCAGGTGAGTAAGCTCACGCGTGACTTTGCGAATATCGCTGATGCCCATGCCGGTGTCGAACAGCAGCGCCTGTTTTTCGCCCACAATAAGGTAGGAAATTGTTTCTTCCGCCTGATGCGGTTCGTAGATGGCGAAGACTTGCGGCACGACCTGGTAGACCTCGAACCAGGAATCGTCAACCGGGACGCGTTCAAGAGTCTTATATTCGGGACGCGGAAGCGCGCGGCACCATTCGGGTTTTTCTGCGCGGGCGGACTGAGCACTCAGGAGAACGCTCAAAAGAACCACGAGAGCAGCGAGTGATCCAAGACGTTTCACCGGTCTATGCCAATTCCAGGTCAATCTTTTTCGCCGCGGGATCCAGGCGGGTAATGCGAAATTTGCGAATTTGCCCGGTACGAACAGCTTCAGGCTTGGACTCAACCGCGACCGCGCCGCCCTTCCAGTGTGCCTTGAGCTTCGAACTCAGCGATGACAAGTCCGGCTTCGAGGCAGACTGAGGTGCCTCTTTGGCGACTCCTTTCGCCGGATTCACGGCGGCGATGGTGCAGGTCGCGTGGATGCCGTCGCCCAGTTCGACGCGAGCGTGTCCGCCGGAAATCTCGCCCATGCGTCCGGTGACCACGTCGCCGGCCTTGTGTTCGGCGATGTATTCGTCCACGCTGGTGGGGACAAGTTGTTTCATGCCCAGGCGCAGAAGCCGCTTGGCGGTGTCAACGGCCAGCACTTGCGCTTTCACCAGTTGTCCGACCTTCAATACATCCTGCGGATATTCGATGCGTTTTTCGGCGCTGATATCGCTGACGTGAATCATCCCTTCGATGCCTTCGGCGAGCTGCACAAACGCGCCGAACTTGGTGAGGCTCGTGACCGGCCCCTCAATCACCGAGCCCACCGGGAAACTCTGGGCCACGTTGGCCCATGGATCTCCGAGCGCCTGCTTGAGGCCCAGCGAAATGCGGTGTTCCGCCGGGTTTACTCCCAGCACCACGACTTCCACGGTTTCTCCCGGCTTCACCACGTCGCTGGCGATTCGGACTTTCTTGGCCCACGACATTTCCGAAACGTGGATCAAGCCTTCGATTCCCGGCTCCAGTTCCACAAAGGCCCCGAACTCGAGTACGCGTGTGACCGTGCCTCGCGCCCGCTCGCCGAGCTTGTATTTTTCCGCCGCCGAATGCCATGGGTCTCTCTGCAGCTGCTTCATGCCCAGCGAAATGCGCTTCTTCTCGGGATCGACCTTGAGGACTCGGGCCTCGATCTGCTGGCCCAGGGATAGTACGTCTGCAGGCTTGTTGACGCGGCTCCAGGCAATTTCGCCTACATGCAGCAAGCCGTCCACGCCGCCCAGATCGATGAAGGCGCCGTAGTCGGTGAGGCTGCGGACGGTGCCGCGCACGGTTTCGCCTTCGCGGATCTCCGAGTAGCGGCGTTCCTTTACTCCGCGCTCTTCTTCTTCGGCGAGGGCCCGCCGGTCGACCACTACGTCCTCTTCGGTGGCGTCGAGCTTGATAATGCGGCAGCGGATTTCCTGTCCCACCAGCTTTTCCATGTCGGCCGCGTCGCGTACGCCGCTGCGCGAGGCGGGCATGAACGCGCGCACTCCAACGTCCACGCTGAACCCGCCCTTGATCACTCCGGTGACCGTGCCTACTGATCGTCGTCTTGTCGGCGAAAGCCTGCTCTAACGACGACCAGTCCGTTGGGCCGCGCGATCTTCTGGCGGGATAGCTCGTAATATCCTTCGGGATCGCGGCCTTTGACCGACACCGGCAGCTTGTCGCCTGGCTTCACCGTTTCGCCGGCGCCCTGAAATACCGCGAGCGGCATAATGCCTTCGGTCTTGAATCCAATATCAAAGAAGACCGGACTCGGCGGAAACGGCGATCACCGTGGCTTCGAGCTGCTTTCCGCCATCTTCCTTCTGGCGGGAATGGGTCTTCTCGTACTGGGAAAGAATATCTTCGAATGACTCGTTGGACTCGGCGGATGGATGCGGTTCCGGCGTTCTGGGATTCGACATGATGGCTCAGAGAATAGCGGAATGAAGACAACGTCAGGATAGCATTCCGAGTGCGCCCCTGCTGCCGCGGAATCTTAAAACGAGAAGAGACGGCCTAGGCCAGGGAAGGATGCTGCCTGCACAACTCCTCAATCTTTGGAAACGACCAGGGAGCACTGGGCGTGCACGCCGGCGGGTCCGAGCCGGCCCGAACTGACTTTGACCAATATTTCAAGAGCCAGGCCGGCGGTGGGTGGCGTGACCACGGTGGCGGTCAGCAGTCCGCGGCGGACCCACTCCTGGCCGGTCTTGGTCACGCCGTCACATCCGGTGAAGGGCACCTTCAGCCAGCGCTCGCGCTCCTGGGCGCCGGGCAGCTCCCCGAACGCTTTCCTTGCGCCCATGGCCATGGCATCGTTCTGACACCCGACCACGCGAATATCCAGCTTTCGGGAAGTGCTCAGGGACAACCAGGACTTGATGGCATGATGTCCGCTGCGCTCCGTCCAGTCCCCTTTGAGCACCTTCAATTCGAGCCCCGCGGGCTTGACGGAAAGCATGCCTTTGGTGCGCAACGCGGCAGCGGCGCCACCGCCGGAAGGCCCTTCGATATACAAGACGTTGCCCTGTTTCGCCAGGGCAGCAAACTGTCTTCCCTGGATTCGCCCCACTTCTACCTGATCGGTGGTGACGGAAAAACCGGTGCGCGCTGGCCCTGGCGCAGTTCGGAGATGCGTTCCGATTCGCGATTCAGTATCCCCCAGCCGATGCCGGCCGCGACCGCGGCTTTGGCCACCTGAATCATCTCGGTGCCCACCGGCTCCACGATAATCGCGTCGGTACGCAGCGCCCTATTCTGGATGATCTTGATCAGCTGCTGGGTTTGGTTGACCGCGTCATTGTCGGCGTAAACAATCTGGATTTTCACGCCCAGCCGGGCAGCCGCCTCCGTGGCGGAGGCCGCTTGCTCGGCCTGGTAATCATTGTCACTCGTGATGAGCGCAACAACTACATTCAGATTGTTCATCGAAGTCGAGGCGTTCGTGGGCTCGCCGACACCTTTAATTTAGCTGACAGGCGGCCCGGCTGTCGATTCACAACCTGATTCCCGCGGCCGGAAAATTCCATCGTTCCCAAAACCCGCCGAGGGATCGCTCCGAGTCGCCGGTCGGGCGTATAGTATTTGCGCCATGTGGAAATGTGCCCTGCTGTCGATTCTTCTCGCTCTTCCCGCAAGTGCGGCGGAGAAAATGTCGGCGCCGCAGCTGATCGATCTGGCGAAGTCCAACCGCGCCGGTCTGCCAGACGCCATCACAAGCAGCTTCGACGCCAAAGACCTGAAGGAAGGGACGGCATGGGCCGGCCATGGTCCTGATTTCTTCTTTGCCACGCAGGCGCCGTCGCAGCCGTCACTTGTGATCGACGATGCTCCGGGGCCTCAAATGCAGCATCTTGACGGCTCTGACCTCTGGTATGCGGCGGCAAAGATCGAACCCGTGGGCCGGTTGCACTCCTTCCACTACCTGGTCAACGGCGAGAAGTTTGGCGGCAAGCTGGATGTGCCGGCCTTCGGTCCTCTTTCCTATCTCCAACCCGGCGTTCCCTCCGGCACGCTGTCCGAAAAGATCATCCACACCAGCAAGATTTACGATGGCATGAAGAGCGAATATTGGATTTATGTTCCCGCGCAATACGACGCGAAAACGCCGGCGGCGCTGATGGTTTTCCAGGACGGCGGCGGTTACACCGCTCGCGATGGAAACAATCCAGCTCTCAACGTCCTCGACAACCTGATCGCGCAGAAAAAGATTCCGGTGATGATCGCGGTCTTCATCAACCCGGGGGACATCACCGACTCTCCCGGCAGTCCCACTTACAATTTCGTAAAGGCATACTCGGACAAGTGGCACCGCACGCTCAAAGATTCGATGCGGAGCACGCTCTACGACACCGTGAGCGACCGCTACGCCCGTTTTCTGCGGGATGAAGTTTTGGCCGATGTCCGCGCCCGGTATAACATCCGCAACGACGCGTACAGCTGGGCCATCACCGGCTTGTCGTCGGGCGGTATCTGTTCTTTCAATGCTGCCTGGCAGATGCCTGACCGCTTCAGCCGCGTGATTTCCTGGATCGGCAGCTTCGCCAGCATCCAGTGGAAAGAAGACCCGGCCGTTCCCGACGGAGGCCAGGACTATCCCGAGAAAGTTTTGCGCGAATCCCGGCGCAATCTTCGGGTATGGCTGCAGGATGGGTCCGAGGACCAGGAAAATGACCGCTACGGAAGCTGGCCGCTGGCCAATATCCGCCTGGCCAACGCGCTCAAGCTGAAGGGCTACGACTTTCACTTCAGTTTCGGCAAAGGGACGCATAACTCCGGTCAGGGCGCGGCCGAATTTCCCGAGGAAATGATCTGGCTCTGGCGCGACTATGACCCAGCCAAGACCGAACAGACATACGAGATGGAACCATCCGAGAAAGCCAAGCCGCCGTTCCGGGTAGCGATCGCGAATCGGGAATAGGTTTAGTGTGGACGCGGGCGACTCGCCCGCGCAAGGGTGTCTCGAAGGCCCGAATTCGCTTAGCGCCCCGGACGACGATAGCCGTTCTCAAAACCTGGCCGAGCTGTGCTCGGCCGCACGAGCGCGGGCGCTCGCGCCTACATTTCAGTGCAGGACGGGGGTTGCATTGCTGGCCACGCACACCCATTTGCCGTTCTTGTAAAGCCACGTATCCACAAAGCGCTCCCGCCGGTCGTAACTCTTCCCGCCCTCGACTCCTTTGGCCCGAAATACCCCGGTGGCGACCGCGGTATTGCCAAAAACGTGCACGGTCATCGATTCTGGCGAAACCTGCTGTTCCTGGGAATTGTTGCCGGTGGCCTTCACGCTTCCCAGAAACTCGGCCTTGCTCTGGACCGAGCCGTCGTCGTTGATCAGCACGATCTGGTTGTCGAGAATCGAATCCAGCGCACGGATGTCTCCGGCTTTGTATGCCTGGTTCCAGGCTTTTTCCAGGGCAATGATTTTCGATCGCACCGCGGACTCGGATTCATCTTGCGCGCGGACGAATAGGACGGCCGTGCAGACCACGATCATCATGCAAGCGCACAGTTTCATGGTGCAGCTCCAGGCACAGCATATGGCTATGCAGTATAGGCCAACCTGATCTCTTTTCTTGCAGGGGGTTACCCAGAAAGGAATTCCACCACCGCAGTACGCCGAATTCGCAGAGCAAGGCTGTTTCTCGGCGTCCTCTGCGATCTCGGCGGTTAGTGCTCTTGTGCCGGCTATTGCACCGGCGCATCCTGCTTCCTGAAGTGATCCAGAATCGCTTCCGCCTGGGAGCGCGTGACCACCGAGGAGAGCGCCGCGGAATCGGCCTGCTTGATGGCCTGCACGCTGCCAAAATGCTGCAGCAGCCGCCGGGTTGTGCTTTCCCCCACGCCGGGAATTTCCCTCAGTTCGGTCGCGCGGTCGCGCATCTGGCGCCGCTTGCGATGGAAGGTGACCGCAAAGCGGTGGGCTTCGTCCCGGATCAGCTGCACCAGATGCAGCACCGGCGAGTGGTGATCGAGCGCGACCGGTTCGCTTTCCTGGCCGTAGACATAAATAATTTCTTCGCGCTTGGCGATCGCCGCCAGCGGCTGATTGATGATCTCCAGGGCTTCCAGCGCCTCCGCCGCGGCGTGCAGCTGGCCCAGGCCGCCGTCGATCAGCACCAGGCTGGGCATCTTCTTCTTTTCTTCCTGGATGCGCTTGTAGCGCCGCGTGACCACCTCGCGCATGGAGGCGAAATCGTCCACGCCCATTACATCGCGAATGATGAACTTGCGGTAGTCCGACTTCTTCATCTGGCCGTCTTCCCACACCACCATGGAAGCCACCGTCTCCGCTCCCTGAATGTGCGAAATGTCGAAGCACTCGATGCGTTTCGGCAGTTCGGGCAGCCCCAGAGCGTCCTGCAACGCCTCCTGGATCGCTTTGGCGTTCGGTTTCATCACCCGGAAGCGCTGGTCGTAAGACTGCTTGGCATTGTTGCCGGCCAGGTCGAGAAGCGCCCGCTTGTCCCCGCGCTGCGGCACCAGGATATGGATTCGTGCAGGGCGGGCGTCCTCGCCCGCCACTTGTTCGGACAGCAGGTCTTCCAGCGCCTCCCGGTCTTCGAAGTCCACGGGAACATAAATGTTCCGGGGAACATAAGGCTGTCCGATGTAGAGCTGATTGAGGAAGGCAGAAAAGAATTCGCCAGGATGGAAAGAGTCGGTGGAGCGACGGGCGTCCTCGCCCGTCATGGGCCCCGGTTGAGTTGCCGAGCTGCGCTCGGCCGGGCGGGTGAGGGCACCCGCCCCTGCGTGATCGGTGGTGGCTTCCGGCAGGTCTTCCCAGAAGAACTCTCGCCGGTCGAGCACTTTGCCGCCGCGCATGTGGAACAGGTTTACCGCCAGCATGCCGTTTTCGAAGTGATAGCCGAACACGTCGGCATCATCGCCTTCGACGGCGGCGATGCGCTGTTTCTCCTGCAACTGCTCCACCGTAGAAATGAGGTCGCGATATCTCGCCGCACGCTCGTACTCTTTCGCTTCGGCGGTCTGTTCCATGCGCTGGCGCAGCGACCGCAACAGGTCGGTGGGCCGGCCTTCGAGAAACAGTTTCACGTCGCGCACCGCCTCCTGGTAGATCTCGGGCGTGGTCAGCCCTTCCACGCACGGCCCCAGGCAGCGTTTGATGTAGTACTGCAGGCAGGGACGCGGATGAAAGCGCGTGAGGTCAACCTTGCAGGACGGCACCATGAAGTGGCGATGGATCAGGTCCACGATGCGATAAGCCAGGTTCGCGGGAAAATACGGGCCGTAGTAAGCGCTGCCATCTTTCCCCAGCCGCCGGGTCACATAGACCCGGGGAAAGCGCTCGCCCAAAGTGAGCTTGACGTACGGATAGGTCTTGTCGTCGCGCAGCAGAATGTTGAAGCGCGGTTTCTTCTGCTTGATCAGGTGGTTCTCAAGCGCCAGCGCCTCCTTATTGTTCGCCACCACGATGTAATCAACATCCACCGCCTCCCGCACCAGGGAATCGGTCTTGGCATCTTCCCAGCGCCCCTCGCGGAAATATGAGGAAACCCGGCTGCGCAGGTTGTTGGCCTTGCCCACGTAGATGACTTCACCTTCGGCGTTCTTGTAGAGGTACACGCCGGCCGAAGCGGGCAAGCTGCGGATTTTCGCCTGCAGATCCATTCCGTCCTTCTATTTTATGTTGCTTCACATGAGATGAGCGAGGGCCCTTCGGGTGCCGGGGCGGCGATCGAAAGCCGAGTCGATGTGTTACAATATTGGCGCATGAGTCATACTTTAACAATACGTCTTACAGAGGAGCTGCTGGCCTGGTTGAAGGAAGTATCCCGCCGGACCGGTTTGCCTGTCGGTCGTATCATTCGCCAGCAATTGGAAAGCGCCAAGTCAGAGAACGGAAACCAGCGGTTTCTCCGCCACGCGGGAAAGATCAATGGGGCCTCCGACCTGTCGTCGCGGAAAGGGTTCTCACGGCGATGAAAGGAATTGCCGATACCGGGTTCATCGTCGCCTTCGGGAATCGCGGCGACAGCCATCACCTCTGGGCGGTAGATATCGCCAAGACAATCACCGAACCCTTACTCACTTGCGAGGCGGTCCTGGCCGAGGCCGCATTTCACTTGGGCTCGAGCGCTGATGTTCTGGCGTTAGTGCAAGATGAAATGCTGCGGATCGCATTTGATTGTGCCCGGAACCTCGATCAACTTCGCGACCTCGCTCGCCGTTACCAAGATCGCAAGCCCGATCTGGCAGATTTGTGTTTGGTCCGCATGAGTGAACTTTATCCCCGCCACCCCGTGATCACGGTGGACGAGAACGACTTCCGGGTCTATCGCCGGAACAAACGCGAGGTGATCCCGACGATCTGTCCTCCGCATGCATAAACCTGCACCATATAAAATTTCCTCAGTGGATAGCGCCTTTGCACGAAAGTTGCTGAACCCTGGCGCCAGGCCTACACCGCGATATGCTCATAAGTCCTTTTAAATTAGCATGTTAGCGGACAATCCGGCCATTTCCACCGTTGGCATCTTCCGTGCTCTTGTACAATGCGAACGCGAGAGAAGCGCTCCCCGGTTGACCGGGTGAGATCAAGATTTTGCCACCAGGTTCGAGAAACCTGGAGTTTCGCGAGATGAGTGAGGAAGGAGCCCTCCTACAATGAATCGCACTTCGTTAATTTTTCTACTGGCGACAAGCATGGCGGCTACGGTCGGATGCGCCAGCAAGAACTATGTCCGACAAGAGACCACGCCGCTGATCAACAAGACCAATGAGCTGGATGACCTGACGGCCAAGAACACCAACGCCATCAAGGATGTGGATGCGCGGGCGCAAGCCGGCATTCAACAGGTCACGGCCAAGGCCGCCGAGGTTGACCAGAAGGCGCAAGCCGCAGCCGATCAGGCTGGCCAGGCCCAGACCCAGGCCGACAACGCCGTCCATCGCGTCGATTCGCTGCAGAACACCGTGGCCAATCTGGACAACTATCGCGTGGTCACCGAGACCGCGGTGCATTTCGGCTTCAACAAGGACAACCTGACCAAGACCGCGCAGGAAGCTCTCGACCAGCTCTCCACCGACGTGGCCAGCGCCAAGGGCTACATCATCACGGTTGAAGGCGGCACGGACTCCGTGGGCAGCTCAGACTATAACTACGCCCTGAGCGAGCGCCGTGCTGATTCGGTCATTCAGTATCTGGCTTCGAAGCACGGCATCCCGGCGCACAAGATCTATTTGATCGGGCTGGGCAAAGACAAGCCGGTGGAGTCGAACAAGACCGCGGACGGACGCGCCAAGAACCGTCGTGTGGATGTCCGCCTCATGACCAATTCGACCGATGCGACTCCGACGCAGCCGACAGCCGGCTGCCCCGGCGCCGCCGTCTCTGTAAGCTTTAGTCGCGCGAAGTTTCACTAACTCCAGCTGCTCCACTTCCCCCGTGGAGCAGCTCTTTTTTTGGACCGGACCTCGGACCTCGGACCTCGGACGGACCTCGGACTTCGGACCTCACGGTTTCATCACCGCGATGCTGAGCTTAGGATTTTGACTGAGGTCCGAGGTCCGACGTCCGACGTCCGCGCCGTCCGGTTTCAGAGTTACAATAGATCGATGCGGCGACTGAGTTTTCTGCTGGCGGCGTGTCTATGCCTGGTCGTGCCCGGCGCGGGCCAGAGCCAGAATGACGGCAGGGATGCAAATCAAAATCAGCCTCCTCCGCGTTCCGATCGCAGCAAGGAAGCCGGGGAGAGTTCCAGCCGGGATACCCTGATCGACCTGAGCCCGCCCCGCGAACGACGCCAAAGACCATCCCAACAGCACTCTGCCGCTGGACGACGCGGACGATGCCGCTCCCGGCGACGTGCAGGAATTCCACACCTTCGATCCCCATCGGGCCGCGAAAGATATCGAAGTCGGCGACTTTTATTTTAAGAGGAAGAATTACGGCGCGGCGCTCGAACGCTATCGCGAGGCCCTGCTCTACAAGCCCAACGATGCCTTGGCCAACTTCCGCATGGCGCAGGCCTTGGAAAAGCTGGCCCGCCTCGACGAAGCTGCCGAGTGCTATCAGGAGTACTTGAAGATCCTGCCCACCGGCCCGCAGGCGGAAGAAGCAAAGAAGGCGCTGGAAAAAATCAAGGCCAGCCAGCCCTCAGAAAAAAGCCAAGCCAAACAATAACTTTTAACTCGTTGTCATCCTGAGCGGAATCTTTCCCTTCGCGACGCGAATGGAAAGATGAAGTCGAAGGACCCCTATAGCCACCCCTGCAGCCGGAAATCTATTTCTCCACCCGCATAAAATCCCCGCTGGAGGCGTTCACCGCCACTTTCAGCTTGTAGTCGTCGCGATTGACGCCGTAGATCACGTGCCAGATGAGTTCGTTGGTCGCCGCACTCCAGTCGAGCATGTAGAGAATCGGAGTGTCGGGGTCCTTGGCCGCAAGTTTATCGCCGCCATGCTTCTGGGCGACTTCGAGCGCCTTGTCCGAATCCACCTTGAGGAAAGCCACGTCAAAAATCTGGGTGGAGGTGTTGGTCGGACTATAGGTATCTTCCGTGCCGGGATTGATGCCGCGGTCGGAGGTAGCTTCTCCCGACCAGGTGTAGGCTTTCACGCCGCGTTGCAGCGGAGAGCCGAAGGAGGCCCGCCACACTCCCGACTTTCCCTCCTTGCCCTTGGAGTCGTCGGTGATCATCGACTCGAGCCGGTAGGGCTGGGCATCGCGCGCCCAGCCTCGCGCGGCGATGAAAAGCTTCTGGAAGGCGACCCGCCCGGTGACGAATTCCGCCGGCTTGGGCTGAGGTTTCTCGGCTGGCGCCGGCGTGGTTGGTTGCGACGTGCACCCAGTCATCATCAGCAGTGCCAGCATTGCCATCAGCAACTTCTTCATAGCCACCTTCCCGTCATGCGTATGAAATTTTGCAACCGGAAATGCCGGGGCCTATTCTACTAGAGAGAGCAATCCGAGGGGCCATGGATTCGTATCTGGAACGTTTGCAGCAGGCAATTGCTTCCGCGACCAGCGACATGAGCCGCCGAGGAACTGACACGCCATCCGGAAGGGAAGTGGAGCGCGGCCGAAGTACTCGAGCATCTCTATCTGACCTACACCGGAACGCAGAAGGCTTTTGAGCGCTGCCTGAAAGCAGGGAAGCCGCTGGCCGGCGTTCCTACCTTCAAGCAAAGAGTGGCGGCCACCGCGGTCACCGAGCTTGGTTATTTTCCCAAGGGACGGAAGTCCCCTGATCAGGTTCTTCCGCGGGGCCATGTCCGCGGAAAAAATCGTTGCCGAAATCGGTCCGCAGATTGACGCGATGGACAAGGTCATCGCGCAATGCGAAGAGCGTTATGGCTCGCGCGTCAGGGTCCTGGACCATCCTGTTCTTGGCCCCTGACGGCGCGGCAATGGCGGAAGTTTCACCTGGCCCACGGCCGGCACCATGTGAAACAGATTCTCGAACGGAGAAGATCTGCAGCCGCGGCACTAAAAAAGCCTCCAGCGTGAGCCGGAGCCATTGGTGAATGCGAGCGCCGGGCTTGCTACTCGCGCAACTTGGCGGGTACTCCTGCTTTGCGCGCCTGTTCCTTCAGATCGTCCAGCGCTTTCTTGGCGTCATCGACTGCCTTTTGCTTCTGGGCAATCTGCTGCTTGTACTGGGCGTCTTCCTTGTCCCATGTAGCCGAGCCGCGCAGGCGATTGCCGGCGTCGGCATAGAAAGCGGCGGCGCGCAGGCGATATTCGCGCTGGGTCACATCCAGCTCCCGCGACAGCAGGTCAATCTTGCCCTGCTGATCGGCAATCTTCTGCTTCCATTGGTCGTTCACCTTCTGCGCGTCGGCGGCGTCGTCCTTCTTGGCGTCCTTCGACTCCGGCGTGGCGGCGCCGTCTTCTGGCTTGGCGGCGTTGGCGTCAGGCGCCGGGTTGGCGTCTTCGGGGCCGGTGGATGTCCGTGGCATTTCCCACGACGCTGATGTTGTCGGCAGTGGGCAAATTGTCGTTGTCGTACTTCTTGGCCGATGCCGGCTTCTCATCCTTGCGGACGGAACGGGCATAGTCGCCCAGAGGCTGCGTTTTGTGCGCCGGCCACCGTGACCAGCATGCCCGCCAGAACGATTCCTGCCAGAAAAACATATGCGATGCGCTTCATAAGGATGCTCCGTTTCTTTCAGTCCTGCCGCCTCAATCAAACCGAAGGCGGCATTCGACGTAGTCAAACTCAAGCTTTCGAACCGGCCTTCGCAGCTCGTCGCGCCTGCGAGAAAGCCGCCAATCGTGCGATCCAGGTGCGCCGCCTCGGCCGCAATGTCGGCCGCCAACTGCCGCGCCAGTTCCGCGTCGCGGCTGGCCGCGAGCTGCTGCGCGTATCCCGCGATAGTGGTCAGCGAGTTGCGCAGCCCCAACGCCATCTCGCTCGACATTTCCCCGCGCAATTCCTGCTGCCGGCGAATTTCGGCCACTTCAGTGCGGTCATTGATTAGACAAGCAACGCCCAGACAAGCAACGCCCAGGAAGCAACGCCCGGCAAGCCGCGCCCGGCACTTCGCTGTCCGGCGCATGCACCGAACTCACCGTGATATCCAGGGTGCGTTCCCCGCCTGCCGGAGTGCGATAGCGCGCTTCCATGCCGCTGGAACCGGGTCTTCTCGCGCAAGGCGAAATTCACCGCGTCGGCCAGATTCGCGTAGGCGCTCTCGGACGCGGAAATCAACTCGGCTTCACGAAATATCTCGGCCGCGCTCATCCCGGCGGGCGAGGCAAAGCCGAGAATCTGCTTCGCGGAAGCATTGGCTTGCCGCACCAGCCCGTTCGGCGTAAAGAAGAGCACGCCCGATGAAAGATTGGAGAGCACGGCGGCGCTGATGTTCTCCGAAGTCTTGGCGCGGCGCCGCTCCAGCAGTTGCAGGCTCTGCAGCTCATGTTTCTGCTGTTTCAGTTGCTGGATCACCGCGTGATACGTATGCAGCGGAAAACTCTCGGACACAGAAGGCGTGCCGGAAAACGAAACTTCCTCGCTGATGCTGCGGCGCATGCGCCGCATCAAGAGCAGCCCCACAATGAAAGCAAAGCCGGCGGCCACGAATACCAGCACCATGCGCAACACGATGGGATTGGTGGCCAGTCTCA
This sequence comes from Terriglobia bacterium, assembly GCA_963816025.1. GTDB lineage: Bacteria > Acidobacteriota > Terriglobia > Terriglobales > Acidobacteriaceae > JAIQFF01. The sequence continues at coordinate 58,759 of CAWFJA010000020.1, forward strand.
CAGCAACCCCCAGTACCAGCGCAGGAAACTGTTGCCGTAGAACAACGCGACCATGGCCATGCCGCCGAGAAACACGCCAAACGGCATCTGATGGCGGCGCAGCGCGATCGCGGCCGATTCCCAGGCCCGCCGCCGCGCCTGCGCAGCGGATTCGTGATTGCGTTTCATGCGCCGGCGCGTGCGCTTGATCCATACCGCCAGCACCGTGGACACGCCAAACAGCGATCCCGCAATCGAGGCGGAAAACAAAGTAAAGATGGTCAGCTTGGCGCCGAGAAACGCGCCCACCATGGCCATCAGCTTGACGTCGCCGAAGCCCATGCCCTCCACGCCCCGCGCCCGCAGATAAATGGCGCCCGCGCCATAAATGAATGAGGCGCCAACGATCGCGCCCAGCACGGCGTCCACCAGCGACAGCAGGTGCCAGGAAACGTCGGAACTCACCGGCAGGGATACCAGGCCGGGCAAGAGCTGCGAAGCCAGGTCATTGACCGGAACCACCAGGCTGAACACGAATCCCAAAGCCAGGCCCGGGAGGGTCATCTTGTCCGGCAGAAGCTGGGTTTCGGCGTCGGTAAAGATCAGCCCAAGCATCAGGAATCCGAAAGCGCAATATTTGAGGGTGGCCAGGCTGGCGCCGAAGTGCGCGTAAATCGCAAGAAAGATCGCTCCGGTCAGGAGCTCCACAACCAGGTAGCGCGGCGAAATAGAAGTTTTGCAATTGCGGCAGCGGCCGCGCAGGATCAGCCAGCTTAAAACCGGAATATTGTCGTAGGCTGCAATCGGGCGCTCGCAACCGGGACACGCCGAACGTGGCCGCACCACCGATAAATCCCGCGGCAAGCGATAGATACACACATTCAGGAAGCTGCCGAAAGCCAGCCCCAGAACGAAGATCGCCGATGCCAGAACAGGGTCCACCCTAATCCTTTGCGCGCACAAAGTCCTTCCGATTTACGTTGATTATACGGGCATTCTCAAGCCCAGCCTGAGTACGAAGGTCACTGGCCGTGCGGAGTAGTTACCGCCGCTAAATGGCAATGTGGGCGCGAGCGCCCTCGCTCGTGCCGGGCTCGTACCAGCCCTGGCCTGCTCTCTCAAGTTCAGTGCAGGACAGTGATTGCCGCAGCAGTGGCGCATCGCCACTTTCCGTCCTTGTAAATCCACGTATCCAGAAAGCGCTCCCTCTTCAGATAGGGTTTGCCGGCTTCAATTCCCTTGGCCCTGAACACTCCGGTGGCGGTTGCCGCATTTCCGTACACGTGGACGGCAATCGATTCCGGCGTAACCTGCTGCTCCTGCGAGTTCACCTTCTTGATGCTGGCCAGAAACTCGCCCTTGTCCTGGACGCTGCCGTCATCGTTGACCAGGACAAGCTGATCGTCGAGAAGCTCGTCCAGCGCCTTGCGATCGGCGAGTTTGTATGCTTGATTCCATGCTTTTTCCAGGGCAACGATTTTCGACTGAGTGGCGCGATCCTCTTCGTCTTGCGCGGGGAGGATCAGAGGAATGGCACAAACGACGGTCATCAACAAAACAATGAATCGCATCGGGAACTCCTATTTCGGTCAGTATTTGGCAATTTGTCGCCGCGGTGCCGGCAAGGTGGCTTGCGCCACACCTCAAAGGCACGATTGCACAGGGTCGCGCAAAACCGCGACAATAGATATAGTGATTGAGATTCACGGCCTCCAGTTGTCGACCGCAGGATAGTAATGAAGTGAACCCCAGGCAAACCCTCGCCAAGTCGCCGGCGCCCGATCCAGTCGCTGCCAAACTGCTCTTCCCGTTTCTCGATCTGAAGGCCGAATACGCCACCATGAAGGAAGACATCCGCGCCGCCGTGGATAAAGTGCTGGAGAGCCAGCAATTCATCATGGGGCCCGAGGTGAAGCAACTGGAGGCGGAAATCGCGGCCTTCATCGGCTCCAGCTTCGCCATCAGTTGCGCTTCCGGGTCAGACGCGCTCCTGCTGGTCCTGATGGCGCTGGGGGTTGACTCGGGCGACGAGGTGATCACCCCGCCGTTTACTTTCGTGGCGACCGCGGGCAGCATCGCCCGGCTCAAGGCCAAGCCGGTCTTTGTCGACATCGATCGCGACACCTACAACCTGGACGCGACCCGGCTCGAAGCCGCCATCACCAGCCGGACCAAGGCGATTATGCCGGTGCATCTTTTCGGACTGCCGGCCGAGATGGGGAAAATCAGCGAGATCGCGCGCGCCCACCGCCTTCCCGTGATCGAAGATGCGGCGCAGTCCATCGGCGCCCGCTTCGGCGACAAGTATGTCGGCAACATCGGGGCCTGCGGCTGCTTCAGCTTTTTCCCTTCCAAGAACCTGGGCGGGGCAGGTGACGGGGGAATGATCACCACCAACGATCCCGAGCTGGCCGAACGCATCTCGGTGCTGCGCGATCATGGCAGCCGCAAGAAATACCAGTACGACCTGCTGGGGATGAACAGCCGCCTGGACAGCCTGCAAGCCGCCATCCTGCTGGTCAAGTTCAAGCACCTCGAGGCGCTGACCAAGGCCCGCCGGCGCAATGCCGAGCGTTATCGTCAACTTTTCCGGCAGGCCGGCCTGGACAAGTGTGATTACCTTGCCGATCGAGCCCGAAGGCATGCGCCACGTCTACAACCAGTTTGTGATTCGTACGCCGCGTCGGGACCAGCTCAAGGAACACTTACGCCATTCCGGCATACCTTCAGAGATCTATTATCCTTCGCCGCTTCATCTGCAGCCCGCCTTCGCCGACTCTCGGTTATGGCCCCGGCGCATTTCCGCAGTCCGAGGAAGCCAGCCAGCATGTTCTGGCGCTGCCCGTGTTTCCGCAAATGACCGAAGAACAGCAGAAAATGGTCGTGGAGAGCGTGGCGCGGTTCTTCTCGGCAAGAGCCTAGAAAATGAGCCTAGAAAACAACCGGACTTGCAGGAGCGCATTACCTGCGCCCTGCAAATCCGGAGAGGAACGGGAAAACAGCCCTCCGCTATTGCGAGTACTTGAAGTTGCTGATGTACATGTACCGGGTCGGCCCAATCGTCGCCGTGCCTCCCCAGGACGAGTTATTCGTGCCCCACAGGTTGAACAGGAAGTAGGCCGGAGCGCTGGGCACCGCCTGGGTATGGTGCACCACCAGCTGGCCGTCCACATACCAGTCCACAAAGCTGGGCTGCCAGACAATTTTGAAATCGTGGCTATTGGTCTGGTCGAAGCCAAAGACCTGCGTGTCCTGGAAGTTTGACGTTCCTTGCCAGTTCGTGCAGTCCACCGCATCCGGCTTGTTGCCTACCTGCTCCATGTCAATTTCAGTGGCGGAGTTCGAGGCGTACAGAAAGCCGGAGGCATCGGAACCCGAAAGCGCTTCCGACACCCTGGAAGTGAACTCGAAGGTGCCGTAGGTGAAGGTCTGCTTGGTGATGACCTCCGACCCGCTGGACAGAATCTGGCTGCCGTTCTGAGTCTGGGTGAGCGACAAAACAAGTTCGGATCCGACCGTGACGTTGTTGGGATCGAACTTGCCTACATTCCCGTTCACGTTGCCTACCGGAGGAGCGGAACCGCCATCCGTTCCCCAGGTATAACCCGAAAATGTGAATGTGCTCGGCCCGGTCACCCCGGTACGGCGTCCGCCACCGCTACCGAAGATCCGCTGCCGTGAACCGCTATCCGAAGACCCGCTGCTGGAGGTGCCGCTACCAGACGACCCGCTGCTGGAAGTGCCGCTGCCGGAGACCCGCTGGTGGAAGTGCCGCTACCGGAAGTCCCGGTGGTAGAGGTACCGCTGCCGGATGACCCGCTGGACGAGGTTCCGCTGCTGGAGGTGCCGCTACCGGATGTTCCGGTGGTGGAGGTGCCGCTGCCGGAAGACCCGGTGGTGGAAGTGCCGCTACCGGATGTTCCTGTGGCTGGAAGTGCCGCTACCCGAGGATCCGCTGCTGGAAGTGCCGCTACCGGATGTTCCGCTGGTGGAAGTCCCGCTACCGAAGATGCTGGAGTCCCGCTGCTGGAAGTTCCACTACCTGAAGATCCGCTGCTCGAGCCTGTACCACCCGACGACCCACTATGAGGAGGAGTGAAAGGCATGCTTCCTCCCCCGCAGCCGACTAAGAAAAAGGACTGCAAAAACTAAAACACTAATCCTCAGCATGAAATTTCCTTTAAAAGCGGGGATAGGGACTGACGGACAAATCCCTTTTGGCCAGAGAAACTGCAGGGGCCCAAAGAAGTGTCAAATTTCAGATTGCTGAACTCTGAAGATTTCCTCTCGGCGTCCCAGTTCGATCCCCGACGGCGCATCTACCAAAAATCAGGCAGGTGCGCCGCGTTACTTCCAGAATTCGAAAGTAACACCGCCCCGCCATTACCCCTGGTTACGGAAGGGCATGACGGAGACTAGAACTGCCGAGGTCAGGCTGCGACAAAGCTTTCCAAGTCCGCTTTGGGGACTTGGAAACGAGAGTTAAAGCTGTAGACGAAGAAGCGGCGCGCATAGCGTAGCAAAGTTGGTACTTAAAGTTTTCCACAGGCAATGATTTTTTTCTCAAACGACCCCCCTTTCCGTTTTTGATCCATCCACGAGAGGACACGTCGTGCCGCTAGGATTGTGGATGCGTACCGGAAAGTCTCTGAAACTGAATCGAGTCGTTGGTCGACCTGGCATCGCTTTACGCGATCCACCACCTCTATACCTCGACAGTATGCCCAAAGATGCAACGAAGAAAAAGCCACCGGTACTGGAACTAAATTTATGTGCCGATCAAAAGCAACGAGCCCCGCGTATGCCGCATTCCCTTATTTCCCAAACAGGAGCCTTGAGTCACTACCTCTTGAAGCAATGTCTTCCAGAGAAGACGAACACGGGGATTTCTCCTGTGCTCTGTTGTTTTCGCGTTGGTTTAGCCGGCCGCCTCTCCGATTCGTTCCGCAGCAACCCTGTGTCGCAATCCTGGAGTGGCGCTCTCGATCCCAGAGTCACAGGCGACACCGGGCTGAATGTGAACGGGACCGTCGAGCCCACGGTGCCAACCGGTTCCCCACGAAGGTTGTATTTCCTTGCCGGCTTTGCCTTCGCGTGCGACCGGTCGATCCACAAGCGAATTGTCGAGGTGTACTCAAGATGCCTAGATGAACAGAGAGAGAGCGTCGTTTCGAGCCATTGGCCATGACGCAGCTCCGCCGGCATGGCGCTTCCGGTTCCCAGGAGTAAGCCGTACAGGGGACGCCCAGGGGTTAAAGTAAAATGTTCGAGAAGAATGTGATTGAGGACCTGCCGGCGCGGATACTCAAGTTGTGCCCCGCCCGGAAAATAATAAGAGTCGGAGACGCCGTCGACGCGTTCGCGACGACCATTACGTTTCGTGCGAAAATAGGAAAACCTGCGGGGCGTCTCCTTAGGGTCTGCCAGCCAGTCAAAGAAGGAATCCTCCCAGGGGAACCGAAGCACCGGGGGCCCGGAACCGTAAACTGTTCTCGGACTCTGATTGACAATCTCTAAATCCAATATGTAGCCCGAGCGCCCATTCGGTAATTCAAACAGGGTCGACTGATATATGCCACCGACCTGGCTGATTTCGAGATCGGCGTTTTGATCTTCTATATCTGCCACGGAAATATCAACCGGGCTTCCTGCCTCCGCCAGCTCTCCGAGGGACGCAGCAAAATTCGCGTGATTTGGGGTTTTCTGCATGACAGCCTCCTTTCAAACCTTTCAGCCGAGTTTCCTCATTGAATTATTTCAACGTACATACATTCATATGTGCATCTCTAGTTGGGCTCGTTTGAACTTTTCGCCGCACAAAGGCGGCACCTGGCAACACCGTCTTGCGTTGGGGGGACCTGGTAATCACGCGCGGCGGCGTGGATTTGCTCCCGCACCGAGTCCGTTAGAAGAATTCGGTATCCCTTGGCAACTCGCTCGCCGTGAATTCCCAGAGTACGAAGCAGTAAGCCCACTTTCTTGTCCGTCAGGGCGCGATCTTCATGGCGCCCCTTGAGCAAATCATTTACCCTCTCAGCCGCCTCCCCAACAAAGAACTGCTGCGTATCCGCCTTGTGACAGAAGAACAGCGCAGCCTCCGCGGCCAAGCACTGGTCGTCGGCCAACCGAGCGCCTTTAATCTCTCGGCTCTGTCGCAGCAGGTAATTCGACACCGTTTTCCGCAAGTCTGAGCAGTCGCACACGGGCGCCAACCACGCACGGACCTCATCCCGCATCGCGGGGACAAAAGCTCGGGTATCGATCTGCGCAGCGCAGACCCGATGGTGGTTTACCATGCGGTATCGAAGCAATTTCGATTGAAAATCGTTCGCGCTTTCCTCCTCGGCGGCATCCGTCAGCATCGGCAGCACATCCAGCGCCGGCGAAAGGGTCACTCGCATACCGATATCGTGCACAGATTCAGGATCCACCGAAAGAGCCTTTGCCCCATAAGCATGAAGTTGACGGTCTCCGCGCGCGACAAAGAAGTGATGATTGTCGGATGCCACCAAGACTCGTATAACCTGTCGCGGAAGATTGCGCTGACCGATCAGAAGAGTTGGGTCCAGATGGCTGGGCAAAGTAGCTAACGCCGGCACGTCTACATCACTGAGCAAAACGGGCCGCCGGCACAGACATCCCAGAAGTCGCAAGACGAGCTCTGTTTCGTTATGAGGCCCCAACAAATAGAGGAGTGGCGCGACGGGAAGGCAATCGGGAAACCAGCTCGCCAGACCAAATGCAACGAGAAGGCACGCCGCATCTGGCGACAGGTGAGCATACCGGCACAGGAATGCGAGCATTGAATCGGCTAACTTCCTCGCCGATCCGAAGGTCCTGCTTGAGGATGGGAAACGAACAGCTCGCGCAAGACCGGCCGCAATTGGCGCCGGCGTGTAGGTGGAGCCGCGGTGGCTGGCGGTGGGCGCTGTCGTGGCTTTGCGCCCATCCCACGTATGCAAGCGAAGCTGATTCGGATGATCCGGATCGATAACTGATTCGATCACGAAATCGGGCCAAACCAAGCCGAAAGTCTCGGTATTCGATGTTGCGTTGATCGTAGGATCAGGCACAGCCGCCTCCTGAGCGACATCCGAACGGCAGTTCTTGCTCCCGCCCCAGATCCTGACTTCCAGATTACGGAGTCCGGCTAGGGACAGCGCGCAACCGCCTAAATTTTATTGGGTGATACGTTACAAACTAGTCCGGGAGATACAGACTATTGGAGAGGATACGTCCGCGTTCCAAATAAGCTTCTGAAGTTAAGGATAGCACGCGGGTCAAGTCTTTTGCTGTGGTCGCGTGCTGCCCCTGGAGTGCGGCCTCGGCTGCACAGACGGCACGATCTTCAAGGCCAGCCAGCCAGCCAGCCACGGTTCCTCTCGAACCATATCCATCAGATGATCGCAAGCGATTGGCGCTAGCACAATTTCATTCCAAAGCCGAGCCAGCGCTGCTTACGAAGGTGCAGCAATACATCGCCGTACTGCTTGGAATTCGCTGAGAACTCTGAAACCAGAGACCGTCTAGACTCGACGATTTGCCTGGCACAACTTCGGGTCGAGCGGCGGTCGTAAAGAATGGGCTGCTCGAAGCGAATCGCGTAGGCGGTCGGAGTCACTAACACCACTGTGAGGAACGGTCGTTAACAGTCCTAGCTAGCCTTGTAATAGACTGATTCTATCGACAGTCGGTGCCTCAGGGTTTTTGTTTGCGCTCCTTCTCCTTTGCCCATCTCGCCTGAACTGCTTTGCGTGCAAGGTCTCGTCTCTCTTCTGGGTTCAGTTGAGCAATCCGCGCCTTCCCGCCTTTTAGCCCACCCAAGCGGCCTAGAGCAACGGCATGAGGATTCTTTGACTTCTTGTTCTTCGCCATGGTGGAGAAAACAGGATACGCGAAAACCGATTCGCGGATCCCCCCGTTTTGGCTGCACTGTTTACTCATCGGTGCCGAAATTCCTCTTGACGATAGTAGACCGCTCTAGTATAGTTGATCACTTAAATGCTAGACCGCTCTAGTGTGAACAACCACCAGAGGGGCTCACAGCGGAGTCGCCATGAGAGATAGAACCAAACGACTGCAGCGCGAACTATTACAAGCCGAGAAGGTCTGGGGGCCGTTGGCGACCAGTGCGATCGCCAGCTTTTCGTCGCTCGTCTCCGCATATGACCTGTCTGTCGCATCCGGGGATAACGTCATGAACTATCCCACCGAGCTACGAACGGCGTAAGCGCTAGTTCGGCTCCAGGACGAAAGCCCTATTCACTTGGCTCTGATCGAAGGCGGTCCCCACAATCTCGCCCTTATTGTTAATGCCGTCGGCGACACTCAGGGTCCAAGCCGAAGACGTCACAAAGGTATTCAAGTCTTGAAGACCAATCGCATCGGTCCATATCATGGCCCTGTCGAAGGTATCTAGAGTGCGTGGAAGCAGCATTGCTCGGCCCTGGAGTCGACCCCTCAGTCGTGCCATTCCAGCCGGCGAATCTCCGATTATGCCTACAATCTGGTTCGAGTCATTGATAGCCATTGCCGAGCTGTAACGAGTGCCACCGGTTCCGAGTTCAATGAACCCTTGAGGTTGGTTCCAGTCGAAAGCCTCAATCTGGCTGTTGTCAGTATTCACTTGACCACATGCGAACCCCAGCTTGTTGACCGCAAGAGCTGCACTGAGCACGTTTGCAGGTGCTCCAAGATCGGTTATCACGGGTAAACCTGTCAGGACGGTTATGAGCACAGCGCGATTATCAGCACTGCTAGTCCCAGCCATTGCGCTGCTGCCAGCCGAGCCGTTTGTGGACAGAGCGTGGATGGCGTATATGGCACTCATGCTCGGCACTGGTTGTATCCCAGTATCCATACGCCAGGTGAATCCCTGTTTCGACGGTCCGCCATTGGCATAGCCCTGCCCTACAACAGTCCCGCTATCGTCTATCCCCAACGCTAGCGAATTCTCCCCGACATCTGTCAGAGTGCCGACGAGAATTCTCCCAGTTGCTTGCGACCAGAACCATCCCTGGGTAGAACCGCCGACATCTACGCCGATCGGCGGGCCAGGCGCTCCAATGCCCACCACCTGGGCGCTTGAATTGATCGCGGTAGCGGCTCCAACGCCTAAGTCTGTAGGCACTCCGTCCACCCACATGGTGGCTTCAAAGCTTTGTTGGCCATCGGTCTCGAAGACTGAGTAACCTACAACGACTCCAGTGTCGTTAATAGCCGCAGCAGATGACTCTGTTGCTCCGGGCAACGGCTGCAGGATTGTAATCGCGAAGCTGCTAGGAGGTGGCGGAGGAGGCGCGGTCACTGTAACAGTGGCAGTGGCCGTTCGTGTCCCGCCCACTCCTTTTGCGGTCAGGGTATACGTGGTCGAAACCGCCGGGGTCACGCTTTGTGACCCGTTTGGCTGCACCGCGCCCAGGGCGTCGATGCTGACGTCAGTTGCGTTGGTGGTCCGCCAGGTCAAGGTAGTCGATCCGCCTTGAGTGATAGTGGCCGGGTCGACCGAGAGCGAAGCTGTAGGCGCGGCTGGGGGCGGTGTAAGGGTTGTCCCGCCGCAAGCAAACATCAGGAGAGCGAATGCGAGGACAACGAACAGCATGGAAAAACGTTTTGCGAAACTCATATTCGACCGTACTCTGAAGGCCATTCCTCTAGAGCGGGAACCACTCCACATTGGAGCGGAAGGGGAACTGTACGCTTCCTTCGCTGAAATTCAAAGCGGCCATTTACGGTGACCGGCTACTCAATCCTTCCGCTCTCTTTTTCCAAGTTGCGTCCTGAGTGTGCTACACCGATATTCTCTATCCTTGGGGTAGATCGGGGGAGCCGCTGAAGTCACTGCACAAGTGGAAAAGTTAGTGCGGATCAAACCCGAGGTGCTTATTGGAGGCATTCTTGAGATCATCTGGCAAAATGCTGACCGTAATCCCAACCTGGCGGACCAGTTCCGCCACTGGCACTCCCAGTTCGGCTTGCTTTAACTCTCCGACGATCTGCCCCACAGAAAAGCGCTTCCTCTTCACGGAAAATCCCCCTTCCTCAGGTAGTAGATTTTGCCGGAAACTAACCCTCAGTGTGTGTCAGAAATCGGGGAGCCGCTCACGCCTTCGGAGGTAAGGTTCACCGTACCGACCGGACGCTAACTCGACAAAAACCTGGCTTTTTGTAAGCTTACAGAGGAAAGTCTACACTGCGCGAGAGTTCTGGACTCGCTGAGGAGATCAACAAGATGAAATCTGCCTTCCCAAGTTCCGAAGAAGTCTGCATGCTGGCCAATCTGGAACATCTCTATGAGCAAAACCGGTATCGCGACTGGTCCAGCCACTCTGTGTAAGGGGCACAGATGCTCCCGGCCTGATCGTTGAATTACAAGTACTATCCGGAGATCATGGCAGTTTGGGCATGTCCTGCGCAGTATGCGTTGTAGCTTAAATTCCCCAGTTCGCGGACCCGGCTTCGGTATCCCATGGTTCGTCGAGGGCTAAGCCACATGCGGTCGCGTGAATCATGGCGCTCTGGAGGTCAGCCCCGGACGCCTCACAGATCAACTCTGCCCCGCGGTATTTAAATGTGTCAATGCCGCCATCTCGATGGAGCTTAACCAGGACCGAGAAGTCGCTGTCGACCTCCGGGCGGTATCGCATCTGCTTGGACTGCTCGCCTTCGACAAATGTGGTCGGGTCGAACACGTACGTTGCGCAAGCCATACCAGTACCCTGAATCCACTCCGCGTAGCACACGTTCACCGGGAATCCCGCTAAACGGGAAGCCCAGACATTGTCCCAGTCCGACTCGATAGCGCATGCGATGAATGAGACAAAATCACCAGACACTGTTTCGTTTGACAACGTCCACAATCCTTCCTGACGGGTGCATCGACCTCGGGGGAAGTCCGGTGGCCCTCTCGGGGTGTCGCACTGACATTTCCGCACCAGATCCCCTTCCGGACTAGCTGTTCGGATCGTCGCGATTGGTGCCTCGATGGCCCATACACTCCCTTGATAACATTTAGGTCGATATTTGCTAACATCCTTCGCGTGAGCGCAGGCCAACGAACACGACAGTCGTTTGCACCATACCGATGCGGAAAACCATCAGCTGCGTCGCGCCGGCGCTCGAATTACTCAGAAGAAGAACTCGGACTGCAAAAGAGTGAATAAAGCTGCCAAGAGGGCAAAATGTGAAGCAAATCAGCAACTTTGTCGCGTCTGCCGCTCTGAAAGCGGCTGAAGTCGTACGCGCGCAAAGTTAAGCACTAGTCCTAACGCATTGCTTCGGAAATCTTCCCGTTTTCGTCTTGACAAAATGATATCACAAGATGTCACATTACATATGATATCATTACAATGAGATCATATGATATCAACAGAGATACAGTGGATAAAGCTAGCGGGTCTTTGCTGAGAGAAATTCGATTGGCAAGACAGCTGTGGCCAGCGCAGATTTCCAAGACACTCGCGCGGCAACTTGGCCTCATGATCGAAAAACACGGACTGTCCGTCCTGTCTGGCGACATCCAATTGCTTGAGCGCAAAGTGGTATGTCACCCATTCCGGACTGTTGGGCCTCGCGACTCGACGTCGCTGTTGCGGGATTCGGAGTTCATCCCGTGCATTAAGTTCTGCGATAGGGCACTCGGCGTACTGGGCATTCAAGGCGACTGTATTCAAATCCCCGACGTGCAGGGGTTTCGTCGGCTACGGTGATGCCGATCCGTCCAATGTCTCTCCCCTGGTCCACGGAGCCGAGATGCGGGTCGCGGAGACCCGGGCGGTCAACCGGGCCCTGCGCAAGGCCTACGGCATCGGCATTTGTTCGGTCGAGGAGATCGGGTCGTTCGCCGAGCCAGTTCCCTCCCCTCGAGAGGCGAAGAGGCTGCCCGGCTCAGCCGTAAATGGCAAAAACGGAAACTACGGCGGCCCCAAAGTCCGCGACCGTCTCTGCCAGCTGATCCGCCAGCACCAACTCGATGCCAACCTCGTCAAGTCCTACGCCGTCGACTTCTGCGGCACCAAGACCCTCCGCGAGGCCTCCCGCGAACAGGTCGAAGACTTCGTCGTCCACCTGGCCGACTGGGCCGAGAAAGACCGCAACGCCCTGCTCTGCCAGCTGAACAGCTATCTCGGCAACAAGGAAGGTGCAGCATGAGGCGCCATTTCGAGTCGCTCCGCCCGGCTGACGCGTCTGCCATTCACTCGGTCCCGGACGGGATCTTCCTGGTCCGGGTGGATCGGGCTCAGTACCGCTGGCACAAGCAGAAGCCCTATTACGAGATTCGCTTCGCCGTCCTCAAGCCGAAACACCTGACCGGATGTTTTATCGAGCGGGCGCCTCTACTGCACACCCAGAGCCATGTGGAAGCTGAGCTGGTTTCTGCGCGACTTCGGCTACGACGCGGAGCTGCTGGGAAAGAACGAGATTGATGACAAGGCGCTGGTCGACCTGTGGGGCGTGGTCAAGGTCAGCGAAGTCACCGTGAACGGCACTATCCGTCCTCAACTTCGACGGCTTTGCACCGGCCGCCCGGTGGGAAGAACTCTCAGTCTTTACCGACCGCAGATCCCGTGGGTCGGAGGTGTCCTCATGACCTACAGCTATACCCAGATCAGCCAGTACCTGTCCTGTCCGCGCCGCTACAAGCATCGCTACCTCGACGGCTGGAAGGAGAAAGACACCCGGGCCGCCATGCTGTTCGGGCGAGCATTTGAGCAGGCCGTAGGTGCCTATTTTCAGCGGCAGGATGCTGCCGCGGTGCTTTTCCGGGAATGGTCTGCCCTACCGGGACAGCGGTCTGCACTATTCCGAGCGGGACAGCTGGGACCGGATGCTGCAGTCGGGCGTGCAGCTGCTGGATCGTTTCGCCCAGGACGATCGGGTCCGCATCCGTCAGCCTCGGCGGAACTTGCAGATCAAGTTCACCAAGCCTCTTGCCGGGCAGAACGATTTCGTCGCCTACGTCGATGCCATCGGAGAGCTCGACGGTACCCGCTGCCTGCTCGAGTGGAAGACCACCGCCAGCCGCTACCCGGAGGAGCCATCCGGACTGCTGGCTCTCGATCCGCAGCTGGTTTGCTATTCCTGGATCACCGGTATCGCCGATGTCGCCCAGGTAGTCTTCGTCCGCAAGCGGCTGGTCGAGATTCAGTACTTCCGGACCACCATCAGCGACGAACAGCGCGAAGAGTTCGGCCAGTTGGTTCAAGACTCGATCCGTCGGATCGAAGCGGCCGAGTTCCTGCCCCACAGCGGCATCCGCTTTCCTCAGAATCCCTGCACCAGCTGTCCCTATATTGGGCTTTGCCTGGGACGGCCGGACCTGATCGAAGCTGCGCTGGTACGGCGCCCAGGAGCAGATGACCTTGGTTGGCTTGACGAGCTTACGTACTAGCAATCCGCCCATGCTGCCCAAGCTCAATCGCAAACGGGCCCTGTTCGTTCTGACCAAGATCGACGAGATCCTGGCCTGGGAACGAAGGTCTGAAGCTGAGCGGGATACCCGGTTTGTTGAACTGGGACGATACCTGTGTGAAGTGCGGGCGGGTCAGTACTGGCGGCTGGAGAACACTGAAGTCGTTTGACGAGTTTCTGGCGAGGCGGTTCCCGGAGTCCAGGCGGAAGGCGTACTACCTCATGTCGATCCATGAGCATCTGCCACCTCAGGCCAGGAAGGAGCTGAAGCAAGTGGGGTGGACGAAGGGGCTGGAGTTGGCGAAAGTGGCCGGAGGGATGGGCAGGAGTTCGATTGTGCAACCTGGCTGCACAAGGCGCGCTCACTGCCGAAGGATCAGTTCAAGCGGGAAGTGGAGAAGGAACTAACCGGGCGGGAAACGGAACCGTGGGAGATTATCTACTTCAAGCTGTACAAGACCCAGATCCCGGTGATCGAGCAGGCAATTGAGACGGCGGCTTTGATGCTGGGAACGGACAAATCCCGAGGCTACTGCCTGGAGATGATCTGTGCGGACTTCCTGGCAGGAGCGAATCTCGACAACGAAGATCCGACCACGCTCCTGCAGTCCATGTCACGGTTCTTCAAATTTCTGCCGGGCGAACAAAGGCAGGCTTTTCTGCGCGAAGTGACCGAGAAGCCGTCGTGACCCGGATTCGACCCAAACGACCGCGTGTGCGGCTTGATCCCGAGCTCTACGAACAGCTCCGACAACAGGTCCTTCACCGCGATGGCTGGCAGTGCCAAGTCTGTGGCTCAAGGCAAAACCTGCAGGTCCATCACAAACAACTACGCAGCCGGCAGGGCGACGATGACCACTTCAACCTCGTTACCCTGTGCGTAGAATGCCATGCCGGCTGCCACCGGTGAGGTGGTTATGTCGCGCCCACGTCGCTAAAAACTCTACTTAGCAATAGCGGCCGAAACCAGGGTGCGTCCGGAAAGTGGCGAAGCACGATCATGCATCGGCCAGAGCGCTATCGTTTGAAGGACTTGTCGCGCCGCTGGACGTTGGACCGATATGCTCGAGCTCAAGTCCAATAGTCGTCGATGGGCATCGCAGACCTAACGCAGGGAAGAAGGCGCCGCAACGGCGGCTGAATTGCGCTCGCACCAAATTTTCTGCGGTAGAGCCGATCCCTCCAAGCGGGTGGCCAAGGCACGATGTTCGGAGAAATGGATGTGGTCATCAGTCAGAGACGGGGGATCAACTAGGTTCCGCAAAGGACATTCAAGTAGTCGGCCCGATTCCGAAGGGAATGAAGGTCGGACTCAATGGCAGTGATCAGCTCTTGTCCAAGGCGGTTCACCAGAACTAAAGGAACTATCCGTGCCTCTTTTCATTACTCTAAAATGACAGGATGCAGGTCGGCACTCCGCTCATATCGAATAGCGCGATGGACAACGGCGAGTGCGAGCACTCCGGTCGGAAGCGGATCTCATTTCTGGTCGTGTTTCTGCTTACGATCTCCTTGCTTGCGATCAGTTATTTTGCGGTGGTGACCATAGTTAATCCTTACGGGCAGTTCCCGGGAGAACGATTTCCCAGGATATCGCCCAACAGCCGCGGTTTGAAGTTGAAGCTCCTGGAACAGTACCAGCGATCTGGGCCCGTGGATGTGTTGATCATGGGGTCTAGCCGTTCAATGAAGCTCTCACCCCAACTGGTGGGGAAGCTGACTGGCGATCGGACATTCAACGCGTCCGTATTCAGCGGCGGACCCAACGATTTTCTGGCGATGTACCGGGTGATCAGACAACAGGGGATCCATCCCAAGAAGATTGTTCTAGGGCTCGATGTGGGATTCCTGGGCCAGGATAACCAACCGACCGACGATTTCCTTTCGAATTTGGCCTTGACTTCGGCGCTCAGAGGAACCACTCCGAACGCCGCGAGAAAGATTTGGCACTGGCTGGAGCTTTACAAAGGTACTCTTCGGCCTTATTACATCAAGGACACCGCCTTATCGGTTTGGATAAAGCTTCGTCCACGAATGCCGGTTCACAAGTTCCTGCCGGACGGCCACCTAGACTACGAACTCTGGGACCGTCAGGTTCGAAGCGGTACATATCCCCGTCGACAACAGTTGGAGGACTGTATCGGCCGAGGGATGAAGAGCCTTGAGGTCTCGTATCCGGTTTCGCCTGAACTGAAGAACGATCTGGAGCAGTTGGCTATTGAAACCAAACGGGACAAAGTCGCACTGATTCTTTGGATCACGCCGCTGCACCCCGACTTTCTTGCGCGAATCTCCCAAGTACCGCAGGCGACGCAGAACTTCGAACAGGCCCGGCTCCAACTCTTGGAGATTGCCAATAAATACGGGTTGGCCGTCAAGGATTTCACAGATATCAAGTCGTTCGGGGGAGATCCGGGCGGCTGGTACGATTGCGTTCACTTCGACCAATCAGATGCTGACAGGATAATCAAAACAATATTCCGACATGATATTTAACTCCAACATTTTCCTCTTCGCGTTTTTCCCGGTGGTCTTCACGCTGTTCTGGCTACTGAAGAGCAAAGAGCCCCGGTATGTTCTCCTGGCGCTCGCAGGATATGTATTTTACGGTTATTGGAATTGGCGTTTCTGCGGACTGCTGCTGTTCTCGAGTCTGGTAAGTTTTTTTACCGGTATAGCGATCACCGACAGCAAGACAGCTAAGGCGGCACGCCGCTGGGTCATTCTCGCGGTAACGATCGATCTAAGCCTGCTGGGTTTTTTCAAGTATTACAACTTCTTCGCCGACAACATTCGAGCGGTTTCATCGACGTTGTCATTGCCAGTACTGAAAGTTGTGCTCCCGATCGGCATAAGCTTCTATACGTTTCACACGATATCCTATGTGGTGGACGTGGCGGCCGGCCGAGTCAAAGCCACCAAAAAGTTCTTCGAATATCTCACCTACGTCAGCCTCTTTTCTCAACTTGTAGCGGGTCCGATCGTGCGCTTTCGCCAGATTGAAGAGGACCTGGAAAATATCGACGGTCCGCCGCGCGAGGAGTGGTTCGCAAAGGGCATCGGCTTTTTCGTGATCGGGCTGGTACGGAAGGTAATCATCGCCGATCACATCGCGGGCTACATTGATCCCATGCTCCGCTCATACTCGGGTCTGGGGTTCGGAGCCGCATGGACCGCCGCGCTCGGATACACCTTCCAACTGTATTTCGATTTCTCCGGCTATTCGGATATGGCAGTAGGCTCTGGGGTACCTCTTTGGGCTGCGAATCCCCCAGAACTTCAATGCCCCTTATCGAGCATTGGGAATCGGGGACTTTTGGCGAAGATGGCACATCAGCCTCTCCACGTGGCTGCGCGACTATCTCTACATACCGTTAGGCGGCAGCAAAAAAGGCAGCACAAGAACCTATTGCAATCTTATGGTCACGATGCTGCTGGGCGGGCTATGGCATGGCGCAAGTTGGACGTTCGTTTTCTGGGGCGGCTACCACGGTTTGCTGCTCGCACTCGATAGGACGTTGCAGCCTGTTTTGCAAAAAATTCCAAAGATCTGCTACCGGGGCATTACTTTCCTGCTCGTGGTGATCGGTTGGGTATTTTTCCGCTCCACCGACTTCCATATGGCCAGCTCGTGGCTGAGGCAGATGTTCCTGCCCCCAAGGGTCTCATGGAGTGTCTCGCTCGGGGCCGTGGCATGGGTACTCTGCGGGCTACTCACTGTTCTATTCGTCCCGGAGACGTGGGACATCCGCTTCAGTACGCGCCGACGATGGGCCGTTGCATATGCTCTGGCATTTGCCTTCACCTACCCGTTTATTAACGGCTCACCGTCGGTGTTCCTCTATTACCAGTTTTAGTCGGTACACAGTCGCTTAGCAACGCCGCCGTGATGTGAGACTGTGCTGATTCTGTGCATATTGAAGCCGCAGAATGCGTCCCGGTATTGCGCGGTGCTCTCTGCGAGGCGCCGTTGGCAGAAGCGTAAGGTATCTCGCCTGCCCGCATCCGCAATTTCTCGGGTAGGCACCCGGCGAAATCAGAAATTGAAAGCACCCGAAATCGATATCCGCACGGCAAACGAGGTCCGCAAAAATCACTCTACGGAGACTTGCGGAAGCCGTCCTGCGTGCGCTGGGCAGCTGATTCAAAGGCATGAGATTTCTGTGACGAGCTGACGTCAAATACCTCAACAGGGACTGTTTCAGTACTCGTTCTGGCCTCACACCTTGTCCGAGCTGTGCCACTGTGCCGGGGAGCCATTACCGTGCGGTCTTGACTTCTTATAGTGCTTCTTTCGCGATTCGGGCGGTGCCGCTGGGCAGCCTGGAGGCTCAGTAATCCGCTGCCGTATAGCTGGAAAAGCCAAAATTGTTGGCGCCGCTGCCGCAGGTGGAGGGACTCTGGATATACATGCCCATGCCCGGACTGCCGCTGGCGTAAGTGCTGTCGGTGACCTGCCCTTTCTGGACACCGTTGATGAATACGGTGATCACATTGCCGACCATCTGCGCCGAGAAAACGTCACCTGTTTTGACTCCGTATTGAGAACCAGTAGCGCTCAGTATGGTCGTGAAGTTGCCGAACGGGCCATTCCAGCGAACCACGTGAATATAGGAGTTCGCGTTGTTCCAGTTCCCAACATTGATTTCGTAGCCGCTGACGCTGTGGGGCGAAATCGAAGCGCGCAAGAAAATCTCCGACTCCTGGTAACAAGGCCCAGGATGAACCGTGATGGGTGTAACCGTCTGCACCGTTGCCTGCGCGCTCTGGTTGTTGCCCCAATTCCCCGAAAGTATGGCGATCGAGTCATCGAACAGCGCTGGATTCGTGCCCGTCTGGGTGGCGAAGGCAAAACCGGGGGTGGTCTGCATGTTGGTCCAGTCCAGGCCGGTAGTGCCGGCGTTGATCCAATTACCGCCTTCGGAGATAGGGTTCTCGGTCAGGGGAAAGTTGGTGGTGTAGGTATGACCTGCCGGAGGGGCAGGAGCGGGTGAACTTTGCCCACTGCCGCGGAACGTGGCCATCTGCATCACCCAGGTCCCTGAGCTCATGGTCGCGGTCGCGTTGTAACTTCCCGCACTGGTGACGATTTCGTCCTCCGAGATACCTCCGTACAAGTTGATGAGCCGGGTGCTGAATCCACTGCCCGCCGTCTTGAACGATGTACTCGGATTGCCTGCCCCAACGATCAGTTGGTTGGCCGAAGTGGTAGTCGCTGAGCCACTGTTCGCGAGTGTCCCCTTGCCGGTTGCGGTCGCAACCACATCCAACGGACTGACTGGATCGAGACCGCTATATTCGAGCACGTTCACATTGGGCCAGCCCGCGGTCTGGTTGAAGGTCACGGTCACGGTATTGCTGCCGCCCGCGATGTTCGCGGCATAGTAAATCTGCGAGCTCAGCCCGCTGGTTCTGGTTGGACCGGCGGCCACGGCGTAGATGTTGCCGGCGCTGTCGGTGACCGAACTCACGACCGAAGTCGTGTCGCCCCACATCACCGCGATCACATTCAGGTTTCCCGCCGTCTGTGTCCCCGGATAGGCGATCGCCAATGAGGACCCTGACAGCGCCACTGCCGACTTGGCCTGCACGAAACTGATGCCCGTTGCCGAAGACGTCGTGTAGGTATAGCTGCCCGGCAGGGTGGCGCTCTGGCCATCGCTGTTGGTCACTACGACATCCACGGCTCCAGCCGTGTGTGCCGGGGCCGTCGCCGTGATCGTGGTACTGCTCGCTACCACCACATTGGTCGCTGCCGCCGCCTCCCAGCTGTACCGTCGCGCCGGCGGAGAATCCCGTGCCCGTGATGGTCACCGAGGTTCCGCCATTGGCCGACCCTGAGTTCGGCGTGACTGCCGTCACCGCCGGTGGCGGCTGTGGGCCTTGCCCGCTGGAGACGGCGTAGGTGTAACCTCCCGGCAGGGTCGCGCTCTGGCCATCGGGGTTGGTCACCACGACGTCCACGGTCCCCGCCGCGTGTGCGGGTGTGGTCGCCGTAATCGCGGTGCTGCTGGCTGCCACCACATTGGACGCAGCCACTCCTCCCAGCTGTACCGTGGCCCCAGCGGAGAATCCCGTGCCCGTGATGGTCACCGAGGTTCCTCCGTTGCCGGCCTCCGAGTTCGGCGTAATCGCCGTCACCGTCGGCGGCGGTTGCGAACTCTGCCCGCTGCCGCGGAAGGTAGCCATCTGCATCACCCAGGGGGCCGATAACCGCAGAGGCGCCGTGGCGCTGTAGCTTCCCATGGCAAGAACCGTGGTGTCTTCGGCGATGTCTCCAAAGTTGGTGATCACCCGCTTGGTAAATCCGCTCCCTGCCCCGCTGTACATGTCAAACGTCATGCCCGCGCCAAAGATCAGCTCATTTAGCGCAGTGGTCGTGGCGGGACCGCTATTTCCATTTTGTGAATTGCCCGCTGCCGCCGCGGTGACATCCAGGGGCGCCGTCGGGTCAAGCCCGCTGTACTCCAGCACGCGCACGTCCGGATACGCCGCCTTCCGATTGAAGGTACCGTCACGGTATTGCTGCCGCCGGCGATTTTGTTGGCGTAGTAGATCGACTGGGTCAGCGCTTTGCCCGCGGTTGGACCCACCGCCAGGGCATAACTGTTCCCACGACTGTCGGTGACCGATTTCACGGCAGCGCTGGTATCGTTCCAGCCCACCACTACAATATTTGAGTTTCCCGCGGTCTGGGCATTGGGATACGCCACCACCACGGACGAGCCGGACGGGTTCAAAGTCTTATTGTTCTGCTGTACGAAATTGATCCCGGCGGATACGGGAAGAATCAGCAAAAGCGTGAATAAGAAATTCTTTATGATGAAGTTTTTAACTATCATTACCAGTAATGGCCCCTAGTGGCGATGTTCCCGTTCTTAGTACTGAGATTTCGTACCGGAGATGACTGGCCATCGCCGCCCTGAGCATCGGCTTCGGCCGGAGCGCGAAGCCCATGGATGCGGACGTCATCCCATCAGGCATGGCGAACGACCAGGGCCGCGAAGTCGGCAGAATCCGGCCCCAAAGAACATCGACGCACGATGGCGAAACGCGCGCCTGCAACGAACTTATGAAAGTGGCTGGGAACGAAGCGGTCTGAACTTGGCCAGACCTTGAGTATGCCCTTTCCTCCGGATAGACTCAATAAAGAAATCGCGACTCTCTTCGACAATTTCCTGATGATGCCAGGGTCTGGAGTGGTTCGACTTCATCAACCGGTTGAGGAATTTCCGCCAACTAATTTGAGCGCGAAGCCAGTTGCGCTGACAAGGCCGTGGGGCGCACTTTTAGACGATGCCGTTCCACAATGGGAAAATGGTTCCACTGACGCAAAAATTCGGTATTAAGGAGGCGGCCTTGAAGCGATCGATCTCCATAGTCCTGCTTCTGATGCTGGCATGCTCCGCCCAGTTGCTCGCGGAAACGCAGCGCTGGCCGGAAGAAAAAGCCAATGCCTGGTACCAGCAGCAGCCCTGGCTGGTGGGCAGCAACTTTATTCCCGCCAGCGCGATCAACGAGCTGAAGTTTCAAGTGGTCGCCGAAGCGACTGTGGTCACCGAATACCGGTCCCAACACGGAGAAATCTCGAACTTTGGGTGGATCGAAAAGCGGATCAACACGCGCAGAACTGAGCTGCAAACTTCAAAGCAGTGCTCTATTCTCGAAATTCTCTAAAGCACAAGCTGTAGAAAAGAGCGAAGCTAGCCATCAGACCATTTATTAGTTCGGTGCTAGTGTCGTGCGAACTACGACAGTAATCCGGTTGTGATTATAATCGCCTGAGTGGCGACATTTAAAGACGCCGCACTGTTGGCCCGTGGTCTACTTAGACACCGATGGAGCGACTGGGACTACGATACAGACTGATGCATAGCAGGATAATCGTCAGAGTCGTCGCTAGTATCGTGATGGCATTCCTGTCGGTCGGTGCAATTTCTCTGATTGAGAGGCTGCCATATAGTCATGCGCGTGATGTAGCGTCCGATTCCCTCAAGCTTCCGGCGTATCTCATCGCTGGGGCGTTCTCGCCTGAGGGTATTCATTGGAGCCACCCCATATTGTGGGTCCATTCGGGAATTGTGGCGCTATATGGCATGTACGCCGTGCTTTGGTTCGCGATTCTGTCATTTTTAGCGAGACGGCGTACCGATGCACGGCGCTGAACCTCTGCCCTGATCCAGGCCCACGCATAAGTGACCTGATCCCCGCTTTCCAAACAAGTCCGAGTATGATTTCGGACGAAGTGAACCGCTCCCATTTTCTGTCACAAACGAGATTAGAGGTTTTGGGCAGTGTAAGTCCTTTTCTCCTCGATTGACGCGGGTTTCGCGCACTCCAGAGACTCAATCAAGAGACTCTGGAGTGCGCGCCCCATCGATGTACTAGCTTCTTCTCTGTGCAACGCCGCGAACGCTGCGGGCGTTCGATCCGCCAGGGCACTGTGCGGACGCTCGCGATTGTAATGATCGCGGAACTTCGCCAGCTTCTGCCGGGCGTCGCCCAGCGACGTGAACCACTCCACATTCAAACACTCGTCGCGCAGCCGGCCGTTGAAACTCTCGATGAATCCGTTCTCCACCGGGCGCCCCGGACGGATGAAACATAACTGCACCTCGTTCGTCATTGCCCAGGCTTCCAGCGCACGACTGCAGAACTCGCTGCCGTTGTCCACCGTGATGCTTTTCGGCAGGCTCCCTCGTTCCTGCCGGGCACGTTCCAATGCCTGTGCTACCTTCATCCCCGTCATCGACCGATCGGCATCCAACCTCACGCACTCCCGCGTGAACTGATCGACCACCGTAAGAATGCGAAACGAACGCCCATCGGCCAACTTGTCACTCACGAAATCCATGCTCCAGCATTGGTTCGGTCGTGCGGCTACGCCGATTGGGACTGGCCGGCGTCGCGCCATCTTCCGTCGCTGTTTCGTCCGTACAATCAACTCTTCCTCCCGGTACAGTCGATAGATGCGCTTCGCATTCACGTGCCAGCCTTCGCGCCGCAACAACACCGTCAACCGCCGATACCCATAGCGCACGTGTGTTCCCGCCAGTTCTCGCAAACGATGCCGCAGCACTTCGTCGAACACCTTCCGGCTCTGATACCGCAGCGTCCCGATCGCCAGCTTCACCAGCCTCGCCGCGTGCCGCTCGCTGATTCGATAGGCCTCCTGCGCCCAGCGCGCCAACTTCCGACGCGCACGAGGCCTTACAGCTTTTTTGAGACAATCTCCTGCAGCATCTGCCGATCCAGGCTCAGGTCCGCCACCAGCCGCTTCAGCCGCCCCACCTCCTCCCGCAACTGCCGCAGCTCGCGCAACTCGCTCACTCCCACCCCGGTATACTTCCGTTTCCACAGATAGTACGTCGCCTGGCTGATCCCCACCTTGCGGCAAACCTCGTCCACTCGCGCTCCCGCTTGCACCTGCCGCAGTACCGCCACGATCTGCTCTTCCGTATGAGCCTTCTTGGGCATCGTCCTCGTCTCCTCTCCCGGACTTCTGCCCCAGCTTACCTCTAATCTCCTCTGTGTCAGTTTTTGGGTTTTGGGTCAGTTTGTGAACGTCTATAAAAATGTTCATGCTGGTGCGATAATCGTTACATGAAGGTTCTGAGCACTGCCCCGACCATGAGCGATGACGGCGTGGGCCCAGGCTCAAAGCCAAGGTAGAAGTACGTTGCGTTCTCCAATGCCGCTAAATGCCGCGCATGAAGGGCTACGCCTGAGTACCTGGGGGGATCGGAACCTGTCCAGGAACTCTCTGGGGAATAAAGTGAGGAGTTCATGTCCAAGAAGTCTCACCTTAAAACTTGCGTGCTCCTGAGTTTACTGGTGTTCGTGGGAGGTGGCGGAGGAGCGCCATCACCTCCTCCTGCGCTGAGCTATACGATTACGATTCTGCCTTTGCTGTCGGGAACCACGGAGGCGTCTGCAACCGCCATCAACACAGCTGGAACCGTTGTGGGCTATTCACAGATTGAGAATCCCGATTTATTGACGGCCCTTGAAGCTACATTGTGGCAGGATGGGGTGCCATCGGACTTGGGGTCGGGCGTTGCCACGGCGATCAATGCGAATAATCAGGTAGCGGGATACACTCCCGATAATCAAGCGTGGTTCTGGTCCCAGTCAACCGGACGGATCATGATCGGTGTCCTTCCCGGGCTTGGGTTCGATAGCTCCCTGGCACAGGGGATCGACGCGGATGGAACCGTTGTGGGACAAAGCTATCTCGAAAGCTCTGGGGCGCAGGAAGGGTTTACTTGGCGAATGGATACAGGGTTACAGCCGGTGCAAAGTTTACAGGAGATTTTTGCCGTCAACAACGGCTCGATGGCAGGGATGGGAACGAACGGGCAAGCCGCAATCGTCAACCAAGCTATGATAACCAGTCTGGGAACGTTAGGCGGCACATTTACTGTAGCTACTGGGATCAACGGATCAGGACATGCGTGTGGATGGGGTGCAGATAGCACCGGAGCCACTCATGCCTTCTTTTGGAAACACAGTATCGCTGATCTGGGGACCGACCATACTGCCTACAGTTTCGCATTCGGAGTCAATGATTCGGATCAGGTTGTAGGTCAGATTGGTGATTCCAGTGGGATGGTGCAATCCAGGGCCCGATTGCGCGGCTGGGGCCCGGCATTTCCACGCACGATCCACGCCACTGATAGGGCCATGATCTGGACCAAAGCGACAGGTATTGTGGGTCTGAAAAGCACGGCAGTGGTATCCCCCGATTGGACCCTGAGCGTCGCCAACGCCATCAACGGCAAGGGAGAAATCGTAGGAACCGCTTTCAATCAGGCTCTGCTGAATCAGCGGTTCCATTCTGGAGCCTAAATGATCGCCGCAATCGCTCCGCTCATTTCGTTCGCCCCGTCATCGCCGCTGTGGTTCTGGCAATTGCCTACCCTTTTCACCGCTTCGCGTTGTGTGCTTACAGCACATGTCACTCGACGGTTCTGATGGCCTGGATCTTGGCTGGGGGGATCCTATCCTGGTCTGGGCTGCTGAATGGCAATGGCGTTAATTTCTTGCCCCGGAATCCGATTCTTCCTGGGGGGCCAGGGCAGGATGTTCGGAGGGGACCGACCGCGCCAGCGGGACGGGTCGTTCCTTGATCGAGTATTTCAGCAGGCACCAGAGGCACCGGACGCCGTCTTTCCAGCCGATCTTCTTTCCTTCTTCATAGGTACGGCCCCAGTAGCTGATGCCGACTTCGTAGATCCGCAACCGGCGTTTTGCCAGCTTGACAGTGATCTCCGGCTCAAAACCAAAGCGGTTCTCTTCGATCGGAATGGACTGGACAATCTCCCGGCGGAACACCTTGTAGCAGGTTTCCATATCGGAGAGGTTGATGTTGGTGAGGCAGTTCGAAAGCAAGGTAAGCAGCCGGTTGCCCACCGAATGCCAGAAGTACAGGACCCGGTGCGGTCCGCTGCCCAGAAAACGCGAGCCGTAAACCACGTCGGCTTTGCCCTGGATCAGGGGATCGAGCAGGTTGGGATAATCCGCCGGATCGTACTCCAGGTCGGCATCCTGAATCAGCACGAAATCTCCGGTGGCTTCCTGTATGCCGCGCCGCAGGGCCGCGCCTTTTCCCATGTTCTTCGGCTGCAGCAACACCCGAAGGTTGGAGTGTTCACTCTGCAACTGGGCCAGAATTTCCCGGGAGCCGTCACTCGAACCATCGTCCACGCAAATCAATTCCAGTTCCTGGGGGACGGCGAGAACACGCTCGACCACCGCGCGCAGGGAGTTGCGCTCGTTGTAGACCGGCATGATGACCGACACTTTCATGGTCGAAGCAAATCCTTTAAAAGTCTGAAGTCAACCTTGAGCTGTTATATCACGCGCAAAACTTCAACGCGGCGACCGCGACAAACTGACCTGCAATTTATAGGATGGAGTTTTGTGTGATGGAGGCCGGGCGTCTCGCCCGTCTTCCATCGCAGGTTGGAAGGCGGGACTTATTCGTCGAGATGGACGAGGCGAACTTCCACCCGGCGATTGTAGGCGCGTCCGGCGGCGCTGGTATTGGGCTGGACCGGCCCGGACGTCCCCGCCCCGATGGTGCTGAGCCGCGAGCCGAGACTGCAGCACGTCGACCAGCGCATTCCTCACTTCCATGGCGCGGCGGC
>CAWFJA010000021.1:0-462302 GCA_963816025.1 Terriglobia bacterium
ATGCGACCAGGACCGCCTGCTCGAGTTCGGCAAGCGCTGGGGCGGCAAGCGCAGTATCGGGCGCGCTAATTTCGCCGGCAAGATAAGAGACCAATCTTTGTAGCGCTGCGAATCCAGTGCCGTCTTCGTGCCGAGGCACAATTTCTATTTTGCTGTCCATTGGCGTCTCGACCAATGCGCTGAGCTTTCTGGCCAGAGCAGATTCATCAATTCGTAGCAGCAACTGCTCGAAATCTCCGGAAAACTCAGCCCTCAGCGGAACTCCAGGATGAACGACCGCGCTGCGTTCCGCCGAAATCATGTACTCGCGATCGCCAATGAAAAACATCCCGGCGCCTACGACGGAAAATGCCTGGCGAAAAAATGGAGCTTCCGGAAACTCGATCGTGACCGGCCGCGTGTAAGAGCAATACGAAAGCGAGAGAGCGCTTAATTGTTTGTAATTTGCGTGAGCACAAAATTCCTCTCTGGTGCTCGCAGCTTCGAAATTCCGAGCGCCAAAAGTCGAACATAGTGTGTGCTCTGCCACCTCTGTCGAGGAGGTGCGAAGCGCAGGCCAATTATCCAACGGCTTGTTCATTGTGTGAGAGTTTTAAAGACGGATCCGAAGCAGCCTTGATCTATATCAATTTGGCGTCCCGTCTTTTGCTCAAAATCTGCAAAAAACGCAAATCGCTCCTTGAGCGACTTTTGCACGCATGGGTTAGCAGGCGGTGGACCGCACCCCGTTTCGCTCCTTTTTTTGCATTTTAGCCGACAACAATTTACGAATGTCGATTGCAAAAACGGGCCAGTTGCATACACAACATGCAAATCGTGAACCTGGTGGCCGCAGCAGGGCGAGGAAGGTGTGTGAGCTCCCGACTACGAACACACGAGAACAGCTTGAGTCAGTCGAAAATGGCGGTCGGCGGGCCCTCTGATCCATCAATTGGGGAGCTTTTAGAATTCGAACGTCTGCTATTCGAGCTCTCTGTGTGTTTTGCGAATGTCTCGGCTGACCGAGTTGTTGCCGAAATCGAGGCGGGATTGGTACAGCTCGTCAAGTTTCTCGGCTTTGACCGCAGTGCATTCTGGGAATTCATCGATGGGGACGAGCAAAGCTTCTTGTGCTCAGTGGCGGTAGAAGGAGTAGAGCCGCCTCAGCGGGGCTCGATTCCCTCCGACTTAGCTTGGTTCGCCAAGGAGCTTCGTGCGGGACGCACCGTTGTTATTCGATCAGACAAAGACATCCCGGCGGAAGCCGCGGCTGCAGCGGAATATAATCGGCGTGCCGGTATTCGCTCCATTCTCGTCATCCCTCTGCCCGTTGATGGCCGCGTCGTCGCAGCGATCGGCTTTGGGGCATTTCGCTCCACACGTGAGTGGCCGCCCGAGTTTATCGCGCGAGTGACGGTCATCGGCGAGGTCATGGCCCAGGCACTCGTGCGCAAGCGCTCGGAGGCTGCTCTGCGGGCGAGCGAAGCACGGTGGCGATCGATATTCGAGACATCGACCCTTGCTATCAGCGTATTCGATCAAGACCTGCGCTACACAGCAGCGAACCCGGCGTTCCAAGCCATGCTCGGCTATACCGCCGATGAACTCCGGCACCTCACACCACTAGACCTGACCGTCGGTGAGGAGCGTAGTACCGCTGACATCCGGCTCGCTGCGCTCCGAGAAGGAAAGATCGATCACTACGCCGTTGAGAAGCAATACCGCCGTAAGGACGGCAAGGTGATATGGGCGCAAGCCTCTGTGGCACGAGCTTCGCAGTCCGGACCTGAAATGTTTATCGGAACAATGATCGATATCACGGAAAGCAAGCTCGCGCAGGAGAGGTTGCTCGCCACTCAGTCGGAACTTGCGCGCGTGTCTCAATTGACAACCGTGGGGCAAATGGCGGCCTCAATCGCCCATGAAATCAAACAACCTATAACATCGATCGTCATGGGCGCCAGTGCAGGCCAGCGCTGGCTGGCAAAGGAGCCTCCGAACCTTAAGGAAGTGCAGGCCTGCTTGGCGCTAATTGCGACGAATGGGGACCGAGCGCATCATGTGATCGATGGCATTCGGGCAATGTTTCAAAGGGGGCGTCAAGAAAAGGAGTTCTTGGACATCAATCAGATTATCCGAGAGACATTGGAACTTGTGCGTGGCGAGGCGCAGAAAAAGCGCGTAACGTTGCAGAGCGATTTGTCCGAAGATTTGCGACCTGTATTCGGCAATCGCATTCAGCTTCAGCAAGTGATTCTCAACCTGTTTTTAAATGCGATCGAAGCGATGGATGGCGTCGCTAACGGCGTCCGTCAGCTTCGCGTCAGCTCAACATCATTCGCCCCCGAGAGCATGTTGATTACCGTGGCGGACTCGGGGCCCGGGTTTGCTCCCAAAGATCTCAACCATATCTTCGATCCCTTCTTCACGACAAAATCCCATGGCATGGGAATGGGTTTATCGATTTGCCGATCGCTCGTCGAAGCCCACAATGGCCGGCTCTCCGCGCGCCCTGGCACGGAACGAGGAGCGATCTTCGAGATTACGTTGCCCGCTGGGGACCTGAGTCAGTTGTTGGACTCCGCTTAGGGTGCGGTCCCAAATTCCAAAGATGCACGCGATTTCGGGTGGGGACCGCTTCGTCAATAGGCCTAGCGGACAGGTGAATGCAGTACTAGAGTAATTCCTGCGCTTTTCGGACTAACGCCGTCTTTTCGGTGACCAGGGAAGAATGCGCCGTCGAATTTCATTTACTTGCGGGCACTCGAATGACTGATTGCGTCGCCTGTACTGTGTTTCAGACGCGGTTGAATGAATGGACCGCGCATCTGGAAAACGGCGCAGCTGGACCATTCAAAGAGTGTGGCATCGCGCTAGAAATCGCCGTCGCAGAAGTGCAACGGCTTCGCCGATCAGGTCGCCCGGCCCGACTTGTAATTATGACCCACGACGGTAGGGTTCTGGAAATTTCCTGTCTGTGCCAGCGTTTTGTCGACGAGCTGTCGATTATGGACAGGCTGGTAAGTACGGCGAAGATCTCACCCATTGCATGAAAAGTCCTCCCTGAAATTAAGAAGGCTGGATCGCACTCTTCCAGTGAAGTGCGGCCTTAGTGATCAATGAACTGGCCTGCGCGATGCAGTGCGGGCCAGGGCAAGGCCTGCTTCAGGGTCAAACCGAAATCGGATCATGACGTTTTGATGGACTTAAGACGGAGCAATATCCGGTCGCGGCACGTAGGCTTCGTACGAGGCGACGGATGTGCGCACGCGATTGCTGAATGCCCGTTGTTGCACCGGCGCAACACTCAGACCCATGTCGCAGTTGGGTCAACCTCGACCGAGGCAGCGGGCTCTGCCGCCCGGCCCACTTCCGCTTTGCCCCAAAAGCTGACGACGGGTCCTTACGTAAAATTGGTCGCAAAGGGCCATAGGCGACATCGCGCCTGCGCTTTTAAAAGACGAGAGAGAGGTTGGACCAGCTGAAGCCTTAAAAAAAGCCCCAGCTTGGGGCTGGGGGGCTGGGGGCTGGGGCTTCCGGGGATGGAACGCAACCATTACACTCACGCTACATGCCACCCCGATTTCAAACGGTTTCCAGAATTAAGCGGCCTTCTTCGTTGCAGCGCCAATCGTGGGTGGAGCGCCCGTCTTGATATCGATTGTCTTAGTGGTCTTTATGGCCTTCGCGGGCTTCTTGATCGTGAGATGCAGTACGCCCTTGTCGAAATGAGCGTCGACGGCTCCGTCCTCTGGCTCGAATGGCAGGGACATCGATCGATAGAACGAGCCATAGCTCTGCTCCTCGACATGCCAGTCCTTTTCTTGCTTCGTGCTCTCCGCCTTTTCTCACCGGAAATGACCAGCTGGTTGTCGTCCAGGCTGACCTTAATGTCTTTCTCGTCTACGCCGGGAAGTTCGGCGGTTACTTCAAAGGCATCCTTTGTTTCGGCCACATTGATTGCCGGTACACCGGCCCCTATGTCGGACGAGGACGAAGTTTGATCGAAAGTACGAAGCGCATTTTCCATTTCGCGCCGCATGGCACGGAACGGGTCCGACGTCAGCTCTTGGCTCGTGGTCCACAATCTCGGAAGAAGATTCATCTGTTCACTCCATCGCAGGTTAGAGAAAATAGGAACGGCATCTTGCCCTCATTCGCATACACAGCCGATCTGCGGGTGCAGACGGCATCCGCAATGCAAGCTAGTTTCAACTTTAAGAGACTAGAATTATGTCAGCCGATGACACCAGCTACTGCCAGTGGATGAACGGAGACTTCGGCACATCTCGCCGTTTTTTGGGCAGATCAGGCAAGCGATGCCTGTTGTATTTCATATCTGTGGTGCTGAGCCCAAAGCACAAGGTAGCGTCAGCTATTTAGTTTGTGGTCGAGGTAGCTGACGGGATCGCTCTCTCGATTGAATTAAGATTGGCGCTCTCCTCGGCCATTATCCACTGCGATGTTGGCATTGGGCGAAAATCCGATACTACGCCAACCGCTCCGAACAATGTTTCACGACGAAAGAGGCCGCCAACCGAGGCGACCTTTGGTCGATTAGGATCTGTTCTCAGCGTCGCTACGGCTAGCTTGTCTTACCATTTCGTCGGTCAAAAGCTTCTGCAATAGCTCT
Organism: Terriglobia bacterium; assembly: GCA_963816025.1. GTDB lineage: Bacteria > Acidobacteriota > Terriglobia > Terriglobales > Acidobacteriaceae > JAIQFF01. The sequence goes on from CAWFJA010000021.1 coordinate 4,613, forward strand.
CGCTTGGCCGTGTCAGTTTCAATCATCAATAGAGTGGTGAAGCGTGCGATGTTCTGGCGTTCGACGAACTTCTCCATGAGTACCTCCATGAGATTCTCCTGTCGGCTCCCAACCGAATGAAAAGAACCCCAGCGATGTGTTTGGGCACCCGGGGGTCTAGACCCGCACGCAAAACCGGGCGCTTAGAGCGGGGAACAAAAAGTGCCTTTGTTTAATCTTGAGCAGGCGCTTTTCTAACTCTGTATAAAATAGCTCACTCTAAATCGATGGTGGAAAAGTGGGATAACTCCACCTCGGCGGACCTGCCGCATTCAAAAGAACCCACCGTCCACGCTCATTCGCGCGACTTCCGTTTCGGGTCAAAAGCGTCGTTTCGCGATGTCCGCGTTGCGTCCGTTCATCCCTCAATTTCAGACATGATGTTGCGGCGCCGCGAACGACGCCAAGGGTCAAACGCTACCGAATTGCGATGTCCGCGTTTCTGGCCTTAGCGGGTCCCCCGTCTTCGTGAATGTGCCACGGACGTTACCAACTGGATTTATGCCTGATCCGCGTTGCACGTCTGATCCGGAAGAGGTTCAGTGGGCGAGTTTAAGTCGGCGGACGAGTGTCGAACGGTGCGAGCGCGCCAGCGCAACTTGCCCGATGTCTATCAGGCGGTGTTGCTTCGGCCCTGCGGGGCCGCTTCTCTTATAGGTGGAGAGCCTGACGCCGGCGCAGTAAGCTACGCCCTCCTTCTATTTTGCGAAAGTTGCGCCTGCGCTATCTGGTAGTAAAAACAATGTGGTGAAACATGAATAAAACGTTGATCGATTACTTGCGGCAATGGCGTCCTGACATCCTTCGATGGATCGTCGCCATATTGATCTTCGCTGTGTTTGCCTGGATCATGTTAGATTATTTTGGTAATTTTAATTCCTGTTTAAACAACGCGTCCTGTGGCTAGGCTGCCGCGCGTGAAAATATTAGGCCGGCGGGCGCTGGGCGCCATGCGGCTGCCCATGCTGCCGAGACCAGCGCGCAAGTGCGGAGAAATTCTTTCTCTGAAGCTTTTAGCGGTCGAGACCGCCATTCTCATCACCGTCGGCTTGCTCGCTGTGATGGGACACGATTATTTTGCGTGGCTATTGAGTTGATCGAAGCCCGGCGCATAGCCGCCAACATCGCCGGGCTGCCGGAGCTGCTGAAACGGCCGCAGTATTAGACTGCAAATGTTCCCATTTCCAAGTCACGGAGCAAGCGGAGGAGCGGCCTCGGGCTCCGTTTCTGACTTAAGCAATCGTACATTCGTGGAATGTGATGGTGCTGAGCCTTCGCTGTGGGACTTAAGTTCTTTTAGGAAGCGTCGTTGCTCAGCCACCTCCAACGCTTTTACTTGCGCCGAGAGTTCTTTGATCTCGTTCTGCAATCGAGCAAATTCTGCTCGGCGAACCTTGGTTAGGGCAGTCACGATCAAACCAATGGTTATCACGGTGCAGCACAGGACCAAAAGCACGAAGTGCGCATTGTCCAGCAGCCAATCGTACATCGCGGATCCCCCTTTATCACTCACGCACGCCGGTATCCGAGTGTGACGTTGCCCTGCAATTATGTGCGTGCAAACCCCCTCAAATAGGGGGGCGCGCCCCGTCTTGGGTCGGTGCGAAACCGGCTATTCTCTCTTGTGACGCATTGACCATCAACGGTTGCTTAAGCAGATGCCAGAGAACTCAGGGCTACTAATGAAAAGCCCCAGCCAGACGGGGCCGGGGCTAAGTCAAGGACGGTTTGCAAGCGCGGCCCTGGAGAAACCGCGCTCACGACTGCAAGCCAGCTCATATTCCCGTTCAGAGAACGGCTAAGTCAAAAACCAAAAACACCTAGGTAACGAAAAGCCCCAGCCAGTGTATGGGACTGACCAGGGCGAAGTTGGCTAACTGCGTACTTTGCTATTCAGGCCGAATGCTCAGCTGAAGTCAATGAAAAGCCCCAGCTTGTGAGGCTGGGGCTCAAGGGCAAAAGAGGACCATTCCAACTATCGCGGCCGGGCCTTTTTCCGAAGTTCAGCTTTGGTGTTTTTCCGAATTGGACGTTTGGACCTCAGCGCGGCCGGTCCGAGCAAACCCCGCACGCGCGGCAGGCGCTTCTTCTTCGCCATGTCTGCCTCCGCTACAGCCTCGAAATCATACTCACACTGACCGCGTACGACCTAGCGATCTGCGCCAGCGTCTCGCCGTTAGGGCAACGTTAGGGGGAAGCCCCTAGCGCAGCGCGGTAAGCTACGCTCGCGCGCCAGGGGCCCAGGTACAGTGGCCATCCCCTTATTGTTGGTCCCCACTGACCCGGCCCGATCATAATCCTGCGGCAGTTATTGACGACTTAAGCGAGCTCGTGGCACGGCGCGTGCTTCTCATAGCTTGAGGCGACGCGGCTTCGTTGCGTATAGAGCGGCGTACTTCGGGCCCCAGGCGTGTTTCGGGAGGATCCGCGCTTGGGGTACCCCGCCAAGGCCGAGCGGCGATAACTGAAACTGATTTATGAACAGTCGCTAGCGCGAATCCTGCGTGAACAGCAGGAAAAGCGATCACGCCGCTGGTCGCGCCAGCCACTGAAAATTGAACAGTTTTCACTAGGGCGGCTGGGCTGATCGCCGCGCCGGGTGACCACATCCATGGGTTAAAAGCTTTGAAATTTTCTTGCGTATCTCGGTTTGGGCCTTACCGGATTTTCCCTGAGAAGCCCAAAGATCGGCGCGGATTAAGGTTCGGGTGGAGGCTCATCAGAAATGCTGCTGGCCGTCCCGGGTCTCGTTCGATTGAGGGCATCCGCTTCCTCGACAAAGAAGGTAGCGGTCTCGCCGTTCGCTCGCCCAGCGTCCTGGACTTAAAACCATGTCGACCGTCCCGATGCTGGGATCTGGTTGATTCGCCAAAACAAATCCTGAGGCAAATTGGGCTGGCGGAATCGAGATCGGCGGCTTGTAGGGGCGTTGTTCATTGAGTTCGGCAACGATGCTAAGACCGATAGATGAGGTGTCAGTGGCAAAAATAGGCAGGTCACCGGCCCGCGCAATTATTGCTTGTGCTGGCGGCTATAGCTGCCGCGGAAATAGTGCTCGTAGAGCGGATAGCCGACCAAAGCGCAAATAAACGCAATGACGACAGTACCGATCAGAGCTTTGACCGACAGATCGATAATACACTTTGCAGAATGCAGGACGATGTACGCCATGCACATAGCGAGCAGCGGGTACATCGGCATGACGTAGCGTGTGCGACTTCCGGGAACGAACCAGTACGGTAGCAAATTGATCGCGATGGTCAGTCCAGCAATTACCAATGAGTTGTGCCGGAAGCTCTCGGGTGAAAATTTTCGTGACCACAGGGTATAGAGAGCAACAGCGCTGACGGGCATTAGATGCCATATCAGCCTAAGCGGGTACGAACTAAATCGTCCGATGAAATAAGCGATGCCGTAGGCACCACTTTCTCGCACTATCGATTTCGCATGCTGCCACACGATCGGGAACACGGAATTGCCCGCTATCGCGTAGTTCCACAGAATTGGAAACGCGATCGCGATGAGATGCGTTGATATGGACCATGGCGTGAGCAGAAACTTCCAATTCGGGTGGCGCCAAAGCAAAACGGAACCCAAAACGACGTAATTCAAGTATCCGGTTGGTAACTTCGTTAGAAACGAAGCGATCAGCGCACACGCCGCGAGGATCAGGAGGCTGTGTCGTCGTTCCTCTACCGCAACCCAGAGGCAGGCCATCGAGCTAAACACGAAGAAGGAGGTCACCTTCTGAAATCGAGGTGCCGTTCGGATGCGTCCAATTGTTGCGGCTGAGAAGCACCAATTTCACAGGCGGCTTTTCCGGGTCAATGTCATCGCGCATTTTTGTCGCCTGTCATTTTGATGCGACCTGCTTGCGCAGCCGCTCGATTTCCTCGATTGCGCGCCGCACATAGGCAATCTCGACTTCCGGCAATTCGCCCGCACGCTCGCGGTGCGGCTTGTCCGCGACCAGCTGCGCAAGCCAGCTATTTAGATCGCCGAACTCTGGAGGGAAATGGCAGACGAAGCGAAGCGGCGGATGAATGCGTCGTCCCCGCACGAAGGCAAGGGCGTAGTGCTTTTTCTAAGCGACTTCAAAGGCAGGCAGGTTTAGATCAACGGCTTCGAGTGGCAGTAGCTGCGCCGCACAGCACCTCCGCCTGGAGCCACCTTGCCTACGGTCTACAACTGAACTCTTAACTCGAACGCTTCTTGCGCGCACCTTCAGGAGCCCCATCTTCGTTCCGCTTGAACGTGAGTTGGGCGCTAGGGCTGAAAGGTACGAACGGAGAAACGCTGGAGGGTAGTTTCTCTTGCACCGGCCGGACTGCCGCTTCCAACCGGACCATGAAAATCTCTGCCAGCATCGCGACCACCCTTGGATCAAGACAGGCGAACAGACAGCCACCGTACGCTACTTCCTTCATAATACTGTGATCGGCAGCACATGCCCTGCGATATGGAGCGCCTTGCGCCTTGAGAGCCAATTCCTGGCGCCCTGCGGTATCGGTTGATGGCGGTGGTCTGAGTTGGTGCTGACGAGGCTGAACGGCGGCCAGACGCTCTAAGCAGCCCTCATGCACTTCGTCATAAAACTGTTCTTGGCAGCACCATGAAGCGGCTTGCCCTCCGCGCTAACCGCTTTGCTTCCGCAGGCGTCTCGCTTGCACTTCTTCACGAAGCTCATCTTAGCAGCGCCGTGAAGCGGTTTACCGTTCGCGCTCACCGCCTTGCTATCGCAGGACTGCGCTGTAGCCGTACCGACCGCGAGGCAGGTGATCAACGCCGTTAGGATAATGCTTTTCATCAACTCGTCCTCCATCTTCGATGGGCGGGTCCTCCCAGCGGGCCAGAACCAACGCCACCCTGGACACTCACCGTATGCCAGGAGATGATGCACGCCACCACTGATTGTGGGCGCCGTCATGGACGTTGTGGTCTGGCTGCGGAGCCTGGGCCTCGAGAGTACGAGGCGGCATTCCGCAACAACAAGATCGACGAGCAGGTCCTTCCGAGCCTCACGCCGAGAACCTCAAAGAGCTTGGCGTTACCGCAGTCGGGCACGGCCGTACCTGCTCGATGCCATAGCGGCTCTACGCGGCGACGCGAGCGGCAAGAACACTTCCGTTGATCCAATGACCACGTCGAGTGCCTCAAGCGCCCCGCCCGAGGACCGCGCCGAGCGCCGCCAAGTGACGGTGATGTTCTCAGATTTTGGGATCGACGGCCCTTTCGGCCCGCATGGACTCGAACATGATCATTGCGTTGATGAGAACGTTCTCTAGGGCCTCCTTGTAGGTCATGCGCTTGCTCCCGTGCTGGCCAGAAGCATCATGATTCAGCACGTGGAACCTTGTCAAGTCTTTGATTTAACTTCGCAATTTGCGAAGTTCGGTGAATCGTAAGACTGTGGATAACCGGGACAGTCGGTGGCGGCCCTTTAAAAGCGGCCCCGCCGTTGGCAAAATCCACATTGTTTGGTCATATTTACTCGCGGTTCGGAATTCGATTCCTGCCGCATGCGACACGAGAGGAACAACGAGTATGAGTACGCGTAACTGGACTATCAAACCAAGTCAGGCGCGCCGCCTTATCCTTGGCGCCACCGCGGCGGGACAGGAAGTTGAGAGGCTAGACTTCGATCCCGCCACCGGCCGCATTAGCGTCATCCTGAAGGGCGCGGGCGGTGGACCCTCTGATCGCCCCAATAGCTTCGATCAGGTGCTCGGCCAGTGATGGCTGTGCTGCGGCTCGAGTATGTGCATTCGTGGCACGACAAGAAAACGGGCCGCACGCGCTATTTCTTCAGGCATAAGGGCAGGCAATGGCCCCTGTCCGATCTACCAGGATCAAAAAATTTACGCTGTCTATGATGCGCTCTATCAGCAGCACATTGCCAAGCGCGAGTTAAGCATTACTTTCGCGCCCGCCACCCTTGGCGGCGTGATCGAGCGATACCTCGCTAGCGGCGAATATCAAGCAAAGGCGAGCAACACGCGCCGCATCTATAAGCGCATCCTTGATCGTCTCAAGGAAATTGCTGGACGTGGACTGATCGCTGATCTGCGCGACCATCACGTCAGGCAGATACGCGAAAAATTCCGGCCGTCCACTTCGCAAGCCGACATGGCCGTTATCCTCCTGCGCATTCTGGGTGTTTGCCAAGGAAGAGATGGCGATGCAGCTCGGCGTCAATCCGGCGGGCGAAATAAGGCGTCTCCACAAAAATCCTAAGGCTTATGAGCCCTGGCCGGCCGAGGTGATGGCAAAGTTCGAACATCACGTGCGGGCAAATCCCATTGCCCGCATGGCATTGCCTCTGCTGCTGTACACCGGCCAACGGGTTGGCGACGTGGCGGCGATGAAATGGAATCAGTACGACGGCAAAGGTATCGGCGTGCGGCAGCTAAAAACCCGCGCCTTTTGTGGACCCATGCCATGCCGTTCTTAAGGCCGAGCTCGACGCCGCGCCGCAAGAGTCAGATTTCATCGTCGGAAAGAGCTTCACCGGCGATGGGCTTTCCAACGTAGTCAGGCGAGCACTAGGGCGCATTGGGGCCGAGCGATACACGACGCATGGATTGCGGAAGAATGCTGCCATTGCTCTGGCCGAAGCCGGATGCACACCGCAGCAATCGCGGCGGTCACCGGACACCGCAGCTGGAAAATGATCCAGCATTACACGGCTGCAGCCGACCAAAGAAGGCTTGCGGAGGAAAGCGATCTGGCGGTTGGAAGTGGCACAATCGAGAACGAAAAGAAGGGCACTAAGTGGCAACGCCCTTTGATAATTCTGTGGAAAATTGCCATTCCTGATAACGGAGCGTTACCCGGCTCTTTCGGCGCTGGACCGGACCAAAGAGCGCGGCAGCCGAGGCCGCGGAGGGGCTCAAAGACCTTGTCAGTGCACCGCACCAAAACCGATTTGCTGGCGGAAAATCCGCTCAGTGATTCTCCCGACCGCATCCGGACGGAGTGGTTACTTTGCACCGCGCTGATTTTGTGACAGTGTCCGGTCGTGTGTAGCGAGATTTGCGATGCGCACGATTGCATTCGTCACGCAAAAAGGCGGAGCCGGGGAAGACCACACTCGCGGCCTCTCTCGCCGTTGCGGCGGCGGGCGCGGGCGAGCGGGTCATTGCGCTCGACTTTCGTCCCGCAGGGATCCTTGGCGCGCTGGGGCCAGCGCCGTGGATCCGCCAACGCGCCGCATAAGATTTGGTCGAGCAGTTCGAAGCCTCCCAAGCGGCCCGCGTATCAGGCGCAGCAAGGGAATTCCATAAGGGACTTGTCGGATGGAAGTCTGAGGCGTTTAATCCCGCAGCCGAGAACAATGGTTGCCAATTTACCGTGTGGGATATCTGTTCGTGATCTTCTTTCTCTGGGGGAATGGCCTGAAAATACAGCAAGCGCCCTTCTGGATCGAGTCGCAGGTTGATCATGCTAGAGAAGGTGTCGGGTGGATCGTCGAAACTGACTACGCCCGGAGTCAATGAAATCGTCGAAAAGCCATTCGGTACCATTACCTGCGGGCTCTGGCGAAACCAAAAATGCAGTAGCGGGGGACGCTCGGCGAGGATGCGGTCCCAAGCCGCACCAGGCTTGTCTTTTTTGTCTAGATACTCCAAGTAAGCATAGTCGTAGGAAAATCCCGACGCCGTGTCTTTCGGCGCCGCAGGGTATCCAAGGTTCGTGATGATTTCTCGTGCCTTGTGCGACATCACTTCGCCCGAGTTTTCCGGGTGGATGCGCTTTAGCCCGTTTTCTCGAATACCTAAGTAGGTGCAAATCACAACGAAAGCAACTACGCCGGCAAGACCTGCCAGGGCGAGACTCGGGCGGGTTCCCTCTTTTTCGCCCGCTGCCGCCACCATTTCTGGTGAAGGCGTCTCTCCGGCCGCCAGCGCCGCCGCTAGCGGATCTCCACCTGGGAGTGCCGCTGCCACATGGAGTGCGGACGCCGGGCGTTTTTCCGGCTCATTCTCAAGGCATCTCAAAATTACCCGTTCGATCAGAGGGTCCAGGTCCCGCACGATGGCGGAGGGGTTGGTGATTTTCCGCTCATTCCTCGACTTGATCAATTCCGGCAATGTCGCGGCATCATAAGCACGTTTCCCCGTCAAAATTTCATACATGACCAGGCCCAACGAGTAGATATCGCTCTTCGTTGTCACCTCTTTTCCGGACAGTTGTTCCGGGGCCATGTACGCGGGCGTTCCCGCGCGAATTTCAGCTCCCTGAATCGTCGCAGCAATCCCCGCGAGTCCAAAATCGGTAAGCCTGACTTTCCCGGCTCCATCCAACATAACGTTCGCCGGTTTCAGGTCGCGATGCACGACTCCCTGCTCGTGTGCCGCTGCCAACCCGGCACAGATCTGTCTTGAGATCTCGCTAGCTTTGTCTTGCGGCAACCGCCCAATTCGCCGGATCAGAGATGCGATATCCTCCCCGTCCACGTATTCCATGGTCAGAAAGGGAATTCCCTCGGCATCCCCTATATCGAATACACGGCAGACGTTTGGATGGGAAACCTGCCTTGCCACTCGCACCTCGGAGTGAAACCGCGCCAACGCGGACGCATCTTTCGACAGGGCCTCGGGTAGAAACTTGATCGCCACTACTTGCGATAACTTCAAATCTTCCGCTCGGTACACTTCTCCCATGCCGCCGCGGCCCAGCAACGCCACAATGCGGTAGCGTTCTCCGATGATTGCCCCTGGCGTGAACCGTCCGCCACCGATAGGATCACTTGTTGTCACTATGGTATTGCTTGGAGGACCAGATCGAGGACGCATAGGCGTCTTTGCCGGGGATGAGGCTCGCCGTACAGTTGGCTGCGGCTCTGGCGCGATTGTCTCAAGATTGGAATTGAGGAGGGCTTCGTCCCCTAAGATAGTCGCATTCGTGTCGGGATCGACGCGCGTTCCACAATTCGCGCAGAATCGCGCATGCTCGGATATTTGAACGCCGCAAGAAATGCAAAACATAAGGGGAAGATTTTACCACCGCCTACGCACAGGGACGAGCCCGCGGTCGTCATTAACTGATTCTTTCGACCTGAACCGCCGTCCCGTAAGCTAGCACCTCCGTGACGCCTTGCATCACTTCGTTGGCGTCGTATCTCATCGCCAGAATCGCATTCGCTCCGTGCTGCGCTGCGTGCTCCAACAATAACTCATAGGCCTCTCCCCGCGCTTTTTCGCAAAGCTCGGTCAGCACGGTGATGTTCCCTCCCACGATTGTTTGAATGCCCGCCGCCAAATTACCCAGCACGCTCCGCGAGCGTACCGTAATTCCACGCACAACTCCGAAATTCTTAACCACCCGGTAGCCGTGCAATTCCGTGCCGGTGGTTACCATCGAAGAATCTACGCGTCCTGTCATGATTTGCTCTCTCCTCTGCGACCGATGTTTACCGGTGCGATTCTACCTCTGGATAACCTGGCGCTCCACCTCCCATCCTCTGCTATTCTCGTCTGGCGTGGAAACTCTTTTTGACATTCTGGCGATTTTACAAATCGCTTCTGGGCTCTTTTTGCTCTGGCAGGGCATTCAGTGGTTGACTTACGTCCAACGGCGCCTAAAGACCGATCCAGGCTTCTACGCACCGCGCACCGCCGTCATCTGCCCATGTCGGGGTATGGAACCAGGCCTCGAACGCAACCTCGTCTCCTTATGCGAGTTCGAGCACCAAAACTACGAAGTTTTTTTCGTACTCGCCTCCGAGTCGGATCCCGCGTACAGCATAGTCAAACGCGTGGCCACATCATCCCGCGTAAAAGCCCAGATCGTCATCGCCGGCAAACCTCAAAACTGTACCGAAAAAGTGAACAATTTACGCACTGCGGTGGAACAGGTGCCCCCGGAGTTCGAAGTCCTGGTGTTTACAGACTCTGATGGGCGCCCCGGAAAAACCTGGCTGCACCACATGGTCGCCCCCTTGGCCGATTCGCGAATTGGCGCCACAACCACGATGCGATGGTTTATTCCCAATCGAAGCGACCTGGCCACCTCACTCCTTGCTGCCTGGAACGCCTCGGTCGTGACGATGTTGGGTGGTCATTCCAGGAACTTCTGCTGGGGCGGAGGGACAGCCATTCGCAGGTCTATTTTCGAAGAAATCGGCATGTTGGACGTTTGGCAGTATTCCTTCAGTGACGACTATTCCCTAACCATGATGATCGAACGTACCGGCCGGCCCATTGTTTTTCTCCCGGAGTGTCTCACCGTTTCTTACGCCCAAACTGATTTTCCAGGGCTCCTTGAATTTACGAATCGCCAGGTGCGCATAACCCGGGTATATCGGCCCCAAATGTGGGCTGCCGCCTTTGCCACACACTTTCTTTATTGCTTCACTCTCATTCTCGGTCTGTACGTCTGGATGAGTCTGGCAGTGGCCTCTCGGCCCGCTTTCCAAATTGCAACTCTTGTCGCACTCCCCTTGCTTCTCGCAGCCATTCGAGGTGCCATCCGTGTGATTGGCGTCACAGAGGCTCTGCCCTCCGTTCGCGCACAGGTCATGGCACAGTCGTGGATCTATATTGTTTTGTGCATATTCGTTCCATTTATATATATAGTAAATTTCACATCTTCCCTGTTGGGCCGTCGTTTGAGATGGCGCGGCATCGAATATGAGTTGATTTCTCCTGAACAGACGCGTGTTTTGACTCCTTAACGCGCTGTAATGACCCAACGCTAAGAAAAAAGTTCGGCCAGCAAGCAAAATCTACAGCAGCTGTCAGTATTGACAGGTATGGACTTCCACCTAACTCGTTGAAAAAAAACGTCGTAATAAATCGCCGCTGCGGCAATGTGAATGCTGAGCACAACTGAGGTCAGGTGTTACTTTAGCAGGCAAATCATTGGGAACTCTTTTCGCTTACCCCTGGTCGTGAACTGAGGGTTCGTTACTCTGGGGTGTTAGGCCCTGACCCGGTCAGCCCCTATTTGCTTGCACGGTCATTCCGGCCGACCTCCCTCGGAGGTAAAACGAAGTCAAAAACCACAGGAACGCCTCGTTCCCACCCCGAGGCAGCACGGAGGAGTGCACGTGAAGTTCATCCGCAGAACGGTCGCAGCGCACACGATTACTCATTCCAAACCAGCAACGCACACTAGTGTTTATCTCTTCTACGAAAAAACTTCGGGGACTGCCCATTTTCATGTCGAGGCTGGCCCTGATGGCGAACTCCCGGTCGATCATGCGGCCGGTCTTCTGGCCATGCACTGCATGGTTCGCGGACAGTCGCCTAGCGACTACCTCATCATGGTTCAAGCTGCCCCCGATTCCGTCACCGGTCTTACCGAAAAGGCTCAGAAACTTCTCGAAGCGGGGCATAGCGCGAAGAGCGCTGTGAAGCTTACGCGTCGCGAGGAAGAAGTCCTCGAAGGTATCCTGCGGAGTCTCGCCAATAAAGAAATTGCCAACGAATTGAATTTGTCCGAGCGCACAGTGAAATTTCACGTCTCTTCCCTGCTCGCCAAATATAAGGTCCATAGTCGCATGGAACTTATGCGCGAGGCTTCCCAATATTCCATGAAGTCTCTGCCTCCCGCCGTTGGAACTCCTGCGACGGAATTTGGCCCCTTTGCTTCCGAGCCCGAACTTTACAAAGCACCGCGACACGCAGGGAAAATTTTGCCGCTAGCGCGCGCCCGAATGATGGCATAGTCTCAAACGTCATTGTCCACCCAAACAGAAAAAAGCCCGGCTCCTTGACGGTGCCGGGCTTTTTCTTATTTCAGAACCTTATTTGCGCGCCGCAGCGTATAACTCTGCTGCTTTGTCCCAATTCACCACATTCCACCAGGCATCGATATAATCCGGCCGCCGGTTTTGATATTTCAAGTAATAGGCATGCTCCCATACGTCAACGCCGAGCACCGCCTTGCCACCCGCCAGAAGGGGTGAGTCCTGGTTCGGCGTCGAATCGACCACCAGCTTGCCGTCTTTTAACAACAGCCACGCCCAGCCTGAGCCGAACCGGCCAAGCCCTGCAGCTTTGAACTTCTCCTGGAAACCGGCGAAGGATCCAAAGCTGGAATTGATCGCACCCGCAAGATCACCCTTGGGCTCGCCTCCGCCTCCTTTCTTCATCAAGTCCCAGAACAAAGTGTGATTCCAGTCGCCGCCTGCATTGTTCCGGACGGCCGTGCGAATGTTTTCTGGCAGCGAGTCCAGTCCTTTCAACAGGTCATCGAGCGACTTGCCTTGCAGTTCCGGATGACCCTCTAGGGCCTTGTTCAGATTGTTCACATAGGCGCCTTGATGTTTGTCATGGTGGATCTCCATCGTTTTTGCGTCGATGTAGGGTTCCAGCGCGTCGAATGGGTACGGCAGGGGGGGCAGTGTGAATGCCACGGGTTTGTCCTCCATATTGAGATACGATTTGGAATCCGACCTAGGTCCAGCAGGAAGCCAACTTGGCGCGGCTTTCCCCGCCCCAAGTAAGCCCGCACCGACAAAGCCACTGTTCACAAGAAACTTCCGGCGGTCCATGGGAGCTCCTCAGCTTCGGTGGGCAATTCGGCTTGCCGCCAGATTATAGCCCTCTGGCCAACAAGTGCTCAACCAGTGAGAACCTGTATTCTGGTCCTTGTACCAGTCCTGCTTTGCTTCTATTGGATGCGGGATAGCGCCCATTGGGCAGATTCCGCGATCACCAGATCTCCCGAGTTTGCCAGGCGCTCAAGCAGTTTCACGGCGGTATCGTGACCCTTGTTTTCACGCGAGAGCCCCACGTTCCCCAAGGCAATGCAGGCGTTCCGAACTAGTCCTCTCCATTTGGTTCGTTTGATGGCACTTCCCTGGAACACTTTACGGAATTCCTCCTCATTCAGCCCTGCCAGCCACACCAGGCTGGGCTCAAGGAGCCACTCCTGCGAATTGGTCCGGCGCGGTTGAAACTTCGGGTTCTGCGTCCTGGGCGCATCTCGGTTAAACGGACAGACATCCTGGCAAATGTCGCAGCCATATACTTGCCAGCCCATCGCCTGGCGATGTTCCCGGGGTATGCTGCCTCGAAGCTCGATCGTCAAATAGGAAATACACCTCCGCGCGTCCATGACATACGGTTCCACGAGAGCGCCGGTAGGGCACGCATCCAAACATTGCCGGCAATTGCCGCATAAATCCGCCGGTGGACTTTCTGCTCGTGTCAGAGTTGGCACAAGCTCCAAGGAAGTAAGGATGACACCGAGAAAAATCCACGACCCCAACGTTTCATTTAACAGTAAGGTGTTCTTCCCCAGCCAACCTAGTCCAGCATGCTTGGCAAACACTCGTTCCGCTACCGGACCGGTATCAGCATAAGCCCGCGAATAGGTTATCCCCGGGAAGCGCTCGCGCAGCGCATCATTAAGAGCATTCAATTTCTCCCACATCACCTCGTGATAGTCGGCTCCCCATGCATATCGCGAGATCCACCCTCGAGGCTCGCGTATTTGTGGCCTTGCGGCAGCCTCAATGGAATAGGGATGTGCGGTGTTGTAATTCAGACCACAGGCTATGATGCTGTGAAGATCCTCCCGCACCAACAAGGGATTCCGTCGTCGAGGATCCCGCAAATACTCCATATGCCCAGCGTAATTGCGTTCCAACCATTCTTCATAGCGTGTCAGTTCGGGAAAGCTTTCAGCACTCACAACGCCGCAAAGGTCGAAGCCGATCGCGCGCGCTTGTTCGCTAATCCACGACGTGTCTGCGCTGGTTCCCATGACTCGATTGTGCCGCAGAAACGCTTCTTGCGCTAAATTCTGCCTGGCTTAAGAGTCAAATCTCAGGCCGAGACCGATGGGGCAATGAGTGGGGGTTGCCGGCGCCACGGTTTGTTGCGTTGGTAAGACTTGGCAAGCTCGACGAAAATTCCCAGATCGCGCTCCAGATCCGATTGCGTCCCGTCAAAATAGAAATTGCGGATGGGAATGCCCGCATTATCGCGACTCACCTTAGGGTAAACCGCTTCGCCGACGATTCCGTTCATGCAACTGAAGGGACTGATGTCGATCACGCCGTCCACTCCCTTGCGGGCAAAATAGACACTCTTCCCCACACTCACCACCATTTCCCCGTTCACGCCGGATGCCGGTAGGTAGGGCTCGGCAAAATCCAGAATAACCCGCATGTCGTGCGGTTCTTCGTAGCCCTGAAAATCCTCTTTGAAGATCGCAATCAGCGCATGCTCATCTTTGTGCTGAATATAGGTGCGAACGCGTGCACTGAGAGCTTCCAGGGAGATACTATTCCCTTTGATTTTCATCCGGCGAATCTGATCGACATTGATGTACCAGATCCATTCGGCAATATCGTTTATCCACACTTCGGCGCCAGCTTCCTCCAGACGGCGCACCAATTGATTGTTGCTGAACTCTGTTAGGCGGCAGAATATCTCGCCCACGATTCCAATCAGCGGGCGGCCGAGCTCAAATTGCACCGGGAGTTGTCGAAAGCGGTTGCGCGCACGCAAAAGCGACTTCTGCACTTCTTTCAATTGCGTGCCGTCGTCCGGGTATGAAATCTCCAGCACACGGCAAAGATCTTCAACACTTTCCTCATAGAGAGCGTCCGCGGCGCCGCTTGCGATTTCGTAGGGGCGCGATTTTAGCAGCAGTTTCATCAAAATGTCAGCGGAGACGATGGCCCGCCAGGCACCTCGCGTATAGAGAGAAGAAGCCTCCCCGAAATCGCTATAGCCTTTTTCGGTCGTGGGCATGTAAACCGTAATGTCCGGATAGCCGAGTTCCTTCAGAACCGATTTCAGGTAATAGGCATATTGTCCGAAGCGGCAAGGACCTTGCCCGGTAAGCACGTAGAACGCTGTCTTCTGAGGATCGAAACCCGGTAACTCCAAGGCGCGCAGATAATCACCCATGGTTATTTTTAGGGGATAGCATTCATCTCCGCTTGAGAATTTCCCTCCTAGATCAAGGCTATGCATGTCGGAAGGTGGAGTAACGCAAGCGTCGATTCCCAGGGAACGAATCACCGCGGCCAGGGCCCTCGCGCTGCCTTCCGCCATTCTAGGAAGGTAGGTCTTCTTGCCAAAAAGTGGGTGGGTTGGAGGTACCGTTCGCGAAGCTCTTAATTTTTGTCTGTGCATCGCAACAGCCCCTTGCTATCGAGGTACGCCTCGCATCGCGTCAGGTAGCCGGCATCGTTGCCGTGCCCATCGAATTGCAGAACCAGGTACGGTAGGCCCGCCACATCGCGCAAGAAGTGCTTGATGAAGGAGTCGGGTCCGCACTTGA
Organism: Terriglobia bacterium; assembly: GCA_963816025.1. Lineage (GTDB taxonomy): Bacteria > Acidobacteriota > Terriglobia > Terriglobales > Acidobacteriaceae > JAIQFF01. The sequence continues at coordinate 19,898 of CAWFJA010000021.1, forward strand.
AATTCGTAATATAAATGATGTGCACGTTCGGATGCTGGCTGGCGAAACGGCCTGCCTCCAGGATCTTTCGCCCCGAATTCCAGAACATGTTGGAGTGAAGATCATCGACCGGATGATCGTCTAGAGGAAGAAAGTCTGAGGGGAGGACGTTGACGCCGTAGAAATCTCGGAGCTTACGCGGAATATCGCAATTCCCACCGCGATCGTACAGGTTGTACGCCCGGCCCACTAGCAGCACTGCGGGTTGACCGGTTGCGCGAAGAGTGGCGCAGGCCTTATGGCCTTCTTCGATCAACCGCTGTGCGAATCCATTTTGAACGGCGAATGCAGCCTCCGAGGCCGCATCGCTCTCCCTCCGGTTGACACCATACTGTTCAAAATAATGCGCCAACTGATTTTTGACATGCTTGCGCCCAGCCCGGAAATAAATCGTTGGAGCCAGAATCTGATCGGCAGATGATTCGAATCTTGGCGCTGCGCGCACGACATATGGCAGCGTCTGATTCCAGGGGCAAAGTTGCGACGCCACCGGCGATTCCGGCGCTTCCATATCGATCACGTTCGGCAATAGTACAAAATCAACCGCCGGGTGCTCTTCCGTGCCCTTCAGCAGGGCATCCACGTGACCGTGGGCGATCTGCACAGGGAAACACGGTTCCGCCAGGCTCAATTCGGCTCCTTGCGTCGCCACTCTATGATCGGTCACTCCTGAAAGCACCACCTCGAACCCGATACTCTCCAGATACGTCCGCCAGAAAGGAAATCGGTCGTAGAAAAACATGGCTTGGGGGATTCCCACGCGTAGCTTGCCTGATTTTTTCCCAGGACCAGGCTCGCGATAGCCTTCTCTCAGCAGCCGATCACGAAATTTCATTAAGTCCGAGATGATCGGTTGGCGTTCCGTGCGCGCGCGTTTTCTAAACTTGTCGGAGCACTTATCGCCCCAATATGTTTTCCGCCCTTCTACCGTGATTTCTTTCATGTCGCAGTAGTTTGAACACGCTTTACACACAAACTCGCGCGTCTGGAAACTGGCCTTGTTCAGATCGAATCCGCGGAATGTGGAAATTGAAGAAACCTCACTCGTAACGGTCATGTGTCCGCCGTTAGAATGCGCTTCGCCCGCGGCAACAGCCGCCGCGGCAAAGCCCGTGTTCACACCAGTCCGCAAGCCGTTGCTGCACATGCTCCTTGCTTCGCGTCACTTCCTGCGCGATAAGGGCCATGCCGATCGCTCCAATAATGCCATTGTGCGGCGGCACAATGACTCGCTTACCCAGCAACTGGGAAAAAGCCGCAGCCACCGCATCGTTATAAGCGGTGCCTCCCTGGAAATAGATCACCTTGCCGATCTTCCTCCCCCGCACCACGCGATTCAGATAATTCACCGCAACCGAATACGCCAACCCCGCCGCCAAATCACTGATGCTGGCACCCCGTTGCATCCACGCGGTCACATCCCGTTCCATAAATACAGTGCAGCGTTCACCTAGCCGCGCCGGCGATTCCGACGCCATGGCCTGCATAGCGAACTCATCTTTGATCTGAATACCCATGCGTTCGGCTTGTTCTTCGAGGAAGGATCCCGTTCCTGCGGCGCAAGCCTCATTCATGGCGAAATCCACCACCACCCCATTATCGATCGAGATGAACTTGGAATCCTGCCCCCCAATTTCAAAGATCGTGTCCACATTGGCAAACTCATTCGCGCCATCAAACTCCGCCGTTGCTCTGTTCTTGACGAGTTTCTCGTGTACGTACATCGCGCCCGTCTTGTGGGCCGTGATTTCGTCGTTCACCGTGTCCGCACCAACCAACTCTCCGATCAATTCACGACCGGAACCGGTGGTGCCAACGCCGCGTATCAGAATTCGTTTGCCAAACAGGTGGTCAATTTCTTGCATGCCTTCTTGCACTACATCAATGGGACGCCCGGCGGTTCGCAAGTAAATTCCGTGGAGCAGACGGCCACGCTCATCGAGCAACGCCAGATTCGTGCTCACCGAGCCGATGTCAATTCCAAGATACGTGGAAGTCTTTTCACCGTAGCCCGGCAGAGCCTCGGTCCGCGAGGCTTCCGGATGATCTCGCAGCAGCAATACCTTCTCGAGAGACAAGCGTCCCAGGTGGCTATTGCCTTTTTCATCCGGTTTCTCAATTCGCAGGGGTGTTGATCTCTTCCGATTAACGGCCTCATTTTTCTGTTCGCGTTCTAGAAGTGCGCACCCGATTGCTCCCAACCACGCGTATTCTTGTGGCACGAACAGATCTTCCGTTTTAAGTCGAAATCCTTCTGCCAGTGCCTGCACCACGCCGCGGTTCTGCGAAACCGCTCCAATCAGCGCAACCGGCGCTTTAACCGCTTTTCCGCGAACGATGTTGCTTTTGAAATTTCGGGCCACCGCTTCGCAAAGACCTTTCAACACTTCTTCCGTCGAATAGCCTTTCTGCTGCGCGTGGATCATGTCGGATTTCGCAAACACCGAACAACGTCCCGCAATTCGCGCCGCGCATTTCGCCTGCGCCACCACTTCTCCGATTTCTTCGACGCGATATTGCAGGCGTGTGGCTTGTTGATCGAGAAACGAACCTGTCCCCGCGGCGCAGTCCCCGCTCGTCGAGTAGTCCAGAATTCCCGTCGCATAGGTATTCCCATTCGAACCGGTAGCCTGCTGGAACTTGCGGCCTTCTGCCAGCCTTAAATACTTGGAACTCTCACCCCCAATCTCAAACACGGTCTGCACATGCGGATAGAGACGGCTCACCGCGCACGCGATGGCCTTGAACTCATTTTCTGACTGGGCGTCTCGCGCTTCCGCCACCAGTCGCCCTCCTGATCCCGTTACGCGTAGGCCCTTGATCCTTGGCCGAATGGGAAAAGTTGCAAGGAATTCTTCCACGAGGTCGTTCACTGTTTGAACAGGATTTCCAAACGTCCGGCGGTATAAAGAAAGAAGGACGGGAGCCTCGGCAATTTGCTCTAATTCATGGCTCGCAAGGAAGAAAGCGGAGCTCTCTCTCTGAAAGGGCTTCGAGTCAGATGTTCGAGGTATGCATATTGCGGCAAGCTTGGCGCTGACGCTCCCCACGTCCAAACCAACAATAACTTCCATAATATGTTCCCCGGGGATGCTCCCCAACAGCCATTTGCGAGGGTCACTTCAGCTACAGGTCTAGAAATACTCCCTGACGGGGACCTAGGACTGCTCTTGGTTGATGATTGCTACCAGAATGGAAAGCAAGAAAGTGGCCAAGCTGAAATTGGTAGAGTTCAGGTTAGTTTGGCGTGCCACGTCCCATTTTGTCATTTCGGGCCTTGAATTCTCACTTTGAGGCGACGTTTCAAGCCTCTCGCTGGCCGGATCGGGTGAGTTGCAACTCCAGATTTGTGTGAAATTACGGGTGATGGTGGATTTCGCGCAGTGAGAACTGCGACTGCTTCGGTCCTAGTATCTCAGGCTTATCGTTTAGAGGAAGCTTCTAACAGCCGTGCCCTCGTCGGAGTAAACATCAAATACCGTGAAAAGCTTGGTGATTTGCAGAAGGTCGTGCACTTTTTTAGTCAGATGCAACAGTTTCAATTCGCCTTGCCGGTTGCGAACAGCGGTGAAGCCACTCACGAGTTCGCCGATCCCAGAGCTGTCTATATAGGTCACATCGCCTAGATTGAGGATGATCTTGTTCCGCCCACGCTCCAGCAAATCGCGGATGGTTTTCCTCAAAAGCGCGCTGCCTTCTCCGAGCGCAATTCGACCGCTCAAATCAACCACGGTAATGATTCCATCCTCGCGTACGGTGGCATATAGGGCTGACATGAGTCTTCCTAAGCTTCCTGGTGCGGCGCACCAGATTTCGAAGCTCCATTGTTCCCGTTACTTGGGGTTTCACCGGGAAAGGGTAACTTCTTTGACATTATAATCTCCGCCCCACCCGTGCGTCCGGGTACCACATTGAATTCATCCATAAACGTGCGCATCAAAAATATGCCCCGGCCCGAAGTGCTCAACAGGTTCTCTTCCGCTAGAGGATCCGGTACGTCCGCCAAGCGGAATCCCTTTCCCTCATCCATGACGTGAATCACCATCTTGTCGGTCGTTAGATCGATGCCCAGGTGAATTTTCTTGTCCGGTTTCTCCTGGTTTCCATAGTGGAATGCGTTGATCACGCCCTCGCGGACAGACATTCCGATACGGTAGCACTCATCTTCGCTAAACCCTGCCGCTTCTGCCACTCGCAGACACATCTCCTCTGCGAGATTTACGCTCTCGACATGAGTCTCCAGAGTGACTTCCAAGTGTTTGGTCTCGGGCGCCATTCTTTGACCGCCGCTGCGGCCTCACCAAGCGCAAAAAAGCGTACCTATCCGTAACACAGCGCGCGAACCCAAGTCAATGGACGGTAGCACTATTCAATCGGGTCTTTCGTACCACCCTACCCGTCACTCTCGGTACCGACTGAGGTCCGCGCTCTTTTTCTTGACATTTTCCGTACATCCGCTCATAAGTAGAAGACTTACAGGTAGTACTACTAGGTGTAGAATATGCCCTCAGAAAAAGCCGAGTTCCTGAAGGGAACTCTCGACATGCTCATCCTTAAAGTCGTCACTGCAGGCCCCATTCACGGTTACGCCATCTCTCAACGCATTCAGCAGATCTCTCGCGATTTCTTTCAGGTGCCTCAAGGTTCCCTCTATCCCGCCTTGCACCGCCTGGAGGAACGCGGCTGGCTCGATGCCGAGTGGAAAGATACGGACACCGGTCGCGAAGCCAAATTTTATACGCTTACTCGCAAGGGGCGAAAACAATTGGAAACTGAGCTGCTGCACTGGGAGCAGCTTTCTGAGGCCGTAGCGCTGATTCTCCGTACTGCGGAGTAGGAGTCTGTCCATGAGTTGGATTCGCCATTTCAGGCGCACTCCACTGGCCGAAAAGCAGCTCGACTCCGAGCTCCGTTTTCACCTGGAGCAACTGGTCGATGCCAACATGGCCGCAGGAATGTCCATCGATGAGGCGCGCCGCCAGGCGAAACTAGAATTTGGGGGCATCGAATGTTTCAAGGATGAGTGCCGTGAGGCCCGCTGGAAGCATCACTTGGATGTTCTGGTCAAAGACTTTCAGTTCGCGCTCCGTGGCGTGGCTAAAGATCGTCGCTTCGCCCTTATCTCTATTTTTACACTTGCCCTTGGCATCGGTGCGTCCTCCGCAATCTTCAGCGTGGTCGATAATGCCCTCCTCGAACCTTTCCCCTATAAGGACCAGCGCAATCTCGTCGTCATGGACGTCCATAGTCTCGACGATCCCGTTCAGGAGCGCGGTCGCAGTCAATACTCTTACTCCGAATTTCAAGACTACCTTCACCAGAATCATGTGTTCGACGCCTTCATCGGCAACGCAGAAGACGACGTCGTATACACCTACGGTGACAGCAATCTCCGCCTCGGCGCAAACTATGTCACTCCCGGCTCGTTCGAACTCCTGGGTGTTGCTCCTTATCAGGGCCGCAACCTCGAACCCTCTGACTTCGAGTCGGGTGCTCTCCCTGTCTTCGTTTTGCGATATGCCACTTGGGTCGCACAGTTCGGTGCTGACCCTGCTCTGATCGGCAAAAGCTTCACCTTGAATGGAGTCCCTCGCACGCTGGTCGGTATCGCCGGTCCGCGCTTCGCTTGGGGCGGCATCGACCTTTGGATTCCGTGCGATCCGGTCACCCCTTCCACCTTGCCTGGTCGTCCATTCCCTGCCTACTGGGGCGCTATTGGCCATCTCAAACCTGGCGTCTCCCCTCGCGAAGCCGCAGCGGACCTTAATGTAATCGCGAAACGCCTATCGTCGATATACCCCAAGGACTATCCAAAGCGGTTTGTTATTGAGGTCACACGATTCCCCTACGCGGTTGTCTCTCCGCAATTCCGCAACTGGCTCTTCATTTTCTGCGGCGCTGTTGGACTTCTTCTGCTCATCAGTTGTGGCAACGTAGCCAACCTGTTGTTCGCCCGCGCCATTACGCGCAAGAAAAGAATTCGCCGTCCGAACCGCCCTGGGCGCCAGTCGCATCCGTCTCATCCGTCAATTGCTGGTGGAGGGTTCCCTTCTGGCCGGGGGAGGCGCCATTCTCGGAATCTTATTTGCCTGGGCAGGAGTGCACATGCTCTCCGCGATGATGCCGCAGTTCACCGTCGCTTCGGAGACCGTAATCGAGATGAATGGCACGGTACTTCTTTTTACTGTGATCGTCAGTATGGGTACCGTCTTCCTTTTCGGACTCTTCCCTGCCCTCCAAGCTTCACGCTGCAACCTTTCCGACTCCATGCGAGATTCCGGTAAAGGTCTTGCAGTCTCTGGTGGTCGCAGCGGTGCTCGCAATGCCGTGGTTGTTCTTGAGGTCTCTCTATCACTCACCCTTTTGTTCACGGCGGGACTGTTTATGCGCAGTTTCATGGCCCTGCAAACTGTGGAACTGGGCTTTCAGTCTGACCATGTGCTCTGGGCACGTCTCCCGCTGCCTCCAACGCGTTACAAAACCGCCACCCAACTCACTTCCTTCTTTCAGCCGCTCTTGCTTCGTCTGCAATCCCTCCCTGGGGTCACCTATGCCGCGGAATCCAGCACGCTGCCGCCCTTCGGCGGGTGGCGCAGCGGTGTTCAGCTTTCTGGAAAATCCCATTCCGGAGAGTGGCGCAGCCTTGTGCAGCTCGTCAGTGAAGACTATTTTTCAGTCCTTCGCATGCAACTTCTTGACGGTCGTTTCTTCTCACTCGCTGAAGTCCATGACGCGCGTAAGCTCGTCGTTATCAATCAAACTTTTCGACGCAAATACTTTGGCAACGAAAATCCGATTGGGCAGCGTATTTTCATCGACGAGCTAGAGAAAATCCCCGATCCGGTCAAGGATTCCTGGTTTGAAGTAATTGGCGTTGCCCCGGATGTCAGAAACCAGGGCCTGCAGGAAGCCACTGAGCCTGAGCTCTGGATTCCCTATAACGTCACTGGCTTCGGCTCACGTTGCCTTATGGTGCGCACCACCGGGGATCCCATTTTTCTCGTCAAAGATATCGCAAGGGAAATCAGGGCAACGGATTCGACCGCGGCCATGGCCCAGGCTCAAACCTTGAACTACTACCTGGACATGTTTACGTTTGCTCAGCCTCGCTTTGCCCTTCGCTTGGTCACCCTCTTTGCCGTCATTGGCTTGCTTCTGGCCGCCGTCGGCGTCTACAGTGTGATTGCCTACAGCACTTCCCGGCGCACTCACGAGTTTGGAATCCGCATGGCACTCGGTGCGCGATCTATCGATGTCGTGAAAATGGTGCTCCGTGGCGGGTCTAAATTGCTTCTGTTGGGCATTGCCATCGGCTTTGTCACCAGCTTTGCACTCTCCCGGGTCATTGCCAGCCAACTTTGGGGTGTCTACCCCCACGATCCTTTGATCCTTTCCCTGGTAGTTGCCCTGCTCCTCGTTATCGGGCTGGCCGCATGTTGGATTCCAGCCCATCGTGCCACGCGCGTCAACCCCAGCACATCCCTTCGTTACGAATAGGAGCTCCTTCATTTTTCACGGAACTTTTTGACAAGTCGAACGTCTAGCTATATAGGTAGAACACCTACCGGTAGAACTCCTACCGCCGGGTGCGCTCTTCCCGTCATTCTCTATTCGTGTGCCCCTCAGGAGGGTTATCATGCACAACATACTTACAATCCTAGGTTCTCTGCGCGTTCGCCGCTTCCCAGGCCTCTGTTTTCTCGCCATACTTTTGTCCTTCATCGGCCCATCCAGGCTTCCAGCCCAACAAAAGGAAAATCTTGCCCCACCGGCCTGTACACCGTCCGATCTCTCGGCGCTGATTGTCCGTGAAGGTAACTCCGTTCGCGTTAGCTCCGTGGAGGAGCCATCATTCCGGAGTGCGAGTAATCAAAACACCCGCGGAGCGGTCGACAACTTTCCATCATCGATGAATCTCCATGCCCAGGCAGAGGCATACAAAACCTTGGAAAAGGAAGCGCTGCGCGGCTCTGTCGCCGCCCAGGTGAACTTGGCTGTGGCATCCCTCGCCGGTTGGGGCACTCCGCCCAACGCCGGCACCGCGCTCTACTGGTTTCACGTAGCTGGCGGAAAGGGCTACTCTCCGGCCCTCTTCGATCTCGGCATCTTGTATTCCCGAGGTTGCGGTGTGACGCAGGACTACGCTGAAGCTTTCCGGTATTTCCAAGCCGCCGCGAATTCAGGCAATATGGCCGCCGCATTGAATCTTGGTTATCTCTACGATCAAGGACTGGGCGTGAACCAGGATCACACGGAAGCGGCACGTTGGTATCGCCAAGCAGCGGAACGGGGCGTGGCCAAGGCGCAATACAATCTAGCGGATCTCTATCTCCGCGGCGCAGGTATTCCTATGGATGAGTCCTTGGCTTTCTCCTGGTTTCAGAAAGCAGCGCTGCAAGGACACTCCGGTGCCTGCATTATGCTGGGTGCCATGTTGGCCGCTGGACGCGGTGCTCGACAGGACCTGCAATCCGCATATCTCTGGCTTTCGGTCGCGACTCTTCAGGGCGATTCGCGCGGCGACGCCACGCTCCAATTGCTCGAACAGCAACTCACTCCCGCGCAGATGACTGCGGCAAAGAATAAGGCGCGTTCACTGCTGCGCAGCAATCTTGAATCGCCAGAGTTCGCGCGCCAGCAATGACTGCCCAGTCCTGGTACCGCAAGAACTTGCCGTAGCCCCAACAACCGCATCTTCGCTACTGGCTCTGACACGCTCATCAACGACGTCAACCATACTATCCAGGGTTCCGGTCAACTCGGCATCAACAATAGGGGCTTCGCCTTTACGCTCAACAATGGGTTAGGGGAGAGCGGTCCCAACTCAGAGCATATATCAATTATAAACGACACGCTAAAGATATCATTACAGAGGCTTACTTAATACGATAAGTAAGACCCCCCGGATTGACGCTCTCCTTTAACTCGATGTCGACGATTCCACAACTAGCTCACATGCATTTGCTCCACTCTTTCTACTCCTCTTCCTTTCTCCTGGACCCCGTGCTTGTCTTCTTTACTTGCCCCTCCCCCGAACGTATAGTGAAGACGTAATCAGTCTCTGTGTTTGACCCCCGTGAGGTTCGCCCATGCTCGCTTTCATTGTTGTGGTTATCGTTGCCCTGCTTCTTGTTGTCGTCTGGATGTACAACGGCCTGGTTCGCCTCAAGGTTCAATGCGACAACGCCTGGGCCGATATCGACGTTCAACTCAAGCGTCGCTATGACTTGATTCCCAATCTCGTCGAAACCGTGAAAGGTTATGCTGCGCACGAAAAGGGCACTCTCGAAGCCGTCATCAACGCTCGCAATCGCGCCATGACCGCGACCGGGCCCGCCGACAAAGCCCAGGCCGAAAACGTGCTCTCCGGCGCTCTCAAAAGCCTCTTCGCTCTCTCGGAAGCCTATCCGCAACTTCGCGCCATCGAGGGATTCACCTCCCTTCAAAATTCCCTCTCTCACATTGAAGACACCGTCCAGAACGCCCGCCGCTATTACAACGCTGTGGTTCGCGACCTCAACACCAAAATCCTGCAGTTCCCCACAAACATTTTTGCGGGCATGCTCGGCTTCAAGCAGCGCGAGTTCTTCGAAGTTGGCTCTGGCTGCGCGAACGCGAAACTCCCAAAGTCAGCTTCGGCAATCCGGCCGCCCCCACGGCCTGATCCTGACCTCCGACCACGTCATGCGCTTGCCTACCACGATCTCTCGCTGGCTCGTCTTCTTCCGCGCCGCGTTGGCTGTTTGCTTTGTCCGGCTTCCGCCTTTGCACCAAATGAACAGCAACTAAAGAAGTTTTATTCCGACATCGTCATCACGCCTGATGGCAAAGTCGATGTCACCGAAAACATCACCTTCCAATTTCATCGGCGGTCCCTGGCACGGCATCTATCGCACCATTCCCGTCGAATACGCCGGTCCCGGCGGCATGAACTACACCTCTTTTCCTCGACGTGAAATCCATCTCGCGACGAAAACGGCCAGCCTCTTCGCTATGAATCCAGTCGCGAGCGCCAGTACCGCAAACTCAAAATCTTTATTCCCAATGCCGACAATTCCACTCGCACCATTTCCATTGAATACGTCGTCTCTGACGCCCTTCGCTTCTTCGACGACCACGATGAGTTCTACTGGAACATCACCGGCGACGAATGGAACGTTCCCATCGAATCCGCTGGCGCTCACATCGTCTTCCCCGGCGAAGTCACAAATCTCCGCGCCAATGCCTACACCGGCGCGTATCATTCCAAGGGCCACGATGCCACCGCCGAAATCAACGGCACGGGCGTCGACGTCGACACCACCAGCCCTCTCGGCATCCACGAGGGCCTCACCGTTGCCATTGCCTGCGATAAAGGCGTGTTCAAGGAGCCCACTGCCGCTCGACATACTCTGGCTTTACCTTCGCAGCAATTGGCCTCATCGCCATTCCCTTCTTCGCTTTCTTCGTCATGTTCCATCTTTGGTGGAACAAGGGCCGCGATCCCCGCCTTCGCCCCATCGCCGCTCAATACGAGCCGCCCGACCAGCTCTCTCCCGGCGAAGTTGGCACCCTCATCGATAATTCCGTCGACATGCGCGATATCACCGCCTCTATCGTCGACCTGGCCGTCCGCGGCTATCTCGTCATCGAGGAGAAGAAAGTCGATCATCTCCTCGGCCTCACGCACAGCACCGAATATCGTCTTCCATCTGAAGAAATCTCGCGCGGAGTGGACTGCTCTCAAACCTCACGAACAGCAACTCTCGAGTGGCATCTTCACCGCCGGCAATGCTGGCGATGCCGTTTCTCTCTCCGAGCTCCACAACCGCTTCTACACCAGACATTCCCGCCATCAAAAACGCCATTTTCGGTTCGCTCGTTGGCAGAGGTTACTACGCCAAGCGCCCAGACAGCGTGCGGTCCAACTACATTCTTCTCGGCGTCGTCACTGGCATCATCCTCGTCTGGGGCGGCGACTGCTCGCCTGCAAATATGGGCATGGCTCCGCTGCCTTTTATCCTTGCGGGCATTCTCACCGGTGATCATCATCTGCGGCTTTGGCTGGTTTATGTCCGCCCGCACGCAAACCGGGCGCGCGAGCCCTGGAAGGGATCTTGGGCTTTGAGGATTTTCTCGATCACGTGGAAGCCGACCGCTTCAACCGCATGATCAAAACTCCCGAAATGTTTGAAAAATTTCTTCCCTTCGCCATGGCCCTGGGCGTCGAGAAAAACTGGAGCAAGGCCTTCCAGGGCATCTATACCCAGCCGCCGCAGTGGTATCAGGGCGCTTATGGCCCGCAGATTTCTATCCCAGCATGTTTGCCAGCAATCTCAGTAGCATGAGCACCCAGGTTGGCACCGTCATGTCCTCCGCTCCTCGCAGCTCCGAAGGCTCTGGCTTCAGCGGTGGTGGCGGCTTCTCCGGCGGTGGCTTTGGTGGCGGGGGCGGCGGCGCGCTTCTAGCCTTGCTTACTTTTCCGCCTAATCCATATGCTTCCAACACATCCCGAAAGCTTCACCACTCCCAACATCTCGCGTACATTCGCCCGGCTCACCACTGGCATCAGGTCCAGACTGGTGGCCCCCATCCGATCCAGCGCCAAATCGAAAGACTGGTCGGCATGTACATGCGGAAACTCCCTTCAATCGATACCAGATCCCCGACACGCTTTCATACTCGGTTTCCCCAATCCGCGCCTTTTCCAGTTCCTACGCGATTCAGCAACCCCAGCACTCCTCGCGTTCGTCTGACGATCCAGGTATGTTCCTGCGCTCTCCTCACTCGTTCCACCGCTTCTTCGAGCGTCTCGTCCGCGCGCAGGCATTTCCGTCGCAGGTCGCATGATTCTGCGCCACCTGCCGCTGGCTCCGTTCCGCGTGACTCTCCGCGTGCGGCAGGTGGATTCCATCTTGCTCTGCCAGCAACTCGTAAATCGGCTTCCGCTGCAATGCCGCGAGGCGACAAAATAGCTGACCAGGTTCGAAATCATCAGCGGAACGATCACCGCATAGTCCCGCGTAATCTCAAAAATCATCACTACCGAAGTCATCGGCGCTCGCACCACTCCCGCAAACGCTGTCCCCATCCCCACCAGCGCGTAAGCCCCGGGAGTCGCCACATACTGCGGAAATAGATGTGTGGGCCGACAGCTTCCAATCGCTCCTCCGAGCATTGCTCCCAGAAATAAGCTCGGCCCGAAAATTCCTCCCGCATTTCCCGATGCATAGCTGATCGCCGTCGCCACCAGTTTCAGCGCCAGCAGCGTCACCAAAAGCTTCAGCGCCATTCCTCCGTTCAACACGTCGCCAACGTACTTGTAGCCCACTCCCATCACCTGCGGCACGAACCAGCCCATCCCGCCGATCAGCAATCCTCCCGCCAGCGGCTGGAACCACACCGTTTTTCTCGGCAGATTTCGCAAACCATGCTCGCGCTCTCAGCAGCAGTTGCGTGAACGCCACAGAGACCAGTCCGCCTGCCACTCCCAGCAACCGTATAAACTACCAACTCCCACGGATTCACCAATTGGTATTGCGGCACCTGAAATAGAGGATCGTTTCCCAGTATCAACCGCAGTACACCCCAACTCGTTGCCGAAGCCAGCACCACCGACCCCAATACGGGCGCGTGTAAATCCCCCACAACTTCTTCCAGTGCGAACAATACCGCTGCCAGGGGAGTATTAAATGCCGCTGCCACTGCGGCTGCTGCTCCCACCGGGATCAGCGCTTTCACCCGTCTCCGGCCGCAACCCCAGCGCTCTCCCCAGCACCGAAGCGATCCCCCCGCCCACCTGCACCGCCGGACCTTCGCGCCCCAGCGGAATTCCGCAAGCCAGCGTCGCCGACGTGCAGAAGAATTTTCCGAACACCGTGCGAGAGCGTGATCGGCCCTTCTCGCGCAAATAAGCGCCGCCTTCGTCTGCGGTACTCCGCTTCCTCGTGCATCCGGGAAAAATCGGAACAGCAAATACCCCATCGTCATCGATCCACGCAGCGGGCACCAGGAGCCGCCTCCACGGCGCGCTCCCCACCGGATACAGCCTCGCGCCGAATCGCTCTGTCACCACGATGAACGCCACGACCATCAGGCCCACCAGCGCGCCAATCAACAACGTGAGGACCAGGAACACTTGTTCCTCGCGGTCCGTCAAGAATGCTACCCATTGCGCCAGACTGCGCTTACCACCAGGACTTCCGTTTTCTCATCCCGCATATTTGGTTCTTCCGTCAAGGTATCAGGCTTTCCTTTACTGCTTGTCTGGGAGCGACGTTCGGCGAGTTTTGCGGTCCCTCAGGTTGAAATAGCGCCACCGCAAAATCTGTTCCCGCCGCCGCTCTTCTTCCAGATGTCGCGTCCGCGCTTTCAGTAAATCTTCCAGCGAAATCATTCCCAGCAGTCGCCGCGTTTCTCGTTCCACCACCGGCATCCTCGTCACTCCCTTTTCCGCCATCCGGTATACCGCCACACGCAGTGGTCTCATCCGTCATATACTTCCGCCGTTACCTCTTTCACGATTCTCTCTCATGGTGCAAATCGCGCATTCGCATCCGACTCGCGACGCACTCGATGCAATTCGCTCCTCATCACCACGCCCTGCAGCCAATTTCTCATCGCATCCACCACCGGAAGCAGCCTCTGTGCATCGTGAAGATTACTTTCCAGCATTCGTTCTGCCTCGCTCAATCGTGAACTCTCCATGCAGCTCCACGATATTCTGTTCTGCATCACTTCTCGCGCATAAAGTAACTCCAGCGGGTCCACGCTGTATTCCCTGCTCAAGTGGTATCCGCGTCGCGCCACCTTTTCCGTCAGGATCGATCGTTTCAGCGTTAGTACCGTGAAACCATGCGCGATGATTCCCGCCACCAGCAGCGGCAAAAATACGTTCGCGTCGTGTGTCAGTTCGAACGCGAAACACGATTCCCGTCAGCGGCGATCGCATCGTCCCGCCAAGTATCGCCCCCATGCTGATGAGCGGCCAAAATCCTGCTCCCTCGTGAGGCAGAAACATCGCTTCCAATCCGCCCAGCGCTCCGCCCATCATCAGCAGCGGCGCCAATACACCTCCCGATGTTCCGGATCCCAGCGATACCGCCCAGATGAACCATTTCACCAGCAATACGCCCAGAATTACTTTTGTCGTCACGCTCCCCTGCAGCAGCCCGCCGATCGTGTCGTAGCCAACTCCCAACGCTTGCGGAAAAATCATTCCGCCTAACCCAATCACCAATCCGCCGATTGCCGGCCACCACATCCAATGAATTTTCAGATGTTGGAATGCGTCTTCCGCCGCATATACCGATAACGTCAGCAGTGCCGACAAACACCCTGCCAGAATTCCCACAAGCGCGCATCCCAGCAACCCCTTCGGCCCAATAAACAGCGGATGTTCCGGCACAGGAAACAACGGACCAAATCCCAGGATAAGTATCGTCGCGCCACCGCCGCCACCGCGCTGGCCAACGCCACGGGGATCAGGCTCCTTGGCTTCCATTCGAATAACAACAACTCCACTGCCAGCAGCACCGCCGCCACCGGCGAAGCAAATGTTGCAGACATCCCTCCTGCTGCTCCCGCCACCAAAAGCGTCTTGCGTTCCGCGCTCAGTCAAATGGAATAATTGCGCGATCATCGATCCGAACGCGCCGCCCGTCATGATGATCGGCCCTTCCGCTCCAAACGGGCCGCCCGACCCTATCGATATCGCCGAGGATAAGCGGCTTTAGCAACGCCACTTTCGGCTCAACGCGGCTTCCATTCATCAATATCGCTTCGATGGCCTCCGGTATTCCGTGTCCTCGAATCCGTTCGGATCCATACCGCGCCATCACTCCAATGATCAGCGCTCCCCCAATCGGCACCAGCACGCTAAACCATCCAAGGTGATTGCCTGCGGGCGACACCAGCGCGCTGCTCACCTCGCCCGAAATAAAAAAGATTCGTGAACAGTCCAATCAGCCGCAGCAGCGCCAGCGCCACAAAAGCGCAGAACACGCCGATCCCCATCGCCAGCAGCGAAATGGGAATCACCCGCCACGTGGTCGTGAAATCTCCCAATTCTCGCCACGCTGGTTCGCCTCTCGTGGGTGAGGCGCTCTACTTGCACTATTTCTTTGCTTGCGCACTGGCTTCTCTTTCACACACTTTTTCGCCTTACCTGGTTTTTGCCGCTGATCTACTAATCGTTCCTCGCAAATCCTTTCCACTGCCTTCGATTCAGAAGCCCGCTGATTGCTTCCACCAAGGCCCTTCCATTTGATCGCAATTCGATAATTCGCTTCTGCACCACTTGCTCCAGCAATTTTTCTCCACGAGGCTGCAGCGAAACCAGAACATGACGGCGGTCTTCCCGGCTTCGCGTTCGTTTCACGTACCCGTGCGCTTCCATGCGGTCCACCAGCTCCACAGTGCTGTGATGGCGCAAAGACAACCGCTTCGCAAGCGCCCGTATGGTGGCTTCCTGGCCTTCCGGCAAGCCGCGGATCGCCAGCAACAACAGGTATTGCTGCGGTTCAAGCTCTGCCTGCCGCGCCGTGTCATCGCCCTCCTGTAGGAATCGCCGGATGCGATAGCGAAGCTCGGCCAGTGCCCGGTACTCGTCTGCGGTGATCTTTTCGGCCATATCTTCACTATATCGTATCACGATATATTTATCCAGCCCCATCCTGCACTGTTTCCTGGATATGTAAACTGGCATTGTGACCTAGAGGGGTTTCCGGAAGGCCTTCTGCGTCTTGTAGTGCTCGTACCCGTGGCGCAGGTAAAATCCATGCGCTCGTTCGCGGATCACATTCGAGCGTACCGAAACTCCCTTGCAACTCTTCTTCCTGGCCCATTTCTCCCCAGCTTCCAGCAACAGCCACCCGATCCCTTGGCTGTGCATACGTCCATCCACGACCAGCCCATTCACTTCCGCTCGCCGCTCCACTTCCAGCAATGGCGTCATGCTTACATGCACCCACCCCACTACCCCTTCCTCTTTTATCTCTGCGACGAAACAATCCCATCCCTGTCTTTCAGCACGCCCTTTAATCGCGCTATCATTTGCGTTTCCGGACGTGGGATAGCCCAGTTGTCCGGATAGGTCGCTATTTTCTCCGCATCCCTCGCCCTCGCACGGCTCATTTTCATCCATTTTTTTTTGGCGCCATGTCTTTTCACTTACCGCGGCGGTGCAATCGCTTCTGCACCGCGTCGCTTGTCAATTCCCGCATCGCGTCCGCCGCAATCCACCGCGCCATGCGCGAGTTCTGCGCCGCTATCCTTTTTGCACTAGCCATTGCCGCCCGATTCAATGTCAGGTTTCGTTTTCCAATATTCCGCAGCGCCCAATTCACCGACTTCCTGACAAAATTTCGCTCGTCCCATGCTTCACGCTCAATCATTTTCAGGTACTCCTGAAATTTCACGTCGGGCGCATTCTTGTCGTGGCAGGCCAAAAAAGCCGCGAGGGCGAAGCCTGCTCTTTTCTCGAATTCTTTTTTCCGGCGGCTCCAGGAGTATGCTTTCGGCCATGCAGGCTTGGCAAATACAAACAGGTGGCAACAAGTCCCGTCACAAATATCCCAATTATCGAATTCATGCACCCACTGGTCCATCTGCCGGCTCGTGATCAGTTTTCTTTCCGCCACCATTCCCGCCAGGATTCGTGCATCATGATTGCCAGTTTCCCATAGCTCGAGCCCCAGTTTGTGATTCCGCCCAATTCTACGGGCCAGCCGATCCAGTTTTGGCTTCGACACACCGAAAACGTTCTTTGCCACAATTCCAAACCGCGCCATTCCCTCCATGTTTCGCTTCTCACCCAGGCGCCGAAGTTCTCGCAGGATACGAGTGACGTCCCATGTCTCGGCTCCGGCACGCATCGTTTGCCCTTGGCTAGAAGGCTTTGTCCGAATCAAGCAGGATTGTAACCGGCCCCTCATTGACAAGCTCAACGGACATCATGGCTTGAAAAATTCCAGTTCCCACCGTTATTCCCACGGCCCGCAGCGCCTCGCAGAACTCCTCATATAATTGTTTCGCAAGCTCGGGCGGAGCAGCCGAAATAAAACTAGGTCGTCTTTGCCCGCGCGCGTCTCCATATAGCGTGAACTGCGAAACTACCAGCGCTGCTCCTTTCACCTCTAACAGCGACAGGTTCATCTTTCCCTGCTTATCTTCGAAAATTCGCAGATTCCCCACCTTCTCTGCCATCGTCTTCGCAATTGCGGGATTATCCTCTTTCCCAACGCCAAGCAGAATCATCAGCCCCGGTCCGATTTCTCCTGTGACCTGACCCTCAACCGTCACCTTTGCTCTGCTCACGCGTTGAACGACAGCCCTCATAATTCTCCCGGTTCTTTCGCCCTTCGTTTCGGCGCTTTCTTCCATCCTCGCGGAGCCTTCTGGCAGTCTGGGCAGAAATAGCTGCTTCGCCCCGCCACGATCGCGCGGCGAATCGGCGTTTTGCATCGCACGCAGCCCTTTCCTTCCCTATCGTACACACGATGGTGCCGCTGATATTCTCCCGGCTGGCCATCCGCGCCAAGAAAGTCTGAAATTGACGACCCGCGCAGCACGATTGCCTTTCGTAAAATTTCCTGGAGTGCTCGGTACAGATTTTTCACTTGTACTGTGGTTAGCCGCGCCCCCCAGTGCGCCGGATGGATTTTCGCCTTCCAAAGGCTTTCATCAGCATAAATGTTCCCGACCCCGCGCAAGACCTTCTGGTCCAAGAGCAGCGCCTTCACGCGCGCTCGTCTCCCAACCATCCTTTTCTGAAATTCTTCAAACCCGACTTCAAGTGGATCGGCCCCAAAACGCTGCAATTCTTTTTGTAGCACCTCTTTTGCCAGGTAGGCAATTCGCCCAAATCGCCGCGCGTCGATGAACCGCAACTCCCTCCCGTCGTCAAGTAGCATTACCACGTGCGTGTGCTTCAAGTGCGGCTCGCTCACTGGGCGGGGCCATAACATGCCCGTCATTCCCAGGTGCACCAGCAGCGCCGATTCATCTTCCACTGGGCTTATTTGTTCTGCGGCTGCCAGCCGAAGTAGCAGAAACTTTCCATACCTCCGCACCTCGCGAATATACCGTCCCGGGACTTCCCGTTCGATCTCCGCAGGATTATCAATGAAATCGCTCTTGCCGATCGTTATGCTCAGGATGCGCCTTCCCGCCACTTCTTTTTGTAAGCCCCGCGCCACAGTCTCGACTTCTGGAAGTTCTGGCATATTTCCTTAATCGTTCACCCTATCACACGGTGGGCTACTGACGCTTTTTCCCTGTCCCGTGGTAGATTCTCTGTTTTGGAGGTGACCGTGTCTTGCCGTCGATTCCGCCCCCTGCTGCTTTTTGCATTTGCCATGGCAATGATCTCGCCCGCATTGGCCAGGAAACCGGATACTGGCTTCCTGGATCGCACTCTCACCGTTCAGAACGCCAGCTACAAATATCAAGTCTTCCTCCCCGAGAATTGGTCCTCCAGCAAGAAATGGCCGATCATGCTCTTCCTGCACGGGGCCGGCGAACGTGGTTCCGATGGGCTGATGCAAACCCAGGTCGGCATCGGCACCGCTGTCCGCAAAGACCGCACTCGCTTCCCCGCCATCATAGTCATGCCGCAATGTAAAACGGATCTCTGGTGGTCTGAGCCAGCCATGGTTGAACTGGCCCTCGCTACTCTCTCGGCCGCCACCAAGGAATTCAAGGGCGACCCCAAGCGCACCTATCTCACCGGACTTTCTATGGGAGGGTATGGCAGTTGGATGATCGCAGTACAGTACCCCAACAAATTTGCGGCTATTGTTCCCATCTGCGGCGGCATCGTTCTGCCTGAGCATCTTCGCCAACAGCATCCCGAGCTGGCCAAAATTGCCTATGCGGATGATCCAAAGAGCTACGCCGACGTCGCTGCTAAAATCGGTAAGACTCCCGTTTGGATTTTCCATGGTGGGGCTGATCCGGTTGTGCCCGTCGATGGTTCGCGCAAACTCAACGAAGCGATCAAAGCCGCGGGCGGCAATGTTCGCTACACCGAATATCCTGGCGTTGGTCACAATTCCTGGGACAACGCCTATGGCGAACCCGAGCTCATGACTTGGATGCTCTCCAAGTCGCTTTAGCCACTTAAAGACTCAACGCTCTTCATTCTCAAATGTAGCGCTGTCTTTCCTGACGGCTACTTCCGCCAAAAGATGGCGTCCAGAGCGATGTGCGTCGCCGCCGGCAGATCCTGAGTCACTTCTGATGATAGTTCGGATAGGGCGGATGATCCGGTATCACCACCGGATTCTTCTTCAATGCCTCTAGGGTCACCTGCACCGCTTTCTCCAGTTGTGGATCGCGCCCCGCGGCCACCGAGGCCGGATCGTTCTCCACCTCGATGTCTGGCGCCACTCCCTGATTCTCCACTTCCCATTCTCCATGGAGACCGTAAATCGCCACTCGCGGTGCAGTCACACCACCTCCATCCATCAGCCGCGGATAGTTATAAATACCCACGAGTCCGCCCCATGTCCGTGTTCCAACTAGCGGCCCCAGGCCATCTTGTTTGAACATCCAAGGCAGCGCATCGCCGCCGGATCCCGACATCTCATTGATCACCATTGTTTTGGGACCGTAAATCTGCGCCAACGGTGAACAGAACTTTTCACCTTCGCGCGAAATCGCGCAGTTCCTCAGCGGCCGTTTCAGCTGGTCGATAATGTAGTCAGCTATCTCTCCGCCGTGATTGTACCGTTCGTCGATCACCGCGCCCTGTTTCCCCACCTGGGCATAGTAAAAACGGTTAAAGTTGGTGTAACCACCCACTGCAGTATCCGGGACGTGCACGTAGGCCAGCTTCCCCCCACTCAGTTCATCTACTTTCCGTCGGTTGTCCTCTTCCCACGCTCGATTGCGCAACGGAAATTCGCTATCCACCGGCACCACTGTCACTTCCCGCGCGTCCTTTCCGTCTACATTCGTGCCCACCTTGATCTTGATCTGCTTTCCCGCTGTGTTTTCGAAGAAGCTGTACACTTCTGCCGGTGGCCGCACCTCCTTACCATTCACTTCCAGCAGATACTCGCCAACTTTCACCTCAACGCCCGGTTGCGTCAGAGGCGCACGCAAATCCGGATTCCAATTCTCCCCGTTATAGATTCGCGCAAACTGGTAGCGTCCGTTTTGCACCTGGTAATCCGCTCCCAACAGTCCGCCCTTCACCTGTTTCGGCTTCGGAATGTCACCTCCGCCGATAAACACGTGCCCCAGAGTGATCTCCCCCAACATCTCCGTAAACAAATAATTCAAATCCTCGCGGCCTCCTAGCTTCGCCAGGTACACGCTATATTCCTTCTCTGCCGCTGGAATATTCAGTCCATGGTGATTCGGGTCGTACAAAAAGTCTCGCTCAATCCGCCAGACCTCTTTGTACATCTGGTCCCACTCTGCCCGCGGATCGACGTATACCTCCATTTCCCCGAGGTTCAACGCACCCTCTCCGGGCTTTGGTGCCGCCGCGGTTGCGGCAATGATCCATGGCGACGTCGGCGCGGGTCCTTGCTTGAATAACGCCTTCTCTCCGTTTGCCGATACGGCGAACTTGCTCACTCCGCTCACGTACGGTTCTGTCTTTCGTGTGCTCAAATCAAATTTGTTCACCGCAACCAGGGGCGGGTCCTCGAATCGCGGAACATCCGCAGTTTCCGCCAGGTATAGAATTCCCGTCTTCCCCGGCTCCAATCCCACATAGTTCGCCTCGCGAATCGGCAGCGCCACGATCCGTTGTCCAATTCCTTCAAAGTCGATCGTCACCACAGGCGGCTGATCCTTTTTCTCGTCTTCTTTCTTCTCAGCCCCCTTCTCTTTACTCTGATCGGCCTCTTTTTCGTTGGACTTGCCCGTTTCCTTACCTTTCTCTTCGCTCTTCGCGACTTTTTCTTCGTCGCTCTGCGGTTCCACCGGATTCGGGTCACCCTTCTTCAGAACTACCGCGTAAATGCTCCTGGTTAGCGGGTGCTGGTAACTCGAGAGATCCAGCCAGGCATTCGTAAGTCCCACATCCGTACTCGACGCGAAGTACAGTGTCTTTCCATTCCTGTCGAATACCGGGAACCTCGAATCCGCGGTTCCGTCTGTGATCTGCGATTCCTTTCCGCTCTCGACGGAGTACACAAACACCGTGTGCAAATGGTTCTCCAGAAACTTTGTGTACGTCAGCCACTTGCTGTCGGGGGACCATGCGGGATTCATCGCGCTCGATGGGTCCTCAAACAGCTCCGTGGTCACTTTTACCGGCGTCCCCTTCTCCACATCTACGTACCAGAGGTTCAGCCGCTTGTCGCTGAACGCGATTTTCTTGCTGTCCGGCGACCATATCGGGTTGTAGAAGAAAGATGGCGGATTTCCAAGGTTGATCTTCTTCACTGCGCCCAGCCCGGATTGATCCACGATATGCAGGGCATACTCCCCCGACTCGTCGGAAAAATACGCAATCGATTTCCCATCTGGTGACCATGCCGGATTCCGTTCTTCCACATTGCGGTCCGCGTCAGGTTCCGAATGTCACCCTTTTCCGCCGGCGCCGTCAGGATTTCCCCGTGTGCTTCAAACACCGCGCGCGCTCCTGTCGGTGAGATCCCGGCGTTCTGAATGCTGCTCTGCCACTTTCTCGTAATGTGGCCTGGTATCCGGCAGATCTGCCGCCATCATGATGTGCACCTGCTTCGGTTTCCCGCTCGCCGGATCGTACAGATAAATTCCCCCGAATTGTTCGTATACCAGCGCATCCGGCCCCGCAGAGAGCGACTTGAAATCCAGACCTTTGTTCTCTACTTCTTGCTTTACACTCTTCGTTTTTGTGTCATAGGAGAATAGCGTTACCGGCCCATTTCGGTCAGACAGAAAGTACACCTTTTCCTTGAACCATGTCGGATTCGAATCATTCGAGTTTTCCCGCGGCACTTTCTCCAGTTGCAGATCCTTCAGCCGCACAATGTAAATTGGCGTCGTTTGTCCGCCTCGGTATCGTTTCCATGCCTGTTGCCACTTGGAAGTTCGGGACATACGCCATCTTCTCCCCGTCCGGTGAATACTCGCCCTCAAATGCTCGCCACATCGGCAACACTTCCGCCACCCCGCCCTCCACCGGCACGGTATACAACTTCGTCATATCCGCATACGCGTCGCGGTCGGAGACAAACAGCGACTCTTTTCCCATCTGGCGTCCAGCCTAGCGCCCCATCTTGTCCCGGATGCCACGTCAATCGCTTCGGCTCTCCGCCCGCCGCCGGGATCACGATACACGTCGCGGTTGCCATCGTAATTCGCACTGAACGCGATCCATTTTCCGTCCGGCGAAAATACCGGATCGCTTTCATGACCTCCCGTCGTCAATTGCCGCGCCGCACCACCATCCCTCGACACGCTCCACAAATATCCCCCATACGCAAACACAATTTCCGTCCGGCTCAAGCGTTGGCCCCTGCACCAACAGTGGCTGTTTCACTCCCCGGCCATCGCGCAGGAGAACATTCCACTCAGCAGCAACCCAAGCATCCACCGAATTGCTTCCGCGCATGAACCCTCCTCGACTCCGATACCACTAACGAATCTCTTTGAAGGATTACTTGGTCGTGCTGCCTTCTTCTACTTCAGACGCACCACTCGCATGGAGCTTGTTCAAATGGTTTGCGAAAAGTAGGATTGCCGATCGGACATTCTCTGCCGCCGCCAACCTATTCAGGGTAGCGGCACTCCGGGTGTGGCCACAATTCCTGCCATCCGAAGCAATTCCTGATATTCTTCATCGGAAATCGACGAGATAAGCAGCCTCACATTCTTCAGCAGCTTCATTTTCCGCAGCGCCGTATTGGCCCTCATCTCCAGCAGCGATACCGGCCTGGGCAATTTCTCAAATGCCCGCAAATCCGCCACCAGGTTCTTCTCTTTCCTATCGTGGGGGTCGGGGTAAGGATCCCGTGTCACTTCCGCAATCGAATACAACGATCGTTCCGGCGCAGAGTGGTAACACATCACCCGGTCGCCCTTTCTCACCTGTTTCAACGCCCGGATAGCGTCAGGCTTTCCCCGCCGCTCCGTGCCACATCTCTTTACCTTTAACGAATAAGGTGTCCCAGTGATAGTGATGTGGGTCTGCGCTGAAGATCCAATAATGTCGTGTTTGAGAGGTCACGGTCGCCATCGGCCCCAGATTCGGCTGAAATATACACGTTAGTTAGACGAAAACCAAACAAAATGTGAAGGATAGGCGGAATTCTGCAGTGGAAAACCCACAGATCAACGCCTCAAGACATGCCATCAATCTCTGCTTATTTCTTTATTATCTTAGCAGTTACGAATATCAATGGCGTTGCTTTGACTCCGCCTATTTCAGTCTCCCACATCTACAAAAACGTCTTCCCCTCGCACTTCCGTCGGATAGCAATCCACCGCTGCCGCGGATTCTGCACCGCCTTCCCGTTCGTCACATCAAACTGCCATCCATGCCAAGGGCAAGTCAGCACTTTGCCCTTCCAGCGATCCCTTGTCCCAGAGGGCCCCCGCGGTGCAAGCAGGTATTATTGATCGCGTAAATCGTTCCCGCCCACATTCGCCAGCGCCACGGCCTTTCCTTCGATCTGAAACTCCCGCACCGTACCCGCGGGAATTTCCGCCTTCTTCGCCGCCCTCACAAATCCCATAAGCCGTTTTTCCCTTTGCATTGCCGTCTATCAAGCTCTGTGGTGACAACAATCTCTTTACTGTGGGTCGGGCACTTGCGCCACCATCACGCTCTTCTTGAACTCTTCCACCATCTCCGGCTTCAGCCGCACTTCCGTCGGTCGCTTTGCCAAGCGTCATATTGTCAATCTTGTCTTGCAGCTTCATTAGCGCGTAGAACAACGCCTCTGGCCGCGGGGGACAACCCACCACGTACACATCCACCGGCACAATCCGGTCCACTCCCTGCAGCACTGAATACGCATTGAACGGCCCGCCCACACTCGAGCACGCTCCCATCGAGATGCACCATTTCGGGTCCGGCATCTGCTGCCATACTCGCTGAATTACCTGCGCCATCTTCAGCGTCACCGTCCCCGACACGATCATCAAGTCCGCTTGCCGTGGCGACGGCCGGAAAACTTCCGCGCCAAATCGCGCCATATCAAATCGCGAAGTCGTCGACGCAATCATCTCAATCGCGCAGCAAGCCAACCCAAACGTCAGCGGCCACAACGAACTTTTTCTTGCCCAGTTGAATACGTAGTCCACCGAGGTAATTAAGACATTCTTCTCAAAACGTTGGTCTATGACTCCCACGGGTCCTCACTCGTCTTTACTTGCCTCGCAGTATATCCCCCGCTTTTCCACCCCGTCAAAGACCCCCGTCACACCCATTCCCACGTCAAAAACTGCACCGGGAGCATGCTATGCCTAAGTTCTTTTCTGTTCTCCTAGATCAGTCTTGTGTGCCGATAGCCTCACTCGTTACGTAGGCAAGCCATGGGATTGATGCTCGCCGCTCGGCGCGCCGGCAAAAACGCCGCCCCCACCGCAACAACGGATAGCACGGCCAAAGCCAGCATGAACGTGGCGCCATCCGTGGGCTTCAGTCCAAACAGCATCGACGTCGCCGCCCTGCCCATCGTCAGTGCCAGCCCCGTCCCGAGGCTCAGCCCGATCGCCAACAGCACCGACGCCTCGCGCAAAACCAGCCACACGATATTTGGTTGTCCCGCGCCCAACGCCATCCGGATTCCAATTTCCGTCCGTCGGCTCGCCACCATGTACGAAATCACGCCGTACAGGCCGATCACAGCAAGCAATACGGCAAGCACCCCAAAGAACCCGGAAAGCCGTGCCATCAATCGGTCGCGCAACAATCCATCCTCAATCATTTTGTGAAAGGGAACAAAACTGGCGTCCAGATTCGGATTCAGCTCATTGGTCAGGCTCTTCACTGAATTGATCAGTTCGAACAGGGAGAGCTTCGAACGAATCAAGATTTGTGCCTCGGTGCCAGGACGATCGTACTGCGCGATGGCCGTATACACGATCGGCTGGAATTCTTCGCGCAAGTCGCTATATTTCGTGTCTTTCACCACGCCAACGATTTCATAAGGGGCAGAGATCTCGTTCATACGGCGCACCCGGAATCGAGTCCCCAGAGGGTTGCCTTCTTTCAGGAACTCCTTCAAAAACGATTCGTTTACAATCGCAACGTTTGGCGCATTCGCCACATCTCGCTCATCGAAATCGCGCCCGGCAAGAAAGGGCGTTCTCATCGTCCTGAAATAATCGGGGCTCACGTGATTGAATATCCCAACAGGGGGTTCCCCTTCCGGTATCCCGGAATCACCCATCAAAATGTCATGGCCAATTCCATTGCCGCTCAAAGGCACGATTTCCGCAATGGCGGCTGCTTGCACCCCCGCAATGGCCCGCACACGCTTCACGAGTTCATTCGCAAACTGCAGTCGCCCCGGATTCGAAAGATTTAGAGTGGTGAAGTCGATGTTCGTCACGAGAATTCCATCCCGCTGAAAACCAGCATCAACCTTCGCCAGATTATTCATACTCCGCGCAAACAGCAGTGCTCCCACCAACAGTGTCAGCGACAGCGCAATTTGCGAGACCACCAGGACGCGGCGCAAGCCAAAGCGTGCACGCCCTTTGCTTGGCGCCCCAGCACCTTCCTTCAACGCCACTCCTGGCGCCACGCTCGTTGCGCGTAATGCAGGGGCTAAGCCAAACAGCACGCAAGTCAACACCGCCAGTGCCGCCGTAAATCCCAACACTCTCCAATCCGTCCCCAGGTTCATGAACAGCGGATCGTCTGCCGTACTCATGGAAGCCACCAGCACTTGACTCAGGCTTTTGGCCAACACTACGCCCATCGCCGCGCCGATAGCGGCCAGCAGCAGACTCTCCACAAGTAGTTGACGTATCAGCCTCGCCCGCCCTGCGCCCACCGCCATTCTCATGGCCATCTCTCTTTCACGGGTGCTGGCGCGCGCTAGCATCAGGTTGCCAAGATTCGCTGCCGCGATCAGCAGTACCAAGCCGGCCAGGCCAAGCAGCAGCCACAGTGGCTTCTCATAACTCACGCGCAAATCTGAAATCCCGGAATCTGCGGCGAATACTCCCAGCTTGTACTCAAGAAAGCGCTTGGTATTTTGTGGATTGAAGTTTGGGGGCAATGCCGCTTCGAAAATTCCAGGCGAAATCGCTTTCAATTGAGCGCCCGCCCGCTCTATATTCCAGCCAGTCTTCAGCCGACCCATCACCGAGAGCCACCAACCCATTCGGCTTTGCAGTTGGCTGTTCTCCCCACTGATCACTGGCTCCGCGCACAAAGGTAAAGCAATATCAAAATATCGTCCAACCTCAACCCCGTAAAAATCTGCAGGCGTCACCCCGATAATCTGAAAGGGGTGACGGTTGAGGGTCAAGGTTTGCCCAATCACGGTCCGTTCGCCCCCATACTCACGCTGCCAGAACGAATTGCTGATTACTGCGCCCCCCAACCCGCAACCCGGGCGGTCATCTTCCGCATTTAGAAGTCTCCCCAGCACGGGTTCAACACCCAACGTCGAAAAAAATTCGCCGCTAACCCACAGGCCTTGCACATTGTGAACTTCACCGCCTGGTGAGATATTGAATTGGCTGGGTCCCCAGGCAAACATGCTGAAAAAGCCCTGTTGGCGTGCGCGGATCTGCTCCCACAAAGCGTACGTCAGATCGGGGTAGCGGCTGCTGAAGCTGCCGCTCGCTCCATGGCGGCCGTCGATCGCAACCCTGGCAATTTCCTGAGGGTTATGTACGGGAAGCGTCCGCAATCGCACGGCGTCGATCAGTTGAAATATAGCGGTATTGGCGCCAATTCCCAGTGCCAGCGAAAGTATCGCCGTAAACGCAAAAATTGGATTCAACCGCAGTATCCGGAATCCAAATCGCGCGTCGCTCCATAGTGTGTTGATCAATGACTCCCAGGTCGCTTCGCGCACACTTTCCTTCACCGCTTCCATCCCTCCCATCTCGATTCTTGCCCGGCGGTAGGCCTCCTCGCGGTTCATTCCTGACTGTATCTTCGCGGCCGCATTCGCTTCCACGAAATCGCGCAACTCCTCATCCAGCTCGTGCTCTACTCTCTCTTTCTGGAAGAGGCTCCGCAATCCGCCTGACAAATTTCGAAAGAGTGCCATAGCTTCACCTCCTAGGAAGCCGCCTCTAAGATTTTCCCGATGGCCGCGACTTGCCGCTCCCATTCCCGCGTTTCCGCCGTGAGCTTGCGTTGCCCCATTTTTGTCAGAGAATAGTATTTTGCGCGGCGGTTGTTTTCGGAGATGCGCCACTCGCAATCGAGCAGGCCTGCGCGTTCCAGCCTGCGAAATGCCGGGAACAGTGAGCCAGGGTTAATCTCAAACACTCCACCGCTCATCTGCCGGATGCGCTGCGCAATGCCCCAACCATGCATGGGTTCCAGCGCCAGCGTCTTCAGAATCAACATGTCAAGAGTGCCTTGCACCAGCTCCGCGGGTTGGTCGGCCAAGTCCCCTCCTCTAGTGAATCTAGAGTAAGGATACGCTCCTCCTCTCGATTGTCAAGAGAAGCTTGGATTGCTGGCTCTCGGAACCGTCGCCAGCCTAGCTGCTGTTATTGCGCGAACCCCCGCGAGACGACGCTACTTCTTCGCAACAGGATCCTTAAACTGCTTCGCCAGCAAGGTCCAGTAACTCGCCGGCTTCAACCGTTGCCAGATATCCACGAAATAGGCGTCCGCACCTATTAGTACCCTCGCCTTGTTCCTCTCAACACCGCGCAGAATTTTGGCAGCGGCCACCTCTGGCGCCGTACGCGCCACTTTTTTGAACCGCGCAAGGCTCTCCTCTCGAAGAGCCGACGCTGCTCTCGCCCCCTGTTTCGCACTCACCGCAATAGCCGTTCGCACAAACCCCGGGTGTACGCACGTGACCCCCACATTCGTTCCTTGCAGTTCGTGATGCAACGATTCCGTGAACCCGCGCACTGCAAATTTACTCGCACAATAAGCGCTTTGCCCCACCGCTCCGAAAAATCCTAGCAGGCTCGACGTGTTCACAATGTGCGCCTGCCTCTCTTTCTTCAACAGCGGCAGGAAATATGCCGTCCCATACACCACTCCCCAGAAATTAATGTCCATCAGCCATCGAAAATCCGCCAGCGAGATCTCTTCGAAATTCCCCAGCAGCGCCACTCCGGCATTGTTGAAGAGCATCGATGCCCGGCCGTGCTGTGCTTCAACCTCGTCTGCGAATCGCTTCACCTGCGCTTCTTCCGCCACGTTCACAATGTGTCGCGTCACTTTCCCCTTCGTTGCCCCCAGCCCACTCATGGTTTCCGCTAATCCCCGCTCGTTCACGTCCGCCAGCGCTAGTGCCGAACCCTTCTCCGCCAGTTGCTGCGCCAAACACCGGCCCATGCCTGACCCCGCACCTGAAACCACCGCTACTCCGTCGGTCCAATTCCGCATCGCTTCACCATCGCGCCGGGATTTCCGGCCCTCGTTCAAACATGTCCGAGCACAACGATTCCGTTCCCGTCCGCACTCTCACCATACTTAGTAAACTCGCGGCCAGCGCGTGAATCACACGGCTTGCACTTTGTTTTCGGGGAAGGAGACGCGCACCAGGTTTTTTCCGGCACGCTTGGCTTCATATAACATCTGGTCCGCCTTGCGAACCAGCAGCGTAAAATCCTGTACTTCACTTCCGGCGAAACCTGCCAGTCCAAAACTCGCGGTTACCTTCACGCTTTGTCCCTTCAATGGAAACGACAGTGCCGCAAATTGCTCACGGAAACGGTTCACGGTAGCTTCTACTCCACCCCCTTCTGCGTGCGTGATTACCAGAAGAAACTCATCCCCGCCTAGCCGTCCGCAAATGTCCGATGAACGCGTATTTTTCCTCAGTACCGCCGCAAAGGTCTGCAGAACGATATCCCCGGCGTCGTGCCCAAATGTATCGTTGATGGTCTTGAAGTTATCGATGTCCCCCACGATAACCCACAGGGGATACCCGTGGCGCACTGCCCCACTCAACTGTCGCAAAGCCCACTCTTCCATGGCGCGCCGGTTCGGCAACCCGGTTAGTGGATCCGTGCGTGCTGCCTCTTCTAATCTCAGACTCTTGGCCGCCAGCTCCCGATGCAAGTCGATGATCCTGCGCCCGACTCCCATCCGCGCTAACATCTCCTCGGGATCAAATGGCTTCGTTAGGTAATCGTCCGCTCCTGCTTGCAATCCCTTCACGACACTTCCTTTTTCCTTGTTGCTGGTCATCAGTATCACGTATGTGTAGGGCCTTGTCCGGTCCGCTCTTATCCGCTTACACAACTCCAAGCCCGATAAATCCGGCATCATCCAGTCCGTAACCACCATGCACGGCGAATGTTCATGAAACATCTCCAGCGCTTCCGTGCCATTCCTCGCGAACAATAGCGAGTACAGCTCCTTCGTCAACAACTGTTCCACGAGTCTCCGGTAGACCGGAGAGTCGTCCACAACCAGCACTTGGTATTTGTCGTCCTTTTGACTCATGTGTTTTGCCGCAAGGAATGCCTGCGGTTCTTCCGTGCTTTGGGATCGCTTGGTTGCTTGTTCTCAATTTAGCAGAACAGGGCTGCTCGACAGATTTGTCGCTTTTCTCAGCTGCTAAAGTGACACCTGTTCGCCCAATAGCCACACTGTAACAACACTACTCTAACGTTGGCGACCCAGATTTTAGTGTTGGACGGCTTGCTTCCCCCGCCAAAACCCGATACATGCCAATTACGCGTTCGTTATAGTGGTCGAGCGTAAATTGACTCTCGATTCGCGCGCGTGCTGCTCTGCCCATTTCCTGGCTTTCCCCGCGATGCCGGTAGCACCACAGCATGGCATCGGCCAATGCCTCCACCTCTTGCGCCGGGACGATCAGGCCCTCCCTGCCGTTCGTCATGCAATCCTCGGCTCCCGTTCTGTTTGTTGCCACCACTGGTAGCCCCGAAGCCATCGCCTCCAATAGCACTTGCGCCAAGCCTTCACTCAACGAAGGCTGGACGAACAGGTTTGCTTCACGATACAAACGAACAACCTCGCGTGCGGGCAAAAACCCTGTCGTCCGCACGCCGCAATTCGCGTAATTCCTAAGCAGCAATTTCATCTGCGGCTTGACTTCACCCACCAGCACTAATTCGGCGCCTCGCATGCCAAGGCGTTTCCACGCTTCCAGCAAATATCCCACTCCCTTGGCGAGTTCGACTCTACCCACGTAGCAAACACGAAATGTCGGGGACATAGAAACTACCCCGCCTGGGGAAAACAGTTCCGCGTCGACTCCCGTTTGTACTACCACTGCCTTCTCCCCGTAGCCGTACTCTGCAAAACTCCTCTGCGCCACCGCTGATGGCACCACGATTCGGTCGCATTCCTTGAACTCCCGTTCCATCCGCTGCACCAGCCTCTCAGCAAAGTTTCCGCTGCCATCGTGGCTATTCACGCCCGCCCGCCGGCACTCTTCCATCTCCACTTGTTTCCAATGCCGCGGATGGCACGCCGCATTTTCCACCAAGGTGATCGCGCCCTTTTGCTTTGCGGCGCGCACGCTGGCAAGGCACAGTGCCGTGCAACCGTGGAAGATCCGGCTGGGAGCGATCCATTTCGACAGCAGCCGGTCAGCCAGCCATGCGCTCGACGTCATAGGAGGTCGCGGCCGCATCTTTTCAGGCAACCGTCGCCAGATCCCCCAGACAACGCGCTTAGACAGTGTGTAGGTTGGAAAGCTTCTTATCCTGTTCAGGCCTCCGTGGCCGTTGGGCTCCTGGAGTTCCAGGTACGGAACGAACCTGACAACCTGCCGCAGCATCCCTTCGGATAACAGCTTCGGCGCCACGGTTTCTTGGTAAGGGGCTGCCCCGATGGCAATGGTTACGGAAACAGGGTCCGCGGTCATCGGGGTATCTTATCTCCCTTCGAGTCCCGCGCGTCAGGCCGAGCCGAAGCCTGGCCTTGCGATGTCCACGCAGTTCTCCATTAAACTGTGTTTGCAACGGCGCGATAGAACACTATCATCCGTTGATTGTAGTGATCCAGCGTGAATCCGTTCTCTATCTTGGCTCGCGCCGCTGCGCCCATCGCCCTTGTCTCGTCACGATGCTCATAACACCACTGGATCGCTTCCGCTAAACGGTCGACGCCTCGCGCCGGCACGATAAATCCTTCCTTCCCCTCCGTTACGCAGTCCCGCGCACCGGATAGCTCGGTGGCCACAACCGGCAACCCAGTCGCCATGGCTTCCAACAAAACTTGAGCCAGCCCTTCATTTACCGAGGGAAAAGCGAACAGGTCCGATTCCCGGTAGAGCTCCACGAGCTTCTGTGCCGTAACAAAACCCATCGTGCGCACGCTGGAATCGGCGTGACTTTCCAACAGTCCCTGCATCTCCGGCCGCACCTCTCCCGCCAACACCAGTTCCGCATTCGCCAACGCCAGCCTTTTCCATGCTTGCAGTAAATAGCCCGCGCCCTTGGCCAGTTCCACTCGCCCTGCGAAACAGACGCGAAATATGCCCTTTGCTTCCGGATCCGACCGCTGCGGCCGCGGCGAAAAGAATTGTTCGTCCACTCCGGGGAAAATTACAGTCGCCTTGCTGGCATAGCCAAACTCCGCGAAGCTGCTATGCGCCAGGTTCGACGGCACCACGATGCGGTCGCAGATTTCATACTCGCGTTCCATGCGATGAATCAGAGCCGTCGGCAGGAGTGGACTGAACTGACTTCGTTTGATCTTGAATCGCTCACACTCTTCCAATGGTGCTTTATGGAAGTGCCCCGGGTGGCGCCCTGCGTTTTCCACCAGCGTCCGCGCACCTTGCCGTTTCGCCGCTGGCAAACTCACCAGCGACTGCCCCATCCATCCGTGAAACACGCTGCATGGCGGAATCCAGCGTGACCACAAATGATCCCTCATCAAGACGGTCACCATCACTGGTGACCTCGGGCGCCAGCTCTTGGGCAGACGTCTCCAGGTTCCCCACAGCAGTCCGTTGACGATTCGGTTTGAGGGAAACCGCTTTATCTCCGCCAACGAGCCGTTGCCGTTGGGGTCTTGAATCTCCAGGTAGGGACCGGAGGTTAATACCCGCCGAAGCATTCCTGCTTCCAGCAGACTTGCAGCCAGGGTCTTTTGCCAGGGAGCCGCTCCCACTGCCAACGTCACAGAAACGTTGTCTCGTTGCATGGCGAATATCCTAATCCGAGATTTCGGCTTTGACTCGGATAATCCTGCTCACGGGATTGCTCCTATGCTTCCTCTTCAGCCCTTTTCGCCATGCACCAGTAGCGCACCCTCCGCCTTAAACGCCCGCAGTTGCGCGGCATCGCGGAACCATCGGCCGTTGTACGTTTCCGGAGATGGCGACGAGTCCACCACTCGCTCGCGCACCACTCCCGTGAAGCCGGCTCCGCTGGACAGTTCCGACCATTCGTCTGCCAGCAACAAATGAGTCTTCACCGCCAGCAACGCGCCCCACTGGTGGCAGTGCGGATTGTCGCGGTAGTAGTTGATCAAGATCCACAGTTTGCCGCCCGGGCGCAGCACGCGGAAGATCTCCTTCAATCCAGCCGCAGGATCAGGCCAGTAGTACGCCGACTCCACAGAAATGGCCTGTGTGAAGAAATTAGCTTCCCATGGTATCTCGCCCGCTTCGCCGGTCACGTACAGCACATTTTCCCGATCCATGCTGGTGCGCCGCGCTACCCGGATCATCTGGTCGGAAACATCCATTCCCACCACTCGCCCTTCCGGCACCATCTGCGCAATCCGTCGCGAGAGCCAGCCTGAACCGCAGCCGACATCCAGCACGTTGTCCGTCGGAGCCGGGCGCATCTGCTGCAGTACCGGCAGCGTAATCGGCAGGTGATCTTGTTCCATGCCTTCGCCGCGCCCGGCTTCCGCCCAGCGGTTGAATTCTTCCCGTAGATTTTGTGTATTGGATTCGGTCATCGCCCTAATGGCCCGCTCGATTCAATACCCGAGCTGCATTGAGATGTCCTCAGCGTATCAAACCGTGCGGCCACAAGCAGCGCAGAAGTGCGCGTCTGGATAGGCAAACGTTCCGCACTGGCAGCAGAACCGCCCGCCAGTTGGGACTGGAACCAGTCTCACAGGACTAAACGGCTCAGCGGTGCAGGCCCAAACGAGGGCAATCACCCAGCCAATCACCGTCCATCCCAGAAACAGATTTAGCAGAATGATCCCCGCAGCGTCGCGCTTTTCTCTTCCAATGATCGTTGGCAGGAAATACAGAAGAATCAGGGAAAGCAGGGTCAACACAGCGCACCCCTTTCACGTCAACCTTGGCGTGGCAGACACCCCTGTCCGCCTCTGCTTATGAATACGCAACCACCTCTCCAAATGTTTCCGAGACGCCCTTGGCCAGCCTCCGCTAGGCTCCGGCGCCTTGTACTTTGGCCAGTAGCTCCACGAATTTCTGTTTCCGTTCGGCCTGATCTTTCCCGCCTTCGGCTTCGGCCAATTGCGTAATGTTCATCGAGCAGAACTTCGGCCCGCACATCGAACAGAACTTCGCTTCTTTGTAGAAATCATCGGGCAGGTTCTCGTCGTGCATAGCCTTGGCCGTTGCCGGGTCCAGCGACAGCTCAAACTGCTTGTTCCAGTCGAACAAGAACCGCGCATAGCTCAACGCATCGTCGCGATCTCGCGCTCCCGGACGCCCGCGCGCCACGTCCGCCGCGTGCGCGGCAATCTTGTATGCGATTACGCCCTGCTTCACGTCCTCCGGATTCGGCAGCCCCAGGTGCTCCTTGGGCGTTACGTAGCACAGCATCGACGCGCCATACCACCCGATCATCGCCGCGCCAATCGCGCTGGTAATGTGGTCGTAGCCCGGCGCGATATCCGTCACCAGCGGCCCCAGCGTATAGAACGGGGCTTCGTAGCACCACTCCATTTCCTTATCCACTTGCTCCTTGATCTTGTTCATCGGCACGTGCCCGGGACCCTCAATCATCACTTGTACGTCGTGCTCCCAGGCCTTCTTCGTCAACTCGCCCAGCACCTTCAACTCGGCGAATTGCGCTTCGTCACTCGCATCCGCCAGGCATCCCGGACGCATGCCGTCTCCCAGCGAGAAGCTCACATCATGCTTCTTGAAGATCTTGCAGATGTCGTCGAACCGCTCATACAGGAAATTCTGCTTTTTGTGGTGCTCCATCCAGTGCGCCATCAACGAGCCGCCACGCGACACGATTCCCGTGATCCGCTTCCGCACCAGCGGCACCTGCTCCCGAAGTACGCCTGCGTGGATGGTCATGTAATCCACGCCCTGCTCCGCTTGCTCTTCGATCACTTCCAGCATCAGTTCTGGCGTCAAATCCTCCGGTCGCCGCACGCGCGCAATCGCTTCATAGACGGGCACCGTCCCAATCGGCACAGGCGACGCATTGATGATCGCCCTGCGAATCTCCGGAATATTCCCGCCGGTCGAAAGGTCCATCACCGTGTCAGCGCCGTAGTGCACCCCGTGGTGCAGCTTTTTCAGCTCTTCGTCAATATCCGAATTCGTCGAGGAATTCCCAATGTTCGCGTTGATCTTGCATTTGAAGGCAATCCCAATCCCCATCGGCTCCAGGTTGCGATGATGGATGTTCGCGGGGATGATCGCGCGGCCGAGCGCCACTTCGCTGCGCACCAGCTCCGGCTCCAGTTTCTCGCGTCTGGCAACGTATTCCATCTCCTCGGTGATTAAACCGCGGCGCGCCAGATGCATCTGCGATAGGTTTCGGTTCCCATTGGAACCCGCTTGGGCCGCTTCCCTCTTTTCAACCCACTCATCTCGCAACGCCATATCTCCCCCCTGGAAAATGGGCCGTACCGCTTCGAATCGGCCCCATTCATTGTGAATCGAAATTATGTCACCCGGGAGGTGGAACGACAACCCGCGACCAGGGCCACGCGCCGGCTCTCAGCGCCGTGGATTTCATCTGGGAAGGAGGGGAAATGCAAACAGGTCTCAAAGTCGCGGAGCACCTTCCAGCCGCTCGATTCTGTGAATCTACATTCGCTTACGTTATTTGACGCGTGCCTCTGTTCCAGATCGGGCCTTTCCACAACTGATTCACCTCTGTTGATAACTATTCCGCCACGTCTCTTACTTTTTATTTGACATATAGCGAAATAAAGGCGAATATTCCTACGCTTCCTGTCATACTGCTCTTTCATCCAGGAGCTTCTGACTCGACCATTCATGGCTTCTCTCGCTTCCATACCCTCACCGCGCCCCGCCGGCGACCATTTCGCCCGGGCCTTAAAGCGTTACTGGGGCTACGACACTTTCCGCCCCAAGCAGGAAGAAATCGTACGCAATCTCTCCGCTGGGCGCGATGTCTGCGTGGTCATGCCAACGGGTGGAGGCAAGTCGCTCTGCTATCAACTCCCGGCCGTGCTCGCCGAAGATCGCACCGCGGTCGTCATCTCTCCCCTCATCGCCCTGATGCAAGACCAGGTCGCGCAACTCCGCCAGATGGGCATTCCGGCGGTATTCTTAAACAGCTCCGTGGCGGAAACCGAACGCAGCGCCATCAAGAAAAGGGCCCTGGCCGGCGAATTCCGCCTGATATACATTTCGCCAGAACGCGCCGTGATGGACGGCACCGCCGATTGGCTGAAGAACGTCCCCCTCTCCTTCTTCGCCATCGATGAAGCCCACTGCATCTCCGAATGGGGGCACGATTTCCGCCCCGAGTACCGCCAGCTCAGGAAACTCCGCGAACTCTTTCCCGACCGCCCCATCGCTGCGTTCACAGCCAGCGCCACGCAGCGTGTCCGGCACGACATCGTGGAGCAACTCAAGTTGCGCGATCCCTTCTGCGCGATCCTGAGCTTTCGCCGCGAGAATCTGCGGTACCTGGTGAAGTTCTGCCAGGGCGACATGCAGAACGAACTGCTTCTGAACGCAGTGAAAGCGGCGGCAACGGGAACTGTGATTGTTTATGCGCCCACGGTGGCGCGCGTCGGTGAAGTCGTCGATCTCCTCAGCGAGCACGGCATCGCGGCGATCGAGTACCACGGACAGATGAGCAGCCAGGCGCGCCGCGAAAATCAGGAGAAGTGGATGAGCGAAGAGGTACGCATCCTCGTCGGCACCATCGCCTTTGGTCTCGGCATCAACAAGCCCAACGTCCGCGCCGTCATCCGCCTTGGCTTGCCGGATAGCATCGAACAACTCTACCAGGAAACCGGCCGCGCTGGCCGCGATGGCCTGGCTGCCAATTGCTACCTTTTCTGGGAATGGAAAGACAAGCGCCTGCGCGAATATTTCATGAGCAAGATCGGCAGCTCGCTCGAATACCAGGCCGCTCATCCACGTCGAGCAGCACCTTGAACTCGACGAACTCCTGAGCCTGAAGGAAGCCCACGACCGCGTGACCGTCCTCGAAGCCGAGATCCGCAAGGACATCCCCGAAATTTCCTCGATCCTCGCCCACATCGAAAGCGGAAAAACCGCCACCATCGAGGCCGGCGACGAACTGGTGCATGACGCCAAGCTGGAGCGGCGATTGAAGGCCGTGGCCTCCAAATTCCCCGAGATCCTCGACATGCATGAAATCCTCATCAAACGAGTGCGCGGCCGCATCTACGTCTCCGCTCATTGCACCATGGCGGACGACTTGCCTTTGTCCAGCGTGCACGACGTCTCCACCGAACTGGAAATCCGTTTCAAGCAGGAATTTCCAGAACTGTTCCGCGTCCTGATCCACCCCGAACCCAGGACCGACAATCGCAGATAGCACCCCAGATCACGTGGGGGCAGAGCCTGTCCTGAGCGAAGTCGAAGGATGTCCCACCTGCCCGGCCGAGCAAAGCTCGGCAAGCTTTTTGTTGTAATCTGCAACCTTGTCCGAAACCCGCCAACCCGTCCGCGGCTACGCCTACATCGCCACCGCTACATTCTTCTGGGGAGTCTCCGCCACCCTCGGCCGCGCCGCCTTCACCGGCCGCCTTCCCGGCCTTCACGCCGTCACTGCCATCGATCCGCTGATTCTTTCCCAGGGTCGGGCCTCGTTTTCCTTCCTCGTGCTGCTCGCCATTCTGGGCCTGTCGCGGAGGCGTCCCGGCTTGCGCCTTCCCGCCCGGGACCTCGGCCAACTTTGCCTGATCGGCATTCTGGGCGTGGCCGCGTCCAACTATTTCTATTATCTGGCTATTCAGAGGACCAACGTTGCCACCGCCATCACCGTGCAATACACCGCTCCCATCTGGGTGCTGATCTACGCCGTCGCTCACGGGCTGCAAAAACTCACGCTGCAGCGCGTGGCGGCGGTCGGGCTGGCCGTGACCGGAATTGCCCTGGTCATCGGCATGTTCGGCCGCGGCGCACTCCGCCTGGACACCATCGGCGTGTTTGCCGCCCTGCTGGCGGCCTTTTCGTTCGCCTTTTACAACATCGGGGGACACGATATCCTGGCCCGCCACGATCGCTGGATCGTACTGCTTTACACCACCGGCAGCGCCTCCCTGTTCTGGCTCCTGGTCAATCCTCCCTGGAAGCTTATGGCAGCCCACTATTCCGCCGCCCAGTGGCTTTTCCTGCTGCTGTTCTCGCTGGTGTCCGTGCTGGCCCCATTCGCTTTTTACTTTGCCGGATTGCAGCATCTGGAGCCCACCCGCGCCATCGTCGTCAGTTGCCTCGAACCTGTCTTCTCCATCGTCATTGCCGCCATCGCTCTCGGCGAACTGATGCGCCCCCTGCAGGTCCTCGGAATTGTTTTCGTCCTGGCCGCCATTACGGTCGCGCAATTGCCGGACCGCCTGGTCGAGCCCATCGAGTAGAACGCGTTGCCCCGCGGTTCGCCGCAGTGATACCCTGATTCCGTTGCCGAGCGGGAGTAGCTCAATGGTAGAGTAGCGGCTTCCCAAGCCGTTGGTTGCGGGTTCGATCCCCGTCTCCCGCTCCAGATTTTCCGAGGTAATTTCAATGCCTGAACCGACATACGAAGAACTCAAAGCCCGCCTGTCCGAACTCGAAAAGCAAGGCGCGCGGCGCAGCGGCAGCCTGGAATTCCGGGTCAGCGAAAAAGGCGGGGTAAGCGTCTATGGCCTGGGCCGATTTCCCGTGACCCTCTATTACGAACAATGGACCCGCTTGCTCGAAGCCTCCGAAAAACTTCGAGAATTTCTTGAAGAAAACAAATCCAAACTAAAACTTAAAGGCCAATAATCCGAGAAAAAACTAAGAACTGATTCTTGATCGCCGTCACGCCCTCGGCAAGAAGCTGCCACTCCATGCCCGCAGACGATATTTTTACCATCCCGCCACCCCCAGCCGACGCGCATCTCGCCTACGGCCCCGACCCCAATCAATTCGGCGACCTCCGTCTCCCAAAGTCTCAGGGTCCCTTCCCGCTGGTGATGAATATCCACGGCGGCTACTGGCGCGCGAAATACGACCTCAAGCACGCCGGACACCTTTGCGCCGCGCTTACCGTCCGAGGACTGGCCACATGGAATGTCGAGTATCGCAGGGTAGGCAACCCGGGAGGAGGATGGCCGGGCACCTTCGAAGACCTGCGCAGCGCTTACCGCTACGTTTCACAGATTGGCCAACGCTACAAGCTGGACCTGACAAAAATAGTCGTGATGGGCCACTCCGCCGGAGGGCAGTTGGCGTTATGCCTGGCCGGTCATGAGCCCGCCGTCAAGCGGGTAATGTCTCTGGCGGGAGTGGTGGACTTGCAGCAGGCCTGGGAACTTCATCTCAGCGACAACGCGGTGGTGGACTTTCTCGGCGGCGATCCAACCCAGGTTCCCGAGCACTACCGCGAAGCCGATCCCATGAAGCTCAAGATCCCCGCGGCGACGCAATGGCTGATTCACGGCGCCGCCGACGACACAGTGCCGCCGTTTCTAAGCCGCAACTATACCGAGCAGAAGAAAAAGCGGGGCGAGAACGTGCACTATCTGGAAATTTCCACTGCGGGACACTTCGACCTGATCGATCCCCGCTCCAACGCCTGGCCCAAGGTGGAGGGAACGGTCCTGCACCTGCTGGAATCGTGAAGGTGAGATCAGTTGACTTTGTGGGTTTTTCCCAGCCGTGCCGCGGGAGCCTGCTGGGTGCGAAAATCCGAGCGGCGACCGTTCCTATCGCCATAGCACAAGGTCCCTCCACTCTGCTCGCTACGCTCGCTCCGGTCGGGATGACAGATCGATCAGTGCTTCACGCGCAATTTCTCAACACCAGCGCCGAATTCTTCGATCCAAAAGCAATGCAGTTGCACACCGCGTGTTCGATCGCCTTTTTCCGTCCCACATCCGGCACGTAATCGAGATCGCATTCCGGGTCCCGCGTCTCCAGATTAAGGGTCGGGGGAATCTGCCCGTTCTGCATGGCGACTATGGTGGCGGCCACTCCGGCGGCTCCGCATGCCCCCTGCGGATGGCCGATCTGCGATTTCAAAGCGGACATCGGCACCTGCCCGGCGTGTTCGCCCAACACCAGCTTCAGGGCCCGTGTCTCAATTCGATCGTTCAGCTGGGTCGAAGTCCCGTGCAGGTTTACATAGTGCACGTCATTCGCTCCGATTCCGGCCTCTTTCATGGCCAGTCCGATCGCTCTCGCCGGCTCCTCGCCGCATTCCTGCAGCCGCACCCGATGAAACGCCTCGCAGGTCGAGCCGTACCCGCTGATCTCAGCCAGAATCGTGGCTCCCCGCGCGCGCGCATGCTCATATTCCTCAAGCACAAACATCCACGCTCCCTCCGCCACCACGAAGCCATCGCGGTCCACGGAAAACGGCCGTGATCCACGCTCCGGCGCATGGTTCCAGGAGTCGGTGAGAATTTTCATCAGGACGAACCCCTTCACGATGCCCAGCGAGATGGGAGCGTCCGCCCCTCCGCTCAACACCATGTCGAGCCTTCCCGCCTGTATTTGGCGGACCGAATATCCGAACCCGTCGGTCGAGGAAGTGCAGCCGGTCGTGACCACGTGACTGGGCCCGCGCAGTCCGAAACGCACGCTCAGTTCGCTGGACAAAGTCCCCATCACGCCGGTCGGCACGCAGAACAGGCTCATCTTGTTGTACTGCTGATGAAAAAACAGCCGGTATTGTTCTTCGGTGAACTCCTGCGATCCTCCGCCTGACCCCAGAATCACGCCAAAGCGTCGTTTCTTTTCCAGGGGAAGGGAAGGCGCGTCAATCCCTGCCGTTCGCAAGGCCTCCGTTGCCGCCGCCAGGGCAAGCGGCAACACCCGGGAAACATGCTTACGCTCCCGTTTGTCCACCCAGGCCAGTTCGTCAAAGTCGGTGACCTCGCCTGCGATCTGCACCGGAATTTCCGACGGATCGAAACGCGTAATACGCCGAATCCCGCTTTTCCCCGCCAATATCGCCTGGGAGAACGCGGCGTTCCCGATGCCATTAGGGCTCACCGTGCCCATGCCCGTAATCACCACGCGTCGCTTCACTCAGTCACCCCGATCTGGATCGTATGCAAGAACTATATCGAAGCGAACGCTCCAAGCCAATCATCTGAGAACCCAGGCGGCGACCCTCCTCGAAATTCAGTACTCCATGCCGCAGGCGACACATCTCCGTCCTCCCGGCGAAGCACGGCCGCATCCGAGATTCAATACCCGGTGCAGAATTGGAAATGCATGGGATCTCGAGCCTTACCCGGCCAATCGCCTCCCCACTCGAATCCGGCGCGGCGAAAGATCTCGACGATCCCGGCATCCATGTTCCCAGCCGAGCCTTGCGGGTTGGTCTCGGGGTTCAGATCAATTGCAATTCCCCAGCTGTGGGTCGAGAGCTTGCTGCCTGCGCGCTGTGGACGAAAGGCAAAGCATCCGCCAAAACTCGCGATCCTCGCCTGCAGGCCGCCTGCCTGAACGCCCCGGAAGGCCGCTGCAAAAGTGGATGTCAATCGCCGGTGACATGTCATCTGGAGGATGGTTCGCGAGGGGGTCCACGACAGGCGGAGCGGAAACGGCAAACTCACTCGCTCCAGGAAGTCCATTTGCCAGCGCGCCTCCAGCTGCCCATCCGTCCCGACATACGCGTAGATGTCTCCGAATGCGGCGATGATCTCGTCCAGGCCGCGCGGCGCCGTCAGCACCGGTTCGATAGCAGCCACAGACAGAACTCCACTCTTCGCAACCAGCGGTTTCTCCATTTTAACGGCTCCTGTCCGGCGCGGCACGCGGTCGAACCCGATGTCTGCCGTATAATTGCGGGTTCCAAACGGGGGAAGCTCTTGGCTTACGACGACTTGCGAGCGTGGATCGCGGCGCTGCAGCGCGCCGGTGAACTAAAGACCATTCGCGCCGAAGTGGATCCGGTCCTCGAAATCACCGAAATTGCCGACCGGGTAAGTCAAAGGCAAAGTCCCCGGAGCGCCCGGCGGCCCCGCCTTGCTCTTCCAGAACGTCAAGGGTCATCCCGGATCGCAAGTCCTGATCAACCAGTTCGGCTCGGCGCGCCGCATGAATCTTGCGCTCGAGGTCGACAACCTCGACCAGGTCGCCGACCGCATCCGCGGCTTTCATGGACGTGAAATCTCCGCAGGGTTTTCTCGACAAAGTGAAGATGCTGCCCATGCTGGCCGAGATGGGCAAGTTTTTCCCCAAGACCGTGCCTACCGGCCCGTGCAAAGAAGTCATCCAGCGCGACAATTTCTCGCTGCTCGATTTCCCCATCCTGCAATGCTGGCCCAAGGACGCCGGCCGCTTCATCACGCTGCCCTGCGTGGTCACGCGCGATCCCAAGACCGGCAAGCGCAACGTCGGCATGTACCGCATGCAGGTTTATGACGAGCGCACCACCGGCATGCACTGGCAGCGCCAGAAAGTCGGCGCCGAACATTACCGCGAAGCCTTGCGGAGCGGCGGCCCAAAGCAATGTGAGCGCGGGCGCGACAGCTCGCGCCAGCACCGCGGTCGATATCATGGCCCGCACCTCCGGCGGCGCGGTCCTGGCCGAAGGCGACCGCCCCGCGGGCCAGATGGAAGTCGCCGTAGCCATCGGCACCGAGCCCGCCATCACTTTTTCCGCGATCGTCCCCGCCCCGCCCGACGTGGAGGAATATCTGATCGCCGGATTTCTGCGCCAGAAGCCGGTGGAGCTGGTGAAGTGCGAAACCGTCGATCTCGAAGTTCCCGCCAACGCCGAGATCGTCCTCGAAGGCTACGTCAATCTCGACGAACTCCGCACCGAAGGCCCCTTCGGCGACCACACCGGCTTCTACTCGCTCGAAGACCAGTATCCGGTCTTTCACGTCACCTGCATCACCCACCGCAAGAATCCGATCTACTCGACGACTATCGTCGGCAAGCCGCCGATGGAAGATGGCTGGATGGGCAAGGCGGTCGAGCGCATTTTCCTGCCGCTGATGCGGCTGACGATTCCGGAACTGGTGGACATCAATCTTCCGATCGAAGGCGTCTTCCACAACCTGATGATGGTTTCCATCCGGAAGTCTTATCCCGGACAGGCGCGCAAAGTGATGAACGCCATCTGGTCGCTGGGCCAGGCCATGTTCACCAAGTGCGTCATCGTGGTGGATGAAGACGTGAACGTGCAGGACCTCGGCGAGGTCACGCTGAAAGTGCTGAACCACATCGATCCGGAGCGCGATATCCAGTTCACGCTGGGGCCGGTCGATTCGCTCGACCATGCTTCGCGGCTTGCCGAATTACGGCTCGAAGATGGGCATTGACGCGACTCGCAAGTGGCCCAGCGAGGGCTTTGCCCGTCCCTGGCCCGACGAAATCCTGATGGACGAAAAGACCAAAGCCCTGGTGGACAAGAAATGGAAAGAGCTGGGTCTGGAATAGCGGCCTACTTTTGCGGCCTGGATTCCGGCGGCACCAGCCGAATTCGCCGCGACGCCTTACGAGCATCGCGGCCGGGCTACGTTTAGGGCGTCAAACCAACTCATTTGGGCTTGCCTTGCCGCCGCACGAGCGTGGACGCGCGCGTCTGCATTTACCTCCCAGGGCCCAGGAGCGGTCGAGGTCCCGATTTCCTGGAGCAGGCTTCATTAGTTCCCAGGCCTCGCGATATTTTTCGTAGCGGCCGCCGTACTGGCTCCCTGTGGGATAGAACTTGAGGTGCACGCGTGGCGCAAAGGCCTCGATGGGGACCACGTACCATGCGTCTTCCGCGACAATGTACGCGACCAACATGTCAATTTGATCCGCGGTGTAGGACTTCTTGTTATGCGAGCTTCCGCCAATGGCATTGATCGTATAACTATGGGCGCGCGTTACGTATGTGGATTTCACCTGCACGCGCCACAATCGCGTCCCCGAATCCAGGATAAAGTCGTAGCGTTCACTGTCTCCGCAGGGCTTGGCGACACCAAATCCGAGGCCCGCAGCCTTGAACATGAATCCCATTTCGGCCAACTCGCCCCGCTGTTTGCGAGTGCCTTTTTGCGCCTTGCCCTTTCTGTCCCGCCCGGCGCGCTGCCCGGCGGGAACTTCCGCGCTGTTTTCCATGGCCCCAACTCAAGAGGCGCCGGCGCTGGGCCTGCGCTTCTATTTCCGGGGAACGCACATTTCAGGTGCGCTCGACCGGCGTGGGTAGGGCACGCATTTCGGATGCGCCGGCCCGGTATGGGACCGCGCCGGCAACAGCCTTCGACTGCTCACGGGACAGGTTCCTGAAAACCTTGTCCTTTCGAGCTGCAGCCGTTTCGAGTTTTCCTGGGCAATTTTAAGGCGACTGGAAAACCCGTGATCGCGTCCCCGCATTTGCCGGTGGCCGGCACGCCCAAACAAGAAAAAGGCGCGAGCTCGTCGCCCGCGCCTGATATTTACTTTCTAGTTATAGGATAGCAGTTGGAACCGGGTGAATGGGACAGGCCGGGCCAAAGTATTGTGTCCGGCGAATGAACAGGTTGAAGGGGAAAGGGTGAGGTCGGGGGATTGACAGCCCGACGCAGGCA
This sequence comes from Terriglobia bacterium, assembly GCA_963816025.1. Taxonomy (GTDB): domain Bacteria; phylum Acidobacteriota; class Terriglobia; order Terriglobales; family Acidobacteriaceae; genus JAIQFF01. The sequence continues at coordinate 63,882 of CAWFJA010000021.1, forward strand.
CGAGCGTTCCGGCGGATCCAAGGCCGCCTCGAGAGTCAGACTAGCGTCGCGTGGACTTCCAAGTACTCAGCTTTTATGACCGTGTGGTTGGCGTCGCCCAGATTGTTTCTGGTCCAGTGAGCGGTCAGGTCGGCGGCGAGGGCTTCCTGCCCGGCTTCATCGAGACGCGCGAAGGTCGTCTTGGTCGGTCCGAAATATTTTCTGAAGAAGGCCACCGCCTCGGACGGCGGAAAAGGGTAATCGAAGAGCAGATGCTGCCGGCTCATCTCGAGGCGCGTCTTTCCGCCCAGGCGTTCGGTAACGACTTTCTCGTCTCCCCACTGCGCAGGCGCCGGCATACCGGGCGGAGGCGGGACGTGGCCGGCAGCGATCCTGAACATCTGTCCGACGAAGCCGCCCGGGGTCCAGTTGCCCATGGCAATCAAGCCGCCGGGGCGGCAGACGCGAAGCAGTTCTGCTGCGACTACCTCGGGCCGAGGAGCGAACATGGCTCCGAACATCGAGAGCACGACATCGAATCGGGCCGCCTGGTACGGCACTTTCTCAGCGTCGCCCTCGACGAATTCGATTTTCAGTTTTTCGTCGGCAGCGCGTTTGCGGGCCTGCTCCAGAAGATTGGTGGCGATGTCGAGGCCGATCACCTCGGCGCCGGCACGCGCCGCGGGAATGGATTGATTTCCCGTGCCGCACGCCACGTCCAGCACTTTCGTCCCCGGCTTGAGGCGGAGCCGTGCGATGAAGTCTTCGGCTCCAAGGGAATTCAACTTTGCGATTTCACCAAAGTCGCCGGCCATCCACATGGCTCGCAGGCGCTGTTTGAGCTCTGCGAAACCCTCTGGCAAACTCGCCATGATTGCCTCCCCTGATTCACCAGTATAAGGCAAGAAGAAGATGGGGGCGCGAGCGCCGGCGCTGGTGCGGCAGCGAGACGGGCGAGGACGCCTCTTGTTTCGTGACTACTGGTCCGCCCCGGTGATTTTGGTTTCCACGTGGGTGTGCTCGAAGGCCTGGTTTTCCAGAGACACGGTGATGGTGCGATTGAAAAAGAAAAGAACGCGGATACGAAATTCGCTTCCCAGGCTGGTGGGAAACCAGACTCCATCGTTTTGTCGCCGGTAGTGCACGGCGAAACCAAGACCGGGCAGGTCGGTCCCCAGGAATTTCCGGACGCCAAAGGGCAAGGGCTGAGCGAGCCTGGTAAAAACGTAAATGGGTTGGAACTCCTGCGCATCGATGTAGGCTTCGCCGGCCCAATCGGTGTCGTCGTCGTCTTTCGGAGTGAAGGCGATGTGGTAGGCCTGGCGCCCTTCGAAAGGTTCGTGGTCGATGAGTCGGAACTTGTAATTCTTTTGCTCGTCGGTGGTCAGGGGAAACAGGTCGTGGGCCAGGCCGTCTTTGGACTTCTCATTCGTGACGTCTTCGCGAAAGTCGTGAACCAGCTCGCCGTCAGTGCTGTCAGGTTCGGGCACGGGCTCGCCGCTGAAGGTCTCATACTTTCCCTTGTGCCAGTAGCGGCCGGTGAGTTGCTCCAGCGTCCTTTCAGTGCGGTCGGGCTTGGGGACGACGTGGTAGTCGGCCGTTTCTTCGCGCAGGACTTTGCCGCTGGGCTTCTTGGAGATCACCTGAATGTGCTGCTTGTAGATGTATTGACTGCGCAGTTTTTCGCTGCTGTCCTGGTTGGTGGCGACGCGCGCCATGACGGCTTCGGCGGTCGGGGGCTCATCGGCTGGCGCCGGGCGAACTGACGCGGCCGCGAGGAGCAGGATCGAGATCAAGCGTAGCTTCGCCATGACGACTCCTGGGGTGGTTTACGGAGGCCGCCGTTTGAAAGTTCCGTCTGGTTTCGCGGGATGGCGGGGCTTCGCTCCGCCGGGCAGGTGAGGACATCCTTCGACTTCGCTCAGGACAGGCTCTGCCCCTACCTGAAGAGTTTTAGCTTTCCAGCTGGACTTGGAGAGTTTCTCCGGGCAGGCGAATCATTCTTCCCCGGGCTGAGGCTTCGCTGGGTTCAATGTGGACCCGGACACGCGGCTTTTCGAACGGAGTCTCGTCGGCTTGCATTCTTTCCATGCGGATTCCCAGGGTTCGTTCCAGCTGGTGCAGCTCGGAACGCTGTTCCCGGGCGAAGAGGGTGGAGGCTACGCCCAGTTCACCGGCGCGTCCGGTGCGGCCAACGCGGTGGATGAAGTTTTCCGCCACTTCGGGCAGATCGTAGTTGATGACGTGCGCGATGTCCTGAACGTGAATGCCGCGCGAGGCCAGGTCGGTGGCTACCAGGATGCGGTAGCGTCCCTGCTGAAATCCAGTCAGGGCGGCGGTGCGTTGGGACTGCGAGCGGTCGCCATGAATCATGGCGGCGGCAAAGCCTTCGCGATTCAGGTTCCTGGCCAGGCGCTCGGTGCCGCGTTTGGTGCGGGCAAATATCAGGCAGCGGCCGGTTTCTTTCGACAGCAGGCGATGCAGCATCTCCTGTTTGCGGTCGGCGGCAACTTCAAAGGCCTGAACGCGGACGTTTTCCGATGGCTTCAAAGTGGAGCCGAAGGCCAGGCGGACCGGGTTTCTGGTGTAGTCGCTGATCAGGTGGACCACCGACGCTTCCAGCGTGGCCGAAAAGCACATGGTCTGGCGGTCTTTGGGCAGCACTTTGGCGATGCGGCGAAGCGCGGGCAGAAAGCCCATGTCGAGCATGCGGTCGGCTTCGTCGAGGATCAGCACTTGCAGGGTCTGGAAAGCGATCAGCCGGCGATCGAGAAAGTCTTCCAGGCGGCCGGGCGTGGCCACCACCAGACGAGCTCCCCGGCGCAACGCGTTCAGCTGGGTTCCTTCCGCCAGGCCGCCTACGACCAGGGCCGCCGGCGACAGTTTTGAGCCGCGCAAGGCGTTGTACTGGTCAACCACCTGCATGGCCAGTTCCCGCGTGGGCACCAGTACCAGCGCGGCGATTCCAGATCTTTCCGAACCAGGCTTCCCGGGCTGCAGCAGGCGCTCGATGATCGGAATCAAAAAGGCCAGCGTCTTGCCGGTTCCGGTCTGAGCGGTGGCCAGGATGTCTTTGCCGGCCAGCGCCTGCGGAATAGCCGCGGCTTGCACCGGGGTTGGGATGGAAAAGTTAAGGGACGATAATCTCTCCTGGGTATAAGGAGAAATAGGTAGTTCTGAAAAACTCTGCATTATTGTTTTTTCTCTTTTTCTGTTGGCGGAAGCGATCGCGGCGCGCACACGAAGCTTCCGGGCGGGCAGCAACTAGCATTGCCAGTTATTTACGCCGAAGACAAACGGAGGGAAATTAGGCGGGAATCCAGGTACAAACCAGAGCAACCGCACCACAACCGTGGTATTAGACGCAAACTCAGTGTATCACGAGCTCCAAGCAATGGCCCGGCGGATATGAGTTCCAATGGTAACTTGGGTGATGCCGCTGAAGTAACGGCCTGCCATCAACGGCCTCTGCGGGACCTCATGATCCTTCACCTTCGCACCGGCCGGCAAAGGCTCAGTTTGAAATCTCTCGTCTTACCGGCCGTGAAGGATCTGGCGTGAACCAGATACACCGCTTCGCCCTGCTTTGGTGCCGATGCGCGCCAGATCCCTTCGACTTCGCTCAGGGCAGGCTCTTCGGGACTAAAGCCCCTCAGGATGACGCCGTCGTAAAGGGATGGTTTCGAATGACCAACCGCCCGATTGTATTGCACAGCCGGAAGGGTATACGGTTAAGGGCCTACGAGGGGTCCCCGCGGATTTACACGGTGCGCCTAAGCTAGGCGCGTTACTTCGTTTAATAATCGTTGAGAGGAGAAACACATGCCCGATCAATTCGAACAACTCAAGCAAAAATACCAGCCGGTTCTGGACAAGATTCAGCAGGAAGGTGCGCAGCTACTGAACCTCAACCTGGATGGCAACCAGCTTTACCTGAAAGCCATCGCGGTTTCAGAGGCCAGCAAGAACCGCATCTGGGACGCCATCAAGGCCGTCGACCCGACCTTTGCCGACCTGAAGCACGACATCGAGGCTAAGACGGGCTCGCAGGATTACACCGTGCAGCCGGGCGACAACCTGTCCAAGATCAGCAAGCATTTCTACGGCGACGCCAACAAGTATCCCGTCATCGCCAAAGCCAACAACCTGGACGATCCCGACAAGATCAAGGTCGGCCAGAAACTGGTAATCCCCGCCGCAGCCTGAAAGCGGACCTGGGACTTCAGACCACGGACATCAGACCTCGGACTTCGGACCTCGCGGCCGTGCGGGTTGCCGAGGTCTGAGGCCTGACAGTCCAGGCCGGTTTTAAGCTATACTTCCGCCGCGCCAAGAGGGGTGGCCGCCAAGCACAACCCACCAGGCCATCCTGGCGCCGGAGGAAAACTGTATGCATCTGCTCTGGACACTACTGATCGGACTGGTTATCGGGGCGGTGGCGAAACTTATCATGCCGGGCAACGATCCGGGTGGAATTATCGTCACCATGCTGATCGGCATCGCCGGCTCTTTTCTCGCAACCTGGGCCGGTCGCGCCATCGGCTGGTATCAGGAAGGCCAAGCCGCGGGCTTCATCATGTCGGTCGTCGGCGCCATCGTGTTGCTCGGCATCTATCACCTGGTCAAACCCAAAACAACATAACCGCCGGCCGCATCCGAGCGCGGTGTGGGACGGGCGCCATCGCCCGCCGACTTTGGCGCAGATTTTGACTCAGTTTTCCGGTGTGTGCGACCAAGCGCCAAAGCCTCGAAGCGGCGGCCAGAATAGAGCCGGGGGTACGAAGCGGCAAAGCCGCGGAGCGGCGGCAAGAATAAAGCCCGGGGCGTAAGCCCCGGGTAAAAGGGCGGCAAACGGCCCAGCTCCGTAGGAGCGAAAGAAGCGCGTCTAAACGCTGCGACGACAAGCGCGGTAATTCTAAAAACGAGATGAGAGGGCACCATGCGCTGGACACCCGGCGGCAGCAGCGACGACGTTGAAGATCGCCGTGATGAAAGCGGCGGGGGCGGGTTTCGCCCTGGAGGCATCCACCTGGGCCTGGGCGGAATCGTGGTCCTGTTCATCCTGAGCCTGATCTTCAAACGCGATTTTCTGTCGCTCGTAAGCACCGACTCGGTCGGCACCGGCGGCACCGCGGTCAGTCAGCCCGATCCCGTCCGCGATCAACAGGAAAAGCCCCTGGTGGACTTCGTCACCTTTGTCCTGAATGACACCCAGAACACCTGGAGCCAGGTCCTGCCCGCGCAGGGCGTGCCCTATCGCCACGCCAAGCTGGTGCTTTTTCGCGACGCCTACGATTCCGCCTGCGGCATGGCGCAATCCGCCACTGGCCCTTTCTACTGTCCCGAAGACGAAAAGGTCTATATCGACCTGGGTTTCTATGACGAACTGAGGCAACGATTCGGCGCCCCGGGAGAATTCGCCGAAGCCTACGTCCTGGCCCACGAAATTGGACACCACGTTCAGAAACTGCTGGGCATCGAGGGCAAAGTGCGGGCCGCACAAGAGCAGAACCCGCAGGCCGCCAACCAGCTATCGGTCGCCCTGGAACTGCAAGCCGACTGCTTCGCCGGCGTCTGGGGACACTCCACGCAGCAGCGCAACCTGCTCGACTCCGGAGATGTAGATTCAGGGCTGAAGGCCGCAGCGGCCGTCGGCGACGATCGCATCCAGCGCATGTCCCGAGGCACGGTGAACCCCGAGACTTTCACCCACGGAAGTTCCGCCCAGCGCACCGAATGGTTCCAGCGCGGCTTTCAGGGCGGAACGATTGCGGCGTGCAATACCTTCCAGTAACCGTGTAGGCCGAACTAACTCGAGGGTGCCCCGGCTCAAGCTTCGCTTAGGCGGGGGTTTTGTATGAAGGAGCTTTCGTCACGACCTAAAACCGAGAATCGGGAAACGGTAGGACGAAGCGTGACAGGATTTTCCCCGGGTGACACAAAATCCCCGCCCAAGCAAAGCTTGAGCGGGGCACCCTCTCGAGTTGCCTCAGGTCTGCGGTTGGGTGGAAACCAATCGCGGCTGCACCGGAGCCTGAACGTTCGGCGTGGCCTCGGGCTGCGCCGGCCGGCTGTTCTGGTTCAATCCGTTGTCGCCCGGGCCGTCATCGATATTGAAGTGTAAGGCTCCGGGATCCAGGCTCGGCGTGATCGAGTAGCTGGCCTGCGAGTCGTCGCCATACACAGCATCGGGATCGTACGGCGGCGCAGTGTTGTAACCGGTGTCCGGATAGTCCTGATAGTAGTTGTATGACGGCCCCGGAGCATACCAGTAAGGGTTGTACCACCAGGGGTTCCATCCGTAAGCCCAGCCCGGTCCCCAGTAGCTACCCCAGTACGGCCATCCCAAGCCAAAGCCCCAACCTCCCCAGCCTAAGCCAAAGTCTGTTCCGAAGAAGCCGCCGCCCCAACCGTAGCCGTATCCAAAGCCTCTGCCCCAACCATACCCGCGTCGGCCGAATCCGTAGCCGTTCCCGCGCCAGCCCAGGCCGCCAAACCCGCGGTTGCGAAATCCGCGGTTGCCACCGAAAGAATTGAAGCGCGAGTTGCTAAACAGGTTCGTGTTCGATCCGAATCGCCCGTTCGAGAAAGATCCGAAGGTGGAGCGACCGGAGCGCGATCCGGCGAAAGACGAATTGCCGAAAGTGGAGCGCGAGCCGTTGAAACCGGCGCCCCCCCGAATCAAGCCGGATCGCGAAGTCTGTCCGGCGCCGAACGCCGCGCCCCTGGACGGGCCAAAGCTGTGCCAACCGCCTCCCACCCCGGCCCCATTACGAGCGGAAAAATTGGAGCCTGCCACATTTCCCGAGCTGCGTCCTCCGCTGAAACGCGCGGAATTGCCGCCGTTGCCGAACGAATGCCATTGTCCGTCGTTGATTGCGGAATGAAAATTCGAAGAATGATTTCCGAACGAACCGGAATTGCGGCCGGACTGAAAGCCGCGGCTTCCCCCGCTCATGCCGCGCGACGCGCTGAACCCGCCGTACGATCCCCGGCCCGTTCCGTAGCGACTCGCCGCCGAGCCGCCGCCGAAGCCTCCGCCGCGGTAAGATCCACCTCCGCCGTAAGAGCGCGCGCCCCCGTAAGAGCCGCCGCCACGATATCCGCCGCCCCCGCCACGATAAAACCCGCCAGGGCCGCCGCCGTGGAAACCTCCAGCACCGCCGCCGCGATAAGAGCCGCCGCCACCACCGCCGTGGAAGCCTCCACCACCACCGCCGCCGTGGAAACCGCCGCCGCCCCCGCCGCCGTGGAAACCGCCGCCGCCCCCGCCGCCGTGGAAACCGCCGCCACCCCCGCCGCCGTGGAAACCTCCGCCACCGCCACCTCCGTGGGAGCCTCCTCCGCCGCCGCCGTGACCGCCGCGTTGGGCAAACGCCGGATTTGGTGTGAGAGCCAGAGTTGTGAAAGCCACAAACACGATGAGGGATTGAAACCAGCCAAATTTACTCATAACTTGTCCTTCCCTTCGAGCGTGGCGGCGCACTTTCAATCGCGGAGCCTGCGGCCAATTACGGCCCTATCTGACCGGATTCCCGTTCCCGTCCAAGAGTTGCGCGGGATACGGAAACCGCCACCACAGAGGATGCATCTCGAGGGCCAATTGGCGGCCGAAAGCTGGCAATTTCGTTAACCCACTGTTCTCAACAAGTCTCAGCGGGCGAGGCGGCCGGATGGGCAAACCGTTGCATGGCAGCAATGGCCCAATTCCACCAGGGGTGGTGGTTTTCGGCCAGGGACGGGCTTCACGCCAAGTCTTTGGTTCCCACGGCGCTGCGGGCGGGCAACTTTTGTTTGCGCGTAAGGGTTCAATACAGGTAATAGTAATCATGCGTGCGTGGAGGAAGAGATTGAAAACGTCGAATCTTTTTTGTGGACGAAAACGAGTTGCTTCGGCCATCACTTTTTTGGTCGCCCTGGTGTTGATTTGCTCGGCCGACTTGGCGGTCAGCGCTCAGAGCGTCGCCTTCAGCCCTTATCAGGGAGAGAGTGACGGCGTCAGCGCCGGCGGAAAGTGGATGGTGTTTCACTCCGAAGACAAGATGACCGGCGCCAAAAAGGTCCGCTTCGAGCTTCTGGCCGACAACTACCTGAAGGAAGATCCCGACTACAAGCCGCGAATCCAACTCATGTGCACGGATGGCAAGCACACCGACACCGACTTCAATCCCGGTATCCGCCTGGGCCCGCCCAACCGGCCTGGTTTTTGGGGACAGCCCCAGATGAGAGTGATGGTACGCGTCGACGACTCGCATAGTTATCACGGCTGGAACTGGATTCGCGGGCGTTTTCTCTCCGTGGACAAAGGCACCACTCGCGAATTAATCGGAGCTCAGATCTTCAAGGTGGAAATCCGCGGCCGAAACGGCCCCGAAATCGCGGAATTTTCCCCTGCCGGCCTCGATCTCTCCCGAGTGAAGCAGGCCTGCGATCTAACTCCGAAAAAGCCCAGCAAGAACTGAAACCTGATTCTCGATCGGCATCCGCGCTTTTCACCGAGGCACATGGACACGAACCACCCAGCGTCGGACGAATTGTTTATGGAGGAAGCGTTGCGCGCGGCCCAGCGGGCGCTTGAGGCGGGAGAGGTTCCGGTGGGCGCCGTCGTCGTGTGTGACGGAAATATTGTCGGACGAGGCGGCAATCGCAACCTTGCCGATTCCGATCCCACCGCCCACGCCGAGATCGTTGCCCTGCGCCAGGCCGGTGCCACTATCGGCAACCATCGTCTGGAAGGCTGCGAACTGTTTGCTACAATTGAGCCGTGCGCGATGTGCGCCGGAGCCTTGGTGCATGCCCGGTTGAAGCGCCTGGTTTACGGCGCCGATGACCCTAAGGCGGGCGCCATTCGTTCGGCGATGCAGGTGCTGAATCATCCCAGCCTGAACCATCGCGTGGAAGTCCGCGGCGGGGTTCTGGCGGGGCGTTGCGCCGAGCTGTTGCAGGGTTTCTTCCGCCTGCGGCGGGAAGAAAAATCGTCGGTCGTCAGTTCTCAGTCGTCAGCGACCGGCGAATCTCCTGACGACTGAATACTGCTTTCCGGAGAGGTGCGTGAGCGGTTGAAACGATCCGCCTCGAAAGCGGACATACCTTAACGGGTATCGAGGGTTCAAATCCCTCCCTCTCCGCCAGTTTCTTCCAGGGCGGCGCTTGCCTGTTCGTCCACCCCGTCATGCCTTCTTAAAATACTGAACTGCGCGCTCATGCTTGGCTGCGGCGGCGCGGGTGGAGAACGTTCCCAGGTTCCGGCGACGGCCGGTCCTGGGATTTTTCTTTCGCGAGTAAAGCCGGTATTTTCCAGATGGCAGTTTACGAATCATGGGGTTGAGATGCAGACCGGGGCGCCGCGGTTTGTCGGCGCTATAATCGTGCCGAATTGAGAACTGCGAACTGATTCTCACTGACCACTGAAGATGGAAATCCGCCGCCTCACCGACCGCGATGCCGAGGCTTACCGGCAGCTTCGCCACGAAGCACTGGAGCGGGAGCCGCTGGCTTTTACGGATTCGGTCGCCGAGCACCAGGCCACGACGTTGGACGCCATCCGGCATCGCCTGGGCTCGGCCGAAGACAATTTTGTTCTGGGGGCTTTTATTGACGGGCAGCTGATCGGAATGGCCGGGTTCTTTCGCCGGCGAGGGGAGAAGATCCGCCATCGGGGCGGAATCTGGGGCGTGTACGTCTCGGAAGAGTGCCGGGGGAAGGGCATCGGCCGGGCCTTGCTGGGAGAACTGATCGGACTGGTGCGGCTTTTGCCTGGGATCGAGCAGGTTGCGCTTGCGGTCAGCAGTCAGAATGCGGGGGCCAGGGGACTGTATGAGTCTCTCGGGTTCGAGATGTACGGCTGCGAAAAGCGGGCTTTGAAGATCGGCGATGAGTATGTGGATGAAGAGTTGATGGTGTTGTATTTTGCGAAGTGACTGGGACGGAAAGACCTAGCCGAGCTTTGCTCGGCCTGGACGGGCAAGGGCGCCCGTCCCCACATGGTCTGTGCCCACATGGGTAGTGGTGATGGCGGGTGCCTACACGACGAAATATTTTGCGCCGGGGTGGTGGACCACGATGGCGGAGGTGGATTGCTCGGGATCGAGCAGGAAGCCGGTGGTCAGGCGCACTCCGATGTTTTCCTCGGGATGGAGCAGCTGGAACAGCTTGGTCTGGTCTTCCAGATTGGGGCACGCAGGATAACCGAAGGAATAGCGCGAGCCACGATATTTCTGGTGGAACAGGTCGCGGATGTGAGGCGAATCTTCGCCGGCAATGCCCAACTCTTCGCGCATCTTTTTGTGCAGGTATTCCGCCAGGGCTTCGGCGGTTTCCACGCTGAGGCCGTGCAGGTACAGATATTTGGTGTACTCGCCGGCTTCGAACAGTTTCTGGGTTTCTATGGATGCGCGGGCGCCCATGGTGACGAGTGAGAGACCGATGACGTCCATTTTGCCGGAAGATTTTGGCGAGAAGAAGTCGGAGATAGAGAGCTTGCGGCCTTCGCGCTGGCGGGGGAAGGTGAAGCGCAGGAGCTTCCCTGGCGTTGTTCTCCGGGTCGTACACGATGGTGTCATTGCCTTCGCTCTGGGCGGGGAAATATCCGTAGACGGCTTTGGGTTCGAGGATTCCGCTGGCGATGACTTCTTCTTCCAGCTTTTGTTTGATGGGGCGGAACTTCTGTTCGACCAGGCGGAGATAATCTTCCTGGGACGCCGTTTTCAGTTGCCACTGGTTCTTGAATAACGCGGTTTCGTTGATGAAAGGGAAGAGTTCGCGCAGGTCGAAATCCTTGCGCACCTTTACACCCCAGAACGGCGGGGTGGGGATATTGGGCGCGTCTTTTACGACCGGGCTTCTTTCTGCGAACACCGGGCCGGTTTCTTCGTCGACGGCAGTGGCCTTGGCGTACTCCTTGACGGTGCGTCCTTCGAGCAGGCGGGCTTGCTTCCTGCCGTTGGCGGTGGCTAGGTCTTCCATAATGTGCAGGCCGGCGAAGGCGTCGTCGGCGTAGAACACCGCGTTTGAGTATTCTCGGCGGAGATCGTCTTCCACATATTTGCGAGTGAGCGCGGCGCCGCCGCAGATCACTGGGAACTCAAGCTTCTGGCGTTCCAGGTCCTGGATGACGTACTTCATTTCGAGCGTGGACTTCACCAGCAGGCCGCTCAGGCCGATGGCGTCGGCCTTATGTTCCATCGCGGACTTGATGATGATGTCGCCGGCCTGCTTGATGCCCAGGTTGACGACCTTGTAGCCATTGTTCGAGAGAATGATGTCCACCAGGTTCTTGCCGATGTCGTGGACATCGCCTTTTACCGTGGCCAGCACGATGGTGGCTTTCTGCGAGCCGGCTTTTTTCTCCATCTTGGGTTCGAGGTAGGCGACCGCCTGCTTCATCACTCCGGCGGAATCGAGCACCGACGGGAGTTGCATTTTGCGCGCGCCAAACAGGTCCCCCACGGTGCGCATGCCATCGAGCAGAACGTTGTTGATCAGGTCGAGCGGCGAATATTGGGTGAGCGCTTCTTCGAGGATTTCTTCCAGAGTCTTTTTGTGCGCGCCGTCGCCGACCGCTTTTTCACCGTTGATGATGGCAAACTTCAGCTTGTCCTCGACCGAGAGGGTTTCGACGTGCGCGGTGGTCTCGGTTTCGCCTTTGCCTTTTTTGCCGGCAAAGTGGTTCATGTATTTCTGCAGCGGGTCGCCGTCGGAGGCGGCATCGCGATAAATCAGCTTGAGAGCGAGATCAACCTCTTCCTGAGGAATCTTGTATAACGGATAGATTTTAGAGTAATTGACGATGGCCATGTCGAGGCCATTGTTGACCGCTTCGTGCATGAAGACAGAATTCAGCACACGACGCGGGTAGGCGTCGAGGCCGAAAGAGATGTTGCTGACCCCGAGAATGGTCTTGACCTCGGGCAGTTCCTGCTTGATGCGCTTCACCGCCGCCAGAGTTTCGATTCCGGCCGAGCGGTAATCTTCCTGGCCGGTGGTAATGGGCAGAGTGAGAGCATCGAAGATGATGTCGATGCCGCGCAGGCCGTATTTTTCGGTCGCCAGTTTGTAGATGCGCTTGGCGATTGCGACTTTCCTGTCAGCGGTAAGCGCCATGCCATCTTCGTCGATGGTCAGGGCGATGACGGCGGCGCCGTAGCGGCGGGCCATGGGAAGGACTTTTGATGTGCGCTTCTCGCCATCTTCCAGGTTGATGGAATTGATGATGGCCTTGCCCGGGATGCGCTTCAGGGCTTCTTCGACTACGTCCGCTTCGGTGGAATCGACGAGGATCGGCGCGGGGACGCGGGTGGCTACCTTTTCCAGGATGGAAGTGATGTAGCCTTTTTCGTCTTCACCGACGATGGCGCAGCACAGGTCGAGCATGTGCGAGCCTTCGTTCACCAGCTTCTTGGCCATGGCCAGAATGTCGTCGTACTTCTTGCCGCGAACCAGGTTGCGGAAATGTTCCACCCGGGTCGTAGTGTTCATTTCCTCGGCCACGACCAGCGGCTTGGGGTCAAGGTCAAGCGGGACGGAGGTGTAGGCGCTCGAGGCCGCGGCGGTGGGCTTGACCTCGCGCTTCAGCGGCTGCAGGTTGGCCACGGCATCCACGACAGCTTTCAGGTGCTCGGGCGTGGTGCCGCAGCATCCGCCTACGATGCTTACGCCGTACTCGGTGACGAAACGTTTGTGATATTGCGCCAGCTCGGTCGGGCTGAGCTTGTAGACGGCGCGTCCGCCTTCGTTGTGCGGTAGCCCCGCGTTGGGCAGGATGGAGATGAGCTTGCTCGAATTGAGGCCGAGGAAGCGGACCGCGTCGTTCATCTCTTTCGGGCCGGTGGCGCAGTTCAGGCCGATGACGTCCACGTCAAACGGCTCGAGGGCGGTGAGCGCAGCGCCGATTTCGGTGCCGAGCAGCATCGTGCCTGTGGCTTCGAGCGTGACCTGCACGGTGACGGGCAGGCGCCTGCCCGTCTTCGCCATGGCATCGAAGATGCCCACCAGCACGGCTTTGGCCTGAAGCAGGTCCTGACAGGTTTCGGCCAGCAGGATGTCCACGCCGCCTTCGATCAGGGCCGAGGCCTGTTCGGTGTAGCCGGCCACCATGTTGTCGAAGGTGATGTGTCCGAGCGAGGGCAGCTTGGTGGTGGGACCGATGGAGCCGGCCACGAAACGCGGCTTGTCTTGGGTGGAAAATTGCTGCGCGACTTCTTTGGCAATTCTGGCGGCGGCGATGTTGATCTCGGCGACTTTGTCCTGCAGGTCGTACTCGGCCAGGACGACGCGAGCGCCGCCGAAGGTGTTGGTCTCAACCACGTCGCAGCCGACCTTGAAGAAGTCGGCATGGATGTCCTTGATAATGTCGGGCCGGCTGAGGACCAGCAGTTCGTTGCAGCCTTCCTTGCCCCAGAAATCGTCCACACTGGGGTTGCGGAACTGGATGTTCGTCCCCATGGCGCCGTCGTAGATGACGACGCGGTCGCGCGCGGTTTGTAGGAAGTCGGACATTTTGAAGCGATTAATTCAGAACGATCAATGCAAAGCGATCAATCATCAGGTCTCAGATTTAAGTTCTCAGTTCTCAGTGGCGCTTTATCCGTGTTCCGCGTAAATCCGTGGCCTGAATTTCGTGGCCGGATGCACAAACGCCGGCCCACTTGGGACCGGCGTCTCATTCTCTGACAGAATCTATTGAACTTTAGCTCCCCTGTACAGGTAACGAAGGTGCGCCGGTTGCAACCTCTTCTCGATTGAATACCGCGCCTGCGCCCATATGCGCTGGCATGGGGGCCAGCATCTGCTCTTTGCGGTAAACCAGGTTGCTGGCGTTAAAGCTTGCGATTTCGAATCCGTGTCCGTGAGTAATGGCGTCGGTGGGACACGCTTCTACGCAGTAACCGCAGAAAATGCAGCGGTTGTAGTCGATGTTATAGACCCTGGCATAGCGTTCCGCCCCGCTGACCCGGTTTTCCGCCGTGTTCTCGGCGGCCTCGATATAGATGCAATTCGAGGGGCACGCGGCTGCGCACAGGAAGCAGGCTACGCATTTTTCCAGACCGTTTTCGTCGCGCTGCAGAACGTGCACCCCGCGGAAGCGCTCCTGAAACTTGGCGCCCTTCAGCGGACCAGGCCCGTCGGGATAGTTCTCCACCGTCGTGGGCTGGAACATCTCCATGAAGGTGATGCTCATGCCTTTGGCGATGGCCGCGATGTTTTGAAGGACTGGCATTCGTTATTTAGTATACCGAAAGGTTTGGATTGGCGCAGGGGGCGGTGCTTCTGCGAACGATGTGGGTTGGTGTATGCTTACTGCGATATGGAGATACCGAGCCTGCTGCGCAAGATCTTCATGTGGGACCTGCTTAAGGGATTGAAGGTCACGTTCCTTTATCAGGATCCCGAAAGAGATTTATACCGAGCAGTATCCGCTGCAGCGGCCGCAGGTGGCGGAACGCTACCGCGGAGCGCCGCGGCTGAATGTGAATCCCGACACGGACGAGACCATGTGTATCGCGTGCGATTTGTGCGCGCTGGCGTGTCCGGAAAATCTGATTGTGGTCTCGAGCGAACGCAACGAGAAAACCCGCCGCAAGGAACTCACCAACTTTACCTACGACTTGAGCCGCTGCATGTTTTGCGGTCTGTGCGAGGACGCCTGTCCTACCGACGCGCTGGAACTGACGCAGGATTTTGAGCTGGCCAGCTACACCCGCGAAGGGGCCATCTGGAACCGCGAGATGCTGGAAAAGGGCCCGCAGCCAACGCAATATAAGAGGTAGCAGTCGTCAGTCGGCGGTCTTCAGTCGTCAGGAAACCAGATCTCAGCATTCAGTTCCCAGTTGTCAGTTGCCGGCTTTTGTTTTGCTGACAGCCGACGGCTGACGACTAGACTTCCGGCTGCTGTTGCGTCATGCAGTGCATTGCGCCGAAACCCCAGATTAAATCTCCCGAGTAGATGCCCACGACTTCGCGATCGGGAAACAGGTCGGCGAGGATGTCGAGAGCGACGCGGTCGTTGGGATCATTGAAAACCGGGACCAGCACGATGCCATTGGCGATGTAGAAGTTGGCGTAGCTGGCGGGGAGGCGTCGGCCTTCGAAGACCACCGGGCCGGGCATGGGGAGTTCGATGATGGCCAGGGGCTGGCCATCCTGGTCGGTGGCCGCGCGCAAGCGGCGGATGTTTTCCCGCAACGGTTCGTAGTTAGGGTCGTTGGGATCGGACTCGATGGCAGTGACCACAGTGTCGGGAGAGACGAAGCGGGTGATGTCGTCAACGTGGCCATGAGTGTCGTCGCCGGCGATGCCGGAGTTCAGCCAGACCACGTTTTTAGTTCCCAGATAATCTGAAAACAGTTTTTCGTAATCTCTGCGAGCCATGGCGGGATTGCGTTGCTGCGTTTTGCTGAGCAGGCATTCTTCGGTTGTGAGCAGGGTGCCGCGTCCGTTGACGTCGATGGATCCGCCTTCGAGCACGACTCGAGATTTTCGGTGGACGGGGCGGAGTTCTTCGGCGCCGGCGGTTTTCGCCATGCGGCTGCCGATTTTTTCGTCGTGCCGATAGTTGGAGTATTTTGCCCAGGCGTTGAAGCGCCACTTGATGGCGGCCAGGGTTTGCGGATGGCGGGGGCTGGAGGGCGCGGGCGAGTCGCCCGCAGCCACATGGCTCCCTTCGGCTACTTGGTTGGTGGCAATGGTGAAGGTACAGCCGGAGTCGCGAGTCCAGACGCGGTTTGTGGGCCAGCGGTGGAAGACGATGTTGTTACTTAGAGCGTTGGCTTTGGCCAGGACTTTGCGCGCTTGCTTTTCGGAGGCGGGATTCTTGACGATCAGGTCGATGCGCTCGTATTGGCCCAAGTGGCGGATGATCTCGGCGTAGACCCACGGAATGGGCTCGAATTTGCCGGGCCAGTCGCCGCGATAGTGGGGCCAGGCCAGCCAGGTGGAGGCGTGAGGCTCCCATTCGGCGGGCATACGGTAGCGGGGAGGAGGCAGGGAGCGCTTCATGGGCACAGAATCCTAGTTCATTAGCTGCGAGCGAAGGCTTGGCGAGCCTTGCTCGCCCTGGACGGGTCGGAGACCCGTCCCTACATGGTTCGTGCTGGATCGCCCGGTCCGATTCAATCGATCAGCCTGTTGGTGATTTGACCGTAGCTGTCGATGCGGCGGTCGCGCAGGAAGGGCCAGTTGCGGCGGACTTCTTCTATGAGCCGCAGGTCGACTTCGCCGACCAGAACTTCTTCCTTGTCGTGCGAGGCTTCGGCGATAACGCGGCCGAAAGGGTCGCAGAGGAAAGAGGCGCCCCAGAATTCCAGGCCATCTCCCGGAGCCGCGTTGCCGCGGATGTCTCCGGTTTCGTGTCCTACGCGATTGACCACCGCGACGTAGACGCCGTTGGCGATGGCGTGGGCGCGCTGGATGGTTCGCCAGGCGTCGTGCTGGGATTGGCCGAACTCCGCTTTCTCCGACGGATGCCACCCGATGGCGGTGGGGTAGAACAGGACCTGGGCGCCTTGCAGTGCGGTCAGCCGGGCGCCTTCGGGATACCACTGGTCCCAGCAGACCAGCGTGCCCACACGGCCGACGGCGGTGTCAAAGGCGCGATAGCCGAGATCGCCGGGCGTGAAGTAGTACTTTTCGTAGTACAGCGGGTCATCGGGGATGTGCATCTTGCGATAGAGGCCGCAGAGAGATCCGTCGGCGTCAAAGACTATCGCCGTGTTGTGGTATACGCCGGGGGCGCGCTTCTCGAACACCGAAGCGATGAGGACGATGCGAAGCTGCTTGGCCAGCGCGGCCAGCCGGTTCGTGACCGGGTTGGGGATGGGCTGGGCCAGGTCGAACAACTTCGAATCTTCACGCTGGCAGAAATATTGGGTCTGAAAAAGTTCGGGCAGGCAGACGATGTGCGCGCCGCGCGCCGAGGCCAGGTGGATCTTGTCGATGGCGCGCTGCAAATTCGTGTCGGGGTCGGACGTGGTGGACATCTGTATCAGCCCGACGTTGAATTTCTGCGGTGGCAACGGTCCCTCCCCCGAAAGAGAAAATAGCATAACAGTTTCGGCTTTTCGGTTCCGGATTTTCAGTTCTTAGTTTTCAGTTCCCGGTTGTCAGTTGGTGTGGCAATCGTTTGCGGGGTTCTAGTAGAGTAGTGCAGCATCACTTGGGGGTGTCATTTTGAAACACGAGAACCATGACGGCGCAGGCATGGAGCGCCACTTACACGATCCGATTGAAGACCGGCTGGTTCCGCTGGAGCCGCTTGACCTGACCCAGGTGCATTCGATCGATGACTTGGTGCGGGCGATGTCGAAGACCGCTTTCACCGGGCGGCAGCTGGGTGAAGCCGCCGACGTGCTGGAAGCCATGGCCCGCGACAAGGACTGTTTTGTGGTAATGACCCTGGCGGGGGCGATGACTGTGGCCAAGCAGGGGCTGGTGGTGGCGGAATTAATCGATCGCGGCATTGTGAATGCGATCGTCTCGACCGGCGCGCTGATGGCGCATGGGCTGGTGGAGGCGACGGGGCGGGCGCACTTCCGCTACAACCCCGAAGTCCCGGACGAGGAGCTTTACGAGCAGGGTTATAACCGCGTCTACGACACCCTGGAGCCGGAGCAGAATCTGGACGATGTGGAAAGGGTCATGTTTGAAGTACTGGAGCAATGGGACCCCAGCGAAATACTTTGTTCTTACAAGCTCAATCACGCCATCGGAGAATTCCTGGCCCGGACGGCCAAGGGACAGCGGGGCATTCTGAAATCGGCGTTTGAAAAAGGAGTACCGGTTTTCGTGCCCGCTTTTACCGACTCGGAACTCGGGCTGGATGTGGCGCTCTCCAATCGCATGCGGGAGTCGGCGGGAAGGCACAAGCTGCGCTTTGATCCCTTTGAGGACCTGGAACATTTTGCCTCCACGCTGCTGCGGCAGAAACGGCTGGGCATCTTCACCATCGGTGGAGGAGTGCCGCGCAACTGGTCGCAACAGTTTGGGCCGTTCATCGAACTGCGGCACCGGCGCATGGGCGAGAATGTTCCGCTGAAGCGCTATCACTATGGGCTGCGGATTTGCCCCGAGCCGGTTTATTGGGGAGGGTTATCGGGGAGTCCCTATAGCGAGGCGATTTCATGGGGGAAGTTTGTGCCGCCGGCTGAGGGTGGAAAGTTTGGCGAAGTGTTTGTGGATGCAACCGTGGGCTTGCCGCTGATCGTGGCGGCGGTTTTGGAGCGCCTGGGGAAGAACGGGCAGAATCACAAGGTGAAGAAGGAGAAGGCATTGGCGCGGAAGTAAAAGGCGCCGCTAAGAGCAAGAACTGCGCGGGCGGGACGCCGGCGCTACAAAACAACGGCCCATCGTTTTTCTGGCGATGGGCCGATTTTATTTTTTAGTCGAAGATCAGGACGGCGGAGGCGATGACCGTCGTCCAGAGGCCGCGCTTGTCGCCCACGGCGGACTGGGTGACGTTGGCGGTGCGGACGATTTTGTTGGAGATGCGATAGATCTCTTTCTTCTCGTCCCAGGAACGGTCGGGGTCGAATTCGACGTTGAGGGTGGTGGCCAGCATTTCGGCGGCGAGTTCTTCGGCATAGTCGCCGGCCGAGTCTTCGGTTTCGCCGAAAGAGTGGTGTTCGCTGAGGTAGCCGTAAGTGTTGCGGTCGGCGGGAATGGCCACGCCGATGCTGGAGGCCAGCAGGCGGTGGGGTTCGTGGGTGGAGTTCTCGGCCACGACCGAAAAAACCACCTCTCCCGGGCTCAGGTACTTCAGTCCCTGGGAGCGCGGCACGAGCTTGCATTGTGGCGGAAAAATCGAGGAGACTCGAACCAGATTCTGGGCGGCTATGCCGGCGTCCCGCAACGCCAGCTCAAACGAAGTTAGACGTTCGCGATGTTTCCCGACCCCCTTGGTGAAGAAAATGCGTTTGGGGACCATGTCTTTAGACAATTCGAGTTTCCTCCAGTGGCGCTTTGGGTAAATTCGCTAAAACATAACATAGGGAGTTGCGGAGGCAATATGAAAATCAAGCTAATTTAGAAAAAAAGTCCCTAGATGTCGGGGTGAACACTTCCCGCGCCGCGCTACTTGGCGGCAGTGACGGAAAGCACGGTGATGGAATCGCCATCGGCCTCGCCGGTGACTTTGACCTGTTTATCCGCCAGTTTGTCCAGCTGGTCGAGCGTGGTTTTGTCGCTGGTCTCGAGGGTGTAGACCTTGTCGCCTACGACCAGGGCATACTTTGAGCCTTTGCGCACGCAGACGCGGGTACAGTCGGAAGCTTCGCCGCCCATCATGTGGTTGGCCCCGCACATGGCGTCGCTGACTTTGCCGGTAAAGGCCTGGGGTTTGGCTGCCAGGGCAGGGGACACGCAAAGGGTTGCGCCCAAAAACGCGATGGCGAGGGCGATGGCGATGGCGAATCTCGAGGGAACAGAGCTCATCAGAACGTTTCTCCTTACATCTGACTTATGGCGGGCGTCTGGTTAGATGCCCATGGGAAGAACGACGCTCTTCTTGTATCTAAAAATAACAGAAAGAGCGGATATTTTGGCCTCACCGTATGGGCTCGAAATGGAGCGAGACGTCCACTACCTTGTCCTGGTCGTCGGGAGTTTCGTGGACGGTAATCTTCCATTGGTCGGCGGGAAACCGATCGGCGATCGAATTCAGGAACAGCCCGGGGTAGCCGGAATCGTAGGTCTGGCCGGGGAGCAGCCTCCAATCGGCTCCGATACGTTCGGTGGCTTTGCTGTCCAGGCCGCGAACTTCGAGGTCTCCCATTTTGTAGATGCTGCCCTCCTTGAACGCGAACACCAGCTTAACCGTGGAGTCGGCATCGTTTATTTCAGGGGTGAGGCTGATCTGGACCCCCATGTAGCCGCGGGTTCCATAAAGCTTCTTCAGGGCTTCGATATCCCGGTCCGCCTGTACAGTGTCCGCCGGTTGATCGAGTTTAAGATGGATGAGCTGGCGCAGGTTGTCAGCCGTAAACGCCTCTTTGTATCCGAGAAGGCGAAGCTCGCTAAGTTTGTACTGGTGCCCGGGAGTGACAGGAAAGGTGACGTCGACCAGGGTTTCCTCGGGTGTTTCCTCCGCAACTTTGGATTGGGGTTCGGAGACTGTCGCTTTGAGGTAGCCGTGCGCCAGAAAGATGGGCAGAAAATTCTGTTCGGCCTCAAGCACCAGGCGGCTGCGGGAGTAATCCTGAGCGGCGAATCGCCGGGCGGCGTTCTCCAGCAAGGGCAGTTCGGCCGGGCCGGCGCCGCTGAAACCGATTTTGCGCACGCTGATGGGCTGGCCGGTGATACTGAACTCGAAAGCTTCCGTGGGCCCGTCTTGCGGACCAGCGCGCAGATAGTCGACGCGACCGCGCAGGTTGAGTTCGATGGCGATTACCTGTAAGGCTTCGGAAACCTGGTCGGCAAGGTTGCCGCTGACCGGAAGCTGGCCCTGGAAGAGAGGCTCACGGGCGCTTAGTTTCTGGCGCAGTTCCTGATCGGAAAGCCAGACGAAGTTTTCAAAGCGGACGGGCACGAAGGGATTGCTGTCGCTGACTTGCAAGTCGAGTTTTATGCCCTCGGGGTTGAATTGGAAACTGTAGGCGACGTCGCTGAACGCTCCGGTTTCGCCCAGGCGCTGGCTCACGCCTTTGAAATCCTCATCGCTCACGGTCTGGCCTGGTTGCAGGCCGGTAGCGGCGATAATCTGGGCCGGGGTGTAGCGGGTCGAACCGGTGACCCGGATGGAAATCAGTTTGGAGGGAGGAGCAGGCTTGCGGCTCTGGGCCGGGAGCAGGGAAGCGGACGCCAGCAAAAAGGTCAGAAGAATTCGTTTCACCGCGGCGATTTTAACTCAAGCGTCACCACGAAACACGTAGGGGCGGGTGTCCTCACCGGCCCGGCGGAGCGCAGCTCCGCGATTTGGATGGCCGAGAATTCAAGATCTCAAACCTGGCGAGCTGCGCTCGCCCGCCCGGACGGGGCGTCCGGGACTAGCGTCGGTGTCGGGGTTGGTGCTTGGCTAGCGGGTTGCCACGGCCACTGGGTCTACCTTTTTGATCTTCACGGTGGTGTCGATGAAGGCGAGGGCGGCACGGCTCAGGGCTTTGTCTTTGCGGAATACCAGGGCCAGGTCGCGGCGAATTGCGGTTTCCGCCATGGGGATCGCGACCAGCACTTTGGCTTGTACATCCTCCTGCACGTTGGAGCGGGCGATGAAGCCCACGCCTACGTCGGCGGCGATGAAGCGTTTCAGCAGTTCGCTGGAATCGAGTTCCATGGCGTACTGCGGCTTGAGTTTGTGCTCGTGGAAGAGCTCTTCCAGGGCGTCGCGGGTGTGCCCGGCTTTGGGCATGACCAGGGGGAACTTTGCCACTTCGCAGATGGGGGCGGATTTCAATTTTGCCAGCGGGTGCTGGGGAGGCGCGATGACGACGAGCTCGTCGCGATGGATCAGGACGACGGTCAGGCGAGGGTCGGCGACGGGCATGGAAACGAAGCCGAAGTCGACGGAGTTATCGATGACTGAGTCGAGAATCTTGCCGTAGTCGGCGCGCGTGATGTTGACGGCCACGTCCGGATATTGCTTCTTGAACTCGGCGAAGACTTCCGGGAGGATGTGCAGGCAGGTGCCTTCGTTGGCGCCCACGATGATCTCTCCGCGAGGGACGCGTTCGGTTTCCGCAATGGCGGTGAGGACAGCCTTGCGGGCTTCAAGAATTTCTTCAGCATATTTCTGGAACAGTTTGCCGGAGGCGGTGATGGAAACTTTCCCGCCCGAGCGGTCGAGCAGCTTAGCGCCGACTTCTTCCTCCAGGGCGCGAATCTGGGAGGAGATGGCGGGCTGGGTGCGAAAGCGCTTCTCCGCCGCCCGCGAGAAAGAGCTGTGGCGGGCGACCTGGATAAACGTTTCTAGCTGTTCAAAGTCCATAAGGCAGCTATCAGCTCTCAGCCTTCAGCTCTCAGCTTTTCAATCCCTCTCAGTTTCACGCTGGGGAAGGACTGACAGCGGAAGCGGCTGGCTCCGCCCAATACGCTAGGGATCGTTGCGGTGTACTATTCCGAGAATTACACCGACAAAGAGCCCGAGCGTTGCCACACCAAACACCACAAAGATATTCCCTGAGCCGAGGGACAGCAGCCATCCCATCACTATTCCGGCCACAAGCCCGGTGGCCGTAAGTTTGAGGATATTCTTTACCACGGCCTTTCCACGGTTGGTCAGAGTATCAACGAGTACAACGTCAAAAACGAACAAGGACCCAAGTCTCAACGGCATAAAATGCCCTTATCCGGGCCATAAAAACAATATATTTCCCTGCACAGGCTTCATACGCTTAAAGTTACCTGCGACTTGGACAATGCGAGATTGTAGCAGGCACGCTATCTTCCCTTAAAACCACGTCTAGCGTACGTCCCTTTAAAACCTGGTCTCGGGCTGAATCGCGTTCGACGAGACGGGGAACGAAATCTGAAAGGAACGACCCATGGCTGACCCGAAAACCGTTCTCGAGTTTGTGAAGAAGAACGGGGTCAAGATGTTAGATCTGCGCTTTACCGATTTGCCGGGACTGCAACACCATGTTTCCTATCCCATTGACCAGTTGAGCGAGGCGGCGTTCGACGAAGGGTATGGGATGGACGGTTCGTCGATCCGGGGCTGGGCGGCGATCCACGAAAGCGACATGCTGCTGATTCCGGACCCGAATAGCTTCATTCTCGATCCTTTCACCGAAGTGCCGACCCTGGTGATGGTGTGCGACGTGGTGGACCCGGTCACCAAGCAGCGCTATGACCGCGATCCGCGCTACATCGCAAAGAAGGCGGAAATGTATTTGAGCTCGACTGGGCTGGCGGACACCGCTTATTTCGGGGCCGAGGCGGAGTTCTTTATCTTCGACAACGTGCGCTTTGACCAGCGCGAGCAGCACGGCTTTTACTTCATCGACGCCGAAGAGGGCCGGTGGAATTCGGGGCGAGTGGAGAACAACCAGGGATACCGTCCGCGCTACAAGGAAGGATATTTTCCGGTGCCTCCGACCGACCATTACCAGGACTTGCGCACTGAGATGGTGATGACCATGCAGAACTGCGACCTGGAAGTGGAGTGCCACCATCACGAAGTGGCGACCGGGGGACAGACCGAGATCGACCTGAAATTCGATTCGCTGGTGCGCTCGGCGGACCACATGATGCTTTACAAATACATCGTGAAGAATGTGGCCAACCAGTATGGCAAGACCGTGACTTTCATGCCCAAACCGATTTACGGGGACAACGGCAGCGGCATGCATACGCACCAGTCGCTATGGAAGGCAGGCAAGCCGCTGTTTGCCGGCGACGGCTACGCCGGCATCTCGCAGATGGCGCTTTGGTATATCGGAGGGCTGATCAAGCACGGGCCGGCGCTGGCGGCGATCATTGCGCCAACGACCAATTCCTACAAGCGCCTGGTACCGGGGTTCGAAGCGCCGGTGAATCTGGCCTACTCGCGGCGAAACCGGTCGGCGGCATGCCGCATTCCGATGTATTCGGCTTCGCCCAAGGCCAAGCGGGTGGAGTTCCGTCCGCCCGACCCCAGTTGCAATCCTTACATGGCGTTTGCCGCGATGATGATGGCGGGGCTGGACGGAATCGAGAACAAGATGGATCCGGGGCAGCCGCTGGACAAAGACATCTACGACCTGGGGCCGGAGGAACTGGCCAAGGTGCCATCCATGCCGGGCTCACTCGAAGATGCGCTGGACGCTCTGGAGCGGAACCATGCGTTCCTGCTCAAGGGCGACGTGTTTACGGAAGAGCTGTTGAGCACCTACGTGGAGTACAAGCGGACCAAGGAAGTGGATGCGGTGCGATTGCGACCGCATCCGTATGAGTTCGCGCTGTACTACGATATTTAGCCGTCGGCACCAGCAGGGCCCTTGTCATCCCGTCTCTAACGACGCTGTGTCCTGTCAAGCGTTTTGTGGCGACACTTCGGCGTGGACGCCAAGAGCAGCGCCATTTCGCTCTCGTAGAACGCTTTTGATGTCCAGACCAAGCTCGTCACGGTGTTCAATCTTGCAGCGGGACACCAGGTCCCACCATCCATCTCTTCGGGACTTGCACCCACGATTACGCACTTCGATCTCCCTGCTTCTCAGGGAGGCAGGCTGCCCACTCAAACGGTCGGTTTCTGCTGCTCGACCACAGAATGACTCGGGCTCACCTGCATGACGGCCTGACATAGCTGCGCGTACGTCCAGTCTTCGCGCAACATCAGGTACAACCGCGTGGCCAACTTTCTGGCCACTGCCACCTTGGCGATGCTGCGATTTTTGCGCACCGCCAAACGGCGATAGAAGCGTTTCAGTTGCGGATCGAGCCGCGCCGCCGTCTGTCCCGCTTCCACCAGCAAAAAGCGCAGAAACGAACTGCCCTGTTTGCTGATCCTGCCCAGCCGCTGTTTCCCGCCGCTGGATTCTTCACTCGGAATCAGGCCGAAATAACTGCCCACTTGCTTGCCCGATCCGAATCTTTCCGCCGGCCCCAAGGTCAGCACCATCGCCAACGCCGTCACCGGACCCACCCCCGGATGCGTCATCAGCTTCACCGCTTCCGGCCGCCGCCGCGCTTCTTCCGATACTCGCCGGTCCAACTCGACGAGCTCCGCTTCCACTGCGTCAAGCGCTTCCAGCAACCGCTTGCGCCGCTCGCTGGCGTACGGCAGCAAGGGCAACTTCTCCAACTCCTCGCGCCCTGCTTGGGTCCACAGCTTGCGTTTTTTCTGCACTCCACAGCTCAGCGCCATGGCCTGCAGCTGATTCTTGGTGCGCGTCCGCGCCTGCACCTGCTTATGCCGATGCACCAGCAACTGCCGCACATCGCGCACTTCCAGGCTCGGCACCCAGATCTGCGGAAACCGCTCTTCGAGCAGCAGATGCAGCAGGTGCTCCGCGTCCCGCCGGTCCGTCTTCTGCTTGCGCACCACCGACGCCCGCACCTTCGCCGCATCCCCCAACCACAGCTCGAACCCCAACTCCGCCAGCAACCGCTCGAACCACGGATAGTGCCCACAGGCCTCCATCCCTACCCGCACCTCCTGGCCCGCCAGCGAACCGTAGAACTGCTCCGCCTCCCCGCGGTGCTGCAACCGCTTCTCTTGAATCTCTCCCGTTCGATTGTCAAAGATCGCGACCTGCTGAAACCCAGGATGAAAATCACAGCCTATAATCAGCATGACGTTGGCTCCTCTCACGAGCCTTGGTCTGGTTCATCGCATACCAATCTACTCGCGATGAGCCAACGTCGTTATGCAATCAACCGGAGCGCAGCGGAGGGACCTGGTATTGGTGAGGAGCTGATATTGGTTGGATTCGGTGGGCCTGTGGCACAAGCCATCTGCGAAATATCTCTCGCCCGTAGCGCAACGCCTGGCGTTCCGTAGTGATCACGGCCAACACAAGATCCCTCCACTACGCTCGCTGTGCTCGCTCCGGGTCGGGATGACAAGGAGTGGTGGGGCCATGAGAAAAGGCCCGGCTTTGGCCGGGCCTTTCGGTTTCTTGAGATGTTTTAGACCGGGCTGCTGACTGCAGTTCGGTCGGTCCGCGCTGGAATGCGCTCGACTTCCAGGTTCCGGGCGCACTTTACTTCCTGAGCGTCCGGCAGGCCGAGCACGATGGCTCCCAGGGTCGAGTTGGATTTCTCCAGCACCATGAGGAGGTATTTTTGGGCTACGGCGCGATCGGAAGGGTGGATCAGATTCCACCAGCGCCGAATGGACTCCTGAACCTCCACTTGGTTCTTGTCGCCTTCGACCATTGCGTCAACCAGCTTGTAAACCTTGCTCTTGACCGCTTGGTAGGAGATAGAGACCTCCTGTGGCATTGTTCACCCCCCGGTGCAGTCTCCTATAGCAATACGCGGGCCAAACGTATGCCTAAGCTAAATCAGGACTTAGGCGAATGATAGATTCTAGTTGTTGGAGGAATAGAAAAATTTGATATGAATTTACGTAGACAAAATTGGCCCGGCCATGATGAACCGGCCTAAGAGCTGGCGGCTGAGATATCTATTTCAACAGTTTCTCCACCGCGGAGACCACTTCTTTCGAGTCTGGAGTAACCGCCGATTCGAAGCGCTGCACCACGTTTCCGTTGCGATCGATCAGGAATTTCGTGAAGTTCCATTTGATGTCGCCGGCGATGGGCGCGGCGGTTTGCTGGGTGAGGTATTGATAGAGCGGCGTCTGGTCATCACCCTTAACGGACACTTTGCCATACATGGGAAAGGTAACGTTGTACTTTCGGGAACAGAAGGTTTTGATCTCTGCGTTGGTGCCGGGTTCCTGGGCGCCGAAATTATTGGCCGGGAAGCCCACGATGACGAAGCCCCGGTCCTTGTACGTCTCATACAAAGACTCAAGCGCGCTGTACTGCGGCGTGAAACCACAGCGGCTCGCGACGTTGACCACCAGGATGACCTTGCCTTTGAATTCCGCCAAAGGCATGGGCTTGCCGTCGATTGAGGGCAGGGTAAAGTCGTAGATATTCGCAGCCAGGGCGGATCCAGCCATAATCATTACCAGTCCCAGTAGCAGAGATGAGCGGACACTTCGGTTGCGCACAGCTTTCACGGTGGTCTCCTTGGCGCTGCTGAACGTCCGGACGAGATTGCTGCGAGGATACCGGAGGCCGGTAGCGAGCGCAACCGCGGCGATGGAGGACGGGCGTCCCCGTCCGTCCGGCCCACGGACTGGGCATGACCGGCGTCATCTTGCCCGACTGACCACGGACTGTGAGGACGAGCGGGACGCCGTCCTCCATTTTCTTGGGGTACAATGTGGCGCCCGCGGGCGAGTCGCCCGCGACCACACAAGCCTATTTTCGTCGAGTACTGCACCGACATTTCTTGCGGAGGTTTCATGAAGCAGGCAGTGCTGTGGATGTTTGGATGTCTTGCTCTGTCTGGGGTGTTGGCGGCACAAACGGAACCCGCGCAAGGCACCGTGACCCATGACAGCTCGGAGCGGATGTTTCTTCCCCGCGATACGTTCTGGGGATATGGGCAGTTTGACCTGGCGCCTCCGCATAACGAGATTGATCCCAATATTTGCCGGGCGGACGCGGGAATTTCGGGCGGAGTCAACGATCCCTGCAACGCCTTCGCGCGCTACATGATTTCCGGATATGTGGAAGCGCATCCCTTTGGGCGCGGCGAGTTCCGGCGGTTCTTCCTGTTTGGAGAGCCCAGATTTCTGTTTGGCAAGAATCTTCCGCAAACGCTTTATACCTGGTCGATGGACGCGATCGGGTTGGAGAACTCGTGGGGTGGGGGGCTTTATCTGGGCAAAGGATTCGAAATGCGGGTAACGCAGCATTTTCTGTTTACCCGATTTGGAGCGCGCGATCGAAATCTGGGCCCGGCCGACCTTGGGCCCAACGGGCCGTGGGGCCGGTACAACACCGTCGGGGTGCGGAAATATTTCGGGACCAGGAGGTATTGAGGGTATGCTGGCAATCCGAGCCGAGAGTCTTGCCTCCATCGAAACTGCCAAATGAGCCGACCGGGGATGGTGCCCCGGGGGAAGATAGCCGGGTTTTGCCCGGCCTGGGCGGGTCAGAGACCCGCCCCCACACGGACCGTGCCGCCCGCTTGTCGTTTCGCAATCCTGATGCCGCCAAAAGTAATCTGGAGCGGGTTCGGGCGCGGCTTTCGCCTGCGCTGGCTGCGACCCTCACCGGTCTGCTGGCGGAAGCGCCGGATCCGGATGGCGCCCTGGTGCTGTTCGAGCGGCTGATCGAGTCCTCCGAGATGGTGCGGTTGCTCGAGCAGCATAGCTTTCTGGCGCATTATGCCATTGTCGTGTTTGGCCACAGCCGGTTTCTGGGGGATACGCTGATCCAGAATACCGAGCTGCTGGCGTCCTTTCTGCGGGAGCGAAATCTCGACCGCAGTTTTTCCCAGGAAGAATTTCGTCAGAGCCTGGCGCGTTTCCGGGCCCGTTCGTCCGACGACGATGTTGCGCTGACCCTGGCGCGGTTCAAGCGGCGGGAGTACGTCCGGATCATGTTGCGCGATGTGCTGAAGATCGCGCCCCTAGCGGAAACTACGGCTGAGATCTCGGCCCTGGCCGACGTGCTGATCGAAGAGGCGCTGCGCGAGGCGGACAGCAAACTGCAGCGCCGACACGGCACGCCGCGACATGGGGATGCGCTGGGCCGGTTGGTGGATACGCCCTTCGCCATCCTTGCTCTGGGCAAGCTGGGGGGCAAGGAGCTGAACTACAGCTCGGATGTGGACCTGATGTACATCTACGGCGACGGCGAGGAGCCACCCCGGACGCCGGTTTCGAATCGCGAATATTTCATCCGGCTGGCCCAGCATACGACGGAAATCCTTTCGCGGGTCACGCGGGAAGGGCCGGTGTTCCGGATCGACTTGCGGCTCCGGCCGCAGGGCGGAGAAGGGGAGTTAGCCATCCGGTTGTCGCAGGCCCTGGCTTACTACTCCGAAACCGCGCACGACTGGGAGCGCCAGGCCCTGATCAAAGTGCGGCATACGGCCGGAGACACGAACCTTGCGCGCGAGTTTATCCGCGCAGTGCAGCCTTATGTCTATACCGAGAAGGTGAATTTTGCCGCCATCAAGACCGCGCTGGTGGCCCGGGAGAAGATGCAGAAGCGCCGACAGCAGGGAAAGACGCTGGGCGAGGCGGAAGCGGCCATCGATGTGAAGATCGATCGCGGGGGGATTCGCGACATTGAGTTTCTGGTGCAGTGTCTGCAGCGGGTGTACGGAGGCGCGGAACCCTGGCTGCGATCCGGTGGAACCCTGTTTTCGCTGCACAAACTGCACGACAAGGGGCACATCAGCGGCAGGGAATTTCATGACCTGAGCAGCGGCTATGAGTTCCTGCGCCATCTGGAACACCGGCTGCAATTGCGCGAAGGACAGCAGACCCATCGCTTGCCGGTATCGGAGGCTGATTGCCGCGTGCTGCAGCGGGCCATGGAGGGCTATGGGTCGGGAGAGCGCCGGCCGGGTGATCTTCTATCAGGCAACCTGGTGTCCGTGGTGCAACGCAGGATGGCGGCAGTGGCGGAGATTTACCAGCGGATTATTTATCAGCAGCAGACACGCGGGCGGCAGCAGACGGCGGGGGTAGAGTTCAAATTGCTGAGCGCGCTCGAGCCAGCGTCGTCGGAGCCATCCGGTCAGCAAATTCTGGAGCGGCTGGCGAGCGACGCGCCGGCACTGTACGAAATCGCCAACCGGCGTGATCTGAATCCCCAGGCGCGAAAGAATTTTTACCGGTTCCTGAGCGCGGGCTTCAGCAGTTCGCAGCGCTATGCGGGCGTGCTGCGGAATCAGGAGGCGGTCGCCAGGGCCCTGGCCCTGTTTGAAACCAGCGACTATCTGACGGAGATCCTCATTCGGCATCCTGAGGAAATTGTCAGCCTGGCACAGTTGGAGGAAGTCGCGCCGCAAACCGGAGGAAGATATTTATTCGAGAAATCCCTGGGGCTGGCGGAAACCGCTCGCGATCCGGTGTTTGCTTATCTGGCCGACGCGCGAGCTCCGTATGCGGAGAAGCTGGCTTTGCTGCGGCAACATTTCAGGCACAGGGCTTTTGTGGTGGGGGCGCGAGACGTCATCGAGTCGCGCGACGTGTACGAATCGTTCGAGGCCACGACCGCCGCGGCCGAGGACGTCATGGCTACGGCCGTCCGCCTGGCCGATGCCGAGGGGCTGGCGGTGATGGCGCTGGGCAGGCTGGGGAGTGGCGAGTTCGATCTGTTGTCGGACGCCGATGTCTTGTTTGTGTGCAGGGAAGATGGCGACCGGATCGCCCTGACCAAATCCGCGGAACAGATGATGCACGCCCTGTCGGCTTACACCCAGGACGGTACGGTGTTTCCGCTGGACGCGCGCTTGCGGCCGCGGGGCGGGGAAGGCGAACTGCTTTCGACTCCGGCGCAGCTGGCGGCGTATTTCGAACACGAAGCCCAGCCCTGGGAGGCCCTGATGTATACCAAGATGCGATTTCTGGCGGGCTCGCAAAGCCTCGGCGAACGGGCATCCGCGACGCTGAGGGCGCTGTTCGATCGCTTTGCGGCCGACAGCGGATTCAATCAGGCGGTGCGGGAAATGAGGACGAAGCTGGAAGTCGCGGAAGCGCCTGGCAAGAGTTTCAAGTATTCCCCCGGAGCCATCTACGACATTGATTTCATCACCAGCTTTCTGCTGGTGAAACGCCAGGTCGCGGACAAGCGGGGAAGTCTGCGTGACCGTCTGTGGCGCTGTGTGGATTGCGGCATACTCGATAAAGGCGATGCCGGGGTGCTCGACCATGCCGCCGAATTATTGCGCACGGTGGAGCACGTGGCGCGCCTGGTGGTGGGGCGAGCCGTCAAGTGGCTCCCCGCGACCGAGCACGGACGCAAAGTTACGGAAAAGCTGACAGGGCAGATTCTGGGGCGCGAGTTTCCCGAGGGGCTGGAGGGGGAGCTGGAGACAACGTTTGGCAAAGTGCGGGCGATCTACGAAAAGGTGCTGGGGGAGTGAGCAAGCACGTGTGGTCGCGGTCGGCTAGCCCGCGACTGCCGGAGGGCGGCATCGCACTCTGGGATGAGGCCCTTTTAATGAAAGGCGAGCCAAGCCGTGCCAGAAGATAGGGGTCCTTCGACTGCACGGCCGCTTCGCGGAGCGAAGCAGCCACTGCGCTCAGGATGACAGGGCTGGCCAGGAAGTTTCTGCCGGCAGGTGAAAGCGCGGGCGAGGTCGCCCGCGACCACACGTGCGGGTCAGTTGCGGCGCAGGTTATAGGCCGGAACGGGGGCGGGGCGCCGGCTGCGCTGGATCAGCCAGATAATGAGCGCGACGATGCCGCCGAGGACGACGAAGGGTAGCAGGAAGATCAGAAAAACCCAGCCGCCTCCGCCCACCGTCGTAACGTCGCCGGCCACGGCGGCCTGCGGGTCGCGGAGCAGAGTGCCACCAACCGCGGTTAGGGCGCCCGCTACCTGAGTACCGCTTTCGGCGTGGGCATTGCCCCCGACCACCGTAACGTCTCCAGCGATCGAGGCGCCTTGCTCGAGAAACACGCTGCCGGCGATGGTGGTGACGTCGCCCGAAACCTGTCCGCGAACATGAACCGAGCAGGCGATGCAAGTGACGTCGCCTACCCTCTCGTTGGATCCGATGCGAATGTCATGATTGAACTGAACGCGGTCGGGGTTGGTCTGCGCCGCCGAACTGGGATGAGGCGCTAAGAAAATCGCAAAGGCAAAGACGAAGAAGGCACGGAGGGGAGAGAAGCGGGTCATGAGGGTCTCCTAAGAAACAGGCAGTGCTTGCCCACAGTATAGGACGGTTTTCGCGCCCCTCCCAACTTTGTGCTTCTGGTAGTGAGGCAGTTTGCGCAAAAACAATCCTATCCTTTGTGATTCCGAAGCCAGGTTGATCGGCTAGGAATGTGCTTGCAGCAAAACAGCAGATTCCTCGCGCGGCAATGCCGCGCTTCGGAATGACAAGCCAGAGTCAAAGCCAAAATCAAAATCAAAGTCGGCGGGCGAGGGCGCCCGCCCCACACGGCTAATGCTTCGATTTTAACGAGTAGTTTCTTACGACGCCGAAGCCGGTGACCCCGATGTGGCCGATGGAGAGCCAGCGTTCGAGCTTGTGGTGGTGGGTGCGGTGCAACAGGTACGACAGGCCGACGGAGGTAAGGGTTCCGGCCGCTTCCAGGCTGGCAAATGCTGCGGAGTTGTTGACGATGTCGTCGGGGATCAGAATTTCGTCGCGGCCGCGGGCCAGGAAGTTCCGGGTGGAGGCATAGTCGAGGCCGCGGAAGACCGCGACGCCGGAGAATAGCAGAATGTTGGTGCGGTCCCAGAAGGCGTGCGGGGGACTCGGCTGAGGAGGGGTTGGCGCCGGAGCAGATGCCGGTGCTGACGCGGGACTCAGGTTCGGCGGAGAGGGTTCTTGAGCTTCGGCAGATAAAACAAGCGAGAGGCAGATTGCGAAAAGTAAGGGTAGAACAGAGGTTCGGCCGAGATAGAAATCGTGAGACATGTTTGCATTGTAGCGGGAGGCCGAGCTTTGCTCGGGCGGGCAGATGAGGAGATCGTTGGACTTGGCTCAGGACGGGCTCTGCCCCTACGTGGGCGATGGTGCTTTATAATTGTTTGTTTTACCCAGCAATCTTTATCCATCAAGTGCGGAGGATTGAATGGCGGCTTCATACAACGGTGTGCCGGTGCCGGCCAATGGCGCGCGGATTAGCTATAGCAACGGGACTTACCAGGTTCCCGACAATCCGATTGTGCCTTTTATCGAGGGCGACGGGACGGGGCGCGACATCTGGAAGGCTTCGGTGCGGGTTTTTGATGCGGCGGTGGAGAAGGCCTACAAAGGCAAGCGCCGTATCGTCTGGTACGAGGTGTTCGCGGGCGAGAAGGCGATGGCGAACTTCAACACCTGGCTGCCGGACGACAGCGTTGCCGCCATCCGCGAATTTCGCGTGGCCATCAAGGGGCCGCTGACCACGCCGGTCGGGGGCGGGATTCGATCGCTCAATGTGGCGCTGCGGCAGATTCTTGATCTGTATTGCTGTGTGCGTCCGGTGAAGTATTACAAGGGCGTGCCCTCGCCGGTGAAGCATCCGGAACGCATGGATGTGGTGATCTATCGCGAAAATACGGAAGACGTTTATGCCGGCATCGAGTGGGAAGAGGGAACGCCCGAGGCGGCGCGGCTGATCGAGTTCCTGAACAAAGACATGCTGAAGGGCGGCAAGAAGCAGGTGCGCCTGGATTCAGGCGTCGGGATCAAGCCGATTTCAATTACCGGGACTAAGCGCCTGGTGCGGATGGCCATCAAGTTCGCATTGCAGAGCGGGCGCAAGAGCGTGACCCTGGTGCACAAGGGCAACATCCAGAAGTTTACCGAGGGAGCGTTTCGCAAATGGGGCTACGAGTTGGCGACCGAAGAGTTTCGCGGCCAGGTGGTGACCGAGCGCGAGAGCTGGATTCTGGGCAACAAAGATAAAGATCCGAACATGACGATCGAGCAGAATGCCGCGCTGATCGAGCCGGGCATGGAGTTTGCCACGGAAGACTTCCGGCAGTCGGTCTACAAGGAAGTGGAGAACGTTCTGGAAACGATTTACGCCACGCATGGCAAGGGAGCGTGGAAGAAGAAGCTTATGATCAACGATCGCATCGCCGATTCCATCTTCCAGCAGGTGGTGACGCGGGCGGATGAGTATTCGGTGCTGGCCTGTCCCAATCTGAACGGCGACTACATTTCCGATGCCTGCGCAGCGCAGGTGGGTGGGTTGGGGATCGCGCCCGGCGCCAATGTCGGAGATGGCTACGCGTGCTTCGAAGCTACGCACGGGACCGCGCCGAAGTATGCCGACAAAGATGTTATCAATCCAGGGTCGGTGATTCTCTCCGGAGTGATGATGCTGCGCTTCCTGGGCTGGAATGAAGCGGCGGACCTGGTGGAGAAGGGCCTGGAGCGCACCATCGAGCAGAAGAAAGTTACGTACGACTTTGAGCGCCTGATGGAAGGCGCGACCAAGGTCAAGACCAGCGAGTTCGCCAATTACATCATCGAGAACATGGGCGCGGGAGTGCTGACCGCGGCCGACTGACAATTCATAACCACAGAGGACACCGAGGACACTGAGGAATTCATGCGAAAGAAAGTCACAATTGTAGGTTCTGGCAACGTAGGCGCGACCGCGGCTCACTGGATCGCCGCCAAGGAACTGGCGGACGTGGTGCTCATTGACATCGTCGAGGGCATTCCGCAGGGCAAAGGGCTGGACCTGCTGGAAGCGATGCCGATCGAGAAGCGGGATTCGTACGTGCTGGGCACGCAGGATTACGCCGATACTGCGAACTCCGATGTGGTGGTGATCACGGCCGGCATCCCGCGCAAGCCTGGGATGAGCCGCGACGATCTGCTCAACACCAACCACAAGATCATGAAAGACGTGGTGGGCAAGGTGGTGCAGTATTCGCCCAACTGCATTCTGATTATTGTTTCAAACCCGCTGGATGCCATGGCCCAGGCCGCCTACAAGATGAGCGGTTTCCCACGGGAGCGCGTGATTGGGATGGCGGGCGTGCTGGACTCGGCGCGCTTCCGGACGTTTATCGCGCAGGAATTGAAAGTCAGCGTGGAGAACGTTACGGCGTTTGTTTTGGGCGGGCATGGCGACACCATGGTGCCTTTGCCGCGCTATTCGACCGTCGCCGGGATTCCGATTACGGAATTGATGGATGCGGCCACGGTGGAGCGACTGGTACAGCGCACGCGGGATGGCGGCGCAGAGATTGTGAAGTATCTGAAGACGGGGTCGGCTTACTATGCGCCGTCGGCGGCTGCGACGGAGATGGTCGAAGCCATCCTCAAAGACAAGAAGAAGATTTTGCCGTGCGCCGCTTATCTTCAGGGCGAATATGGGATCAGCGGATTGTATGTGGGCGTGCCTTGCAAACTCGGCGCCAGGGGGTTGGAGCAGATTATTGAGATCAAACTTACTCCTGACGAAAAAGTCGCGCTGGATAAGAGCGCGGCAGCGGTGAAGGAATTGGTGGCGGTGATCGGGGTTTAAATAAGATCGGGGACATCCTGTTGAGAATTGACCATAGTCATTGACCATGGTATAAAATAGCCCTGTGAAAGAAGTCGCTATATCCGAGTTCAAAGCCAAGTGCCTGGGCATCCTTGAACAGGTACGCAAAACGCGCAAGCCGATTCGCATAACCCGCTTTGGCCAGCCGGTGGCGGAGATTGTCCCCCCTACTCCTAAAAAGAGTCCCAAAAACTGGTTGGGTTGCATGGAGGGGACGGTACGGATTGTGGGAGACATTGTCGGCCCGACCGGAAGCGAGGACGACTGGGAAGCTTCCCACTGATGAATCTGCTGCTTGATACTCACATCTGGATTTGGAGTGTGGTGGAACCGCACAGACTCTCCGCGCGAGTAGCGAAACAACTTACTAGTCCTGATAATCAGCTTTGGCTTTCGTCCATCAGTGTTTGGGAATTACTCCTCCTGCATCGCAAGCATCGCATCGAGCTGGAAGGGGAAGCCGAACCTTGGGTTCGGAGGACCCTCGACATATTGCAATTGAACGAAGCGACACTGACAATCGACGTTGCGCTGGAAGCCGGATTGGTGAGCCTTCCGCACAACGATCCGGCGGATCGCTTCTTGGTTGCGACCGCTCGAGTGTTCAACCTGACGTTGGTTACGGCGGACAAACGTCTCATCAACGCGCCGGCTATTTCGGTGCTCGCGAATCAATAAGAAAAGCCGCACTGGATTAAGAGCGCGGCTGCCATGAAAGAGTTGGTGGCGGTGATTGCGGTTTAGAAAACCAGTTCTCAGATCTTAGTTCTCGGTTCTCAGCCTCGTTCGATCACCACTGACTTCACCACCGCGTCTTTCAGCGGTTTGTCTTGCCTATTGCGTGGGGTGGCGACGATTTTCTCCGCTACCTCGTAGCCCTCTACTACTTCTCCAAAAATAGTGTGTTTGCCAGTGAGCCATTGCGTGGGCGCGATGGTGATGAAGAACTGCGAGCCGTTGGTGTTGGGGCCGGAGTTGGCCATGGCCAGCTTGCCGGGCTTGTCGAAGCTGTGCGGGGATCCCTTGGTTTCGTCCTCGAACTGATAGCCGGGACCGCCAAAGCCGGTGCCGGCCGGATCTCCGCCCTGGATCATGAAGTCGGGAATCACGCGGTGGAAGATGGTGCCGTCGTAGAGGCGGTCTTTGCTTTTCTTGCGGCTGACGGGATGGGTCCACTCGCGTTTGCCTTCGGCGAGTTCCACGAAATTAGCGACGGTTTTGGGGGCTTCTTTTTCGAAGAGGCGGCAGACGATGGTGCCTTCACTGGTATGGATGATGGCGTATGTACCGGGTTGACGAGGCATGTGTTCCTTTCGTTTTATGAAATGCGAGGGCAAGATGCGCTCGCGACCGCCGGCGGAACGCCGGCGCTACTTTGGTGCGGTTTTCGGGGCGGCGGCCGGCTTCTTCGCCGCCGGCTTGGCAGGTTGCCGCAGACGGTTTGGCCGCCGATGATCCGCCCTTTGAGATGACGATATGGGTGATCTTAACCGGGCGATACGGGCGGTCGTTGGAATCACGACCCATGCGGGCGATCTCCTTTACCAGAACGATTGAGGGCTCGTCGCATTGGCCGAAGATGGTGTATCCGCCATTCAGGCTGGGATAGGGAACCTCGGTGATGAAGAACTGGGAGCCGTTGGTGCCGGGACCGGCGTTGGCGTAGGCGAGGCGTCCGGGGCGGTCGAACTTCAGGGTGGGTGAAGTTTCGTTTTTAAATTCAAAACCAACATCGCCGCTGCCGCTTCCCGCAGGATCTCCGCCCTGAATCATGAAGCCGGGGATCACGCGATGGAAGATGGTGCCGTCGTAGAGCGGGACGCCGTGTTTCTTGGCGTGCGAGATGGGATTGGTCCAGTCCTTGGTGCCCTGGGCCAGGCCGATGAAATTGGCGACGCCGATCGGAGCTTTGTCGGGAAACAGGGTGCAGGTCAACTTGCCCGCGGTGGTTTCAATGATGGCGGTGGGCAGGGCGGCGGTTGCCGCGGGTGGTTTGGCAGGAACGGCGGTGGCCGGTTTTTTCGCCGGCGCGGTTTTAGCCGCGGGCGCGGTCTGGGGCCATCCTGCGGAACACGTTGCCGCAATCAGCAAACAAATTGAGAAACACTTTCTCATGGACGCTCCTGATCGCCGGGCTTTGCCCGGCCGGACGGGTGAGGGCACCCGTCCCTACGTGGATTGTGGTGACTGCGAAATACGATTCTATCCTAGAGTCTGGCAAAAGCTATTGACTGGTCGAGGTCCGAGCGGCTTCAGCTTGCATTTCGCGGCTCACCCGTTCCACTTCGCCGAAGACGCGGAGCAGATTTCCGCCGAGAATTTTGTGGATGTCTCTTTCGCCGTAGCCTCGATCCAGCAGGGCCTGGGTAATCTTGGGCAGATCGGCGGCGGAGTCGATGCCCTGCGGCGTGGCGCCGCTTACCCCGTCGAAGTCTGAACCCAGGCCGACGTGATCGACTCCGGCGATTTTCGCGATGTGGTCGATATGATCGATCAGGCTCTTGAGTGGCGGGCGCGGAATTTTGGCGGCCCATTCCCGTTCGACCTGGTCTTTGTCGAGATAGGTGATGGGTTTGCCTGCGGCTTTCAGTTCCGCGATGTGGGCCTCGACCGCGGCGTCGGCTTGCTTCTGCTGGGCTTCGGCGGCCTTGCGATAATTCTCGTCAATGAAAGCGGAATAAAAGTTGGTCTGGACCACGCCGCCATTCCTAGCCACCGCCCGCAGCATGTCATCGGTCATATTGCGGGGGTGATTGGTCAGGGCGCGGGATGACGAGTGCGAGGCGATGACCGGGGCCCGGCTGGTGGCGATGGCATCGAAGAATGTCTTGTCGGCGACGTGGGAAATGTCGACCATCATGCCCATGCGGTTCATTTCGAGGACCACTTGCTTGCCGAAGTCGGTCAGGCCGTCCGTGGTGTTGGATCTTGGGATCGTCAATATCGCCGGAGGAGTCGGCCCACTCGTTGGTGTTGGACCAACTCAAGGTCATGTAGCGCACGCCCAGGCGGTAATAATCGCGCAGCAGGCGAATGTCATTTTCGATGGCGTGTCCGCCTTCGATTCCCATCAGGGCGGCCAGCTTCTTCTCCTTGTGAGCGCGCTCGATGTCGGCGACGGAGAAAGCCATCATCATGCGGTCAGGATGGCGAGCTGCCTGTTCATAGACCGAATCGATCATGTCGAAAGTGGCCTGGGCGAAATGTCCGCGGGTGGTTTCGGGATCGGCCCAGATGGAAAAGAATTCCGCGCCCAGGTTGCCGGCACGGGCTTTGTCGAGGCTGATGTGCCCGATGTCTTTGGGATCGGAGTTGCCGATATCGAAGCCCTCGTACAGATAGCGCTGCGGAGTGTCGGCATGGGTATCCACCACGATGGCGGAGTCGTGAATGGCGCGGGCCTGCGGCGTGACGGTCTGCGCTGCCAGGGTGGCGGAGAGAAGCACGAAGAAGGAGCTCGGGAAATTTTCATAGGTTTCCGGAGACGAAGGAAGTTTATACGGTTTTTTCCGAGGTTCGGCGTAAGAGTTTTTATTCACTGTCATCCGGAGCGCATTGACTTCTTCACGTCGCGAAGAAGTTGCGGAGTCGAAGGGCCCTCGGCTTCTTGCGTGACGGTGCGCTCGATTGACTCAGATCGCGGGTTTAGTAGTGAGGGTAGGGGTCTTTCGACTGCGTGAGACGTTTCGCGAGCGAAACGTTTCACTTCGCTCAGGATGACAGGGCTTACTGGAGGGGAAGTTCGGCGGCTTCGTCGGCTTCCGGAATGGGTTGTTCGCCGGCCAGCATTTTGGATTCGCGCCAGTCGGTGTAGCGTCCGGAGACCATTACGTGGAAAACCCACTGATGCCGTTCCTCTTCCGGTTCGATCAGGCCCTGTTCTTTCAGGGGCAGCATGTAGTCCTGGACCCATTTGATCTGTTCGCGGGACAGGCCGCGCCGCTGGATGTCTACCGTGATCCCGGCCAGGTGGGAAGAGGCAATTTCGCCTTCCGCGGGAGCCGCATTGCGATTATGCCGGCGAAGCTTCTTCTGGACTTTCACGGTACGGACCGCCGAGTTCACCTGAATCGAGGTACGAAAACGCTTGTAATAAGCCGCGCTCAGATCGTCGAGAAATTCGCGCGTCCAGGGACGGCAATAGCGCCGGTCAGGATCAAGGCGCGGATCGAAACGAAGCGTGGGGCCGGCAACGATCGGAACCAGGTCCTCGCTGGCTTTCAGTTGTTCCAGTTCGGCGTCGTCCTGGATGCGGGGCAAATCCATGCGATCGATTTCCTGATTTTGCAGCAGCAGCGACTCGCGAGAAGGACGGAAAACCGGATTCCAGCGCAGGCGGCGAAGGTGAGCGCGGCGGACGCCTGTCGAGTGCGACGCGGCGCCACGTAGCTGTGCAGAGCGAAAGCCGGCGCACAGAGGGCAGCCAGTAAAAACAAAAGTGTCGCGCTATGAATCCTGCGTTTCAACGAAGTGGCCTCAAACTTTTGTCGCGATGTTTCTTGTCGCGATGTCCAGGGCGCTGGAGACAGGCGCGTATTTTAAACCGCGGCTGCACAAAAACAAGGGCTTTTTTTGTGGCCCGGGGTGGCTCCGAAGAGCCCCCGGGCCGTTACCCTTGGTTACTGAACTCGCGCTAACGGCGCGCCCGTGGCAACCGCTTTATATAGGAGCAACCGGAATGCCATTCGCACGGTAAGTAATTTACAAGAGGTTACGGGCCGAAAGGCCCTATTGGCGGGGCTTTCGCATGACAAAGTGCGGTGCCAGGTTGACAGTTCCCGACACGCCACTTTAGTGGTGTTACCGATTCGCGGTGTTACCGACGAGCCGTCGTTTTCTGAGCGATCATTTTCTAAATAAGTCGCCGATGGCCTGTTTCATGACGTCGCCACCGACCTCGGCAATAGAGCGGGTCAGCGGGATGTCCTTGGGGCAGACTTCGACGCAGTTCTGGGCGTAGCCGCATTCCTGGATGCCGCCGTCGCCCATCAGTGCGACCAGACGTTCGCGCTTCAGGGCCGCTCCGGTGGGATGGGTGTTGAAGAGGCGTACTTGAGAGATGGTGGCCGCGCCCACGAAGCCGGTGTCCTCATTGAACTGGGGACAGGCTTCCATGCAACAGCAGCAGGAGATGCAGCGGGAAAGAGGATAAGCCTCTTCCTGCTCCTGCATGGTCATGCGCGGGCCGGAGCCGAGGTCGTAGGTGCCGTCGATCGGGACCCAGGCTTTGACCGCTTTGAGATTTTCGAACAGGACACTGCGGTCGACCGCCAGGTCGCGGACCACGGGGAACTTGGAAAAAGGCTCAAGGCGGATGGGTTGTTCGAGCTTGTCAACCAGGGCGGAGCAGGCCATGCGGGCGCGTCCGTTGATGAGCATGGCGCAGGAGCCGCAGACTTCCTCGAGGCAGTTGGAGTCGTAGGTGATGGGCGTGGTCGGCTTGCCGTCGCGGGTGACCGGGTTGGCGGCGATCTCCATCAGGGACGAGATCACGTTCATGCCGGAGTGCCAGGGGAGTTCGAATTCTTCCCAGTGGGGGCGAACGTTGGGGTTCGGCTGGCGCTTGATTTTGAGGAGGACGGTTTTCTGCAGATTGTGAGTCTGTGCACATTAGCGTCCGGTCTCCCGTACCGAGATGAATTTCAGGGTAGTCATGATTGCGTTCAATGCCGTAATGATGGCAAACGCTCCGTACAGCCAGTCATGCTTCATGATCGCCGCCCAGGTCAATATCGCCGCGATCATAAAAAACGTAAGCGCGATATTGCGATACCACTGCGGTGACGAGTTCGGTGCGTTGCTGTTGTTCTTGTTCCACAAAAATCTCAACTATAAACCTTTTAACCACAGCAGGACGTACAGAGACGCCACGCGAGGAAAACCGATGGTGCCCAATCCGCGTTCGTATTCCGCCTTCATTGAACCTTCAACGAAGTCTCAGGTTACGTCATCCTGAGTTTTAACTTCTACTCAGTGTTCCTCTCGTGACTCTGTGGTGAAAGGTTCGTCTCATGCCTAAGTCGCCATGTCATACCGTCTCGGTCGCGGCGGAATCGAGTGATACATCCACCGGTTCGAACTCAAAGCGCGGCTCGTCCTTTGATTGAGTGCTTGATCGGCTCTCAACTCGCGCATCGTGCAGAAGGCTCCATCGCTATCGCCGCGTCAGTATCTTCTCGGCCGCGGCGGAATCAGCGAAACATCCACCGGCTCGAACTCAAACTTGGCTCGTCGGCGTCCGGGGCGAAGTAGGCTTTGGTGGTCTTCAGCCAGTTCTTGTCGTCGCGCTCAGGGAAGTCGGGTTTGTAGTGCGCGCCGCGCGATTCGTCGCGCATGGCCGCGCCCTGCGCGATCACGCGCGAGAGTTGCAGCATGTTGTAGAGCTGGCGCGTAAAGACGAACGACGTGTTCGCCCACTGCGTGCGGTCGCTCAGGTTGATGTGGCTGGAAGCGATCCAGCAAGTCCACCAGCTTGGCGTCGGTCTCCTGCAGGTTCTTGTTGTAGCGGATGACGGTGCAGTTCTTGGTCATCAGCTCGCCCAGTTCGCGCCAGATCCGGAACGGGTTCTCGGTGCCGTCGGACTTCATCAGGCTCGGCGTTGATATCTTCCTGGCGTTTGCGCTCGGCGTCGAAATGGCCGTTGCTCGGGCGCCGTCTTGAGGCTTGCGGGCGTACTGCACGGCGTTCGGTCCGGCGACAAATCCGCCAAAGATGCAGGAGACCAGCGAGTTGGCGCCCAGGCGATTGGCGCCATGATACTGGTATTCGCATTCGCCTGCGGCGTAAATGCCCGGGATGTTGGTGGCCTGGTTGAAATCCACCCACAGGCCGCCCATGGTGTAGTGCATGCCGGGGAAAATCTTCATGGGCACGTCGCGCGGATCGTCGCCGACAAACTTCTCGTAGATTTCCAGGATGCCTTCGAGCTTGCGGTCGAGCATCTTGCGATCGATGTGCGTCAGGTCGAGATAGACCATCGGCTTGCCGTCAATGCCGAGGTTGTGCTCGTAAACGACTTTGTAAATGGCGCGGGTGGCGACGTCGCGCGGCACCAGGTTGCCGTACTTCGGATACCACTCTTCGAGGAAGTACCAGCGCTCGCTTTCCGGGATCGCCTTCGGGTCGCGCTTGTCGCCGGGCGTCTTGGGCACCCAGACGCGGCCGCCTTCGCCGCGCGCCGATTCCGACATCAGGCGCAGCTTGTCTTCGCCGGGAATCGAGGTGGGGTGCACCTGGATGAATTCGCCGTTGGCGTAATAGCAGCCCTGCTGGTAGAGCGCCGACTGCGCCGAGCCGGTGCAGACCACCGAGTTGGTGGACTTGCCGAAGATGGCGCCGATGCCGCCGGTGGCGATGATGATCGCGTCGGCGGGGAAGGTGCGAACCTCCATGGAGCGCAGGTCCATGGCGCAGATGCCGCGGCAGACGCGGTTGCGAGTCGAGCACGGCGGAGAGGAATTCCCAGTGCTCGTACTTCTTGACCTTGCCTTCGGATTCGTAGCGGCGCACTTGCTCGTCGAGCGCGTAGAGAAGTTGCTGGCCGGTGGTGGCGCCGGCGAATGCGGTGCGGTTGATAGAGCGTGCCGCCGAAGCGGCGGAAGTCGAGCAGGCCTTCCGGCGTGCGATTGAAGGGCACGCCCATGCGGTCGAGCAGATCAATGATGCCGGGCGCGGCCTCGCACATGGCTTTGACCGGAGGCTGGTTGGCGAGGAAGTCGCCGCCGTAGATGGTGTCGTCGAAGTGCTGCCAGGTGGAATCGCCCTCGCCCTTCAGGTTCTTGGCGGCGTTGATGCCGCCCTGCGCGCAGACCGAGTGCGAGCGCTTTACCGGCACGATGGAGAACAGGTCCACGCTGCCGCCCATTTCGGCGATCTTGATGACGGCGGAGAGTCCCGCCAGCCCGCCGCCGACCACGATGATTTTCGGATTAGTTGCCATCTGTTAGATGTCCTGTTCACTACGGCGGTCGAGTCGCCCGGACGTCTGCTGTTCTCGTGCCTAGGAATCTGCACGCCGCGTCGTCCGGTCCGTTCGCGGTTGCTGAAGGGGAATCGTCGAACGGAACGAGTACAGGCGTGGCCAGCCCACGCGCTCAAT
This sequence comes from Terriglobia bacterium, assembly GCA_963816025.1. Lineage (GTDB taxonomy): Bacteria > Acidobacteriota > Terriglobia > Terriglobales > Acidobacteriaceae > JAIQFF01. Next base: position 106,575 of record CAWFJA010000021.1, read on the forward strand.
GAACAGCAAAGCAATGCGCGAGGCAAACGTAGCCAGAAGCCGCTTGCGCGCTGCCTCGCCCGTGGTGATGCCCCATTTGGCGGCGAACAGCCATATGCCATAGGCGAAGTGCCAGGAAGCGCAGATCAGGCCGACGACGTAAAACGCGAGCAGCCCAGGGTACTGAACAATTCGGCCTGCACCTTGCCGAAAGACGGCGCCGGGATACGTCAGCAGGTCCACGCCGGTGAAGCGCAGGTGCCAGGTGTGCCACACGATGTAGAAGAACGCGATGCCGCCGGTCCAGCGCTGGGCGGTGTACATCCAGTTGCCGGTCCAGGGATAATCGGCCGACGTTGCTCTCGCCGCGATACCAGATGTAGAAGCCGTAGAGGGCGTGAAAGAGGATCGGCAGCCAGATGCCGAACAACTCCAGGCCGAAAACCAAGGGAAGACTGGCCAGAAAGCTCGACCTGGCTGGGCGTAGGCCGCAGGGCCGCTGATGGCGGACGCGTTGGAGATGAGAATGTGTTCGAACAGAAACGCGCCCACCGGAATGATGCCGCTCAGGGAATGCAGGCGGCGCAGGAGAAACGAATGTCCTTGTCCGGCGCGGAGGGGAGCAACGCCCGCTTTTCACCACCGGGAGCTGCAGGACTGGCGGTTGTCGCCACGAAACCTCCTTAGATGGTTCAGAAATGGCAAAAGAACCTTTTATTATCGGCGGTGTGAGAGAAGGAAGTCAAGGAAGAGAGTCGGTACTCGGTGTAGATGCTCCAAGATAATGTCACCCCCTAACTGCAACGAGACTTTGTCACCCTCTCAGGATGGTGACGATGAGTCAGAAAGAGTTCCAACGGGTGAAAGTGATTGAGAATGCAGCGGGCGGGAGGCTGAGCGTACGCGAAGCCTCCCGTCTGCTGCAACTGAGCGAACGCCAGGTGCAGCGCCTTAAGCGCCGCTACCGGCCTGATTCCGTCGGCTGGGTGCAGCACGGCAACCGCGGACGGGCCATGCCTTGGGCCTTGCCTGTTCCCCAGAAGCAGTTGATCTTGACCTTGGCTCGCGGCAAGTACCAGGGCTTCAACGATTCTCATCTGGCCGAGAAACTTCGCGACGAAGAGAACCTTGCCGTCAGCCGCGAGACCGTGCGCCGCATCCTGCGCGCCGCCAAGCTGGCCTCTCCGCAGAAACGGCGCCCGCGCCAGTATCGCTCCCGTCGCGCCCCCCGCCCCCGTTTCGGCATGATGGCGCTCACCGATGCCAGCCGTCATGACTGGCTCCAAGGCCGCGGCCCAGAACTCACTCTGATCGGCTTTCAGGACGATGCCACCGGACAGATCCTGGCCGCCCACTTCCAACTCGAAGCCGAAAATACCCTCGGCTATCTTCGCGCTCTGCACGCCATGATCACCACTCACGGCGTCCCGCTCAGCCTCTATCGCGACCGCCACTCCATCTTCCAGCGCAACGATCCCCACTGGACCCTCGCCGAACAACTCGCCGGAAAACAAGCTCCCACTCAACTCGGACGCGCCCTCGAAGAACTCGGCATCGAACAGATCCCCGCCTACTCTCCCCAAGCCAAGGGCCGCATCGAACGTGCCTGGCGCACTTGTCAGGACCGCCTGGTCAGCGAACTTCGCCTCGCCCACGCCGCCACTTTGGCCCAGGCCAACGCCGTGCTCGCCGCGCTTCTGCGCCGACTACAACCAACGCTTCGCCCGTCCCGCCGCCCAAGCTACTTCGCGACTTTCGCCGTTTGCCGCGCCGCTTCGATCTCTCCCGCTGCTTGGCCTTGCAATATCGCCGCGTCGTCGCCCCCGATCACACCGTCACTCTCGGGCACCCGACTCTATCGCCCTACCACCTCTGCCCGGCCATCGCGGTTACGCCGGAGAAACCGTCGAACTCGCGCATCACCTGGACGGCAGGCTGCACGTCTATCGGGGAGACCAACTTCTGCTCGCCCTGCCTCTGCCGCTTGAAGAATACGCAGAACGCCGCCCCAAGCTGCTGAGCATCACGGCCAAAAACGAAAAACGCCTGTACCACGTATCTACAATCTCTCCGGCCGCCCCGCTTTAGCGGCCGTTACTTAATCGATAAGGGGTGACAAAGTCTCGTTGCAGTTAATACGACATTTTCTCGTTGCAACAACAGAACGCCAGTTCTCCGTATCACACCACAATAGAAATGTCTTCTTGTAGTGGATTCATTCCGCCTCGCGCCAGGTCGGGTAGATTCCTTTGGTGAAGCCTTGTCTCCAGGGATGATGGGAAGCGGGAGGAAGGCCGCGCCGTAGGACCGGGGAAGGGGCGATTCAAAAGCTGCGCTTTCCATAGTGTCCAGATCGTAAACGCAGGAACGACTGGTGGCCCCGGCGTGAGTCGAACACGCGACCTTCGGTTTAGGAAACCGCTGCTCTATCCATCTGAGCTACGGGGCCTCGCGACGTAACCCCATTATGCCACGTCAGTTTACAGGTGTCGGAGTTGGATGTTGTCGCGGTTACTGCCTGAGGTTGGCGCTGACGATCTGCCCTCCCACCCTTTCTATCCTGACACTGGCGAGTGGCCCACATTTGCTCGACGATCCAGATGAAGTAAAAGTAAATCCCTTGGGGTGCCCCGCGTCTCGTGATTTTCGAGATGTGAGGCCGACCCTTTTCACAAACACGCAAGGCAATGCGCTATCCGGGGGAAGGTTCACTACGTTGAGCCCGGTCCCACGTTTGCCAACCCCAGGCAAACATGGGCCACCCCCTGAGATCGAGAACGGTGCTCCTCGCCAGCGATATACTTCTGACGAGATGTGGGACACCCGCCACACAGCCTATCGGATCGCTGACCCAGGTCACGCTCGGGTCGGGCGACAACGACACTTTCGGCTACGATGTGAACACCGGGCGACTGACGCAGTACAAGTTCAATATCGGGGCAACGCCGCAGACGGTTGAAGGAGACTTGACCTGGAATGCTAACGGTACGCTTGCCAAACTGGTCATCGCCGACCCGTTTAACAGCGCCAATGCACAGACCTGCGCCTTCGGCTACGACGATCTGGCGCGAGCGAAGAGCGTGGCCTGTGGTACAGCGTGGAGCCAGACTTTTAGCCTCGATCCGTTTGGCAACCTGAGCGAGAGTTGGCGACGATCACCTTTCAACCTGGGATTCGATCAGACGAAGAACTGGTTCCTGCCCGTAACCGGATTCGACAACAATGGCAACCTGCTCAGCGACGCCACCCATACCTATAGTTGGGACGCGGAAAACAAGCTCACTGCTGTGGACACGGTCAGTCTGACTTTTGATGCGCTGGGTCGTATGGTTGAACAGGCGCGGGATTCGAGCTACACGCAGATTGTGTACGCGCCCACTGGTGGTAAGCTGGCTCTGATGAGCGGACAGAGCTTGCAGAAGGCGTTTGTGCCACTGCCAGGAGGCGGGACGGCGATCTACACTTCGGCGGGGCTTGCCTACTATCGGCACGCGGACTGACTTCGGGCAGTTCTCGGTTTGCCTCCACTCCGGCTACACGCACGAAATACTTCGATGTGGCCTATGCTCCGTATGGCGAGGACTACGCTGACTCGGGCACCGCGGATCTCGACTTCACTGGTCAAAACCAGGACACGGTTTCGGGCTTGTACGATTTCATGTACCGCGAATACCACCCCAACTCAGGTCGCTGGATTCAGCCCGATCCGGCGGGATTAGCCGCGAGTGATCCCAGCAATCCGCAGAGCTGGAACAGGTACGCCTACGTCGCGAACAACCCCATTAGTGCAGTCGACCCAGTGGGATTAATGTGTAGCGATGTCGTTGGCGGTGGCTGTGAGAGCGACTTCTTTCTGAGCCAACTGGGAGCTTGGAATCAGAACATCGATTTCAGCTTTGATTCCTGGGTGAAGTGGAACAACCATCAGACGTTCGGCGACCAGTATAACAACCTCCCAGGACACACGAATAATATCCAACAGGGTCTTGAGTACACCGACTATGTTGACGACAACTCAGCGCCAATTGGCATCGAAGGCTACACTCCTGACGACCACTCGGCATACAACGCGAGAGGGCTTCGCCTTGAGGTGCACTCCGATTGCAGTCGCAAGGGTTATCGGCGGATAGTTTATGAAATAACCGGACCAAGTCCTGGCGACTGGTATGTTACCGAGCATGTGAACCCAAAGAACTGGGCACCACCTAATGGCACATCCACTGACCCTGCTGCCGGACAATTCGATGACACGATTTATGGCTTGCAGATAGGAAGGGCTTTTCAGACATTCACGATCTCCCGACAGAATCCAACGAAATATCCTGGCACACCATCGATCCCGATCATCGTGGGACTCGGCGGGGCTGAGCTTTGGAACGTTGGGTATTTGGCACGGTGGTACGAACGGAATGCAGTTCGTCCAAGGAAATTCCAACGGATGGGGCCGTTCATTCGCGAGTGAGTGGCCGCACGAGCAATCAGTGGGTATGGCGAGGCTTGCTCATCTGCCTCTCCGGCATATTCTTTTTCGCAATGGTGCTCAGAATATGTGCCTGTTCATCTGCGAAGCTCAGCACAAACGCTGATCGCGTCGGCGAAACGGATGCGGTTGGTAACCGAAGCTGAAGATCAGATCGCGATGTGGCGTCGAAGGTTTGCAGGGAAGATACTGGAGGAGATCTGAGGGAAATGGAAACCGAGTTTACGAAGTCCGACTTGACAACCGGCTTCTCTATTGGCTGCACTTGGTCCCACCGACGCAACTAGCGGTCAGTATCGAAATGCGGGAGAAAAGCTTGCGCGGCCTCTTCGTCGTGATGACGACGGAAAGCAACGGCTCGGCTTCGGCCTGGGTTCAAGAGACGTTTGTCGGAGCGACACGCTCAAGAGACCCCGGAGGAGCATTATGTTGATGCCCGGCGGGACGGGTCTGGACGACCGTGGAAGACGACCGTGGAGCTAACGAGTCAAGTTGCCCCAGCAGAAAAGGAAAAGGCATTTGCTATCGAGGCAACGTGCCTAGTGAGAATTGGCGGCTGCAGAGACGCGGCGGAGATACTGCCTTCGGTCTGGCATTAGTGGCGGGCTGGCCCATCCTTTATCACGCGGGCTTTTCTCTTTGAGGCCCCACCGTTGCGTTTTGTTGCAAGGATGGGGACCTAGAGCCCATCCCATTGATGAGGCTGAATGTGATGATCATGGTCAGTGGTCCCGCCGTTCGAAACCATGAAGTGGCGGGCTGGCCCACCCTTTTATCACGCGGGCTTTTCTCTTGAGGCTGGCGGGCTGGCCCGCCTTTTCCCCGGCGGTGTTTTAATCTGAGGCTGCCCCACCCTTGCGCTTTATGCAAGGGTGGGAGTGAGGATCGGCGGAGACTAAGGTTTGGGCATGCCGAGCGTAAACTCTGGTGGGCGGAAACGCTGTGACGGATGAACATCTCCCACCCTTGCATAAAGCGCAAGGGTGGGGCAGCCTCAGAATGTGCCAGATTTAAGGACAAGGGTGGGCCAGCCCGCCCGCTTCAGCGTACAGCGTTTACCAAGGACTATCTGTCCCGCTGAGGTCGAGCATATATCGAGGTTTGCAATCCAGCACCTATGGGTACGCTGCAGCTCTTCAAGAAGCTGGCCGTATCTGCAAGTGGGCTACGCTGGCGCGAATGCTTTGGCGACCGCTGGCTCGGCGGCGTACAACGGAGAATGTCATTGAGCGAATTGACCTTTGGGAAGATCGTCCAGCGTTTCTTTGTGTATGTCGGGATCGCACTGGCCGTTTTGGTGGTGTTCGGGGTGGCCATTGTTCTCAGCAAGGGCGCGAAGATTTCGGGGACTGGATAGCGCTGGCCGTATACACCGCCGGCCTCTTCTGGGTCACTATCAGGCAATCAAGACGGTACTGGCGCCGTCCAGGCTTTTGGCTGGCGATTGCCGGCCTACTGGTCGTCCACTTATTGGCGTTCGTCGCCATTCTGCGGGCTTACCCCCAATTTCGCGGGATTTGGTTCTGGCCAATCGTGATAGTTAAGGGTGGCCTGTTAGGGGCGATTCTATACCTCTTGTTCGGGGAACGTAAACGTCACTAGGGCGGGCTGGCCCACCCTTTTATCACGCGGGCTTTTCTCTTGAGGCTGGCGGGCTGGCCCACCTTTTCCCCGGCGGTGTTTTAATCTGAGGCTGCCCCACCCTTGCGCTTTATGCAAGGGTGGGAGTGAGCATCGTCGGAGACGTTTGGGCATGCCTGAGCGTAAACGCTGGTTGGCGGAAAGGCTGTGACGGATGAACATCTCCCACCCTTGCATAAAGCGCAAGGGTGGGGCAGCCTCAGGATGTGCCAGATTTAAGGAAAGGGTGGGCCAGCCCGCCAGCGGCGTTTCTACGACTTCGTGGTTTTCAGCGACAACCGGAGGGTGGAGAAGCTGCGCTACATGCATCGCAATCCGGTGAAGCGCGGACTGGTGTTGGAACCCGGACAATGGGCGTGGAGCAGCTATCGCCACTATGCCAGCGGAGAACCAGGGCCCGTAGTGGTGAACGAGCAGCGGAAAGCCGAGCTTCACGTCCGGAAAATCGCCTGATACCATCAGCATCGCGCCCACCTTTCGAAAACCGCGAAAGGTGGGGCAGCCGAAATCCCTGACGGCGCAAAGGTGGGCCAGCCCCCATCTCTCTCTCCCGCTCGCCTCCCTGGCGAGCCGAGTGTAAGGGATGTCCTGGGACGCTTTGTAAGCCATGTCTTGGGCCTGAACACAAAGTACGCGCATGTGTGGGGGCACCCGGCGTGTGGGGATTCCTGATGTGTTTCTTCCCTGCGCGATGGGACAGGCTTACAGAGGCGCCAGCCGGGTGCCCCTCGCGAGTTCGTATCAGTGCTTGGCTTTGGAAAAATCTGCGACCGCGAATACCACTCCGTTGCGTTCGGCTACTCCAGCGCCGATCGTGTCCATGTCCGCGTCGAGTAGATTGGCGCGGTGGTTGGGGGACTGCATCCACTGCTCGCTGATATTCTCCGTGTTCGGTCCGGCCGCGACGTTCTCCGAGAGCCAACTGAAGCGGGCTCCCGCTCGGGTGGCCCGGCTGGGCAGACTCGGTTCGCCCGCAAAACCGTGGGAAATCGATCTCTGTTCCGCCATGAGCTCGGCATGCTGGCGCGCCGCGTTGGCTAAGGCCTCGTCCCACTTCAGCGGCGGCAGTCCGTAGGCCTCGCGTTGCCGGTTGATGGCCTGAAAAAGCTGCTGCCCGGTGAGCTCTGCCTTAGGCTGGGCAGTCGCCGATGTCCATGAAAACACTATGCCAATCGACAGTACGGCAACCAGCAAAGTCTTCGAAAACGTGCCCATCAAGTCTCCCTGAGGATAGCTTCCTACCTCCAATTATGATGCGCCGGCCATCCCCTTTCCTATCCCCCGAAGGTGGGTTCGGGGACACCCCCCGGTCGAGCACCTTTTGTAACCTGAGCTACATCTAATCAAGTGTTTGACTTCCAGCGGGTTCGACCTAGATTGGATAATGATATGATGAAGGGCTCTCTGAGCCCGGTTTTTTGTTCTTTGCAGGCCATTCCCACCAGTGGGGGCGTCACGGCTTCGACGGAGATGCTTGCGGCCAAGAGGCATGCCGGGGTGCACACACCCGTAATCGCGTGCAAAATGATAATTGCCAATCAAGAAATGGCATACGCAGCCTAATTAATTAGGCAGCCGTCTTCCGCAGCTTTGCCCTTGGGCTGTGAGCGGACGTCACACAGAGGGCTGCTCTTCTCTTCTACGTCTGGGGAGAGAGGCTAAGATCTCAGGCTAGCGGCTGGTGTTTCTTGTCCGTTCTGAGCAGTAGCCGCGAACGTCTCAGGGTAATGCCTGGGGCATGAACGCGAATAAGCATGTAGTCTCTTGACCAGTAACATTTTCGGACGCGGGTTCAACTCCCGCCGCCTCCACCACTACTTCAGTCGTCGCACGTCAATCGTCGCACGTCAGACTTCGGCCGGGTGCGCCACACATTCGCGTACTTTTCGAATGTGTGGGTGATGCGTGCGTCATCTCACTCATGGATTGCGATGCCATGAGGGACCAATGGTTCAGCGCTCCGAGCAACGGAGTTTGATTGTGATCGCCGGCGCGCGTCGAGGTCGCGAAGGCAGTTGAATCCTGAACTGAAAACGTCCGTGGAATCCCACCCTTCAAATTCGAAGGGTGGGCCACTCGGCTTTTCAGGAATCTCCCGACGCTCCACCGGAAAACGACGGAGCGTTGATAAGATAGAGCTCGGACGAAAACTAAAAATCCCCTTACTACTCCCGAACTTCTTGCTAGTCGAGGTCAGAGCGCATGTGCAGGAATATCAAAATCCTCTTCAACTTCGATCCCCCGGTCACGGACGACGAGGTTCGAGCCGCTTCTCTGCAATTCGTGAGAAAGATCAGCGGTTTCAACAAACCATCCAAGGCCAATGAAGACGCCTTCCTGGGCGCAGTCGAAGAAATCGCGGGCGTCGCAAGCCGCCTTCTGCGCTCGCTCGAAACCAACGCGCCGCCCAAGAATCGGGAAGAAGAAGCTGCCAAGGCGAAGGCTCGGGCCGCCGAGAGATTCGGGACTTAAACCGGTCTGCCCGGATTCCCCTTGTCCCGGTCTACGCTTCCCCTGGTTCGAGGCGAGAGCGTGCTGCGCATGATGGTGATCAGTTATCTGACCGGGGAGCAGCATTTGGAGAGTTCAGAAACTGCATTAACCAATGCGGCTAAACAACGGGCTGAACAGCCGATAGACTTACTGGAAACGAAGGCTTAGCGGGGCGAAGCGTTTTTACGAGGTACCCTACAATGCACTAGGATTGGTGCAATTTCCCGCCTAGACTTTTCTCAGTTCGGGCCAATTACAAGCAGCGCTATCGTAGCGTCCTTCTGCCTCCTGGATGCTGGGTCGATAGCGCTTTGCCTTTTGTCCTCGCCCTCACCCGCCAGGCTTTCTGGCCGGCTCACTTCGGCGCATTGCGCAAGCGCTCTTCCCACAGCCAGGCGGTAGCGACGATTTCGTCAAGCGACCGCCGGGCTTTCCAATTCAGTAGCTTCTCGGCACGCGCTGGATCCGCGACCAGCTCCGGGGGATCTCCCGGACGGGGCGGCGCGATGCGGCTGGGCACTTCGCGGCCGGTCACGCGCTTGATGGTGGAAAGAATCTCGCGCACCGAATGCCCCCGGCCGGTTCCCAGATTGACGGCCTGCGAAGTCCCGCCCGCCAGGTATTCCAGCGCCAGAACGTGGGCCTCCGCCAGGTCGCTGACGTGGATGTAATCGCGCACACAGGTGCCGTCGGGCGTGGGGTATGTATCGCCGAAGACCTCGAGCGCCGGGCGTTGTCCACGGATCGCTTCGAAGGCCGACGGAATGAGATGAGTCTCCGGGCTGTGCATTTCCCCGATGCTGCCCGATTCATCGGCCCCGGCCGCATTGAAGTAGCGCAGATTCATATAACCCAGGCCGTAGGCCGGGCCGTAGGCCTCGAGCGCCTGCTCAAAAATTAATTTCGTGATGCCGTAGGGATTCACCGGAACCCGCGGCAGGTCCTCGGACATGGGGACCTTTGCCGGAGTGCCGTAAACCGCGCAACTGGAGGAGAAAATAAACTTGCGGACTTTCGAATCGAGGACCGCATTCAACAGCGAAATCCCGCCCAGCACATTGTTCTGAAAATATTTTCGGGGATTGACCACCGATTCGCCCACATAGGCGTGGGCGGCGAAGTGCATGACGGCATCGACACGGCGCAGGACCGATGCCAGTTTGCCGGTGTCCGCAATATCCCCCACAATCAACTCGAAGCCCTGGGCCAGCGCCGCGTGGCCGGCCACCAGACTGTCGTAAACGATGGCTTCGTAGCCGCGGCGTTTGAGGGCCAGCGCCGCGTGACTGCCGATGTATCCTGCTCCTCCCACCACTAAAACAGCCACTGGCGCCTCTCTTGAAGCAGAGTGTTTTGCGTCGCTTTCGGAACGGAACGCGCCCGAACCTCTGGCAGTCTAGCAGACGGCAACCACGCCTGGATTTTAAGGCCGCCCGGAACGCCTGAGACAAAGAGAGTGTTTGGTTGTGGGCAGTTTGCGCAAAAAGCACCTTGTCATTCCGAAGCCAGCTTTATCGGCGAGGAATCTGCTTGTAGCCGGCAGCGAAACAGCAGATTCCTCGCGCGACAGTGCCGCGCTTTGGAATGACAATGCTTTGGGGATTTTTCAAGCTGCACAACTACCGCGTCCTCACTTCTTTTTGTCGGGCGCGACTCTCTCGCTCGGCTCCGTCGCCTTTTCCGGGGGAAAGTTGAGACTTAAATATTCGATGAACGCGTCGCGGTCATTAGGGGCGACGATGGCTCCCCATTTGATCATCTTGTCGACTTCCTTGGACCATACCTTGTTGCTCAATCTCTGCTGCATGATGATGTGCGAATCATGGCACTCGGTGCAGGCAGTGCGCACCTTGGCCTGAATCGGCCCGGCGGGCAGCTCGGGAGACTGGGCTGGCAACAGAGTTGGAGCGATCAAGCCCAGCAACCCAATCGCCCACAGCCACGGCTTGAACCGGTTATGCCACGACATGGAGATTCACCCGATCGATTGCGTTGAAAAGATATCCGCTGGGATTCCACGCAGCAGTTTGCGGTTGCGTGCGTCCCTGATCATCGCTAGCGCGGGACATGATCGTGTACTCACCCGGTTTGGGCGCGTTCCAGGCGTAGTCCCAGAACCGCCAGGCATAGCGGGCTTGCTGGGCGCCGAGGCGGGCGGCGCTCCAGGTCGCTCCTCCATCGGTGGAAACTTCCACGCGCGTGACCGCGGCTTCGCCCGCCCAGGCCGCCCCGTGAATCTTTAACCGGCCGGACTTCAAGGCTGAACCTTCGCCGGGCTGCACAATAACGGACTTCACACCCAGCGAAGTAATGGCATGCGTGTCCGCGGGATTTACGTCGCCGCCGGGAGCAATCGGCTGATTGGGCATCCTGTATCCCGGCTTCATGAAGTTGCCGTCAAATTCGTGGTCGAGGACTTTGATCTCGGTCAGCCATTTGCAGGACGCGGCTCCGATCCATCCCGGCACCAGGGCGCGGGCCGGAAATCCGTGATGCCGGGCCAGCGGCGCTCCGTTCATGTGGGTAGCGATCAGCGTATCCGCGTCGGTCGCTTTCTCCATCGGGATGCTGCGGATGAACGGCGGCACTTCCCCGGGAATCTCATCGAGACCGCGAAACATTACATGCTTGCCGGCCGTTTTTACGCCGGCGCGGCGCAGCAGGTCGCGCAAGCTCGGACCGGTGAAGCGTGCCGTTCCCACCGCTCCGCGCTGCCACTGCACACCCGGAACCTTGGGTTGTTGAAAGCCGCGTCCGTTGCCAGCGCACTCCAGCGTGTTGGTAATGGTGCGCGGCTGCAGCTTCGCCAGGTCCCCCAGACTCACACTGAACGGGTTTTCCACTTCCCCGCCGATGCTCAGCTTCCATGACTCGGCATCGAGCGTGCTGGGCTCGTGCATGTGATTGCGGACGAAGAAATGCGGAACCGGCGTGAGCCAGGAGTCAAAGAACTCCGGAGGCATCTCCAGGTCGAGAAAGCGGGCCGAGCGCACAATCATGCCGGCCTTGCCCGGAATTACCACCGCGGGATCTACGGCCCATGTGAACCGCGGGAGCAATGCGGCTGCCGTCATCCCGGAGACTGTTGTCAGAAAACTCCGTCGCGAAATCATTTTGAGCTATCGTCTCCCATGTCCCGTTAATGTGGGCGCGAGCGCCTCGCTCGTGCGGCAGCGCCACGGACGTCGCAGCACGAGCGGGGCGCTCGCGCCCACAGAAATCCAGCCAGACGGTCTGATTGTAGAACATTCCTGCGCCGTGATCTTAGACTGAATCACTCAAACTGCATGCCTTTGAGATATCGCTCTCTCTGACCACCGCTGGGGGCGCAGCATGTTGCTGGAGAATCGGCTGGAAACGCCGAAGCCGTACTTCTGCAAGAGTTCTTTTATCGGCGACGATTGAATAAATTTCAGGAATTGCCGGGCGAGATCTTTGTTCCGTGACGAGCGCAGGATTACGCAAGCCTGTTGCATCGGCGGGTACTCTCCGTCCGGAACCTCGACATACCGGCCCCTGTCTTTCATGTTCGGAGATAGCGCAAGAGAAAGCGCCACCACGCCCACGTCGGCCGCTCCCGAGGCCACGAAAGACGCAGCTTGAGAGATGTTCTCACCCAGCACGAACTTGCCTTTCACCTGTTCGTAGATATTCTCCTTCCGCATGGCAGCCACTGCTGCGTTGCCATACGGAGCATGCTGCGGGTTGGCGATGGCAATCTTCCTGACCGAGGGATCGAGCAGGACCTTCAGTCCCGAACTCAGATCCAGTTTGGAATCGTTCGGCGCCCAGACCACAATCTTTCCGGTCGCGTATGGATAAAACGTGCCCGGTTCAACCAGTCCGGCGGCCTCAAGCTGCCTGGGATACTCCAGGTTTGCCGAGAAGAACATGTCGAACGGAGCCCCATTCTGCAGTTGCTGCGCAAAGTTGCCGGAAGAACCGTAAATCAGCTTGACGCTCTTTCCGGTTTCCTGCCGAAAACGCGCATTCACTTCCTGCATCGCAAATTGCAGGTCGGCTGCGGCGGCCACGGTGATTGCCTGGGCGGCGCATAGTTCGGCCGCAATCCACAGAAAAAGAGTGAACGCGGGAACCGCCCGTTTGAGCTTCATGGTTTGCCGCTCCTTAATGAACCGAGTTTTACTCTTACCCGGAGGCAGCTCTTGGCTATGGCCATCCGCTGGTGTATGCTGCGCCGCACAGTGAGGCTTTATGAAGTTTAGCCTTTTTCTTCTCGTGGCTTTGCTGGGTCCGGCCGCGTGGGCCCAGACGCCTGCCGCTCCCGAAGCCACGCATCTTTCCGTGGTGGTGACCGATGACCACGGCGCTCCCCTTCGAGATCTCGCCGGCAAAGACTTTGGGGTCGAGAGCGGCGGCAAGAGTCAGCCCGGGCAGTTGCGTAACCCGGCGCCCGTCGCGGAAGCTGTCGTGCTCTCCGATGGCGAGTTTACCGACCGTAATCACTCCGTCAAAGGGCGCGGCCTGGTTGTCATCGTGCTCGATACCGTTCACACCCGCTTCATGGACGAAAAGGACCTCCGCCCCGCGATCACGGCATACCTCGCTTCCTGTGCCCGCCGGAACTCGCCCGTATCTTTGCTGGTGATGGACCCGGACAACCTGTTGCATTCGGTGCACGACTACGCCACCAGTTCGGCCACCCTGGCCGCGGCGCTCGAAAGGTCGGATGCCATCGTCGCACGGCCGTGCTCCGGCGGGAGATGCTTCCCCGAAGTCGCGGCTGAAACCGCGCGCTTGGTGGATTTCCAGAAAGGCGCGATCGCCAACTTCACCGCCACCAACCAGCCGCTGCGCGCCCGGCCGGAACCGGTGCTCCGGATGTTCCGCACCGTGGCCGAGGCCACGTCGGGTATTCCCGGGCGCAAATCTCTGGTGTGGATGACCAACACCACCCCCTTCGAGGTGGACGAAAAGACCGGAATGGTCGCCACTCTTTCCGCCTTTGCGGAAGGAAGCATTGAACATCAGGAGATGCTGTCGCCGGAAGAGCTGAAGGCATTGCGGCCCCTCTGGAGATCCACCATGACCGCGCTGCTGCGTGCCCAGGTTGCCGTCATGGCGGTGAGCGTCAGGCGGTCAGCCGTTATCAGTTTCGATCCCCAGATGCTGCACGCCATGCAGGTGATCGCCGACATGACCGGTGGCCGCGAAATCCACGGGCCCGATCCGTTTGCGTTGATGGCCGACCTTCCCGAGCAGAACCTCGCCGCCTACGATCTGGCGGGTCCGCTAACTTCAGACAGTTGCAAATCCGATTGGTGCCGGCTCAAGGTCACCGTGGCTCGTCCGGGCGCGCGCGTCCTCGCGCCCACGGGATTCTTTCGCGATCCGGAGTTCGGCAGAAAAGACTATTCCCTGGCCGCCGGCTTGGCCGCGCCACTCGATTTCACCGAACTCCCCTTCACCTTGAGTTGGGCCGGCAATCCACAGGGCGCAGAGGCAAAAAAGAAAGTGGGCTTTGTCGTCACCTTCCCTCCCGAAGCCGACATGCCCGCACCCACCGGCAATCAACTGAATCTTGAGATTCTGGTACGGGCGACAGCGGCGCACGGTGGGGACCCGCAGAATGCCACTTTCAACGCCGCCGGCCAGCTGTCGCCCGAGCAGGCCCAACAAGCCCATGAAAAGGGATTTGCCCTGAACAACGTCATCGAACTCGCTCCCGGAGATTACACCGTCAAATTTCTCGTCCACGACAAGCTCACTGGACGGCTGGGCAGCGTAACCATACCTTTGAAGATCTCATAAACAGGCGCGAGCGATGATGGAGGGGCCGTCCGCCCACCCGTCCGCGTCGGACTTGTCTGCGCTCCAGAATGAAAAGTTTTGCACTTTCAGCCGGCCCAGGCTAACCCCCTCGATTGCAACATCTTTCGTGGTAACCAGTTACCTCGATTATGTCTGGCAACCGAACTGCCTTAAAGACAGGGAAATTCAGATCGGACCGGAGTTTCTCTTGTTCTCGCAGCCAGTCCTTGTCGCACTCGATACCGATCAGGGCGTAGTCTACGCCCCCGCATCTGGCTGGGACAAAGTCTGTCTTCTTTGGACGTTCCGGAACTTCCGCAGCCTTCCCCAAACCGTTCTGAGCCCACGACAACAGCAGCTCATCGCATCTTTGTACCGCGAGACGTCCGGCTATCCTTCGAACGAATTGCATCAGGCAGCCATCGTCGGCACCGTGGAAGGCTTCAGGCCGTCATCGCTGCCAAGCCTTGCTGCTTCCACCAAAAGCAGAAAACCGGCGAGCGTTCCGGGCCGCAAGCCGTTCCACGCTCGATTCGCTTTCAGCGGCAATGCCGCTTAAGATCGTGACCGCGCTTCTGGTGATCGCCATCGCGGTATTGGCCTGGCATCAATTGGGAGCCCAGCCCGTCGCCGATTCGACGCCAACTCAAACCGTCGCCGCCGTTCGCCCAGACGACCTGCAGATCCCGATTGCAGGCAGTCCGGTGACTGGCAACCTTGAAACCACCACCACCCACGTGGGGACAGCCGCCCCGGCTGTCCAGCGGAGCGCAGCTCCGCCCGCCGCCAGCGCCACGCCATCGACCCCGGCTCCTCTGAATCCCACCGCTCCAGAACTGAATCCGAGAATAGCCAAGCCTTCCGGCATCTCCGACCAACCCGAGCGGAATAACGCCAGCGCCCACCCCCAGGAAGCGAATGGAGGACGGGCGTCCTCGCCCGTCCTGACCCATGCCACCGGCAAAGACCGGCGCGGACGCCAGTTTTCCATTACAGCTCCCGCGCCGATATTCGAGGCCGCGGCCGACCAGCCCCGAATGCAGATTTCAGGCCGCCCCCGGAAACTGGTGTATCCGGTCTGCCCCGAGACCCGCGCCCGCGGCAAAGTTTCTCTTCAGGCTGTAGTGGGTTACGACGGAGCCGTAAATCGGGTCAGGGTGCTCACCGGCGACCGCACCCTGGCGGCAGCGGCTATAGAAGCCGTGCGGCAATGGCGCTACGAACCTTTTTCCGGCGCCATCCCGCCTCTCGAAAGAGAAACCAATATCACCATCTCTTTCATCTCCAACGAGGTCGTGGCCGTCAGCTTCCCCGCTTCCGCGCCTTTTTCCCGATAAAAGAACAGCGCCCGGCTATTCCGTTCGCTCGCACACCAGCCAGAGATGGCAGCTCTTGTGCATGAGCCCGGGTTCGAAACCTGCGACCACGCTCCTCTTCACCTTGAATCCGTTCTGCAGCAACACCTGTTGCCACTGCGTCACCGTCTTGAACTCAAAAGGCATATTCATTTCCGGCAGGCCCTGGGCGATTGCGTTCGCGAAGAAATCAATGAGGGCCAGCACTTGTTGCTGTGCCGCAAGCGTCATGCCCACAAAAGTGCGCAGCAACGGTTGCGTGGCCAGGCTCTCCGCCAATCCTTCGACTCCATCCGGCAAGCCGTACGTGTCCTCTTTGATCAGCGCATAGCGGGCGATCTTTCCCAGCCGCCGCACCACACCCGGCAAATCGCCGGGATCGATGTGATGAAGCACAGCCAGCACCAGCGCAACCTCCACGCTGTCGTCTGGAAAAGAAATGTCCGTCGCCGATGTCATTTGGACAAACGGCAGGTGCCGGGCTTCCGGGTACCGGTAGTCGAGCACATCGGTGGTGAAAACTTCGTATCCCCCCTTAGCCAGCCGGGCGGCCAGGTAGCCGCTGCCGCATCCGTAGTCCAGCACCCTCTTGCCCGGCAAGAGCTTCTGCAACCGCTGGAAGTCAGCCTCCGGCTTGGTTTGCGTCTTGTACTGGCGATAAATCCGGTTGAACCAGAACGCAGGATCGGATTTCCTGAAGGTGTCCTCGAGAAGCGACGACGTAGCTTGGACCAACCTGTCCGGGTCAACCCCATCGGCCTGGCTTCGCGAAAGCGTGTCGAACCCATGGTCCACCATGCCGCATACTTCGTCGCTGTAGGCGCCGAAGAATTCGAGGTAGCCCGCCTTCACCGAGGCCGTCACGAATTGCACCACGGCCGGGCTTCGCAAAGCGCCGGCGAGGGTTCGGAGTGCGTGGTCTTGCGTCATCATCAGATCACTCAGGGAAGCGGGCGCGCGCAAGCGATATCTCGCGCAGGATCTCCGGTGTCGTCACAACCGGCAGCGCCGCAGTTCGGTATAATAGCGCGATTCGCACCCTGCCTATCAGGTTGAGCGAGGGGACACTGTGCCACTTTCACTGGATACGCGCGGAGTCGGGAAGGTCACCATCGTCCGTTGCAGCGGACGCATCGCGTCCGGTGAAGCCGACGTCTTGCGCCTGCACATCGTCGACCTCCTGCGCGATCGCAGCGACATCGTGCTGCACCTGGGCGAAATAGTTTTCATCGACAGCAGCGGACTGGGAATGCTGGTGCGCCTGCTGACCAGCACCCGCAGCGCCCGCGGTGATTTGAAGTTGTGTCAGGTTCCAGAGGTCGTCCACAAAGTCCTGAAGATCACTAACCTGACCACTCTGTTTGACACCCACGCATCCGAGGAGGATGCCGTCCTCGCCTTTTACCGGCGGCAAGCCGCGCCCGCGCGCAGCGCCCCCACCGGACTCACCGTGTTGTGCATTGACCAGTCCGCCAACGTCCTGGCCTACCTGCGGGAATTGCTGGGCCGCGCCGGTTACAACGTCCTTACCAATAACAATCTCCGCGATGCGCTCATCCTGCTGCGGGCCACCCGGCCGGGCCTCGCCATTCTGGGACCCAACCTGAAAGGGGCGCCGGGAGCGGAGCAAAGCTTCCGCGGCGCCTGCGCCGCCCCCGTGCTCGAATTGGGAGAAGAATTCTCCACCCTGGAAGCCGGCCAGGCCGCCGCCGAACTTCTGGAAAAGATTCGCGCCCTGGACAGCCCCGGCCCGACCCAATCTCTCACTTAGCCGAAATTATTTCTGGCCCTATTTCTTGATCAGGGTGGTGTGGCTGGCCACGCACTGCCACTTGTTGTCCTGGTAGAGCCAGGTGTCGGTGAAGCGTCCGTAATGCTCGAACGGCTGGCGCTTGTAGGTTCCCTTGGAGTGGTAGGTTCCGACCACAATCGCCGCGTTGACATACGAAATAACTCGGGCTTCGTCATTGGCGATCAGAGTCGCGCGATAGTTCGGGTCCCTCAGGTCCTTCAGAAAGTCCGCCTTGTTCATGACCGTGCCGTCGTAGTCGGTATAAACAAAACCGTCGGAAACCAGGTCGCTCACTGCCTTCGCGTCATGGTGAAGCTGGGCCTGGTTCCAGGCGTTCTCCAGCGCGATAAGCCGGCTTGCCTCGGCCGTGTTCTGGTTCGCCGGATCCCGCGCCATCAGCAAACTGCTCAGCAACAAGAAGCCCAACGTGAGCCTGATCTTCATCACATTTCCCTTTTGCCTATGATTAATTCGGCGGAAGCACCCGCCCTCCGCCGGACAAGGATCGAACATGATCCTCCCGGCAAATATACTATCGCCGCCAGCCTAGAATATGTGGGCGCGAGCGCCCCGCTCGTGCAGGGGGCCAGCAAGGTCTCAGCTGGATTATTTCGAAGTCAGGTCAGGCCAGAAGAAGGTTCGCCGTCAATGCAAAAGAATTCGGGAAAAAACGCCCCCAAATAAGAAGCGCCCCAAACTCTTGCGAGTTATGGGACGCCCGAACAGCCCTCCCCCAGGTCTGCTCACGGAAAACATACGGCCCGCCCGAAAATATGTACATTCCACCTTCGTGCTAATCCCATGGCACGAACAGGCCATATGGCGCTCCCAGAGCCGGATTCGCCGCCATCCCCCAAATCCCTTCCCCTCCCAGCCATCCCGTGCCCGTGCCGCGAATTGGCCGCCAAAACCCCGCGAACCGGGGACTCAGCCAGGAGCTGGAAGCTAGAAGCCAGAAGACCCCCGCACTTTCCCGCAAGCCTGCCCGGTTACTCCCGTAATCGGCCCCAGGGGGATTGCCGTTGACCCTGGCTCCGGCTGTACTTACATTCGCCACAGGGGGACGTAATGAAGGATATTCACGAGGTTTTACGCCGTAAGCAAGCCAAGTACGCCCAGCTCAGCAAGCAGATCGAAGCCTTGCAGCAGGCGGCTGAAAAACTGCGCGAAGTCGCCCCTCTGCTCGCCGAAAGTGACGATGAGGAAAGCACGGTTTTGGCCGAAGTAGAGGAGCCGGGCCACAGCATGGCGGCACGGGCGGGATCGGAGCCTTCGGGCACTGTAGCTCCCAAGCCGGCGCCGCGCGCTCCGCGCTGGCCTTAATCCGGCACGAGTTGCGACACAGGGCCCCAGTTATGACATTTCAGTCTCTGCTGGTTTGCAAGGACGAACAGGCGACGTCGGTGCTCACGTCCGTCCTGGCCGGTTTCGGCCTGGGCGTGCAGACCTGCGGCTATCCCGACGCGCTTTGCCGCCTGACCGAGCAGAAATTCGACGCCGTGATCGTCGACTACGACGATCCCCACAGCGCCGCTCTGGTCCTGCAAAACGCCTACCAGTCTTCCGCGCCGCACAAGACCGTCACCGTGGCCCTGCTCGGCGACAAGACCAAGGTTCGCCACGTTTTCGGGGCGGGCGCCAATTTCGTTCTCTATAAACCCATTTCCCAGCAGCAGGCCGAAGCCAGTCTGCGCGCCGCCATGGCCCTGATGAAGCGCGAACGCCGCCGCTCTTTCCGGGTTCCGGTCCAGCTTCCGGTAAAACTCCGGGTCGAGAACGGCGCAGAGATGGAAGGCATCCTGCTCGACCTGAGCGAGGATGGCCTGGACGTTCTGGCGGCCCAGCCGCTGTGTCCGTCCGCCATCATCAACGCTCATTTCGCCCTTCCCGATCAGGCCCAGATGGATATTCGCGGCGAAGTCGCCTGGGCCAATCCCAACGGCGAATCGGGGGTTCGCTACATCGACCTGCCCGAGAGCCTTCGCCAGACCCTCAAAGCCTGGGTGGTCGCGAACGCCGCCGAATTTCTCCCCGAGGATCCCGACCCTGTTTCCGAATGCAAACTCACTGATCTCAGCCTGGGTGGCTGCTACGTCGAGACCGAATCGCCGTTTCCGGAACGCTCCGGCATCGTCTTGTGCCTGAAGGCGGAGGACATGGAAGTCCGGGCCGAGGGCCTGGTTCGGGTCATGCACCCTGAATTCGGCATGGGCATCGAGTTCGCCTCCGGCACCGCCGAACAACGCGATCAGGTCGGTACCTTTATCAATTTCCTCACCAGCCGTCCCGGAACGCTGCCCCAGTTGCTCATCACCCCTCGGGCCCTGACCGCCAGCGACGACGACGACTACCGCAGCCGCCAGCCATCCGGCGAACTGGAAGACCTGCTGCTCGGTCTGCTCAACCGCGCTGATTCTCTCAGCCAGGAAGAATTCCTCCAGGAACTCCGCCAGCAACGCAGCTCCGAAGAAGTACCCTCCGCATAGTCGCCAATGTAGGCGCGAGAGCCCGCGCTCGTGCGCTAGTCCCCACGCGGTCCGAAAAAACTCCTCGCGGCATCCATTTGCCCATTTTCACCAGTTAGGCAACAATCTCTTCCGTGCCGACCAGACGCCCTCCTGAAGCCGCCACCGCAGCCCCGCTCCATGACGCCGGGGGCGGCCCCCTTCTCGGCTTCCCCATATTAATGATCATGGCCGCGGCCTTTGCCCTGTTCGTGCCCAGCTTCTTTTTCGGAATTCCGTCCGGCCATGACTTCGAATTTCACATCAACTCCTGGATGGAGGTGCTCAGCCAGTGGAAGCTTGGCATCCTGTACCCGCGCTGGGCGGCACTGGCGCATTTTGGATACGGCGAGGCACGCTTCATTTTCTATCCTCCCATTTCATGGATGTTGGGGGCGGCCCTGGGATCGTTCCTGCCCTGGTGGATCGTGCCCGCAGTCTATGAATGGATCGCGCTTACCCTCTCCGGCTGCTCGATGTTCCTGCTCGCCCGCCGCTTCCTGCAACGCCGTGACGCCACGTTCGCCGCCGCCCTGTACGCCGTTAATCCCTATCACATCGTGATCGTCTATTGGCGAAGCGCCTTTGCCGAGTTGCTGGTCGGCGCGCTTCTGCCGCTGCTCTTGCTGGTGCTCCTGCGCTCGGTGGAGAAAAGCAACCGGACCACCATTCTTTCTCTGAGCCTGATTGTGGCCGCCGCATGGTTGACTAACGTCCCGGCCGCCGTGATGTTGACCTATTCTCTGGCGCTATTGCTGGTAGTTGCCTCCATCCGGCGCCGCTCGCTCAGGCCGGTTGCGATTGGCGCCACCTCTCTCTTTTTGGGACTGGCTCTGGCCGCGTTCTACGTCGTGCCCGTCCTGTATGAACAGAAGTGGGTGGAGATCGCGCAGGTGTTGTCCGTGGGACTCCGTCCCCAGGACAATTTCATCTTCACCTCCCTCAACAATCCAGATCACGATCGCTTCAACATGTTGATCTCGGTGCTGTCGGTCGCGGAGATGATCCTTCTGGCCGCGTTCTCGTTTCTCTCACGCTCCTGGCGTACTCGCACCCCCGAGTTCTGGTCAATGCTTACGGCCTGGTCGGCAGCGTGCATCCTTCTCCTTTCTTCCCTGAGCCTTTTGCTCTATCGCTATTTTCCGGAATTGCGTTACGTGCAGCTTCCCCTGCGCTGGCTGCTCTGTCTCAATGTCGGTTTCGCTTTATTCGTCACCATGGGGTCGCGACGCTGGGTGGTCCGCGCTCTGGCCTGTGTCGCCATGCTCGCCGCGCTGGGTTATGTGTGGCACCGCATCCAGCCCCCCTGGTGGGACGACGCCGACGACGTAGCGGAAATGCTCGATAATCAACAGAATGGTTCGGGCTACGACGGCATTGACGAGTACGTGCCCGAGGGCGTTGACGTCTACGGCATCAAGCCGGACGCGCGCCGCGTTACCTTCGAAGGCAACGGCACTTCGCGCATCCACGTAACTCGGTGGGGACCCGAGTCAAAATCTTTCAGCGCGAACTTGAGCCAACCCGGCAAGCTCGTGCTCAAGCTGTTTAACTACCCGGCGTGGAAGGTGGAGGTAAATGCCCGTCCGGTCCAGAGTGGAATGCTCAAGCTCACCGGCCAAATGGTGATTCCGGCAGAGGCGGGAGACAATCAGGTCCAGGTCACTCTGGGGCGCACTCGCGACCGCGAAATTGGAGGCTTGATCTCGTTCGCCGCCGTTATCCTGGTTGTCGTGCTGGCGCCTTTCAAGCGGCGCGGCGCCGTCTTGTCGCCACCATGATTCGCGTTCTCATCGCCACCTCCAATCCGGGCAAGCTCCGCGACTTCGCCGGGGCCGCGTATCCCCGCGGAATTGAAGTCGAGTCTCTGCCGAACTTCGCCTCCATTGCCACAGCCGTCGAGGATGGTCTCACCTTCGAAGCCAACGCCCGCAAAAAAGCCGAGTACTACAGCGCGTACGCCCCGGGAGAAATTGTTCTGGCCGACGACTCCGGCCTGGAAGTAGACGCGCTAGGCGGCGCTCCCGGAGTCCATTCCGCCCGCTATGCCGCCGACCAGCCTCATCTGGTGGGAAATAACACCGACGACCAGGCCAACAACGCGCGCCTCATTCGAGAACTCAGAAAAATTCCTCCAGACCAGCGCACCGCCAGGTTCGTTTGCGTGATCGCCGCCGCCCGTGACGGCCAAACCTTGAATGTATTTCGCGGCCAGGCCGAAGGTGTCCTGCTCGATTCCCCCCGCGGATCGAACGGATTCGGCTATGACCCGCTCTTCTATTTTGCGTCCATTCAAAAAACCTTCGCCGAACTTAGCCCTGAAGAAAAAGCAAACTACAGCCACCGCGGCGCAGCCTTCCGCCAGTTCCTCGACTGGTACCTGACACTTGGTACCTGACTAAGAACTAAAAACTGATAAAGGAGAACTGGCCCTGCGGCCGAGGTACTTGCACCTTTGGGCGGTTTTGGTTAACGTTTACTGCTTGTCTTTATCTTTTAACTTTACTCCGTTGTCTGTCGGTCTCAGGTCTATCGGCTAGATTGCTTTTTTCGCGGATGTTGCACCGGTTGCGGCGGGACATGGCATGAGCCAATAAATGGGTAAGCATCCGACTACTCTCCTGGATATTGCGAAGGCCCTTGGTACCTCAATCGGTACGGTGCATCGGGCCTTGCATGACAACCCCGACGTAAGTCCGATGACGAAGGCCAGGGTCTTGCAGATGGCGAGAACCTTGGGCTATCGCCCAAATCTTGCCGCCAGGTATCTTTCGTCCAAGAAAGCTCTTCGGGTGCTGGTCAACACGCTCGAGGGGACCACGTCCTTTTGGGACGAAGTGCGGGCCGGCATTCGCGAAGAAGCCGAGTCGATACCGCTCGAGGATGTCGAGATCGAATCTCGCACTTACCCTCATCCCGGACAGTGGGAGGAGGAAGTGTTTGAGGCTGCCATCCGCGACAAGGTGGATGGAATCATTACCTTTCCCAGCCATCCCAAGACCTTCCGGCCGTGGATACGGCGCGCATCGCGCTCCCGCATTCCGGTAGTGTGCGTGACCACGGATGCCCCCAACAGCGGTCGACTGGGCATTGTCGCTGTCGACACTCTGGCCAGTGGTTCGATCGCGGCGGATCTCATGGGGCGATTTCTTGGCGAGCAGGAGGGAACCATCGCCATCACGCTGTTTGACATGGCGATCACCGAGCACGCGGAGAAGTATGCCGCATTTGAATCCACGTTACGGTCTTTCTATCCCCAACTGCATCTCTTGAAACCGGTCGAGGATCATGGCATGCAGGCCGAGGCGTACTGCAAATGCCGCGAGCTATTTGAAAAACACTCGGACCTGGCTGGAGTTTATGTAACGACGGAAGACTCGATGCCGGTGCTGAAGGCGGCCCGCGACGCAAAAGTGCTGCAGCGTCTGACCATCATTACCACGGACTTGTTCCCCGATCTGGTCTCGGAGATTCGATCCGGCGCCGTGGCAGCGACCATCTACCAGCGTCCCCGCGCGCAGGGCCGAATGGCGTTCCGCATGTTATATAAGTTTCTATCTGAGGGGGACGGCAGTCCGTCCCATCAAGTCGCGCTCGCGCCGCACCTGGTCATGCGCGGGAATCTGGATTTCTTTCTGCAGAGGCAATCCGAAGAATCGGTCAGCGAGAAGGGTCCGGGAAACGCCGCGCGACCTGCCCGAAAATCTCGCCTGGCTTAGGCGCCCGGGCCTTGCTCGGGCTCACCGGGCCGGCTCCTTCACGGCGACGACGCGGTCGCCCGCCACATTCCGCAGTTCCTGCACGATTCCTGAAGGCCACCGGATCTCAACCAGTTCCGCCGAGGGGTTCGCCCCAAGTCCGAAATGAACGGGACCCGCGCTGGACGACGCATAGCCAGCGCTGGTGAATACGTGGTTATACTGCGCTCCCGACCTGGTCACCACCTTGATTCTCGCTCCCACGCCGTCGCGGTTGCTTTTTGTTCCCTGCAGCTTGAATTCCAGCCAATGATTGTTGCCCGGACTCTGGTTGAGCCAGATTTCCGCCGGAGCACCGATTGCGCTCACTACCACGTCTAAGCGACCATCTCCGTTCAAGTCTCCGACGGCTGAGCCCCGGTGTCGCGCCGGAGGCTGCGAGGTCAGTCCGGCCTCCGCCGTCAAAGCTGAGAACTTCATGTCCCCAAGGTTGCGAAAGACGGTGTTGGGTTGTTCGATCGATAGGTTCGGTGCCGACAATAGCGACTGAACATGACCGCGCGAGACAAAAATGTCCTTCCAGCCGTCATTATCAAAATCGGCAATGGTCGGGGAATATCCCGCCATGGGCAGACTCAGCTTCGTCATGCCGCTCTCCCGCGTCACTTCAACAAAGCTTCCTTTGCCGGTGTTCCGGTAGATGGGAAAGGTTTCTCCATCGAGCGCGACCAGAACAATATCGGGATAGCCATCATTGTCCAGGTCGCGAAAATCGACTCCCATGCCGGAAATAAACGTGCCGTCTTCCCGCAGCGCCACGTTGGCGTCAAAACCCGCCTCCTGAAAGCGGCCGCCTCCGCGGCTGCGAAAAAACGAGTTCATCAGCTTGTCATTGGGGACGATGAGATCCATCTTTCCGCCGACATCGAAATCTCCCGCCGCCACCCCCATGCCCTTTCCGGGGTGCGCGCGAAATCCCGATTCGGCGGAGGCATCGCGAAAAGTCCCGTCGCCATTGTTGAGGAACAACTGGTTGGGCGTGGGCGGGTACATCTTGGGATGGCAGTAGTCGCGATGCCCGCCCACTTCGCAGTCAGGCTCGTGTGCGAAATCCCATTTCAGATAGTTGATGACGACGAGATCGAGCAACCCGTCATTGTTCACGTCGACCCAGGCCCCGGCGACGGACCAAAGCCCGCCGTACTCCGGATCGGGTGGGTTGAGGCCGGCTTTGGCGGTGACATCGGTGAAGGTCCCATCCCCATTGTTGTGATAGAGCGTATTGCGATAACGCCGGCGACAAAAATGTCCTCATATCCATCGTTGTCGTAGTCGCCAATAGCCACGCCGATGTCGTAGCCCGTCCCGAAAAGCCCGGCTTTTTCGGTCACATCGGTGAAGTGTCCCTGGCCGTCGTTCTGGAAGAGACGGTTGTAGTATTTCGCGGAAGTCTTGTGAAGCGTTTTGATGTCCGCTCCGTTGGCGAAGAAGATGTCAAGTTTGCCGTCATTGTTGAAGTCGAAGATGGCCACGCCGCCGGCCATGGTTTCGGGCGCGTGCCGTTCCGGCGTCTCGTCGCTGTCCAGCTTGAAATCGATCGGCTGAAAGACGAAGCGGATGGGGCTGTCTCCGGCGGCCATGGTCGCGGCTTCCGTGGGCTTGGGCGGAGTTTCATTCGCGGGCGCCTGCGAAGTCAGTGGCAGGGGAGTGGTCAGCACGAACACGAAGAGTCGCGGCCAGTGGGCCGGCGGACTTCCACATCTTCATGTCGGAGACGGCAGGCACGAGGCTGCTTTCATTCTACTCCGGCAATGTTGCTCGCCGCGAATGGAAAGCCGGGTTTCAACCTGCGCCGCTGCCGTGCCCGGTTGTCCTCCGCCGACGGTGATGACGTAGTCGCCCGCGCTGACCACTCGAACTCCTGATTCGTTTACATAACTCAAGTCGCGCGGCTGCAGCATGAGCTGCACGTGCCGTAGTTCGCCGGCCTCCAGCCGAACCCGGGTAAAACCGCGCAGCGCGCGCAGTGGCGCGCCCGGCAATTTAGGAAAACTCAGATACAGTTCCACCACTTCATCGCCGGCTCGCTGGCTGGTGTTCTTCACATCCACTTCGACGGTGAGGGGATCGCCAGCCGTCAGGCTGCTGCTGGATAATTTGAGATTGCTGTATTCGAATTTGGAATAGGTCAGCCCGTAGCCGAAGGGATAGAGCGGCTCTCCGGCAAAGTAGCGGTAGGTGCGGTTCTTCATCGCATAGTCGTCAAATGGCGGCAACTGCTCCACGCCTTTGTAGAAGGTGACCGGCAACCGTCCCGCGGGATTGTTGACGCCAGCCAGGGTCTGGGCAATCGCCGTTCCGCCTTCTTCTCCCGAGTACCAGGCTTCGAGAATCGCGTTGGCGTGTTCCTGCGCCCAATTTACCGCCAGTGCACTGCCGTTCATGAGCACCACCACCAGCGGCTTGCCGGTTCCTCTCAAAGCTCCCAGAAGCGCCTCCTCCTCTTCCGGCAAGTTGAGGCTGGTGCGATCACCGCCACGGAATCCGGGCAGATCAACTTTCATCTCCTCGCCTTCAAGCTTGGACGTGATTCCAACCACCGCGACCACCGCATCCGCCTCGCGCGCCGCTGTGGCGGCTTCGACAATGGGATCCGCGCTTACGGGCAGCCACACCAGCTTTGTACCAAAGCCGCCTCTCGCGTATTCGATCTTCAGTGCATAACGATGGCCCTTGGTGAGCTCAACCACCGCGGTGTCGGATGTGGGATCGTGGAGGTTCACGTCATCCACGATCAATTTGTCATCCAGCCACAAGCGGTGCATGGAGCCGAGCAATCCGATCCGGTAGCTGCCCGATTCGGCCGGGGTCAGAAAACCTGTCCAGCGAACGGAAAAGTCCTTCAAGCCTGCGGGAGGGGTAAGGGCGTGCGCATCCGGATGGAAGAGCTGGAGATCGACAAACGGGTCAACCCGCACCGCCACGCGGCGTACCCGTGAATTCGCTGCCGGCAAAATATTCGCCCTGCAACCCGGGCTTTCCATCGCTCGTCGAGAGCGCCGAGGTGGGAATCACGGTTTCGGCGCGCAAGAAATTTGTTCCCGGCACGTACGACACGTGAGCCGTGGCAAACTGCTTGCGGATTCCTTCCAGCGCCGTGGTGGCGTGCGAAGCCGTGCCGCTATAGTTGCCGTGCAGCACCTGCGACAGATTCGGCCAGCGGCCCCACCACCAGAATGTTTTTCACACTCGGCGCGAACGGAAGCACGCCGTCGTTCTTCAGCAGCACCATGGATTCGCGCGCCGCCTTGAGCGCGAGTTCCCGGTGAGCTGCGCTGTCGATCTCCGAATCAGGAGTCTGAGCGTACGGCACTTTGTCCGGAGGATCGAACATTCCCAGCCGCATGCGCGCGGTAAAGAGCCGTTTCACCGCGATATCGAGGTCCTTCTCGCTGAGCAGGCCCTGCTTCACGGCGTCCAGGTACTTCACGTAGTCGGAGTTGTCCTTGGTCTCGGTGAAGAAGTCAGCACACTCATTGTCCATCCCCTTCTTCAAGGCGACTGCGGCAGCCTCTGCCGGGGTTTTCGTGAAGTGGTGTCCCTCGTAGATGTCAACGATGGCGTCGCAGTCCGATACCACGTAGCCGTTAAACTTCCAGGCGCCGCGCAACTGGTCTTGCAGCAGGAAAGTGTTCGCGCATGCGGGTTCGCCATTGACGCGGTTGTAGGCGCACATCACGGATTCCGCTTTGCCTTCGACCACCGCGGCGCGGAATGCGGGCAGGTAGGTGTCTTCCATGTCGTGCCGGGATACCTGCACATCAATGCTGTGCCGCGAGGGCTCGGGACCGCTGTGCACGGCAAAATGCTTGGGGGTGGAGATGACGCGGAAATATTTCGGATCATCGCCCTGTAATCCCGTGACGAATGCCACGCCCATGCGTCCGGTGAGAAAAGGGTCCTCGCCGTAGGTCTCCTGGCCCCGGCCCCAGCGCGGGTCGCGGAAGATGTTGATGTTCGGCGACCAGAAGTCCAGGCCTTCCATGATGTCCCGCCGTCCCGCTCTGACGGCCTGGTTATGTTTGGCCCGCGCTTCGGTGCCGATGACGATCGCCATGTCGTGGATCAAAGGGGAGTCAAACGTTGCCGCCAGGCCAATCGGCTCCGGAAAAACCGTGGCGGTCCCGGCGTTGGCGACGCCATGCAGGGCCTCACTCCACCAGTTGTAGGCCGGGACCTGCAGCCGCGGAATGGCTCGGGCCTGGTTCACCAACTGGGAAGCTTTCTCCTCGAGTGTCATCCTTCCCACCAGGTCATCCACGCGCACCTCGATGGGCTGCGAAGGATCCAGATAAACCGCGCCGCCAGTGGTCTGCGCCGGGGAAGGAACGAGAATGAGAAGAAGAACAACAACCACTTCGAGGGTCGCTCGAGAACGCGCTGCGTCCATTGCAATATCTCCTCGCAACCCGCACGATCAAGAGGCCCGGGCGAGCGCGCGCATTTCAGAAGATGTCCGTAAACGATTACGGCCTGTCGGTTGCTTGTAGCACAGGGTAAATCCTGCGGTCAACAGATTCCCCAGAGACGGAGTTGTCAGGACGTGTTTTTTGCGCGGCGCGGAGGGCAAACGAAATTCTATTTTGACGTCCGCAACTCGTCCGCGGCAAAAACATAGATGGTCAACTTGTCCAGCTTGATGTCGGAGCGAGAGGAGGCAATCACCACAGCGCCGTCATCGTTCTTCCGGGCATCACATTTTTCATCGGGACGCGGCGGCGCGAGGTGACGGCGGCAGTGGTGTTCGGCACGGCGTCGGGAGAACTGCCCGAGTCACTGCCCGGAAATGGCTTCACCACCGGTGAATTCGGATCGGGATATGCGCCCTCTCCGTTCCAGGTCTTGACCTGAGACTGCTGCGGCCCGTACTTGGAGATCCTGCCCGGTCGCCACGGTCGTCGGAGTAATACCAGGCGGTCAGGTAAATCTTCACGGCGGCGGATCCATCCTTCCACTGCACGGAATCCATGCGAATCGCCAGCCGGGACGGTTCGGTCGAGGTCTTGCCACGGACTCGATCACTTTCCCGGAAAAGATGGCATTATTCGGAAATAACGGTGCCATCCCCAGGGTGCCTACCACCAGCTTCGCCTGGACCTCGGTTCCCACCGGCGTTTTGCCGGCGGTCACGTTTTGTCGCATAATCATTGGGAATTCCGGCGCGCCGGAGGGCCCGGGAGTTGCAGGTTTCACTTGTCCAAGCAACGGGACAGAGCAGAGAATACGCACACCAGGCAGGGTATTACCATCCGTGAAAACATCTGGGCACCTCACGGCTCGGAAAAGCAGCGTTGCTCTTTGGGGGCTTCTTGAAGGGCGGCGCATATCGTACCCGCGAAGTATACCTCCACCGAAATCCGGATCTTTGGTTTTTTGCGTTCGAATAAACCGTGCACGCACCCCCGAAAAGCAGTTCTACACGTTCTTGCCAGGTCTTCGTCAATCCAGGGCGAGGCGCTGGGAAGACCCGAGGGTGAGTTGTGAGCGGGAAAAGAGACGCCAAATCGGGCTTGGCGGAAAGGCCCGGCCATCTCCAAGCGGGAGGCCAGACTGCTTTCGGCCATCCATCGTCGCGCTGAAGGTGAACTCAGAGTCGCACCTCAAGTCTCCGCAAGGCATTACCACGGAAGGCACCTGTGAAAGACAGTTTCCTCTCAGGACTGAGAGCGGGAGTTACGGATAAAGTACAAGGCGCCGCGGTATCGTAGGCGTCGTCGATCCAAATATCCGCTGCTTCATGCCCGCGACAGCGGACCTGGATCTCGACCCTGCCCAATTTTTTTTCTTGACAGTGCATCTTGAATGAATGTATCACCGTAAACGTTTCCGGTACGGGGATAGCAAGACCCGGAGCCCGGTGAAGCAATCAATTCGGAGGCTGCCCCATGAAGCGCGTTTCGCCCACGTATGTCGAAATGTTCGGGCTTGCTCTGAGAGGCTCTAGGTTTCGCCTCGCAGCTCTGGTACTCACCTTCTTCGTATTTTTCACCGTCCACGCCGTGGCGCAGGAAGCAACTGTGGTCGGAACGGTGACCGATCCAACCGGCGCCGCTCTACCGAATGTTTCGGTAACTCTCACAAACACAGAGACAGGTCTCAGCCACGAAGGCCACCACGAATGCAGACGGCCAGTATGTGGCGCCTAATCTTCACATCGGCCATTACACCGTAAACGTTACAGTGTCAGGGTTCAGGCCTGCCGAGAGGACGGGCTTGGTGCTGAATGTGGGCGACCGCGACCGCGTGGACTTCCAGATGCAGGTCGGCCAGGCGACCGAACTGGTAACCGTAGAAGCCAATGCGGTTGCCGTACAGACAGATACCGGGGAAGTCAGCAACCTGATCACCGGCCAGCAGATATCGGACCTCGCCGTCAACGGCACGAGCCTGTTCCAACTTGCTGCATTGGCTCCCGGAGCATCGAACGATATCACCAATTACAAGGATGTCCCCGTGGGTGGTGATACGAGCGTCAGCTTCAATGGCCAGCGCACCGCCCACAATGTCTTCATGGTAGATGGCGGTGAGAACTACGACCGCGGTTGCGGAGGCTGCGTAACTACGGCCCCTTCCAGCGAGTCGATGGCTGAGTTCCGCCAATTGACTTCGAACTACGGCGCCGACTATGGCCTCTCTTCTGCCGGAACCGTCACCATGGTCCTCAAATCCGGCACCAGCAGATTGCATGGCTCGGCATGGGAAAACAACCGCAATGACGCCTTTGATGCTCGCAACTACTTTTTCCCGGCTCCGAACAAGAAACAAGAATTGCGCATGAACATCTTCGGCTTCAATATCGGCGGCCCCGTCACCTTCGGCCACCTCTACAACCCGGACAAAAACAAGACCTTCTTCTTTTACAACATGGAGTGGCGCAAATACATCGACGGCGGGTCAACCAACCAGACGGTTCCCGATCCCGCAACTTACGGCGGCGACTTCAGCTCGGTTACCGATCCAATCCTGGTTCCCACTGCAGCCAGAGTGGCTCCTTCCGTTTTGTTTGCCAACTGTCCGGGCGGAGTCGCGCCAGCCGGCGTCGTGCAAGGCGCGCAATTCCCAGGTAACGTCATACCGAGCTGCATGATCCAGCCAAACGCGACTGCGTTGCTCGGTACGGGCTTTTTGCCGCCGCCAAACTCAGGCATCAGCAACGGTGTCGGGAGCTTCGTGGGCGGCTCCAACACTCCGACGAACCTGAAGGAGGAGATCGTCCGCATCGATCACAACTTCTCCAGCAAATTCTCCGTGTTCGGTCACTTTATTGCCGAGCAAATCTCACAAGGCTACAACACGGCTCAGTGGAGCGGTGACAACCTGCCTACGGTTGGAGACACGTTCAACAATCCAGCTTACAGCTACGTCATTCACGCCACCCACACCATTAGCCCGTCGCTTCTCAACGAAATCGCCTTCAACTACAACGGCAACCGCATCAACATCATTCCTTTTCCCGCCACAGGGATGACGAGTCTCGCACTTCCGAGTGGATACGATGCGACCAACTCGCGTTTGTTCACGGGGCCGAATAACATGAATCGCATTCCCAACATCACCCTCAATCATCAAAGCAATGCGAACTTCCAGATCTCCAGCTGGCCGTGGGTCAACCGCGCTGACGGTTACCAGATCCGCGACGACGTCTCCTGGAACAAAGGTGCGCACAGTTTCAAGATCGGCGGAAGCTGGGCGCGCTACAAGAAAGTCCAGGACCTTTTCGGAACGACCCAGGGAGCATTCACGTTCGAGGGCGCAGATGCCCAGAGTTTCACCGGAAACAGCTTCGCTGACTTCCTGCTTGGCACCGCCGCCGGTTATAACGAGCTTGGCGTCCAGGACCACGGCGACTGGCCTGCCGTTTCCTACGCCGCGTACATTCAAGACAACTGGCGCGCAACTCACCGGCTGACCCTGAACCTCGGCCTACGCTGGGATGGGGCGCCTCACACGTACGAATCCAACAATCGCATGGGGAATTTCTATCCCAAGCTTTACGATCCGTCCCAGGCCGCTACATTCGATACTCTAGGGAATATCTGCAGCGGTCCAGCGGACCCCGGCTGCAGCGCCGCAAGCCCTGGACTCGGCACCAGCCCGAACCAGATCCTGGCGGGCGTCCCCTTGTACCTCAACGGAATCGGAACGCCTGAGAAGAATGGCGTACCCAAGGGTCTGGTGAACAATCATTGGGCCATGTTCGGTCCGCGGGTCGGCTTTGCCTATGACCTAACCGGTAACGGCAAGACGGTCATTCGCGGCGGGTTCGGCATAATGTACGAACGCATTCAAGGCAACGATATGTACAATGCCGGGCCGAACATCCCGTTCAGTCTGAACGTTAACCTGAACAACGTACAGTTACAAAACCCGAACATCCTGCTTTCGACCGGTGCTGCGCCCACGTTCCAGACCATCAAGGCGGCGGATATCATTGGTCTGGACATCAACGGTTACAAGCCGTCGACCAGCACGCAATACAGTGCCGGCGTTCAGCATTCGTTCGGCCCCAAGACCGTTCTGTCGGTCTCTTACGTAGGCAATCAGAACCGGCACTTGAACGACTATCGTAAACACTAACCTGCCTTCGCTGAGCGATCTCGCGCTCATGACGGGAGGTACTCTTAACTACCAGAACGCGCCTAGCCTTCCGTTCAAAGGGTTCAGAGCGATTAGTCAGTCCAGGAACGAGGCGAACGGCCATTACAACTCCCTGCAGATTGACTTGAACTCGCAAGCCAGCAGAGGACTTGCAGCTTCGCGCCTTTTACACCCTTTCCCGCTCCATCGATCCAACCACCGGTGGCAGCGGTCAGGACTTGAATGGTGTCACGAACCCATATCTAGGGTGGCGGTACGATCTTGGGCCGAGTCAATTCGACCGGCTCCACAACTTCTCCGCCAACTTCATCTACAACATCCCGGTTCTGCGCAACAGCTCGAACGGCCTGATGAAGTCCCTGGTCGGTGGCTGGGCGGTGTCGGGGATCATTACGATCGAGTCGGGCCTGCCAGTCAACTTCACCGGGGGCAGCAATATCGTTGGCGGCAACAACAGCCCCGGCAATCGGCCTGACTTGAACGGCAGCATCAGCTATATGCATAAGCCGGTGGCGTCCACGGACCCCTTCCAGCACATCCAGTACGTAGATACCTCGGTGTTTTCGACTCCCGCACCCGGCACCTGGGGCAACCTCAGCCACAACGCTATACGCGGGCCGGGCCGCGACAACTGGAACCTTTCTCTCTTCAAGACCTTCGCCTTCGGGGAGAGTGCCGGGTTGCAGCTTCGGTTGGAGACCTTCAACACCTTCAACCATACCCAGTTCCAGACCGTTGATAACGGTCTCGGCGACAGTCGCTTCGGCGAGTTCACGTCGGCCTACCCTGCGAGAATTGTCCAGCTCGCCGGGAAGGTTTACTTTTAACCTCTAACCGAGAGCCCCTCCCGTCCCGCTCGCAGCAAGCTGCGAGCGGGACGACGGTTTACGACAAACTTCAGTTGCTCCAACGGCTCGCATCGAACAAGGTGCGAGCTTTTTATTATCAGAATGGAGTCCAAGCGGAGCCCGACAGTGCTCCCAGGGTGAGCAGCCCTGAAGCTGACAGTATGAATCTGGACTTACTTTGCTGGTGGTTCGACCGCAGCCAAAACGTAGGTCGTCAGTTTATACAACTTTGATATTGGTCTTCTGGGACACAAGCGCGACGCCGCCATCAGCTGTGGGCTCAAGTGCCACGTTTTTCATCGGGACAGGCCCGGCTCGAGATCGTGGGAATATCCGGGATGGCAGTGACTCGCTTCTGAGCCGCTGCCCGGAAATGGTCGGTACGCGGTGAAGCTGACAGTGCAAATCTGAGCTTACTTTGCTGAGGACTCGTCGGCAGCAAAGACGTAGGTCGTCATTTTAAACAACTTGATATTCGCATGCTCGGACACAAGCGCGATACCCCCGTTACTTGTGGGTTCAAGTACCACATTTTTCATTCGGACAGGCCGACTCGAGAGGATGGCAACGTCCGGGATGGCCCCTTGATTGGCTTCTGAGCCGCCGCCCGGAAATGGTCGGGACATCGGGGACTGCGACGACTGGTTGGGTCCATTCAAGGTCCTGGAGTCCGGATCCGGAGATTCGTACGGCAGATTCGGCACTGCCTGCCCGGTCGCGGGGTAATACAAGGGCATCAAATAAGCGTAGAGGGGAGCCCATCCGCCATTCCAGCTTACTGTGTTCATGCGGATCGCGAGCCGCGCTCGGTCCTCCCCTTTCTTGGATTCGGATTCGACAACCACCCCAGATGCGACCGCATTCTTGGGGATTAGCGCGCCATTAAACAGGGTGGCGGCCGCAAGTTTTCCTTGAACTTTAGTTCCCGCTGGGCTTTTTCCGGCTTCGACGCTCTGCTGCAGAATCACAGGAAACTGACGCAAGACGGGGGGAGGAGAAGCCTGGTGACTCTGCTGGCCAATCGAAGCCGCAGAGCAAAACGCAAGTATCGCTCCTTGTACGACTAACCTTCGAGTCAACATCGGTTTTACTTCCTTGCATTATCGCAGGAGAAAAGTATACCCCCGGACCGTCAGATTCAGATAGCCCAAATGTTTGAGTTGTAGCCACTGCTGTCCAAATAAGCCTGGTCCGTGCCCCGCGTTGCTTCGTCACGTGTAAGTGGCTATTCTGAGAGTGCGGGTGCGGGCGAACCTCCCGGTACGGCATTTTGGCCATGAAACGCTGGAAATCACTGTTGGTTCTTCTCGTTCTCTTGTTGCCGGCGTTTGCCAGTCCGCAGACGGCCAGTCCGGCTGAGGCAATGGCGCTGGAGCAGCAGGGAAAGCTCCCGGAGGCGGTGGAGGCGTGGCGGGCAGTAACCGAACATAATCCTCAGGACGCGGGCGCTTTTGCCAGCCTTGGGGTGGCGCTGGCCCGGGAAACTAAGTACAAAGAGGCAGCCGCAGCCTACCGCAGGGCCATTGCCCTAAATCCAAGGCTTCCTGGCATTCAGCTGAATCTAGGACTGGCAGAGTATAAACAAGGACAGTTTGAGGCCGCTGTTCCTCCCTTTAAGGCTGCGTTGCTGCAGGAGCCGAGGAACATGCAGGCACGCATCTTGCTGGGCCTTAGCTGCTACGGTGCCAAGCGCTTTATGGAAGCGGTGAAATATCTCGAGCCCGCGGCCAACGCAGACCCCACCAATCCGGAACTGCGTCAGGTACTGGCTCAGAGCTGCCTTCAGGCGAAAAAGTATTCCTGCGCCCAGGAGCAGTTTCGCCAACTCCTGCGGCAGAATCCGGACTCAGCCCCCGCGCACATGTTGCTGGGCCAAGCCCTGGATGGCCTGCAAAAGACCCGTGAGGCGATTGCCGAATTCGAGGCTGCGGCCAAGGTTTCTCCGCAGGAGCCGGGCGTGAACTTCAGCCTCGGATACATGTATTGGAAGCTGCACCAGTACGATGACGCAAAGCGCTACTTCGAGAGCGAGTTATCTCTCGACCCCAACCATGCCCAGGCGCTGGCGTATCTGGGAGACATCGAATGGAAGAACAATCACCCGGACGCGGCGCTCTCCTTGTTCAAGCGGGCGATACAACGCGACCACGACCTGCGCATCGTCTATGTCGATTTGGGCGCTCTCTACATGCAGCAGAAGAACTACAAAGAGGCTCAGGCTGCGCTGCTCCGCGCCGTGGCGTTAGATCCCGAGGTGCCTGACGCCCATTACCAGTTAGGACGCTTGTATCAGGCAATCGGCAACACGGCCGCCGCGGAGAAAGAACTCAGCAAGGTACGAGAGCTCCATGAAAATGCTGAGGAGAGCCTGGCGGGAAAAATGCCCGTCTCTCAACCTCCATCGAATCCGTCGGAACCCAAATGACCACTGCGAGCCAGGGCCAATGGATCGCGATTGAGCAACACCCTGGCCGGATGGAGCTCACCCATCTACCTTGAGCCAGAGGAGCGATAGCTTTCCGGCGGGCCCAGATAGCTGGGTTTCAGCCCGCCAGTGTTCACCACGATTTTCTGCAGGACCACGCCCGGATCGACCATCCAGAGTTTCAAGACGTGATATCCGGAGGCGGCCAGAGTGTGAGTCGATTGAATCTTGCGGACGCTGTCCTTGACCGACGTTTCCCAGTCAGTCTGCGAGTTGCGAGCCAGGATGTCGACAATCTGCGGCGGCTGGTCATCGAATGCGATCGCATACCTGAGGCCGCGTCCGGGAACAAAGTTCAAAGTGGGGGCAAGAATCGCTTCCACCTGGACCGTTCCCTGGTGGAACAAATACATCTGGTACTCCAGGCAGGGAGCCTCCGGAGGAGTGGCGCTGGGCGCGGTCACGGGAAATATGGTCATGGACGACAGAGTTCGCCCATAGTCCGCGATTTCATTCCATCGGGCGGAAGCCGTGTCCGTCTTCCTCGTATAGTGGGCGGCCTCGATCGAAACATAGCCATCGGCCTCGACAAAGCCCTGGAGAGAAACTTTTGTGGGCTGGTCCGGATTGAATGCCCGCACTTTCACCGAGACCGAACCGGCGCCGTCGCCCACCAGCGTCACCGTGCCGCTGCCGGAACCTTTCGGAGCTTTGCGCCAGTCCACGCTCACCCAAAGGCGCTGATCGCTGCCGATGGTTCCGTGGGTTGCGCTCAGCAGGATCCAGGGCTGGCTGGCGTGGGCGGTGAAGGCAAAGGGCGTTCGGCCACGATTGAAGATATCAATGGAGCGACGGGGCTGATTGAAAGCGTCCAACACAGGAAGGGAAGGCTCAGGCTCTTCTCCGTTCGCAGACCACGCCGAAGCTGAGCCTTCGACCGCTACGCCCAACCCGGCGGGAATGGGAACTTCTATCTCTTTCACCTCCGGCATGACGTTTGCCGGCGGGTCATGCCATCCGGTGTAGCCGATGCGGGGCTGATCCATCATATGGTTCCACTTGCCATGCGCCAGAGTGTGGTTGTATTCGCCGGACAAATCGGCGTCCGCCTGGAACAGCGCTCGAGCTTTCGCGGCCAGGTCATTCGTACTGGCCCGGCCCTGGCTGGCATAAAGATGGTTCCTGCCGACGGCGATGTAGAGTTCGGCAACCTGGGCGGAAGCTTTCACCGGATAGAGAACCAGTTGAAAAAAGGCGTCGCGTTCATTTTCCGGCAAGCTGCTGTAGATTTGTTCCGCCTGCCGGGTGATGGCTTGCCATTCGCCCTGCACCTTCTCCGCCTCGTGATAGTCGACCAGGCTAAAAGTGTCTGGCTCCAGCAATTCCGGTTTGCGCCGTCCGTTGAACTTCGTGTATTTGGCGATAAGGTCGGCGATCTCGGGTGCATATTTCGGTCCGAATTCACGTTGCGCCCACATTCTTGAATATTCCGGAATGCGTTCCTGGGGCCACTCCTCGGGGCGCCAGGCCAGGGTCAGAAAAAACTCGATGGGGAATTCCATCGGCTTCAAGTCGCCTACGTTTACGATCCATATGCGATTTGCGCCGTAGTGGTAGGCCAGATTCATCTGCTCCCAGACTTTGGTGATGGGGATGGTATCCAGCCATTTGTAGGAGCGCGGATCGCCGACATAGTCGAAGTGGTAATAAATTCCTGCGCCGCCGCTGCGCTTGCGTTCCTCCGGCGTCGGCAGCCGCCGAATATTTCCCCAGTTGTCGTCGCACCACAGCAGGGTCACGTCATCCGGAACCCGCATGCCTTTTTCGTAGTACTCCTGCACCTCCTTATATAGCGCCCAGTCCTGGGGCACAGCGGAGAGGTCCGGGTTCACATGGCGGGCAATTATTTTTCGCTGGTCGGCGACGATGTTTTCCAGCAACGCGATGTTAGCGCCTTCGGTCATGGGAAGGTCGCCATCGCCTCTCATGCCCAGCGTGGTTATGCTTTCGTAGTTCTTATTGCGCTCAACACCCTCAGTCCAGAACTTTTGCAGGACGCCGGAATTGAGCGCATAGTCCCAGGGCCCGGTGCCATGCCTTTTCCATTCCTGCTGGGCCCGCAACATGGGCTCGTGATGCGACGTCCCCATCACGATGCCGTACATATCGGCGAGCTGCGGATTCAGCGGATCATCTTCGTTAAACGCGTTGTTCCACATGGCCGGCCAGAGATAGTTGGCCTTGAGCCGGAGCAGAAGTTCAAAAACCTTCTCGTAAAACTGATGGTTGTAGTTGCCGAACTTTTCCTTTACCCAGCCGGACAGCGCCGGCGCTTCGTCGTTGAGGAAAATGCCGCGGTATTTGACCGCAGGCGGTCCCTGGACTTGCCTGCCGGGCTTCACGAAGATGGCAGACTTGGGCTGCGTGGGAACGTCGGCCCACCAATACCACGGCGAGACCCCAATTTCTTCGGACAGGTCGTAGATGCCATAAATAGTTCCCCGCTTGTCGCTGCCCGCGATGATCAGTCCCTTGGCAACCCCGGGCAAGGGATTGGGCACAACCTGGGTCAGGAACGACTCCCACTTTCCCGCGATAGACGAAGCGTCGATTTTCCTTTCCCGGATGAGCCGGTCGATCATGGCGCTCTTCCCGATGGTCCCGACGATGATCAGGCCCGTGCTGGGACCAGCCTGGTGAGTAATCGCTGGCGTGCGCCCGGTGACCCGGGCAACATCGGCTCGCAGATCGCCAACGGCGCGGACCACGCCGGCATGATCGCTGAGGTCCACGTAAATGGTTGCGAGCGACCCTTCCTGGGCGATGGCGAAATCCTGCGGATGGGGAACGAACTCCACATATTTCGCCTGGCCGAGAGCGAAACCGGTGCCGTGCGATGTGAGCAGAGAGAGCGCGGCCAGTGAACACGCCCGAGCTGTTTGCCTCAAATTCATTTGGGCGCGCGCGAGATGCGGAAGTGCCGGTCGGCAAAATTCAGAAATTGCTCCCAGTCATATTCATCGATGCCGTGCGATCCCCTCCGGTTATGGAAACCGATCCAATGGCCCACCGGCGTGGCCACCGCGGGCATGTCGTCCACGCCCAGCCCAGGCTCCCCAAAGAGCGCATAAACCGGCTCGGCGGCTTTTGCCGCCAGGAAGGAGCCTCGCGGATCGCGGACGATCGCCCGGAGGTGGTTGCAGGAGTGCCTGGCAAACTCATGTCCTGAATCTAACGAGCCGCTGCATTCAATTTCGCTCAGCACGCTTTCGGTTTTGGAAAATCCCTGGGCATTCTAGCAGCTTGCGGATGTCGGCGCCGATGCGGACCATGTCATAGGGATCGGCGGAGGCCATCGCATAGTGATGCCAGGAATAGAAATCAAGAGGGACGTTATGGCGGGCACAATATTCGATGACTGCTGAACCAGGTTCGGAAGTCTGGAGGGCGATGGGCCGTGAGGCGAAGCCGGAGTTTGGGCGATGGCGGCATCGCCTCCCTGCAGAAACAGGAAGGTGGAAAGCAGGAGTCGCTTAGGCATCAAGATCTCCTATCGTCAGTTCGGCGCCACGGAAATGGGCTTTCGCGTGGTCCAGAATCGCGTGATGTCCTCGAGAGTCCGTCCGCGGGTTTCAGGCACCAGCCAGAGTACGCACAACAGGTTCAGCAAGGCGGCTGCGCTGAAACACCAGAATGTGCCGTCGCTGCCCAGGTGTTTCTGCATGAGCGGGAAGCTCTGATTGCCCAAGTATCCCACGACCCAAAGCGCCGTAGTGGCGATAGACATGGCGCGTCCGCGGACCTTGGTGGGGTAGATCTCGGAAATGATCACCCAACATGCGACCCCGTTGCCAAAGGCGTGACCGGCCACGAACGTCATTACGAAGATCAAGACGGCCAGGCCGCTGCCGTGGACGTGATAGAACCAGCCGACCATGGCAAACGAGACAGACTGCAAAAACGTGCCTGCAAGAATCAGCTTCTTGCGCCCGGAGAGATCGACCAGCCAAAGCGCGAAGAGGGTGAAAACCAGATTTACCAGGCTGACCAGCACGGACTGGCGGAAAGCGTCACTGGTGGCGGTTCCGGCGGACCTGAAGATTTCCGGGAGAAAAGAAAAAGCGGCGTGATGCCGCTCAGCTGCGAGAATCCCGCCAGCATGATTCCGATCAGCAGAGGCCGCCGGAACGTGGTGAACAATTCAGAGATATGTCCTTCCTCAAGCGCGAGGGACTCCTGAATCTGCGCGGCTTCGGCTAAGGCGGTGGTTCGATCGTTTATTTTCGAAAGCACGGACAGCGCGTTTTCGCGCCGACCCATCTTCATGAGCCAGCGCGGGCTCTCGACCGCGGGAACGATGGTCATCCCGAACAGCAGCGCCGGAATCACGCCGACAAAAAACATCCAGCGCCAGCCCACGGCCGTGTTCCAGGCTTCGTCTCCCATACGCTGGATCAACATGTTGACGAATACCGCAGCCAGGATGCCGAGCACAATTCCCAGCTGATACAGAGTGACCAGGCGGCCGCGAAGCCGGGCGGGCGCAATCTCGGCGATATACATGGGGGCGATGATGGAGGCGGCGCCAATTCCAAGACCGCCAATCAATCTCCAGATGACGAACTGAGTCAGGCTGGCGGCGAACCACATGCCGACGGATGACAGCGCGAAGCAGGCGGCACAAATCCCGAGCCCTTTTTTCAGGCCGATGCGATCGACCACCGTCCCCGCGCCGGCGGCGCCAGCCGTGCATCCGATGAGCGCGCAGCCCGCGGCCCAGCCGATGCCCGCGGCGTCGAGCTTGAAACAGAGCGCCAGATAATGAATGGCTCCGCTGATGACGATGTTGTCGTAACCGAACAGCAGGCCGCCAAGAGCGGAAGCGGATGCGGCAATAATCAGAGCAGCCTTGGGCGGCAGAGGAGCAGCCCCGGACGCGGGCGTCAAGATTTTCCACCTCGAGGGCGCCGGCGTTCGTCGGGCTGTTCCACGGGAACTGCTCCGGACTTTTGGGAAGGCGTCTTGAACATCGCCTGAGCCGCCAGGATGAAACCGATAGTGTGGGCCATGCCGGCGTGCCAGGGCGCAGGGCAGGTCATCTGCGGCGTGTGGTCGGGAATGATTACACCATCGAAATTATTCTTGGCCAGAATGCCGAGGATGCGAAGCATATCCACGTCACCCTCATCGATGAAAGTTTCGCGATAGCGCGGAACTTTTCCCACGACGTTACGCAGATGGATGTATGCAATCTTTCTCTGTTTGCTGTACCGGTCCACGGCCTCGTAGATGTCGCCTTCAGTCATCTCAGCCAAGGTCCCGACGCAGAGTTCCAGAGCGTTGCTGGGGCTGGGGACGAGATCGATCAAACGCTGGTACATGTGCGGTTGATATACCAGGCGGGGCTGGCGGCGCATGGTGGGCATGGGCGGATCGTCAGGATGCGCCGCCAGGCGCACGCCGGATTGTTCGGCAACCGGCACTACATCCGAGAGAAATCTTTCCAGACGGCGCCACAATTCTTCGTGCGAGATGGAAGGCAGGGGGCCCTTCGGGGCATTGGTGTCGTACACCATGTTCCAGATCATTCCATTCGGAACAGGAACGTCTTCGGCGGGACCATCCATACCGAGGGTCACGGCATGTCCGCGCCCCAGAGGAGCGGTGACGCGTCCGCATACGCCGGCCAGGCTGAAGTTGTATCCCAGCACCGGAATGCCTGCTTCCCCCATGCGGCGAATAATTATTTTGACCTTCTCGATCTGCTGTGGCCGCTGCGGGCCATCGAGAAGAATGTCGTACCAGTGCGCCGGATCGAGATTCTCGATGGCGGCCAGGACCAGGCCCGCATCTTCGATCTCGCGGCGAAGATTTCTTAGTTCTTCGATGGTCCATAGCTTCTCAGGATCACCCGCCATTCCCCAGGGCTCGTACTTCCCGCCTGAAGGCTGATTGTTGCGTGGGTTCGACGCGCCTTGGTTGAAATAGTCGACCAGGTGGACCACCACGTGGGTGCAGCCGGCCTGGCGCGCGAAGTCGTAGTAGTCGTGCGTCAGCATGTGGCGATAGAGGCCCAGGCCGATTTTCATAAGCGATTGCCGATGCCGGCGCCGTAGTCGGGACTTAGTATCTGGCCATTGATTTCGTTGGCGAGCGGCGAGCAGAGGAACACGAAGGCATCTGCGATCGACTCCGGACTGTTTCTCCTTCCCAGAGAGACCCGGAGCACAAATTCCCGGTAGGCGGGATCTTCATCGAAAACTTTCAACGAACTGCCGGCCGCGACATTTCCCGGCGAGACCACGTTGACGCGAATACCCGTCTGGGCATATTCCAGCGCCATGCAGCGGGCAAAGTTTTCCAGCGCCGCCTTGGCGGAAGCATAGGCGGGGATCTGGGTATGCGGCATGCGGGCCACGTAAGAGGACGTGAAGATCATGTGGCCGGGAATCTTGCGCGCGATCCATTCCGCGAAAACGGCGCGGGCCAGATTGACCTGGGCGAAATAATTGAAGCGGAAGATGCGGTCGTAGTCGGCTTCCGAAGTGGTCGCGAAAGGATGCAGCCCACAGCCGCCGGCGTGACCGAGCACGGTATCGAGAGCAGGGAAGCGGCGGAAAGATTCCTTCACCACCCGGCCCAGTTCGGCCGAGTCTGTGATGTCCACCGAAAAGTAAACATAGGATGCGGGAGGAATTTTCCAGTCGGTCAGTGTTTTGTTGGGCGATGCCTCGGGCTTGATGTCGAGCAGGATGAGCGTTGCGCCGGCCTCCGCTAGTTTGCGGACCATGGGTTCGGCGATTGCGCCGAGAGCGCCGGTGATAAAGATCGATTTGCCGGACAGGTCGATGGATATCATTCGCTGGTTACGGCTAATTCGATGGTTAAAAGATCAGTTGCCAGTTTGTGGTTTTCAGTTCTCAGCGTCGGCTTACATGATGCCGTGTTTCTCGAACGCTGCCACCGCGCTGCTGCCTTCTTCCAGGGCCTTCCGGACCAGTTGTT
The DNA here is from genome assembly GCA_963816025.1 of Terriglobia bacterium. GTDB lineage: Bacteria > Acidobacteriota > Terriglobia > Terriglobales > Acidobacteriaceae > JAIQFF01. The sequence goes on from CAWFJA010000021.1 coordinate 149,225, forward strand.
CGCCGCGAACTTTTTCCAGGGCCCTGGCGAAAACTTCGTCGGCGGCCTCGGTTGGAATGACGCATACTCCGTCGATGTCTCCAAAGAGGATGTCGCCCGGTCGCAGGCGCACCGCGCCGATTTCCAGAGGCACGCGAAAATCTACAACCTTGTAGCGCGGCGATGAGTCCTGCCCGTAGGGGCCCCAGGAGAAAGTCGGGAAATTCAGATCGAGGATGGCTTTTGTGTCGCGGGTGTAACCGTTCAGCACAGCCCCGCCCGCGCCCAGTTTGCGAGCCCGGATGCTCATCAGCTCTCCCCAAAGCGCGTTGCGCGGGGACGAACCGGTATTTACGTAAACCTCGTTGGGATGGAGATCATCCAAGGCTTCGAGCATCAGGCCGAAAGGTTTCGCCATCAGCGGGTTCGCGGAACCGGCCACTTTTTCGGCGAAAACGTCGACCGCCAACACAGGCATTGCGCGGCCGATAACCACCATGTCGGCTCGAAGAGGGTGGATCTGCGGCGGGAGAAACTGGTGCTGAAGTTCCAGCTTGTCCATCACATCGCCCACCACGCAGGTAAATAACTCCCGCCGCACGATGGAGAAAAGTTCGTCGTCTGTTTTCCAGGCTTTCATAGGTCGCTAAGAGTTTCCGCGCGCGAGGCGAATCTTTTCGACAAACTGTTTTGCGGTATCGGTGACCAGTTGCAGGTTGCCTTTTTCCGCGCCCGCGGTGAGGCTGCCGCCGACGCCGACTGCGACCGCGCCGGCCTTGATCCAATCCGCAACGTTGTCGACGCTCACCCCGCCAGTGGGCATCAGGGAAGCCTGGGGCAGCGGTCCTTTCACTGCCTTCACGAAAGCCGGTCCGAGAGTTTCGCCGGGGAACAGTTTCACGATGTCAGCGCCACACTCCATCGCGTCCACAATCTCGCGCATGGTCCCCGCTCCCGGCATGTACGGGATCTGGTAACGATTGCACAAGCGCGCGGTTTCTACACTCACCGATGGACTGACGATGTACTGCGCTCCAGCCAGAATGGCTATGCGCGCGGTTTCGGGATCGAGAACGGTTCCCGCGCCAATGAGAATTTCGCCCGATTGGTATTTCCTGGCGAGGGCTTCGATGACCGCGGCCGCGCCGGGGACGGTGAACGTGATCTCAATTGCCGCTGCGCCGCCGAGAGCGCACGCCTCCGCGATGCGCGCCGCCTGGTCGGAACTGTGGGTTCGCACGATGGCGACCAGTCCGGATTCAAGAACTTTTCCAAGAACCTTGAGTTTCAGCATAGTGATGGGAAGCTTGGGGCCTGCCTGCTATTGTGTCCTTTCTGGTTGAGTCGCTGGACTTTGCAATCTCTGAAATTCCTTGGTCTCGCGCTCGGCGTCCGCTGTCTTCCCTTGTTTGCGATAGAGACCGGCCAGCGCGAAATGGGTTTGGGCCGCGAGATCCGAGGCCTTCTCGATAGTCAACAGTTTCGTCCAGGCCTTTTCGGCGTCCGCGGGATCACCGGCAAGCGCAGCCGCCTTGCCCAGCGAATAAAGGGTTTCGGGCATGTCGGGCTGCAGCCGATCGGCACGCTGCAATTCTATTCTGGCTTCGCGGGCCTTACCCTGTTGCAAAAGCGCGGCGCCCAAGCGATACGAGCCTTCGGCATTTCCGGGCTGCAGTTTGGTTTGCGCGCGAAATTGTTCTTCGGCTTTCGGCCACTGCGCCGAGCCGGCGTAAACCAGGCCCAGTTCCAGATGCAGTTCCGGTGTATCGGGCCGGAGTCGCAAGGCTTCGAGAAATTCCTTTTCCGCCTGGGGCATTTGCCGCAGCACGTAGTAGTTTTCCGCGAGAGCCTGGTGAGCCCGCGCCGAATCAGGATACGCCTCCAGCAGCGTGTCCATCGATTGCTTGGAAAGCAGGCCGCTGGCGCGGCCGAGATAGTAAAGCAGGTCCGGATCGTTAGGGTGCTGGGCCAGCGCGGCTTGAAGGTTTTCCACCGCTGGCTGCAGTTGCCCGGTGCCGATCTGCGCGATCCCCAGCGCCGTCTGCTCATGGACCTTCTCCAGATGCGGAATGGCCTCGGCGTTATAGCCTTGCGCCAGCAGGGCGTAGCCCAGCAACTGGTGCGCAGCCGGCAGATCGGGAGACAATTTCAGCGCGTGCTGGAGGGGCGCGATCGCGGAGCCGTAATCCTGATGCTCCATGTAGGCCTGGCCAAGATTTACGAAGCCTTCTGGCTGGGTGGGCGCGAGCTCAGTCGCTTTCTTGAATTCCGCGATGGCGACGTCGAAGCGCTTCTGTTTCTCGGCTTCCAAACCGGCCTGCATATGTTGCAGCGCGTCCGGCGACACTGCCTGCCACACCAGCCAAAACGCCAAGAGGATTCGGATCACGGTTTCTCCGCTTCACGGACTTCCAGGAACTGGTCAGCATGAACGTCAGTTAACGTCTGGCGGGTGCCGGAAGGCCAGGCGATTTCCACTTTCGCAGTTTCGGCCGAGCCCAGTCCGAAATGCAGCCGCTTGTCGCTCGATGAAAGATAGCTTCCGGCTGAAGTGGCAAATCGAGTCTGGCCGTTTACCCGCACACGGGCGCCGAAGCCGTCCCGATTGCTGCGCGTGCCGCGCAGCGAGATCACCAGCCAATGCTGCTTGCCGCCGCGATTGAAAAAGACTTGTGGAGGACCGCCCAGGGTGGTCATCACCACGTCCTGCCATCCGTCATTGTTCAGGTCGCCGAAAGCGGCCCCGCGTCCTGCAGCCGGAGAAGCGCTGCCCGAATCGGCGCGCTCGAACCGGCCATCGTGATTCATCGCGAACAGAGGCAGCTCCCGATAGTGAAGTGAGGGATCAATCTGCTCGACGTTGTCCAGAACATGACCCTGCGCGACGAAAAGGTCTTTCCAGCCATCGTTGCCGAAATCCTCCAGGCCAACCCCCCAACCCGAGCTTCCACTGGAGAGCACGCCCAGGCCAGTCTCGAGACTGCCGTAACTGAACGTGCCGTTGCCCTCATTATGATAGACGCCATAAATTTCACGGGGAAGTTCGGTCACGATCACGTCGGGCCGGCCATCGTTGTCATAATCCTGAAACACCACGCCCATGCCGGACAATCGCCGGCCATCTTCGGACAGCGCCGCGCCGGCTTCGAGGGCCCGTTCGGTAAAGGTGCCGTCCCGGTTGTTGTGGTAAAGGTACTGCTGCATGCCGTCGTTGGCGACGAATATATCAGTGAAGCCGTCATCGTCGTAATCCGCGAAGGCCACGCCCAGCGCCCGGCCCTTCTTGGCGGCGATCCCTGACTTCTGGCTGACGTCGGTGAACGTGCCATCCCCATTGTTGTGATAAAGAATGCTGGTGGTGGCGGGAAACTCTTCCGGCGGACAATAGGTGTGCCATTCGCCGCCGCAAGTTTTGCTGTGCTGGGTGTCCCACTCCATGTAACGAGTCACGAACAGATCGAGCTTGCCATCGTTGTCGTAGTCGAAAAAGCCCGCTGAAACCGACCATCCCCCGGCCGCGACCCCGGCTTTTACCGTCACATCGGTGAACGTGCCGTCGCCGTTGTTATGGTACAGGACGTTCTTTCCGTAGCTGGTCACGTAGAGGTCAGGGAAGCCGTCATTGTCGTAATCACCCACGGCCACGCCCATGCCGTAATTGCCGTCGCCGGCATTCGCTAAGCCGGATTTTTCCGTGACGTCGGTGAAACTGCCGTCTTTGTTTTGCCGGTACAGTCGGTTCCAGTAGCGCGGATTCTTACGATCGAAATTTTCCGGCAGGCGCATCGGACTGGTTACCCGTCCGCCATTCACCAGAAAAATATCGAGCAATCCATCGTTGTTGTAATCGAACAACGCGACCCCGCCGGGCATGGTCTCGATCAGATACTTCTGCGGCGTGGGCGAATTTTGCAGGACAAAATCCAGTCCGCGCGGAGATCTAACTTCGAACAGGGACACCGGCACCGCGGCCATGCCCAGGGCTATGCAGCAGAGCAGAAGCGGAATTAAGGCGATGCGCCGGATGGCAATGGGCAACGTGGGAACCTTGGTGGTTAGCATATCGCGCCCGGCCGACGATTGCACAGCCAAGAGGCCGCGAATTCCGCATCGCGATCGGGCGCGGAATCTTATATCGGTACTACGCCAAGCGAGTCCGCTGGAACCGCGGACGTTAACGTAACCGCGGTCTATTCGCCACCGGCGTTTTTCGCGGGAGCGGCGCTGGTGTCGCATTACTTCGGTTCGCCGGGGACATGCAAACATATCTGTAAGTAAGCGTTTACCGCGATATATGTCGTCCTTTGTTCTTGACAACGTTCTACGGGGTATGACAAAACGCGAGCTGCAACTTAAGTTGCGCCGGAATTCGGCCCATGAAGGTCGGATCACACAGGTTTCAATTCTGTGCACTTCGCGTGGGGGTGGGTAATGATTTCTCGCCGAGCGTTGTCGCTGGTTCTCTCCGTTTTGTTTCTTGCCTTCTCAACCTGCATGTTTGTCCAGGGTCAGTCGACGTACGGCTCGATCACGGGATTGGTCACCGACCCCTCGGGCGCGGCCATCAGCGATGCCCGGGTCACCTTGACCAACTTGGGGACGGCGGAAAAGCGCACCCAGCCCACGGGATCCGACGGCTTGTATTCGTTCGTGAACTTGATTCCGGGAAATTACCGGATTGAAGTGGAGAAGGCGGGGTTCAAGCGAATCACGCAAGAACCCGTCGTGGTGCAAGTGCAGCAGACTTCGAAGATCGACGTGGCGTTGCCCATCGGCCAGGCCACGGAAACCGTCGAGGTGACTTCTGAAACTCCCCTCCTGCAGTCGGAAACCTCATCTTTGGGTCAAGTGGTCGAGCAGCGCCAGGCCAATGAACTGCCCCTGAACGGACGCAACATCTACAGTCTCGCAGCCCTGGCTCCGTCGGTGGTTCCGCAAGGCAGCACGACCGGCTCGCCGGTAGGCAAGAATCCGTTTGACTTCGCCAACTACCAGATTGGTGGTTCTTTCGCCAACCAGAGCGCGGAATACCTGGATGGCCAGCCGCTCAACATCGGCTACATCAATTTGCCGCTGTTGACTCCGACCCAAGACTCCATCGGCGAATTCAAGGTGCAGTACAACAACCTGGGTCCGGAATGGGGCAAGTTCTCCGGCGGTGTGGTTAATTTGAGCACCAAGTCGGGAACCAACCGGTGGCACGGGTCGGGGTACGAGTACCTGCGCAACAAGGTTTTCAACTCCAACGAATATTTCCTGAAGGGATCTCAGATCGCGAACGGCCTGAAGAATGAGCCGCCGCCATTCACCCAGAACCAGTACGGAGCCACCGTTGGCGGCCCCATAGTCAAAGACAAGACTTTCGTCTTCTTCAGCTGGGAGGCTTATCGTCTGCGCTCAGGTACGGTGTTTTCCACCATCGTGCCCACCGCCGCCGAACGGACCGGCGACTTTTCCGCCGCCGGCGTGCCTACCATCTTTGATCCGCTCTCGGTCGATCCGGGTTGCGCGGCGGGAGCGATTTGTCCCCGGACAGCATTTGCTGGAAACGTGATTCCCACGAATCGCATCAATCCCACGTCGGCGTTTTTGCTCGGATTCATTCCCCTTCCGACCAACCCCTCCGCCCCGCCGGGAACCAACAATTTTATCAAGGCCACCAGCACCGGCGGCAACGTGGATGAGTATGTGGCTCGGGTGGACCAGAACATCAACCCCACCAACCGCGTGTTCGGACGCTTCTCCTACTGGAAGCTGCTGAGCCTGGCCCAGGACCCATTTGGCACCGGCTTCTGCAAGGATCGCTGCGCTGAGAACACTCGCAGCAAGAGCCTGGCCGTCGGTATCACTCACACATTTAGTCCGACGACCATCGCTGACTTCAACATCAGCATCAGCCGGTTCCATTATCTGCGGCTGCCCATCAACTCGGGCTTCGACATGACGCAAGAAGGGTGGCCTGCGTCCTACAACGGCCTGGTGCCCGACACCGAACGTACTCCTCTGACGCCATGCTTTGCGGTGTCTGACCCCACGGTCACCTGCAGCCAGGGGCAGAGCTCGATTAACGATTTCAATACCCAGTGGAACTTCTCGCCGCAGATCACCATGATTCGCGGGCGCCACACCTTCGTGTGGGGCGGACAACTCGAGGAGGGCTACGACAATTACCTCCAAACCAACACGGGCGGCGGACTGATCTCCTTCGGCGGATCGTGGACGTCCAGCCTGGCCAAGAACGCCAAGAGCGCCACCGGCGGAATCGACTTTGCTGATTTCCTGCTGGGATACGGACTGGGGCAGGGCGCCGCTTTCGGCAACCAGACCACTGGATCGCTCGTTATCTCGGGACCCGTTTCCGGCAAGCAAACCTATCGAGCCTTTTACTTCGGCGACAACTACCACCCCACGACCAAGCTGACCATCAATATCGGACTGCGCTACGAACTTCAGGGTCCGTGGTCGGAACGTTTCGATCGGATGACTTATTTCAATCCTAGCGTCCCCAATGCCTCGGTTACTGGCTGTAGCGGAGTCGCGGGCAGTGCGTGTCCTGGAGACCTGTTCCTGGTCAAGACCGGAGTCAACACCAGCCGGAACAACCTGCCCCTTTCCTACAAGGAAATTTTGCCCAGGGTTGGGTTCGCTTATAGCTTCGACCAGAAGACCGTGATCCGGGGCGGCTACGGAATCTTCTTCATTCCGAACTATGTTTCATTCGGAACGAACCCGTACATCGACCCGGTGAGCAGCGCAACTTCAAACTTCTTTGCCAGCAACAACCAGGGTTTGTTCCCGGCCAGCACGCTGGGGCCCACTGCGACAGACCCCAATTCGAGCAACTGCAGTCATTGACCGGTGTTGGTGGTGCTGCGAACTTTGCCTGCGCTACGCCCGGTCCATTCGGCCCGAACCTGGTTGCCGTTGCCGGCCGGAACCCTCAACCTAACGTTTCCCAGTACGGCGTAAACGCGTCCAATTTCTCGGCCACTAACTATACGCAGCAGAAATACGGCTACGTCGAGCAGTACAACTTCGGAATTCAGCGCGAGTTGCCCGGCGGTTTCTTTGCTGACGTGGCATACGCAGGATCGCACGGCGTCCATCTCGAGCAGTTCAATACCAACGTCAATCAGATACCGGATCACTTCATCGCGCAGGCAGCCCAGGAGGCCAATAACTTACAGCCGGTTACGATCGCGCAGAAAGTTTGTCCGCTCGGCAATCTGTGCGCTGCGTATCCCTTCAACCAGACTCTACCCGGCAGCTTAGGGCCGGCCGGTCTCACGGTGGGTCAACTTGACCGTCCTTTCCCCCAGTACTCCGGACTGAACTACAACGGGTTCGGGTGCTGCGGCAGTTCGTACAATTCACTGCAGGCGACGGTAACCAAGCGCTTCCAGGGCGGCGGCACCTTGCTGGTGGCCTATACCAACGCCAAACTGATGTCCAACACCGACACTCTCACTTCCTGGTTAGAAGGTGGAACCACGGGTGGCGTAGGCGGAGTCCAGGATTGGAACAACCTCAACGGCGAGCGTTCGCTCTCCTCGCAGGATGTTTCGCAGCGCCTGGTCGCCAGCTACGTACTTGACCTGCCTTTCGGCCGGGGAAAGAAGTACCTGAACGGAGTGGGCGGGGTTGGCGGTAAGCTGGTCTCGGGCTGGGGCATAGACGGCATCACCACCTTCCAGCGTGGGTTCCCATTGAAGATCAGCTTTGGCAGCCAGGGCACATCGCTCTCGGGCGCAGGCGTCGGAATCGGCGGCCTCAGGCCTAACGTGGTCCCGGGTTGTGACAAATCCACATCCGGAAGCCCCACCTCCAGGTTGGGCGGCTGGTTCAACATCGCCTGTTTCGTCGCTCCGCCAGACTGGGGCTTCGGTAACGAAACGCGTGTGGATTCGAATCTGCGCCAGCAGGGCATCAACAACTTCGACTGGGCGATCTTCAAGAAGACGTCCATCGGAGAATGGGGCAACCTCGAATTCCGCACCGAGTTCTTCAACCTGTTTAATCATCCTCAGTTCGGACCTCCGAACACCACCTGCTGTTTCGATCCAGCTACCGGGAACGGAAACAAGAACTTCGGGGTCGTGACCAGTACGATTGGCAACGCTCAAGCGCGCCTGATTCAGTTCGCGCTTAAGTTCGAGTTCTAACCTGGAGTTATCCCGGACCGGGCATTTGTGCCCGGTCCGGCTTTTTTTTGCTCGCGCAGGTCTCGCCTCGAAATCGGCGTCCTGAATTCTGCCGTGTCGCCTGCAGGCGCTTGATTTACAATCCATTCCGCTCGCAGGTGTGGCCGGGATCAGCCCAGAAGGACCCGCACGCGCAGAAACCGCTCATGAAAACCGCGCAGACCATAGACTATTCCGAGGCCAGACAAATCATCGATCGGATTGTCGAGCAGGCATTGCGCATGAAGAAGGCGGCGGTGATTGCCGTGGCCGACTCCCACGGCGAGCTGATTGCCTTCGCCCGCATGGACGGCGCTCCCATCTCTTCCATCCGCATCGCCGCCAACAAAGCCTGGACCGCGGCGCGGGAGCGTAAGTCGACCCAGGATATTGGAGAGAAGGCGCGGCATCCGGAAAAAGGCCATGACATTGCCTATTACGGCGATCCCAAGTTTGTGGGATGGGGCGGAGGCATCCCAGTGTGGAGAGGCGGCCAGGTGGTGGGCGCCGTGGCCGTAAGCGGCCTGTCATCGAGCGAGGACGTCGTCCTGGCGACCTTGGGCATAGAACTGGTCGCGGGCAAGGAAAAGAAGGGTCGCCAGGCTGGCATCAGCCGCAAGGGTCGCAAAAAAGATAAACGACATACATAAGGACCGAACCTAGGGACATGGCAAAGACGACTGTTACTTTTGGCGAAATCATGTTGAGGCTGGCCCCGCCGGGCTTCGAGAGAATTCTTCAAACCGGCCAGTTCGTGGCCACCTTTGGCGGCGGCGAGGCCAACGTGGCGGTCGCGCTCGCGCAATTGGGCTTGCCCGCGGCTTTTGTGACCGTCCTGCCCGAAAAGAATCCGGTGGCCGACGCCGTGGTCGGCGAACTGCGCCGCTTCGGCGTGGATACCTCGAGGATCGTGCGCGGCAAGGGACGGATGGGCGTCTACTACGTCGAAGCCGGCGCCAACCAGCGTCCGTCGAAGGTGGTCTACGATCGCGAGAACAGCGCCATCGCCCTGGCCAGGCCCGGGGCCATCGACTGGGAGCGCACCCTGGAAGGCGCCGGCTGGTTCCACGTAACCGGCATTACCCCCGCCATCAGCAGCTCCGCCGCCGACCTGGCGCTCGAGGCGGTGAAGAAGGCGCGTTCAAAGGGAATCACGGTGTCCTGCGATTTGAACTATCGCAAGAACCTCTGGAAGTGGGGAAAGCCGGCCGCGGAAGTGATGCGCGAGCTGGTAAAGAATATAGATGTCGCCATCGCCAATGAAGAAGATGTGCAAATGGCGCTGGGCATCGCGGCCGAAGTGGATGTGCATTCCGGCAAACTCGACCACGCGCAATACGAGAAGCTGACCGCCAAGGTGCTGGCCGAATATTCGAACCTTAAGGCGATTGCCATCACCTTGCGGGAGTCGAAAAGCGCGTCGCACAACGGCTGGTCGGCCTGCCTGAACGATCGGCAAAAGTTCATCCTGAGCCGCTCCTACGAAATCACTCACATTGTGGACCGGGTGGGCTCGGGCGATTCTTTCGCCGCCGGCCTTATATACGGTTTCCAGGTGCTGCCCACACATCAGGAGGCGCTCGAATTTGCCGTGGCCACGAGCTGCCTCAAGCACTCCCAGCAAGGCGACTTCAGCCGCTCCACCGCGGACGAAGTCAACGCCCTGCTCAAAGGCGACGGCTCGGGAAGAGTGCAACGGTGAGAAATCCTGTGATGGAGGTTGGCATGATTCGTAAAGTCCGACGGATAGCGGCGGTACTGCTGCTGACGGTACTGCCCGTCCTGTGCCAGACGGCACAGCCTGCCCAGGCCGACGTCGACGCCCGGGTCGAGTCGCTGCTCAAGCAGCTTTCGCTGGAAGAGAAGGTGGACCTGATTGGCGGCGTGGATGGTTTCTACATTCGCGACATCGCCCACATCCATTTACCCCGGCTGAAAATGTCGGACGGTCCCATAGGAGTCCGCAACGGGCCTTCCACTGCCTTCGGCGGAGTAGGAATGGCGGCTGCCTGGGACCCGGAATTGGCGCAAAAGATGGGGACCGTCGTCGGCCAGGACGCGCGCGCCCGGGGCGTGCATTTCATGCTGGGTCCGGGAGTGAACATTTATCGCTCGCCCCTGAATGGCAGGAATTTCGAGTACTTCGGCGAAGACCCCTTCCTGGCGGCCCGCACTGCAGTCGCCTATATAGAAGGAATGCAGAGCCAGGGAGTCAGCGCGACGGTCAAGCATTTCATGGGAAACAATTCCGAGTTTGACCGGCACAACACGGATTCGATCATCGATGAGCGCACCATGCGCGAAATCTATCTCCCCGCCTTCGAGGCCGCGGTGAAGGAAGCCAACGTGGGCGCGGTGATGGATTCCTATAATTTCACCAACGGCCTTCACCTGACGCAGAACGGATATCTCAACACTGACGTCGCCAAAAAAGAGTGGGGTTTCAAGGGCATCATGATGTCCGACTGGGACGCCACCTACGACGCTGTAGGGGCGGCGAACGGCGGGCTGGATCTCGAGATGCCTTCCGCAAAATTCATGAATCGCGAACTGCTGTTGCCGGCTATTCGTGCCGGTAAAGTCAGCGAGGCCACGATCGACGACAAGGTGCGCCGCATCCTGAGAACGGCCATTCGTTTTGGCTGGATGGACCGCGACCAGACCGAAACCTCCATTCCCCGGTTCAATGCCGAAGGAGATCAGGTGGCGCTCGAGGGTGCGCGGTCCGGCATGGTCCTGTTGAAGAACGACGGCAATCTGTTGCCCTTGGACAAGGGAAAGATCAAGTCCATCGCCGTGATCGGGCCGGACGCCTATCCCGCACAGCCGGTTGGCGGCGGTAGTGGCGCGGTTCAGCCCTTTGCGGCGGTGAGTTTCCTGGAGGGAATTGCCAATTACCTGGGGACGAGCGCCAAAGTCTACTACGCGGCCGGCGTTCCGACCCTGGATGAAATGGCGGAGTTGACCAAGTTCACCACCGAGGCCAGCGGAGGGAAAGCTGGTTTGAAAGTGGAGTTCTTCGACAACGCGACTCTTTCCGGCAAGCCGGGCATCGAGCGAGTGGAGGAGAAGGCGAGCTACGATCCGGGAACCATCGGAGGCATGGCCGCAAATGACATCTCGATTCGCTGGACCGGCTACTTCACGCCGCGCGTCCCCGGCCCGTACCTGGCATTCGTTCAGGGCCCGGGAGAGAATGGCGGATACCGGCTGTACATCGACAAGAAGATAGTGACTGACGACTGGACACAGGCCTACGCGTTTCTAAGCCAGGTCAAGATTTCGCTGCCACCGGGTCCCCACCAGGTTCAACTGGAATACTTTGTGCGAAAAGGTTGGGGCAAGACGAAGCTGAATTTCGGTATCGTGCGGCCAGAGGATCTGGTCAGCGCCGAAGCCAAGGCCTTGGCATCGCAGGCGGACGCGGTAGTGGTGGCAGTTGGTTTCAATCAGGACATAGAAGGCGAGAGCGCGGACCGCATGTTCGTGCTGCCCCCGGGGCAGGATGAACTTATCAACCAGGTTGCGGCTACGAATAAGAACACGGTCGTGGTTGTGACTTCAGGCGGCGGCGTTGACATGACGCCTTGGGTGGATGACGTTCCTGGAATATTGGAGGCCTGGTTTCCGGGACAGGAAGGCGGCACCGCGCTGGCCCAGCTGCTGTTCGGAGAGTTCAGCCCGTCCGGCAAGTTGCCCATGACTTTCGACCGCCGCTGGGAAGAAAATCCCGCGCATGACACCTACTATCCCAAGAGTGGAAATAAGAAGGTGGCCTACACCGAGGGCGTGTTCGTGGGCTACCGGGGCTACGACAAGTCCGGAGTGAAGCCGCTGTTTCCCTTCGGCTACGGTCTTTCTTATACAACCTTCGCTTACAAGAATCTCACCGTTTCGCCGGCAACGTCAGCAGGTCAGCCGGTCGAAGTGCACTTTGAAGTCACCAATACCGGGAGCCGTGCAGGCGCAGAAGTCGCGGAGGTCTACGTTGGTGATCGGCATTCGAGCGTTCCGCGTCCGAAGAAAGAGTTGAAGGGATTTGCCAAAGTCAGTCTCGCTCCGGGCGAGACCCGGCAAGTTGCGGTTAAGCTCGACCGCCGCGCCTTTGCCTACTACGACGTCAAGAAGAAGGACTGGACAGTTGAGCCCGGCGACTTCGACGTGTACGTGGCGCGGTCGGCGGCGCATATCGAGTTGACCGGAAAGGTGGCGGTGGGGCCGTAGGCTCTTTGGCAGGAAAACACCACCGCCTGCAGCCGCGCAGCGGCATAAGAATGCAGCTCAGGGCATAAGCCCTGGGTAGATGTGCGGAACGAAAAGAGCCCTGAAAGGGCGAAAGAAGAAACGGCGCGCAACGCGGGAAATTCGTTTATATGCTTGCGACCCGATTATTTCCTTCGCTCCTTCGGAGGTGGGTCGGTACCGGTTGTTACCCACGGCTTACGCCATGGGCTGCATTCTTGCCGCGCTGCGCGCCTGTGCGCCCCGATACGGACTACCGCGTCTTCACCCACCCGCCCGAAGCGGCTGACCGCTCGACCGCGTCCAGCACCCGCTGCACTGCGACCGCGTCATCGAAATCCGGAAATCGCGATTCCTTTCGTGCCAGCGCTCCGAGGAAATCTCCCAACGTGGCGATGAAGGTGTGTTCGTAACCGATGATGTGGCCGGGCTTCCAGAAATTCTCGGAATAAGGATGATCGGGCCCGGTCACGGTTATGTTCCGCATGCCTTGCTGGTTGGGCGTTTCGGCAGCATCGTAAAACTCGAGCTGGTTCATGTGCTCGAGATTGAAACGCAGCATGCCCTTCGACCCGTTGATTTCAAAAGCATGACGATTGCGGCACCCAACTCCGTAACGCGTGGCTTCGAACGTGCCTACGCTGCCGTTGGCGTAGCGGGCGAGAAGGTATGTGGCATCGTCCACGTCGCGGCCGGGGACGAAGGTGTGCGTCATGGCGGTCAGCTCGGTAATCGGGCCATTAAGATAGAGGGCGGAGTCGATGGAGTGAGAGAGCAGGTCTCCGGCCGCTCCCAGCCCCGCCTCGGACCGCTTGTAGCGCCAGGTCCCAGCCTTGCTGGGATCGTTTCCCGACTGGTTCAAATAAAGAGCGCGATAGTGGAAGGTTTGGCCCAGGCGTCTTTCGTCAAGCAGCCGCTTGGCGAAGACCACGGCGGGAATTCGCCGGTAGTTGAACCAGACCAGGTTAGGGACGCGGCGCACCGCCTCGGCCATGCTTTCGGCTTCCTGCAGCGACGTCGCCAAAGGCTTCTCGCACCACACCATTTTCCCGGCCTTGGCCGCGGCGATCGCGATCGGCGCGTGCAAGATGTTGGGCACCGCGATATCGACAACATCAATGTCCGGCCGCGCCACTACGCCCTGCCAGTCGGTCGAGACCCCTTCCCATCCCCACTGGGCCGCCGCAGAGTCGAGCTTGGGCTTATTGCGTCCGCAGACAATTTTTAGGACCAGTTCGTAAGGAACGTCGAAGAAGTGCGTAACCTGGCGGAAGGCGTTGGAGTGCGCCTTGCCCATAAATCCTGTACCAATCATCGCAACATTCAGCTTCTGTTTAGGCATGGATCCAGGTTAGAGGCCCGACCGGAAACGCGCTGGTGCGGTCGCAGTCTATCACCGCTCCACTAGGACAACGGGTTGCGCAAAAAGAAAAATGCCCCATCTGTCGTAGACGCGCGACGGATGGGGCACCTCGGCCAAGTAAACCTATGCGGCGAAATCGCCGACTAATTGTTCCAGAAGATCTCAGCCTTCTTCGCGAACATGTGCTCTTTCCTCAGCAGGCGGGCGGAATCGCCCAGCGGAACGACATAGGCGGGCGTTGCCACTTCCCACAGCGGCCTTACGCCGTGAGCCTGCACGTTGATGGATTGCTCCATGATGTTCTGCGCCTGTCCCATACCCTGTTGCGCGGCATGGCCCGCATGACTCTGGAACTCGTAGATAATCGGTTCAGCGCTCATGCCGCTGGCGGCTGTGGCGGCCTGTCCAAAGGCCATTCCTGCGAAACAAAGAACGCCCAATAAGCACAATGTGATCTTCATCGAATTTGCCTCCGACCTCGAAGAATCCAGGACCAAGGTGCGGGGAGACGGCCTTGAGTTCCTGCTGCCCTTTTTCAACTTCACCTGGACAATATGCAAGCCCCATACCAAACCTTGCAGGAGCGATATCAAAGGCTTTGCGCGGCAGTCGCGGGAAAGGGTGAAAATGTTTTCACAATCACGGTGGGTACACGCCCGGAATGCCGCACTGGTAGCGGCTTCAAGCGATTAAGGGGCACGAAGAATACAGAGGGATTTCGTTCGTGGTGTTGCGCGCCGTTCGTGATTTATGCTCTCTGCGAGCCAGAGAAACCGGGCCGCGGTAGTCTCGGAAGCGCGACCGCTATCCTACATGTGACCTTAGTAATGTCCCATGGCACCAGAGGGCCATTTCGTAGCCCCGCGAAGCCGCATAGCATCGCCTTATTCCGGACGGGAGAAAAACAAATGAACAACGTATCGATCCGGGACGGACTGCTGGCCGCATTAACCGAGTGTTATGAAGCAGATACCGCCCACTTCGTCAGCTTGCCTAAACAGATTGTGGATTCTTCGTCGGCCCGGGAAGTCATTTCCGATCTAAGGAACGAGGGCTACGTCGAGGAGCGGGAACGCGGCGTAATCCGGTTCACCCGGCGCGGCTACGAATTGCTCAGAGAGCATTTTCATTCCACAGGGGACGACTCCAGAGTCCTGCTCGCGGTGTAGCGGTTACCCTCCCAACTGAGTGCCGATCCTTGGGAAATGCCTCTAATATGGATCGGGATCAACCGTGCCACCCAGCCCGCCCCAGAAACCACCACGCGGGTTGACCGCGGTTGCCGTATTCCTGTTCTTTGGAGCGGCCATGGCTTCGCTTGCGGCGGCCACCCCGATTTTTCCGGGAACCGTCATCGATCGCGCCTGGCGTTCCTCAAAGGTGCAGTGACCACAACGGCGGCGTAGCCGGAGTGCCCCACGCATCCCGAAGGCGTCCGGGGACAGACGGGACATTCCCCAATCGTTTTGCCTTACGCGGGCTCGTGTCAGAAAAATATCGAAAAATCCCGTCAGCCCCAGTCACGGGGTGGGGGCAAGAAAGAGACTAGAGGCTACCGACTGAAGACCAACGTCCGACGACTGAAGTTTTTGTCCGGCCGTCGAACTGCCCCACTCAAGCCAAAAGCGAGCTTGAGTGGGCCACCCGCCCTGAGACGCGGGCGTGATGGGTTCTACTTTTCTGTGCCTTCGGCGTCCTCTGGGGTTGAAGCTTTTTCTGGGCGGAGCAGAGGAAACAGAATGACGTCGCGGATGGTGTGCGAGTCCGTGAGCAGCATGGCCAGGCGGTCCACTCCGACGCCGACGCCGCCCGCTGGCGGCATGCCATAGGACAACGCGCGGATGTAGTCTTCATCCATCTGGTGGGCTTCCTCATCGCCACGCTCTCGTTCCTGCAACTGTTGTTCGAAGCGCCGGCGCTGGTCTTCGGGATCGTTCAGTTCGCTGAAGCCGTTGGCAATTTCCATCTTTCCGGCGAAGATTTCCCAGCGCTCAGTCCAATCCGGCTCGTCTGCCTTCTGCTTGGACAGAGGCGAAACAGCAGTAGGGAACTCATAAACGATCGTTGGCTGGATCAGGTGCTCTTCTGCCGTGGCTTCGAACAGGGCGGCGATTGTTTTGCCTGCCGGCTCCCTGGGATCGTAAGCCACATGCGCATGAGCTGAGTTGAAGCGCTTCACCAGCGCTTCAACCGCCTCGGACGAGGCGAAGTCCGACATCTGCGGTTTCGCCCCCGCCGCCTCCGGCCAATGCTCAATAATCGCTTCGCGCATGGTCATGCGCCGCCAGTTCGCTCCAGCCCAGTCAATCTCATCTTCTCCCCACTTGGCTTTGGTCCCGCCGGTTACGTCTTTCGCGGCTTGCTCGATCAGTTGCTGGGTCAGGTC
The DNA here is from genome assembly GCA_963816025.1 of Terriglobia bacterium. Lineage (GTDB taxonomy): Bacteria > Acidobacteriota > Terriglobia > Terriglobales > Acidobacteriaceae > JAIQFF01. The sequence goes on from CAWFJA010000021.1 coordinate 165,375, forward strand.
CATCACGCCGCGATAATCGGTGTAGGCCTGGTAGAACTCGAGCATAGTGAACTCAGGATTCCATCGCCATCCCAGGCCCTCATTGCGGAAGTTGCGATTGATTTCGTACACGCGATCAAAGCCGCCTACCGTAAGCCGCTTCAGGTACAACTCCGGCGCGATCCGCAGAAACAGGTCCATGTCGAGCGTGTTGTGATGGGTGACGAAGGGCCGCGCCACCGCGCCGCCCGCGATGGGTTGCATCATGGGCGTTTCCACTTCGACAAATCCCTGGGCATCCATGAAACGCCGCAGCGATTGCACCAGCTTGCTGCGTTTGAGAAATACTTCGCGGACCTCGGGATTCATCACCAGATCGACGTAGCGTTGCCGGTAGCGCAGCTCAACGTCGGTCAACCCATGCCACTTCTCCGGCAGCGGCAACAAGTCTTTCGAGAGAAACGTGATTTCTTCCACATGCACGGAGAGTTCCCCGGTGCGCGTGCGAAACAGATACCCGCTGGCTCCGATGTGATCGCCCAGGTCGAGGAGCTTGTAAAGCTCAAATCCCTTTTCCCCGACCGCGTCTTTCTTGACGTAGATCTGCAGCCGTTGTCCATCCTGCTGCAGGTGGGCGAAGCCGGCCTTTCCCATCAGGCGGATGGCCATGATGCGCCCGGCGACGCGCACGTTCACTCGCGGATTCTCCAGCTGCTCGGCGGTTTTCTCCGAGTACGCGGCCAGAATCTGCGGAATGGTATGGGTGAATTCGTACTTGCGCGGATAAGCCTCCTGCCCCAGAGCTTCAATCTGTTTCAGCTTCTCCCGGCGCAGTTCGTAGATTTTCTCGTCGAGTGCCAAAGGGTTCCTTGTTTAACGATCGCAAACGGATGAGCACGGCCAAGCCGCGAACGTGAACAGCGATTATAAACAAGAGGGGGATAGGGTATTTCTGGATGGTCAGACTTTCAGCAGCTCAAGATAGATGGCCATGCCAACCACGGCATCGACGCCCATCGCATCCAGACGATCAACCTCTTCCTGTGTCCGGATGCCGCCGGCCACAATCAGGCGCTTCCCGGTCAGGCTGCGGAGCTCGGAGACCACATCCAGCGGCATACCCAGCAGCAGTCCTTCGGTATCAATGTGGGTGTAGAGAAAGCCGTCGCACCAGGGCTCGAGCGCGCGAATCATCTGGGTGGCGGAAATTTCCGTAAGCTGGCGCCATCCCCGGACTGCGACTTTGCCGCCTTTGGAATCGACGGCGAAGATCAGCTTGTCGGCGCCCAACTGGCGGGCGAGATCCTGGGCAAAGGCGTGTTGAATACTGCCATCCTTTATGAGCGACGATCCGACGATCACGCGCAAGGCCCCGTCCGCCAGCATTTCCCGGGCCCGCTCCGCGGTGCGAATTCCGCCGCCTACCTGGCAGGGCAGCCGCCGAAAGAGAGAGCGCACCAGCGAGCGGTTGTCGCCTTGCCCGATGGCGGCATCGAGATCAATGACCTGGACCAGCGGATATTTCGCAAAGCGCTCGAGCCAGGGCTCGAAATCGTCGAACTCGAGGGCCTTCTTTTCCCCCTGCACCAGCTGAACGATTTTGCCGCCCATCAGATCAATCGAAGGAATCAGCATGGCCACCTCATGGGAATTCCGGCGGCCTGCAAGTCCTGCTTGAGTTCGCCGATGGGCGTGATTCCCAGGTGAAAGATGGAGGCGGCCAGGGCCGCATCGGCCTGCCCTTCGCGGAAAACTTCGATGAAGTGTTCCGCCGCACCGGCGCCTCCGGAAGCGATCACAGGAATGTTGACGGCGCCAGCGACCGCGCTGGTCAATTCGCAATCGAAGCCGTCGCGCATACCATCGCGATCAATCGAGGTCAGCAGGATTTCGCCCGCGCCGGACCGTTCTGCTTCGCGGGCCCATGCCACGGCATCGCGTCCGGTAGTGTGCCGGCCTCCTGTGGCCTTCACTCCGAACGACATGCTCTTGCCGTTGCTGACGCGCAGGGCATCAATCGCGACGATTACCGCCTGCGAGCCGTAGCGGTGGGCAATCCGGCCAATCAGCGCCGGATCGGCCAGGGCCGCGGAATTGACCGCAACCTTGTCGGCTCCGGCATCGAACACCGCCGCCGCATCTTCGAGCGAACGGATGCCTCCGCCCACGGTGAAGGGAATGAACAACTGACGCGCCGTTCGTCGCACCACGTCCAGCAGGGTGGAGCGATTCTCGTAGGTCGCGGAAATATCCAGCAGCACAACTTCATCGGCTCCCGCGCGGCCGTGGGCCAGAGCCAATTCGGCCGGATCGCCGGCATCGCGCAAGTCGGAAAATTGCACGCCTTTCACGACGCGTCCGGCGTCGACATCCAGGCAGGCGATAATGCGTTTGGTCAGCATCCGCGATTCAAGTTCCTAGAGTTCACAAAAATTGCGCAGAAGATGAAGCCCGGCCGCGCCTGATTTTTCAGGATGAAACTGCACGCCGAAGAGTTCTCCGCGCTCCACCACCGCGGAAAAAGCTCCGCCGTACTCGCACTTGCCGACGGTAGCGTCGACCACCGGGGCCCGGTAGGAGTGGGTGAAATAGACGAAAGAATCCTGGGGAAGCCCGCGCAGCAAACGCGAAGTCCCGGCGACCTGCAGCTGGTTCCATCCCACGTGCGGGGATTTCACGGTGGCAGGAAACTTCTCGCATTCGCCCGCGAATAATCCCAGGCCGCGCAGCTGGGGCGCTTCGCGGCTGGAGTCGAACATCCACTGCATGCCCAGACAAATGCCGAGCAGAGGAACCTGCCGGTCGATCGCTGCTCACGACCGCTTCCTGCAGAGCGCCCGAGAGGGCCGCCGTGGCCTCGAAATTTCCCACGCCCGGCAAAACGATCTTGCTGGCCCGGGCGATCTCGGCGGGATCGGCGGTGATGGCCGACTCATGCCCGAGATAGTCAAAGGCTTTCTTCACCGAGGCAAGATTGCCGGCCTTATAGTCAACGATGGCGATCACAGGAGCCCCTTCGTGCTGGGCAACAGGCGGGCCATCCGCCGGTCGCGCCAGCAGGCCGCCCGCAGCGCCCGCGAGAAAGCCTTGAACAAGGATTCAATCTTGTGATGGTTGGAGCGCCCGTACAGCACTCGCGCATGAACGTTGGCGCGCGCTCCCCGAGCGAAGCCTTCGAAGAAGTCGTAAACCAGTTCGGCCTGCAGGTCGCCCACCAGGCGCTGGCGCACTTTCGTATCGACCACGCTGGATGCGCGGCCGCCGAAATCGACCGCGGCCAGACCCAGGGTTTCATCCATGGGCATGACAAAATATCCCGCGCGCAGGATTCCGCGCTTCGATCCCAGCGCCTGGTGAAAGGCTTCTCCCAGAACGATGCCTACGTCTTCCACGGTGTGATGCTGGTCCACGTCAAGGTCGCCTTTGGCCTGCAGTTCGAGGTCGAATCCGCCGTGGCGGGCGAACAATTCCAGCATGTGATCGAAGAAGCGGATGCCGGTTGAAACCTTATACCGGCCCCGGCCATCAATGTTGAGCACCGCTCGAATCGCGGTCTCCTGCGTCTTGCGCACGATGCGAGCTCGTCTCATCGCTGTGTCCCTTCTCTCCAGCCGATCTCTTGCAAGGTCTCGTGCAGCGCGCCCAGAAGGCGTTCCGTGTGTTCCTGCCAGCCGGCGGTGATGCGAACGCAGCCGTCGCAGCCGAAATCGGACGACCGGTCGCGCACCAGAATCCCGCGCGCTCTCATGCCTCGGACAAAATCCGCGTGGCTGGGCCCGATCCGCGCCAGCACAAAATTTGCCTGGCTCGGCCAGAAGGGAATTCCCAGGACACGAAATTCTTCTTCCAGCCGGTTGCGGCTCGCCTTCACCTCGTCCACATAACGGCGAACGTATTCCTGGTCGGCCAGCGCCGCGGGCAGACAGGCCAGGGCCACGCCGTTCACGTTGTAAGGGCGAGCAAGCGCGCCGCAGACTTTGAATCTGTTCCGCCGCGCCAGCCAGCACTCCTACTCTCAAACTCGCCATCCCGTAAGCCTTGGAAAATGTCCGCGCAATAAAAAGGTTCGGCACCTGGCCGGCGTATTCCAAGAGCGACTCGCCATAGAACTCGAAGTAAGCCTCGTCGACCAGAACCGCCGCCTGGGGCGCGCTGCGGGCGATCAGGAGCAAATCGTCGGCGGACGCCACCGCGCCCGTCGGATTATTGGGATTGGCGATGGCAATCAAGCGAGTCCTCGGCGCCGTGGTGTAGGCCATGACTTTCGAAGTCGGGAAACGGAAATTCTCGTCCGCGGGAATCGAAATGACCCGCGCTCCGGTCGCGGCCATGCAGATCTGGTACATCGCGAAGGTGGGGACCACAACCAGCGCGTCGTCCTCCGGCTCGAGATAGGCCTCGCAGACCAGATGAATGGCCTCATCCACGCCGTTGGTCAACAGCACCTGTTCGGGTTGCAATCCCAGAAACGACGCCACCGCTCGTTCCACCGGCTCGCGTTCGGGGTAGCACGCGAGCTGCTCCGGTTGCAGCTGCCGCAAACGCTCCATGACTCGCGGCGAACATCCCCCGGTGTTCTCGTTGAAATCCAGGCGCAGACCGGAGCGGTCGCCCAGCGGCGGCTGGTATTGCTTCAGCTTGCGGACTGCCGCTCGCGCCTCAAGCATGGCCGCACCTCAACTCGATCGAGCGGGCGTGCGCCTTCAGTCCTTCAGCCTCGGCCAGCGCCAGAATCGACGGGCGCAATCTTCCGCAAACCCGCGCGCGAGATTTCCTGCACCGTCATGATCTTTACGAAGTCGAGCACGCTGAGCCCTCCGCGAAAGCGCGCGACGCCTGCGGTGGGCAGAACATGGTTGGGGCCGGATCCGTAGTCTCCGGCGGCCTGCGCCGAATAGTCGCCGAGAAAAATCGAACCCGCGCTGACGATGCCGGGAAGGTTCTCGCGGGTGGTAGTCAGATGCTCCGGCGCGATCCGGTTTGTCCAGTCAAGCGCTTGCGCAGAAGACGCAGCCAGCAGGACCGCTCCATGCTTTCGCAACGACTGCCGGGCGATCGGATTTCCTCGGGCCAGGGCGGCGACCGACTGCGAGACGGAACGCGCCAGCTTCCGCGACTTTGTGATCAGGAGCACCAGAGCGTCCGGATCATGCTCGGCTTGCGCCACCAGGTCAGACGCGACGAAGGACGGCTCGCCCCGGTCGCAAAGAATCAACCCCTCCGTCGGACCCGCGAGAAAATCGATGGCGCAATCAAAAGCCACAATTTTCTTGGCCGTAGTAACAAACAGATTTCCCGGCCCAACGATCTTGTTTACCCGCGGCACGCTGTTCGTGCCGTAAGCCAGCGCCGCAATCGCCTGCGCGCCGCCGATGCGGTAAAACTCGCGCACGCCCAACAGCGCCGCGGCCGCCAGAGTGGCCTGCGCGGGACGGGGCGAAACCACTCGAATGTCCTTCACGCCCGCGACTTGCGCCGGAATCACGGTCATCAGCAAGGTTGAGGGCAGGGGATAGCGTCCGCCGGGCACATAACATCCCACCGAACTGAGCGGGCGCACCAACTGGCCCAATTTCCGGCCGTGCTTTGTCCGTTCCCACTCGACGGGTTTTTGCCACTGGCAGAAACTGCGGATGTTGGCGGCGGCAGTCTCCAGCGCCGCCCGCAGTTCAGGCGACGAAGCCTTCAGCGCCGCCTGCATCTCGCTTTCCGAAACCCGCAAGGGAGCGCCGGCGGCGAGACCATCCCATTGCTCCGCATATCGCCGCAAGGCCCGGTCGCCGTCGCGCCGCACACTCTGGACAATGCGGCGCACCCGCGGCTCCAGCGCGTCGAGCTTCTGCCCGCGCTGCTCCAGTTTGCGCACGTAGTTTTCGGCGGCACGGCCTTCGAGGATCCGCATCACATGACCACCTTGTTCAGCGGATATTCGACAATGCCCTCGGCGTTGCGCCGCCTTCAGGCGTGGAATGATTTCCCAGGCCGCCGATTCTTCAATGATCGTGTTTACCGCGACCCAGGCGTCATCGCTGAGCGTGGCCACGGTGGGCTTCTGCAAGGCCGGCAGCACTCCGAGCACCGCGGCCAGATCCGATTTGCGGACATTCAGCATCAGGCCGACCCGGCCCTGGGCTTCCATCGCGCCCCGCAGCATCACTGCCAGGTTTTCGATCTTGCGGCGCTTGGCGGCGTCGTTCCACGCGGAAGTATTGGCGATGATCTGGGTATTGGATTCGAGCAGGGTATCAATAATGCGGAGATGGTTGGCGCGCAGGGAACTGCCGGTTTCGGTGACTTCGACGATGGCGTCCGCCAGCGTGGGGGGTTTCACCTCGGTCGCCCCCCAGGAGAACTCCACCCGCACGCTCACGCCTTTCTTGCCGAAATAATTTCGCGTCACGTTTACCAGTTCGGTGGCGACGATGCAGTCCGTCAGGTCTTCCGCGCGCTGGTAATTTGAGGCCTCGGGCACAGCCAGCACCCAACGCACTTTGCCGCGGCTCTGTTTGGCATAGATCAGGTCGGAGACGGTCACAACCTCGAGGCCGCTTTCCATCACCCAGTCGAGCCCGGTGAGTCCGGCATCGAGCACTCCGTGCTCCACGTAGCGTGCCATCTCCTGGGCCCGAATCAGCATGCACTCGACGTCAGGATCGGCGGTGCTCGCCGAGTACGACCGGCCATTGGTGTAGACGTTGAGGCCGGCACGCGCAAACAGCTGTAACGTCGCCTCCTGCAAACTGCCTTTGGGAATGCCGATGCGGAGCTTCATGACAGAGCTCCCTTGGTCTGAGCCGATTCTTTTCCCAGGGGCAGGTTCTCGGTGAAGCAGGAACGCGTGCCGTTGTGGCAGACCACGCCTTTTCCCTGCACCCGTACCTGCAGCAGAACCGTGTCGCGATCGCAGTCGGTCGAAGCCGAGACCACTTCAAGCCGGTTGCCGGAAGTCTCGCCTTTGGTCCAAAGCTGGTTGCGGGTGCGGCTGAAGAACGTGACATAGCCGGCCCGCAGGGTCTGTTCAAGCGCCTCCCGATTCATGAAGCCCAGCATCAGCACTTCGCCGCTGCCGGCATCCTGCACGATGGCGGGCAGCAGCCCTTGCATTTTGTCGAAATCAATCTCTTGTTTCATTGCATCTCCAAACTTGCGGCTAAAAACAAAAAGCCCGCTGTCGCGAAGCGCGTCAGCGGGCCGAATCTTGTGTGTGAGCTCTAACCTATCTCAAGACACCCCCGCCAACACGTTGTGCACATGATGGTGATGGTGGAGATGGGAAAGAAAACTCATCGCTAAGAAGATAGCCCATGCGGCGGTTCCTGTCAAAACTTTAATGCGGCATGTATTGTCTTCCTGAGCGGAGTGGCTGCTTCGCTTCGCGAAGCAGCTTCGCAGTCGAAGGACCCCTATGGGCGGCACAAGCCTTGGCCGCATAATTTCAAAGTCCTTCTCTCCGCTATGCGTCAAGATGCTAGGGGTCCTTCGACTCCACTCTCCCATTCGCAAGCGAATGGGAGAGTTGCGCTCAGGATGACAGTGCGCGAGTTTTATCGGTCGCTGGCAAAAAGCCAGTCGAGCTGCGCTCGACCGGACAGCCGAGGGCGGCTGTCCCCACGTGGTCGTGGCGGTCGGGGCGCGTTGACATTCGCTGCCCCGCAGAGTACGGTTCCGTACGCAACCTACCCAGCACAGAGTTGGCACCAGCGCCGGCATTCTCCCCCAGGCCGGTGACTCATTCGAGGAGGAAAAGGATGAACAGGAAGCAGCTGTGGGATTTTCGCAGTTGTGTGCGCACTCGTAATCATGGCCGGCTCGGCCTTACAGGCGCGGGCGCAGGATGAACCGAAAGAAAAACCGCCGATGTACAGCTACGTCGCGTTCTGGAATATTCCGCGCGCGCAATGGGCGGACATGGAAAAGAACTCAGCCGCCGACCAGAAGATTCTGGACAAGGCGGTGGCCGATGGAGCCATTGTGGCCTACGGCAGCGACTTGAATCTGGTGCATACGGCGGACGGGATGACGCATGACGACTGGTGGTCGGCGATGTCCATGGCGGCGGTGCTGAACGTGCTGGACAAGTTCTACAAGTCCGGTACGCCTACCGCACCCGTGCTGGCCGGCGCTACCAAGCACTCGGACGGGATATTCGTCAGCCGTTACTACAACTGGCGTCCGGGCACCTACAAGGGCGCCTACACGCGCGTGGGCTATTACAAACTGAAGCCCGACGTGGCTGAGCACGCAGTCGAGACACTCAGCAAGAGCTATATCGTGCCCATGCTGGAGAAGCTCCTGGCCGACGGATCGATTGTGGAGTACGAAATCGACACCGAGGCGATCCACACCGAAGCTCCGGGCGCATTCTGGATCGACGTGATTTCGCCTAACGCTGAAGGCCTGGACAAATTGAATGCGACGCTGATGAATGCAGTCAAGACCAATCCCCTGAGCAGCGCGGCGTTCCAAGCGATGGTGGACTCGTCAGCCCACCGCGATAATCTGGCCACCTCAACCGTAACTTACAAATAGTTGTCGAAGCGGTTGTTCCGGCCCGCGTGGTGCCGGCTGCGTTGTGACGCAGCCGGCTAGTGGGCAGTTTGAAAGCCCCCATTAAGGATTGTCATTCCGAAGCGCGGCATTCGCTCGCCGATAAACCTGGCTTCGGAATGACAAGGGGTAGGGTTGTTTTTCGCGCGAACTGCACCACGACCGCACCGGCCATCGCTTGAAGGTGAACAGAGTCAGCGGTAGTATTTAGGCTGCAAGCTTCGGCGGGAGAATTGGCGAGAGGAGCCAGATGCCGCAAAACTACGTCCCCATATTCATCTTCATCGCCTTCGTAGGAATCCTCATCCCCATCACCCTGCTGGCCGCCAAGCTGGTGCGCCCGGACAATCCAGGCAAGGCGAAATTGATGCCCTACGAGTGCGGCATCGATCCAATCGACAGCTCCCGCGGCCGCTACACGGTTCGCTATTACATCGTGGCCATCCTGTTCGTGGTCTTCGACGTGGAAACTATTTTTCTTTTCCCGTGGGCGGTGCAGTTTAAAGCGCTGGGCGTATTCGGCCTGATCGAAATGCTGATTTTCCTGCTCATCCTGGTGGTGGGCTATATCTGGATCTGGAAAAAGGGCGCCTTGGAGTGGGTATGACCGCGTAGGGGCAGGATGTCCCACCGCCCGGCGGAGCGAAGCTCCGCGATGCTTTTCTGCTCATCTTCACAATGCCGAATCTACCCAGCTCCGAAACTTTCACCGCCAGCCGCTGGACCAAAGGCAATTTGTTCTTCCCGGTACGTATCACGGTTACCCCGCAACACGTCAGCCGGGTAAAATCCCGCCTCTTTGGCAGCAGCGAGGAGAGCATCGCCCTCGGCAAGGTCGCCTCGGTGCAGATTTCTACCGGAGTGATCTGGTCGAACATTCGCATCGATTCCTCGGGCGGCAGCGATCCCATCATCAGCCACGGGCACCGCAAGGCGGACGCGCTGCGAATACGTGAATTGATTGAGGGCTACCAGGCGGCGCAGGGAAAGAGAGTGAGCCGGCGGCTGAGTCCAAATTCATAAACCACAAAGGACGCGAAAGTCCACGAAGGAATTCTTAGATAATCCTTCGTTTACCTTCGTGTCCTTGGTGGTTCAAGATTTTAGGACAGCAGCGCGGTCATCTCCACGATTGACACTTACTTTGCAAGCTGTTAAAAGTTAACGTTCTTCCAAACGCCCGCGGCGCCGGAGGTTTGTACCTTCCGTAGCTATGCCTGAGGACACAAAATCCCCCGCACCTCCGCCGAGTGGTGAGCCGAAACCCGCGGCGGGCGAACCCGTTGCCGGCAGCGTTCAGTCATCCCCGGAAAAACCTGCGCCACCGAAAGCGGCGGAACACGCCGCGCCTGCCAAGCCGACCGGCCCTGCACCCTTGCCCTGGGATTCACCCATGATTTCGCGGCTCAAGGGGCAGCACGGATCGGGCATTCGCGAGGCCAATACCTATCTCGGACAGAAATACATCGTCGCCGATTCGTCGCTCATTCCCGAGTTGCTGCAGGTCCTGCGCGACCAGGAGCACTTCGACTATTGCGTGGACATCACCGCCGTGCACTATCCCGACAGGGAGAAGCAGTTCGAAGTGGTCTGGATTCTTTATTCCTTTCACGGACAACGAGCGCATTCGGGTGAAAGCCTCGTATGCCGAAACGGAATCCGTGCCTAGCGCCGTTCCCATCTGGCCGGCCGCCAACTGGCTGGAGCGCGAAGTCTTCGACATGTTCGGCATCCGCTTCGAGGGACATCCCGACCTGAAGCGCATCCTGCTTCCGGACGGCTGGAAGGGTCACCCCTGCGCAAGGACTACGGCATCATTCAACAGGACCAAGAGTGGGTTCAGATCAACCTGGGGATCGAGAGCGGGCAATGACCGACCGAACGACTATCGACCGGACATCCCACCTGGAACTGGAACAGCACGAGAAAACCTTTCTCGATTCCAACGAACTCATCATCAACATGGGTCCGCAGCACCCGGCCACGCACGGCGTGTTGCGCGTCATCCTCAAGCTGGATGGCGAAAAAGTTCTGGGCACCGAATGCGTGATCGGCTATCTGCATCGCGGGGTGGAGAAGATTGCCGAGCACCGCACTTACACCATGTTCAATCCCTACGTGGACCGCATGGACTATGTAGCCGCGGTCTCGAACGGACTGGGCTATTGCGAAGCGGTGGAAAAGCTGCTGAACGTGGAAGCTCCGCGCCGCGCCCAGTACATTCGCGTTATCCTCACCGAACTGAATCGGCTGGCCAGCCACATGCTCTGGCTGGGCACGCACGCCCTCGATATCGGCGCCATCACGCCGCTGTTCTACACGTTTCGCGACCGCGAGGAAATCCTCAAGATTTTCGAGAAATACTGCGGCGCTCGCCTGACCACGCACGCCTTCCGCATCGGCGGATGTTCGTACGAAACCTACGAGGGTTTCGAGCGCGAGGTAAAGAAATTCCTCGATTTCGTCACTCCCAAGATTGACGAGTACGAAGAGCTTCTCACCACCAACCGAATCTGGGTCGAGCGCACCAAGGATGTGGGCAAGATTTCCGCCCGGGAATGCATCGCGCTGGGCGTGACCGGGCCGGTGCTGCGCGCCAGCGGCGTGAAGTGGGACCTGCGCAAGGCCCAGCCCTACGCGGCGTATTCCGATTTCGATTTCGAAATTCCGGTCGGGCAGAATGGCGACACCTACGACCGGTATATCGTACGCATGCAGGAAATGCGGCAATCGCTGCGCATCATCGACCAGGCGATCGGCAAGATTCCCGACGGACCCATCATGGCTAAAGTGGCGAAAGTGATGAAGCCGCCGGTGGGCGAGATCTATCATTCGATCGAGGCGCCGAAGGGCGAGTTGGGATATTTCATCGTGAGCGACGGCTCGACCCAGCCCTACCGGGTGCGAGTGCGGCCACCGTCATTCGTCAACCTGCAGGCGCTGGACATGATGGTGCGCGGCGCACTGGTGGCCGACGTCATCGCTGTCATCGGAACCCTGGACATCGTGCTGGGCGAGGTGGATCGCTGATGCTCGACTACATCACCTCCTATCTCAAGAGCGACACCACGCCGGGTTCGGCGGGCAATATGTTCTGGGCGTTCGTCTATATCGTCCTGATCTTTCTGGGACTGTCGGTCGCTGTCATCGCCATGAACTGGCTGGAGCGGAAGATTCTGGCGCACATGCAGGTGCGTCTTGGCCCCATGCGCGTGGGACCGCACGGCTTGCTGCAGCCCATCGCCGACGCCCTGAAGCTTCTGATCAAGGAAGACATCATGCCCTCAGAGGCCGACCCGTTTGTCTTCTGGGTCGCGCCGCTCATCGTAGTGATCACGGCATTCACCGTCTTTATTGTCGTGCCTTTCGGCCCCACGCACGCGGTCACCGACATGAATATTGGCGTGCTCTTCATGCTGGGCGTTTCGTCTCTGAGCGTGCTGGGCGTGGTGATGGCGGGATGGGCCTCCAATTCTCATTATCCGCTGATGGGCGCGCTGCGCTCCAGCGCGCAAATGGTTTCCTACGAAATTGCCATGGGCCTGGCGGTCATCTCAGCGGTCTTGATGACCAGCCTAAATAAAGAGGGCGTTGGCACCCTGAGCATGATCGGGATCGTGCAGGCGCAGCAGTCCCAGCATGTATGGTTTGTGTTCAAGTTTTTCCCCCTGGGGCTGATCGCGTTCTTTATCTTTGCGGTCGCAATGGTGGCGGAAACCAATCGCGCGCCTTTCGATTTGCCGGAAGCCGAGTCCGAGTTGACTGCCGGCTTTCACACTGAATACAGCGGCTTCCGCTGGTCGCTGTTTTTCCTGGCGGAATATTCGGCCATGATCGCGGTCTCGTCGATCGCAGTGACGTTATGGATGGGCGGATGGATGCGCCCGTTCCCCAATGCTCTCGATGGCGAAACCTGGGACCTGGTGTTCTCGCTGGTCCCCGGCCTGACGTTCCTGTTTCTGGCCGGAATCACTTTTTACAGCACGGCGCGCATGCCCAAGCATCCCTACTTCAAAGTGCAGACCATCGGCCTGGGCGGATTCGGCGCGGTCCTGGCCCTGATCGGCGTGCTGTTGTTCGTTCCGCCGGTGCGCGATCGCGTGCAAGACATTTTCTGGTTCAGCGCAAAAGTGGCGTTCTCCATGTACATGTACATCTGGTACCGCGGCACGTTCCCGCGCTACCGCTTCGATCAACTGATGAAAGTAGGATGGAAAGTCTTATTGCCACTAGGAATCGCAGTGCTGGTCCTGACGGCGATAGCGGGAATTGCGTTCTAAAGCACCACGAACCACGTAGCGGCAGGTGTCTCACCTGCCCGGCTGAGCGAAGCTCGGCGAAGGTTTTGGGAAGAGGGCAAGGGCAAGGACATCCGGAGCAGACTAGCCGGAAAGAAGGCTATGGCGCCAGTAGCGACAACATTCTTCTTCTATTTTCTGTCGGCACTGACCGTGTTGAGCGGCGTGCTGGTGATCACCCGCAAGAATGCGGTGCACTCCGCGCTGGCCCTGATCGTGTCCCTGCTCGGACAAGCCGCCCTGTATCTGATGCTCTATGCGCCCTTCGTTGCCGGCGTGCAGATCATTCTTTACGCGGGCGGCATCATGGTGCTGTTCCTGTTCGTGATCATGCTGGTCAATATCGAAAAGTCGCAAAAGGAAGAACAGTTTAACCAGCAATGGGTGGCTGGCCTGGCAACGGCGATAGCTCTGGGCACGCTGTTCGTGCTGGTCTACGTGAAGGGCAGGGCGCTGTTTCCGGACCGGGCAATTTTGATGCCGGAGCAGTCCAACACCCAGCAGGTTGCAGTCCTGCTCTACGGCAATTACATGTTCACCTTCGAAATCGCCTCGTTGCTGCTGCTGGTGGCGATCATCGGAGCGGTAGTGATGGCGAAGAAGAGAATCTGAAAACAGCTTAGCATAGCTCGCTAGCCTTCTAGCGATGGCTAGGAACCAGAAGCCAGGAAGCTAGAAGCTGAAAATGGCTCCAATATCGACAATTCATTATCTCGTAGTCGCGGCCGCGCTCTTCATTCTGGGCGTGATCGGCGTGTTGACGCGGCGCAATGTGGTCATAGTTCTCATGTCGATCGAACTGATCCTGAATGCGGTGAACCTGAACCTGGTGGCGTTCTCGCGGATATGGGGACTGCACGGGCAGATTTTCGCGATCTTCGTAATCACCGACGCGGCGGCGGAGGCTGCGGTCGGCCTGGGAATCCTGATCGCGTTCTTCCGCAATAAAGAGACGGTAAACATAGACGAAGTGGATTTGATGAAATGGTGAAGAGAGCTTCTGGCTTCTGGCTACTAGCTAGAAGCCAGCAGCCAGCAGCTAGAAGCTAGAAGCTGAATTGAAAAATGTTCTTTCTCGACCACATCTGGCTCGTCCCGCTGCTGCCCGCCTTGGGCGCGGCCATCATGTTCTTTTTTGGCCGCAAGCTGCAGAAGGCCACCGTGAGCGCGGTCTGCGTGGGCGCGGTGGCGCTGGCGTTTGTCTTCGCCTGTCTTGCGGTTTGGCAATATACGGGCTACGCGCACGACAACCCGGGCAAGCCTTTCGAGAAGATCGTTTACACCTGGCTGGGCACCGACACCGGCCACATGAACTACGTCAAGCATGACGGCACTCCGGCCGCATTCCATGCCGATGCCGGCTTCCTGCTTGATCCGCTTTCCGCCATCTGGCTGCTGTTCGTCACCGGCGTGGGCACGCTTATCCATATTTATTCCACCGGCTACATGGCGCACGAAGGCGGTTACTACCGCTTCTTCGGATATCTCAACCTGTTCATGTTCTCCATGCTCACGCTCATCCTGGCGAATAACTATGTCCTGATGTTCGTGGGATGGGAGGGCGTGGGCCTGTGCTCGTATCTGCTGATCGGTTTCTATTTCCATCGCCAGTCGGCCAGCACCGCCGCCAACAAGGCGTTCATCGTCAACCGCATCGGCGACGCCGGATTCCTGCTGGGCATGTTCACCATCGCCTGGTATTTCGGATCGTTCCGCTTGACCGAGATCACGCACATGGCGCGCAGCGGACACTTCGCCATCGGCGATCCCATCATCACCGCCGCGACGCTGCTGTTGTTCGTGGGCGCGTGCGGCAAGTCGGCGCAGCTTCCACTCTATGTCTGGCTGCCCGACGCCATGGAAGGCCCCACACCGGTTTCCGCCCTGATCCATGCCGCGACCATGGTCACTGCGGGCGTGTATATGGTGGCGCGGTCGAATGCGCTGTTTGTGCTTGCGCCGGGCTCGATGAAGACCATGGCGATTCATCGGCGCGTTCACCGCGCTGTTTGCCGCCACCATCGCGCTGGTGCAGAACGACATCAAGCGCGTGCTGGCCTACTCCACCGTGTCCCAGTTGGGATACATGTTTCTGGCCCTGGGAGTGGGCGCATTCGCCGCGGGCGCATTCCACGTCTTCACCCACGCTTTCTTCAAAGCTCTGCTGTTCCTCGGCGCAGGATCGGTCATCCACGCCATGAGCGGCGAGCAGGACATGCGCAACATGGGCGACCTGCACCGCCGCATCCCGATTACCCATTGGACGATGTTCATCGCGACCTTCGCCATCGCCGGTATTCCGCCCTTCGCCGGCTTTTTCTCGAAAGATGAAATCCTGTGGCAGAGCCTGGTCGTCCGAAGGCGGCGCGTATCGCCTGTTGTGGCTGGTGGGTTACGCCACTGCGCTGATGACCGCGTTCTACATGTTCCGCCTGATGTTCCTCACTTTCCACGGCCAGCCGCGCATGAGCCACGAGGTCGAACATCATATCCACGAATCTCCGAAATCGATGACCGTGCCCCTGATCGTTCTTGCCATCTGCGCGGTCAGCGCGGGATGGCTGGGCTGGCCGCACAGCCTGGGCGGATCGAATCGCTTCGAGAAGTTTCTCGAGCCGGTGTTTGCCCGCGAAGCGCCGGTGTTCCGAGCCGAAGGCAGAGGCGGCTCAGCTGGCCGCCGGACGTAAAGAAGAAGAGCACACCAGTCCAGTGGAATATTTCCTCATGGTTTTCTCCGTGGCGGCGGCCGTGGCCGGGTTCGGCATGGCCTGGAAGGCTTATCGCGATGCCGGCAAAGGCTATGAGGAGCCCATTGCGGAAGCTTCGCCGCAGCTCTATACCGTCCTGCTCAACAAGTATTACGTGGATGAAGCCTACGACGTCGCCTTCACCGGCCGCCGCAAAGTGGGAGACGTGCGCCTGGGCGTGCTGGGATTGGGCGAAGCCTCGTCCTGGTTCGATTCGCGCGTGATTGATGGCATCGTCAACGACGTAGGCTGGGTGACGCGGCTCAGCGGAACGATTTCCAGTTGGTGGGACAAGTGGATCATTGACGGGATTCTGGTGAACGGCCCGGCGATTCTCTCGCGGATGTTGTCGTATCCGGTGCGCCTGCTGGAGTGGGGCCTGGTGCAGTGGTACGCGCTGGTGATGGTGATCGGGCTGGTAGGATTCGTTTTCTATTACGCAGTGCGGTAGCAAGGGTGTTGCCGACGACTGAACGACTGACGACCGACGACTGCTTTTATGCATAATCACATTCTCTCGATCATTCTGTTCACGCCGCTGGCCGGCGCGCTGCTGCTCATCTTTGTTCCGAAAGAGAATAAAGATGCCATCCGCTGGATCGGAAACATTTTCGCGCTGGCCGGCCTGCTGGTTTCGATCCCGCTGGTGCCGTGGTTCTGGGCGCTGCGCTTCGAACCCGGCTTCAAGTTCATGGAAGGCACGCCCAACAACTGGATCCCCTCGATCGGCGCCGGTTACGTCCTCGGCATTGACGGCATTTCCTTCCTGCTGATCATGCTGACCACGCTGCTGGGATGGATTTCGATCCTCTCTTCGTGGACCGCGATCGAGAACCGGGTGAAGGAATACTACATCTGGTTCCTGGTCCTGCAGACCGGCATGCTGGGCGTGTTCATGGCCCTCGATTTCTTCCTGTTCTTCGTTTTCTGGGAAGCCATGCTGGTTCCCATGTATCTGCTGATCGGCATCTGGGGCGGCCCGCGAAAACTCTACGCCGCCATCAAGTTCTTCCTGTACACCCTGTTCGGTTCGGTGCTGATGCTGCTTTCGGTGCTGTTCCTGTATTTCTATAACTTCCATCAGACGGGCGCAGTACACCTTCAGCATTCAGGCTTTGTACAAGACGGCGCCGCTGATCTTCCACGATCCGGCGTACGGTTCGACCTTCGCCATTCTGCTGTTCCTGGCATTCTTTCTGGCGTTCGCCATCAAGGTGCCGATGTTCCCGTTCCACACCTGGCTGCCGGACGCCCACGTGGAGGCGCCCACCGCGGGCTCCGTCATCCTGGCGGGCGTTCTGCTGAAGATGGGAACGTACGGCTTCGTCCGC
The DNA here is from genome assembly GCA_963816025.1 of Terriglobia bacterium. Taxonomy (GTDB): domain Bacteria; phylum Acidobacteriota; class Terriglobia; order Terriglobales; family Acidobacteriaceae; genus JAIQFF01. The sequence goes on from CAWFJA010000021.1 coordinate 182,277, forward strand.
TTCGCGCTGCCGTTCTTCCCGGACGTGGTCATGCATCCCAAAGTGCGCGGCTGGATGATTTTGCTTTCCATCGTCGGCATCATCTACGGCGCGCTGGTTTCCCTGATGCAGAAGGACATGAAGAAACTGGTGGCGTACTCGTCGGTCAGCCACCTGGGTTTCTGCACTCTGGGAATTTTCGCGTTGAATCAAGCGGGATTAAGTGGATCGGTGCTGCAGCAGATCAACCACGGCATCTCGACGGGCGCGCTCTTCTTGATCGTCGGCATTCTGTACGAGCGGCGGCACACCCGCGAAATATCCGAATATGGCGGGATCTCGAACGTCATGCCGGTTTACGCCACCATCACCATGATCATGTTTCTGTCGTCCATGGGACTGCCGCTGCTGAACGGGTTCGTCGGCGAGTTCACCATCCTGCAGGGCACGTTCATGGAGAACTGGAAGTGGGCGGCGTGGGCGGTTCCGGGCGTGATTCTGGCGGCGGCTTATCTGCTGTGGCTTTACCAGCGGGTGTTCTTCGGGACGGTCACCAATCCCAAGAATGAAAAGCTGCACGACCTGACGCCGCGCGAGGTGCTGACTTTCGCGCCGCTGGTCATCATGGCTTTCTGGATTGGCCTCTATCCCAAGCCGTTCTTCCAGATTCTGGAGCAGCCGGTGAACCAGATTGTTTACACCGTGCGGGGAAAGGACTATCCCGGCGTGCAGAACGTGAATGCCGCGATTCGGCCCGCCGATGAAGCCGCGGACGCTGCGGCCGTGCAGACGGCGTTGAATCAGGCGAAGGGAAGCAAATAAGTGTCGGGCAACATGGCACAAAATTTCGGCCGGGTCGACTACCTGATGGCGCTGCCCGTCATTCTGCTGACCCTGTTCGCGCTGGGCATACTGCTGCTTGATCTGATGGTGCCGCGCGCAATGGAAGAAGATCAATGCGGTGACCGCGCTGGTCGGCATTCTGTTCTCCGCCGCCGGCGTGGTGAAGATCCAGACTGGCCTTGAACGCCGCCGGAGTTCCGGGAGAGTCCGCGTTTCTGAACTCGATGGTGGTGGACCGCTTCACCATTTACTTCTGGTATCTGTTTCTCGCCGGCGCGGCGATTTCCATCCTGATGTCGGTGCGCTATCTCGAGATCGAACACGAAAACCACGGTGAATTCTATGCCCTGCTTTTATTTTCGGTCGTGGGCATGATGTGCATGGCCGCCGGTTTCGACGTGGTGCTTATCTTCATCGGCCTGGAGCTGATGGCGATCTCCACCTACGTGCTGGTGGGATTCCTGCGCACCGACCGCCGGTCGAATGAAGCCGCGCTGAAATATCTGCTGCTGGGCGCATTTTCTTCCGGCATATTTGCCTACGGCTTGTCGCTGTTTTACGGGCTGACGGGCAGCACCAGCCTGTTGGGAATCAGGAGCGGCCTGGTTCGGCTGGCGGCTGCCCATCCCGATCACATTGACCCGATCGCGATTATCGCCCTGCTGACCACCTCGGTCGGCCTGTTTTTCAAAATCGCGGCCATCCCCTTTCACCAGTGGCTGCCCGACGCCTACGAAGGCGCGCCCACCAGCGTTACCGGGTTCATGTCGGTGGCGGTGAAGGCCGCGGCGTGGGCCATGCTGCTGCGCATTTTTCTCTGGGGCCTGTATCCCGCTGCGCACGGTCTACGTGCCGTTGCTCATCTTCGTTTCGATCCTGACCATGACCGGGGCGAATCTGGCGGCGCTGACCCAGAGCAACCTGAAGCGGTTGCTGGCGTACTCCTCGATTGCGCACGTCGGCTACATGCTGCTGGGTCTGGTCGCGCTGGCTTCGGTGACCTATCCGGCGCCCGCCTTCTTCGATGGACTGCAAGGGCATTCTGCTGTATCTGCTGGTCTACACCTTCATGAATCTGGGCGCCTTCGGCGTGATCGCCTCGCTGCGCCAGCGCAACGTAATTGGCGACGAGATGGACGACATCGCCGGCCTCTATTTCCGCGCTCCCACCGAAGCCGTGCTGATGCTGATCTTCCTGCTGTCGCTGGCCGGCATTCCGCCGCTGGCCGGCTTCTATGGAAAGTATTTCATCTTCCTCAGCCTGATCGAAAGCGGCCACTACTGGCTGGCCTCGCTGGCCGTGCTGTACGCCGTGTTCGGACTCTATTACTACATGCGGATCGCCAACCAGATGTTCATGCGCGAAGCCGCTGGACAAGACCCTTCTGCCGGTCAGCCTGGGAATGCGCTTCGCCCTGGGCGTGGCCGCCTTTGCCACCGTCTACATCGGAATCTTCCCGGAGCAATTCATCCGCATCGTGAACTGGTCGCTGGGGATTGCCCAGACCAGTTCCGTGGCCAGTCTGATACGCTAAGGCCGACTCTTGAAGCGGTGCGGGGAGGCGAAGCATCCTCCCCTGTTGCCATGCCTGGTCCGGACGACAATTCGAAAAAAGACAGAAGCACATGGGTCCAGATGGCCAAATACAGCCAGCTGGCATTTGTGTTCCCGGCAGCCACCGTCGCGGGCTGGTTGATTGGCGTGGCGCTGGATCGCTGGCTGCATACGACGTGGCTCTATATCGCCGGGCTGATCGTGGGCATCGTTGCCGGCTTCGTCGAGTTGATCCGGGCCGCGCTGTCGTCGGAATCCAAATGACGTTGCGTCCGCCCATGACGGTCCTAAAATGACAACCGCCGAACCCTTCTCTTCGAAGCCAGCGGCCACGGACCCGGCAGCGAAGCCTTCTATTCCGGCGCCATGGACCGCATCTCGCGCTTCATGCTGGTGCTGGCGCTGGCATTGAGCGCGGCCTCGTGGTGGCATTATGGCTGGCGCATCGGCCTGGGATTCGCCTGCGGGAGCGCCGTCGCTTATCTGAATTTTCACTGGCTGAAGCGCGTGGTGAGCGCGCTCGCCGACCGCGCCACCCAGTCCGGCCAGCCACAATCGAGCCAGGGCGTGGTGTTGCGCTTCCTGCTGCGCTACGTTTTGATGGGCCTCGGAGCCTATGTTATATTCACTGTTTCCCGCGCGAGTCTCTATGGGTTACTGGCGGGTCTGTTCCTGCCCGTAGCGGCCATCGCGTGCGAGGCGCTATGAGCTGTGGGTCGCTCTGACAGAGCGGCTTCTAGCTACTGGCTTCCAGCTCCTAGCCTTTAGCTTGAAGTCAAGCGCGTTAGTGAGATTTTAGTGTTCACCGGTTAAAGCGAGAAGCCAGTAGCTAGAAGCCTGATTCATGCCTGAACAACTCTGGTTTACCGAAATTCTGAACCATCTCTTCGCCGGCCCGGTCACGGGACTGCTGCGAATGCTGCACATTGAGCCGCAATATCCGCAAGCGCCGATATCGAATCCGGTGGCGATGCAGCTCCTGGTGTTTCTATTTCTGGTGGTCGTGTTCTTCCTGGTGCGCTCGAGTCTGTCGGTCGACAAGCCCGGCGCCCTGCAACACATCTTTGAAGGGGCCCACGGCTTCGTCGAGGACCAGAGCCATGAAATTATCGGCCATGGCGGTTCCGCTTTCACGCCTTTCCTGATGACCCTGGCTCTTTTTATCCTGGTCTGCAACCTGATCGGCCTGATCCCGGGCTTCGAATCTCCGACAGCCGTGCCCATCGTTCCTCTGGGCTGCGCGGTTTGTGCTTTTATCTATTACCACGTGCAGGGAATCCGCAAGAAGGGAGTCGGACATTACGCCGCGCATTTCCTGGGGCCGTCCGATTCCAGCATGTCTCTGTTCATCCGGGTCCCGCTGTCGATTCTGATGTTGCCGATTGAGATCGTGAGCCATCTGGCCCGCGTGCTTTCGTTGACCATCCGTCTTTGGGCCAACATGTTTGCTGGCGACCTGGTCACCATGGCCTTCTTTTCCATGATTTCAGTGGGCGTGCCGGTTATATTTCTGGGGCTGCACATCGGCGTTTCGTTCCTGCAGACATACATTTTCATCCTGCTGACCATGGTGTACCTGTCGGGCGCCGTGGCGGAAGAACATTAGACACAGTTTCGAGTTTCCAGTTTCTGGTTTCCAGTGACTCTGGAAACCAGAAACTGGAAACTGGAGATCGTTCAGCGTGAGGGCGTCTGCACTATTCAGAGACGTCAACCACCCACTGGCGGCAATTCATAGCACGAGGAGAAACAAAAATGCGGAAACTGAGTTATCTGTTCATGGCACTCTCATTGCTTTGCTTCGCCGTGCCTGCGTTCGCTCAGGGCGCGGGAGATGGCGGGCACCAACTGGGTGGCAATCACCGCCGGTTTTTCGATGGCGATTGCTTCGGGTCTGTGCGCCTTGGGCCAGGCGAAAGCCACGGCTTCAGCGGCGGAAGCTCTGGGACGCAATCCGGCGGCCCGTCCTGGAATTCAGCTGGCGCTGATTCTTGGGCTGGCTCTGATCGAGTCGCTGGCGCTTTACACGCTGGCCATTATTATCGTGAAGGTAAAGTAGAGAAGCCTTAACAAGATTGAAAAGCCTCGGGTGGATCCACCCTTTCGCAACATACGTGAAGAGGGTGGGTCACCCGGGGCTTTTTTGACTGATAGTTTGGGAATTAGATCTGTTGCGATTTGCGTTTGCCGTCCCAGTCGGTTTCCTTGGTTCCGGATGCGTTCTCCAGAGAGTCGACCAGGATACGGCGCAGGCGGTAGCGGCTTTCGAGATCGGTATTCACGATTTCAAAACCAACTTCGTTGACGCGAGCGCGCCGCAGCAGGACTTGTCCGCGGATGTGGCGAGCGCCGGCGGCAATATCGATGTTGGCTTCCGAGCCCACGCGGAGATTGTCTTCCTTCGTGCCCATCCCCCCGCCCAGGCTCAATTCGCGAATCAGAATGCTGGATTTGCCCCACGAACTGCTGATGGTCGCGTGCATGGTCTTGCGCAGCACGATGCGCTCGTAGCGTCGTTGCCTCACCCAGGGACAGGCCGGCGCTGAATCCAGAGGCGCGATGGCCAGTTCTCCGGGCTCCAGCCCGCTGGCCGCCATGACCTGGCTGCCGTAGCGAGGGTCGATCTTGACCAGGGCCTGGGCCGCGGCGATACGCAGTTCGCGGTGATGGGTCCATCGCCACATTTTCTTCGCTTCCAGCAGGCCGCGCAGCACCGGGACCGCATCGTTCTCGCGCAGCCGGCCGAGGGACTCAACTGCTTTCAGCTGAATCAGCGCCGAGCGTCCCTGAGCTTCACCCGCCTCCGCCATGACCACCAGCGAGGGGACCGCGGTGCGATCGCCGCTCATGCCAATCTCATCAATGGCCTGGGGCAGGACCAGGGAATCAAGAATTTCCAGGAGCTCCAGCAAAGAACGTCCGCGATCATGGGCGGCGCCGTAGGCAATCTGGCGCACCACCACGTCATGATAAAACCGGTTCCACTCGGGCAAACGCAGCGGCAGCAGTTCGAGCAGGGTAGGCACGTCGAGGCGGCTCAGCAGGCCCACCACGGCGGCGGCCTGGCGAGGCTGGCCGGTGCGCACCATCTCGCGCAACTGTTGCAGGGCGGGCGCTCCCAGTTCCTTGACGATGTCCATGATGCGGTCGCACTCTTCACGCCGCATGCAGCGGAAAAACCTTTCGGAAAGATGTTCCACGGCGGCTTGCGACGTCCGGCGCAGGACCTGAAGCAGGTCGGCCGGGAGTTGCGGCAGGTACATGGCTTCTTCGATGAACTCGGGCAAGCGGTTTTCCACGCCGATTCGAGGCCGCAGTTCGGTGGCCAGCACGGGCCGCAGCCGCGCCAAATTTTCCATGGCGATACAAACTTCGCTTAGAGCGGCAAATTGCTTGTTGGTGCTGGCTTCCGTGCTGAGGCGCACAAAGGCGGCGCTCAACATGCTTTGCAGGTCGGGGTCGGATTCCTGCCCCATGAGTTCGCCGATCTTGCGGAGGGACAGCGCCATCAATTCACCGCCGGCCGAGGCAAACAGGTCGGCCAGCTGGCTGACGCCGGTGGCGATGCGGCGCCGCGGTTCGGGGTCCTTCGCATCCAGACAGTTCAAATAGTTTTGCAGAATGGCGACCGCGGTTTCCTTGTCGCCACGATCCAGCAGTATCTCGACAAACTGGCGCACGTTGCGCGGCGGCACGCAGGGCGCTTCATGGGACAGCAGCACGCTCTTCTTGCCCGCCTCCGGCACTTCCGCCCAGAACATCCGGTCCAGGATGTCGGCATGCGACTCCACCAGAATGCCGGCCTTGCTCATCTTGTCTTCCTGCAGCTTGAGGATCTGGCGCAGGGTGTCCATCTGCCGGCTCATGTGCTCCATCATCTGGTGCACGGCGTTGACCTTCACTTCGCCCTTCTGGAAACGCTCCAGGGCGAAACGAATGGCCATGTGCTCGGCCGCCTTCATCAGCAGGGGCGTGTTGTCCGATTGCTCCGCATTGACATTGACCTGGGAAGCCAGGCTGCCCAGCAGTTGCTGCAGGTTGACTTTGGTATTGGCGTCAACCGTGGTCAGTTCTTTTTGCAACGCCGAGGTATCGGCGCTGGGATCGCCGCCCACTTCGCCAAAGCGAGTGAGCAGACGGATGGTCTGGATGACTTCTTCTTCCTGCAAGGGCACGACCCCGCCCGCCCAGGTTCCGCCGCCCGTGACCGGGACCGCACCCTCGACGGCCGGGCCGGGATTGGGCACGCTGCCTACGGGAGCGCCGCCGGGAACCCCGCCGCTTTTCGCGCCTTCCGCGGCCGCGATCAACTGCAAAAGTTTTTGCGGATCATTAAGCCACTGCTTGAATTCGGGGCCCAGGGTCTGGGCCGCGATCTGGGCCGCGATGCTGATATCGCCGGTCGACGGATCGGCAGCGACAAACCTGACTTCGTTGATGCGGATCGAGGCCGTCTTGCTGTCGCCGAAGGTGCTCTTGATCTCTTTGACCACGTCCTGGGCGCGAGCTCCGCCCAGGGCGAAGGCGCGCACCAGTTGGACGAATTCTTCCTTGGTGACCTGATTCGAAAAATGGATGCTGGCCAGGCCGGCGGTGGTCAGCAGTTGCGCGAAGCTGCGTTCCGCCTGCCCGGTCTCGAGTGGAATTCCGTCCAGCAGCAGCTTGTTTTCGGATACGCCCAGCAGGAACGAGCCTTCCGCCCCCTGGGGCAGGCCATCCTGCAATTCTTTCCAGGTGACGGCGAACTGGCCCTCGGTGCGCTTATGGTCGAGCCCATACAGCCGGACGTACTTCACAAGAATGTTCAGGCTGTGGACAAACGCCCGGGCGGACGCGATCCTGCTGTTTTTGCTGGTGTCTGCCGTTTGGATACGCGGCTCCTCTTACTGTCTGTGGTTACCGGCTAAGGGTAATGCGAAACCGTGAGAAGATACACATTACGGAGGTAATAGCGTCCATTGGCCTTCGGTCAGGCGCGGGCAAAGGAGAACGCGCGCTTCGACCAACCCGGGATTCCGGGATCGTCTTATAAACTGGAAATCCCCTTTGCCCACGCTCACCATGCCGACACCGCCCGCCAAAAAGAAATCAGGCCTGGCTTTCTGGATGCACCGCGTCCTCGCAGAATGCGATCACGCCAGCCTGGCCTTCGCGCCCGACCCGGTGCACGATCTTCGTGTGGCTCTTCGCCGTTGTTGTTCCATGGCGGATGGCATCGCCGCCCTCGATCCCGATCCGGCCTGGAAGGAGATGAAACGAGCAGGGAAACGCCTCTTCCGCAGCCTGGGAGAGCTGCGCGACCTGCATGTGATGCAGGAGTGGGTGCACCGGCTGGACAGCCCCGGCGATCCCGTCACCGCCCCTCTGCTGCAATCGGTCGGGGCCCGCGAGATTCCGCTCCAGCAGGAAGCCATGCAGGCGCTGGCGGAATTCGATCGCAAGCAATGGCTGCGCTGGAGCCGGTCGCTGCCCCGGCGGATGGCACGCTTCCGGCCCGGCAGTCTGGTGTTTCGCCACCTCGCGCTGGAACGCTGGACTGAAGCCCACAAGCTGCACCGCCAGGCTCTGCGCGCCGGCTCGGCGCCGGCGTTTCACCGGCTTCGCATCGGCATCAAGCGGCTGCGCTACATCGTGGAAAACTTCCTGCCCGAGCAGCACGCCGTGTGGAGCGACGATCTCAAACAAATGCAGGACATTCTCGGCGAGGTCCACGATCTCGATGTGCTTTGGCCCGCGGCGCTAAGCGCCAACGTGTTCCCCGATATCGAAGCCCGCGCCCGCTGGCAGGAACAAAATCAGCGAAGAGCGCTCCCAGCGCATCGAAGCCTATCTGCAAAAGACGATGGGCCGAGGCACAGATGGAGATACAGATACAAATACAAATGACAGACTCGCTCTGGCAGGCGTGGCGCAGCCAGCTCCCGGACCGGAAGCAGACCGAATCCGCGGCCCTGCTCCGGCTGCGGCTGTGGGCCTCGTTGCTCGATCCCGACTTCAAACATTCCCGGCACGTTGCCCGCCTCAGCCTCGAGCTCTATGACGGATTGGCGTCCACAGGCAAAGACGCCGAGTCCAGCGCTCAGGAACGGTCCATCCTGCAGGTGGCCGCGCTGCTGCACGACGTAGGCCGGTCAAAGTCTGAAAAGGGTCACCACAAGACCACTTACCGGATGATTCGCCGGCTCCCGCCGCCGCTGGGCTGGCGTCCCCAGGATTTGCTCACCGCCGGAGTCGTGGCCCGTTATCATCGCGGCGCATTGCCTCGCGCCGGGCAAACGCTGCTCCGCGGCCTTTCCCTCAAACAACGGCAAGACGTGACCAGACTGGCGGCCATCCTGCGCCTGGCCAACGCCTTTGACAAAGCGCGCGACCGCCGGGTTCGGCGTTTGCAGGTAAGGGATAGAAACAAGGTCCTTCTGATCGCAGCCCAGGGCTATTCTTCCCGCGACGACCAGGCAGAAGGAATAGCTGCAGCGCGCCACCTGCTCGAAACCGTCTATCGGCGCCCCGTCATGATCAAGCCGATGAAGGTAGCCAAGCCCAGGCCAAAACCGGGAATCAGGAAACCAGAAGCTGGAAACCAGAAACCGGCCGCCAGCCGCCAAAAACCAGCCGCTTGAACCTGACCCTAATCAGTCACTTCCATCTTCCGCATCCACCGGCTACAGATACTGCATGACGCATCCGCAACTGGTGGAGAAGGCAGTACAGTGGCTCCGCGGCTATCGCTGTGGCGTGGTGCTTTCCGAGCAGGCCTGCGTAAGCGGAGAGATGCCCGACGCCATCGGATGGAAGCGCGCTTCGCACTCGGTCCTGGTCGAGTGCAAACTGTCCCGCCCAGACTTCCTGGCGGACCGGGACAAACCATTCCGGCAAAAGCAGGAACTGGGTTTAGGTTGTGAACGGTTCTATCTCACGCCTGCAGGATTGGTTCGGGTCAAGGAGTTGCCCCCAGGCTGGGGCCTGCTGGAAGTTCGCAAGCGCAACGTTGAAGTTGTGCGGCGCTCCGCGCGCGACCTCCGCACTCCGGCAGGTTTGGGCTACGAGATGAATCTGCTGCTGGCCAGCCTGCGCCGGGTCGAAATCCGCATCGAACCCCAAACCATCACCGAATTTCTGAAGTGGAAAAACCGCATGCAGCAATACAACGGCGGCGCCTGGCCGGCAGACCTGGAACCCACCCAGCAAGAGCGAAACTATTTCCTGGAGACCGTCAGCCTCGAACCACCCCAGGCCACGTAGGGGCGGGTGTCCGCACCCGCCCGGTCGAGCGAAGCTCGACACCGAACCTGTGGCGAGGCAGAGAAGTAGGAGGTTCGGAGTCCAAGTACCGAAATCCACCGCTCAAAAAAACAAAAACCGGGCTGGTCGGCCCGGTTCAAGTGGTGTCAATTTGGGATGCGGTTACATCACAACGGGGACAACTAACGGAGACGGGAGGAACATGCCTTTAGCTAGTGCAAGCGCACTGCCAATGCAACGCCTCAACTTATCCTTCCGTAAATATATGTAAGTCATTGCTATATAAGATGTTGGACTAACTCCATTACCGGCCGCAAGCCCGGTGCGCCGGCCCTTTGGGAAAAGATTTACCCAAGTGGAAAAACCGCAGAGCCTCGGGTTAGAGCTCCCGGCGCCCCTCCATGGCCTTGAGCATCGTAATTTCGTCAGCATACTCGATGTCGCTGCCCACCGGGATCCCCATCGCGATCCGGGTTACTTTCAGCCCGGCCCGCCGCAGTTGGCCGGAAAGATAAGTCGCCGTGGCCTCGCCTTCGATCGTGGGGTTGGTGGCCAGGATCACCTCATCCACCTCGCCGCCTTCCACGCGGCGCATGAGGTTCGAAATCCGCAACTGGTCCGGGCCCACGCCGTGCAGCGGCGAAATCGATCCGTGCAGCACGTGATAGACGCCGTTGAAGTGCCTGGTCTTCTCAATGGCGGCGATGTTGGTGGGTTCTTCCACCACGCAGACCATGCGCTGATTGCGGGTCGCGCTGCTGCAGTACACGCAGGGATCGACGTCCGTGATGTTGTTGCATTTGGAGCACAGGCGCAGGTTGGCCTTTACATCGCGCACCGCCGCCGCCAGTCCCTCGGCGTCTTCATCGGAGGAGCGGAGAATATAAAAGGCCAGCCGCTGCGCGCTCTTGCTCCCAATGCCCGGCAATTTTTTCAGCGAATCGATCAGCCGCGCCATCGGCTCAGCAAATTTGGACATGATTTGTATTCAGGAAAGCTTTGAGTTCACTAACGGTAAATGGCCGTGACGTCGCGTAGTCGCAGGTCCACTGTGCTTTTGACTTCCAATTCTGAAATCACCAATTCGTAAATCTACAATCCCGGAATCCCCATGCCGCCCAGCATTCCGCCCATGGTGGACTGCATGGCTTCATCCACTTTTCTGCCCGCGCCGTTGATGGCGGCGGTAATCAGGTCTTGCAGCATTTCGAGATCGCCCGCTTTCACCGCTTCAGGATCGATCTTGATGCCCAGCACCTGCTTGCGGCCGTCCATCTTTACGGTCACGGTGCCGCCGCCGGCGGAGCCCTCAACCACGGTCTCCTGCATTTTTTTCTGCAGGGTTTCGTATTGCTGCTTGGCCTGCGACATCAGTTCCTGCAGGTTGAATCCGCCCATGGTTTTGATCTCCGGCTTCCTGGCGCTGTCTGCGATATTGGACTAGCGCTTTTCCTTGTAGTCGATAATTGTCCGAATCTCGGCTCCGAATTTTTCCTTCATGCGCTGGACCACAGGGTCCTGCTCTGCCCGGCCCCGGCCGCCGCCATTGGTGGATACCGGGCGCGCCGGAGTCTGAGCCACGCCCCCCGGCACCACCCGCAGCTTCACCGGACGTCCCAGGGCTCCGCTGGCGGTGGCAATCATCAGCCGTTTCGCATCCGCGCCCAGCGACATCTCGATCACCGTTGCCGACGACGCGATTTTGATTACCAGCTCGTTGCCTTCCACCTGCCACTCGGCAGTCTCAAGCAGGTTGATCAGGATGCGATGGCCGGCGCCGCTCAACGCGTTCAGCACGGCGTCGCGAAGCTCGACCGGACGCGTCTCCGGGGCACGTTCGATTTCAGGAGACATCTCGGGCGCATGCTGGACGACCGCAGCCGGCGCTGCCGACCCCATGACCACGCTCGCAGCCGCTGTTCCCGCCACTGAGTGCGATCCCGACAGCGGAACGTTTTCCGCGGAAAGCTCAGGTTTCGATCCGCTCTTGCGCGCCGAATCCGCCGCGAACGGCGAAACATTGGTGGCCCGCGTGGTGGCAGGCGGCTCATATCTTTTTATCTCAGGTACGACCGAGGGTTTGCCCACCGGACGAGACGTACCAGCGCCGGCGGCGTCGCTGAGCAGTTGCTCAACCGGCAGCAGGCGCTGCGCGTGCGCCATTTTCAGAAGTCCCAGCTCCAGGTGAAAACGCTGTTCCTGCCGGTAACCGAGTTCGCCGTGGGTGCGCAACATGATCTGCAGATGGCGCGCCAGGTCCTCTTCTTCGAACAGTTCCGCGATGCGGGCCACGCGCCGCCTTTCGTCGCTCGAAATCTGTAACAGGGAGGAGTCCGCGCCGGCCACCCGGGCCACCATGGCGTTGCGCAGGAAGCGCACCATCTGCCGGGCAAAATGCGTGGGGCTATGGCCTTCGCTGATCAGTTTGTCCACCAGCCGCAAAACCGTTTCGCTCGATCCCTGGGCCACCGCTTGCATCACTTCTTCGAGCACGCCCGACGGCGCCGCGCCTACCAGGTTTCTCACCTGCTCGGCCGTCAGCCGCCCGGTGGAGGAAGCAATCGCCTGATCGAGAATAGAAAGCGCATCGCGCATCGAACCGTCGCCGGCTTCGGCCAGCAACGCCAGCGCGTCTTCGTCGGCCTCGATATTTTCCCGGCCGGCAAGGTCTTTCAGCTGGTTGAGTATCTCCTCAAAGCCCACGGCGCGAAAACTGAAATGCTGGCAGCGCGACCGGATGGTCTGGGGGATGTCCTCCGGCTGGGTTGTCGCCAGCATGAACACCACGTGCCCGGGCGGCTCTTCGAGGGTCTTCAGCAGCGCATTGAAGGCAGCATCGGTAATCTGGTGGGCCTCGTCGAGTATGTAGATCTTGAAGCGGTCGCGGGCCGGGCGATAGCGCGTGCCTTCGCGCAATTCACGAATCTCGTCGATGCCGCGATTGGTGGCGGCGTCAATTTCGATCACGTCAACGGAATTGCCCGCCCGAATTTCGGTGCACGACTCGCACACTCCGCAAGGCTCCGCGACCGGCTTGTCCGAGGAGCGGCAATTCAGCGCCATGGCCAGGATGCGCGCCACCGTGGTTTTACCGATGCCGCGATGTCCGCTGAAAATGTAACCGTGCGCCGTCCGGCCCTGCTCCAGGGCATTCTTCAGGGTCCGGGTAACATGTTCCTGCCCGATGACCTCGGAGAATTTCTGCGGACGATACTTGCGGGCTAAAACCTGATAGCTCATGGGGTGGAGAACTCCTAATTATACGTGATGGCTTCGCGGGCACAGCCTGCCGGTGGCCGATCGATTTGGGGCTGGTTTGGCGGGGTCCGGGCGATGGCCCCTTGCGCAGAATCCGCCCAAGGGATAGGCTTTTGGGCTGGGTCGGCTCAGGCCCGACCGGGAGGCCGCATGCAGTTGAAACTTAACACCCGAGTGGAAAAAGGCGTGACCATTGTCGATTGCGATGGTCGGATTGTATTCGGAGAAGAATCGGCGCTGCTCCGCGATACCCTCAAGAAACTGATTGGTGAGAACAGCCAGATTGTGCTGAACCTGGGTGGCATCTCGTACATTGATAGCGGCGGGCTGGGAACGCTGGTTGCGCTCTACACCACGGCGCAAAACGCCGGAGGCGCGGTAAAACTGGCCAATCTCACGCAGCGGGTTGACGATCTGCTGCAAGTCACCAAACTGCTGACCGTCTTCGAGGTGTACGACAGCGTGCAAAAGGCCATTGAGTCATTCGATAAGGGCGCGGCCGCTTAGTTTGCCCGCTCCGTGCGAACGGAGTGCCATCCCGGGCGCGGCCGTAGCCGCGCTCGCGCGGCTGGGCCGGTCGACCCTGCGTTCTCGATTCAGTTTCTCCATTCACGCCCGTCAGCATGATCCCTAAAGTCGTCTTCCTCCTGGGCCTCGCGATTGCCGCCAGCGGATTAGTCTCGCCGCCGCTGGCCTTGGCTTTAGGGCTGATGTTTGGTTTCATCTTTCCGCATCCCTTCGACCAGGGCGCAAAAAAGGTCTCCCGCTACCTGTTGCAGGCATCCGTCGTGGGACTTGGTTTCGGCATGAACCTGCACGACGTGATCCGCGCGGGCCGCAGCGGATTCGTCTACACCGTTGCCGGCATCACTTTCACCATGGTGGTGGGCATGGCGCTGGGAGCGATGCTCAAAATGGAACGCACCCCGGCTTTTCTGATTTCGACCGGCACCGCGATTTGCGGCGGCAGCGCCATCGCCGCGGTCGGGCCCATCAGCGGCGCCAGCGATGAGCAGATGGCGGTCTCGCTGGGTACGGTGTTTGTTCTCAATTCAATTGCGCTGCTGACCTTTCCAGCCATCGGCGCTGCGCTGCATCTCAGCCAGACCCAGTTCGGCCTGTGGGCGGCGCTGGCGATTCATGACACCAGCTCAGTGGTAGGCGCGGCCGCGAAATACGGGGCCGTCGCCCTGGCCGTAGGCACTACGGTGAAGCTGGCCCGGGCCTTGTGGATCGTTCCCATGTCGCTCGGCGCCGCGCTGGTCAAGCATGCGAGAGCGAAAATCCAGTGGCCGTGGTTCATCGCCTTGTTTTGCCTGGCCGCGGTGTGCAATACCTACATGCCCGCGGGAGCGGCGGCGTACAGCCTGCTATCGCGGGCTGCCAAGATCGGCCTCACCGCCACCCTCTATTTGATCGGCAGCGGCATTTCTATGGCAACTTTGAAAAAAGTGGGACATCGCCCGCTGCTGCTGGGCGTAATTCTCTGGGTCTTGATTTCCACCGGCTCGCTATGGCTGATAAGAGAAGGCTGGATTGCACTATGAAGCGTTGCCACGAACCACATGGGGACAGCCGCCTCCGGCTGTCCAGCCGAGCAAAGCTCAGCTCCTCGATGATGCGCGAAAGAATCATGGCCGCGATCCGCAGCATTCCTCGGGGCAAAGTCTCCACTTACGGAGCGGTCGCGAAAGCCGCCGGCTTTCCCGGGCGCCGCCCGCCAGGTGGTGGCAGCGTTACGCGGCGCGGTGGGGCTGCCCTGGCAACGGGTGCTGGGCGCTGGCGGCGCCATCAAGCTGCGCGGAGATTACGCCTTCGAACAGCGCTTCCGGCTGGAGGCCGAAGGAGTCACCTTCCGAGGCCGCAAGGTAGACATGAAGCTGCACGAGCACAAATTTCCCAAAGCCAGGAAAACAATCGCGCTTCTGGGTCGTAGCGTCGGCATCCCTTCGAGGGCTGGACGCTCGGGACAGCCGGCCGGAGGCCGGCGCTACGAAAACCTAACGCTGGCTGACTTCTTTGGCGGCTACTCGCTGATTGAATTCTTCGGACTTACCTCGCGGCACCTGAGCGGCTTCCATTCCTAGCTTGCAGGTGCTTCGCCAGGAACACGATCTGGCCGCAGTGGTAGGCGTAATGCGCGATCTGACGATTGATCGCCTGCATCACCGAGTGCGGCTCTCCGCGGATCGCGACCGTGCGGTCAATGTCCGCGTCGGACAACGGCTCGAGCGCGGTAAACACATAAGCCCAGCCGTCCTCCCACAGTTTCATCAACCCGGCCCTGGTGGCCGGCGGATTCTCGAACTCGGTGTCGCGGTGGCGGTCCGGCTTTTCGCCATCGCTGGCCAGGAAGTCGGCCCAACGCGATCGCATATTGCCGGTGAGGTGCTTGACGATGATTGCGATGGAGTTCATCTCGCCGTCCAGAACGGCGAAAAGGTGATCGTCGGTGACCTGCTCCATGGCCCGTTCGGTGAGATGCTTGTAATAGCGGAACAGAGAGAGCGAGTCGCGCAAGTACGAAGTGGTCAATTCATGCGCCATGAGCGCTCCTAGACTTTGAACTGGTCATCGATCTGTACCTGGTATCCCGCCACCAGCCGGTTGGTCTCATTCGCCATTCCCACCACTGCCATGAGTTCCTTGAACATGGCATCGGTCATGCCCTTGCCGCGGGCCCCGGCCGTGTGCGACGCGATGCAATACCCGCACTGATTGCTGACGCTCACCGCCAGATACACCATCTCCTTGGTCACCGCATCGAGGGCCCCCGGCGCCATGATCTGCTTGATGTCTTCCCAGGTGCGCTTCAGCATCGCCGGATCATGCGCGATGGCTTTCCAGAAATTATTGATCCAGTCGGTCTTGCGGGTGGTCATAATGTCGTCATAGACCGCCCGGACTTCGGGGCTCGCGTCTTTGTATTCGATAAGGCCAAGCGTAGCCATGTGCGCTCCCAGGTAAATCAAAAGATTACCGCAAAGGCCGCAAAGAAACTCCCACAATCACAGAGGTCTTCTTTGCGGCCTTTGCGCTTCCTTTGCGGTTAAGGGCTTTTGACGTCGCGGGGCGGAAGCTCCCCAAGCAGCAGCCTGCCCAACTCAGCCGCCGGGCACCGCACCCCTAAATAAAACTGCCCAAACAGCGCATACACCGCGCTCACTTCGTCGAATCGCATTTCGTAGATCAACTTCTTAAACACCAGCGGATCATCGGCGAACAGGTCAACTCCCCACTCCCAGTCGTCGAAGCCAATCGAGCCGGTAATGATCTGCCGTACTTCCCCGGCATAACGCCTTCCGATCAGTCCATGCTCGTTCATTTGCCGCGCTCGTTCCTCAATGGGCAGGGAATACCAGTTCTTGACCTCGCCCCGGCGCCGGTCCATGGGATAGAAGGAGACGTATCGATGCTTCGGCATCTCGGGGAACAAACGCGGGTGCATGGCCTCTTTCTGCCGCGCCAGCACTTCCGCGATTTCGCGCTTCCAGTCTTCCGACTGCGCTTCAATGCCGCGATCTTTCAAATCCCGATACGCCTTGATCGTAGATTCGTACAATCCAAGTTCAATGACCGACAGGTAAGAGGTAGCCGGCTCCAGATAGTCGCTCAGCCGCAACTGCGCCACTTGCAACTCGGCCAGGTTCAGTTCATCGAACGATCGCCGGAAATGAACCAGCATCAGATCGCCCTTATGCCCCAGCAATGAGAACAGCGCCGATTGCCCGCCGGAGTTCTGCTCCATCCGGCCTAGAACGCCCGCAGCCTCAGCGGCAATCGCAGATTTGTCCGCCGCCGCGAGTTGCCGCCACGCGGGCCAGCGGACACGCATCATCTGGTGCAAGACGGCGTAACCCTCGATGGTCAGCGGGACGGCGGGTATATCGTCGGAGACAGGTTTCGGCGCAACCGGGCGGGAAGATGACATGAGTGGTCCTCGATTTGCTTGACCGGCTATTGTAACTGGCGGGCCCGCGCCCCGTTGCGGCTGCCCCTACGGGGACTGGGGTGCTCGACGGGATTCATTAGCGCCAGCGTTTCACCTGGGGCCAAAGTTGCGCCAGGGTTCCGAACTTCGAGTCTTTGCAGATGAAGACGTCGACCTCTTTTTCCAGCGCATAGGGATTATCAGCCGACGTGCCCACGTACTCGACATTTTCCCAGAACTGCTCCAGCTTTTCCTTGCTGTCGTCGAGCACGATCATGCAATTGCCCGAATATCCTCGCGGTCCCCAGAGGAAATAGGTCTGATGCCCGCTGAGCGCAGGGGGCAGCCCATAGCGCCGGCCCAGAAAGTCGATGGCCCCGGCCTGGCCGTAGTCCTGGGCGAAGATGCCGCAATCCCCGCGCTCCGCCGGACCAAGCCGGTTCCAGGCTAGCGCCGTCTCGGCCACGATCTCTTCCCAGCCGAACTGGTCGGCATACCACTGCGGCAAGACGGCCCGTTCGTGGCTGTGTTCCATCACCGGCAACTTCATCGGCAGGTATTTCATGTACGCAATAAACCGGTCGGGCGACAGGACCGGCACCACGATCGGGGCGAGGTGGGCGCCACCCGCCAGCAGCAACACGACCATTGCCGGCTTCATCCAGGTCAGGCGCGGCCGGGCGATCGCGTTCTCGATGGTCACCGCGCCCGCTGCCAGCAGCATCGGGTAGATGGGCGCAAGATAGTAATTCTTGCCGTGCAGGACGAAGAAGACGGTGAAGCAGACCAGGTAACTCCAGCCCAGCACTCGATATATTTTCAGTCGGTCCGAGAAGAAGAGGGCAATCAACCCGGTGATCCAGATGGGCGCAGTCAAAGGAAGGACCAGCAGCGTCTGCTGGAAGAAATAGGGCAACAGGGGCAGCACAACGTCGCGACCCTCGGCCCGGATGCCCTTCATCAGTTGGACGAACGGCCAGTGGTAGTGAAGGTTCCACAAGAGATTGGGCAGGAAAATCAGAAACGCCGCCAGCCCTCCCAGCCAGATCCATTTGTTGGCGAAGACGCGGCGTTGCTCGGTGAATAACAGCCCGAGCACAATGCCAAATCCGAAAACCGCGATGGAATACTTCTCCTCCAGGCCCAGACCCGCGACCACGCCGAACCATAGCCAGTTGCGCGGATCGTTGCGTTTGATGGCGAGAATCGCGAAGTAGGCGCAGCCCATCCACAGAGTTGGGTTCGAGACAGTTGGTGCCGAGCAAACTGCCATTGGAGAGGTACTGCGGCGCGATGACGACGGTTACCGCGCTGAGCAGAAGGGCGAAGCGGCGTCCGCCAAATTCGCGGGCGAGCATCGCGGTTTGCACCACCAGAAGGGAAGACGCCAGGGCCGGGATAAAGCGCACGCTGCGCAATGAGTCCCCCAGCACAGCACGGCAGACGTGGATGAGGAAGGGAATCAGCGGTGGCTGGTCGACATAACCCCAGGCCAGATGATCGCCGCAAGCCATGTAATCGAATTCGTCCCTGAAATAGCCATAGCGATTGTTGTAGTAGCAGTGGAAGAGCAGTTTGGCCGCGGCGATAGCCAGAACGACCCACATGCCGCGGGCGAAAAAAGATTGCCGCTCATGGTCTGGAGCAGACACGCTCGCCGAAGTGCTCGCCATAGAGGAGATCAAGAAAATATCACCCCACCCTTCTCCCTGTCATCCTGGGACCCCTGTCATCACGCGCGAAGTCGACGGGACCCCTATAGCTGATGAACCTGTGAGGATCCTCGATCACGGCTACAATCTAAGGTTCCCTCTGGAGGAAAAGCGTCCCATGAGCGACCTCATCCAACTCACGAAAGACGGCGACATCGCCATCATCACCATCAATAATCCGCCGGTGAACGCCATAAGCCCCGGCGTGCCGGAAGGAATTTCGGAAGCCATGGATCAGATCAATAGCGACAGCTCCGTGATCGCGGCCGTAGTGATCGGGAGGCGGCCGCACCTTCATTGCCGGCGCCGACATTAAAGAATTCACCAAGATGACTTCAGGCACGCAAAAGACCGGCCCTGGACTGCTCCCGTTGTTGCTGAAAATAGAAAACTCCTCGAAGCCGGTGGTGATGGCCATTCACGGCACCGCTTTTGGCGGTGGATTGGAGGTGGCCATGTCCGGCCATTACCGCGTGGCTGCTCCCAACGCGCAAGTCGGACAGCCGGAAGTGAAACTCGGCCTCATTCCCGGAGCCGCGGGTACGCAGCGCCTGCCGCGCCTGGCCGGAGTCGCCATGGCGGTTGAGATGTGCACCGGTGGAAATCCGGTCAAGGCGGCAGATGCCCTCAAGGCCGGCATCGTGGATAAATTGATTGAAGGTGATCTGCTGAAGGGCGCTGTCGCTTTCGCGCGAGAGATCGCAGGCAAGCCCGCTCCCAAAACTCGCGAACGCAACCAGAAACTGGGCACGGCCGAACAGAACGCGCCAATCTTTGCCGCAGCCCGCGAAAGCGCCAGCAAGAAGCAACGCAACCTGATCGCTCCGGTGGCCGCCATCGAAGCCATCGAGGCCGCCACCCGGTTGCCTTTCGAGGAGGGCTGCCAGTTCGAAGCCAGGTTGTTCATCGACTGCCTCTATTCCGACCAGTCGAAGGCGCTCATCCACGTGTTCTTCGGCGAGCGTGAAGTGGCCAAGGTGCCGGACATTCCGAAAGACACTGCGATCATCCCGGTCAATTCCGCGGCGGTGGTCGGGGCCGGGACCATGGGCGGCGGCATCGCCATGGTGTTTGCCAACGCGGGTGTCCCGGTGTTGCTGAAGGAAGCCGACCAGGCCGCGCTTGACCGCGGGCTGGCCAACATCCGCAAAAACTATGCCACCTCGGTTCAGCGCGGACGTTTCACCCAGCAATTCGTCGACGAGCGGCTGAATCTGATCAAGCCCACGCTGAGTTACGACGATTTCGGCCAGGCCGATATGGTGATCGAGGCGGTCTTCGAAGGCATGGCGCTGAAGAAGGAAGTCTTCGCAGAACTCGATCGCGCGTGCAAGCCGGGAGCGATCCTGGCCAGCAACACGTCGACGCTGAATATCGACGAAATCGCGGCCGCCACATCGCGGCCGGCGTCGGTCATCGGCACTCACTTCTTCAGTCCGGCCAACGTCATGCGGCTGCTCGAAATCGTGCGCGGCAAAGCCAGCAGTAAAGAAGTGATTGCCACTTGCATGCAGCTTGCGAAAAAACTCGGCAAGATCGGCGTGCTGGTGGGCAACTGCCGCGGCTTCGTGGGCAATCGCATGTTCGATCCCTACGTCCGCGAATCGGTGTTTCTGGTGGAAGAAGGCGCCAGCGTGGAAGCGGTGGACCAGGCGCTCTACGATTTCGGCATGGCCATGGGCCCGCTTGCCACCAACGACCTGGCCGGACTCGACGTAGGCTGGCGCATCCGCAAGGAGTATCGCCATCTGGAGAAACCCGGCATCCGGCAAGCCTTTGCGGCCGACAATCTGTGTGAGATGGGCCGCTTCGGCCAGAAGACCGTCGCGGGCTGGTACAAGTATGACGAGAACCGCCGTGCGACGCCGGACCCCGAGGTCGCCGGGCTGACGAAGAAATGGGCTGCCGAAGCCGGCATCCCCCAGCGCCAGATCCCCGCCGAAGAGATCGTCGACCGCTGCATCTATGCCCTGGTCAATGAAGGCGCGCGCATTCTTGAAGAGGGATTCGCCCTGCGCGCGGTCGATATCGACATCATCTACATCAACGGGTACGGCTTCCCGGCCTATCGCGGCGGCCCCATGTGGTACGCCGACACCGTGGGGCTGAAAAAAGTCTATGAGCGGATCACAGAATTTCAGCGCACCCACGGGGAACTATGGGAGCCCGCTCCGCTGTTGAAAAAACTGGCCGCGGAAGGGCGCACTTTCGCCGACTACGACCGCGCGCTTTAGCCCAACGACTTCCTTCGTGTACCTTAGTGTCCTTGGTGGTTAGTGCTTTAAGCCTTCAACCGCCAAGGACACTAAGGAACACGAAGGAAATTCCCGACGACTCATATGAGAGAAGCTGTCGTAGTTGCCAGTTCGCGCACCGGCCTGGCCAAGTCATTTCGCGGCTCCTTCAACATGACGCGGCCCGAAGACCTGGCCGCCCATTGCATCAGGGACGTTCTGCGCAAGGCCCCGCAACTCGACCCCAAAGAAATCGAAGACGTCATTCTCGGTTGCGGCCAGCCGCATGGCGTGCAGGGTCACAACATCGCGCGCGTGTCCGCGCTGCACGCCGGCCTTCCGGTTTCGACGGCCGCGCATCACGGTAAACCGCTTCTGCTCGTCCGGTCTGCAGGCCATTGCTATGGCGGCGCACCAGATTGTGGCCGAAGGCGCCGAGGCTGCCATTGGCGGCGGGGTGGAGACCATCAGTCTCATCGTTCGCGATAACGACCCGAGCCCTGGGCTTAAACAGAAATATCCCGGCATTTATATGGCGATGGGCGAAACCGCCGAAGTGGTCGCCAAGCGCTACCAGATCAGCCGCCGGGCCCAGGATGAATATTCACTGGTCAGCCAGCAACGCACCGCCCGCGCCCAGCAGGAAGGCTTTTTCGCCGGCGAAATCGCGCCCATCAAGGTCACCAAAGCTGTGCTCGACAAAAAGACCGGGCGGCGTGACCGGCACCGAAGAAGTCTGCTGCGACCGTGATGAGTGCAATCGCCCCGACACCACGCTGGAAGGATTGCTTGCGCTCAAACCCCATTTCGATCCCAACAGCGGACAAGGTTCGGTGACGGCAGGGAACTCGTCCCAGCTTTCTGATGGAGCTTCCGCCACGCTTCTAATGTCGCGCCAGCGCGCCGACGATCTCGGCATCCCCTACAAGCTGATTTTCCGCGGCTTTCAGGTCGCCGGTTGCGAACCTGACGAAATGGGGATCGGACCAGTCTTCGCCGTGCCCAAACTGCTGGAGCGCCAGGGATTGAAAATGGAAGACATCGATCTATGGGAACTCAACGAAGCTTTCGCGGTGCAGGTCATTTATTGCCGCGACCGTCTGGGTATCCCCATGGAAAAGCTCAACGTCAACGGCGGATCGATCTCGATCGGCCATCCCTTTGGCATGACCGGCTCGCGTATGGTGGGAACGATTGCCAATGAAATGGAGCGCCGCAAGGCGCGCTACGGCGTAGTGACCATGTGCGTGGGCGGAGGCCAGGGCGCAGCCGGACTCTTCGAGCGCCCCGTCTGAGAACCGGGAACGAATAACTAATAACTAACCATCCGATCCTCACCATGAAGCCTGCCAAACTGACCGCACAACAGATACGAGATTTCCTGGTGAGAGTTCCGTTTGCCGCGCTGCTCAAAATGAAACTCACCCGCGTACATCGCGATGGCGTGACCATCGAGTGCGCCCTCCGCCATGAACTGACCAACAGTGCCGGCGTCGCTCATGGAGGGATCGCGGCCACGCTGGCCGATGCAGCGGTCGGCACGGCGCTTAACCGTCACTTCGGAGGTCAGCGCCCCCTCACCACGGTCGAAATGAAGATCAACTATTTTCTGCCGGCCAGCGAGGGCCGCATCTTCGCGCGGGCCCGGCTGCTTCGCGTCGGCTCAACCCTCTGCGTCGGAAGTGTTGATCTCACC
Organism: Terriglobia bacterium; assembly: GCA_963816025.1. Classification (GTDB taxonomy): domain Bacteria; phylum Acidobacteriota; class Terriglobia; order Terriglobales; family Acidobacteriaceae; genus JAIQFF01. Next base: position 204,727 of record CAWFJA010000021.1, read on the forward strand.
GACAGCCAGGGCAGCCAGCTGGGCGCTGCGCTGGTGACCTATATGTTGCTCGATGCTCGCAGAGCCAAGAACCCTGCTTAGCGGAAGAACGATTCCATGCCGCCTCGGTTAATCGAGAATCTCGATTCCCTGAAAGATTTCGTAGGCCGCGAAATCGCGGTCACCGATTGGTTTGAAGTGACCCAGGAGCGCATTCGCCAGTTCGCCGAGGCCACCGAAGATCGTCAGTGGATTCATCTCGATTCCGATCGCGCTCAACGGGAATCGCCTTACGCCACCACCATCGCCCACGGATTTCTGACGCTCTCTCTTCTGAGCCATCTGTCGACGCAGGCATTCGAGATTCAAAACGGCGTCGCCATGGTGGTGAATTATGGCTTGAACCGCGTCCGTTTTACCGCACCGGTTCCGGCGGGTTCCAACATCCGCGCCCGCTTTACCCTGCAATCGCTAAAGGATGTGGGCAAGGCGCGCGAAGCGGTCTTCGCAGTCATCGTGGAAATTCAGGGCCAGGCGGGCGAGAGTCAACCCAAGCCGTGCTGCGTGGCAGAATGGGTAATCCGCTACTACCGGTAGCGCTCTCGCGTACTGGTCTAATTTGAAAATCCCCAAAGAATTGTCATTCCGAAGCGCGGCATTGTCGCGCGAGGAATCTGCTGGTTCGCTGCCGGCACGAAGCAGATTCCTCGCCGATAGACCTGGCTTCGGAATGACAAGGGTGGGGTTGTTTTGCGTAAACCGCACCCGCCACCCGCGCTCGGGCCGTTGCGAGGGCCCCGCCGGGGCGCTATAGTGGTGCCGCTGTCGCAGGGAGGCGCCCATGGCCGTAGCTACGCAGAACCCACTCAATATCCCCGGAGCTCCCAGGTTTGCCACGCTGGAAGAGGAACGCCAGCATCGCAAACAGCGCCTGGCCGGCGCCTTCCGCCTGTTCTCGCGCTTCGGATTCGATGAAGGCGTCGCCGGCCACATCACGGCCCGCGACCCCGAACGCCTCGACCATTTCTGGGTCAATCCTTTCGGCATGCACTTCGGACAGATTCGCGCCTCCGACCTGATTCTGGTAAACGACCGGGGTGAAGTAGTGGAAGGGAAGTATCCGGTCAATGGCGCCGCGTTCGCCATCCACTCGCAGGTCCACGCCGCCCGCCCCGACGTGATCGCCGCCGCTCACGCCCATTCACTCTATGGAAAAACCTGGTCGTCGCTGGGACGCCTGCTGGATCCCATCACCCAGGATTCCTGCGCGTTCTACGATGACCACGCGCTTGTTCGCGGACTTCACCGGCGTGGTCTATGAAACATCCGAAGGGGAGCGCATTGCCCAAGCCCTGGGCAACAAGAAGGCAATCATTCTGCGCAATCATGGCCTGTTGACCGTGGGCCATACGGTCGACGAAGCGGCCTGGTGGTTTATCACCATGGAGCGAAGCTGCCAGGCCCAACTGATGGCCGAAGCCGTGGGCGCTCCGGTAAAGATCGACGCTGCCAGCGCCGCCATCACCCAACAGCAAGTGGGATCGCATACGGCGGGCTGGTTCCAGTTCCAACCGCTGTGGGCGCGCATCGTCCGCGAACAACCCGATCTGCTGGAGTAGGCGCGGAAAATGGAGCACGGGCGTCCCGCCCGTGCAAAGCCAAAACCTTCACGGACTCACGCCAGCTCATCAACAAAAAGATCCGCCCGCAGGGGTTTGCCCGGAGAAACCGCGTACCGGGAAAGGTCGGTAACTCCGGCCGCAGCCAATACCTCGTCGTCGATAAAGAAATTTGCCGTCGTGCCGCGACTATCGCGGGTGAGGATGTGCCATGCTGCATCGGCCACGATCTCCGGCGTCCGCCCCCGTTCCGCCTCGGCGCCGGGAATCACCTGCAGCGCCGCCGTCGCGATAATGGTTCGCGGCCACAACGCGTTCACCCCAATCCCGGCCGCGCGAAACTCCTCCGCCATGCCCAGCACGCACATGCTCATTCCGTACTTGGCCATGGTGTACGCCAGGTGCGGAGCAAACCATTTTGCCCGCATGTCGAGCGGTGGCGAGAGCGTCAGGATGTGCGGGTTCGCCGCCTGCTTCAAATGCGGTAAACACGCCTGCGAGCACAGAAATGTCCCGCGCGTATTCACTCCCATCATCAGGTCATAACGCTTCATCGGAGTCTCCAGCGTGCCGGTAAGGCTGATCGCGCTGGCGTTATTCACCAGAATGTCGATGCCGCCGAAATGACGGACGGCGCGGTCTACCGCCTGGTAAACCTGGTCTTCAAATCGAATGTCGACCACCAGAGGCAGGGCCTTCCCGCCCGCCGCTTCGATTTCAGCCGCCGCCGTGTAGATCGTTCCCGGCAGCCTGGGATGGGCTTTCTCGGTCTTGGCCGCGATGACGACATTGGCGCCGTCCCGCGCCGCACGCAACCCGATCGCCAACCCAATGCCGCGGCTGGCCCCGGTAATAAACAGAGTCTTCCCGCGAAGATTCGATCCAGCCGCCATGCGTCCGCTCCCCTTCACCTTTATTGTGAACAGTCAAAACAGAACTTGGGGTTTCAAAGTGCCACGATCATACCCTCCCGGACAATGCTGATACTTCTTGCGGTCGTGTATTATGCCCAGCGGGGTTTCTGAAAACTCCCGCCAGAGGTCTGGCCAGGCTGACCATGAACGTTCCGCTTACACCCATCCGGTGCCTGTACCGTGCGGTTGATCTTTACGGAAAGAAGAGGGGCGTCGTTTCCGGCCCCAGTTCCTTCACTTACGACCAGTTTGGGGAGCGTTGCGAACGCCTCGCCGCCGGACTGCTCTCCGAGGGCATCCGCCCCGGCGACCGCGTCGCTTATCTCAGTTTCAACAACCATCAACTTCTCGAAGGCTATTACGGACCGCCGCTGGCGCGCGCCATCGCGATGCCGCTCAACGTGCGCCTGCAGCCCGCCGAACTGACTGCCATCCTCAATCACGCCGGCGCCAGCATGCTGGTCTTCGAGAGCGAATTTGCTCCGCTGGTCGAAGAGCTTCGAAAGTCACTGCTCCAGCATCAAGACCTATGTCGCCATCGATCAGCCGGTCGCGCAGGCCGATCTTTTCCTCGAAGACCTGATGGCGCGCGACCGCATTTCGCGTCCCGATATCTTTTCCTTCGACGAAAATGAAATCGCCGAAATCTTCTACACCAGCGGCAGCACCGGCACGCCCAAGGGCGTCATGCTGTCGCACCGCACCCTTTACGTGCACGCGCTTGGGAATCCTCTCCACCTTTCAATGCAAAGACACTGACGTCGAGCTGCACACCATCCCTCTGTTTCACGCCAACGGCTGGGGACGTCCCCAGAGCATCACCATGAAGGGAAGCCGGCACGTGATGGTTCGCCGCTTCGAACCGACCGCACGTGCTGCGTCTCATTCAGGACGAAAAAGCCACTCGCCATGACCCTAGTCCCCACCATGGCCAACGCGCTGCTCAACTGTCCCGAACTCGGCAAATTCGATCACCTCCAGCATGAGAGTGATCACCACCGGCGGCGCTGCGTCCTCGCCCGAGCTGATCGCCCGCCTGGAGCAGGCCTTCCATTGCGAAGTATGTTCCGGCTACGGACTGACGGAAACCGCTCCCGTGGCCACTACCGCGCAGACCAAAGCTACCGTGACCTGCACCGATGATGCCGACCGGCTCAACCACCTGGCGGCCGCGGGCTGGCCGCTGGTGGGCTCCGAAGTTCATGTTGTCGATCAGCAAATGCGCGATGTGCCGCGAGACATGCAAACCGTGGGCGAGGTCGTCGTTCGCGGCGACAACGTGATGGACGGCTACTACCGCGAGGCCGAAGCCACCAGGCCGCCATCACCAACGGCTGGCTGCGCACCGGGGATATGGCGGTCTGGGACGAAGAGAACTACATCTACATCGTGGATCGCAAGAAAGACATCATCATCAGCGGCGGCGAAAATATTTCTTCGATCGAAGTGGAAAAAGCCATCTTCGCCCACCCCGCCGTCCTCGAATGCGCCGTGGTCTCCGCCCCCGACCCGCAATGGGGCGAGATCCCGGTCGCGATTGTCGTCCTGAAACCCGGCCAGCAACTGGACCAAGAGCAATTGCTGCCACTCTCTCAAGCCGCGCATCGCCAAATATAAAATGCCCCGCCTGGTGAAGTTCGTAGAAGGCCCGCTTGCCCAAGACAGGCACCGGAAAGATGTTGAAGCGCCAGCTCCGCGAAGCTTTCTGGACTGGCAAATCCACCCGCGTCCAGGGATGTATCGCAGTCATCCTGAGCGGAGTCGCTGCTTCGCCTCGCGAAGCGGCGACGCAGTCGGAGGACGCCTATGTTCCGCTGCCACTCGCTGCGGCGATCGCAAGCTGGTTGCGAGCAGCTCGGAAAGGGCCCACCCTCGTCATTCCGAAGCAGGTTTATCCGAGGATCTGCCGCTCGACAGCAAAGCGTCCTGCGCGCAGTATGCACCCTGAACGCAATCCGCCTCGCGTATATTTCGGACTGCCCTGTCACCACAGCCATCGGCTGGCACCCCCATTCCGCCTCGCGTATATTGACTCATTCACAGCCATGACCGAATCCCCCAAAACGTCGTCATTCGCGACCTGAAAGCTCGAAGATCTCGAACAAGCCGAAGCCCTCGAGCGCGAAGTCTGGGGACTGGCCGACCGCGACGTCATGCCCCTGACCCTGATGATCGCCACCAAGGAAGCAGGCAGCGTCTGGGTAGGCGCCTTCGATGGTCCCAAGCTCGCCGGATTCGCCTTCGGTTTCCTGGCCATGGAGGCCGGACACATCACCCTGCACTCCCACATGCTCGCGGTGCGTGAGCCCTATCGCGACCTCGACCTGGGATACAAACTCAAACTGGCGCAGCGCGAGCGCGCCCTGGCCATGCGCATCCCGGAGATGACCTGGACTTTCGATCCGCTGCACAGCAGGAATGCCCATCTCAACTTCGGCAAACTGGGCGTGGTCTCGGACACTTACAAAATCGACTTCTACGGACCGGAAACTTCGAGCGTTCTCCACCAGAACGGCACCGATCGCCTGTGGGTCAGATGGCCGCTCGCCAGCCGCCGGGTGCGCGATCGCCTGCAGGGCAAAGACTATCGGCCCGAGGTGCTCGACGCATTTTCGCGCTTGCAGCCGCTGCTCCAGTTCAATGGCGACGGCAGGCCGCTGCGCAACGATCTGGCGACCGCGCTGTCGCGCCAGCGCATCGCCATCCAGATTCCCAGCGACATCCTGACCATCGAACAAAAAGATCCAGACCGGGCCAGGGAATGGCGGGAAGCCACACGCTGGGCTTTCACCGAAGCTCTGCGCGCCGGATTCTTCGTGGCCGAATTCGCCCGGACTGTGGCCGGCAAACAAGGCCCCGGCAACTACCTGTTCGAAAAAGGCCTGGTTACCGAGTACGTCCCCGAGCTGCAGAGAAAGCCCGACACTTCTCGCTGACGTAAAGCGTCTCACCGCATAAAGCCGCGAAGGGTAAGAAGCCGTCAAGCGGATACCCAGTGACCCCGAGGGCGAAAGAATGGTTGCAGCGCATAATGGCACGCGCGAGGGCCGTGGCCTAAAATCCTTTCATGCCAGATTGCGCCAATCCGCTGCTTCTCTACGACGGTGTCTGTGGACTCTGCAACCGCCTGGTGCGGTTCGTGCTCAAGCGCGACACCGCTGCCCGCTTTCGCTTCGCCTCGCTGCAAAGCGACTATGCCGCCCGCATCCTCCAGCGTCACGGGCTGGAGCTCCGAGATCTGGACACCGTCTACGTGGTTGAATCACCCGGCGACCGGCCCAAAGACCGCTCCGACGCGGTGATTTTTATCCTGCGCGAATTGGGTGGCTTCTGGAGAGTCGCCGCCACGGTACTGCGGATTTTCCCCGGCCGTTGCGGGACTGGGGATACCGCATCGTGGCCCGTCACCGCTACCGCGTTTTCGGAAAATACGAAAGCTGCCCGCTCCCCGAAACCAAATATCAAGACCGATTTCTGGATATTTAAACGCGGGTGGAGTTCCTTCGTGTACCTTGGCGTCCTTCGTGGTTAATGAATTCAGGCACAGCAGACAATCCACGCCCGCCCTTGTAGAATCTGCAATGCACTTTCCTAATGACGAGGAACCAGCATGCCAGAAAAACCTCCCGCGGCCGATGCTCGCACTAACATCGAATCTGTTCTGCACGAGGACCGCAAGTTCGAATGCCCGGAGCCCTTTCGCCAGCAGGCCCACATCAAGAGCCTGGAGGACTACGAGCGCATCTATCGCGAGTCGGTCGAGCAACCGGAAAAATTCTGGGGCGGCATCGCCAGCGAATCTGCACTGGTTCAAGAAGTGGGACAAGGTTCTGGAATGGAACCATCCCTGGGCCAAGTGGTTTGTCGGCGGCCAGCTCAATCTCTCCTACAACTGTCTCGACCGCCACGTGCAGACCGTCCCGGAAAAACAAGGCCGCGCTGATCTGGGAGAGCGAGCCCGGCGAAGTCCGCACCCTCACTTACCAGCAACTGCATCGCGAAGTGCAGAAGTTCGCCAACGTCCTGAAATCGCTTGGAGTGAAAAAAGGCGACCGGGTTGCCATCTACATGGGCATGACGCCGGAGTTGCCCGTCGCCATGCTGGCCTGCGCGCGCATCGGCGCCCCGCATACGGTGGTTTTCGGCGGATTTTCTTCGAACGCGCTGGTCGATCGCATCCACGATTCGCAAGCCGTCGCTGTCATCACCCAGGACGGCTCCTACCGCCGCGGCGCCGAGGTCAAATTATTTCCGGCGGTGGAAGAGGCGCTGAAGTCCTGTCCGTCAGTGAAGCACGTGATTGTTTACAAGCGCACCGGTTCGCCGATCAACATGCAGCCCGGACGCGATCATTGGTGGCATGAACTGATGGAATCGGTCTCCGATGACTGCCCAGCCGAGCCGCTCGACGCCGAGCATCCCCTTTACATCCTTTACACCTCGGGAACGACCGGCAAGCCGAAAGGCGTGGTGCACACCACGGGCGGCTATTCCGTCGGCACTTATCTGACCACAAAATGGGTTTTCGATCTCAAGGAAGAAGACACTTACTGGTGCACCGCCGACATCGGCTGGGTAACGGGGCACAGCTACATCGTTTACGGACCGCTGCAAAACGGCGCCACCAGCCTGATGTACGAGGGCGCGCCCAACTTCCCTGAGCCCGACCGATTCTGGAGCATCATCGATCGCCACCAGGTGAATATCCTGTACACCGCGCCCACGGCCATTCGTACGTTCATCAAATGGGGCGAGCAGTGGCCCAGAAAGCACAAGCTCGACAGCCTGCGCCTGCTCGGCACGGTGGGCGAGCCGATCAATCCCGAGGCCTGGATGTGGTACCGCGAAGTCATCGGCCACAACCGCTGTCCGATTGTCGATACCTGGTGGCAGACCGAGACCGGGCACATCATGCTCACTCCCATCCCGGGCGCGATTGCCACCAAGCCGGGGTCGGCCACGCGTCCTTTTCCCGGCGTGGTGCCGGAGATCGTCACCATGGACGGCAAACCTGTGCCCGAAGGCTCCGGCGGATTTCTCGTGCTCAAACAGCCTTGGCCGGGCATGCTGCGCACCATTTACGGTGATCCCGATCGCTACGTGTCGCAATACTGGTCGCAGATTCCGCCGACATACTTCACCGGCGACGGCGCGCGCAAGGACAAAGACGGCTACTACTGGGTGATGGGCCGCGTGGACGACGTGATCAACGTTTCCGGCCACCGCCTGAGCACCATGGAAGTCGAGTCGGCGCTGGTGGCGCACGAAGCGGTTGCCGAAGCCGCAGTCGTGGCGCGTCCCGACGACATCAAGGGCCAGGCCATCTCAGCTTTCGTGACTCTCCAGCAGGGAAGAAAGCCCACACCCGAACTGAAAGAAGATTTGCGTAAGTGGGTCGCAAAAGAAATCGGCGCCATGGCCAAGCCCGACGACATCCGCTTTACTGACATGCTGCCTAAAACCCGCAGCGGGAAAATCATGCGCCGCCTGTTGCGCGAACTGGCCAGCAGCGGGGATGTGAAGGGCGATACCACGACATTGGAAGATTTCGGCGTGATCGCGAAGTTGAAGGAAAGCGAAGAAGGCTGAGCCTTTCCGGATTGCCGGATGCCGCATTGCTGGCAGTTGAGCAGCTCGACCCGGTGGCGAGTCGGCGGCTTTCCAATCGCAATTCGTCGGGCCTGAAATCCGTCAGTTGCTTCAATCTACTCGCCTGCGCCCGTCATCACAATTGGCATGGTCGGCGTGGATGAGCCCTGCTCCGGCTCAATCGTAATGGCGAAGGTTTTGGCTTCCACCCCGGCGGGCAGCGGCGGTTCGATCACGGTCGCGCTGCCGCGGGCATCGGGCTTGAACACGCCCGGCCGGGATGGGCGCTCCGTTGGGCGGAATCAGCCACAGCTCATATGCCTTCTGCGGCGGCAGGACTGGCAGGTTGCTGGCCAGGAAAATCAGGCTGGAGCGATCCCGAACATAGATTGCTTTCCCCTGCGGCTGGGGAGGAGTTTGCGCCGCCACCAGAGTCACACGCAGCGCGTCCGTCGAGGTCAGAGTGGAGACGACTTGCCGGGCGCGTTCGAGCTCGTGCCTGCTGTTGCGTGGACTCGTCCTGCAAGCGGGCCACGCGCTGGGCCAGGCGGTCGCTTTGCTGCCAGAAGAAGCCGGCCGCCAGCAAAACGCCGCTGCGGCCAACCAGGGCACGAAGTTCCATGACGAACGTCGAGCCGGGAGCTTTCTGGGCTCGTGGTTCCTTGGCAATCGCCTTCAACAATCGTTCCCGCGAGCGTTGCGGCGGGGCCGGTCCGGAGGCCGAGAGCGCGAGCAAAGCCATGTCCCCGCGCAATCGTTCGAGCTCGCGGCGGCAGGCCGGGCATTCTTCCAGATGCTTCTCCACCGCGACCCGCTCATCGCCCTGAAGGGTCCCCAGAGCGAGCAGGGCGAGATCATCGGCGAATTGTGGGTGCGCGTTCATACTTCAAAAGCCTTGCGGAGCGCCTGCAATCCGGTGCGAATCCGCGTCTTGATCGTACCCAGCGGTTCTCCGGTCCTGGCCGCGATTTCCGTATGGGTCAGCCCTTCAAAGTAAGCCATTTCGAGTGCGCTGCGTTGCGGTGCCGGCATAGCGTTCAGCTCGCCCCGGACTTTCTCCAAGGCGCGCGACCGTTCCGCCTCTCCCGCCAGGTCAGGTTCGACCGAAACCACAACATCGGCGATATCGGTTTCCGGACGCCGTTTGCGCAGACCATCAATAGCGCGGTTGCGCGCAATCACCCCCAGCCACGCCCCCAGGTTGCCGCGGCCGGAATCAAACGCCGCCGGATTGCGCCACAACTGCATGAACACTTCCTGCAACACATCCTCCGCGGCCCCGGTATCGCCCAGCACCCGCAACGCCACCGCGTACACCAGTCCAGAATAGCGGTCGTAGAGCGTGGCCATCGCGCTCTCGTCGCCCGAGCGGATCGCCCACACCAGCGAAGCCTCGCTCATCCCTGCCTTGAATTCAGCGCCGGACAAACGTTATCTCATCCTTTCAGAAGTACGACCACAAAGCCTTCTGCGGATTGCCGCGGGCGGGCTTACTTTCGTGCCATCCGCCGGGCTCAGAACCGGTTACCGCGAGGGTCTGCGCCGCCAAACGATAGCAGCGTCCGCGCGCGGTCCACAACCCGCCGATGAGCGAGAGTAAACTGTTGCCGAGAGGGCCTTCAATGGGAGATCTAAGCCGCATCGGGGTTGCCATCGACACAGAACTGCTTCGCCGCTTCGACCGCTTCATTGCCGGCAAAGGTTACGAGAACCGCTCCGAAGCTTTTCGCGATCTCATTCGCGAGCGACTGGTGGGCTCCGCCGTGGTTGCTCCCGACGCCTTCGTCGTGGGCACGGTTACGCTCATCTATGACCACCACACCCGCCTTTTGCCCGAGAAACTCACCGACCTCCAGCACGAGCATCATCACGTCATCATCTCGACGCTGCACGCCCACCTGGACCACGAAAGCTGCCTCGAGGTGGTGGTACTGCGCGGCCGGTCCAAAGAAGTGCAAAAACTGGCCGACCGCCTGATCAGCACCAAAGGGGTTCAACACGGACGCCTGGTCATGAGTTCACCCCAGACCGCCGCCCCCCATCACCACTGAGAACTGGGAACCATGAACGGGTAACTGGAAATAAAAACCCGGTCACCGGTGACTTCAGCAGGTTTGCCGAACCGCTACTGGCTTTTCATCGCCAACTGCCGCTCTTCCGGCGTCATCTGTTTCCAGAGCACTTCGAGATCGCGCTGCACCCGCGAATTCCCAGGGTCCCCGTGGAGCGCCTTGGCGAACCAGCGATAGGCGGTGGGAAGATCGCGGTTCACACAGTGCCCGGTGGCATACATCGCGCCCAGCAAGGTCTGCGCCCTGGCATTCGATTGTCGAGCGCCGATCTGGAGGTTTCTCTGCGCCCGCTCACAGTCCTCCGGAACGCCTCGCCCATACAGATATTTTTCGCCGTCGGCCACGAGACGGTCTTCGAAGGCGTCCGCAGGAGCCGCCGGCGAAGGCTTGGGGCTAACTGATTTCGCCGCGGTCAAGGCGCTCGCAGTCCGCGTTTCCCTTCGCGTCGGTGCCGCAGTCTCGGGCTCGCTCGTCGGTTGAGAAACAGCGGCCGGCGTTTTCGCGCGCGGCCTCGCTGGAATCTGAGCTGTCGATGGGCTGCGAGGCTTCGTCGTCGGCCTTCGCGGCAATGGGCTGGGAGGTTTGGTCCGCGGGCTTCGCGGCAGCGGACGGGTTGTCCGGAGCAGCACTCGCCGCCGTTCCCGCGGCGGGCGGCGGCGCGACTTGGCTGCTCGCCGGTTGCGCCTCCGGGGGCGCCGGGTTCGCAGTCGGCTCAACGGGTACAGGAGCCGCTGCCGCGGCCGACTCCGGAGCCGGAACCGGGGGCGAGCTCACCGGCGCAGCACTACTCGCTGTCGGCTTCAGGACAACGCCCGACCAGGGGTAGCCATCACGTTGCCAGTGCCACGCCAGCAGGGCTCCGCTCGCGACCAGCAGTAAGGAGGGCAAGATAGAGCCGCGCGTGGCCTCGAGGCGGCTCGTCTTCCAACAGGTAGTCCAGGTCGCGAGATCTTTCATCTCCCAGCCCCAAAAAAGAAGGGCCGCTGACCGGGACTCTGATTCGTTCGCGCCCCACTTCAGGCGAGGCCGGCGGGGGAGGCGGTCCGAGAGGAGCTCCGCACATGCCGCAGAAACGATATTGCGGATTATTCTCCTGGCCGCATTGAACGCATCGCACTGTCATGGCAGTCGGCATAACTATACTAATTCAGATGCTAAATCCGGCACGTCCCTTTGGTATGAGTCCCCCTGCCGCGGATAGGGAATTGCGGAGGTCCGAAGGCGGCGTCCGAGCCTGACGTCTGAAGCCCTTTGCCTTTACACTCCGGTCGGCAGCGTGTTACCTTAAATGCACGTTACGATCAAATTGAAACTAGAAGACAGGAGTGCATCAGGTTAGTGCTAGCCAGAGAGCAAAAGAAATCCCTCATCGACCAGTACGGCACGCATCCCACCGATACGGGCAGCCCCGAAGTCCAAATCGCGTTGTTGAGCGAGCGGATTGGCCAATTGACGGACCACTTCAAAACGCACCAGAAGGACCACGGCTCGCGCCGCGGTCTTCTCATGCTGGTCAGCAAGCGTCGCCGCCTGCTGGACTACCTCAAGATATACGATTCCGAACGTTACAAGACCGTTGTGCATAAGCTGGGCATGCGCAAATAGGTTTCTGCGGGGCCGTTCCCGGCTCGGGGTGTATGCGCCGGAACAACATCGGAATCAGCTGGCCGTTGCGCAGACGGCCTCAAGAAACAAAGGAAAAAGCCGCGAACGGTGTGTTTCCGGCCCTCCAGAACGCTACTGGCTCTTGCCCTTCAACTGTGCAGCCTCTCCCAACGGACGCGCGTGTGTCCTCCTGCCAAAAGGAAATGAACCATGAAACAAGAAGTATCAGTTGAACTCGCCGGCGGTAAAACCATCTCTTTTGAAACCGGAAAATTAGCCAAGCAGGCCCACGGCTCGGCCGTGGTGCGCATTGGCGATAACGTCGTTCTCGCCACCGCCACCGCCAATCCCGATCCCCGCGAGGGCATCGATTTCTTCCCCCTCACCGTCGACTACCGCGAATACACCTACGCCGGCGGACGCATCCCCGGCGGCTTTATCAAGCGCGAAGGCCGTCCCAGCGAGCGCGAAATTCTCACCAGCCGCCAGATTGACCGCCCGGTGCGTCCGCTGTTCCCGGAAGGCTTCCGGTGCGAGACCCAGGTCATCGCCTTCGTGCTCTCCGCCGACACCGAGAACGATCCCGACGTCGCCGGCATCAACGGCGCTTCGGCCGCGCTGACCATCTCCGACATTCCGTTCCTAGGTCCCATCGGCGCCGTCCGCGTCGGCCTGGTCAATGGCGCGTTCGTCATCAATCCCACTTACACCGAGATGCGCGAGAGCCTGCTGAACATCATGGTGGTCGGCACCGCCGACGGCATCGTGATGATCGAGTCCGGCGCCAAGGAAGTGAAGGAAGAGACGGTCGTGGACGCCATCGAGTTCGCCCACACCGAAATCAAGAAGATTTGCGCCGCCATCAACGAACTGCGGCAAAAAGCAGGCAAGCCGAAGCGCCAGGTCACGCCGCCGGAGTTCGACCAGGCTTACTTCAACGACCTGAAGAATCGCATCGGCGCTGACCTGGCCGACCGCCTCGACACCCAGAAACATCCCAAGGCGGAAAGCTACACGCTGGTCCGCGAACTCAAGAAAGGTCTGCAGGCGGACATCCCGGCGGAAGACGAAGCCGCGCAGAAGAAATTCAAGAACTACTTCGAGACCCTGCGCGAACGCATCTTCCGCGAACAGGTCATCGATCAGAAGCGCCGTCCCGACGGCCGCGCTTTCGACCAGATCCGCGATATCTGGATCGAAGTCGGCGTCCTGCCCCGCACCCACGGATCCGCCATCTTCACCCGCGGCGAAACCCAGGCCCTGGTCACCACCACTCTCGGCACCAGCGACGACATGCAGCGCCTCGAAGTCTTCGAAGGCGAAGCCAAGAAGCGCTTCATGCTGCACTATAACTTCCCGCCGTTTTCGGTTGGAGAAGTTGCATTTCTGCGCGGCGCTGGCCGCCGCGAAATCGGCCATGGCGCGCTGGCGGAGCGTTCCATCGCGAACGTGCTTCCGGGAGAAGACAACTGGCCCTACGCCATGCGCGTGGTCTCCGACATTCTGGAATCGAACGGCTCATCGTCGATGGCCACGGTTTGCGGGGCCTCGCTGTCGCTGATGGATGCAGGCGTTCCCCTGAAGGCCCCGGTCGCCGGCGTCGCCATGGGCCTGGTGAAGGAAGGCGAGCATTACGCCATCCTGACCGACATCGCCGGCGCGGAAGATCACTACGGCGACATGGACTTCAAAGTCGCCGGAACCAAAGACGGCATCACCGCCCTGCAGATGGACATCAAGGTCGGCGGCATCACGGCGCAGATCATGCGCGAGGCGCATGGCGCAGGCCCAGCGCGGGCGCCTCTACATTCTCGACAAGATGAACGCGGTCATCTCCGCTCCGCGCGAAAAGGTTTCGTCCTTCGCGCCGCGTATCTACACCCTGCAGATTCCGGTGGACAAGATTCGCGACGTGATCGGGCCCGGCGGCAAGATGATTCGCAGCATCATCGAGCAGACCGGCGTGAAGATCGACGTCGAGGATTCGGGCAAGGTCAACGTGGCCTCGAACGACGAGGCTTCGGCAGCCAAGGCCCTGCAGATCATCGGCGACCTGACGGCCACGGCCGAGGTCGGGAAGACCTATCTCGGCAAAGTCACCCGGCTGGCGGATTTCGGCGCATTCGTCGAGATCATCCCCGGCACCGACGGCCTGCTGCACATCAGCGAAGTCGCGGAGCACCGAATTAAAGATGTTCGCGACGAACTGAAAGAAGGCGACCAGGTGCTGGTGAAAGTGCTGGCCGTCGAAGGCAACCGCATCCGGCTGTCGCGCAAAGCGATTCTGAAAGAGCAGCGCGCCAAGATGGGCGGCGGTGAACTTCCGCCGGAAAACGGCGGAGGAGAGAGCGGCGGCGGTGAACCCGCTCATGCCCCCGCGCTGACCATCGAAGGCGGCGCCGACTTCGCCGACGACGAACCCAACTTCAACCGCGACGCCCCGGTAGCCGGCGGCGCCCCGAGTGACCGCGGCCCGGAACGCAGCGGAGATCGTGGTCCCGACCGTGGTGGAGACCGCGGACGTCGCCCCGGCGGCGGAGGCGGCGGTGGCCGAGGACGAGGCCGAGGTGGCCCCGGACGCGGCGGCCGTGGCGGTTTCGGCGGCGGTGGACACGGCGGAGGCCGCCACTAAGCGCTCTTTGTGTGGCGCGGGCGCCCTCGCCCGCGCTGCCTCAAACCCTAACCAGACCAGGCCGCGATAAAACATCGCGGCCTTTTTTTATTTCCACGAACCACGTAGGGGCAGAGCGTCCTGAGGAAGGCGAAGGATGTCTCACCTGCCCAGCCGAGCGCAAGCTCGGCAAAGCTCTCGCATGAGCGTATCCTGACGCCATGGACAAAAAAGAAATCGAGTCCCCGAAGCTAACCGCCAGGTTCCTGATCTGGATTACCGGATTCATGATTGTGCTCTTCGCCCTGATCGCCCACTTCGTCTGGAGAGTCTTCTAACAATCGCCGTCCCCATCCATCCAACGCCCAAGGCGGCGCAAAGAACCTTAACCCTGAAATACGCCCCTCATGGGATGCCTTTATCTGACGGAGGACCAGACTGCCAGATCGCAACGGTGTTACCGATCCACAGCTCTACCACCGCAAGTGGGACATACCACGGCGGGTGGCCCACTCAAGCCCGGTTTTGGCTTGAGTGGGGATGTTCAGATTTCCTCAATGCCGTCATCCCACCGGAGCAGATCACCGCAAGCAGCGGCGATTTGCAAAGTGGAGGGACGGCTGTGTCACGTCAACCGGCTGTGAGGGACACTGGAGATCGGGTCGGAATATCGGAATAGACGATCCGAGAACAGGAACGAGCGGCAGAAAGGCGCTGTCCAGCAGCAGAACATCCCCACTCAAGCCAAAACCGGGCTTGAGTGGGCCACCCGGGCACGAGCCGGGGCGCTCGCGCCCAAATTCAAGGCTTAATACTGCCCATATCGCCCCCGCACCGAATCCAGCAGCCTCCGCGAGTCGTACCCCACGCCATCTTTGAAAACAATCTCGACATTCTCGACATCTGAAATCTGCTTCGAAGGATCCCCTTTGATCACGACCAGATCAGCGTTCTTCCCCGCGGCGATCGAGCCGATCTGTTTGTCTTTACCCATATAAACTGCCCCGTTCAGCGTGGCAATCTTGATGGCCTCGACGGGCGAGAATCCGGCTTCGACCAGTAATTCAATCTCGCGCTGATCTCCGAATCCCGGCAGCACGTCGCCCCGGCCAGTAGGATCAGGTCCCGCGAGCAGCAGTCCTCCGGCGGCGACGAAGGCGCGTTCGAGTTCCAGATCATGCTTCCACAGCAGCGCGGGATCAATCTTCGGCGCCGGCGCGGAAGCGGGGCGCGGTTGCCGCAGCAGGAAGAAATCTTCGCGCGACTGTGGACTCATTGCGTCCAGAGCCTGCTGCCGCAACGGCGGACGCCCTCCACCTAAGTCTCCTTCGAAGACCGGGCAGAGTGGAGGTGATAGCCACGTGATGACTGATGAGCGTATTGATCAGGTCTTTTGCCTCGGGAGTGTCCGGAGCCATGCGGGCAAGAGTTTCATCGCCTTCGCTCTGGCTGCAGACATCG
This sequence comes from Terriglobia bacterium, assembly GCA_963816025.1. Taxonomy (GTDB): domain Bacteria; phylum Acidobacteriota; class Terriglobia; order Terriglobales; family Acidobacteriaceae; genus JAIQFF01. Next base: position 220,577 of record CAWFJA010000021.1, read on the forward strand.
GGTTTCTTGTCGGTATCAAGCTGCGTGTTGACGAAGAAGCCATGCTCGAGATCATCAATGCCAAGCTCGGCCGCCTCTTTGTAGGTCACCGAGCAGAGATGGCCGGTCACTTTGATGCCGCGCTTGTGGGCGGCATCAATCGCGGCCTTCAACTCGGCGCGCGTGATGTTCATGTAGGCCTTGAAGGAGGTTACTCCGCGATCAGCCCAGTACTCCACGGTCTGCCGCGCGTCGTCGGGGCCAGTCAGGTGCGGCATCTGGAGAAAGTAACTCGGGCTGCCTTCAAGATAGGGTCCGGTGACGTCCAGATGCGGTCCGGGAAGCTTGCCGGCGTCGATGTCGCGCTTCAGGTTCAGGTCGGCGTAGGTTTCGACGCTGCCGGTGGTGCGCATGGTGGTGACGCCGCCGGCCAGATAGAGACGCGGCGCGGAGAAAGTCATCTGCGGCACCACGACGGGATCGTCAAAGTGCCGCCGGCTGTCGAGATTCGGCCGCGCAATATAAAACAGGTGATCGTGCATGCCGACGAGGCCCGGGATCAGGGTGTGTCCGCGAAGATCGAGGACCGTGGTGTTCTTGTCGGCCGCGAGATCGGCGCCCGGGTGGATAGCCGTGATCTTGCCGTTCTCGATCACGACATTCTGATCGTCGACGGCCGGTGCTCCGGTGCCGTCAATGATCCGCACGTGCGTGAGGACAATCTTGCCGGGGTTCACGCGCACGAATTCCTGCACCGGCCTCGACAGTTCCGGGGTCTGGGCGCGGACGGTGAGAGAAGCCAGCAGCAGCACGAAAACCAGGGACAGAAAGCGCGATGGCATGAACGTCCTCCGCGGAACGGGAACATTGTACTCGAGCAAGATTCAAAGGCAGGCGACGCAGCGTAAGTTCGCCACTGCAGTAAAGGGTCCAAGCTTCGCTTGGGCGGGGCACCCTGCGGATTTTCTTTAAGTTTTCCGGTTTGCACGAGCGCGCGGCCGAGTCGCCCGCGACCACACTACATTCGGGCCGGCGCCGCCGCCCGCTTGGGCAGAATTTCTCCGATGCGGCGAATTTGCGCGCCTACACCTTTGAGTTTTTCTTCGATATTTTCGTAGCCGCGGTCGATGTGGTAAACGCGGTCGATGATCGACTCGCCTTCCGCCACCAGCGCCGCCAGTACCAGCGATGCCGAAGCCCGCAGGTCGGATGCCAACACTGCGGCTGCACTCAACGGTGATGGGCCGCGCACCACCGCACGTCGTCCCTCGATCTTGATGTTCGCTCCCATGCGTACCATTTCCAGCGCATGCATGAATCGGTTTTCAAAAATGTTTTCCGTGATGATCGACGTGCCCTCGGCCTGCGTGGCCAGTGCCATGTACTGGGCCTGCATGTCGGTGGGGAATCCGGGATATTCTTCAGTGATAATGTCCGCGGCTTTGATGGGATTGTCGCCCATCACGCGCACCGAGTCGGTAGTTTGCCGGGTCTTGACTCCGACTTCGGCCAGCTTTTCTAACAGTGCGCCGAGATGGATGGGATCGCAGCCAGCGACGTTCAGATCTCCGCCGGTCATGGCTCCGGCAATGATGAAAGTGGCGGCCTCGATGCGGTCCGGAATGATTCGGTGTTTTGTACCATGCAGTTTGCTGATGCCTTTTACCCGAATCGTCGAAGTACCGGCGCCTTCAATTTGAGCTCCCATTTTGTTGAGCAGGTCGGCCAGGTCCGCAACTTCAGGCTCGCGGGCGCAGTTCTGCATTACGGTTTCGCCCTCGGCCAGGGTTGCGGCCATGAGCAAGTCTTCCGTGCCGGTGACGGTGATTCTGTCGAATAGTATTTCGTTGCCCTGGAGACGATCGGCGCTGGCCTCGATGTATCCATGCTCCTGCGTGATTTTGGCGCCCAGGCGTTCCAGTCCTTTGATGTGGAGGTCGATGGGGCGGGCGCCGATGGCGCATCCGCCGGGAAGGGAGACGCGAGCCCGGCCACAGCGGGCCACCAGCGGCCCCAGGACAAGCGAGGAGGCCCGCATCTGCTTGACCAGTTCATAGGACGCTTCGGGGCTGGTAAGATTGCGGGCGCAAATCGTGGTGCGATGCTGTGCGCGGCCGTATCCGAGTTCAACTTCGGCGCCCATCGCGGCCAGCAGTTTGCGGGTGGTTTCAATGTCGCGCACCTGCGGGATGTTCTCCAGAACGACCGGGTCTTCCGTGAGCAGGGCAGCGGCCATGGCCGGCAGGGCGGCGTTTTTGGCCCCGCTGACCCGAATTGTTCCCAGCAGCGGATTGCCCCCGCGGATCACAAATTTGTCCATAGGCCCGTCTATTCTAACGGCGACCGCGGAAAACCGTAGCCAGGAAATTGTTACTCAGGAGGACACGGCCTGCGGGTCTTGGCGCGGTCGAGTGGTTGATTGATTGTGGTGTGGTTACCTGGTTGTGTCGTTGTGTGGTCGCGGGCGACGCGCCCCCGAGGGCGGCGCCACTGTCCGGTGCGCGCCGGGGTGGGCGGGACCGGCGCTTCTAAAAAACCTACAGGCTTCGCGCTGGCGGCAATCGCCCGCCGCACATGGCCGCCGGCGGATTTCAGCGCTCGCTCTGCTTCCTTGCGGTCCACTTGTGCTTGTAGCATGACCAGTCCTACCGGGACGCTGTTTCCGGCCGCCCGCAAGGCCGCTCGGGCAATTTCCTCGCTCACCCCTGCGGCCTGCTGCAAAATGCCTACGCCCCGCGCCGCCAGCTTCGAATTTCTTGGAGTGACGTTGACCATGAGGTTGCCGTAGACGTATCCCAGCCGAGTCATGGCGCCGCTGGAAAGCATGTTCAGCACCATCTTCTGCGCCGTGCCGGCTTTCATGCGGGTCGATCCCGAGATCACCTCCGGCCCCACTTCGGTCACGATGGCGAGGTGCGCCGCGCGTTGCAGCGGCGTGTTGCGATTGCAGGTGACGGAAACCGTGTGCGCGCCTTTACTCCGCGCATATTCGACGGCGGCGACGGTGAACGGAGTACGTCCGCTGGCCGCGATCCCTACGATCACGTCGTTCCGGCCCGGTTTTCTTTTCGCCATGTCACGCTGGCCCAGTTCGCGGGAGTCTTCGTTCGCCTCCACGGCCGAGGCCAGGGCGGCGGGGCCGCCGGCCATGATGAACTGCACGGTCCGGGGATCGACGTTGAACGTGGGCGGACACTCCGCCGCGTCGAGCGCCGCAATCCGGCCGCTGGTGCCGGCGCCGACGTAGATCAGCCTTCCGCCTCGCTTCAGAGCATTCGCGATCAAGCCGACGGCGCGCGCGATCTGGGGCAGGGCGCGCCGCACTGCGTCCACTACCCGGGCGTCCTCGGAGTTGATGACGCTGACGATTTCCAGCGATGACTTCAAATCCAGGTCCGCCGAAGCGCGATTGGGCTGTTCGGTGGTAAGCCGGCTAAGGTTCTCGCTCGATCGACTCGCTGCTCGCTTCAAAGCTTCTTCTCCAGCGCTTCCACCACGGCATCGTGAAAGGCGGGCCGCACATCCTTGATGGTTTTATTGCTGCAGTCGGGCCAGGTCCGGTTGGTCAGCAAAGTGATGGAAAGCTGGCGCTCGGGATCGATCCAAAGCGATGTGCCGGTATAGCCCAGATGCCCAAACGAACGGGCCGAGAAATATTTTCCCGACTGCGAGGGCGAGGAAGGCGTGTCCCAGCCCAATGCCCGGGAGGTGCCGGCTGGCGCGGTTTCCCGGCGAGTGAAGAGCGCCAGGGTTTCCGGGCGGACCAGAGGGCGACCTCCTTGCAGAAGAATGTTAGAAAAAATCGCCAGGTCTTCCGCGGTCGCGAACAAGCCGGCGTGTCCCGCCACGCCGCCCAGCACGCTGGCATTTTCATCCTGCACTTCGCCCTGGATCATCCGCTTTCGGAAAGCGCGGTCATCGGCAGTGGGCGGAATCGCAGCGCGCCAGGCGGTCGGTGGGTTGAACGCGGTGTGCGACATGCCCAGCGGGCCGAATAGTTCGCGCTGGCAGAAACGGTCAAGACCCTCATCGGCAACACGCTCCAGCGCGGTCGCGAGAATGATGAAGCCGATGTCGCTGTACACAGCTTTCGTGCCCGGATCGGCCGCAAGTGGGGTGATGAATGCGGCCGCGAGCAGTTCTTCCCTGGTCTTTGCCTTCAAAAAAAGCTTTTCGTACGCGGGCAGCCCGGAGGAGTGCGCCAGCAGCATGTGCACGGTCACGCCGCTGCGCCGCGCATCGCTGCCGGCGAACTCAGGCACGATGCTGACCACGGGCGCTTCCAGGTCGATGAGGCCGCGCTCATAGAGAATCATCGCCATGCTGGTGGTCGCAACCGCCTTGGAGACCGAAGCCAGATCAAAGACGGTGGCGGTGGTGACGGGAGGAGATGCGGGATCATAGGTGAAACGGCCGAAAGCCTTCAGCGCGACTAATTTTTCCCGGCAGGTCACCGCGATGGAAGCGGCGGGAAAGGCCGCTTGGGCGATGCTCTTTTGTATGACGTCGAACGCCGGGGCAAAGATCGCGTCCTGCCGCTCGAAGGCGGGAGCAGGGAAGCGAGCGGCCTGGCTACTGGTCTTCGGCGAGGAAGAGCTTTCTGACAAGGGAGTGATGTGCTTGATGTTCGGGTTATAACAAAGTTCTCGGGATGGGTAAAGGTGCGGTGGCGACGGCATTGACCGGGCCGCTTGTCAGAACTCGTACCCCCAAAGCGGGCCCCGATGATGGTGGTCGAGAGGCCGAGCGCTCCAGTCTCGGCCGTGCGAATTCGGGCGTCACAGGCAACATTGCGGTTGACACTGCTCTCTATCGTTCTATAATGATTCTCATCCGATAATCATGCGTCTCACCCATGAACAGTTCCGTGAGCTGGCCGCGAAGCACGGGTTGGCGGTCACGCACCAGCGCCAGGTGGTCTATGAGGCCGTCATCGCTGCCCACGGACACTATTCCCCGGAAGACATCTACGCCGCGGTGCGGCGCCGCATTCCGTCCATTTCTCTGGCCACGGTCTACAACAATCTGCGGCTCTTCATCGAGTGCGGGTTGCTGCGAGAAGTCACTCCTCATTCGGCCACGTTACGCGTGGACGGCAATCTTAAACCTCATCACCACCTGGTCTGCTCCCGGTGCAAATCGGTGCAGGACATCGAAGGAGAGTTCATCGATTTCAACCGGCTGTCCCGGCATCTGCCGGATGGCTTTGATCTGACGCAGCCGTTGGTCGAGGTCTTTGGCCTCTGCCGCCGCTGCAGCGCCAAAAAATAATTTTTTTCATGCCGTACTCAATCAAGATTCGAAGGATGGAAACATATGGAAAATACACGCGCGACTTCATCGGGAAGTGTTGTCCCCGAAGCTAAGGAAAAGAACACCGCAACCGAGTCGAAGTGCCCAGTAGCGCACGGCGCTCGCAAATCCTACACGAATACCGACTGGTGGCCGAATCAGGTGAGCCTGAAGGTCCTGCATCAGCACTCTCCGCTGTCCGATCCGATGGGCAAGGAGTTCAATTACGCGAAAGAATTCAAGAGTCTCGACCTGAATGCGGTGATCAAGGACCTGAATGCCTTGATGACGGACTCGCAGGACTGGTGGCCGGCCGACTTTGGGCACTACGGAGGGCTGTTCATCCGCATGGCGTGGCATAGCGCGGGCACATACCGCATCGGCGACGGCCGCGGCGGCGCCGGAAGCGGTCAGCAGCGCTTCGCGCCGCTCAATAGCTGGCCCGACAATGTGAACCTGGACAAGGCGCGCCGGCTGCTGTGGCCGATCAAGCAGAAGTATGGGCGGAAAATCTCCTGGGCCGACCTCATGATTCTCGCAGGCAACGTCGCCCTGGAATCGATGGGCTTCAAGACTTTCGGTTTTGGCGGCGGGCGCGAGGATGTGTGGGAGCCAGAAGAGGACATCTACTGGGGCCCGGAAGGCAAGTGGCTGGCGGACGAGCGCTACAGCGGCGATCGTGATCTTGCAGAATCCGCTGGCTGCGGTGCAAATGGGCCTGATCTATGTGAATCCGGAAGGGCCGAATGGAAAGCCGGATCCGGTTGCCGCGGCGCGGGATATCCGGGAGACTTTCGCCCGCATGGCGATGAATGACGAGGAGACGGTTGCGCTGATTGCCGGCGGACATTCATTCGGCAAAACCCACGGTGCCGGCGTTCCCGCTGATTATGTGGGAGCCGACCCGGAAGGCGCGAACATCGAGGATCAAGGCCTGGGATGGAAGAATAAACTGGGCAAAGGTTGTGGTGGTGACACGATCGGCAGCGGTCTGGAAGTCATCTGGACCACGACGCCTACGAAGTGGAGCAACAACTTCTTCACCAACCTGTTCAGCTACGAATGGGAACTGACCAAGAGCCCGGCCGGTGCGCACCAGTGGACACCGAAAAATGGCGCAGGCAGCGGCACGGTGCCGGATGCGCACGATCCCTCGAAGCGGCACGCGCCCTCCATGCTGACCACGGACCTCGCTTTGCGGTTCGACCCTGCTTACGAAAAGATTTCACGGCGCTTCTACGAGCATCCGGACCAGTTCGCAGACGCCTTTGCGCGGGCGTGGTTCAAGCTGACGCACCGCGACATGGGGCCGATTCCGCGGTACCTTGGCCCGCTGGTTCCGAAGGAGACGCTGCTGTGGCAAGATCCGGTTCCCGCCGTGGATCATAAGTTGATCGGGGAGCAGGACATTGCTGCTCTGAAGGCGAAGATCCTCGCATCCGGATTGTCGATCTCCCAACTGGTCCGGACTGCCTGGGCATCGGCGGCGTCGTTCCGCGGCTCCGACAAGCGCGGCGGGGCGAACGGAGCGCGCATTCGCCTGGCGCCACAAAAGGATTGGGAAGTGAACCAGCCGGCTGAACTGGCGAAGGTTCTGCCGAAGCTGGAAGCGATCCAAAAGGAATTCAACGCTTCGCAGTCTGGAGGGAAAAAAGTCTCGCTGGCCGACCTGATCGTTCTGGGCGGCGATGCGGCGATCGAGAAAGCCGCCAAGAACGCCGGGCACGAGGTGAAAATCCCGTTCTCGCCGGGACGCACGGACGCTTCGCAGGAGATGACCGACGTGCACGCGTTTGCCGTGATGGAGCCGGTAGCTGACGGGTTCCGCAACTATCTCCGCAAGGGACAGACGCTGTCGGCTGAGGAGCTGCTGGTGGATCGGGCGCAGTTGCTGAAACTGACTGCTCCCGAGATGACCGTCCTGGTCGGCGGCCTGCGCGTCCTGAATGCGAACGCGGGACAGGCCAAACACGGCGTCTTCACCAAGCGGCCCGAGACGCTGACGAATGATTTCTTCGTCAACCTGCTGGACATGAATACGAAGTGGCAGCCGTCCAATCAGTCCAACGGCTCGGGAGACGTCTACGAAGGGCGCGACCGGAAGACCAATGAGGTCAAGTGGACTGCCTCGCGTGTCGATCTCGTCTTCGGTTCGAACTCCCAGCTCCGGGCACTCGCAGAAGTCTATGCGTCTAACGACTCGAAGGAGGCGTTTGTGAAAGACTTCGCGGCGGCGTGGACCAAGGTGATGAACCTTGATCGCTACGACCTGGCCTGAGGTTGGCGAAAGGGAAAGCTGTTCGCGCGGGCCTTCCGCCCACGACCGGGTGGGCGGGACGCCCGCCCGGACCGCCGGCGCTACGACGGCCGGCGCGATTAGCGGGATGCTCGGCGATGCCTCAAACGGCACCCCCTTACTTCAGTTCCTTGAGCATTGCCGCGCCGCTTGTGTAAATTCAAGGCATCCACTCAATTTTTACAACTCGCCGTGTGCGGACCTATTGCCTTGCCGCGTCCGTGTTTCTGGTCAGCCTTCTTCCTCTGCCGGCTTCGGCGGCCACAGTAAAGAGCGCCAACGCCCCGAACCTGGCAGTCCTTGACTCCATCGTCCTCGATGCCATCCATGACCATCAGATTCCTGGCGCGGTGCTGCTGGTCGGGCACAACGGACAGGTGGTCTATCGCAAGGCCTTCGGCAATCGCGCGTTAGAGCCGCGGCGCGAGACCATGACCGCGGACACTATTTTTGACATCGCGTCACTTACCAAAGTCGTCGCCACCACCACGGCGGTGATGCAACTGGTGCAAAAGGGCGAAGTCCGGGTCAATGATCCGGTGGCAAAATACATTCCCGAATTCGCCGCGAATGGGAAAGAGGACATCACCGTCCGCAACCTGTTGACGCACTTCTCCGGCCTGCGCGAAGACTTCGATCTGGATCCGCCGTGGCAGGGGCGCGACGCCGGCTTGCGGCTGGCCTTTGCGGAGAAGCCGGCGTATCCGCCCGGGTCCCGTTTCCTCTATAGCGATACCAACTTCATCGCGCTGGGCGCGCTGGTGGAACGCGTGACCGGAACCACTCTCGATCAATACTGCGCCCGGAAAATCTTCGCTCCCGCTGCAGATGTCGCACACCCGCTTTCTGCCGCCAGCCGCCTGGCGATCCGAAGATCGCTCCCACCGAATATGACGAACAGGGCAAGATGCTGCGCGGCGTGGTGCATGATCCGCGGGCGCGCCGCATGGGCGGCGTGGCTGGGCATGCCGGAGTTTTCTCGACTGCCGACGATCTCTCAAAGTTTGCTCGCGCCCTGCTGAAGGGCAGCCCGATCCTGGCCGCGAGACATGGTCGAGAAGATGACCACGCCGCAGCAACCGCCGACGGCTCAGGTGCTCCGCGGTTTCGGCTGGGACATCGATTCGCCGTTTTCGAGCAATCGCGGCGATCTTCTCCCGGTGGGATCGTTTGGGCACACCGGGTTTACCGGCACCTCGCTGTGGATCGATCCTACGACGCAGACTTACATCATTCTGCTGACCAACGCCGTCCATCCTCGGGGGAAGGGAAGCGCGATCGCGCTTGCGCTCCAAGGTTGCCACGGCGGTTGCGGCAGCTCTGCCGCTTACCGTCAGCGAGAAGGACGAGCTGCGCTGGAAGAGCATCACGGGATACAACGAAGCCCAGACCGCGGCCCGCCGCGTGGCCACGCGTAACGGAACGGTGCAGAGCGGAATTGACGTGCTCGAGGCCCACAATTTCGATGTGCTGCGAGCCTCCACCGGCAAAAAGAAAATCGGACTGCTCACCAACCAGACCGGCGTGGACTCGCAGGGACGCCGCACCATCGACGTTCTGGCCCAGGCGCCGGGCATCTCGCTGGACGCAATCTTCAGTCCCGAACACGGCGTGACCGGCGAACTGGACACGACCGACGTTGCCAACACAAAAGATGCTGTCACCGGCGTTCCCGTCTACAGCGTCTACGGCGCGAAGGACGCCCAGCGCCGGCCGTCCATCGAAGTTCTAAAAACTCTCGACGCGGTGGTGTTCGATGTCCACGACGTTGGCAGCCACTTTTACACCTACGAAACCACCCTGGGATATTTTCTGGAAGCCGCGGCCAAGGCCGACATTGAAATCATCGTCCTCGACCGTCCGAATCCGATTACGGGTTCTTTTGTGCAGGGCGCCATCCCCGATCCGGGTCGCGAAAGCTTCGTAAACTATTTCCCCGTTCCCGTCCGTCATGGCATGACCATGGGCGAGCTGGCGAAGATGTTTAACAGCGAGCGCAACATCAATGCCCGGCTGACGGTCGTGCCCATGGACGGATGGATGCGCGGCGACTGGTATGACGCTACCGGCTTACCCTGGATCAATCCTTCGCCCAACATGCGCAGCCTCACCGAAGCGACTCTCTACCCGGGCGTGGGACTGGTCGAAGGCACCAACGTCTCCGTGGGCCGCGGCACTGACACGCCCTTCGAAGTTGCTGGGCGCGCCCTGGATCAAGGCCACGGAACTGGCGCAATATTTGAATGCGAGAAACATTTCCGGCGTGCGTTTTGTCCCCATCACCTTCACCCCCAGCGCGAGCAACTACTCCGGCCAGAAGTGCGAAGGGGTCAACATTTTCGTGATTGAGCGCAACGCCCTGGACACGGGTGAACTGGGCGTTGAACTGGCCTCGGCGCTGCACAAACTGTATCCCGAGCAATACCACATGGAGCGCTTGATCGAGCTATTGGGTAACCAGTCGGCGTACGATGCGATTGCTGCCGGCCAGGATCCCCGCCGTATTACCGAAGACTGGCGCGAGCCGCTTGAGAAATTCCTCCTGCTGCGCCAGAAGTACCTGATTTACAAGTAGCCCTCGCCCCTCCGATGGGCCTCACTTCCGCTAGAATGTCGATGGACGAATTTGTTTGCCCTGGGAGTTGAGGATGAAAGCTGTGAAACCATCTGCGCCCGCAAACCTGATGTATCGCTGTGCCGGCCCCAATTGCGGGACGCTGAAGGGAGCCACCGACCGCTGGTGGCTGATGTGGACTTCGTTCGTGGAATTCAACCGGCCGGTGCTCTACCTCTGTCCCTGGGATGACGAAATTGCCCAGCGCGAAGGCACTCTGCATGTCTGCGGCGAACTCTGTGCCCAGCGCCTGCAGTCCCAGTTCATGGGAAACGTCAGGGAGAACCAGCGGTCGGCCAGCGTGTAGGCGAGCCCCGACGAAGATTGCGACAAACTTTCGGTCCCGAATTTGCATCGTAGTGGATATCGCAGTGTGATATCGGGCCATGCCGGCGCCATCGCGTTTGGCCTGTGCTTTGGGGAGTTCATCGATGCGCACAATCATTGTGATGTTCCTGGTGTGCGGCCTGGCCGTGGCTCAGGCGCCTCCTGCCTCAACCGCTGACGCCAGCCAGTTAACGATTCCTTCCGGCACCAAAGTGCCGCTGGCTCTCAAGCAATCCCTTTCCACCAAAAACGCGCGCGAAGGCGATGCGGTGTACGCGGTGACCACGTTTCCGGTCGTCATCAATGATCGCATCGTGATTCCCGCCGGGACCTATGTGCAGGGCCGGATCAGCGAGCGTCAAGCGGGGTGGACGAATCAAGGGCCGGGCCGAAGTCCTGATGCACTTCAGCACGCTTATCTATCCCAGCGGCTACACGGTGGTGCTGCCCGGCGCGGTCGAGAATGTTCCCGGGGCCGAAAAGACTTCGATGAAAGACGAAGAAGGCACGATCCGCCAGGACAGCCAGACCGGCGAGAAGGCCAAGACCGTGGCCACGGCCGCCGGGACCGGGGCGGTAATCGGCGGCCTCAGCAACGGCGTCAAGGGCGGCCTGATCGGCGCCGGAGTCGGCGGCGGAATCGGCACCGCCATCGGACTTCTGAGCCGCGGCAACGACGTCAGGATGGAAGCCGGCACGACCCTGGAAATGGTGATCCAGCGCGAAGTTCCCGCTGGATGCCAGCCGCATTCCGAGGTAGTGTTACGCTTCATGTGGTCGCGGGCGCACTCGCCCGCCGCTTTTGACTTTCATTTTGTTTTGACGGCGAGCGAACCAAAGCCAAGGCTGCGGGCGAGGGCGCCCGCCCACATCGCAACACTTACTTCAACATTAAACAGCGCATTCACGTGGGCCGTCACGGAAACGGTCTGCGGGGTGAACTCTTCGGTGGGCGCGGGCGCGGCCCCGGCCACATTCATTCTCATCATGGCTCCAGCCATGGGCATCGGTCGCACGTTGTCAAAGGTATCCACCGATGCGTAGGACAATTCTCCCAGGGTGCGCCCCGCGCTGCGGGCCAGCGCCGCTGCCGATTCATGCGCCCGCCGGTAGGCATCGTCAACGGCCTTTGCCTTGGCTGCGTCCATGTCTTCGAGCGTGTAGTTCAAGGACTGCGTGTCGGTGATGTCGGCATCGGCGAGTTGCTGCACGATGGGCGCCACCTTGGAAAAATCCTTCAGCTTCAGCGAAACACTCGCGTTCACCCGGTAGGCCACGAGCTTGCGCTTCGCGGTCTTGTAGTCATAAACCGGTTGCAGCGAAAGGGCGCCGATCTCCGCCGTCTTGGGATCGATCCCATTCGAGCGCAGGATCTGCCGCACTTGCTCGGTGGACTTGGCAGCGTGGTCGTAAGCCTCGCGCGAGGTGGCTTCCTGGGCGGAGATATTGAATTGCATGAGAGCAGTATCGGGATTGGCTTCGAACTTTCCGTCAGCGCCGACAAAGACGCTGTTGGGTTGGGCGGCGATGGTAGGACGATCCTGGGTGAGAGCAACCGTGCATGCCAGCAAGGCAAACAGCAAGGCGAACGTAGTTTTCATAGAATCTCTCCTGACCAATCCTTGAGGATAGGCCATACATGATGCCACAGCCCGGGGAGAGACTGCATGTGTGGGGCGGACACTCTTGTCCGCCGCTTTGGACTTTGAATTTCAGACTGGAAAATATGAGAGAAGCTCGCGTAAGGGAGAGCCGCGGAGCAAATCAAAGTCAAAGGCGGCGGACAAGAGTGTCCGCCCCACACAGACTGCCGTCAGTGCTGCGGGATCTGTAGGGGACGATCCAGGCGAACTTCGAGGATGGTGCCTTTCTGCAGTTGCAGCCGGTGGTCGCTGAAGACGGCGCGCATCACGCCCGCGGCAACCCCGGCTTTGGCGGCGATTCCATCGGAATCCGCGTCGTGATGCGGGCTGCCGCCCTTGCCCTTCCCGTTCGATCTGGCCTTCGTCGCCGGTGGTCAGGCCGTGCTCGCCGGGAATGGCGGTGATGGTTGCGATCAGGGGCGCCCATCCGTGCGGAGTTTCAATTTCGTCAAAACTGAGCAGCAGGCGGGGATGAAATCCGTTACCCACCGCGCTCACATGTCCCCTGATCTTGCTGCCATGGAGAATCATGCTTTCATCCGGCGCCATCATGTCTTCTTCCAGTTTGGCTTTAAAGCGCTTCCCCGGCTGGACCTGGTTGACATCGAGCTTCTCCGCGAGTCGGATCAGAAATGTGGTTCCGTCGGCGATGGCGTGAGGGGGGAGATTCCGCTTCTGATCCTGGTCCTGATCTTTATCCAGATCCTTGTCCTGAGCCTGGGCGTGGAGGGCATGGTTGCCAAAGCCAGAACCAAACACCCAGCCGGCACGAACGGAGCACAGTCATAGGCATAACCTCGGCAACCACCGCCAGCCTGGTTGGATGTAAGGCGCTGCGAAATCGCTGCCTGCCGAAACGGCAATGCGACTTATTACTGGCTATATGAAGCCAAGCTTAAATGGGTCTCTTCGCTCCTTGCGAATCCTTTGGCCCGCGGTAAAGAGCTTCGTGCCGGAAAGCTACTGCGGAGTGAAAATCTAGGAAGAACTCTTGGCGCTGGAAGAGTAAGCGAAGCGGTCGGCTTGCGCGCCGATCTGTCGCCGTAAATCGCCCCAGATATTTTCCGGCATGGCGAGGAACACTTTGACCACCTCGGGATCGAACTGCCGTCCCGACCAGCGCTCAATCTCCTCGCGGGCCGCCTGCAAGGTTTGGGCGGGGCGATAGGGACGGTCGGAAGTGATGGCATCGAGCGTGTCGGCCACCGAGAACATGCGGGCCCCGAGCGGGATCTGATCGCCTTTCAGTCCGCGCGGATATCCCGTCCCATCGTAGCGTTCCTGGTGGGAATAGACGATCTCGGCCGCTTCGGCCAGGAACGGAATCCGGTTCAGTATCTGGTAGCCGTGGTAACAGTGCTCGCGCATGATGGTGACTTCTTCCGGGGTCAAGGCGCCGGGCTTGGTGAGGATCTTATCGGGGATCGCCATCTTGCCGATATCGTGCAGAAACGCGCCGCGGGCAATCACATCAATCTGACTCTTGGGCAGGCCCATGGCCCGCGCGATGGCGATGGTGAACGCCGTGACTCGGCGGGAATGGCCTTCGGTCTCGGCGTCCTTCAAATCGAGCGCGCCACCCAGCGCCTCGAGAGTGATGTCGTAGGAACGCTCGAGATCGACCAGGGCCTTTTTCAATTGGTCGGTGCGGGCCGCGACCAGCGATTCCAGTCCGGTCTGGTAGGCGCGGTTTTCCTGCTTCAGGCGGCGATTCTCCAGCGCCCGGCGGACGGTGGCCAGCAGTTGTTCGCGTTCGAAAGGTTTCAGCAGGTAGTCGTAGGCGCCATTGCGGATCGCGGCCAGCGCCACCGAGATATCGTGCACCGCGGTAACCATCACCACCGGCATTTCGGGAAAGCGTTCCTTGGTTCTTTCGAGCAGGCCGATACCGTCCAGATTGGCCATCATCAGGTCGGACAGCATGAGCTCAAATTCTTCGCCGGATTCGAGCAGCGCCAGCGCTTCCATTCCGGAGCCGGCCTGTCGGCACTTGTAGCCGGCGGTGGTCAGCATGGAGGATACAATTTCGCGGATGGTTTCCTCGTCGTCGACAACCAGGATGCGGTCAACTGGCATGGTTTTCTAGAGTCTATGGCCAATTCTACCGTAGTTCCGAGATTCCGAAAGTAACCAGAAGGGCAGGGAAAGCCCACTGTCCATCCGGGTATGCGTGCTATTAAGAGAGGGAGCGCTTAACCCCTGGTTGCGATGAATCTATTGAGTTTCTCTACCTGGCTTGCGTTGGGGGACCTCACTGTCCCCGGCTTGACTCCGCAGGAGTCGGCGGCGCTGGTGTTGCTGGCCGCCAGCCTGCTGGTTTTTCGCGCCTTTCGCGAGCGCTATCTGCTGATTTGGACCCTGGGCTGGCTGGCCTACTTTGTGTCGCGCTGGACCCTGGCGGAACACGCGGCCGGGCCCGTCCCGGCTTATCTGATCGCGATCTCGCAGGCCGAGTTTGTGCTGGCGGTGTGCCTGTTTGCGGCCGCCATTTTTGTCTACACCCACGCCCGCGGGCTCCTGCTGCCCCTGTTGCTGATTACTCTGACCGTCATGGGCTTCGCCGTGGCTCGAGTCTGGCTCTGGCCGGAGTCGATTACCCTGCGCGTGGCGCTTGAAGTGGCGTACCGCATTGTCGCCGTAACCGCCGCCTTTCGCCTGATTCGTTACCGCTGGGCGCGCTGGGAAATTGGTCCCTGGCTGCTTAGCATCAGCATGCTTCTTTTACATCTTCACTGGGACCCCGATCAGCTCGCATCTGCCTTCCGGATTCACCCTGATGGTCAGCCTGCTGGCCGGATTGAGCATGATGCTGCTGGTTTTCGACGATTATAAGTTGCACATGCGCCGCCTGGGCGTAGTGAATGCGCTGACCACCAGCATCACTCGGGCCCAGCATCACGGGCCCATCATGGCCACGGCGCTTGAAGAACTCAAAGGGCTGATGCGCGCCCATGCCGCCTGGTTCCGTCTGCTCGAAGGCGATCAGATGGTCATTGCGCAACAGATCGGCCTGTCCAAGAATTTCCTGCAGGGCCGACTTGCGGTTCCCATGGACGATGACTTTGAACGCACGCTCAACGGCACCGTGCCGGTCGTGCTGGTAACCTCGGCGGCGTCCGACAGCGTTCGCCCCTATCTCCGGCAGGAAGGCTTTCATCACGTCGTAATGGTGGCGGTTCTGGGCAAGAAATCGGTGATCGGCACCCTGGCTCTGGGCAGCCGCCATCGCGTTCGCTACTCTCCCGACGAAATGGAATTTCTGGTTACCACCGCCCATCAATTGGGGCTGGCGGTGGAAAACCTGCGCCTGGTGGAGCAGATTCTGCGCTCCCATCGGCAGTGGACCAACACTTTCGATTCCATCCATGACCTGGTTCTGCTGCACGATTCTGAATTCCGCATCATGAAGGCCAACCATGCCCTGCTGCAGCGCCTGGACCAGGCGCCCGCCGACGTCGTGGGCAGCTCTGCGAAGACGTATTGCCGCACGATCGCGGGCAATGGAAAGGATGTCCGTATTGCGGGCATCGCCGAAGAGGGCTTCCACGAAGGACCCGACCCCTGCTTTGGCGGCTTCTGCATGGTTTCCACCTCGTCGTACGTGGAGCAGGGAAGCCAGCAGAAGGGCACCATCCACGTGGTGCGCGACACCACCGACCGGCGCATCGCCGAGGAGAAATACAAGCTGCTGTTCGAGCAGATGCAGGAAGGCGTTTTCGTCGCCACTCCCGAAGGCAAACTGCTCGATTGCAATGACGCTTTCGTCCGCATGCTGGGCTACGCCAGCCGCGAGGAAATGATGGCGCTCAACGTGGACGCCGAGCTTTACGCCTCCCAGGAGCAGCGAGACGTGTTCCGGCGGGAAGTCGAACTGCACAACTACGTCCGCAATTTTGAAGTCACGCTGCGCCGCAAGGACGGCACGCTGCTGACCGCCATGGAAAGCAGCTTCGCCACCCGCAACGCAGCCGGGAAGATCGAGCGCTACCAGGGCTTCCTGCTCGACATGACCGAGAAGAAGCGCGCGGAAGACGAAATCCGGCGGCGCAACCGCGAACTGAATGCGCTGAACGCCATGGCGGTGATCGCCACCCAGTCGTTCGATCTGGACGAAATTCTGAACCTCACGCTGCGCCAGGTGATCTCGCTGCTGGGCGCCGAGACCGGCTCCATCTATCTTTGCGATCTGGACGAAACCACCTTCCGCCGCCGCGCCGGTTGGGGCCAGCGCAGCGCGGAACGGGCGCGCCTGTCCGAGATCAAGTTCACCGAGGGCTTCGGCGATCTGGTGACCCGCTCCCGCACCGAAGTGATCACCACCGAATATCTGCCGCACCTGCCGCCGCAGGTGGCGGAATTCATCCGCGCCGACGGCCTGGCTTCCTGGATCTGGGTGCTGCTGTGGAGCAAAGACAAACCCATCGGCATCATGGGCATCAGCAGCCGGGAGAGTCGCGAGTACACCAGCAACGACGAGAACCTGCTGGTCGCGATCGGCCGGCAACTGGCCACCACCATCGAGAAAGTCCGGCTCTACGAAGAAACCTGCCGCGCCTACGAAGACTTGCGCCGCACCCAGGAACAACTGCTGCAGAGCGAGAAGATGTCGGCGGTGGGACAGCTGATCGCCGGCGTGGCCCACGAACTGAACAATCCGCTGACCGCGATCCTGGGATACGCGCAGCTGCTGGAGAGCGAAGGGCTGGGAGAACGCGCGGCCGACTTCGTCAGCAAGCTTTTCAAGCAGGCGCAGCGCACCCATCGCGTGGTGCAGAACCTGCTGTCGTTTGCCCGCCAGCGCAAGCCGCAGAAAGAGCAAGTGGACATTTGCAGGGTGCTCGACGAAACCCTGGCGCTGCGCGACTACGACTTGAAGGTGAACAACATCAAGGTGGAGCGCGAGATCGAGGCCCCATTCCCGCGGTCACCGCCGATCCGCACCAGCTGGAGCAGGTGTTTCTGAACATCATCAACAACGGCGTGGACGCCATGCTGGAATCGGGCCGGGCCGGCGCACTCAAGGTCCGAGTCCATGCCGAAGAGGGAAATGTACATTACCGAATTTCAGGATTCCGGTCCCGGCATCAAGGAGCCCAACCGCATTTTCGATCCTTTCTACACCACCAAGAGCGTGGGCAAAGGCACCGGCCTCGGGCTCAGCATCTGCTACGGCATCATCAAGGAACACGGCGGCGACATTTCGGCGCGCAACCGGGAAGATGGCGGAGCCGTGATCGAAGTGCGTCTTCCCGCCAACGGAAGCGCCGGCATCCCGGAAGCGGCCCTGCCGCCTTCGCTCGCGCACGCCGGTGATTGAGGGCAGCGTGCTGCTGGTGGAAGACGAAGAGGCGGTCCTCGAATTCGAACGCGATGTGCTGGCCGGCGCCGGCGCCAAAGTCGTGACCCTGATGAGTGGCGACGAAGTGAAAGCCCGGCTGCTGCAGGAATCGTTCGACGCCATGGTCATCGACGGCAAGATGGCGAATGGATGGAACGCGCCCGACGTCTATCGCTGGATTGCCGAAAATCGGCCCGGCCTGGAAAAGCATCTGATGTTCACTTTCTCCAGTGTGGTCGAGCCTGAGATCCGTGCCTTCCTCCACGACAACAACGTCCCCTACCTGGTAAAACCTTTCGAGGTCGGCGACCTGATTTCCCAGGCCCGCCGCCTGCTGCAAAAGACCCAAGCCGCCGTCGCCGGCTAGCCATCGTGATCATGTGGACGCGAGCGCCCGCGCTCGTGTCACCCCCAGCCCGGATTCTAGCGCCGGCGTCGCCGGCTGGCTCGGGCATCTTGCCCCCGGGAGGCGGGCAGGATGCCCGCCCGACAGCCGGCCGGAGGCCGGCGCTACAAAGGTCAAAGGCCCTTCCTCAGCGAACGGCCAAACTCCCGCAGCACTGCCTCATCCCTCCGGTACCAGACCCAAAGCCCAAGCTTCTTGGCCTCCACCACTCCCGCCCTGGTCAAAATTGCCATGTGGTGCGAAATCGTAGGCTGGGACAAATGAATGCGTTGCTCGATATCCGACGCGCACAGCCCCACATCCTTGCCGATGGAACATCCGCCGTGTTCCTTCAGGGCGCGCAAGATCCGCCGCCGCGTCGGATCGGCCACGGCGTGCAAAATGCGGTCCAATTCTTGCTCGGTCATGGCAGCAAGCAATAAACTATGAATCGACAGATGTCAATGTAGTCCGGAGAAAGAAAATGGCAGTTGTCATCCCGAGCGTGGCCCGAGCCGCGCTGGCGCGGGGAGGGCAAGTCGAGGGACCCCTACCCGACAGCGGACTCATCAGCTCAAAGGGGTCCTTCGACTCCGCGACGCGTTTCGCAAGCGAAACGCATCGCTCCGCTCAGGATGACAAGGAATAGAGAATCGTGATGGAAATGAAACTTTTACGATGCAATCGTCGTCCAATCGTACGGTATGTTGAAGTCCGAGGTCCGAAGTCCGACGTCCGAGGTCCGGTTTTGCTATTCGAAGGCAATGATCGCCGACAACTCGAGAAGCTGAAGAAAAGCGAAGGCCTGCTGCCTCCCGGCCAGTCGCTCACCCTCAAGTGGCCGGTGCTGCATTACGGTTCCGTGCCGAGGTTTGACCCTGAGACCTGGGACTTTCGCATTACCGGACTGGTCGATTCTCCGTTAACCCTGAACTGGAAAGAGTTCAACGCCCTCCCCAAAGTCCAGCGCACCAGCGATTTCCATTGCGTGACCCGATGGAGCCGCTTCGACAATCACTGGGACGGCGTGGCGTTCCGCGAAGTGCTGGCCCGCGTCCATCCCAAGCCGGAAGCGGCATACGTTCTGGTCCATGCCGAGCAGGGCTTCACCGCCAATGTGCCGCTGGCCGACCTTGATCGGGAAGAAGTGTTGCTCGCCACTCACCACGACGGCGAGCCTCTGACCGCGGAGCACGGCTTTCCGCTGCGTCTTATCGTTCCGCATCTTTATGCCTGGAAGTCGGTGAAGTGGCTGCGCGGCCTGGAATTTCTCGACCACGACACGCCGGGATTCTGGGAACAAAATGGCTACCACATGTATGGGGACCCTTGGAAAGAGCAGAGATTCAGCAGGTGAAGTGGGCGTTGGACTTCGAACCTCAGACTTCGGACCTCGAGGCTTAAGGGTCGATCGCTGGATTTGTTTAGCCGAGGGCTGACGCCTGAGGTCTGCCTTTTTATTTCTTCAGGATCGGATTGTAGCCATCCTTCACCAGCTGGCCGCGGGCATTTTCGGCGTCCTTGATATCCGCAAACGGGCCGACCTGCACATGAAACAGCTTGTCGCCGGGCGTGTTGGCGGCAAAGGCGGCGTATTGCTTTTTCTTGAGCGCATCGACCAGGGCAGCGGCGTCTTCCTGCTTGCTGACCGCCGCTACCTGCACGAAGTAGTTGTTCTGACCTGAAATCACCGCCGTGGGGTCCGGAGGGGCATCGTTGTCGGCCGGAGCAGCCTTGGGAGCGGGGCTCGCCGGCGCATCCGCCGGCTTTGAGAAGCCAGTTCGGTATTCGGATCTTTCTGTTCGACTGCTTTGTAAAAGGTGAGATCGGAGGGTGGGCGAGGCTCATTGGCCTTCACCGCCGTGGGACGCACGCTGGAAACGCCATTGGCCGCGAGGGGATCGCCATTGGGCCTGGCGGAATTCTTGCCCAGCGAGTATCCCATTCCGAAGAACACCGCGCACAGCGCCACCAGCCCGAAGAAAAGCAGCAGCATCTTGCCCGTGCCCAGTGTGATCTCGGTGTCTTCAGAAACCGCCATGTTTATCCCTCACCGCGTGGCATGCTGAACCGCTGTCTCAGCTCTTGTCCCCATCCGTTTTACCCAGGAGTTTCTGAATGCCGGAGAAGAAATCCACCGGAACCGGGAAGATCACGGTGGTGTTTTTCTCCACGCCAATTTCAGTCAACGTCTGCAGGTAGCGCAATTGCACGCTGACCGGTTCCTTGGCCAGCAGTGCAGCGGCATCCACCAGGCGTTGCGCGGCGGAGAATTCGCCTTCCGCGTGAATGATCTTCGAGCGCTTTTCGCGTTCCGCCTCGGCTTGCTTGGCCATGGCGCGCAGCATGGACTCCGGCATATCCACCTGCTTGACTTCCACGTTCGTGACCTTCACTCCCCAGGGCGCGGTGTGGGTGTCCAGAATGCTCTGCAGGCGCAGGTTGATTTTTTCGCGATGGGAAAGCAGTTCGTCCAGTTCCTGCTCGCCCAGCACGGAGCGCAGCGTGGTCTGGGCGAACTGCGAAGTCTGGTAAACGTAGTTGGAAACTTCAACCACCGCCTTGCGCGGCTCGATCACCCGGAGAAAGATGACCGCATTCACTTTCAGCGTGACGTTGTCGCGCGTGATGATGTCCTGCGGCGGGACTTCCAGCGCTTCCTGCCGCAACGAGACCCGGACCATGCGATCCAGGGGCGCGAAGACAAAGATGAGCCCGGCCCTTTGGCGTCGGCTAACAGGCGCCCCAGGCGGAAGATTACGCCGCGTTCGTATTCGGCCAGGATCTTGATCGAGCTGAGGAAGTAAAGGACAACAACGATAATGGCGATGCCGGTGAACGACAGACCCATCCGAAGCCTCCGCGCCTGAACCTCAGGAACGCTTCTGTGGCGGATTGTACCGCAACATGCTTAAGGATACGGCATCTCCGCGGGGATGGGGGTGCCTCGCAAGATGCCAACGCCGCGCTCAGGCGGTGTGCGTTGCGGGAACCGGCTGCGCCGCCGGGGCAGGGGCCACGCGCAACTGCAATCCGTCTATTCCAAGAACCACCACCGACTGCCCGGCGGACACGCCGCTCGCGGACATGGCATCCCAAAGCTCGCCGTGAACAAATATTTTTCCGCGTGGTGAGAGCTCGGTCTGTGCGATGCCGATTTCTCCCACCAGTCCCTGCGCTCCGGTCACCACTTTGTTGGCTCGCGCCTTCAGAGCAATGCTCATGAGGAACACCGTGATCCCGCCCAGCGGAATACTTACCGCCAGCGCGGTCAGCAGATGCACTCTCATTTCCGGGATGGGGGCGTCCACCAGCAACAGTCCGCCTAGAACCATGGTGACGATCCCGCCGATGGCCAGGACGCCGTGGGCGGCAAATTTGGCCTCCAGGGCGAACAGGGCAAAGGACGCGAAGATCAGGACCACCGCGGCGAAACGTACCGGCAAAAGATTGAGCGCGAAAACCGCCAGCAGGATGAACACGATCCCGACCGTCCCCGGCACCACCGCGCCGGGATGGTTGAACTCGGCATAGAGCGCCAGGCCGCCGATGGCGAGAAGAATAAATGCGATGTTCGGGTCCATGAGGAAGGCCAGGATGCGCTGTTTAAGCGTCATATCAAACGGCCGGATGGTTTCGCCCGCCAGATTGAGCGTGATCGTCTTTCCGTCGAAACGCTTGACGGTTTTCCCTTGCATCTGCTGCAGCAGGTCTTGTTCGCTGGGCGCTACGTAGTCAATCAGCTTCTGGGTGAGCGCCTCCTGGTCGGTAAAGGATTTCGACTGGCGCACGGTGCTTTCGGCAACCTCGACGTTGCGTCCGCGCTTGGAGACCACGGAGCGCATCAGCGCGGCGGCGTCATTCTCCATCTTCTCTTTCATGACGTCGTCCACCTTGCCGCCGCCCAGCGTGACCGGATGGGCCGCGCCGGTATTGGTTCCCGGAGCCATGGCCGCCACGTCCGCGCTTTCCAGGATGAAGAACCCGGCCGACGCTGCCCGGCTGCCGCCGGGCGTGACATAAATAATTACCGGGACCGGCGAGGCCAGAATTTTCTCGATGATGTTGCGGGTGGATTCCAGCAGGCCGCCGGGCGTATTCAACTCGATCAGCAGCGCCTGGTCTTTGCTGCGGTCGGCTTCGGTCAGGGCGCGCGCGATGTACTCCTCGGTGACGGGTTGAATGGTGTCGTTGACGACAATCTTCAGCACCTCGGCGGAGGAGGGAACTGAGACGCCCAGCAAAATCCCGATGAGCGACGCCGTACAGCCAGTGTGGAATGGGAAGCCAGTTTCATCACCCCAAACCTCTGGCTCCTATTGTCTCTCAAAACGAGGGGGGAAGTTGGTAGATCGAGGCCGGAGCGCAGCTCGCAAACGCGGCCAGCGCCCTGCATTCACGTTACCCGGATGGGCGAGCATTGCTCGCGCTGCAGTCGAAGGAGGGCGTCCGGGCCTACGTGGTTCGTGCTTGCTCTTAGCTCTTGAACTTCCAGCGGGTGGCGCTGCTCATGAATTTCTTCTCGTACAGTCCGAAGACGAGAAGCGGACGAACCGCGAACACCGGTTCCTTCATGGAGAGAATGTCCTTCTCCATTCCCGACATATCAAAGTTGTATTTGGGCTTGTACTTCTTGAGAAACACCCGGCGGACTGGCACTGCGGCGATTTCGGCGACGCCTTCGACGACGACCGCCTGGTCCGCTTGTTCGGTGCAGACCACGCAGCG
Source organism: Terriglobia bacterium (assembly GCA_963816025.1). Taxonomy (GTDB): domain Bacteria; phylum Acidobacteriota; class Terriglobia; order Terriglobales; family Acidobacteriaceae; genus JAIQFF01. The sequence continues at coordinate 243,179 of CAWFJA010000021.1, forward strand.
CGGATTTTGAGCGAGATTCCGGGCCTTGCGCGACTGACTGCCCGTGCTGAACAGGAAAGCCCCGTCCAGCCACAGTCCCCAGACCACCATGGTGTGGGGAGAGCCGTCGGGCTTGACGGTCGTGATCCAGTAGTTGTGACTCTTTCGCAGGCGCTGCTCGGCCCACTTCCAGGGCAGGAGTCCTTTCGTACTCTTCGGCATTCCGTAGCCTGGCATGATCGGACGGGTGGGCTTGGGCTCGGTTTTCTTGCGCTGCTTTGGCATGGCGGTTTTCCTCCGCGACAATATAACCCACGTGGGGACAGCCGCCCTCGGCTGTCCGGTCGAGCGCAGCTCGACTGCAATTTCAGGAGAGCAAAACCTCGCGGAGCGTTGCTCCGCCGGACAGCCGGGGCGGCTGTTCCCATGTGTTCATGCTAGCTCTCCATCCTAAAGCCAGACGCGGCCGGCTAGGGCTTTTGCGTCGGCCTCAGCAGCACTTCGCTGACGAACGATTGCGGCTCCTGCGTGACCAGCATGGCCACGACGTGGGCCACGTCGTCCGACTGCAACATCTTCTTTGGGTCTTTGCCTTGGTGCGGGCTCAGGTCGGTGTTCACCGACCCGGGGCAGACCACTGAGACTCGAATATTGTGGCCGCGCAGTTCTTCCGCCACCGAGTAGCTCAGTCCGTTGAGTCCCCACTTGGACGCGGCGTAGGCCGCGCCGTTGGGCAGGGCATTCTTTCCCGCCAGGGAAGAGATGTTGACGATATGTCCGCTGCGGGCGCGAATCATCATGGGGGCGAAGCTGCGCATACAGTAAAAGACGCCCCGCAGATTCGTATTCATGACCTGCTCCCAGGATTGCGGGGACATCTGGTGCAGCGGGCCGGCAAAGCTGCCTACTCCGGCATTGTTTACCAGGATGTCGGCGCGGCCTGACTGGCGCTCGACCAGCGCGGCCAGCGCCTCAACCGAAGCCAGATCGGTCACGTCGCACTCGGCGACTTCAGCCTTGCCCCCCGATTTAAGGATGGCTTCAGCTGTGCTCTCGAGGGGAGCGCGCCGGCGTCCGCAAAGATAGGTGTGGGCCCCCATCGCGGCCAGTCTGCCGGCGATAGCCGCGCCAATCCCCCCGCCCGAGCCGGTTACGATTGCCACCTGACCCTGCAGCGTACTGTCTGTTTTCGGTTGGGTTACTGGTTACTTTTGCCATCAGCCGATGCCTTCCCCGGGCGCGTTCTGCTCCCGATTTGGACCCCACGCGAGGGCCCTTGCCAGCATCTTACAAGACGGGGTGATGGGCCGTTGTAAAGACAAACTTGCCTTAGGCGACACACATACTTATAATCCGCCTCACCGGAAACGCTGCCTTTGCAGTGCTGAGAGTTACGGGACTTGGCCGCGTGTTTCCGGAGCCCGTCCGAATGGGCGCGATCGGTTCCAGAAAGACCCTGTTGGCTGGCTTGGGCGATACCTCGGCGCTGTCGCTGTTTTTCCCGAATATCTAAGGAGCGATTCGAATGAAGACGAGTCTAGTGGCGCTTTTGCTGATGTTGGCTAACTTGGCATCGGGTCAGGTAACGGCACCGCCAGCGCCCCAACCGCAGGCATCCCCAGCCCCGGCACCGCAGGCGCAAAAGAAGGAAATCAAAGATCCCGCCGAATACAACGCCTACGTCGGCGCGGTGCAGCAGTCGGACCCCGCCGCGAAAATCAGCGGACTGGAAGCGTTCCTCACCCAGTATCCCAACAGCGTGATGAAGGAAGATGCGCTGGAATTGCTGATGGGAACCTACCAGCAGGCCAACAACCAGGCCAAGGTCATCGACACCGCGAACCGACTCCTGGCGGCAAACCCGGACAACGCCCGCGCCCTGGTGCTGCTGGCCTACAACGAGCGCGCCACCCAGAAGTGGGCAGACGCCAAACAGCATGCCGAGCGCGGTTTGCAGGCGGTCACCAAGATGGTCAAGCCGGACGGCGTTTCCGACGCCGATTTCGCCAAGCAGAAGGCCCAGCTGAGCGGGTTGCTGAACAGCGTGGCTGGCTTCTCCGCGCTGCAATTGAAGGATTACGCGTCGGCGCAAAAGTATCTCCGGCCCGCGGTGGAAGCCGATCCCAACAACGTCGAGAACGTCTATCCGCTGGCGCTTTCTTATCTGACCGCCACTCCCGAGGACGATGTGAACGGACTCTTTTTCATCGCCCGCGCCGCCAACCTGGTGGCCGATCCGGCAGGGAAGGCGTCGATCATCAAGTTTGGCCATAGCCGGTACGTGAAGTATCACGGCTCGGAGCAGGGTTGGGATGACTTGCTGGCGCAGACCAAGACCACGCCGTTGCCTCCGGCCGGATTCACCATCACGCAATATGTTCCTCCCACCCCGCAGCAGCAGGCGGCGGACCTGGTGAAGAGCAAGAAGCCCGAAGAGATGAGTTTTGCGGAATGGGAACTGGTTCTTTCCGTGGGAACCCAGGCCGATCAGGACACGGTCTGGAATACGCTCAAAGGCAAGAACCTGCAGATGGCGGAAGTGCAGGTCATTAGCGCTTCATCGACCAAACTGGAATTGGCGGCCAGTGTCGATGACATCGATCAGAAACGTGCCGACATCGAGCTGTCATTCCCCGGACCGATCCCGGCCCGGATGGTGCCGAAGGAGGGAGACAAGATTAATTTCGAGGGCACTCCGGTGTCCTACACTCCCAGCCCCTTTGTGATGGTGATGGAAAAGGGCGCGCTATTGACCAAGGCGCTCCGGCGCCGGCGAGAAAGGCACCCGTGCACAAGAAACCTCAGTAGACCGGCGTTGGTCGGAAATAACCAAGGCAGCCCCCAGGGGCTGCCTTAATTTTTGGATGCGTAGATCAATCAATGGAGGACGGGCGTCCCGCCCGTCCCAAACGCGCAACCGGAAGAACGACGAGCGAGTCGCCACTGTGCCCGGAAAGGCGAGTTCATTCCGAGCCGCAGGTCTAGTCGCGCTGGAGAGAGCACGTCGAAGAACCCTCAACTGGCAGCGGACTCATCCGCTTATAGGGGTCCTTCGACTCCACTGAACGTTTCGCAAGCGAAACGTTCAGCTCCGCTCAGGATGACAGAGGGTGGAAGGTTTGCAGAGCTAGCGCGCCGCCTTCTTCTCATAGCTCACGGGCCGGGCGCTGCGGGGCGGACGTTTGACGCCGTCGCGCAGCTGCCGTACGTCGATCTTGAGTTCCGAGATGGTGCGGCTCAGGGTGTTGCGGTGCATGCCCAGCTCGCGCGCGGCGCGGCACTGGTTGCCCTTGTTCTCCTGCAGAACGGTCAGGATAAATTTCTTCTTAAACTCGCGCACCGCTTCGGAATAAAGAATGTTACTGCGGTACATCTGCATAATAAGGGCTTCGAGCTGATCTCTCACGGCATCTCTCTTTCTGCGCGAAGAATCGCTGGCCGGAAAAGCTGCCAATTCTTCAATAAATTCTGTGCCGACTTCCTACTTGCCTGGAGCCGGCGACGGCTTGGCGCCGCCAGGAACCGTCTGCGGCATGCGGCGCAGCAAATCCAGTCCCTGATAAAACCTGGCCCGCAGTTCCGCCGGCGCGACCCAGATGGCGGCCCGGCCCACCGCCTGGAAATACGGGGCCCACTCCGAACCTGCCAGCCAGCTCGAGGTGGGCGTGAAGGCGGTCATACTGACCACGATCACGGCCACAATGAGACAGCCCCGCAGGAAACCCAAAGCCCCGCCCAGAAGCCGGTCCACGAACCTGAGACCGGATTCCTTCATCACCCAACGGGCGGTTCGCCCCGCGATCCCAGCGGCCACCACAACCGCAAAAAAAATGATCAGGAACCCGGCGCTCTCGGCCACCCAGGTCAATTTCAAATACTTCTCGAAAAAACCGGCCAGATGCTGATACTGCCAGGCCGCCACCAGATATCCGACGACCAGGCCCGCCAGATGGAACGCTTCCTGGAAGAATCCTGAATACGCCGCCTGCACGGTGGAGGCCACCACCACCAGCAGGATGATCCAGTCCGCGCCGTTCATGCCGCCTTCCCGCGGTTCCGGTTGCGATTAAACATCCAGATCGAGCCCGGTGAGCTGGTGATAAGCCTCGACGTACTTCTCGCTGGTCCTCTGCGCCACTTCGGCGGGAAGCGCCGGAGCGGGCGGCTGCTTGTTCCAGTGAATCTCTTCCAGATAATCGCGAACGTACTGCTTGTCGAACGACTCCTGGGCGCGGCCGGGAGCGTACTTGTCGGCCGGCCAAAAGCGGGAAGAGTCCGGGGTAAGAACTTCGTCCGCCAAAGTGATGCCCCGAGCTGTGCGCCCAAACTCGAACTTGGTGTCGGCGATGATAATCCCTTTGGTCAGCGCGTAGTCCGCGGCTTTCCCATACACCGCCAAAGTCAGGTCGCGCAGCTGGGCGCTCAATTCCGGTCCCACCAGCCTGGTCATTTCGGCGAAGGAAATATTTTCGTCGTGGCCGCTGGTGGCCTTGGTCGAAGGGGTGAAGATGGGCTCGGGCAGCCGGTCGGACTCGCGCAGGCCCCGGGGCAGTTCGATGCCGCAAACCCGGCCCGTGGCTTTGTACTCCTTCCAGGCGGATCCGGAAATGTAGCCGCGCACCACGCATTCCACGGGAAACATTTCCGCCCGCGCCACGATCATGGAGCGGCCGCGCAGCTGGTCGGCATATTTCTGCAAGGGCGCGGGATATTGGCTGACGTCGGCGGTAAGAAGGTGGTTGGGCACAAGCTGCGCGAAGAAACTCAAACCAGAAAAGCGAAATCTGCGTCAGCACCCGGCCCTTATGCGGGATGCCGGTCGCCAGCACGTAATCGAACGCGGAGATGCGATCGGTGGCCACGAACAGCAGGCGGTCTTCATCCAGATGGTAGACATCGCGCACCTTGCCGCTGGCGTGCAGTTTCAGTTCGGGGATGTCGGTGTGCAACAAAACGGAGTCGAGAAGTTCAGAGGTCATGGATGAAATTCTACAGGCAGAAATCGTCGCGTATTCTAGTCCTAAAGAAATTTTTGTCAACGGCTTGTCTCGCTCTCCGTCACACACCTCGTAAGTCGCAGAATGCAATTTGATTGACAGGACCGACAGGCGGTGAAATCGCCCGCCCGTAAAGGCTTTCGGAGGGTCCGGATTGTGGAAAAGCTGAGGATGCCTGTGCAAGGACGGGAGCAGGAAAGGATGGTTGCGGTGAGCCGCGACGAGACTGCGTTATACTTGGGATGTGATGGCGGCCGATCCCCAAAAGACGTTCTACCTGGAAATCTTCGGCTGCCAGATGAACGTCCACGATTCGGAGAAGGTCGTGGGCACGCTCCTGGCCCAGGGATATCGGCAGGTTTCCAGCGTCGAAGAAGCCGGGCTCATCCTCTACAACACCTGTTCCATTCGCGATAAGGCCGAGCAGAAGGTCTTCCACCGCCTGGCCGATTACAAGAAACTGCAGAAGCAGGGCAAGCGCTTCGGCGTGCTGGGCTGCGTGGCGCAACAGGAGGGCGAGAAGATTTTCGATCGCGCTCCTCATGTTTCGCTGGTTTGCGGCTCCGCGTCGTACCGCAAGCTGCCGCAAATGCTGGTGCAGCTCGAAGCCGGCAAGCAGCGGATCACGGGCCTGGACGACCGCGAGACCGACGAGTGCTTCGAGACCGAATTCACCGCCCGCACCAACCCGCACCGGGGCTATCTCACCATCATCGAAGGCTGCGACAAGTTCTGCGCCTATTGCGTGGTGCCATTCACCCGCGGGAAAGAGCGCAGCCGCACTTCCGAATCCGTCCTGGCGGAAGCCCGGCAGATGGCCGACCTGGGCTACACCGAGGTCCAGCTTCTGGGCCAGAACGTGAACTCCTACAAGGACCCGTCGGGAAAGAAGACTTTCGCCGAACTCCTGGCCGCGGTGGGCGAGCTTCCCGGCATCCGGCGAGTGCGGTTCACGACTTCCCATCCCCGGGATTTTGGACGCGACATTATCGCAGCCATCGAGTCGGTCTCGACCTTGTGCGATCACGTGCACCTGCCGGTGCAGAGCGGGTCTGACCGTGTGCTCGACGCCATGCAGCGCCTCTACAGCCGCGAGCAGTACCTGGAACGCATTGCCTGGATGAAGGCGGCCAAGAGAGAAATCAGCATCACATCCGACTATGATCGTCGGCTTTCCGGGCGAAACCGAGGCGGAGTTCGAGCAGACCCTGGCGCTCATTGACGAAGTCGAATACGACAGCATTTTCTGTTTCAAGTATTCGCCTCGTCCCAATACGCCGTCGCTGCAGCTGGAGGACGCGATTCCGGACGAAGAGAAATCCCGCCGGCTGATCGTCCTGCAGGAGAGGCAGCGGGAGATCCAGAGACGGCGGTACCAGCGGCATGTAGGGCAGATTCTTGAAGTCATGGTTGAAGGGAAGAATGAAGCCCGCGGCCAGTGGATCGGCCGCACTTCGCAGAACAAGACGCTGAATTTCACCGCGCCGCCGGCCGTGGTGCCGGAGACCGGCAGCTATATTCCCGTGGTTACCACCGGGAGCTTTCCCAACAGCCTGTTGGGCGAAATGGTGATATAAGGAGCAAAGAAGAGCGGTTTCGCCCCGGGGGCCACGATGGAAGTTGAAATGAAAATTCGGGGGCTCATGATGGATCCGGTTACCAACATGCCCATCGTGATCCTGAAAGACACCAGCGGCGATGCCGTTCTCCCCATCTGGGTGGGGATTTACGAGGCCAACGCGATCGCGCTCGAGATCGAGAAAGTCAGCACGCCCCGCCCCATGACTCACGATCTGATCAAGAATGTCCTGGTGGGCCTGGACACCCAGGTGCACAAAGTGGTGGTCACGGAGTTGAGAGAAGATACTTTTTATGCCGTGATCTGGATGGAGCGGCAGGGAAGCGTGATCAGCATCGATTCCCGTCCCTCCGATGCCCTGGCTCTCGCCCTGCGGGTAGACTGCCCCATATTCGTCGAAGACGACGTCCTCAAAAACTCCAAGCTGGCGGCCAATGTTTCTGACCGCGTCACCAGCGAAGAACTGCGCAAGTGGCTTGAAGGTTTGAATGACGAAGACCTGGGCCGATACAAGATGTAAAGCGGCTACTGGCTGCTAGCTCCTGGCTCCTAGCTTCTAACCCCGGGTTCAGCCTACGATGGCGAAACTCACCAGGTGCATCCGGAGCTGGGCCACGCTTTGTCTCTGGGCATTGTCGGCCGCCAGAAACTCCACCCCGTAGTGATAGCCGGTGCGATTGCAGATCATGGCGTCCACCCGTATGGGAGGCGTCGAGAAGGGCGGAGTAAACTCGACCGCCACCTGGTCGCCCGGCCGCAATTCCGCGCCCGCAAAGAGCGCCATGCCGCCCTCGCTCAGCGAAGTTCCGCGGCCGTCAAAAATGGAGGCCCTCATGGCGCGACAAACGATCACGCGAATGGGGACGTTGACCTTGTAGCGCTGCCAGCGCCGGCTGGAAGCAAAATCTGGCGCTCGGCCGATTGCGGTGCCTTGGGACATCAAAGTTGGCCTCAACTGAAGCTATCGGCGGGGATGTCTCGGCACTTGAGGAAGCCAAAACGGGACTCGTGGCGGGCCGGTTCAGCGTACTAGACATAATATCTGTTATCGGACATTACCATTATCAAGGCCTTGCCCTTGACATGCCGCGACCGCCGCCCCACTATCTCAGTCCATGAAATCCCTGACGATGGTCTTGACCCGCTGCATTTGCCTCGCTGCCCTTTTGGCCGGTGCGTGTCTGGCTCAGCCGGCAGCCTGCGCCCACGCGCCCCGCGATCGTGGGCGTGGCCCACATCGGATTGAGGACCGACGACCTGGCGGCGGCCCGCAAGTTTTACACCGGAATCCTAGGCTTCCAGGAGCCCTTCAGCCTCGACAAGGCTCCCGGTGAAGGCACCGGCCTGCTGCTTACGTACTTCAAAGTTAACGACCACCAATACATCGAAATATTTCCCGAGCTCACCGATCCCAAAATGGACCGGCTGTCTCATATATCGTTCGAAACCACCGACGCCGAACAGCTCCGCGCCTACCTGGCCAGCCGCGGGGTCAAAGTCCCCGACAAGCTTGGACCCACGCGGGACGGCAACCGCAGCTTTGAAGTCAACGATCCCGACGGCCACGTGGTCGAGTTCGTGGAATATCGCCCGGGCTCCCTGCACAGCCGCAGCTTCGGCAAATTTCTCCCCGACACGCGCATTTCGACGCGCATCATCCACGTGGGCGTGGTGGTGAAAGACCGGACCGCGGCGGACCGTTTCTATAAGGACATTCTGGGATTCAAGTTGCAGTGGCAAGGCGGAATGAAAGACGCGGACACCGACTGGGTGGCCATGCGCGTCCCCGACGGCACCGACTGGCTGGAGTACATGTTGAACGCGCACAATCCGGATCCGCACCAACTCGGGGTCATGCACCACTTATCATTGGGCGTGCCCGACATTCAGGCCGGGTACAAGCTGGCCCTCGCCCGCGGCTATAAAAATCCAGGGAAACCGCAGATCGGCCGGGACGGCAAATGGCAGTACAACCTCTACGATCCCAACTTCACCCGGGTAGAGTTGATGGAGCCGAAACCGGTGCAGAAGCCGTGCTGCTCGCCGATCATGGAATAGCCCTGTCATCCTGAGCGCAGCGGGAATCATTCGCTTGCGAATGATTCCGCGGAGTCGAAGGACCCCTATCATCTGATACGGCGCCGGTGAGCTGAGGATTTTCGCTGGAACGGAATGCGCGCGGGCGGTGTTAGCTGCCAGGGGTCCTTCGACTGCGCAACGGCTTCGCGAAGCGAAGCCGTTACTTCGCTCAGGATGACACTATCTCTTGGCCAGTTGTCGTGCCGGTTCTGCCGCCAGCACAATCCTGGGATGGAACAGGGTCCCGGCAATCCGGGTGGCGATGGCGATCAGTTCCCTTTGCCCGGCGAACACTTTCACCTGTCGCGCCTGGGAAAATTCCGGCAAGTTCACCGCGCGGCCGCTGCGAATCAGTGCTGCCACTTCTTCGTTGGCGGTGACGCACGGAAGCTCGGGCAATAGCTGGCGGGGGTGAATGAAGAGCTCATCGCTCCGGCCTGACTTGCCGGCGGCGTCCAGCTCCTCCAGGGTATGGGCGAGGCTCAGGTCGAACTCGGCCAGCCGGGTTCGACGCAGCGAGTGCAGATGGGCTCCACAGCCCAGTTGCTGGCCCATGTCGTGGGCGACGGAGCGCATGTAGGTCCCGGACGCTACCCGGGCGCGAAAGCTGGCCTGGTCGCCGTCCACCTTCGAGAATCTCAAATTCCTTGATCTCCACCTGGACCGGCTTCAGGACAACATCCTGATGCTTCCGGGCCAATTTGTAGGCGGGCACGCCCTTGATCTTCTTGGCCGAAAACGGCGGCGGCATCTGCTCGATGACGCCTATAAAGCCTTTGGCCAGTTCCCGCAATTGTTCAAGTGATACTTTAACTGTCTGCGCTCGGGCCGCGGGCTTCGCCATCGGAGTCGTAGGTATCGGTGGCGAAGCCGAAGCGGATGACGCCCTCATAGGTCTTCTCCGACGCGCCGTAGAACTGGGCCAGGCGGGTGAGGTTGCCGGTGACCAGCGGCAGCACTCCGGTGGCCAGCGGATCGAGCGTGCCCAGGTGACCCACCGAAGGCTGTTGCAGGAGGCGGCGCACCCGGTTGACCACGTCATGCGAAGTCAGCCCGGCGGGCTTGTCGATGATGAGGACGCCATTCATGAAGAGGTCGGGTAATTTGGTAATTTAGTCATTGGGGAATTGAGAATTCTCAGGCATCGTCGAAGCGGCTCGCCCAATTGCCCAGGTATCAAGCTATCAGATTGTTTGATCCCCCATGATTCCGATTCGCGACGATCAGCCTCGATTCAGCACACCCTACGTGACCTATTTCCTGATTGGGCTGAACCTCGTGATCTTCCTTTTCGAGGCGAGCCTCGCTCCCCAGAGCTTTAAGGCACTCCTGTTTCAACTGGGAATGATCCCGGCCAACCTCACGGCCGCTCTTTCCGGGGGCAGCCACGGAGGGCTGACGGCGGCATTCCTCCCTGCCCTCACTTCCATGTTCCTGCATGGATCGTGGATGCACGTGATCGGCAACATGTGGTTCTTGTGGATTTTCGGGGACAATATTGAAGACTATCTGGGGCACTTTAAGTATCTGCTGTTTTATCTGCTGAGCGGGTTGGCGGCGGCCCTGGCGCAGGTGGTTCTTAACCCACACTCCCGCGTTCCCACGGTGGGCGCCAGCGGAGCCATTGCGGGGGTGCTTGGGCGCATTCTTCCTGTTGTATCCGCGGGCGAAGGTGTTGATCTGGTTCCCGATTTTCTTTCTCTTTTATCTGCCGGCCTGGGTCACGCTGGGATACTGGTTCGCCATGCAATTTGTGAGCGGCGCCGCCACCTCAATCGCAAACTATAGCGATAGCAGCGGGGGCGTGGCGTTCTGGGCGCATGTGGGAGGCTTTCTCGCGGGCATCATTTTGATCAAAATCTTCCCCGAGCGTCCGCGGCGGTACCGGTACGGGACGTGGTGAGGGGCGGGCGTCAGCCCTCGGACCTCAGACCATGGAGGACGGGCGTCCCGCCCGTCGTTAGTCGTTTGCTCGAACTGCTCGAACGCAAAATGATGGCTCATGCGCCGAGGGCAAGCATGCCCTCGGGACAGCCGGCGAGACGCCGGCGCTACAAATAATGGGCTGACGGTCCAAGGTCTGACGTCCGAGGTCCGGTTCTAGATCCCGTTCGCCCGGTTGCGAATCAGCGACAGGAATTCCGTGCGCGTTTCCTGTTCGTTGCGGAAGCAGCCCAGCATGGACGAGGTCACGGCCGCCGAGTGCTGCTTTTCGACTCCGCGCATCATCATGCAGAGATGGCGCGCTTCAATCACCACGCCCACGCCCTGCGGCTCGATCGCTTTCTGGATGGTTTCCGCAATCTGCGTGGTCAGCCGTTCCTGAATCTGCAAGCGACGGGAAAAGATTTCGATCAGGCGCGGAATTTTGCTCAATCCGATCACTTTGCCGTTGGGGATGTAGGCCACGTGGACCTTGCCGAAAAACGGCAGCATGTGGTGTTCGCACAGGCTGAACATTTCGATGTCTTTGACAATGACCATCTCGTCGTAGGTCACCGTAAACAGGGCCTTGCGGAGCATGGCATCGGGATCCTCCCGGTAGCCCCGCGCGAGAAACTCCCAGGAACGGCGGACGCGGTCCGGGGTGCGCAGCAAGCCTTCGCGATCGGGGTCTTCGCCGATGCGAACAATCATTTCGCGCACCAGGTCTTCAAAGGTGGCGCTGGTCAGCGAAGGCTGGTTCAGTGACTGGATTCATGGTCTGACTCCCATTCCGATGTCATCGAGTAATTCTCGGCGAATTGCGCGATTGCGCCGATCGCACAATGTACCCGATTACTGACATCTGCTGCTCCCCGGCGTACTCGAAGGAATTCATCATGGTTTCTTCGATCCGTACCTTGTCCAGATGAGCCTGAGTGAAGCCGCGCTGCAAAATATCGTAGATGGCGGTGCACAGGTTTTCCGTTGTCGGCACCGTCTGCGCAAATTCCGCCCGGGTATTCAGATTTTCGAGGTCGAAGCGTTGCAGGATCTCGCGCTCGACAAAGCCGTCCAGGTCGACCAGGTTGCAGACCATCCCGGTGCTTTCGTCCACCGGCCCGCTGACCGTAACTTCGAGCGAGTAGTTATGACCGTGGCCGTAGGGGTTGTTGCACTTGCCGTAGGTTTCGGCATTTTCAGCCTCGGACATGGCATCGCTGTGCAGCCGATGCGAAGCGGAAAACATATAACGCCGGGTCAGGTGCGCCTTCATGCTTCACCGTAGAAATCGACGAAGAGGTCGGGCGTTTCATACACCCGCACGCGATGCAGCTGGGCCGTGCTTCAGCTTCGACACCAGGCGCTGCCAGATGGCGATGGCCAGGTTCTCGGTGGTCGGAATCTGGGTGGAGAACTCCGGCACTTCCTTGTTCAGGAAGCGGTGGTCCATGGCGTCCAGCACTTCACGGTGCAGAATTTCTTTCAATTGCTTGAGGTCAACCACAAAGCCGGAACGGGGATCGACTTCGCCCTTGACCGTGACCTCGAGGGTGTAGTTGTGGCCGTGGCCGTTCGGGTTATTGCACTTGCCGAAAATCCGCCGGTTCTCTTCCGGAGTGAGGTCCGGATTGTGGTAGTAGTGCGATGCGGCGAATTCGGCTTTGCGCGTGAGATAGACCATTCGTTCTGCTTTCTCAGGCCGAGCGGCTCTCGGCTGGGCGCTGCCGCTTTATGATGACGGCATCCGCCTCCGGGTGGTTCGCGCTGTCTCCGTAGGTCCTTCCCTTCCAGCGTACGCTTCCTCGCTTATGAGAGATTCTGGACCGCAACAAAAGATACGCAAAGAGTGGGAGGCCGGCCAGCGCCAATGCGTTTGCGTCCCAGGAGAAATGAGCCCGGCGAATTCGATTGAGGAGAAAACCGTAGATCGTGGCCGCCAAAATCGCCGCCGCCACGGCGGGCTTGAAATGACCTCGCGCCGCGGCCACGACGGCCGCGGCGACGCCGCCTGCGATCAGCACAAACTCGGTCAAGCGCAGCAGGGCAAGGCGCAACGGGGAGGGGAAAAGCAACGCCAGGTTCTTGGTCCAGCCTTCGCGCAGTTGCGCGAAGTTGCGGTACATGCGGGTGCGGACGGCGTCGCCGCCAAAGCGAAAGAAAATCTTGCGGCCCGAAGCTTTCACCAGTCGGGCCAGGGCCACGTCCTCGAGCAGACTGGCGCTCACCGCCGCGTGTCCGCCGACGGCGTCGTAGGCCTCGCGCGCGATCAGGATGTACTGCCCATTCGCCGCCGCGGCCGGACGACTTCGGGTCGCTGACCAGCGCCGGGCGATAGGTCGCAGCCAGTTCGGCGAAAATGACCGGCATCACGGCTTTTTCCCAGAATCCGTGAACTTCCTGCTCCGGAGAATAGGAAAGCAAAGCGGCGCCGCGAGGTGCTCGGCTTCCGCTACCGCGCGGGCCAGAGATCCAGGTCGATGGACGGTGTCGGCATCGGTGAAGAGCAGCCATTCGCCGCGCGCCACGCTCGCCCCGGCGGCCATGGCGTTGTTCTTTCCCGTCCATCCCGCAGGCTGGCGGGTCAGCATCCACCACCCGTACCCGGGGAAACGACTGGGCAATCTCGCGCGTACGGTCGGTGGAACCGTCGTTGACCACGATGATTTCGAAGTCCACGCCGGTCTGTGCCGCCAGCGATTCCAGGCAGGCGCCAAGGCAAGCTTCTTCATTGCGCGCCGGCACGATAACCGACACGGTTGGCCTGCTCGCGACTGTAAGTGGCGCCACCATGGGCCGAATTAGGTATTATAGCTTCGTGCGACGTGCTTCGGTCTGGACCGGCATCCTAGCCCTCTTCCTCTTCCTGACGCTGACGGGTTGTTACGGCGGCAGCCGCCCTGCCAATATCGGTACGCCCGCCCCCGACTTCACCGTCCAGGACAGCGACCGCAAGGTCAGCCTCGACGAACTGCGCGGCAAGGTGGTGGTGCTGAATTTCTGGGCAACCTGGTGTCCGCCCTGCATCGAGGAGATGCCGTCCCTGGTGCAGATGCAGCAGAAGATGAAAGGCAAGGGCGTGGAGGTACTGGCCATCAGCGTGGATGCCGACCAGGGCGCCTACAACGATTTTCTGAAGCAGCACAACGTCGACTTGCTCACCGTCCGCGACGCCGACCAGAAGAGCAACAACCTGTACGGGACCTTCAAGTTTCCCGAGACCTACATCATCGACCGCCAGGGCGTGTTGCGCCGCAAGTTCATCGGCGCCATCGATTGGGGTACGCCTGAGATCCAGGATTACCTGGCAAGCTCTAGGCTGCGGGTCTGTAGCCCTGCGGTTTGTCTTTTACAATGCCAAGGTGAAGACGCGGGATGTGAAGACCTGGGACGTCATCATCGTCGGTGGCGGCATCATCGGACTCTCACTCTCGATCGCCTTGCGCAAACGGGGCGCCACTGTCCTGATCGTCGAACGCGGAGAGCCCGGGCGGGAAGCCTCGCATGCCGCCGCCGGCATGCTGGCCGACTTCCCTCTGGAAATGCCGTCCGCGCTTCAATCTCTCGCCAGCGCGAGCGCGCGCATGTATCCCGAGTTCGCGCATGAGCTGCAGGATGAGTCCGGCATGAATGTCGATCTGCGCGACCAGGGCACTATCCTTTTTGCCACCCCGGAACAGCTTCGCGAGCACCCCGGCCTGCTCGCCGACTGTCCGCTTCCCTCGCCTCTGAATACGCTCGAGCCCGCGCTCGGCCGCGTAGATCTTCCCGCAATTTATCTGAAGGAGCGCAGCGTGGATCCGCGGGCGCTTACCGCGGCCGCCCTGAAAGCCGCTCGACATCGCGACGTGGATATTTCTTCCGGCACTGCCGTCACCGAGGTGGTTTTAGAAAATGGACGCGCAATCGGCGTCGGCACCGGTAAGACCGCTTACTCGGCTCCGGTGGTCGTGAATTGTGCCGGGGCGTGGGCCGGGCAAGTGCCGCCGTATCGGTTCTCGACCCGCCCCGTCAAGGGACAGATGCTGGCGCTGGCGGGCGCATCGCGAGACTTGCTGCGGCACGTCATTCGCGCTCCTGAAATCTATCTGGTGCCGCGCAGCGACGGGCGCATTCTGGCGGGAGCGACCGTCGAAGAAGCGGGATACGACAAGCGAACCGACGCGGACACGATTCAGCGCATGCACCAGGCGGCGATTGATCTGGTGCCCGCGCTCGCCCAGGCTCGCATGCTGGAAGCGTGGGCGGGATTGCGGCCCGGGTCTCCGGATAACCTGCCGATTCTCGGGGCCACTCCGACCCCAGGCTATTTCGTGGCGGCGGGCCACTTCCGCGATGGCATCCTGCTCGCCCCGGTTACGGCGCAGGTGATGGCCGCAGATGATCACCGGCGGCAAACCCGAATATGATCTCTCAGCGTTTTCGCCGGCGCGCTTTCAGAACTGATGACCACCATGCCCGTCACGCCCGATCAGATCAGAGACCACTACGACTCGCTGGCCTTCATTTATCGCACGTTCTGGGGCGACCACATCCATCACGGGCTGTTTCTCGATAAGCACGAAGCGCCTGAAGCTGCGCAGGTCCGGATGCTCGACTACTGTGTCAACCTGCTCGGCCTTTCCTCGGGCGCTCATGTACTGGACGTAGGTTGCGGCCACGGCGGCACTCTGATCCATCTGGCGCAAAAACTTTCCTGCAGCGGAACCGGACTGACGCTCAGTCCGAAGCAGGCTCGACTGGCAAGCGAGCATTCGATCAAGGCTGGGGTTGAACAGCGGATAAGTTTCGAAGTCGCGAATGCCGACTCGTTCTCCTTCCCGGCAGCAGCTTTCGATTTGGTTTGGACGATGGAATCTTCCGAACATTTTGCCGGCAAGGCGCGTTACTTCGCCCGGGTTGCACGCACCCTGCGGCCGGGCTGCCAGCTACTCCTGGCGGCCTGGACCGGCTCGATGGATCTTGCCCGCGTCCGCGAAGTGGGGCGGGCATTCCTTTGTCCGGAACTGTGGACGGCCGACCAATACCAGTCCGCGATCGAATCCGCGGGAATGCGGGTGCGCCACCGCGAAGACCTCACCGCCAGAATCGTGAGCACCTGGGAGATTTGTCAGGAGCGAGCGCGCGCCGCCAGCCTGGCCGTCAAATTGTTGCCCCGCGCGGCGCGGGAGTTTGTGGAGGGTATCGACATCATTCTGGACGCCTACCGCTCCGGCGACTTGACCTACACGATCATCGTCGCGACGAACCGCCTTTCGTAGCGCCGGCCTGCGGCCGGCTGCCTGAGGGCATCCCTGCCCCAGCGGCCCGCGCAGGCAATGAAGTGCGTGTCCTCTCTCCATGGCTCTTGAAAGATTGTGCATCGCTGGTGGGGGCGAGACGCCCCCACGACAGCCGCCGGGACGGCGGCGCTACGCAAAACCGGAGCCGCGAAGCGGCCGCAACGGCGGCGCTATCTGAATCTGGAGCCGCGCAGCAGCGAGAGAATGCAACCCAGGGCGCAAGGCCCTGGGTGAACTCGTGAAACATGACCGAGCCCTGAAGGGGCGGAAGAAGCGCTTTCCGTCTCCCTCCGCGTGGTCGGATATACTTAAGGCGTTTTCTCTCCGGAAAGGCAAACCCCCATGGCGTCTCCCGCAATTGACTATGCCCGCGGCAATCAGCAGCGCTTCTTGAACGAGCTCAAGGACCTGCTGCGCATTCCCAGCGTCAGCACGCTTCAGGAGCACAAGTCTGACGTCCAGAGGGCCGCCGACTTTGTGGCCACTGATCTCCGCCGCATTGGCCTCGAGCATGTTGAGGTCATCCCCACCGAGGGCCATCCCCTGATTTATGCCGACTGGCTCCATGCTCCGGGCAAGCCGACCGCGCTCTGCTACGCGCACTATGACGTGCAGCCGCCCGATCCGCTGGACGAATGGACTTCTCCGCCGTTCGAGCCCACCGAGCGCAACAACAACCTCTACGCCCGCGGCGCGGTCGACGACAAAGGCCAGCTCTGGATGGAAATCAAGGCCATCGAAGCCCTGATGAAGGGTCACAACGGCAAGCTGCCGATCAATGTGAAGTTCATCATTGAAGGCGAAGAAGAAGTGGGCGGCGAGTCGATCGCCGCGTACGTGCGCAAGCAAAAGTCCAAGCTCAAAGCCGATTTCGCGCTGGTCTGCGATACCGAACTGTTTGCGCCCGACCTTCCGACGCTGTGCGTCGGGCTGCGCGGCCTGGTCTACACCGAAATTGAAGCCGTGGGAGCAAAGACCGACCTGCATTCCGGCATGTACGGCGGCGCCGCGCCTAATCCGTTTTTCGGCCTGATCGAAATCATCAGCAAGTTGAAGGATGCCAAGGGCAAGGTCCTGATCCCGGGCTTTTACAAGAACGTGAAAGCTCCCAGCAAAGATGAACTGAAGGCGTGGAAGCGGCTGCCTTTCAACGAGGAGCACTATCGCAAAACGGAAGTAGGTTCGACGGTGCTGACGGGCGAGCCGGGATACTCAGTTCTGTATCGCACCTGGGCGCGTCCCACGCTCGAAGTGCACGGCATGCCGGGCGGGTTCGTCGCGCCCGGCGCGAAGACGGTGATTCCGGCGAAAGCCTCGGCCAAGGTTTCCATGCGGCTGGTGCCGAACCAGGACCCCGAAGACATTCTCAAGCGCTACAAGAACTACGTGAAGAAGCTCACGCCCAAGGGCATTCAGATCGGTATCAAAGTGTGGAGCAGAGGCCCGGCGTGCGTGGTGGGCACGGACAACAAATACATCAAGGCCGCCACTGAAGCTCTGCACGATGTGTTCAAGAAAGAAACGGTCTTCATTCGCTCCGGCGGCTCGATTCCGATCGTCACCGATTTTCAGGACGTGCTGAAGATTCCCAGCGTGATGATGGGCTTCGGTCTGCCCGACGACAATCTGCATGCTCCGAATGAGAAGTTCCACATCCCGAACTTCTATCGCGGAATCGAGTCGATCTGCCTGTTCTTCGAAAAGCTGGGGCAGCAGTAATCGGCAAGTACCGTGTGGGGACGGGTCTCGGCCCCGTCTGGGCCGAGCGGAGCTCGCTGGGATGTTGCGGTTTCGCTGCTCATTGCTCAAGTCAAAAAGCGGTGGACAAGAGTTTCCGCCCCACACGCTTGCGGATTGTCGGTAGTGGCGCAGTTCGCGCGCCCCCCTTGTCATTCCGAAGCCAGGTTTATCGGCAAGGAATCTGCTGGCTGCCAGCAGCAAAACAGCAGATTCCTCGCGCGACAACACCGCGCTTCGGAATGACAATCCTTATGGGAGTTTTCAAACTGCACCACTGCCGGAGGTTCACTGGCGTTGTCTTTGCCCTCCGGTTGAGTTAGGCTTATCTGGCTCTCGCGCTTCTCCCCTCCTTCGTCACTTCCTCACCGAATTTGCAGCCAAGTGCTGCATTGTGTGTTCAATCTGGCGCGGTCGAGCGTAAGGCCATACCAGATATAGTGTTTTCGTGCTTGACCCCGGCGTGATTTGGCCGTTACAGTAGCTCTAATTTGTGCCTCGCCGATTCCAGCCTGGGAGGCGCTCAGCAGAGCGACGTATTGGAGGAATCCAATTAATTAACCGGGCTGATGATGGTTACATGGTCCCTGATCCTTTTCCGATAAGAGCGGGATGGTGGCGGACGCGAGTCACGCGGGCGGGCCGCCCGCGACACACACGAACATCCACACAAACTCGGCGACCCTAAGGAGTAGAAGTTGCTCAAACTGAAAAGGCTTCAGATTCTCGGATTCAAATCGTTCTGCGACCGCACCGAACTCAAGTTTCACGGGGACGGCGTGGCCGCCATCATTGGTCCTAACGGTTGCGGCAAGTCCAATATCGCGGACGCCATCTCCTGGGTGCTGGGCGAGCAGTCGGCCAAGACCCTGCGCGGTTCGCGCATGGAGGATGTGATCTTTGCCGGCACCCGCGATCGCAAGCCTACGGGCATGGCCGAGGTCTCGCTGACGCTGATTGATCCCGAGGTGTACGACGGGGCGGACGCGCACGAACCCACCGAAGTGGAGATCCAGGATGAAATGCCCCGGCCAGCCGAGGACTGGGACGAAGCCGAAGTGCGAGCCGAAGCCGCGGACGAGACTGAGCGCCTGACCGAAGAGGCGCGTCCGGGGAGAGTGGAGGAGATTGAAGCTACGGTAACGGCGCACGATGGAGAGACGGGCGTCCCGCCCGTCCAGCCGGGCGAGGACGCCCGGGCCTCCACTGACGATGTGACCGCCGGACCCCAAGTCGTTCTTAAGATTCGCCGGCGACAGTTCAAGCAACAGTTTAAGGCTGGGGAGATCGTCGTGAACCGGCGGCTGTTTCGCAGCGGCGAAAGCGAATACCTGCTGAACGGAAAATTGTGCCGGCTGCGCGATATCCAGGAACTTTTCATGGGGACCGGGCTTGGACCGGAATCGTATGCCCTGATCGAGCAGGGGCGCATCGGGCAGATTCTGAGCAGCCGTCCCACCGATCGCCGCGCGATTATTGAAGAAGCTGCGGGCATCACCAAATTCAAGACCAAGAAGCGCCTGGCGGAGGCGCGCCTGGAAGACGCCAAGATCAACCTGGCCCGGGTGAACGACATTTTCGAAGAAGTCACGCGGCAGATGAATTCGCTCAAGCGCCAGGCGTCCAAGGCCGAGCGCTACGCCAAACTCCGGGAAGAGATGCGGGCCAAGTTGCGCCTGGTGCTGGCCAGCAAGTTCGCCCAACTGGAGCAGGAAAGCGCCGCGCTCGATGCGCAGATCAGCGGCATTTCGGAAGACATGCGCCGGCAGGCTGAAATGGTGCAGCAATCCGAAGCTGAACATGCGGAGCGCACCCAGCGCGGTTACGCCATTGAGACCGAAGTCCGCGAGAACCGCGAACGGTTGAGCCAGCTCAAGCTGGAATCTGATCGGGCTCTTGCCCAGCGTCGTCATAATGAGGAGCGCTGCGCGGAACTGGTGGAGCGCGTGGCCGCGTCCGATGCCGAACTGGCGCAGGCCCAGGACCGGCTGGCGGCGCTGGCAGCGGAACGCGATGCCAATCGCCAGATTCTGGACTCGGCGGCGGGCGACCTGGCTGCGGCGCAACAGGAGCTGGCGCAGAGCCAACAGGAAGCGGCCGGCGCGGCCACGGCTTTGGCCGAGCTGGAACATCAGCAGGAACAATCGCGAGTCATGATTGTGGAGGCGGTGGCGGCGGCTTCCAATTTGCGCAACCAGCGCACCCAGGTAGAAGAGCGGCTGGCCGGGGTGGATCGCGAGGCCCACCGTCTGCAGTCGGAGATGGCCGCGGCGAACTCTCAGATGGAAGCTTTCGGCGGACAGCGTGGCCAGCTCGGCCTCGAATTTGAAACGGTTTCGCAACGCGTCTCCGGGCTCACCGAAGAGCTGCGCCAGACCCGGCAGGCGCTCGATTCCCGGCGTCACGAAGAATCCGAAGCCAAGAACCATCTCGACAGCCTGCGCGCCGAGTACGCCTCCGCGATCGGCAAAAAAGGTTCGCTCGAAGCCGTCATCGCCGAGCATGGATATTCGACCGAGTCAGTTCGCCGGCTCTTTCAATCCGGCGTCATGCAGGGCGGGATGGCTCCCGCGGGCGTGCTGGCCGATTTCCTCGAAGTCGAGACGCGCTACGAAGGCGTGGTCGAAGACTTTCTGCGCGACGAACTGAACTACATCGTGGTGAAATCCTGGGATGCCGCCGATGAAGGCTTGCGGCTGCTCCGCACCGACGTGGACGGACGCGCGACCTTCCTGGTGCATCCCGAGGATTCGCAAGCCAAGTTTTCCTTTGCCATTGACGAGAACGCGCACCAGGTGCAGCCCGAGCGGCCGATTGTCCCGCTGAAGAATGCGATTCGCGTGCTCAATGGGTTTGGCCGGTCGCTCGAAGTCATCCTGCCCAAGCTGCGGGATGGCTACATTGTTCCCGATCCCACGTTCGCCCGCGAGCTGGCGCTGGAAAATCCCGACGCGTTCTTTCTTTCCCAGTCGGGCGAATGCTTCCACAACGTGACCGTGACCGGCGGCAAACAGCGCGCGGAAGGGCCGCTTTCGATGAAGCGCGAGCTGCGCGACGTCCTGCGCCAACTGGGCGAGCTGGAACAGGCGCTGCGCCATGAAGAAATGCGCGTCCTGACCCTGGGCCGCGAAATGAAAGACCTGGCTTCCCTGCTGGATCGCCTCGAAGGCGAAAAGCGCGAGGCGGAGAAGCAGGCGATGACGTCGGGCCACCTGCTGCAGCAATTGGAATCCGAATTCGCGCGGGCGAGTGAACGCCTGCAGGCGTCTGGCCAGGAGCTGCAACGGCTGGAGGCTGAGCGCACGGAGAAAGGCGCCCTGCTCGACCAGTTGCAGATGCAGATTGCCGAGGCCGAGCAAAAGCGCATCGAACTGGAGAATCTCGCGGCTGCCGGCCAGCAACAACTGTCCGGCCTGCGCACGCGCCGCGATCAAGCCGCGCAAGACGCTTCGCAACGTCTCGCCCGCGTGGCCACGCTCGAAGAGCGGCATCGCAGCGCGACCGTGGGGCTCGAGCGCCTCGATTCCCTGGTTACTGAAATGATCGAGCGCGTGGTTGCGCTCCGGCTGCACATCGAGTCCGCGGCGGCGGAGAAACTGCGGCGCGAAACCGAGAACCAGGAGCTTGCGATCAGACTGGTGGACCTCGAAGCCGAGCGCAATGCCTGCGAGACCCGCGACGGCCTGCTGCAGGTTGAGTCGGAACAAGTGCGGGCCCGCCTGGCGGAAATCGATCAGGCCTTGCACCAGGCCCGCCAACTGCTGGACCAGTTGCGCGACCGCCGCGCCGAGCTTGTCGCGACCGCGGCCAAGCTGCAGTCCGACGCGCAGTACATGGGCGAGACCTGCTTGAACGACCTCGGCATCGAGCGCCACGAACTGATGGCGGACGCTACGATTCCCATCGCCCGAGGCGAACAGCTCACCGTTGAAGACCAGATCTATCGCGACATGCGCACCCGTCTCGATGCCATGGGCCCGGTCAACATGATGGCGCTTGAGGAGTACAAGGAAACCGCCGAGCGGCACGCATTTCTCGAGACCCAGAGAAAAGATCTCTACGATTCCATCGAGAACACCCAGGCCACGATCAAGGAGATTGATACGTTTTCACGGCAGAAGTTCGAAGAGGCCTTCCACAAGATCAACGAGAATTTCCAGGCCACCTTCCGCAAGCTCTTTGGCGGGGGCCAGGGCTTCATGCGGCTCACCGACGAGGAAAACAGCGCGGAGAGCGGCATTGACGTGGTGGCCTCGCCTCCGGGAAAGCGGCTGCAGAGCGTTTTGCTGCTCTCCGGCGGCGAGAAGGCATTGACCGCGCTGGCGCTGCTGGTCGGCATCTTCCAGTATCAACCCAGCCCGTTCTGCATTCTCGACGAAGTGGACGCGCCGCTGGACGAGGCCAACATCGGCCGCTTTACCGAGCTGGTGAAAGAGATGAGCCTGCAGACCCAGTTCGTGCTGATCACTCACAGCAAGAAGACCATGAGCATCGCGCCCGTGCTCTACGGCGTGACCATGCAGGAGCCCGGAGTTTCAAAACTGGTGTCGGTCAGGTTCGGCGCGACGGCGTAGCCGGTCCTGTCATGCTGAGCGGCTGTCTGTGCGGTCGCTTGCAACCGCACAGACGGAGTCGAAGCACCCCTACCCAATTCCGTGCTGCCGTGGTCAACAATGGGCCGGACCCAGACCGAAAGGTGCAATGGCGCTGTAGGGGTCCTTCGACTTCGCCAACCCTGCGCTAACGCAGGGTTGGCTTCGCTCAGGATGGCAGCACTGCAAATTTCTTCAGGCGTTGCGCGTGTCGATGGTCTTTCCTTGCTCGACAAAAGCCTGCATCCAGCCGAGCACCCGGATCCAGCCGTCGCCGTGGCCCTTCGCCTGTGCGATGTTGCCGGCGAATCCATCGTGGCGGATCTTCACGAACGTGCCCGTCCCGGCTTTCTGTGGGCCCGAGTGCTGCAAGTTGTGCACGCCGCGCGCTTCCAATTCCCAGCGAACCACCGTTTTCAGTCGCGGGGAGTAACTTGCAATCCAGGTGTGAACCAGGAGGCGAGGCCGGTCGATCTCCAGGTATTCACCCTCCACTCGAAATGTGGTGCCGTCGGCTCCCACGCCGTCGCTTTGCCACTTGCCGCCCGGGCGCACGTCGGCTTTCCACTCCGTGACGCGATACAGACCTTGTTGTCCCCACCATAACGGCATCTGCTTGGGGTCGGTGATTGCCTGGAAAACACGCTCGGGCGGGGCGGCAATGAAAACTTCCGCTAGAACTGCGTCATTGTCGGGAGTAACTACGGCGGTTGCCATGATCTTTCTCCTCTTATTCTCGTTCTCTATTCGACAATGTTTTCTCAGTTTTTCCAGCACGCCTGGCCAGCCACCCGCGTAATCCTTGCGGACAATCGGTTCGTTGGCGAGGCCGCTGTGCGTGACCTTCACCCTGGTGCCGGTCCTGGTTGCCGATAACTCCCAGCGCGCCGTGGACGGCCGCTCCGGATGTTCGTGCCAGTTCCCCAGCCAGGTGTAGGCCAGAACGCGCGGAGGATCGAACTCCGTGATCTCTCCGTGCGCCTTAAAGTCGCGTACTCCGTTTACCACTTTCTTCCGGCTGGGATCGGTCAGTTCGTATCGCCATTTGCCACCCGGACGCGCGTCCATCTCCCAAAGCGCCCCTTCGGGGGTGGCTGCCCACCAGAGCATCAGTTGGGCCGGATCGGTCAGCGCAGCAAAGACCCGCTCCGGAGGGGCGGCGATTTCGATTTCCGTGACCACCGCATCCTGGTCGGGCAGTGATTTGAGATACAGGCATCATCGTCATAGTTTCATCCTCAATCTATGGAGGACGGGCGTCCCCGCCCGTCCCCGCGACAGCGGTTACTGCTTGCGCCGCAAATCAAAGACTTCCTTCATCTCTTTGCCGTGGTCGGTGTACACCCACTCTTCGGTGTGGTGATTTGCGTCCGGCATCGAGATGACCAGGCGATGCATGTGCGCGGCGTCGGGAGTGGCAAGATTGGTGGCATCGAGAAAGGCGAACGTAAACGTCTTGCCGTCGGGCGAGGCGCTGGCCACCATGCGAGGCTGGTTGCCCGCACCGCAATAGTGGGTCATCAGCAGGCGTTCGCCGTCGAGATGGAACATTGTGATCATGTCTTCTTTACCTTTGATTTCGCTCATCAGCGCGGACCCGTTCGAGGTCACGCGATAGATGACCTCGGCCGTCTGGCCGTTCTCGGGGTCTTTCCTTCCCATGTCCCATCGAGCGACTTGAGCTCCTCGAAAGACTTCTGCGCCGCCGATGCGGCAAAGGCGGCAGTGGTGGCCAGCACAAACAGCAGAGTGATTGCGATACGGATTACTTTCATGTTTAACTTCCTCCTCGTTAGATCGGTCGCGAGGACCGTGTTTGATGTTGCAAGGTCCTGTTACTCTTTCGCTTTCGAACGTTTAACGGTGTCGGGTTTCCCGCCTCCCAGTCCGGCGGTCTCCCGGACATGCTCGGCTTCGACAAACGCCTTCAGGTTGTTCAGGTTGGCCTGCCAGAAGACGCGATACTGCTGCAACCACGAATCCACTGCCTTCAGCGGTTCGGGATTGAGCTGGTACAGGCGATGCCGCCCTTCCCGCTTCTCCTGCACCAGGTGGGCGCGGCGCAGCAGGCGCAGGTGTTTCGAAATCGCCGGCCGCGACACCGGAAACGCCCGCGCAATCTGCCCCGCCGGCTGGATGCCCTGCCGCAACAGGTCGAGCACGGCGCGCCGGGTGGGGTCAGCCAGCGCGTGGAAGGCAGCTTCCGGCGAATATGTAACCGAACGGTTCCGCATAATGCGTAACCATAGCGTTACAGATTAAAGTTGTCAACAGGAATATACGACCCGGCTCATGTCTTACTTTATGGTAGAATGTAAGCCATGTTACGTCGGATCACTACTGTAAGCAGCAAAGGGCAGTTCGTTATTCCGGCCGACATTCGAGCTTCCCTCCGGATTGAACCCGGAACTCGAATCTCGGTCGCCGTGGAAGACTCCCGAATCGTTCTCGAGCCGGTTTCCAAAGCGCTGGTCGAGAGAACCCGAGGGATGCTGAAAGGTGGGCCTTCGCTCTCGGCAGCATTGAAAAAAGAACGCCAGAAGGACAAATGGTAACCTACCTCCTCGATGCCAGCGCGGTGCTGCGCTATCTGGACGACGAGGCTGGTTCGGGCCGGGTTGCTGAAATCATAGAGTCGCACCTGGCCGGTACCTGCTCGGCGATCATATCGGCTGTTCACTGGGGCCAGATCGCGGGCGTGACCTGCAAGTTTCATGGCAGGTCGACCATGGACCGGGTTCTGGCGCGCCTCGAAGCCTTCGGATTTGAGATCGTACCCGTAGACCCGGAACGCGCCGTTCGGGCCGCGCTCATCAAGCTCAACAGAAAGATCCCTTACGTAGATGCTTTCGGAGTGGAACTGGCAGCCGAATCTTCTGATCGCATTCTGGTAACGGCTGATTTTGATCTGAAACCCGCGATTAAGGACGTCAAGGTTGAGTTCCTGCCCCGCAAGTGACTATACGTTCGATTGAGGTTCCGGGGCCGCTGGGTGCAAACGGCAACTACTTTTGGTGTCCGTTGTTCACCAGCTCCAGAAACGCCCGATGCACGCGAGTGTCATCGGAAAGCTCAGGATGGAAAGTCGCGGCCATTGCCTTTCCCTGCCTCACCGCCACGGGATCGTTGCCTTCGGTGGCGATGACTTCGACTCCGGGACCGATGCGCTCGATCTTTGGTGCACGGATGAACACCATCTCAATGGGTGATTCGCCTAGCTTGCCCTGACGAATCGAGCTGTCAACCTGGCGGCCGTAGGCGTTGCGGCGGATACCGATGTCGAGCACGCCCAATCCCGCCTGCTTTGGATTTTCCACCTCAGCGGCCAGCAGAATGGCTCCGGCACAAGTTCCGAACGTAGGCTTCGTGCGTGCGAAATGCTTTAGCTTCTCGAACCCGCCCTCGCCCAGCAGTTTGAGAAATGTGCCGGACTCGCCGCCGGGGATGACCAGGCCGTCGATTTCATCCAACTGCTCGGGCCTCTTGACCAGCAGAACCTCAGCGCCCAGTTCTTCGAGGCGCTTGCGGTGCGCGTCAAAATCGCCCTGCAATGCTAGTACGCCAATTTTCATTTGAACTATGTAGCGCTGGCATCCTGCCCTCCCACGGCGGGCGTAGCCCGCCCATCGGGCCGCCGGGACGGCGGCGCTACCAGCCCCGCGTCTGCAGCATATGGGCTTCGTCCAACCCGGCGACCGCCAGTCCCTTCATGGCTCCCGTCAGAGTCTCGCTGACTTCAAGTAATACTTTAGGGTCCTTGAAGTGCGTGGCGGCGAGCACGATGGCTTTGGCGCGCTTCTCCGCTTCCTCGGGATCGGCAAAATTGGTCGAATCCTGCATGAAGATGCCGGAGCCGACGAATACCGACTCCGCGCCCAGTTGCATGACCAGCGCCGCGTCGGCCGGAGTAGCGATGCCGCCGGCGGAAAAATTTGGTACGGGCAGCTTTCCTGCCTTGGCCACCATGCGGACGAGTTCATACGGCGCCTGGTGCTCTTTTGCTTTGGCGTAGAGCTCTTCTTCGCCAAGGACGGTAAGAATCCTCATCTCCTGCACAATCTGCCGCATGTGTTTTACGGCATGGACCACGTCGCCGGTGCCGGCTTCTCCCTTGGTGCGGATCATGGCCGCGCCTTCGGCGATGCGGCGCAGGGCTTCGCCCAGGTTACGCGCGCCGCACACGAAGGGGACCGTGAAGGCATGCTTGTCCACGTGGTGGGCTTCGTCGGCGGGCGTCAGAACTTCGGATTCGTCGATGTAGTCCACGCCCAGTTCCTGCAGAATCTGCGCCTCGGCAAAGTGTCCAATGCGGCATTTGGCCATCACGGGAATGGAAACCGCGGCCATGATCTCGCGAATCTTCTTTGGGGAGGCCATGCGCGCCACGCCGCCTTCGGCGCGAATCTGTGCCGGAACCCGCTCGAGCGCCATCACCGATACCGCGCCCGCCTTTTCGGCGATGACGGCCTGCTCGGCGTTGATGACGTCCATGATGACGCCGCCCTTCAGCATTTCCGCCAGGCCGGTTTTCAGACGCAAACTGGTCGAACTTCCATTACTCTGCGACATGAGCTTCTCCTCTTGATAATAACCAACTCAGAATAGACTAGCCCTGGATTGGACTTGTCATAAGGTCCATTTACACTATTCTGTACATACCATTCAGGA
This sequence comes from Terriglobia bacterium, assembly GCA_963816025.1. Lineage (GTDB taxonomy): Bacteria > Acidobacteriota > Terriglobia > Terriglobales > Acidobacteriaceae > JAIQFF01. Next base: position 270,015 of record CAWFJA010000021.1, read on the forward strand.
CGCCGTTGGTCGTTGGTCGTTGGTCGTTGGCCAAAGTCAAATCCAAGACCCACGGCCAACGACCAACGACAAGGATTGCACGACCCATGCCCAAACAGGCCACATCATTGCCCTTGAGCCTTCCTGCTTCCCCCGGCGGAACTCCCCTCTACCGCTGGTTCTACAACGAACTGCGGTCCGCCATACTGGAAGGCCGGATCGTGCCCGGCGCCCGGTTGCCGGCCACGCGAGACCTGGCTCGCGAATACAAACTCTCCCGCGCCACCGTGGTCGCCTCCTTTGAGCAACTGCAGTCCGAGGGCTACGTAGAGGGCAAAGTCGGCGCCGGGACCTATGTCAGTCAGGTTTTGCCGGACGATCTGTTGCAGGTGGGCCGGAGCAGTGCTGAAAAAAGCCTGGGCATCGCCGGGTGGAATGGTCAGCGTACGCCCGGCGATTACGCCTGTACCCCAGAGGCGGACCGCGCATCACGCGCGCCTTCCGCGCCAACCAGGCGGCGCTCGATGTCTTTCCTACCACGCTCTGGGCTCAGGTCGTCGCCCGCCGCTTGCGTCGCGCCTCGGCCCAATTGTTATCCGGCGGCGAAGCCCTGGGATACCGTCCGCTGCGCCAGGCGGTTGCCGCCTACCTGAACGCGTCCCGCGGGGTGAAGTGCTCCGCTTGAGCAGGTCCTCATTATTTCTGGCGTGCAGGAAGCGCTCGAACGCGCTGCCCATCTGCTGCTCGATCCCGGAGATCCGGTATGGATGGAGGATCCCGGGCTACCCGGGCGCGGCCATTGTCTTCCGGGCGGTGGGCGCCAAAGTCCACCCCGTCCCTGTGGATGCTGAAGGCCTGGATCTGGAATGGGGAAAGCGGCGCTGGGCCCGCGCCAAGCTGATCTACGTAACCCCCGCTCATCAGTTCCCGCTGGGCGTGACCATGAGTCTGCGCCGCCGCTTGGCCCTGCTGGAATGGGCGCGGCGTTCGCACACTTTGATTTTTGAAGATGACTACGACAGCGAATATCGCTACCAGGGACGCCCCATTCCCGCGCTTCAGGGCCTTGATCGCGCAGGCGTGGTCATTTACGCCGGCACCTTCAACGAAGTTTTGTTTCCCGCGCTTCGTCTGGCGTATCTGGTGGTACCTCCCGGCATGGTGGACCGTTTTGCCGCTGCGCAGGCGGTCAGCATGCGTCATGCTCCTCTGCTGGACCAGGCCGCGCTCTGCGACTTCATCACCGAGGGCCATTTCGCGCGGCACATTCGCCGCATGCGCGAGCTTTATTCCGAAAGGCTTGCTGTGTTTCTGGAAGTCATCGCGCTCCCGGCTTGAAGGGCTGCTCGAAATTCCTGAGATCGAAGCCGGATTGCAGACTGTGGGATGGCTGGCGCCGGGAATTTCTGCCGATCGCGCCGCCGAAGAGGCGGCGCAAGCACGAGGTCGAAGTAATACCCCTCAGCCGCTATTCCTCCCGCCGCTTCAGCCCGACAGGGGCTGCTTCTCGGCTTTGCGGCGGTGGATGCGCGGGAATTGCGAAGAGGGGTTGAGCAGCTGGCGCGGGCCCTGGAAAGTTGCAAGCGGGAACAACGGAAGGACTAGGACGGCACGGGACGGTTGCAGTTCCACGAAATCTTGCGGAGCTTTGCTCCGCCGCGCGGGCGGGTCGCCCGCGACCACATGGATTGTTGTTACCGTCGCTTTTCTACCTTTTCACGAATTTGGCGAACATCTGCGGATCGATGGCGATGAACAGGGCGCGGCCGCGGGCCAGCACCTCGCCTTTCTGATTGAGGATCTCGCCCATGATTTACGTGCCTGCGTCCGCGCACGCTGACCTCGCGCGATTCCACGCGCAGGGGTTTATTGAGCGGCACGGGCTGCAGGTAGTCCACCGTCATCTGCGAAGTCAGAGCGATGACCTGACGCAGTTTGTTCACTTTGCCCATGGCCTCATCGAGAATGGTGGCGATGATGCCGCCATGGCAGTGTCCCGGAGGCCCGGTATAGCGCTGGTCCAGGCGGAAGCGGCAGACGAAACATCTGGCGTTGTTTGTCGAAGGTAAATTTCAGATTCATGCCGGCCGCGTTGTCCGGCCCGCAGGCGAAGCATTGGTTCTTCGGTAAACGAAGTCCGCGGACACCGTGACCGCGACCGTGAGATTTCGTCGGCATAGGCGAGAGATTTTATACCGCTGCGCCGTGTGGGCGCTAGCGCTTTGCTCTGCGGTAGCCCCGGCTGTCCTCCGTGGTTAGCGCTCACGCTCAAGCTTGCGCCATTCACGTGCAGCTGTGATAGACTTCCGCGCGATCCGCAGAAGTATTTTTGATTCATCCGAATCGCTGTCCGAATTCCATGACCTTCAGGAGGTCTGGTAGATGGGCCTCGCTCTGCTCGCGATTATCTGGCTGATCACCTTCTTCAGTACCTACTTCTTTGTGGCCAAGACCTGGTGGTGCCCCACGGCGCTTCCACTGCCGCGGCCTTTATCGACAACCAGTTCGCCCTCACCTATGTGCTGATGGGCATCGTCTTTGTGGCGGCGCAGGGCGCGCTGGGACTGTTCGTGTGGCAATATCGCGACCGGCCGGACGCCAAGAAGGTCGAGTACTCCCACGGCAACACCAAGCTCGAAGTGCTCTGGACGGCGCTCACCGCCGTGCTTTTCGTCGGGCTGAACCTCATGGGCAGCAGTGTTTGGGCCCATGAGCGTTTTGCGCCGGCGGAAGCCGGAGCGGTTCCGGTGGAAGTGACGGGCATGCAGTTTGCCTGGTATTTCCGCTATCCCGGGCGCGGACGGCAAGTTCGGCGCGACCAGTCCCAAGTTGATGGATCCTTCCGCCGGCAACGAGGCTGCGGTCGGACTCGACACCGCCGATCCCGCATCGAAAGACGACGTGGTCACCGGCACCATGTACCTCCCGGTCAATCGCCAGGTGGACTTGAGGTTGCGCGCCGTGGACGTGATCCACAGCTTCTTTGTTCCCAGCATGCGCTTCAAGCAGGACGCCGTTCCCGGCCTCGAGATCCACATGCACTTCACCCCTACCGAAGTCGGGGAATACGAGATTGCCTGCGCCGAGCTGTGCGGTCTCGGCCACTACAAGATGCACGGCATGCTACATGTCGTCAGCCAGGAAGATTTTGACAAATGGCTGGCGGCGCGGGAGGCGGAGAAACAATAATGGTTGCCCAGGATTCGCGATCACGATCAGCCCCACGGAAACGACCCTCACGGACATGCGATTCACGCGCACGCGGCCCCGACCAGTTTTATTCGGAAGTACATTTTCAGCCTGGATCACAAGGTCATCGGGCTGCAATATTACTTTCTGGCGCTGACGGCGGTGTTTGTCGGGATGTTCCTGTCGCTGCTGATGCGCATTCACATGATCTGGCCGACGGCCAATCTGCCGCTGCTGGGCGAGATCAAGCCGGAAACCTATCTCAGCCTGCTGACCATGCACGGCACCATCATGGTGTTCTTCGTGCTGACCACGGCGCCCCAGGGCGGATTCGGCAATTACTTTCTGCCCATTCAGATTGGCGCGCCGGACATGGCGTTCCCCGTCCTGAACATGCTTTCGTTCTGGACCACCTTCATCGCGTTCGTGGTGATTCTCGCCGCCTTCTTCGTGACCGGCGGCGCTCCGCTGCATGGCTGGACGGGCTACGCGCCGCTCAGCGCGCTGCCCAGCGCCGGACCGGGCGAGCAGCTGGGCGCTGACTTGTGGATCACCAGCATTGCGATCTTCTGCGTGGCTTCGCTGATGGGCGCCTTGAACTTCATCACCACCGTTCTCGATCTGCGCGCCAAGGGCATGACCATGATGCGCATGCCGCTGACGGTATGGGCGTGGTTCATCACCGCCATCCTTGGTCTGCTGGCTTTCGGCGTCCTGCTCTCGGCCGGCATCCTGCTGCTGCTCGATCGCAATCTGGGCACCAGCTTTTATGTTCCGCTGGTGGTGGTGAACGGCCAGATCATGGGACACAAGGGCGGCTCGCCGCTGCTCTGGCAACACCTGTTCTGGTTCTTCGGACATCCCGAGGTTTACATCGCCATCCTGCCCGGCATGGGCGTGGCTTCGCAGCTGCTCTCCACTTTCTCGCGCAAGCCGATTTTTGGATACAAGGCGATGGTCTACGCCATCATGGCGATTGGCTTCCTGGGCTTCATGGTCTGGGGCCATCACATGTTCATGAGCGGCATGAGCCCGTACTCGGCCTTTGCATTTTCCATCATGACCATGGCCATCGGCGTGCCCTCGGCGATCAAGACGTTCAACTGGCTGGGGACGATTCGCGGCGGGCGGGTGCGCTTTCAGACTCCGATGCTCTACGCCATCGGCTTCGTTTCCCTCTTCGTTTCCGGCGGACTGAGCGGCCCGTTCCTGGCGCAGCCGGTGCTCGATATTCCGCTGCATGACACCGCCTTCGTGGTCGGACACTTCCACCTGATCATGGGCGTGGCCGCCATCTTCGGCATGTTCGCCGGAACCTACTACTGGTTCCCCAAGATGTTCGGCCGCATGATGAACGAGACGTGGGGCCGAGTGCACTTCTTCATTACCCTGGCGGGAACCTACGCCATCTTCATGCCCATGCATTATCTGGGCATGGCGGGACAGCCGCGGCGCTATTCGCAGTTCACCGAACTGGCCTACCTGCAGCATCTGATTCCCCTGAACCGGTTTATGACCTATGCGGCGTTCGTGACCATTGGCGCGCAGTTCATCTTTGTGATCAACCTGTTCTGGAGCATGTTCAAGGGACCGAAGGCGAGCGACAATCCGTGGGAAGCGACCACGCTCGAATGGACCACGGCCACGCCGCCTCCGCATGACAATTTTGGCGGGAAGACTCCGGTGGTTTATCACGGGCCGTATGAGTACAGCGTTCCGGGAGCGCCGAAGGATTATGTAATGCAGACGGACCCGGCAACATATCCGGCGCATTGAAGTAGCGGCCGGCATCCGGCAGCGCTACAAAAACCGCGCGGGCGAGTCGCCCGCGGCCACACAGACACAGAAACACATATGGCGACGTTCAGTTCGACAGTTACGATTACCGATCAGGTCGTCAAAGACCCCAAGACCGGCCGCGGGAGCGGGGGCACGCGTCCTCCTCTGCCGGGCGGCGGTGGGGGTGATCGCGGCGGCGATGGGTCTTCTGACCATGGCGAGCGCCTGCGCCGCACCCGCCTGGGGCTGATTATCGGGCTGGTGGCCAGCTCCATGCTGTTTGTTTCGTTCACCAGCGTGTACGTCATGCGCCGGGGACTGCCTACGCTTGACGACCGCACCGGCGGCTACGTGCATGACTGGCTGCAGGTCAATCTGCCGACCACGCTTGCTCCTGATTAACACTTTCCTGCTGCTGCTCAGCAGCATCACGGTGGAACTGGCTCGGCGGCAGATTACCCGCCAGGCGGCTTTGGCTCCGCTTCGATCGATTCCGGGAGTTTCGATCGGGAAGGAACGGAACTTTCCCTGGCTTGGCGCAACTGTCGCCCTGGGGCTGGCTTTTCTGACCGGCCAATGGATGGCCTGGCGCGAGCTGGGAAATCGCGGGTTCTATCTGGCCACCAGCCCCAGCAGTTCGATGATCTATGTGCTGACCGGCGCCCACGCGCTTCACCTGGCGGGAGGCTTGCTGGTGTTGCTTTATGCGGGTGCCACGGCACTCCGCCATAAGCCGGTGGAAGACCGGCGCATCGTCGTCGATGTTACCGCCTGGTACTGGCACTTCATGGCTTTGGTATGGCTTTACATCTTCGCGCTTTTGGAGTTCGTGCGGTAGCGGAACTTGCAACAAGGTTTGACCAGACTAAGCCCGGGAGATCAATCCATGTCTGATGTGGCTCTCCAGCAGGTGCCAGGGGTTTACGAGCCTTCCCTGTTCGGCACCTATTCCAAGAAGATCGGGATGTGGCTGTTCCTGCTCTCCGACTCGCTGACCTTCGGAGCCTTGTTGTACGCCTACACCTACGGCCGCATTTCGACCCCGAACTGGCCGACGCCGTTTCATTCCGAAAGCATCCGCAACGCCACGTTAATGACCGCGTTCCTGCTCACCAGTTCGCTGACCATGGTGTTCGCGGTGCGCTCGGCCGTCATGGGAAACCAGAAAGCCCAGCGCCTCTGGTTGTTCGCCACCATGGCGTGCGGTCTGGGATTCGTGGTGCTTCACGGCCGGGAGTGGACCAACCTCATCGCCGAAGGTCTGACCCTGCCGGTGTTCCCCACTCCTCCGGGCGAAGCCGGCAATCCGGAATTTGTGAACGTCACCAAGACCGTGCCGCAATTTGCCGCCACTTTCTTCGGCTTGACCGGCATGCACATGCTGCACGTCACGCTGGGCGTGGTTTACCTGGGCGTGGTCGCGCTGCGGAGATGGTTCATCCCGGTCCTGCTGGGATTGTGGCTGGTGGCCTGGCTGGGCACGCCCGCTTATAGCCCGTTCCATTACGGCGCCCATGTATTGCTGGTGGCGGCGGTGGTGATCTCGATCATTCTATGGTTGAAGCCCAAGGTCTACGATTCTTCGGATGTCGAAGTCGCGGGCCTGTACTGGCACTTCGTGGACCTGGTCTGGATGTTCATTTTTCCGCTGGTGTACCTGATGTCGACGAGGATTGTGTAAACCAAAACTTTTGAGGAGCCCGACTTCAAATGATGGACGCAACCCAGTTAGCGTTGGAGCAGCGAGTGGCCGAAGAGCACCGGCACCATGCCAAGGGACAGTTCCTGTGGGTCTGGGCCGCTTTGCTGCTGATGACCGGCATCGAAGTGTACCTGGCCTATCAGAACATGGAACTGCTGCGGATGCTGTCGATCCTGATGGGACTGTCCCTCATCAAGGCCGGACTGATCATCGGCTACTTTATGCATCTGAAGTTTGAGATTTCGGCGATGAAGTGGGTTACCATGAGTTCGCTGGTATTTTGCCTGGCCATGATGCTGGTATTTCTGCCCGACGCATTCCGCATTCTGCACCTGGGCGTCGGGATCGCTACGGTACCGAAATGAAGCTGCGAATTGCCACTCTCGCGCTATTTTTACTGCTGTGGGTGGTCCCCGCCTTCAGCCAGGGCTGCGTCATGTGCTACACCTCCGCGAAGGGAACAAGTAAGGAAGGCCAGAACGCCATCAGCCGGGCGGTGCTGGTGTTGCTGCTCCCGCCAGTGGCTTTCATGACCCTGGGAGCCGGCATGGCCGTCCGCTACAGCAAGAAGCGCGACCAGGAAAACCAATAACCGCTCCCGAACCACCTAGGGACGGGTCTCCGACCCGTCGCGGCGGAGCGAAGCCCGGCTAGGTTTTATCCGCTCTCTCCTTTGTATCCGTGGCCACACTCCGCAGCATCGCTCGCTGCTTTATAATAGAAAGATTCGCCATCCGCTCCTGAAGCCTCCTGAGCACCCTCAGAAAGGGCCAATGCGGCGGCGACGGGTCCTTCTTAACTGATGTCCACGGAAACGATAGTGGTTCGCGGTGCCCGGGTTCACAACCTCAAGAACGTGGACTTCGAAATCCCGCACAACTCATTGACAGTGGTCACCGGCGTGTCCGGTTCCGGCAAGTCGTCGCTTGCCTTCGATACCATTTACGCCGAAGGCCAGCGCCGCTATGTCGAGTCGCTCTCGGCCTACGCCCGCCAGTTCCTGGAGCGCATCGAGAAGCCGGATGCCGACTCCATCGACGGCATTGCTCCGGCGGTAGCCATCCGCCAGAAAAATACCACGCGCAACCCGCGCTCGACCGTAGGCACAGCCACCGAAATCTACGACTATCTCAGGCTGCTCTTTGCCCGGATCGGCCGTACTTTTTGTCTGCAATGCGGCCAGGAGGTCAAGAAAGACACGGTAGACGAAGTTACCGCCGCGGTACTGGCGCTCGGCGAAGGCACCCGCCTGAACGCGCTGTTTCCGCTGCAGACCGTGGCGGCGGCCCCGGCCAGCGCCGAGGAGAAAGAACCCCGCCCCAGGAAGCGGCCGGTCGACGGTAGCGCCGGCGTCCCGCCGGCTGTCGCGGGGGCGTCCCGCCCGCGCAGCCGCAAGAGCAATCCCGACGCCGCGCTTTCGGATCAGCTGCGAACCCGCCTGTTCGAACTTCGCCAGCGCGGTTTCAACCGCCTCTACCAGAACGGACAGATTTTCGAATTCTCCACCCCGGAGTCCCTGCTGGACATTGATTTCCGCCAGCCCGTGTTCCTGCTGGTCGATCGCCTGGCTGTTTCCCCCGACGCCCGCGCCCGCATCGTAGACGCTATCGAGATCAGCTACCGCGAGGCCGGCGAAGTTATCTTCGAAACTGCCCCGCGCGACGATCAGCCCGCGCAGCGACTCCGTTTCTCCCAGCGCTTTGAATGCAAGCACTGCAATCTGCGCTACCAGGAGCCCGAGCCGCGCCTGTTCTCCTTCAACAATCCGTACGGCGCCTGCCCGCGCTGTCAGGGCTTCGGCAACACCATCGACTTCGATCTCGACCTGGTCATTCCCGACAAGTCGAAGTCCCTGAACGAAGGCGCAATCGATCCCTGGACCAAGCCCAAATATCGCACGCTCTTCGCCGAGCTCAAACGCTTCGCCAAGCAGGCCGACATTCCACTCGATGTCGCCTGGGCCGAGCTGGAGCCCGAGCAGCGCCGGAAGGTGGTTGAGGGCGAAGGCAAGTTCCCGGGAATTCGCGGCTTTTTCAACTATCTCGAGCGCAAGAAATACAAGCTGCACGTGCGCGTCTTCCTCAGCCGCTATCGCGGATACTCGACTTGCTCGGCCTGCGGCGGCGCCCGCCTGCGCATCGAAGCCCAACAGGTCAGGATCAATGGCAAGAACATCTGCCAGGTCACCAGCATGACGGTCGAAGAGGCGTCAAAGTTTTTTTCCGGGGTCAAGCTGAGCGATCAGGAATCCGCGATTGCGGACAAGTTGCTGGAGGAAATCCACGAGCGCCTGCAGTTCCTGATTGACGTCGGCCTGGAATACCTGACTCTGGACCGGCTGGCTTCGACTCTCTCCGGCGGCGAAGCCCAGCGCATCCAGCTGGCGACTTCCCTGGGGTCGCGGCTGGTAGGGACGCTGTACGTGCTGGACGAGCCGTCCATCGGATTGCACAGCCGCGACACCCATCGCCTGATCAAAATTCTGCACGACCTGCGCGACCTGGGAAATACCATCCTGGTGGTCGAGCACGATCCCGATGTCATGCGCGCCTCGGACCGCATTCTCGATCTCGGCCCCGGCGCGGGGGAAAGTGGCGGCCAGGTGATGGCGGCCGGAAGCTACCAGGAAATATTGCAGGCGCCGGGTTCACTGACCGGACGCTATCTCTCGGGCGAGCTGGGAATCCAGCTGCCCACGGCGCGCCGCAAGCCAGGCTCGCGGCAGATCAAAATCTCCGGAGCGCGCGCCCATAATCTCAAGAACATTGATTTCGCGGTGCCCCTGGGAATGCTGGTCGCCATCACCGGAGTATCCGGATCGGGCAAATCAACCCTGTTACACGACGTGCTGTTTCAGGCCCTGTCCGCCGCCAAGAGACAGACCAGCGGAGAACCGCTGCCCTCCCCCGACTGGAGCGAATTGGAGGGCGAAGATCTTATTGACGACGTGATCCTGGTGGACCAGTCGCCCATCGGCCGAACTCCGCGCTCCAATCCGGTCACCTACATCAAGGCCTTCGACGGCATCCGCGATCTGTTCGCTTCGCTGCCCGAGGCCAAGAAGCGCGGCTTCACCGCCGGGCATTTTTCTTTCAACATTCCCGGAGGCCGCTGCGAAACCTGCCAGGGCGACGGCACCGTCACCGTGGAAATGCAATTTCTGGCCGACGTGGAGCTGATCTGCGAAGAGTGCAAGGGAGCGCGCTACAAGCCGCAGGTTCTGGATGTGCGCTATCGCGGCAAGAACATCCATGAAGTCCTGAACCTTACGGTGAGAGAGGCGCTGCATTTCTTCTCGGGCGTGCCCAAGGTGGTGGAGAAGTTGCGCGTGCTGGAGGAAGTGGGGCTGGGTTATCTGCGCCTGGGCCAGTCCGCCACCACGCTTTCCGGAGGCGAGGCCCAGCGCATGAAGCTGGCGGCCCACCTGCAGCCGGCGTCGCGGGACATTGGCCGTCCCTCAGGAGTTGCCGGCCAGGCCCGCCGCCGCAATCGCATGCTTTATATTTTTGACGAGCCCACGACCGGGCTGCATTTTGACGACGTCAGCAAACTACTCTCGGCTTTCCGCCGTCTAATTGAAGCAGGGGGCTCGATCCTGGTCATCGAGCACAATCTGGAAGTGATCAAGACGGCGGACTGGGTCATCGACCTCGGCCCCGAAGGCGGCGAACGGGGTGGATATGTGGTGGGCGCCGGCCCGCCCGAGGCGATTGCGAAGCTGCCGAATTCCTACACCGGAAAATTTCTGGCGCGAGTGTTGAACGGAAATGGAACGCCAAGCAACGGCCGGAAGTAAAACCGCCCACGCAGGGGCGGGTGTCCTCACCTGCCCAGCCGAGCGCAGCTCGGCTGACGTGGTGAGCGGCACGCATTTGAAGCAATCCGAGCTGGCTCGCCCGCCCGGACGGGCGTCCGGGCCTACGTGTGATCGTGCTGATCGTTTGCCTTGGCCTGAGCCGCAGGCCCAGAGCTCGAGCAAGACCGTGCGCCATCACAAAGTCGCGGTCGACGATCCCTCTTCCCCGCCCGAACTTATCCAGGCTGAAAGCGCGATCGAGAAGCAGGACTACTCCACCGCCGAGCCTTTGCTGAAAAAAGTGGTCGGCGCAGGATCCCGACAACTTCGCCGCCTGGTTTGATCTGGGATTCGTGTACAACGCGCTGGGCAGGACCGAAGAATCGATTGCCGCCTACCGCAAGTCGGTGGCCGCCAAACCCAGCGTGTTCGAATCCAATCTCAATCTCGGTCTCATGCTGGTCAAGGCCCACCAGCCCGACGCTGAACAGTTCCTGCGCGCCGCCACCAAGCTCAAGCCCACGGCGCACGTTGCCGAGGGGCAGGCCCGCGCCTGGCTCTCTCTGGGCCACCTGCTCGAGACCAGGGATGCCGACGGCGCCATCGAGGCCTACAAGCAAGCCGCGTTGCTCGATCCGAAAGATCCCGAGCCGCACCTCTCCGCCGGCCCGCTGCTCGAAAGTCAAAACCGTTTTGCCGACGCCGAGCAGGAGTACAAGCAGGCCTTCGCGCTTGATCCCTCGTCCACCGACGCGCTTACCGGCATGGCCAACATCTACATGCGCGGCCATCGTTACACGGAAGCTGAAGAGATTCTGCGCAAGCTGGTGGCGCTTCATCCCAATGACGCGGGCGCGCATATGCAGCTGGGTCGCATGCTGGCTGCGGACGGACAGAACGATCCCGCCATCGCCGAACTGCAGACGGCATTGAAGCTGGCCCCGGCAGATCCCTCGCTGCAGCTCGACCTGGCTGACTTGTATGCCAATGCCAAGAAATACGATCTGGCCGAGGCCCAGTACCGGTCACTGCTTGCGGCCAAGCCCAACGATCCCGACCTGCACTACGGATTGGGCCGGGTCCTGCTCAACCAGCGCAAATTTCCCGAAGCCCAGCAGGAGTTGCTGCTTACGATCCAGTTGAAGCCCGGGATGGGCCCGGCATACGGCGAGCTGGCCGCGGCCGCCAATGAGAACAAAAACTACGAACTGGTGATCAAGGCCCTGGATGCGCGGGCCCAACTTCTGCCGGAGCTTCCGATCGGCTATTTTTTGCGGGCCACCGCCTACGACCACTTGCGTGAATACAAACCGGCAGCGGAGAATTACCATCGCTTTCTGGACACGGCGACGGGGAACTATCCCGACCAGGAATGGCAGGCCCGCCATCGCCTGATCACCATCGAGCCCAAAAGATAGCCCATGACGCGCATTCGACTCACGAGTCTCATGCTTCTGGTGGCGGCTTCTCTCGCCATTGGCGCTGCCCGCCTTCGCCATGAAGAAGGAAGAGACCCTGGATCAGCTTATCGCTCGCGCCGAATCCGCCCGGCTCCGAGGATCGCCCCACTCTTTACCTGGAGATCGCCCGCCAGAAGGCGGAAGGCGTTGACAAGCTTTACAACGCGGGCAATGCCGAAGGCGGCAAGGCCGGCCTGCAGGATGTGGTGAGCTTTTCCCGGAAGGCGACAAACACTTCCATTCAGACCGGAAAGAAATTGAAGAACGTCGAAATCGGGTTGCGCAAGATGGCGGAAAAGTTTCGCGATGTCAAACGTACCGTTGCTTTCGAGGACCAGCCGCCGATTCAGCAGACCGTGGACGAACTGGAGCAGATGCGGACTGACCTGCTCTCCGCCATGTTCGGCAAGAAGAACAGCCAATGACCTGTCTCCGCCTCAGCCTCGCCTTCTGCGCTTTTTTTCTCCTGCTTTCAGCGGCGTGGGGTCAACAAAAGCGCGATCCCCTTACCGATCCGGAGATCGATCAATTGCGCGATACCGCCATGGATCCCGATCTCCGCCTCAAACTGTACGTCGCCTTCGCCCGGGACCGGCTGGTGTCGCTGGAGAAGGCGCGCGTCCGATCCCAAAACGGCTGACCGCGGCCTGGCCACCCACGATGGCCTGCAGGATTTCCTCGACGTCTACGACGAATTGAACGACAACATCGACACCTACGTAGGCCGCAAATCCGACCTGCGCAAAGTGCTGAAGATCGTGATTGACGGTGACACTGAATTCCAGGCCAAGCTGCGCGCTTTGCGCGACGATGCCACGGCCAAAAAAGCAGAGTCCGAGCAATACGAGTTCCTGCTCACCAACGCGCTGGATACCCTGGACAGCAGCGTGCAAGACCACCGCCAACTCCTGAGTGAACAGGAAGAAGCTTACAAACAGAAAAAGAAGCCGGCAAAACCTCAGAAATGACGTTCTCTGGGTCCTTAGCGTCCTTTGCGCGGCCAGAAGTTTTGCCGTGCTAATCTAGCCGCACGTGAGGAAGAGCCTTCTCCAAATCTTTGAGGAAGCGTATCGCGAACTTCGCGCGGACGCGGCCATCCCCGAACTGAAGGTTGAATTCTTCGCCTTCACCAGCATCAAGAACACCATCCGGATGCGCCAGGGCAAGCTGCTGGTGCGGCTCTCCGACCTGCTGGAAGGCGCCCCGGCGACGGTGTTGCAGGCCATCGCCCACATCCTTCTGGCCAAGATGTACCGCCGGCCGGTTGACCGCGAAGCTGCGGCCCGTTACCGGCGTTATGTTTCCAGCCAAAACATCAGCCGGAAAGCCCACCTGGTGCGCCAGATGCGCGGACGCAAGCGCCTCGATTCGCCCCAGGGCCGCAGCTACGATCTGGAGGCGGTATTTGAGGACCTGAATACGCGGTTCTTCCATGGCCTGCTGGCGCGCCCGCAGATGACCTGGAGCCGCGACCACGCCCGCAACAGCCTGGGCCATTACGATCCCGCGCACAATGCCATCGTGGTCAGCCGCATCTTCGACCATCCCCGCGTCCCCCGCTCCGCCGTCGAGTACATCGTGTATCACGAGATGCTCCATCTCAAGCATCCCGTAAGACTGCGGGGCAGCCGCCGCTGCGTGCACTCGGCGGAGTTTCAGGCGGAAGAAAAACTGTTTCCGCAACTGGACGAAGTAAAACAATTTCTGAAGCGGCTATAGGGCTGGTCTTGACGGTTTCCTTTGCGACCTTTGCGATCTCTCTGCGTACTTTGCGGTTACGGCGTTTGACTTTGCTGCCAAAATCTTAAACCGCAAAGGCCGCAAAGGAAGGTCGCAAAGAACGCAAAGGACTTCGGGAACGGCCCAGCGGCTTCCCGGGCTCCGTTGACGCATGCACCAGGGGGAGACTATTCTTAACGAAGTGCAATGGCGTTCTTAGTTGCAACTGAGTTGCATTAATGGAGTTTTCCACAAGATGCTGCAAGCCTTCATCGTAACTTTGCGCGAGGGTGTCGAAGCCGCGCTCATCGTGGGCATCACCCTGGCCTACCTGGCCAAGATCGGGCGGCCGGAGCTGCGCAAATCCGTCTTCGCCGCCCTGATTGCGGCGTTTCTCGGCAGCATCGGCATCGCCATCCTGCTCTCGCGCACCCAGTGGAACCAGGACATTTTTGAAGGCTGGATCATGCTGATCGCCGCCTTCTTCGTCGTCACCATGATCATTTTCATGATGAAGACGGGACGGGCGCTCAAGGGACAGATTGAAGGCAAGGTGGGCCTCCTGGCCGGAAGCAATGCCCGGTTTGGCCTGTTTCTTTTCGTTTTCCTGATGGTCCTGCGCGAGGGGGTCGAGACCGTCCTCATCCTGGGGGCGGTTTCGCTGAACTCGACCGAACTGCTCAGCTTTCTGGGCACGTTGTCGGGCGTGATCGTGGCCATCGTATTTGGCGTGATGTTCGTCAAGGGCAGCGTGCGCATCAATCTGCAGAAATTCTTCCGGGTTACGACTGCGATTCTGTTCTTTGTGGCGGCGCAGCTGATCATTTCCGGCCTGCACGAGCTCTCGGAAAACGGCGTGCTGCCCTCCTCGAAAGAAGAGATGGCGCTGATCGGCCCCATCGTGCGCAATGACTTGTTCTTTTTCATCACCATCGTGGCCCTGGCTGCGCTCATGGTGCTGTTCGAGGTCAAGCGCCGTCAGCCCAGCGCCCTTCCCGACTCTCCGGCCGAGCGCCGCAAGGCGCTGTGGAGCGCCCGCCGGGAGCGCCTGTGGATGGTTTCGGTCTACGCCAGTTCGTTTCTGTTCATCGTGATGGTTACGGCGGAATTCATCTACACCAAGAGCGTGAGCGCGCTGTCGCCCGCGACGGAAGTGACCTTTCAGGACGGACAGGTGAGTATTCCGCTTACCCAGGTCGCGGATGGCGATCTGCACCGCTTCGAGGCCAAGGAGAACGGGACCGCGGTCCGCTTCTGGCTGTACCGGAAACCCGACGGGAAAGTTGCCACCGTGTTCGACGCCTGCCAGATCTGCGGACCGGTAGGCTTCTACAAGGGACCGAACGGCGTGGTCTGCAAGAACTGCGCCGCGCCGATCAACGGACAGTCCGTAGGCATGACGGGCGGCTGCAATCCGATTCCGCTGCGCGCGGAACAGACGGCGGACGCGGTGATCATTCGCGAGGCCGACATCGCGGCGGGCGCTCACATTTTCCAACCATAGCCCATGTTCCTGCGTTTACTTTATGAGTCGTTCCGGCGGCAGAAGCGGCGCAAACTGCTGGCCGGGGTCGCCATCATGCTGGGCGTGGGCGTGGCTACCGCCATGATCGCCGTGGCCACCGATATCGGCGACAAAATCAGCCGCGAGTTGCGCACCTACGGCGCCAACCTCATCGTCACTCCCCAGGAAGACACGCTCGATGTCGAGATTGGCGGGGTGAATCTGAAGCCGCCCAGCGACGGCGCCTACCTTAACGAAGCCGACTTGCCCAAGATCAAAGGCATGTTCTGGCGCAACAACATCGTGGGCTTTGCTCCCATGTTGCCGGTGAGCGTGAACCTGGGCGACGGCAAGAACCTGACTCTGCTGGGAACCTACTTCTCCCACCATGTGGTATTCGGGCAGCAGGATTTCGTCACCGGCGTTCGCACCACGCATCCCTGGTGGAAAGTGCAGGGCGCGTGGCCGGATGACAATTCGCAAGACGTCCTGCTCGGCGCTCATCTGGCGGCAGAGCTTAACCGGACGCCTGGTCAGGAAATTGAAATTGCAGGCGAGCCGCGAAGGATTGCCGGCATTCTTTCGACCGGCGGGCCCGAAGACGATCAGATCGTCGCGCCTCTGGCGCTGGCGCAGCAGATTCTGGGCAAGCCGGGTGCGGTGCGGCGCATTTATGTCAGCGCCGTGACCAAGCCCGAAGACGCGTTCGCCCGCCGCGATCCGAAAAGCCTGTCGCCGGAAATGTACGACCGCTGGTACTGCTCTCCTTATGCGCAGTCCATCGCGTTCCAGTTGCAGGAGGCCATTCCCCACTCCCACGCCGAGCAGATTCGCCAGGTGGCGCAGAACGAAGGCACGGTGCTTTCCCGCATCCAGGGACTCATGCTCCTGATTACGCTGGCGGCGTTGCTGGCCTCCGCGCTGGCGGTTTCCGCGTCCATGGCGACCGCTGTCATTGAGCGGCGCAGCGAAGTTGGCTTGATGAAGGCTCTGGGCGCCGGCAATCTGGCGGTAGCCGCGTTGTTTTTTGCCGAAGCTACGCTGCTCGCCTTGCTGGCGGGAGCCGCGGGCTTCGCCGGAGGCGCGCTTTTGGCCCGCCAGATCGGGCGTTCCATCTTCGATTCGCAGATCACCGTCCAGCCGGTGCTTTTGCCGGTCATTCTGGCGATCGCCGTGCTCGTGACCTTTATGGGCAGCGCGGCTGCCATTCGACGGGCGGTAAAGTTCGATCCCGTGTACGCGCTGCGAGGTGACGTGTGAAGACGCCCGACAACAGTCCTGTCGCCCGGCGCCGCGCAGCTGCGCCGCACACTTCGATGTTCCTGCGCATGCTGGTGCGCGCCGCTGTCCTGCGGCGTGGGCGCGCCGCCTCTGCGCTGCTCGCGATGGTGGTAGCGGCGGCTGTGGCTACCGCCATGCTCAATCTGTACGTGGACGTCCAGGCCAAGCTGCGCCGCGAATTTCGTAAGTACGGAGCCAACGTTGTGGTGGTGGCTCGCGACGGGCAGAATCTGCCAGCCAATGCTCTGGCTACCGTCGAGACCGCTGTAGGTAGCGGTGGCGGGATCGCAGTTCCTTTCGCGTATGCTGTCGCCCGCACGTCCGATGGCCGATCCGTGGTGGTCGCCGGAACCGACTTCGAGCAAGTGCAAAAGTTGGACAGCACCTGGTGGTCGGTGACCGGTTGGCCGAAATCGGCTCACGACGCGCTGGTGGGTGCTCGCGCCGTCAGCGTCGTCGGCGGAGCCGGCAGGCCCTTCGACCTCAGCTTTCAGGGTCGCAGCCATTCGACTGAATCCGGTGGGCACTTTGCGGACGGGCGCGGCCGAAGATAGCCGGGTCTACGTGTCCCTTGCCGACTTTACCGCGTGGACCCAGGTGCCGTATTCGACGATTGAGATCTCGGCTGCGGGTTCGCCGCAAGAGATCAGCGCCATCATCCAGCGGCTGGGACAGGCCCTGCCCGCGGCCGAAGTCCACGCCGTCCGCCAGGTGACGGAAGGCGAGGCCAACGGTATTGGGCAAAATGCGGGCCACGCTGCTCGTGGCTGCCATTCTGATCATTCTCACGGCTGCGGTGTGCGTGCTTTCCACTCTGACGGGATGGGTTTCCGATCGCCGCCGCGACTTTGCCCTGATGAAGGCCCTGGGGGCTTCCGGCAGGATGCTGCAGGGGTTTCTTCGCTGCCGAAGCCGCCGCCCTGGGTGCGATCGGCTCGACCCTGGGCTTTGTCATCGGAGTCGGAGCCGCGATCTGGATCGGGCGGGCGAATTTTCACGCTCCGGTCAGTCCGCGTCTGAGCGTGCTGCCGGTGGTTCTGCTGGGAGGGATTGTCATCGCGCTGATCGCGGCGATTGTGCCAATATCTCTGCTCCGGCGGGTTCAACCTGCTACCATCCTGAGGGGAGAATGACATGATCAAGCTCAGCCATGTCAGCCGCCTTTACCCGGCCCAGGCCGAGACCAGCGGCGGCGTCATCCGTGCGCTGGATGACATTTCTCTCGAGGTTGCGCCCGGCGAGTGGCTGGCCGTCATGGGCCCGTCCGGTTCCGGCAAGTCCACGCTGGTCAACCTCATCGGATGCCTCGATCGCCCTACTTCGGGAGAAATCTGGCTGGACAGCGAAGACGTTGCCCGGATTTCCACCCAGGATTTGAACCGCGCCCGGGCGGAAAAAGTCGGCTTCATCTTCCAGCAATTCCACCTGATTCCGTACCTGACCGCGCTCGAAAACGTGATGCTGGCGCAGTACTTTCACAGCATGACCGACGAGCAGGAAGCGCTGGCGGCCCTGGCCCACGTGGGTTTAAAAGACCGCGCCGGGCATCTGCCCGCCCACCTTTCCGGCGGCGAGCAGCAGCGGGTATGCATCGCTCGCGCCCTGATCAACGATCCCAAAATCGTTCTGGCCGATGAGCCGACCGGCAATCTGGACGCGGTCAACGAAGAGATTGTCCTGCGCCTGCTGCGCGAACTGCACCGCCAGGGACGCACCATCGTGATGGTCACGCACGATCCCGTCGTCGCCCGCCTGGCCGACCGCCGCATCGAGTTGCATCACGGCAAGATTGCGGACCAGGAAGTTTTCGCCATGGCCGACGAAGAGCAGTTCGACGAAGTCCTCGAAGAACTATGGGCGGTCGAGGAGCACGGAGAGATTGCCGAAATCGAGCGCATGGAAGTTCACGGCGCCCTGCCGGTCAGCATCGCGGTGGAGAAGATGACCGCCCTGGGCCTGCTCACGACCCGGCCGCATCCGCCCGGAAGTGCACAACCACAAACCGTTCGTGAATCCGTGCCACGATGCCCTCAAGCCTTCCGGTGTTCTCGACCGGCGACGGCAGCATGATCGTGGAACTGACTCCGCGAGGCCGCCTGCGCGCCGCCGATATCATCCGCCGCCACCGCCTGGCCGAGCGCCTCTTCACCGATAGCCTGGCCCTGGACAGCGAATCCGAGATCGAGCAACAAGCCTGCAAGTTCGAGCACATTCTCTCGCCCGAAGCTACAGACAAGATTTGCAGCTTCCTCGGCCACCCCCGCACTTGTCCCCACGGCGCGCCTATCCCGCTGGGGCCTTGCTGTGAGCGCGATCTGGCAGCTCCGGCGCAAGAAATAGTGCAGGCTTCGCGCTTCAAATGAGCGCAGCGTTTCCCACGAAATGAATCAGGCCGGTTGGCCTCGGCGGATTGTCCGCGCAAAATCTCGATGCGCCGTTATCATGTTCCTTCGTGACATCGTGAATCCCTCATGACGACCTCGCGACGACCCTGCATCGGCGTATTCGATTCCGGCTTCGGCGGACTGACCGTCCTCAAAGAACTGATCGCACTGGCCCCCGAGGCCGACTACATGTACTTCGGGGACACGGCGCGGCTGCCCTACGGATCGAAGTCGGCCGAAACCGTTGCCCGGTACGCCATCGGAGCGGCGCAGTATCTCGAACAGCACGGCGCTCAGATGCTGGTAATCGCCTGCAACACGGCCACCGCGCTGGCTCTCGACAAAATTACGCAAGCGTCCAGCGTTCCGGTGGTGGGCGTGGTGGAACCCGGCGCTGCCCGCGCCGCTGCGGCCAGCCAGAACCGTAAAGTAGTGGTCATCGGCACCGAGGCGACGGTGAGCAGTCATGCCTACGCGAAAGCCTTGCAGGCCCAGGGCATCGAGGCCACGGAAAAAGCCTGTCCCGCTGCTGGTGCCACTGGTGGAAGAAGGATGGGCGGAACATCCAGTAGCTGCACAGGTAGCCCGGATTTATCTCGACCAGGCATTCACCGGTGACTTCGAGTCGGCGGACGTCCTGGTGCTGGGCTGCACCCATTATCCCCTGCTGAAGCCGCTGCTGCACCGGCTGGTGCCTGATCATGTGACCATCGTGGATTCTGCCGACTCCACCGCCCGCGTGGTCAGCCAGTTGCTCCGACAAGGGCTGCCGAAACTTTCTTCCGAGGCCGAGCGCCGCAGAGTGCCTCGCCTGAAGTTTTTCGTGACTGATTCGGTGGAAAAGTTCCGCCGCCTGGGCGCTCAATTTCTGGGCAGCCCGATCGAGGACGTGCAGCACGTGGAACTCAAAGAGTAGGGTCACCCTGAGCAGAGGGGCTGCTTCGCTGCGCGAAGCAGCCGCGCAGTCGAAGGGCCCCTATAAGCTAAGCGGCGCTTGCAGCGTCGGATTCGAGTTCCTATGGCGCCGCCGGTTGAAAATCCCCGCGCTCAACGAGTCACTGCATCTTATAGGGGCCCTTCGACTCGATCAGGGTGACAGATCAACATTTTGGAGCTCTCGAGGTCCTGAATTCCTGCCAAACAAAAGCGGCCCGCGAATTTCGCGGGCCGCTCTGCAAGAAGAATAGAATTAGTAGAGCCGGAAGCTGACTTCGACGTTAATCTGCACCGCCACTGGCTTGCCGTCTTTCATGGCCGGCTCAAATTTCCAGGTCTTGACGGCTTCGATGGCTTTCTCATCCAGTCCCAGGCCGAGGCTGCGGGCCACGCGAATGTCTCGCGGCCGGCCATCGGGTCCGACCACCAGCCACAGCACGCACGTGCCCTGATATTTCGCCTTGCGGGCTTCTTCCGAGTATTCAGGATCGGGCTGATAAATAACTCGCGGCGCGCTCACCCCGCCGCCTACGCGGAATACGCCGCCGCCCACGCCGCCGCCGCGGCCCTCACCCACTCCGGGACCGGTGCCGACGCCCACGCCGCCTCCGGAGCCTGAACCGATACCACCGCCCGAACCAGTTCCGTTCGACGGAGGTCCGGAGGGCAGATGCGACATCGGGTCGCCCAGGTTAGGCAGGTTATTCGAGGCCAGCTTGACCTGCGGAGGAATCACAACCGTCGGTTCAGCCGTCAGCTTGGGATTGTCGTTTCGCACCACCACCATGGGCGGAGTGATCTGCTCCATCGACTGTTTGGGCAACTTGCCTTTGGGCGCCTGGAACTTGTCGCGATCGCCGCCACCGCCGCCGCCACCCGAGACTGTCTTTGAGGGCTCTAACGGAGGAATATCGTCGGGAGAGACCAGCGTAATGGCCTCGTGCGGCTTCACAATCTGCTCGCACCATTCGCCGGCCCAGGATGGTGATGCCGACTATGGCCACGATCACCAGCATATGCAGGACGGTCGAGCCCAGTACACCGTTTTTCTTGTAGTCGTAGAAGCCCCAGATATCCTTGACCGGGACCGGCTTCGAAGTCAGCACCAGCGGGGGCAGTTTTTTAGGGAAGAAAAACTCGTCCAGGTTCTGGAACAGAGACTTCCACAGCGGCTGTTCCAAAGTGGTTTTGGACAGCAGCAAATTCAGTTCGGGTTCAGCTTCGGCGCGAGGTTTGACGTCGAGTGTTGGCATATTTAACCCGAATTCGGCTTTCTCTACTGCGTCAGCCTATCTTAAACTTGATGAGCACATTAACTGCCAAGTTGCTTGCAGGCGCCGAATACTTTAGTTAACCATTTTTCGCGCCCCACTGCCGCTGCTCGACGAGAGATCCCTAAGCCAGTTAGATGCTGCGTTCCGGCAAACGTCACTTAGCAAAATTGTACACGTTTCCGCAGTCTTTCTGACAGTGCTTTTGCGAGTCCGGGCGCGGCGCCCAGTCCATATCCGCAGACCGACTTTTCCGGCTAGCTTTTCCGGGGCGGTCATTCGGCGGCGTCATTCCCGAGTCGTCATTCCCGGGGCGTCATTTCGAGGTCAATGGACGTTCGCTCTTCCGCTCCCTATAATGAAAAAAATCAATCATTTGGGGAGAAACCAACCGAGTGCCGCTGGACCTGAAATCCACCATCAATCTGCCTAAGACCGGCTTTCCCATGAAGGCCAACCTGCCCCAGAACGAGCCCAAGGCTCTGGCCCGCTGGGAGCAGATGCGGATTTACGAGCGTATTCGCGAGGCCCGGCGCGGCGCCAAGCTTTATGTCCTCCACGACGGGCCGCCCTACACCAGCGGACCCATCCATCTGGGCACCGCGCTCAACAAGTGTCTGAAGGATTTCGTGGTCAAGTCCAAGACCATGGCGGGATTCGACGCGCCTTATGTCCCGGGATGGGATTGTCACGGCCTGCCCATCGAGATCAAAGTCGACCAGATGCTCGGCGGCAAAAAGCTGCAGATGCGGCCGCTCGACGTGCGCCGGGAGTGCCGCAAGTTTGCCGAAAAGTTTCTCGACCTGCAACGCGAGCAGTTCAAACGGATCGGTGTCTTCGGGCGTTTCGACCGTCCCTACGCCACCATGAATCCGCAGTACGAGTCGGTGGTGCTCAAGACTTTCTTCAGCTTTTACGAAAACAACTTCGTGTACAAGGGCCTGCGCGCCGTCTATTGGTGCATGCACGACGAGACCGCGCTGGCCGAAGCCGAAGTTGAATACGAGAATGACACTACTCCAAGCGTCTGGGTGAAGTACGCGCTGCTCGATGATCCGGCGAAGGTTGATCCCGCGCTCGCGGGCAAGAAAGTTTCTACCATCATCTGGACCACTACGCCCTGGACGCTGCCGGCTTCGATGGCCGTGGCCTTCCATCCCCACGAAGAGTACGTGGCGCTCGAGTCTTCTGGCGAGGTCTACATTGTCGCGGCCAGGCTGGCTGCCGAGGTAGCCGGGAAATGTAATCTTCAAAACCCGAAGGAATTGGCGCGTTTCTCCGGCAGCAAGCTGGAGCGGCTGAACTTTCAGCATCCCGTTTCTCGATCGCAAGATTCTCGGCGTGCTGGCGGACTACGTCACCATGGACACCGGCACCGGAGTGGTCCATACCGCGCCCTCACATGGCGCGGAGGACTTCGCCACCGGCGTGAAGTACGGCCTCGACGCCACCAGCAATGTGGACGAAAAGGGCATCATGCGCAACGGCCTTCCCGAGTACAACGGATTGAAGGTCTGGGACGCCAATGCGCCGATTATCGAATTGCTCAAGAAGCGGGGCGCGCTGCTGCACACGGAAAAGCTGGTGCATTCCTATCCGCACTGCTGGCGCTGCCACAATCCCATCATCTTCCGCGCCACCGAGCAGTGGTTCATATCGATGGAAGCCGCCATGCCGGGCGGCGGAACCTTGCGCAGCCGCACCCTGGAAGACGTCGAGAAAGTGAAGTGGGACCCGGCCTGGGGCAAAGAGCGAATGCACAACATGATCGCCACGCGCCCCGACTGGTGTATCTCGCGGCAACGCGTCTGGGGCGTGCCCAATTGCCGTGTTCCTCTGCAAAAGCTGCGGCAAACCATTGAACGACCCGGCCATCAATGCCAAGGTGGCGGAACTTTTCGCGCGCTCCGGCGCCGACGCCTGGTACACGCCCGAGGCCGACACCATTCTTCCCGCAGGCACCAAGTGTCCGCACTGCAGCGCAACCAGCTTTGAGCGAGAGACCGATATTTTCGACGTGTGGCTCGAATCCGGCACCAGCTATCTGGCCCTGATCGACGACGAACCCGGCTATCCCTGGCCTTCCGATCTTTATCTCGAGGGCGGCGATCAGTACCGAGGATGGTTTCAGTCTTCCCTGCTCTGCGCCATGGGCACGCGCGGCACTCCACCATACCGCGGTGTCGTAACCCCGGGTTGGACGCTCGACGAGAAGGGCCAGGCCATGTCCAAGTCCCGCGGCAACGATGTCGATCCCGTGGACATCGCCGGCCGTCTGGGCGGGGAGATCGTGCGTCTATGGGTGGCCTCCGTCGATTTTCGCGAAGACGTGGTGGGTTCCGAACAGCTGATGCAGCGGGTGGCGGAAAGCTATCGCAAGATTCGCAACAGCCTGTTTCGCTACATTCTGAGCAACCTGCACGATTTCGATCCGCAGAAGAATGCCGTCCCGTTTGACGAGATGGACATTCTCGACCAGTACATGCTGCGCCAAACCGTCGCCATGTCCGCGGACGTCCTACGCTGGTACGACGAGTTCGCATTCCACAAAATCTACCATCGCATAAACGACTTTTGCGTGGTGGAGTTGAGCGCATTCTATTTCGACGTGTTGAAAGACCGCCTGTACACTTTCGCCCCGAACTCGCGCGCCCGGCGGGCCGCGCAAACGGCGATCTGGCATATCGGCGAGGCCCTGGTCCGCCTGCTGGCGCCTATCACCAGCTTCACTTGCGACGAAGTGTGGCAGTATTTGCCCGCCCTGCCCGACCGCCCGGCCAGTGTGCATCTCGCAAACTTCCCGGCCGCATCTGACATTCTTGGCGCGTCAATTCCAGCAGATGATCCGAAGCAACGCGAGGATTGGACCACCCTGCTGGCGGTGCGCACCGAGGTGTTGAAGGCCCTGGAAGAGGCCCGGCAGAGCAAACTGATCGGCGGCGCCAACCTTGAAGCGCAAGTCACGGTGACGGCGGCCGAGCCGGTGTTCTCGGTGCTGAAACGCTACCAGGACCGGTTGCGCTATCTGTTCATCGTGTCGGCGGTAACTCTGCAGCAAGGCAAATCGGGAAACGGTACCGGCGGGGTCAGCGTCCAGGTGAGCCCGGCCGAGGGCAAGAAGTGCGAACGCTGCTGGAACTACTCCATCCACGTAGGCGAGGATGCCGTCTACCCTACCGTGTGTGAACGCTGCAGCGCCGTGTTGAAGGAGATCGGCGGGTGAGCGCGGCGCCGAATCCATCAAAGATTGAACATGAATGACGACCCAATCCACACGCACCCTCCACTTCCTGATTGCCGCGCTGGTAGTGGTCCTCGACCGCACCGCGAAGTGGGCGGTCGCCAGGAACATTTCCCTGCACGACAACATTCAGATCATCCCCGGATTTTTCCGTCTCACTCATGTGGAGAATCGGGGCGCCGCCTTCGGCCTGTTCGCGGACTCGCCTTCGGAATGGAAGATTGCCGCGCTGGTCTTGTTCTCGATTGTGGCCCTGGCCATCGTCTCGGTCCTTCTGTGGCGGAACAATCACTCCATGAACAGCACGGGAATTGGATTGGCTTTGATTCTCGGGGGCGCGGTGGGCAATCTATGGGACCGCTTGCTCAGCGGCCGGGTGGTCGATTTTTTGTTGTTCTACGTCGGCCAGTATCAATGGCCCGCGTTCAATGTGGCGGATAGCGCGATTGTGATCGGCGCCGGCCTGCTGGTCATCGAAATTCTCTTTGGAAAATCTCCGGCGCCCGAAAAGTCGGCCTGAAAAAGCTTAACCGCAAAGAGCGCAAAGAAAGGCCGCAAAGGTCGCGGAGAAAACCTTGCGGCCTTTGCGGAGTGCTTTGCGGTTTGCGGCTTCAATGTTTGCCTGAAAGCTACGCCGACTTCTTCTCCGCCATCGAAGCGTAGAAGTCCGCGGCTCCCTTTTCCATTTCCTGCTCGGTCAGGTCGGCCACGTGCGTGGCCACGGTCCAGGCGTGGCCGAAGGGATCCACGAAGTGACCCAGGCGGTCACCCCAGAACATATCGTTTACGCCCCCGTTGGGCTTGCCGCCGGCAGCGACCGCCCGCGCAAACACCTCGTCCACGTTGGGCACGTAAAGATACATGCCCCCGGTATACGCGCCTGCGGATTGCGGCGACTTGCCGCCCATGCCGGGAATTTCATCCGACAAGAAGATGATCGAATCGCCGATTTTTATTTCGGCATGTATGATCTTTCCGCCCGGACCCGGCATCTGCATGCGCTCCTCGGCGCCGAATGCTTTCTTGTAGAATTCGATGGCCTTGGCGGCGTCGTGAACGACCAGGGACGGGGTTGCGGTGTGGAAGCCCTCAGGAACCGGTTTTACAGAAGCTGTCATAAGACTGTCTCCTTCGTATTTGTGACTGCTGACTGGATGGAATCTAGACCTTCGCGGAACCTATTTGTGCCGCGATTGCCGCCATCTTAGTCCTACTCCGGCGTGATGAATAACAAAAGATTGTAAAAAGACGTAACAGATGCACCCAGACGCCTTTCCGCTTTCCAGCGGTCTTGTAGTCCTGACCTTGGCCGCTCCCCTGTCATGGTGAGCGAATGGGCCGATTCGCTTGCGATCGGCCAATGGACTCGAAGGACCCTTGGCAGCTTATCGAACGTTGCGGCGAGGCGTTCCACTGGCTGCGCACCCAGCAGTTTGGGAAGAGCAGTAGGGATCCTTCGACGGCGAGTTTGCTTCGCGTAAGCGAAGCAAACACTCCGCTCAGGATGACACCGTAATACCAGGGCTAGCTCATATAAGGGCGCTCCCATACAACTGGCGGTAGACGTTGGCATTCCGCAGAATGGCCTGGACGTATTCCCGGGTTTCGGTAAACGGGATCGACTCCACAAACTCCTGCGGATCGCGATACTTCCCCTGTCCCAGCCAGTCATCCACCCGGTTGGTGCCCGCATTGTAGGCGGCCAGGGCGTATTCGAAGGCGCCGAATTTGTCCACCATCTCGCGGAAATAGCGGGTGCCCAGTTGCAGGTTCACCTCGGGAGTGAACAGTTGGGCGGAAGAAAAATGTCTGAGCTTTTCCTGTTTCGCGACCGCGCTGCCGACCTTGGGCAGCAGTTGCATCAGCCCCAGGGCATTGGCCCGCGATACCGCGCTGGGATTGAATTCCGACTCCTGCCGTATCAGGGACGCCACCAGGTAGGGATCCAGCGCGTTCTGGGATGAAAACTTTTTCAGGTCAGGCCAGTACGGCTTGGGAAACAGGGCCTCCCAGTAGGGGCGCGGCAGGGTGGGCAAATCCACGGCGAAATAGTTGGGCACGGCGCGTTTGAATACCTGGATCGCTCCGTCATAGCGTCCGGCATCTTCGTAGAGTTTCGCGGTTTCGGCAGGCAGCCAGTTGCCCTGGTCGCTTCCTGTTCTTCGGTGGCCGCGGCTTGCAGCTCTTGCACGGCAAAATCCAGCAGGCCGCCGTTTTTCAGCACTTGCGCTTTCTGGTAGCGCAAGTTGTCGGTGGGCGGATCGGCGGCGGCGAAGTTGGTTCCGGCGTTGATGGCGGGAACCCGGTCCAGCAGCGCATAGTGCGGAAGATCGTGCGGAAGATCGCGCGCGGGATCGTCGTCCGGCTTGATTTCCCGC
Organism: Terriglobia bacterium; assembly: GCA_963816025.1. GTDB lineage: Bacteria > Acidobacteriota > Terriglobia > Terriglobales > Acidobacteriaceae > JAIQFF01. The sequence continues at coordinate 296,634 of CAWFJA010000021.1, forward strand.
AGACGCTGGCGCGCCAGTTCGCCGTAGTAGAAATTGCGGAAGCGCTCGGAAAGCTTCTGGTAATAAGCCCGCGCCATGCCGGTATCTTTGTCTTCTTCGGCCAGACGAGCGCGCCAATAGAGCGCCGCCGGAACCTCCGCCGACGTGGGGTACAAACCGATTTGCTGCTCGAATCCAGCCTTGGCCTCGGCGGTCCTGCCCTGGCGCAGGCTGAGCCATGCCACCTTCCAGTGCGCGTACGAAGCCCGGCCGGCGTTGGGAAAACGCTGCTGCAACTCTCGATACGCGTCAATGGCCTTGTCGTAGTCGGGCTTGAGCAGGTAGAAATTGCCGGCGGAAAGCAATGCCTGCTGCAGCCATAAGCTGGTGGGGGCGGTCTGGCGCAGCTCACCCAGGTAGCGCAGGAAGCTTTCCTCGTCACCGCTGCCGCGGGCGATCTCTCCCAGGTTGTAAAGCCGTCTGGGTGTTTACGTCGGGCGACGAGCTGTCCAGAGTTTCCAGGACCTTTTTCGCTTCCTTGTCTTGTCCGGATCGGCGCAACGCCACCGCCAGCGACAATTGGATCTCGGCACGGTCGCTCGGGCTGGCCACCGGAAGCAGGGCGCGATACTCATCCGCGGCATCGCTGAAGCGCTTGCCTTTGGCCAGCAGGTCGGCGCGGGTTCTGCGTCCGTTCAGCCCCAGCGGTGGCAACTGCGTGGCGGAAGCCAGCTTCTTCAGTTCTTCATCCGCCTGGCCGGCTTCCGCGCTCAGAGGCATGGTGATGTACAGGTTGCGCAGGATCTCGGCTGCTTTCATCGGCTGCCCCGCCGCGGCATAGGCCCGTCCCAGCGCCAGTTCCAGATCGGCTCGCGCCGGCTGCCGGTTTTTCTCCAGCACGGCAATCGCATCCTGCGGCCGGTTATCCGCCATGAGCGCGCTACCGTACAGAACGCGGGCGTCGCGCAACAGCAGCGAGTCGGGATATTGCTTCTCGAAATCGCCCAGAGTGGCGACCGCTTCCGCCGATTTTCCGCTCTGGAGGTACGCCGTTCCCAGATAGAAGCTGACGTAATCTCCCAGATCTCCCGCCCGGGTTTTGGCGCGGTTGAGGGCCTCGACGGCCTTGGGGTAGTCCTTGTCGAGAACGTGCGCGTATCCCAGCACCAGCCAGGCCAGGGCTCCGGCATCTTCCTGGTTGTGCCGGCGGGCGTAGGCCTCCACGCCGGCGTAAGCGGCGGGAGTGCGGTCTTGCAGCAGTTGCTGCGCCATGGGCTTCAGGCTGGTGGAGGCAACGAACGCCGCGTGCATGCGGCGCGACCGGGGAGTGGGATGGCTACGCCGCCTGCTACGACTTTTTTGCTTTTCTTGCGGGGAGGCTGTGATTTTCGGCTGGACGACTGCGCGGCGGCAGGCGAGGCGAACGGCGGCAAATCGACGCAGAGGACTGCCACCATCAAAAAAAATCTAATCAGGACCGACAGCCAACGATGAAAGACCACTCTGATTAATTTCGCCGAAAATTGGCGCCCATGATGGAAGTGTCGTCTTCGGCCAGGCTGCGGACCAGTTCCTGGCTGAAGTAATCGGCTCCGCCGGCGGCGGTGTTGCCGTATCGCTTCTGGTAAGTGATCCGGCTTTTCTCGATGTCTTCCTTGAGCCGGTCGTACAAATCCTTGTTCTTGCGTCCCTCGGTGACCTTGACCTGGTTGTACAGCTTGATCTCATCCACCAGCAGGCGAGCGAAGCGGTGCGCCTTGCGATGGACGTCGGCGTCCTCGGGCGAGAGGTTGGCAAAGGGGTCGGCTGCGGGCGCGGGCGCCGCCGCCGCTGCCGTAATCACGGGCTCGGCTTGAGCCACCGCGACCGGCTCGCTCGACCTCAACCGGCGGAGCGGGCATGGTTTCGGCGACCGGGGCAACGTGCTTCGGCGCATGGGCCGCGAAAGGATCCGAATGGGCAGGAGCCGCCGGCGCCGGCGGCGCGCTTTCGGCCTTCTCGCCAGGGGCTTCGGATTCTTCTATTCTTCTTTCTGTGCCTGCTTGCGCAGCGAGGCTACTTCGAGCCATGCGCTGGTCACCAGCACCAGCAATTCGACGGCGGCGGCGTCCAGCTTTCCGCCGCCTTCAATGCCCGCGTCGGCATAAACCAGCGCCGCAACTTTTTCCTTCAGCAGCAGAGGCAACACCATCACCTGGTCATCGGCCGGCGCGCCGAATTTCGCCACGAATTCGGGATCGATATCGTGGGCCTTGCCGCTGAACGGCATGCGCGACCGCAAAGCTTGCTCGGGCACTCCCACGGTCACGTTGAGCGCAAAATCCTTTATGGTATCGTCGCCGTCTTTGGTGAAGCCGCGGCCCTGCCAGCCCGTGGCCGCGCCCGCTTTGATCACGAATAGCGCGCCGCGCCCGCTATAGCGCACCGTGTTATCGAGGAACGCGCGCAGTATCTCGCGTTGCGTTGTGCCCGACTGGATGGCCGAAATCGCTTTGAGAAGATTGCCGGCTCCGCTCTCTCCCGAGGCGCCCACGGCGGCCGCAGCGGTGGCCTGCGGAAGCTCTTCCAGGACGCGGCGCACCAACTCGCTCCGCAACTCGGGGACGTGGTTGTCCAGGACCTGCGACACCACCTTCTCCACGATTTGTTCGACTCCGGTGCGCTCTGCCATGGTCAGGTCAGCACTTCGGCCGCTGGATCCGGCTTTTTTGCCCTTCATCTCGGTTAAGCCCTGATTATAGGGTCACTTGACCGGTGTTTTCCGGTCACCTAAGGACGTGTTCTAATGCGGAAAGACCGCTCTTGGAATTTATCGCAAACCGCCCGGTTATAGATACGTCAAAACAAATAAGCGGTAACTTGGGTTACCAAGTAAAATAACATTTCTGTCGCCGGTCGCAGGGCGTGAAAATTGTTGCATCGGAAGGAAGATGACAGCCATCCAACCAAAGGTAAGTGAGCCGGTCAGCGATGAGCTGGCGCTGGTTCAGGCCGCCAAGGGCGGCGATGTAAGCGCGTTCGAGGAACTGGTCCGGCGTTACGACCGGAATGTGTTCCGCATCGCCCAGCACATCACGCAGAACCGCGAAGACGCGGAAGATGTGGTGCAGGATGCGTTCCTCAAGGCTTACACCAACCTGAAGCAGTTCCAGGGCCAGTCGAAGTTTTATACCTGGCTGGTGCGCATTGCGGTCAACGAAGCGCTGATGAAGTTGCGGCGCCGGCGGCCGGAGCGCATGGTTTCGCTGGACGAAGATGTAAAGACCGAGGAGGATTCGGTCCCGCGCGAAGTCGCGGACTGGAGTCCGAACCCGGAGCAGCAGTACAACCAGGCGGAGCTGAAGGAAATCCTGAGCAAGACCATTCAGGGGCTGCCTCCGAGTTTTCGCACGGTGTTTGTGTTGCGGGACGTAGAAGGGCTTTCGACCGAGGAGACCGCTGAGGCCTTGGAGCTCAGCATTCCGGCGGTCAAATCGCGGCTCCTGCGGGCCCGGTTGCAGTTGCGGGAACGGCTGAGCCGTTACTTCCAGAAACGTGAGAGCGGAGATGGCAAACCGTGAAGTGCGCTGAATTCCTGCAGGAACTGACAAACTACCTGGACGGCGTCCTGGACGACCGCACCAAGGCTGAACTGGAAGATCATCTGGCTTGGTGCCACAACTGCTACGTGGTTTGCGACACCACCAAGAAGACCATCGAGATTTACCGCGACTCCCAGCTTTACGAACTCCCCGACGACCTCCGCAACCGCCTGCGCTCGGCTATTGTGGCCAAGTGCGAGGCCCACAAGAAGACCGGCCCGCAGGAAGCCTGATCAGCTCTTAACGATTCAACAGCCTGACAATGTAGGCGCGAGCGCCCCGCTCGTGCAGAGTCGTCTGGGGCGCTGCCGCACGAGCCGGGCGCTCATTGGGTTCTGGCTTGTGCGCAATCATTTGCGGCCGGCGTCCCTCCCTCGATGTACTGGTGGAACCTTTTTTCACCAAACTGAATCTAACAATTTGTTAAAAGGGTTTGCCGGCCCGGACGAAAGGGCCGTTGGGGAGGAGTTATGATCGCGGAATTATTCGATACTGTCTTCGGTTGCAAGCATTCTCATTTTAGTTTTCCTATCTCGATCCGGCCCGCTTCGCGGCGCAATTCGGCGGCCAAGCTGACCGGCACATATGTGGCTTGTCTGGATTGCGGCAGAGAGTTTCCTTATGACTGGCAGGAGATGAAGGTCATCACCTCGCCCTCCGAGCAGCGCCATTACGTGGCGTCACTGGCCCACAAGGCCGCTGCATAAGAGGTTTCAGTCGGGATCCAAAGGTAAGCCGCGAGTTCCTCGCGGCTTTTTTATTTTCTGGCAGAGGCGCGGACAAATAAAAACCGGCGGCCGAAGCCGCCGGAAAGATCTCACGGGGAAACCGAGCTCAGTTGCTGCTGCTGTCATCCCTGCGCTTCAACGTGGGCCGATCATCATCGCCACTTCCCTTGTCGTCGCTGCCATTCTTGTCGGGCGTGGAGGTTCGCCGCAGGGTCGGCTTGTTCTTGTCTTCCTTCTTGTCCAGGATCTTGTGCCGGTTCTCGATCACTGCCAGCCGCGCCTTGACGTCGTCAAACTCCGATGTCGAAACCACGTATTGCGCCCGCGCCGGCAGGATGGTGGCAATCTCTTCCTGCGATTTGGCGATCCGGTCGGGCGTCTGGGGATGGGTGGAGAAGGCCTTGGCCAGGGTTCCCGGCTTCTTTTTCTCCTGGGCCTGCACCTTTTCGAAGAAGGCGATGAAAGCCTGGGGATCGTATCCCGACTTGTACATGTACTGCAGTCCCAGATAGTCGGCTTCGGCTTCGAAGCCGCGCGAGAAGTGCAGGAAGGTCATGGGCAGCGCCAGGCCGGCAGCCTCGTAGCCCGCGTAGCCGATCGCTCCGCCCACGAAGATCAGCGGAATCGACGCCATCTGCATCAGGTTGCCGCGGGTATTTTCACGCGCCGCATGGCAGGCCGCCACGTGGGCAATTTCGTGCGCCATCACGCCGGCCAGCTCCGCTTCTTCATCCGCCGCCAGGATCAGTCCGGAATTGACATAGAAAAAGCCGCCGGGCAGGGCAAACGCATTGATGTCATCGGAGTCAATCACCTTGATGGTAAAGGGCACCTGGGCATCGGAGTTGCGCACCAGGTTCTGCCCGATCCGGTTCACGTATTCCGTGACCACCGGGTCCTGGATCAACTTGACGCTCGACTCTACCTGCTGGGCGTACGACTTGCCCATGGCGATCTGTTTCTCGACGCCATACCAGTTACCCATCCCGGTCTTGCAACCCACATTCCGGTTGCCGACGGCGTCGACGTCTTCCTTGCCGCCATCGTGCTTGACCTTCTCCGGGTCGGCAGGCTCCGCCATGGCGGGAACCGTGCTCTTGGCTGCGCTATCGGAGGCAGGCTGGTCCTTCGGAGCGGCACTGCCCTGATCCTGTGCCAAGCTCCCTGGCGCCGCATAACTCAACATAAAAACCACAGCCGACAGTGCTAAGAGCCGTAACTTCATAATGGACTCCCTTTTATTCCGTCCTGCCCCAGGAGGACCCTGGCCCGATTATACGCCCGCCAGGAAACACCATAGCTGGGATTTACCTATGTAGAGTTGGACGCAGGATTCGTCACCGGGGTTATCTGAATGCGATGTTGTTGCAGTCGCTTCATCCTGAAGGGCGCGGCTCTGCCGAACCCGGCTTTCCCACCTTTCGTGACAAGCGCTTACGGTTTCGCCATGATGTCAAACTCCACCCGCAACTCGTCTTTGACCTTTACTGCCCCGCCACCAACGCTGATGGGCTCGATTCCGAAGTCCCTTTGTTTCAGCTCTACCGTGCCTTGATAGTGTCCGTTTTGCGCCCGAACTGCTAGCTTTACTGGGCGGGTTTGCCCGCGCAGCGTCAGATCTCCGCTTACCGTCCAGCGTCCGGCGCCGGCGGGTTCGACGGCAGAAGAACGGAAGCGTATGTCGGAAAACTGTCCGGCATCAAGCACCTTGGGACCCAGCATGTTCTCCTGGATTTCTGCCCTGTCCTTCTCCGACACTTCCTTGTCCATGACCCGCATCTGGCGCGCATCGACGGTCAACTCGACCGAGTGGTCGGATTCGCTGAACTTTCCATTCCTGATCGGCGCGCTGATTTCGTGCTCATGGCCAAAGGCCGAAAACATCCCGGTCTTGAACACCCGTACCGTCATCACCGATTTCTGAACGTCGATCTCGCTGGCCATGGCCGTGGCCCACAGCATGGCCGGCAAGAGCACTGCCGCAGCCCATATCGCGAAAGCCTTCATCGGTCCCCCTATCGACATGTATGTGTGGGGCGGACACTCTGGTTCGCCGCTTTTAACCTTAAACGTTGTCGCCACCTATTTTGGGCTCCCGGACATATCCGCGAAAGCAAAATCAACCGCAACGGCGGCGGACAAGAGTGTCCGCCCCACACGGACTTGATAGAATCGGCACGAGTTGTCGAACGAGGACCGTGCAGTGAGTGAGAACGGAACGGAACGCTTTGCCCCCGGCTGGCCGGGAATCTCGCCGCGTTGGACTTCGAGCGCCAAGAGCGGCGTCGGGACCGCGCTCAACCTGCACAGCCGGGTATGGTTCACGCTCAGCCACGGCATCCTGAACGAAGTCTACTACCCTCGAGTGGACCAGGCCTGCACCCGCGACCAGGGCCTGATCGTCACCGACGGCTCCAGTTATTTCTCCGAAGAGAAGCGCAACTGCAAGTTTGAGAACCACGCGATTGAAGATGGCGTTCCAGTCTACAAACTCACTAACACAGAACTGCAGGGACGATACCGGATCGAGAAAGAAGTTTTCTCCGACCCCTACCGGAATGTGGTGCTGCAGAGGATTCGCTTCGTGCCCTTGCAGGGCACGCTGGCCGACTATCGCCTGTACGCGCTGCTGGCGCCTCATCTGGCGAATTGCGGCCGCGAAAATACCGGTTGGGTCGGCGACTATAAAGGCATGCCGACCCTGTTCGCGCACCGCGAATCGACCGCCCTGGCTTTTGCCTGCTCGGTGCCCTGGCGGAAAATGTCGGTAGGTTTCGCCGGATTCTCCGACGGATGGCAGGACCTGTCCCAGCATTACCAGATGACCTGGGACTACACTCACGCGGAAAACGGCAATATCGCGCTCACCGGCGAGATCGACCTGGCGGCATGTAACGGAGAGTTCACCCTGGCGCTGGGGTTCGGCGGCCTCTGGGCCGAGGCCGGGCAAGAGGCGCGCTCCAGTCTGCTGGAGTCCTGCGACGAGCTGCGCCAGCACTACGTCTGGCACTGGAAGCATTGGCAGGACAGCCTGCTGAAACTGGACGAACCCCGCCGCGAAGTTGATCTATATCGTCCCAGTGTGGCGGTGATGCGCTCGCACGAGTCCAAGGAGTTCCTGGGAGGCGTAATCGCCAGCCTTTCCATTCCCTGGGGATTCAACAAGGGAGATGAAGACCTGGGCGGATACCATCTGGTCTGGCCGCGGGACCTGGTGGAAACGGGGTTTGGTCTGCTGGCGGCGGGCGCCGAACCTGATGCGCTTGCGCATCCTGCGCTATCTGGAGGTCACGCAGGAGCCGGACGGGCATTGGGCCCAGAACATGTGGCTGGACGGGCGTCCCTACTGGCTCGGCATGCAGATGGACGAGGCCGCCTTCCCCATTCTGCTGTTCGACATGCTGCGCCGGCACTCTCCCTTTGTTCTCGGCGACCTGGCGCGCTGGTGGGCGCTGGTCAGCCGGGCCGCGGGCTTCATCCTGCGCAACGGTCCGGTGACCCAACAGGACCGCTGGGAAGAAGACGCCGGCTATTCGCCGTTCACTTTGGCGGTGGAAATATCAGGACTGCTCGCGGCCGCGGATCTGGCTGACGCGGTCGGACAAAAGGACATTGCGATCCATCTGCGAGAAACCGCCGATTGCTGGAACGACAACATCGAACGCTGGGTCTACGCCAGGGACAGCGACCTGGCACAGCAACTCGGAATTGAAGGCTATTATGTGCGGATTGCGCCGCCGGAGTCGGATTGCGCCGCCTCGCCGCTGGAAGGATTTGTCCCGATCAAAAACCGGCCGCCGGGACAGAACGAATTGCCGGCCTTGCACCTGATCAGCCCCGACTCGCTCGCCCTGGTACGCTTCGGTTTGCGGGCGCCCGACGATCCTCGAATTCTGAATACCGTCAAAATCATTGATGCGCAGCTCAAAGCGAACCTGCCCCAGGGCCCGTGCTGGTATCGCTACACCGGCGACGGCTATGGCGAGCACGAAGACGGGTCGCCTTTCGACGGGACCGGAATTGGACGGCCGTGGCCCTTGCTGGCCGGCGAGCGGGCGCACTACGAACTGGCGGCGGGACGCCCCCAGGCGGCCGAGGCCTTGCTTAGAGTGATGGAGCTTTCAACCGAAGGCGGCCGCCTGATCCCCGAGCAGGTCTGGGATCAGGCGGATATTCCCGGCCTCGAATTGTTCCGGGGAAAGCCCACCGGTTCGGCGTGCCCGCTGGTGTGGGCGCACTCCGAATACGTGAAGCTGCGGCGGTCATTGCGTGACGGCAAGATATTCGACCAGCCGCCACAAACCGTCGAGCGCTACCAGGTGCAAAAGCAGACAGGCCACTTACTTCGAATGGCGATTCAACAACAAGTGCCGCAGCATGCCGCAGGGCAAGAAGCTGCGCGTGCTGCTGCCTTCGCCAGCATCGGTGCACTGGAGCTTCGACGGATGGCAGACCGCGCAGGACACAACCACCCGCGACCCATTAGGCGCTTTCATCGCAGATCTGCCCAGCGACCAGCTCGCGGCCGGACAGGAGATCGTGTTTACCTTTTACTGGCCGCAGCAGCAGCGCTGGGAAGGCGTTAACTACAGCGTCATCGTGGAGTAACCACAATCCCCGGGTTATCCTGAGGGGAGAGATTGCTTCGCTTCGCGAAGCAATCGCGCAGTCGAAGGACCTCTACTCTTCCCATTTTCGCTTACTGGCATAGCCATCGGAACAGTCCGCGCCGCGCTCGCACCGTCGCTAAGCTGCTAGGGGTCCTTCGACTCCGTGGCCGATTCGCTCGCGAATCGGCTCACTCCGCTCAGGAAGACACTTCATGACGACAGATCAGGACGCCGCTTCCGCGCCCCAGCTGCGGGAGATGTTCGAATACAGCGCCCCTGCGCAAATCGCGGACACCGCCAGCAGCCCCACTCCTTCCCAGAACGGCCCGATCAGCACGTGTCCCAATCCGAACAGAGCCAGATAAACCATCAGGCAGCCCAGCATCCAGGAGAGCAGGTTGCTTCCCAGGTCGCGGGTGGGCGGAACATCGGGGGCGAGGCTGGCAACTGGCTTCCATCCTGTTATTTGCGGCCGAACGCTGCGATAGAACTTTAGCAACACCTCTTCCGGCTCGGCTTTGGTCACGTAAGTGACGACCAGCCAGACCAGGGTGGTGACGACGGTCGTGGTCAAAGCGGTCTTGGCAAAAACCACGGGATTCGTCCCGGAAAAAGGCTCAGTCCAGCGCAGCCAGATGGTCGCGACCAGCGCCGTCGCCATCGCGGAAATTTCGCTCCAGGCATTGATGCGCCACCAGTACCAGCGCAGCAGGTAGACTCCGCCGGTGCCGGCGCCCACTTCGAGCACCACCTGCCATCCCGAACGAATGTCGGACAGCAGAACTGAAACTCCGGCGGACGCGATCACCAGCAGCACCGTGGCCAGGCGGGAGATCAGCACATAGTGTTTGTCGTCGGCGTCGCGCTTGATGAAGCGGCGATAGAAATCCGACACCAGGTACGAAGCGCCCCAGTTCAATTGGGTCGCGATCGTGGACATGAAGGCCGCCATGAAGCCGGCAATCACAATCCCGCGCAAGGCCGGCGGCACATGCTGACTCACGACCAGCATGTATCCGGTTTCGGGATGTTCCAGGTGCGGGTACAGAACGACCGCCGCCAGCGCGGTCAGAATCCAGGGCCAGGGACGCAACGCATAGTGCGCGACGTTGAACCAGAGCACGGCCAGCAGACCGTTCTTTTCATCTTTGGCGCTGAAGATGCGCTGTGCGATGTAGCCGCCGCCGCCCGGCTCCGCTCCCGGATACCAGAACGCCCACCACTGCAATCCGATATTCACCACAAAAGTTATGACGGGCAGAAGCCACAGACCTTCCTGGGAGAACGGCCGGGAGAAATCGGGAAAGAAAGCCGTCGCATCGCCGGCGCCCGGGCCGGCGGCAGTCCGCATTTCCGCCAGGCGGGCCAGCAGCGCGCTCATGCCGCCGGCCGCGGCCACCGCGTACCATGCGACCCCGATGACAATCGCCATCTTCAGAGCAAACTGAAACAGGTCGGTCCAGAGCACGCCCCACAATCCACCCAGCGCGACGTAGAGGCCGGTGAATGGAATCAAAAACAAAACGCAGATGGCCAGCGCGTTGCGGTCGCTCACGGCCAGCGTCACCGCCACGATGCTGGTCATGGCCTTGGTGACCCATCCCAGAATCAGGCAGTTCATCAGCAGGCCGAGATAGATGGCGCGAAATCCGCGCAGGAACGCGGCCGGCTTTCCGGAATAACGCATCTCGGCGAACTGCACGTCGGTCAGTAGTCCGGAGCGGCGCCACAGACGGGCAAACAAAAACACCGTCATCATCCCGGAAAGCAGGAACGCCCACCACAACCAGTTCCCCGCAATGCCCTGGGTGTAAACCAGGCCGGTGACCACCAGCGGCGTGTCGGCGGCAAAAGTGGTGGCCACCATCGAAGTGCCGGCCAGCCACCAGGAAACGTTGCGCCCGGAGACAAAATAGTCGTCGACACTCTTGCCCGAGCGCGAACGGAAATAAAGGCCCAGGGCAAGGGTGATGCCGAGATAAAGGACGATTGCCGACCAGTCAAGGAAGGTGAAGTTCATGGCGGGAAAGAATACACCGGCGTGCAAATCGGGAGGAGTGGGTTAGTTGCGCCGCCGTTCCGGCGGCCCGATGGGCGGGCGGGACGCCCGCCAGAGGCGGCACTACAGCTAACCCGAGTACACCAGTTCGACGACCGTGCAATCGTCATTGAGCGGATTGCCGCCGCAGAAATTGGCTACCGCGCCGAAAATATCTTCGAGGGTTGCGTTCTTCGCGGCCACCGCTTCCAGACGCGAATCTTCGAAGAAGTCGCCGCGGGCATTCTCCGCCTCGGTCACGCCGTCGGTGACCAGAATCAGGCGATCGCCGGCGTGCAGGCTGACGTGATCGCTCTCATAGGTGGCATCAGCGAGCAGGCCAACCGGCAGGTTGCCATGCGGCGGCCGGATTACTTCTTTGTTGCAAACCAGCAACGGAGGCACGTGGCCGCAGTTCACGTATTCCAGTTCTCCGTCCCGGCGGATGCGCGCGATGATCAGCGTGGCGTACTTCTCTCCAATGTGCTTGTGGGTGAAGAAGCGATTGGCGGCGACTACGATATCGATCAGCGGCATCCCGGCGGTGAGCTGGGAAAAGATCATGCCCTGCAATGTCGAAGCCAGCAGCGCGGCTGAAACTCCCTTGCCGCTGACGTCCGCCAACACTACCGCCAGGCCTTCATCCGTATTGACCGCGTCGAAAAAGTCGCCCCCGATTTCCTTGCAGGAAAGATTTCTGCCTCGGAGCGTGGCAAAGGGGACTTCAGGAATGGTCACGGCCATCAGCCCCTGCTGAATGGAAGCGGCGATGGAGAGTTCCTGCTGGTAGCGGCGGGAGGCTTCTTCGGCCTGCACCAGGCGGGCGTTCTCGATCAGTGAGGCCGCTTCGGTCGCGATGGCCCGCAGAATGTCGTTGCTCACGCTCGAGATGTCTCGCGAGGCGAAGCGCGAATCCACATACAGCGCGCCCATGACCTCGGCCGAACTCTCGGTGGCGACCGCCGCCGCAGTGTCCCGTGTAGTCTGCACCTGCGGCTTACGCAGAGGAATGCAAATCACGGTGCGCAGATCGTAGGCCACGATGCTGTGCCGGCCAGCCAGGTCGAGCGACTGGCTGGTATCGGTAATCACGAACTCCGAGTTCGATTTCACGCCTTCATCCAGAATGGAGTGCGAGATCGTGGTGTCATCGAGCAGGGGTTCGCCCTTGGAGTTGCGCCCGGCAGCCAGACGCAGGTTGTTCTCTTCATCCCGCATGAAGACGTAGCCACGCTCGGCTCGGGTGAGTTTCAGGGTGGCATCGAGCAGCGTCACCAGAATTTCGTCGAGCACGCCGGTGGTGTTCAGCTTGCGCGCCGCTTCGAGAAAGAGCGTCAACTTCTCCAGATCGGTGGTGTCGGTCGAAATCTGGATGCCCGAAATCTGGCTCAGGAATTCGCGGGCCGTGTTGGAGCTGGCATGGTGGGGATGGAAAATGACGTAAGAAACGTCGCGCACGCCGAACTCGACGCGGTCGTTCCGCTCGAGCGTTTTGCGCTGCACTCTTTCGCCGTTGACGAACGTTCCGTGCTTGCTGCCCTGGTCCACCACGCAGAACTGCCCGTCCTCCGAGGTGATCAAAGCGTGGTCGCGGGAGACGCGAGGATCGGCGATGACCAGGTCCTTGTCGACCTTTCGACCCACCGTGAACGGGGTATGGTCGAGGTTGATGGTGCGCTGGTCGTTCCCCTGCACGAAAACCAGGGTAGGAAAAATTCCCGACCCCGGGGACGAAATTGGGCCTGTGATGGGTGGATAAGTCATTTGGCTGGTCTGCTCTTAATTATTACTTCAGCAGAATCGACTCCGGCAGACAAGGAGTTCGCCTCCGCCTTCCCGCCTCGAACTGGCATCGGGAAGCGTAACTTTCAAGAGCTCGAGCGGCCCCTCGACCGATGGCGGCCAGGGCCTCCTGCTCACTGTCAAACGCCTCGAAAACGGTTGCCAGCTTGGTAATCTGCAACACGTCGTGCAGGCGCTGGCCCAGGCCCGTGAGCTTGATTTCGGCCCCGGCTGCGCGCGCGGAAGAATAGACCCCAACCAGCGTCCCCAGGCCGCCGCTATCAATATAGGTCACGCCGGAGAGGTTCAGGACCATGCGCGGGCTTTCCGCCAAAGTTTGTTTAAGAAAATCGCGCAACGCATTGGCCTCGTCTCCAAACATGATGCGGCCCTGACACGAAACCACGGTGACGCCGCCGACCTGGCGTTTCTCGATTTTGAGGTTCATCTCGTCCTCCGAAACGTCTGTGGCCGCCGCGTGGGAGAAGACTAACCTGTGATCGCCGCCCAATGCAAGGCCGGCGCGGCTCGAGGGAGACAGAGCGTCTTGCGAAAGAACTCCAGCGACAAGTAGTGTAAACGCCTTGTTTACACCACTTGTATTGGCTGGAATTTCGCTCACCATCGGGTGTGACCGGCGTCACAACGTGAAAGTACGTTTTGCTTTTAAATAAAAAGCGCCGGATAACTTTTTCGGAGCCCACCCGTATTTCACGCCGCAGGCCGGAAGTGAAAAATGACGAGTTTCCCCACTTTTCAGGTCCGAAGCCAACCGGCGGCGATGCGCTACACCTTAGCGGTACTGGCTGCATTCGCCGCTCTTCTGTTACGGCAGGTACTTTCACTCTGGCTGGGTGCAAACTATCCCTATTCCACGGTCTCAGTGGCAGTGGTTTTCTCGGGTTGGTATTGCGGGGTAGGACCGTCCATCGTCACCATGCTGATAATTTTGCTGGGGACATGGTACCGGTTTGATCCGGCCGTTGGTTCCTTCGCGCTCATAAGCCCGAAAGCTCAGGTAGTTGGGATGGTTGTCTTTCTGCTCCTCTCCGGCTTCATCATTGCGATGGGGGAAGAGAGCCGCCGATCTAGGGCGAAACTGGAACAAAGCGAGTTCCGCTTCAGGAGGCTCCTCGAATCCAACATAATCCCGGTAGTCTGCACGGATGGGGAAAGGATCACCGAAGCTAATGACGCTTTCTTGAATATGGTCGGCTACAGCCGTGATGACATCGATCGAGGAGGCATTAACTGGAAGAGCATGACGCCGCCCGAGTATGCCCCGAAGGACGAGCACGCTGTATTGCAACTTAAGCTGGCGGGGTACTGCACGCCATTCGAGAAAGAGTACATACGCAAGGATGGCAGTCGCGTGCCCATCCTCCTCGGGGGCGCCATGCTCAGCCTTTCGCCGCTGGAAACGCTGTGCTTCGTAGTAGATCTATCCGACCTCAAACGATTGGAAGCCGAGTTACGCACAGCCCATCATGGACTGGAGAAGAAGGTGGCGGAGCGCACGCACGATCTTGCCGAACTCGTCACGACCCTGGAATCGGAAGTGCAGGTACGCGAGAAAACGGAAGTGCGGCTACGGGAACTATCGGGTCGTGTGCTTCGCCTTCAGGATGAAGAGCGTCGTAGCGTTGCCCGCGATTTGCACGACAGTACCGGGCAGACTCTCACCGCTTTGAAATTGGTATTGGCATCGCTTGGGCCACTGGTAGCAAATGTTCCGAAGACGCCCGAGCTGCTGAATGATCTTGACGCGCTTGCCGATCAAGCCCTGCAAGAAATCCGCACTACGTCGTACCTTCTCCATCCGCCGATGCTCGATGAAGCCGGATTCTCATCCGCAGCGCAATGGTATGTAAACGGATTTACCAAGCGCAGTGGAATCATGGCCAGCCTCGAACTATCTGCTGCTCCCCGCTTGACGAAGGCGGCAGAACTTGTACTTTTCAGAGTACTGCAAGAGAGTTTGACCAATGTTCTCCGGCATTCGGGCAGCGAGGCCGTGGATATACGTTTGCACTGTGATGATCAGGAGGCGGTTCTCTCCATAAGAGACTATGGCAGGGGCATTCCTTCCGAAACGCTCGACAGCTTTAACGAAACCGGGGCAGGGGTCGGGGTTGGTTTGGCCGGCATGAAGGAGCGTGTCGCCGAGTTTGGTGGGCAGCTGAGGGTCAAGTGCGACGGTAAAGGTACTTGTGTCACTGCAACAGTCCGACTGACGAAGCCTGAAAAAAATACCCACGACCATTCTGGTGGGGTCGGTCAGGTAGCAGACGCCTCTTAGCTCCAGGCCAATCGCGATTGTTGGCGTAACATCGCCATTACACTCGCAGACCCAGAGCAAGCCGCGGGGGAGCCTCTACGGTCGGAGTTGGTGTAACCAACTGTCTACGACAGTCTAGGTGCTCTAGTACAAATTTTGTGTGATCGAGAAGTACGAACGGGTACTTTCGGGTCAGTTGACTGCAGGCGGCTCCAAGCCTATTTGATTTCGCGCAATCGGCCGCTGCTCACGTCATAGACGAATCCTCGCACCGAGACCTCTTTGGGAATCCATGGATGGGTGCGCAGTTTCTGCAGCTGGTGACGCACGTTCTCCTCGATATTCTGAAAAGCAAAGAAGAATGCCGGAGCGATGGCTGCGGTCCCGGTGCGGTTCTGGATTCTGGTGCGTAACTCCTCCTCGCTGGCATGCATCAGGCCGCAATCGGTGTGGTTAATGACCATGATTTCCTCGGTGTCCAGCAGGTAGTGCGATACCAGCAGCGAGCGCAAGCTGTCGTCGGTCACAATGCCGCCCGCGTTGCGGATGATGTGCGCGTCTCCGGTCGTCAACCCCAAGGTGCGGATGGAAAGCCGCGTGTCCATGCAAGTCAGAATGGCAAGCTTGCGCGCCGGGCGCGGAGTAAGGCGGCGCAACTCGTGGGTGCGGGAGTAGATTTCGTTGGCTTCCAGAACTTCGTCGATTACGCTCATGGCCAGCCCAGTCTAGCAAAGCCTGAGAACGCTCCGTAGTGGGTCAGATTCCGAAATCTTTAACCACGAAGGGCACGAAGGTACACAAAGGAAAACCATTCCAAGCCTTCGTGATACTTCGTGTCCTTCGTGGTTTATGCATTTTGCAGCTTGTATCATGACATTGATTCAAGGCTGGTTTGCGAAAGGTAATAATCAGGTTGTGGAAGAGGTCTGCAATCGATCCCGGGCGCAGAGACTCAGCAATCCCAAAACCACCAGTGGAATGCCGAGGCTCGTATAGAGAGGTACGGTCCAGGCTCTTTGCAGCGAGCTCGGGGACACAAAGCGCGAAGCCAGCATCAATCCGCAGGACGCCAGCCAGGGCCAGCCCACCACCAGCAACCCCAGTCCACATGCCATGCGAGTGAGGCTGCCCCGGCTCCACAAATCTTTCCACGAGTTCGCGATCAGAAATACCGCGGGCAGCAAAAGCACCTGGTTGTAAGGCGCGAAGCTGGGCACGATCACCAGGGTCACGGCCAGAACCAGCGCCAGCATGGTGCTGAATGCCCCTGAATCATGGGACGCGCGCCGGACCTTCCATCCCATGATCACGACCGCGAGCACCGCCACTGCGGCCAGGATTTTCCCCAGCCAGGGCGTGGTCAGCACGTCGAGCAGCGAACCCGCGCCGCCGGTGTACTGGCGATAGGCGGCAACGGCGTCGCGAAATTGCCCAATCCATCCCGGCAGGACGTACTCGCGACGCGGCCAGAAAAATCGCCGTGGTCAATGCCAAAGCTCCAGACAAAGACGCTGACGCCTTCTCCAGTCGCTCACCGCCCACAGCAGCAGCCAGCCCGCGACCGGCAGCGCAAGTTGGGGCTTGATGGTGGCCAGGGCCAGCAAGAAGCCCGCGAGCGAAAAATGCCCGGCGACCAGCGCGGCGGCGCATCCTGCAAGCAGTGCGCTCACTACCAGGGTCAGCTGCTGCAGCTTGATTCCCTGCACCACGGCGTAGCTGCCCAAGGTCAGGACGATGAGGATCGCGGTGACCGTGGCCGAAGGACGCCAGCGCAACACCCGCAACCAGAGAAAGATACTCGCCAGCGTCAGGGCGACGAGCAGCCAGCGAAAGCCGGCCTGGACTTCAGGAAATGGCAGACCGATAGTCGGAGCCAGCAGAAAAACCACATGCAACGGATAGGCGAAGCCCTGCTGATCCTTAGGCTCGTCAACTCCGGGGTCGCCAGCGCGATTGGGATCGAGCGGGCGACCATAATATCCAGCCTGGATGTCTCGGGTAACTTCGGCGCTGTAAGGGTTGCGATGGTGCAGCAGCAACTCGCGGGTTCCCAACCAGCGCGGATAAAGATCGGACAGATTGCCGCGCGGCCGGCCGTGAGCAGCGGCGTCGGCTTTCTGGTAAGGCACGAGCACGCGCTGCACATAGAACCACATGCTTCCGGCAAACAACAGCGCCAGGAGCAGTCCGAGTCTGGAGTCTTTGAGCAATCGTGGTTAACGGAAACGAAAGCCGCTCCATGTTACAACTTATGCGAGCGAACTTCCGTTGCGATTGCGAATCTGCATCTCCGCGGCGATTGGAGTGGCCAGCGCGGCCTTCTGCTATTTTTTACTGCTGCATTTCCACCAGGGCGCGGGCGATTTCGGCTGGGCCATTCACGCCGCCCAGCGTCTGCTGGCGGGGCAGAATCCTTACGACACGCCTCTCGAACAATATCCGCTGACCGCCGCGTTTTTCGCGTTGCCCTTTACCGGCTTGCGGCCGGAGGCGGCGGGAGCCATGTTTTACGGCATCAGTTCTGCGCTGCTGGCCTTTGGCCTGACCCGCCACGGATATCATTACCTTTTCGTGTTCCTCGCCTATCCGTACTGGGGAGGGCTGCTGGCGGTGCAGTGGTCGACGCTGATTTTCGCCGGCGCGCTCTTCCCTCTTTTGCTGCCCGTCACCATGGCCAAGCCGCAGCTGGGATTGCCGGTGGCGTTGAGCCATTTGAGCTGGCGCGGGGTCGCAGCTTGCGCCGTGGTTGCGCTCTTGACGTTAATCGCGATGCCGCGCTGGCCGCTGCTTTGGCTGGCGCAGGCCAAGAATTACGAGCACTTCTTTCCACTGCTGGTCCTGCCCGGACCATTGCTCGCCCTGGCGCTCTGGCGCTATCGCGACAAGGATGCCTGGTTTCTGCTGTTGACCGCGCTGATGCCGCAACGCTGGTTCTTCGACGCCTTCATCCTGTGGCTGATTCCCAAGTCCCGGCGCGAGATTCTCTTCACCGCCGCCCTGAGTTGGGGAGCCGGCATCTGGCGCTGGTACCACATCCCGCACAGTTTTGCCGAGGTGGGAAGGTACACGGTGCTGTTCATCTATCTGCCGATGCTGGCGGTAATACTGCTCCGCCAGTTTGACCGCGTGGAGAATTGATCAGACTGACCAGCACAAACGAAAAAGGACCAACCAGGTCGTTGTGCAGTGACCAGGCGCCCGGGTAGCAACGTCGGGCTATACTCCACCTATGTTTTTGGCTCCTCGCGCGCCTGATGACTCATCGCTCAGGCCCATTCTTGTCACCTTTCTGGCGGCAATGATTGTCCTGCACGCGTGGATGTTTTTCAGCCTTCGGCGAGAAATCGCAACTGGCTACCCGGACTTCACAATTTTTTATACCGCAGGCAAGTGCGTTATTCAGGGTCATGGCCGGCAACTTTACGACCTGGAAACGCAATTCGCAATCCAGCGTGAATTTGCCTCCGAGGTCAAGCACCGCGAAAATCCGCTCCCCTTTAATCATCCGCCGTTCGAAGCCTTACTGTTCGCGCCTTTGGCCCGCCTGCCATATGTTGCGGCGTACCTGGTTTGGGCGTTATTTAACATTGCCCTGATTCTGGGCTTCTGGAACTTGCTTCGCCCGCGCCTGCTCAGCTTGCATGGTTTCTTACCGGCCTTGCCGCTGCTGGCAATGTTCGCTTTTTTCCCTGTGATCATGGCATTGCTGCAGGGGCAGGACTCAATCTTGCTGCTCTTTCTCTATGGCCTCGCCTTCTTGGCCCTGGCCAGGGGACGCGCTTTTGTCGCGGGATTGTGTCTCGGCCTGGCTCTTTTTAAGTTTCAGTTGGTTCTGCCCTTTGTGCTGGTGCTGTTGGTCAGACGTCAGTGGAGAGCGGTTGCGGGATTTGTGACTACCGCTTTCGGGTTGCTCCTGGTCTCAGCGGCAGTGGTGGGCTGGGGCGGCGTGATGGCGTATCCCGGATTCGTGCTTCGTTTGAGTCGCAGCGGCGCCCAGGCGGGCATTTATCCGCGGGATATGCCGAACCTGCGCGGTCTGGTTGCCGGAGCATTGCACCTGGCAGGTCGGCCGGCTACCCTGCTGATCATCGCGCTTTCTATTGCGCTGGTGGCGCTGGCCGCGCATTGGTGGCGCGCACAACCAGAGCGTGCACAATCAGGACACCAGTTCGTGCTCGGTTTTTCGCTGTGCCTGACGGTCACAATCATTGCCAGCTACCACCTGCTGGTGCACGATCTGAGCGTACTAATGCTTCCTATCCTGCTGGTCGCGGAATTGCTCGTATCTGGTGAAATCGTTGGGCCGGCGCGCCGCGTCCTGATAGCGTCTCTCGTGGTTCTGTTTTTGACGCCCTTGTACGCGGTCCTTCAGTTCTGGTTGCGGGAGATGAATCTGATGGCGTTTGCTGTTGCCACGTTTGCCGCTGGTACCGCCATCGCGCTGACCGCAAAAACAGGATTGGCTTCTTTTGAAGGGCCTGCCGCACAACGGGCGATGTAGGTGTCGTCCAACCCGTTAGCCACAAAGGACACGACGGTACACGAAGAAAACCCTTGGGACTAGAGCCTTCGTGATACTTCGTGTCCTGGTGGTTGACACACTCGCCAAAACCGAACGCGGTCGGCGGACGAGCGGTATAATGCGCCGGTTCGCAAAGCGCGCAAGACTTGAATCTCCGAGGCCGACGGTCACCTTGCCACTGATAGCCTCCGTGCTCCTCCGCTGCCGGCAAAAGCTGAATATCCTGGCGCGAAAGCGCAGGCTCACGGTCATCCTGGTGGGCGTGCTTACGCTCGCGATTCGTGCGTGTCTCCTGCCTCTTCTGCCCATACCCAAGCCGCATTTTCAAGACGAGTTCAGCTACCTGCTGGCAGCGGATACTTTCGCGTCCGGCCGCTTGACCAATCCTCCCCACCCCATGTGGGTGCATTTCGAAAGCGAGCACATCCTGCAGCAGCCGACTTACATGTCCATGTATCCGCCCGCGCAAGGTCTCGTCCTGGCGGCTGGGCAGGTCATCGCAGGCATCCCCTGGGTCGGAGTCTGGTTAAGCGTGGGCGCCATGTGCGCCGCTGTCACCTGGATGCTGCAGGCATGGTTCCCTCCGGGATGGGCGTTGTTTGGAGGGCTGCTGTGCCTGATGGGACAAGGCATCTCCAGCTATTGGATGAATTCGTATTGGGGCGGCGCAGTGGCGGCGACCGCGGGAGCTGTGGTGCTGGGCGCCTTTCCGCGCATCCTGCGATCGCAAAGACCGCGCGACGCCGTGATTATGGGCCTCGGCCTGGCCATACTGGCGAATAGCCGGCCCTTTGAAGGCTTTCTGTTCAGTCTTCCCGTGGGATTTTCGCTGGCGTTCTGGTTGTGGAGGCACCCAACGCGATCCCGTTTGACCCGGACTTGCACTGCCCCTGGTTCTGGTTCTTGGCTCGGCCGCAGTTGCGACTGGTTACTACAATTGGCGCGTCACCGGCAGCGCGTGGGAGATGCCGGAAGCGCTGAATCGTAGAACTTACGCCATTGCGCCGTTATTTCTCGGCCAGCAACTGCGTCCAGCGCCGCAGTACCGAAACCTCGCGATGCAGAGATTTTATGCGGGCTGGGAAGTTTCAAGGTATCTGAAAACTCGGACGCTTCGAGGATTGGCGCGGGAAGAATGGGCCAAGCTGGCAACTCTGTGGTGGTTTTTTCTTGGCCCTGTGCTGCCGCTAGCGCTGCTCGCTTTACCTCGTGTTGTTCGCGATCGCCGCATGAAGCTTCTTCTGATCACCGCGATCGTTACCCTCGCCGGGTTAGCCGTTGAGGCCTGGCACCAACCTCATTATTTTGCTCCCATGACCTGCGTCGTTTATGCCCTGGTGATTCAAGGACTGCGTCACCTTGGGCAGTGGCGGCGAGCCGGTAATAACCTGGGACGAGCACTCGTCCCGATCATAGGTCTCGCGTGCTTTGCCGTCTGTCTCTTCAGCATCCGCACCGAATATCTCAGAGTACCGCGGGATCCCGATACTTATCCCTGGCATTGGCAGCGTGCCGAAATCCTGGATCGCCTCAGGCATGCAGGCGGTCAGCAGCTCGTCATTATTCGCTACAGTTCCCGCCACGACCCGACTCACGAATGGGTTTACAACCGGGCTGACATTGATGCGGCGAACGTCATCTGGGCGCAGGATATGGGGGATCAGAATCAGGAATTGATCAGGTATTTTGACATGCGGCGAGTGTGGTTGCTCGAACCGAGTGAATCGGGAATGGCGCGATTGTCGCCTTATCACTAAAATATTCGCAGGAACAGGGGCAAAGCATACCCCCGCGAGCACTAGCTTCTCTCTCTATCCAGCTACGCTTGCGATCGCAGAGTGCCTCGCCGAAGTTGCTGGAATGAGTAGCGCCGGCGTCCCGCCGGCTGTCGCGATGGCATCCTGCTCTCGCAGAAATCAATCAGCTCACACTTCCCGGTTAAACCAGTCAGCGGGCGCTACAATCGGTTTGTCCGAATGGTCAGCCTCTTACAAACTCGCCGCGTGTTCGTGGCCATTCTCGCTCTCGGCCTGTTCATCATGGCCGCGCGCGGCGTTGCCGACCCGGACGTCTGGTGGCACCTCCGCACCGGGCAACTGACCCTGCAGAACCATAGCGTCTTCCATACAGATCCCTACTCGTTCACTCGCCTCGGCCAGCCCTGGATCAACCACGAGTGGCTGTCGGAGGTCTTGCTGTTCAGATCTGTACCGCGCCGCGGGATTCGGCGGACTCATCGTGGCCTTTGCGGCCGTGATCGCGGCCGCCTTTCTCCTGATTTTTCTGCGCTCGCCCGGCCGCCCCTACCTCGCCGCCTTGATGACGCTTTGGGGCGCGGTGGCTTCGGCTTCTACCTGGGGAGTTCGTCCGCAGATGTTTTCGCTGTTGCTGGCCAGTATTTTTCTGCTTCTGCTCGACCGCTCGGAAGCGCGGCCGAAAATCCTGTGGTGGACCGCCCCGTTGATGCTGTTGTGGGTCAATCTGCATGCGGGATATCCCATGGGGTTAGCTTTCATCGCTTTGTTCCTGTTGGGCGAGGCTTTAGAAGCGGCGCTTGGCCGGGAGCCATGGCAGAAATCTCTGCCCCGCCTCAAGCGGCTGGGGATGGCGTTCGCGCTCTGCCTGGGGCTGGTGGCGGTGAATCCCAACGGCCTCCGAATCTACTGGTACCCGTTTGAGACCCTGCGCTCGCCTGCCATGCAGCGCTTCATCAACGAATGGTTTTCGCCGGACTTCCACGATCCCACGTACCTGCCGCTGCTGCTCATGCTGCTGGCGCTCATCGCCGGCCTGGCCTTGTCGCCACGTTGCCCGCGGCTGCGGAATCTCGTGCTCCTGCTGGCTACGATCCCGGCCGCTTTGCGCTCTATCCGGCACATCCCGATCCTGGTGCTGGTGATCGTGCCTGTGCTTGCGGAACTGGCCGAGGCAAAGCTTCAGGAATTGGGCGCTACCCGGTTATTCAGGAAGCCCTTGAGCGAACCGTCGTCTCGCACTCTTGCGATTAATTTCCTGGTACTGCTTGCTTTTTTCACCTTCACCGTATTGCGGGTTCGACACGTGGTGGTGAGGCAGGGGGAAACGGAAGCTACAACACTTCCCCCTGGCTGCGGCCGCCTTTCTGCAGCAGCAACATCCCCCGCAACCGATGATGAATCACTACAACTGGGGCGGGTATTTCATCTGGAAGCTTTACCCCCAATACCTCGTCTTCATGGACGGCCGGGCCGATGTTTACGGCGACGCGTTCATGACCGATTTCGGCGACTGCTATTACCTCACCAACGACTGGAAAGGCCCCCTTCAGACCTGGGGTATTCGCACCGTGGTCCTGCCGCCCGATGCGCCGCTGATCACCGCCCTCCGGTCCCGTCCGGAGTGGAAGCAGATCTACGCCGATTCGCAGGCCGTAATCCTTACCAAAAGGCAATAGTTCCCCGCCGACCAGGAATCAAGTTAGATAATCCCCTGCATCAACTTTGAGCTGCAAAACATTGCACCGTCGACATTATGATCTTGGGGTTTATTCGCGGGGGTTCAAATTAGGGTTTGCGCACAGGCAAAGGTGAGGTCAATTATGATCCGTGCTTGGGGCAGGTTGTGGGAGGATGATGGTCAGGATGTCGCCGAATATGCGGTGATGCTGGCGGTAATCCTGGCGGTGGTAGTGGGCACCATTCGTATGATCGGATCGGGCGCCAATAACGTCTTTTCGTCGGTATCCAGTTCGATTCAGTAAGTCCGGCTGAGGCTGGCGTTTTCCCCGAGAGCCCGTCCGGTCTTCGGGCCGGGGGCTGACCGTCCCCAGGCCTCCTGTCGCCCTCCTTCACGGTCCGGAACACCGCCGCCATGGCGCCTCGCGCCCGGAGAATGACCCACCTTGAAGCTGGCATCCGGTCAGCCGCACCCCGGCACGGCGAGCGGGTGCAAGAAATTGTCGCTTAGCGGGATGGCAGCAGGGTATTATGAGCGTGGCAGTCCGGAAGGTTCCGCCCCGGCAGCGCGTAAACGATTGATTCGGAAACAACAACAGAAATCGCGTTCCAGAGCGGGAAGAACCGTCCGAACGGGCTACAGGATGGGCGTTCCAGCCCACCCGGTTGGTTCTATGGGAGGACAAAAGATGAGAGCGAAGGCTATAAGTCTGTGGCGGGGCGACCAGGGCCAGGACATCGCGGAATACGCGGTGATGCTGGCGGTCATCCTGGTGATCGTGGTCGGGACTATTCGGCTTATTGGTGCCAATGCCAACAACGTATTCTCTTCCGTCGCCAGTTCGGTGCAATAGCGCTGCGGTTGACGGTGCCAGGCCGGGCAGCCTGAATTCGGGTTGGGCCGCGGGGCGCCGGTTCGAGCGTCGCCGGGAAGCCTGGGTCAGTACCCGGGTTTCGCCGTGACACTGCTGATCGGTGAGTGTGTGTCAACATTACCCGTTGAGTCGAAGCTCGGCGATCGCGGCCAGGCGCCGGCAATCTTGTGGATGGTGTCGCGTCTCGAGCGATTGCCATTTTGACTTTGAGGAGCAGGCATGAATCGCACCCGGCTTTTGTTGATTGGCTTTGTCGCCCTTGCCTTGGGCGCAGTCGTAAGCTACGCCGTTTATCGCGCTCTGCAGACGCGATCGGGCGCAGACACAGCGCCTGGGGTTGAAGTGGTGGTGGCGGCCAATGACATTCCTGTGGGCGCCAAGGTGACAGAGGGCGACGTAAAGCTGGTGCGTTTTCCTGCCGCCGATTTACCCTCCAACATCTTTCATCTGAAAACCTCGGTGGTGGGGCGCGGAGCCATCCTGCCCATCGCGCGGGGGGAATTTTTCCTGCCCAACAAGCTGGCGGGAGAAAATGCCGGCTCCGGAATGCAGTCCTTGATTCCGCCAGGAATGCGGGCGGTTTCGGTGCGGGTGAATGAAGTCATTGGCGTCGCCGGCTTCGTGGTGCCGGGGACGCGCGTGGATGTGCTGCTGACCGGCAACCCGACGGGAGCCCCCGACCAGCAGACCACCACGGTACTGGAAAACGTGGCGGTCATCGCCACCGGCCAGAAGCTGGAGCGCAACACCGCCGGAGAACCGCAACTCACGCCGGTCATCACTTTGCTGGTCTCTCCGGATGACGCGCAGAAGCTTACCCTGGCCACTACCCAGGGCAAGATACAGCTGGCGCTGCGTAACCCATTGGACACCAAACAGCAGGAGTTGGCTTCGGTGAGCACCAATTCGTTGTACAAAGGCGTTCCCATGCCAGCGCCTCCGGCTGCTCTGCGGCCCAAATCCACCGGCAAGCGAGTCGCTAAGGCCCCGGCGCCACCGCCGCCCGCGGTGTATTCGGTGGAAGTGATCAAGGGAACCAAGCGAGAAGAAGTTACAAAGTTCTAGGTAAGCCAGCAATCCGAGGAACCCGACATGTCGATCCGCTCCCGCATGTGGGAGAAACACGAAGTGAACTTGGGCCCGGCGGTGCGAGGGGCGTTGTCCGTGCTCCTGCTGCTCACCGCAACGCTCGCGGCGGTCTCGCAGGATCAGCCTTCCACCCAGCCGCTGCCTGCGCCAACCCAGGCTCCTGGCCCCGAGGCCAACTCATCCGCCCCGGAAGCCGCGGCGCAAGGCTCCGCGCCGCTGCGGGTCATGGTGGGCAAGTCGCTGCTGATCAACACCACCGAACGGCTGCGGCGAGTTTCCGTCACCGATGATGCGGTGGCCGACGCCATTGTGGTCACGCCCACCCAGATTCTGGTGCATGGCCGGGCCGCGGGCGAAGTGTCATTGCTGATCTGGGACGAACTGGAGCGCTCGCGCAGCTTCGATCTGCGCGTGGATGTTGACGTCACCGCCGCCGCTGAAGAAGAAAAGCGGGTCTTTCCGGACGAACAGATCTCGGTCTCGCCGTCGCGCTCCGCCATCGTGCTCTCCGGCCACGTGTCGACCGAGGATGTTTCAAAGCGCGCGGGAATGATCGCCGAGGCCTACTCCAAGAACGTCGTCAATGTGCTGACCTTCGGTCCCGGTCGGCGCGCAGGAAGTGCTGCTGGAGGTGAAGTTCGCGGAAGTGGACCGCTCCGCCATCACCCAACTGGGAGTCAATCTGTTTATGCCGGGGCTGGGCAATACGATCGCCACCAGCCAGACCGGGCAATTCGGCTCGGTCCAGATCCAGAACACGGCCGCGACCACCACCACGAACGGCGGCACCAGCACCACGACCACCACGTCCACGCCGCCCACCGCGACCATCACTGATTTTCTCAATCTCTTTGTGGCCCGCACCGACATCAATATCGGCGCGGTGATCAAGGCCCTGCAGCAGAAAAACCTGTTGCAGATCCTGGCCGAGCCGAATCTGATCGCCGTGAACGGCAAGGAAGCCAGCTTTCTGGCTGGCGGAGAATTTCCCTTCCCCATCATCCAGCCCGGGCAGGGCTTCACCGCGGTCACGATCTCGTTCAAGGAATTCGGCGTGCAGTTGAAATTTACCCCGGTGATCATGCCCAACGGGAATATCCATTTGAAAGTGGCGCCTTCGGTCAGCGCTTTGGATTTTGCCAATGCGCTTACCCTTTCCGGCTTCACCGTGCCGGCGCTGAGCACGCGGAAAGCGGAGACCGAATTCGAGCTGCAGGACGGCCAAAGCTTTGTGATCGCCGGATTGATCGATAACCGGGTGACCGATCTGTACAACAAGATACCGGGCTTGGGGGACATCCCAATCCTGGGAAATTTCTTCCGCAGCAAGAGCGCGCAGAGGACCAACTCCGAGCTGATGGTTCTGTGCACGGCGCATCGAATTTCCGCCAGCGCGCAGGCTCCCCCGCTGCCGGTGATGCCGCAGCCGTTCATGGACAAAGACAAGTTCGACAGCCGAAAGCCCTCCGGGGACAAAAAGTGAAGGGATGACCTGCGTAATCTGCAAGCTCTAGTTCCGGCACGTAGAATGTGGGATGAGGACCAGTAGGGGGCCAGAAATACGATGCCCGAACTTTCCGTCGTAATCATCGCCCAGGATAGCGAGCAGCGCGCCGTGCTGCAGGTGCTGGTGGACGGTACCAGCGTGGCGCGCGTGGTGCACACCTGCACCAGTTATCCGGGAGTGGTCACCGACCCGGTTTTGCGCCGGGTGCAGAGCGCCAGTCCCCAGGTCGTGCTGATCGACGTGCCCACGGAAAATCCTACCCTGGCGTTGCGGTCCATTGAACTGATCCATCAGGAAGTGCGGGACGCCGCCGTATTTGCGGTGGGCAGCATGGCCCAGCCGCAGGTGATCGTCAGCGCCATGCGGTCCGGAGCGCGCGAATTCATCGAGCGGCCCACCACCACCACGGACCTGCTGGAAGCTTTCGTCCGGCTGACCACGGCGCAGCGGAAAGTGGTGCAGGAAGGACCTCGGGGGAAAGTTTTTACCGTGGTCAATGCCAAGGGCGGCAGCGGAGCCACCACCACGGCGGTGAACCTGGCCCTGGCGCTGCACTCGGCCCACGGCAACGTGGCGCTGGTTGACATCGCGCCCCTGGGCCACGCCGCCCTGCACCTGAATGTGAAGCCCCAGTTCAGCGTGGGCGACGCGATTCGCAATCTGCACCGGCTGGACAGTTCCCTGCTGGAAAGCTTTATGACCCGACACACCGGCGGCCTGCAGTTGCTGGCGGGCGCCAGCGTTCCAGTGGTGGTGGAGCCGGCTACGTCCGAATTCGCGCGTTTGTTCGACTTGCTGGTGGGCCACTTCCGTTACGTCGTGGTCGATGCCTCGTCGCGGGTGGACGCGACCACGCGGCTGGTCTGCAATCTTTCAGAAACCGTGCTGCTGGTGGCCCATGCCGATGTCGCGTCGCTGTGGAGCGCGACCCGGATCCAGCAGTATCTGGGCGAAACCGGAGGCCGGGAGCGGGTACGCCTGGTGCTGAACCGTTTCCGCAAGATTGCGGGTTTCAGCGAAGCCGATGCCGAGGCCGCCGCCGGAGCCAAGCTGCTGTGGAAGATTCCCAATCAGTATTTCGCGGTGTCCGCGCGCGATCGATCGCGGGGTCCCGCTCATGCAACAGGCCTTCAGCGAGATGGCCAAGAATTTTGCCGGGCTGGCGGCGCGTCCTGACCGAGAATGACATTGACGTGAAGCGCAAGGCGTGGTCGCTGTTCAAGACCGTTTAGTAAAAGCCACGGCGGGCTGAGCTGGTGTTAGGGTAGAACGTATGGCGAATTTGCAGACCTTCGAGAGAACCGAGTACCAGCAGGTCAAGGCCGATCTGCATCGCAAGATCCTGGACCGCCTGGACCTGGAAAAGCTGGGGCGCACCCCCAGCGATGCGGCCCGCGAAGAAGTTCTGCTGCTCATCCGGAACACGGTGAACAGCGAAGCCGTGCCGCTGAGCTTCGCCGAGCGCGAACGCCTGGCGCGGGAAATTCTGGACGAGATCTTCGGCCTGGGCCCGCTCGAGCCTCTGCTCAAGGACCCGACCATCTCCGACATCCTGGTCAATCGTTACAACCAGGTCTACGTGGAGCGGTCGGGCAAACTCGAAGCCACGGGCCTGAGCTTCAAAGACGACGCCGCACCTGATGCAGATTATCGACCGCATCGTCTCCCGCATCGGAAGGCGGGTCGATGAATCCTCGCCCATGGTGGATGCGCGCCTGGCCGACGGCTCGCGTGTGAACGCCATCATTCCACCGCTGGCCATCGACGGCCCCTGTCTTTCGATCCGGCGATTCGGCCGCGATCCGGTCACGGCCCGCAACATGATCGAGAACAAGAGCCTGACCGAGCCCATGCTGGAGCTTTTGTCCGCCATGGTGAAAGGGCGGCTCAACTTCCTGATCTCCGGCGGAACCGGCGCCGGCAAAACCACGCTGCTGAACGTGCTTTCGGGATACATTCCGAACTCCGACCGCATTGTCACCATCGAGGACGCGGCCGAATTGCAGTTGAAGCAGGAGCACGTGGTCCGCCTGGAAACCCGGCCGCCCAACATCGAAGGCAAGGGCGCGGTGCGGCAGCGGCAGTTGGTCATCAACAGCCTGCGTATGCGCCCCGACCGCATCGTGGTGGGCGAGGTCCGCGGCGAAGAAGCCTTCGACATGTTGCAGGCCATGAATACCGGTCACGAGGGCTCGCTGACCACGGTGCACGCCAACACGCCGCGCGACGCGCTGGCCCGCATCGAAAACATGTGCTCCATGGCCAATCTCAATATCCCGGAGCGCGCCATGCGGCATCAGATCGCGGCTGCGATTCACGCCGTGGTCCAGGTTTCACGCCTCTCGGACGGCACCCGCAAAGTCGTCACCGTCGCCGAGGTCACGGGCATGGAAGGCGAAGTCATTTGCATGCAGGACATTTTTGTTTTCGATCGCCAGGGCATTGACGAGGCCGGGAAAGTGCGTGGCATGTTTCGCGCCACCGGGATCCGGCCGAAGTTCGCCGACCGTCTGGCTACCGCGGGGTCCCGCTTGCGTCCCGCGTTGTTCGAATCGCGCATGGAGGTCTAGCGGCAGTTTCTTGGCAGAGCCGTTGCGGGTCGTTTGGTGGTTAAACTCTCAGGCTGCGGCGCAGTCAAGGAGCAGAGCGGCTTCAGCCTGAAGTAGATTGAGTTCTTCCGGAACCGCGTGCGGTTCCCGACATCGTATGTTCATCCTGATTGCAATTGCGGTTTTCGTGGTGGTGGCGCTGGGGGTGTTTGTCGTCGCGTCCCTGCTGGACGAGCGCAGCTCCAAGGCGCGCCTGCTGCGCGAACGTCTGTCGACCGTGCAGAAGACGGCGGAGCGCGATCCCAGCCAGGAACTGGCGCTGCTGCGCGACGAAGTGATGAGCAAGATCCCGGCGCTCGACAACCTGCTGCGCCGTTCCGCCAGCATCTCGAATTTCCAGACCATGCTCGAGCAGGCCGACGTGAAGAGCCGCGCCGGCAACGTGCTGCTGCTGTGCGTGCTCAGCGGCGTCGGATTGGGGCTCATCGTCCTGCTGTTCACCGGCTTTCCGCAATTTGCCTGGCTGGGCCTGGTCCTCGGGGCGTTCCTGCCCTACGCCTACGCCAACTACAAGCGGACCAAGCGCTTCCAGAAATTTGAGGAGATATTCCCCGAAGCCATCGACACCCTGGCCCGGGCGGTGCGCGCCGGCCACGCCTTCACCACGGCCCTGGAGTTGATCGCCAGCGAAATTTCGGAGCCGGTGGCGTCGGAATTCCGCAAGCTGTATGAAGAGCAGAAATTCGGCCTGCCGGTGCGCGATGCCCTGATCAATCTCACCGAACGCGTGCCCCTGGTGGATGTCAAGTTTTTCGTCACCGCGGTCATGCTGCAGCGCGAGACCGGCGGCAACCTGGCGGAGATCCTCGACAACCTGTCTTATGTGATCCGGGAGCGCTTCAAGATCATGCGGCAGGTGCGGGTGCACACTGCCCAGGGACGCATGACCATGATGCTGCTGATGGGGCTGCCGCCCATCATCGTGGTAACCATGCAGGCCATGAACCCCAGTTTCATCCGGCCGCTGTTTGACGATCCCATTGGGCACGCGTTGATCGTCGTCGGCATCACCCTGCAGACGCTTGGCTATTTCGTGATTCGGAAGATTATTCAGATTCAGGTTTAAAGCATGGCTCTGGCACTGGCAATCATATTGTTTCTGACCATCGCCCTGGTGGTGTTTTCTTTCGGGGCGGCGGCCTACGCGCCTTTTTCGGTGCTGGGCTCGCGCCTGCGCGCCCTGGGCTGGCAGAAAGCCGAGGTCAAGGAAAAGCCGGCTTTCAAAGATCGCCTGGAGCAGGCGCTTGATCCCCTCAGCAAGGCCCTGCCGCTGTCGCCCAGCGAAGTTTCCCGAACGCGAAAATGGCTGATTCAGGCGGGTTATCGCGAGCCCCGCCATTTAACCATCTACGTGGGCGCGCGGGTGCTGCTGGGACTGGTCGGCATCCTGGCGGTGATCGCGGTAAAGGGCAATTTCGATCTGTTGTGGATGGTCGGCGTAGGCGGGGTTGGCTTCTTCATCCCGCGCTTCATTCTGAAGCGCATGATCCGCAACCGGCAGCGGCGCATCACCCTGGCGTTGCCGGATGCGCTGGACCTTACCGTGATCTGCGTCGAGGTCGGACTGGCGCTGGATCAGGCCCTGATGCGAGTCGGCGAAGATTTGAAGCATGCCCATCCCGACCTCAGCGATGAGTTCCATCTGATCAATCTCGAAATGCGGGCCGGCAAGCCGCGCGCCGAGGCGCTGCGCAATCTGGTCGAACGGACCGGGGTCGACGACGTGCGCGCCCTGGTGGCCACGCTGGTGCAGACCGACCGCTTCGGGACCAGCGTCAGCCAGGCCCTCCGCATCCATTCCGATTCGCTGCGCACCGAACGACGGCAACGCGCCGAAGAGCAGGCCGCAAAAACCACCATCAAGATGATCGTTCCACTGGTCTTGTTTGTCCTTCCCTCCATCATCTTCGTGACTCTGGGACCAGCCATCATCCAGCTGGTCCGCATCCTGGCGCCAGAGGCAGGACACTAAAAATGCTTTTGCTGCACGGTCCAGCCCAGGAGTTGTGATGTCGGCACCGCCTTCCACGGGATATGCCCTGAACCGAACGCGCCAGGCTTACCTGGCCCGGCATCTGCGCGTCGCCGATACCCACTGGTCGCGCTTTTGCGGCTTGATGGGCACCGACTCCGGAAGCTTCCCTGCCGGACAAGGCCTGTGGATCGTTCCCTCGCGCGGCGTTCACACCTTCGCCATGCGCTTCCCCATTGACGTGATTTATCTGGATGGCGACAAGATCGTTGTCCACGTGGAAGAAAATCTGAAGCCGTGGCGGGTGGCTCCGGTCCGGCTGCGCGCCACTTCCGTTCTCGAGCTGCCGGGCAGCACTTTGAGTGCTACTCATACTGCCATCGGCGACGAGATTGAGATTTCTCTGGGACAGGCGGGCCAAGAGTGAACGACGCTCCCAACTTTCTGGTCGAATGGCCGTCGCGGTGGGATGAGTTCCTCACCGCCATCGGACCTGCTCTGGGCAAGTCGCCCAAGCGCCTGGCGGGCGAAGCCCAGGTTGGCCTGTTTCCCTGGTGGGGGATACTTCTTTCGTGGGCGTTAGAGTTGCTGTTGCTGGTCGCGGTCATCGTTGTGCCGGCGAAGCTGGCCAGCCTGCAACCCTATGAGCCGCCTCCCAAGCCCAAGTACGACATTATTTACTATTCCAGCAACGAACTGCCGCGAACGGAAGACGTCGGTGGCGCGGAAGCGGGCCGTTCCGGGCGGTCCGGCGGACGCGAGGCGCACCATCCCACCCAAACCATTCGGGTGGCGCGCGGCAGCACGCTTGCGAGAAACCGTAGCGGACGCGCCCAAGCTGGACCTGCCGAAATCTAATTCCGCGGTGGCCAACCTGCTGGCGCTGAAAGCGCTTCCCGGCCCGGCCCCGGCGGAAGGAATGCGCTCGTCGGCGCGCGCTCCGGCGTTGGCCCAGACCGCGGTGGCTCCGGCGCCCCAGGTTCCTGACCGGTTGCGCGCCGCGCCTGAACTCGCGGTCGGCGCGGTTCCACCCAGCGCCGCGGTGCCGCAACGCGAGGTCTCTACCCTTCGGCTGCCCGGATCGAATGCGGTGCAAGTGGTGCCGCCGCCGGTCTCGGCTCCGGAACAACTTACCAGCATGAATCCGAGGCTCGCCATGCCGGCGCCGCAGCGTGGTGGCCCCGCCGCCCACCATGGCTCCGGAGGTGGCGAAACTGGGGCCAGGCTATGGGCCGGGCGAGCTGCAGAACCAGGTGGTTCCACCGGCGGTGCAGGTGGGTAATGCTTCGGATCCGCGCCGGAACATCAGCGGGCTGGGCAGCACTTCGGTTGTGCCTCCGACCGTCCAATTGGGCGCAGGTTCAGCGCAGCGCTCTCTCGCGGGAGGAATGGGCAGCGGCACCGCAGTGGTACCGCCACCGCCTTCGGTATCGGGAGGCGGTTCGCTGACCGGACGAGGCACGGGAAATCGCGGCGCCGGACTCGGCGGAGCGCTGGATGCGGGCTTGGCGGCAGCGCCACCCAGGAGCAATGGCGGTGGGAGCGCCTCCGGCGTCGTCGTCTCCAGCCAGCCCGGATCGAAACTAGGCCTGCCCGGCAGCGGCGGCAGCGGGGCCTTGGCCATGTCTCCCACTGGCGGCGACAAGCCCGGCCTGGGCGGATCGGGCGGCGGCGGTAGCATCGGCCGCGGGGATGGACCGGGCAGCGGATTCTCCGGCCCCGGCTCGGGCGCGGGCAAGGAAGGCGCCGGCCCCGGATCAGATCCCATGGCGCGCGGAGGAATTTCGCCTTATCCCGGCACCGGCGGCGCTGGCACCGGCACCAATGGCACTCCCGCTATGCCCGGAGTTTCGGTAAAAGGGGGCAACAGCAACATCGTGACCTTGCCCAGCTTCGGATCTGGAGCCAAGGGAGCGGCCAGCCCGGGACGTTCCAATACCACTCCCGGAAATCACGGGCCGGACATTACCGTGGTCGCCAGTTCGCGTTCGGGCGGCGCATTCAATTTCTACGGCGCTCTCAAGGGCGACAAGGTTTACACCATCTATATTACGACTGCGCTGGGCACGGCGGTCATGCAGTTCGCCGACCCCACGTCCGCGGCACATGGTTACGCCGAGGACCTTACCGCACCCGAAGCCATGCGCTCCGAGCTGCCGCCAGGACTACCCAAAGCGCGGCTGGTGATCGCCTGCGTCCTCGACCGCACTGGCTTGCTGCGCCGGCCTCAAGTGCTCGAACCCGCCACCGCGGTCATGACCAGCAAAGTTTTGACCGCGCTCAACAGTTGGAAGTTTCGTCCCGTCCTGCGCGGAAATGAACCAATCGAGGTCAACGCCATCCTCGGATTCAACATCGACACCAACGACCAATTCTAGGTTTGCTCTTCAAAAGGATTTGTCATATTTTGTCTTTCCGTTCCAGCAAGACGGAAGTTCCGTCCTGATAAACCAGATTCCACCGCGCCGTCTCTTTCAGCATGTTCGCCAGCGAGGAGCCTGCCGGCAGCAGCGCCCAGTTTACTTTCTTCTCTTTCAGAAACCCGTCCCAGTCGGGCGCGAGGCGCACCGTCTTCAAATACTCCCGCATGAAATCTTCCCCGTAGAGATCGTGACGGTCGTCGACAAAAACTTTATTTCGAGGATAGAGACGGTAGATCAGGTATCCGCCCCAGGAGTCGGGCGCGAAGATAGGCTCGTCAATGCCGCGTTGGACGATCAGGTCAGTGGCCTGCACGGGAAAGCGTCGGGCGTCGAAATGCGCATCCATCCACCGCTGCGATCCGGACTTGCCCGCCTGCGCGCACATCAACAATCCAAGAATCACGGCGGCTATTGGCCATATGTGAGCGCGGAAATGCAGTTCGACGCGTCCCACGCGCGATGTGAGCGACAGCCATCGTGAAATAAAGCCTCGGAGACGAATCGAGAGATTCGGGTTGTCGCGGGCCTCGGCAAGAGCTTGTGTTCCTAGCGGCGCCACAATCAAGGTAATCAGAAGCGATGAAACCGGGAGGCTGCGCGAAGCGTACAAACCGCTGTAAGTCGCAAAGAGCAGGACCAACACACGCGAGAGTGAAGGCTTGTTGCGCGCCGCCGCCAGCACCACGATCGTGATCAACAGAATCGCCACAAAGCATTGTTGGGCGACGCCGTGAAAGTTAGGCGAGAGAAACTCGTCGATGTGGTTCATCAGCCAGCGGCTGGAAAGGTAGCGGTAAACGTGAAGGTGAAGTTCGTAGCCATACGGGTTGACGAGACTCGCCAGCAGCGAGGCCGCAGTCACCATTCCCAAATCCCGCAACCACCTCGTCGTGCGCTGGCGCATCTCCTGCTCCCGAATCCGGAAGTAACGGACCGCGCCGCTCAGCAGGTAGAGTCCGAGCAGCGCAAAGCCCAGCACAAAACCTCCGTGCAGGTTCGCCCAGAACATCATTAGGACTGGCAGATACCATAGCCGGCGGCGATTTTGAGGGCTGTCCATGCCCGCAGAGTTATCCAGGATCTGGAACCAGATCACGGCGAACAGCCAGCTCAACACGTGCGGCCGCGCCAGCAAATGAATCATCGAAGCGCCCAGGGACAGGGCGAGCAGAAACGCCGCCACCGGCAGGTCCGCTCCTCTCCGCAAGCAGATGCGCAGGGTGAGAGCGAACGTCAGCGCGACGATGACCGCGGTAAAGAAGACGACGCCGTTGAGTCCAAGCCAGTGATGCATGCCGGCAATGACGATGTCGTAGAGCCACTCCCACGCGTACCAGGTTTGCCCGCCCATGGTCACGGAAAACGGGTCCGTTCGCGTGATCGCGTGCGTGTGCAGCATCTGCTGGCCGTTGCGAATATGCCAGCCGATGGTGGCGTCCCCCAGCAGGCGGCCCGACAACCCTCCGCCGCTCATGGTCACCAGCAGGATGATGAAGATCAGATCAGTCGTGGACGGAGCGAGAAATCGAAACCACGCCGGAGGGGTGGTCTGAACGGAACCGGCTTCGATCGGCGCGGAGTTCGAATCCAAAGTGTGTTCGCACCCAACCGCACATGTTACCGGATAAAGCCGAGACGCGTCTGCGCTGACCACTGAGAACCAAAAACTGAAAACCGGGAATTGAAACTCCCAACTCGCATACGTCCGGCGCTTAAGCCCCCGCGCGAAACCCGGGCAGCACGTCCCGCTTGTAACTCTCCAAAGTCTGTTCTTCCTCGCCGCACATCAGATAAATATTGAACTGGGTCACGCCCACTTCCGCCAGCTTCCGCAGTTTCTGGCGGTGGGCCTCGACCGGGCCAACCAGGCAAAATCGGTCCACCACTTCATCTCTGACGAAGCTGGCGTTGTCGCTGCCCACCTCGGCATGATGCTGGTAGTCGTATCCGGCGCGGTCCTGCACGTAGGAAGTCAGCGACGCCGGCAGCTCCTCCGGCTTGTAGCGCGAGATCAGATCGACCACATGATTCGAAACCAGCGCGGGAAACCACCGGACTCGCTGCCGCGCCACCGCGAGATCGTCGGACACCCACACCGGGGCGGCTGCCATGACTTCAACCGATTTGGGATCGCGACCCGCCTCGCGAGCGCCCTGCCGGACAAATCCCAGGCACCAGGCGATCAGGTCGGGATCGGCGAATTGCAGGATCACGCCATCCGCGATCCGCCCGGCCAGGCTCAAAACTTTTGGTCCGTAACCCGCGATCCACACCGGCGGGGAACCGGTGGCCCAGGCGAGTCGAGCAGGCTGACCGTCGTATTGCACTTCTTTTCCCGCGGTCAGTTCGCGAAAGGTGCACCACGGCTCGCTCCAACTCCGCCGGCGTAACCGGCTTCTTGCCCAAGACCCGCCGCGAACTATCGCCGCGCCCGATTCCCAGCTCCATGCGTCCGCCTGAAATCAGATTCAGGGTGGCAAAAAGGCTGGCGGTCACGGTGAGGTCGCGCACCGCGGGATTCGTCACACAAGGCCCCAGCCGCATCTTTTGTGTCGCGCTCGCCATCAGCGTAAGCAGCGGGTAGGGCTCTTTCCATAACACGTGCGAGTCAAAAATCCATCCGTACTCGAAGCCAGCCGCTTCGGCCTGCCGGGTGAGGGCGACAATCCGCTCCACGGAAATATCGGGTTTGAGGGTGATGCCGAACTTCATGCTTGTTCTCTTTCGCTGCTCTACGGGAAGCAGGGCCGCCAGTTTGTAGAATAGAATACATCACGCTTCTGCACGCGCAGATGGGACTCTGGCAGCACAAGGGATTAGCAAATGGGGTTCGACACCATCATTACCGGCGGCACCGTGGTCACGGCTGCGGATACTTGTCAGGCTGATGTTGCCATCGAAGGCGGCCGGGTGGTCGCGCTGGGCAGCAGCCTGCCTCGCGAAAACGCCCGGCGCCTGATCGACGCTGCCGGCAAGTATGTGCTCCCCGGCGGGATTGACGTTCACACCCACCTCGATATGCCGTTCGGAGGCACCACCAGCGCCGACGATTTCGAAACCGGCACTCGCGCCGCCGTCTTCGGCGGCACCACCACGCTGATCGACTTTGCCATCCAGTACAAGGGCCAATCTCTGCGCACCGCCTTCGATGCCTGGATGCAGAAGGCGTCTTCGAAGGCGGTTGCCGACTACGGATTCCACTGCATCATCACCGATCTCCCCGATGCCCAGCTGGCCGAAATGCCGCAACTGGTGCGCGAAGGCATCACCAGCTTCAAGCTCTTCATGGCTTACCCCGGCGTCTTCATGCTCGACGACGCCAGCATTTTCAAAGCCATGCGCACCTCAGCCAAGGCCGGAGCCATGGTCTGCATGCACGCGGAGAACGGCGGAGCCATTGACGTGATCGTCAAGCAGGCGCTGGCCGAGGGCAAGACCGCCCCCAAGTATCACGCGCTCACCCGCCCGACCACTGCGGAAGCCGAAGCCACGTCTCGCGCCATCGCTCTGGCGGAGATGGCCGGCTCGCCGGTATACATCGTGCATCTCAGTTGCAACGATGCTCTGGAAAAAGTTCGCGAAGCCCGGGACCGCGGTCTGCCGGTGTACGCCGAGACCTGTCCCCAATATCTTTACCTGTCGCTTGAAAACATGGACGCGCCCGGCTTCGAAGGCGCGAAGTATGTCTTCACTCCCCCGCTGCGCGAAAAATGGCATCAGGAAAAATTGTGGAAGGGGTTGACACACGACCATCTGCAGGTGGTCTCGACCGATCATTGTCCGTTCTGCTACAAGGAGCAGAAGGAGATGGGAATCGGAGACTTTACCAAGATTCCCAACGGCGGACCCGGGATCGAGCATCGCATGAGCCTGGTGTACTCGGGTGGCGTCGCGCAAGGACGCTTCAGCATAAACCGCTTCGTCGAGCTGGTCGCCACCACCCCGGCGAAACTCTTCGGCCTCTATCCCCGCAAAGGCACGATTGCGGTGGGCAGCGATGCCGACCTGGTGATTTTCGATGCCAAACGGGAACACACCATCAGCGCCAAGACTCATCACATGCGCGTGGACTATTCCATGTTCGAAGGCATCAAGGTGACCGGCATGCCGGACGTTGTGCTCTCCCGCGGACGGGTTTTGGTTGAAGGCGATAAATTCTTCGGCCGCGCCGGACAAGGCGAGTTCATCAAGCGCGGCGCTTGCCCGGCGATCTAGCCCTTCAAAGCCCTGTCATCCCGACCGGAGCGAGCGCTGCAAGCGCAGTGGAGGGACCTTGTGTTGCAGCGATCGGAACGCTCGCTGCTCCGCTTTGTCTCCGCAGTGGATTTCTGCCTCCTGCGCCACCACGGGGAAATGCCCACGACGTCAACTCATATCAGCTCGCTGCAACACAAGGTCCCTCCACTGCGCTTGCTGCGCTCGCTCCGGTCGGGATGACAGTTTTTTTACTTTGTAAGTCAGTACACTAGTTGCGAGCTTAATCGATTCTCAAAAGCCCATAGGACAGGAATCGCCCAATGCCCATAACCCTCACCCCCGGCCAACAGGAGCAAATGCTCTCCGCCGCCCGCGCGGCCTTCAAGAACGCCCACGCCCCCTATTCACATTTCAAGGTAGGATCAACCATCCTCACCGAGCGCGGCGTTCTTTATTCCGGCTGCAACGTGGAGAACGCCTCCTACGGCCTGACCATCTGCGCCGAACGAAATGCTATCTTCGCCGCGGTCGCAGCCGAAGGAAGCAGCATGAGGATTAAGGCTGTTGCGGTAGCCACTGAGCAGGATGTTCCCTGCGCCCCCTGCGGCGCCTGCCGCCAGGTCATCTTCGAATTCGGCCCGGATGCTTTGATTCTGTTTCGTGGCCAGTCCGGCACCGAGCAGATGGCGATCACGAAACTGCTGCCGGAAGGCTTTCGCTTGTGATAGAGGAACCAGCGTCAGCATTCCCGGCTCGACGTTTTTTTCCAGCGTGTTGATTGGAGTTCGTGAAGAATTACGCGACCGGCCATTTGTACTCCGGCCTGGTTCGGCTTACCATGTCCAACGCGCGAGGGGCGGGAGGCGCAATGAAAACTCTTCTAGCGGTAGTTCTGATCGCAACCGTAGCGCTTTCTCAGGACCGGTCGGAGGCGGCTGGTGCGGCGATTGGTTGCGGCCCGAGCGGGACCAAGTTCGACGTGCAGATCGACAAGAAACAACATCCCATTCTGCCGCCGGAAGCGGACAAAGCCGATCGTCTACATTTTCCAGGATGCAAAGCCGGACAGTAACGCCCACAACCTGGGAAGCACCACGACCAGGGTGGGGCTCGATGGGGTTTGGGTCGGAGCCAATCATGGCAAGTCGTATTTCTTCGTGCTGGTAAATCCCGGCGACCACCACTTGTGCGTGGCTCAACAAACGATGTTGAAGACATCCTCCAAACCGGGTTCAGCGCTCAGTCTCAAGGCTGAAGCGGGAAAGGTCTATTACTTCCTCGCCGAGGTGCAGGAGAAATCCGAATCGGGGCCGGGAGTAGAGCTGGAGGCCATCGACAGCGCCGAAGGAGAATCACTCATTGCGAACTCGCCGCTTAGCATTTCTGAGGCCAGGGAGTGACCGGCCCGCGCGGGATCCCCGATAACTTTGGCAATTCCCCATTCGCGAGTGACGGCATTCGCGGTTCCTGCAATTCTTCGGGAAATACTTTCCAACGCCCGGCCTGGCAATGTAAGCTTCCGTGTCCCTGACGTTCGGAGAGAGATGTCACTAAACTCGCCTTCATTGGCCTCGCCAGCCTCAAGCACAAGCATGCGCCCGCTCGACCTCATCCGCAAGAAACGCGATGGCGGCGAACTCTCATCCGATGAAATCGCATTCCTGGTCCGGGCCTATACGAACGACGAGATCCCCGACTATCAGATGGCCGCCTGGCTGATGGCTGTGGTCATCCGGGGCATGACCCGTCCTGAGCTGAGCGCGCTGACCTCTGCCATGCTCCATTCCGGCGAAGTGCTTGACCTCTCCGACATTCCCGGCGCGCAAGGTGGACAAACATTCCACCGGAGGAGTGGGAGACAAGACTTCGCTCATCATCGCGCCGATCGTGGCCGCTGCTGGCGTTACCGTGCCCATGATCAGCGGCCGCGGTCTCGGGCACACCGGCGGCACCCTGGACAAACTGCAGTCCATTCCGGGCTTCAACATCAATCTCTCGCTGAGCGAGTTTCGCCGCGTGCTCAAGAATTGTGGCTGCGGCCTGATCGGCCAGACTGCCGAGATCGCGCCCGCCGACAAGAAGCTTTACGCTCTGCGCGACGTGACGGCGACGGTCGAAAGTCCCAACCTGATCTGCGCCTCCATCATGAGCAAGAAATTGGCCGAGGGCATCGACGGCCTGGTGCTGGATGTTAAGACCGGCAGCGGCGCATTCATGAAGACCGAAAAGGACTCTGTCCACCTCGCCGAACTCATGGTCGAAACCGGCGAGCGCATGGGCAAGAAGATGGTCGCGCTCATCACCGACATGGACCAGCCTCTGGGCCTGAAGGTCGGCAATGCCCTCGAAGTCGAAGAGTGCATCGAGGTGATGAATGGCGGAGGCCCGGCCGATCTGCGGGAAGTCTCGGTCGAGCTCGCCGCCTGGATGTTCTATCTGGCCGGTCGCACAGCCAGGGTTGACGGAGGCCTGCAACTGGCGGATAAACTCATTCGCGACGGTTCCGCGCTGAAGAAATTTCGTGAGATCGTCGTGCAGCAGGGCGGAGACCCAAACACCATTGACGATCCCAGGCGCCTGCCTCAGGCGCAGCATCGAGTGCAGGTTCTGAGTCCAGCCAGCGGATTCGTCGAGGCCATTCAGTGCGAGCAGGTGGGAATTGCCAGCCTGGTGCTGGGCGGAGGCCGCGAGAAGAAAGAAGACGTGATCGATCCCGCGGTCGGCCTCATCTTGCACAAGAAGGTTGGAGACCCGGTGAAGCAGGATGAAGCGCTCTGCACCGTTCTTTACAACTCTGACGCGCGGCTCGGCAGCGCGCAGGCCCTGTTGCAACAGGCGTACTCCATCGCGGATAAGCCTCCGGCCGTGAGGCGGCCCTTGATCCACCGCGTCATTTCCGGAGAAGGAGCGCAAGCATGATCATCAAAGACCGCATGACCGGGAGGCGCGAATGGGCCGTCTGACAGGGCTTTTGGGCTTGGTCACCATGCTCGGCCTGGCTTATCTGTTTTCCAGCAACCGGCGCGCGATTCGGGTCAAGACGGTGGCCATGGGACTTGTCCTGCAATTTGTATTCGCCCTCTTCGTGCTGCGATTCAGTTTTGGCCGCAACCTGCTGGAATGGGCGGGGCACGGCGTCGACAAGTTTTTGCAGTATTCCTTTGCGGGATCGCAAATGGTGTTTGGCGAATTGGGGCGGAAGGGCGGTCAGTTCGGCCTTATCTTCGCCTTCCAGGTTCTGCCCACGGTGATTTTTATTTCGGCGTTCTTCGCCGTGCTCTATTACTACGGCGTGATGCAGTTCATCATCCGTCAAATGGCCCGGGTCATGATTCGCATGGGCGCGAGCGGAGCGGAATCGCTCGACGTTGCCGCCAGCATCTTCATGGGCCAGACGGAAGCTCCGCTCACCATCCGTCCCTACCTGCCGTCGCTGACTCGCTCCGAACTGATGACGGTCATGACCGCCGGCATGGCCCACGTCTCGGGCGGAATCATGGGCGCCTACATTCTTTACGGCGTCGAGGCCAAGCACCTGTTGAGCGCCGTCATCATGACCGCGCCCGGAACCATCCTGATGGCAAAAATGTTTGTGCCGGAAACCGAAGAGCCGGTCACCAGCCCGAACCGCAAGGGCAGATAGCCAAGAAGGCAGACTCCGCTGGTCACGGACATCGATCCTGACGCGATCGCCAAAGACGAGAATGTTCTGGGAGCGATCACCCGCGGGACCATTGACGGCCTGCACCTGGCTTTGAACATTGCCGCCATGCTGATTTCCTTCCTGGCGCTGATCGCCCTGGTGAACGGCATCTTTGGCGGCATTCACAACCATGTTGCCCACTGGTTCCCCTCGAGCCTGGAACAGGTCTTCGGTGTGATCTTCGCTCCCATTGCTTTCGTCATCGGCATTCCGTGGCGCGAGTGCGGCATCGTGGGCAATCTTCTGGGGACCCGCATGGTGATCAATGAACTGGTGGCGTACAGCATGCTGGGCGCGCAGAAAGCCGCCCTCGATCCTCGTTCTTTCGCCATCGCCACCTTCGCGTTATGCGGTTTCGCCAACTTCAGTTCGATTGGAATTCAGATCGGCGGCATCAGCGCTCTGGCGCCTAACAAGCGCGGCGAACTGGCAAAGCTCGGCTTCCGCGCCATGATCGCGGGCACCATGGCCAACCTGATGTCGGCTTCGATTGTGGGCATCCTGCTGAAATAAGAACCGGCAGTGGCATCCTGTTTCTGCTTTCAACCCGCTGTCACCATCCTGAGCGCAGTATTCCTTTCGCGAAGGGAAAGGAATACGGAGTCGAACGACCCCTACCCCGTGCAACCCAGTTATGAGTCAGGATTCGCGTGCCGCCTCGACGACGCAGCGGCTTGGCTTCGCGAAGCCGCTACTCAGGATGACATTGCGGCTAGGTCAATCCAGCCCAGGCCACGCTGGCAAAGGGATCTATCGGCGCCAAGTTGACACCGCCGCCATCGCCTCGATCGACCTTTCGGCCATCAACTGATCGAGGATCAGCGGAACCTCGAAGATTGCATGGTTCTGGTAGGCGCTGACGTTACGCCGAAACTCCGCGAACGTGGCTGGCTCAAGCAACTGCTCAACCGCAGTCCCAATGTCGCGGAAGTCTTGCACCACTACGCCCATTCGTTTTTCCACCAGCCAGGTGCAGTTGTAACGCTCCTGGGGCATGGTGCGCGCGTTGCGTTCGACGATCACGGGAAGGCCGAATTGCAGGGCTTCGCTGATGCTGCCCGGCCCAGGCTTGCCGATGAAGAAATCTCCCAGCGCCATGAAGTAATCGACCTTGGTTGTAAACCCCTCGATCACGACTGGTTTGATCAGATGCAGGCTGCGCAGCTTTGCCGCCAGGTCAAGGTTGTGGCCGCACAGGAAAATCAGTTGCATCTGATTCGAACTCTCCTCCAGCCGCTTCGCGATCTCCAGCATCGACTGCCGAACCGTGGCCGCCAAACATCACCACGCCGGTGGGCAAATCCGGCTTCAGTCCGAGCTTCAATCTTTCCTCGGTTCGATCGAGCTCCGGCTTGCGATAGAACGACGGTTTCAGGATCATCCCGGAGGTCTGATAAACCCGTTTCTTGCCATGCCCCATGGCAAGCGCTTGTTCCTGGGCGCGCGGGCTTCCGCAAATAATGAATTCGGATTCCGGCACGATCCAGAAATTCGGCGGATAGTCGGCCAGGTCGG
Source organism: Terriglobia bacterium (assembly GCA_963816025.1). GTDB lineage: Bacteria > Acidobacteriota > Terriglobia > Terriglobales > Acidobacteriaceae > JAIQFF01. The sequence goes on from CAWFJA010000021.1 coordinate 339,476, forward strand.
TGAGCAGCGTGACGAAAGCCGCGTTCGGCATTTCCGCGCGAATGCTCTGCGCCAGGCAACGGTTGAAATGCGGAATCACCGACAGCACAAGATCGGTTGGATTCTGCGCCCAGTAAGCCCGCAGAATGCGGACGATGCGCGCATGGTGCAGCTGGATGGTTCGTTGCAGAAGAGTGAGCAAAGGCGGCGTAAGGCGGGTCCAGCCCTTCTTCAAAATCAGGTTGTAGCCATCTTGAATTCGCAGGCCCGTGGCCCGGTGGACGAAATCAATCGGCTCCAGCAGTTCCTGCAAGTTGAGGAGCCGTACGTTCCAGGGGCGATACTGGGATTCGAGAATTGTCTTCAACGCCCCGGCGGCACTTCGATGTCCGCCACCTGCGTCGTGAAAAACGATGGTGAGGTTATGCATCGGCGACCTCCCTGACCACTCTCCGCTATAGCATCTCAACCTCGTCTTAAGGGAGGATCAACACTCCATTAATTTTCTGTGAATAAATGGGGAAGAGAACAAGTAACGTTACTTACCTGCTCCGGCCTGGCGCCCGGTTGAGGACGAAATCAGGGCTCGATAGTGGAAAAAGCAGGGGACGCGTCGTCAGTCGGGATAGCCAGTCCGTTGCCGCGAATGATGTCGCTGTATAATGTTCGCGCTGCCGCGCAAGGTCCGGTGCTGCGTCTCCGGGTCGAGAGCCACCAATCCGAAGCGCAGCTTCCAACCTTCGTTCCATTCGAAATTGTCGGTCAGGGTCCAGTGCAGGTAGCCGCGAATGTCATAGTTCTCTGCGATCAGCCGGTGCAGTTCGCGCAGGACATTGACGATCAGCCAGGGGCGAATCTGGTCCTCGGCGTCGGGCACGCCGTTTTCCATGATGTAGATTGGCTTGCCCAGCCGCGCCGCGCGCTTTACCGCCTCGCTCATGGCCTGGGGATAGGCTTCGCCGTAAGGCCGGTCAACCCCTGGGTCTCCTTGCGGAACATGGGCGGGGACAAAAAGGTGGGCAAAAAATGTGCTCGCATTCCGGATATTAAAAGCGACATGAAATCGGCTGTACACGTTCAGGCCGACGAAGTCGCAGCAGCCTTTGGCTGCGTCGTCACGACGGCTGAACAGACCAAAAGGAAAGCCCAGCCGCCCGGTCTCGATCAGATCGAAGAAAGTGTGATTGAAGAGGCGGTCCAGCAGACTTGCGACCACCGATTGGCTATGCCCGGCATCGCCTCGAACACCACATAATGCTGGGCCCATCCCACCTGGGCCCCGGGCACCAGTTCGTGAATGGCGCGATATGCGAGCACGTGAGCGCGCGCCTGCACCCGGTTGACCCGGAGGGCGTTGAGCAATTGTCCTTTGTGGCCCGGAGGAAACTCGCCCAGCACGTATCCGCACGCCGCATAAACGTTAGGCTCGTTGAAGGTGACCCATAACCGGCAAAGGTCTCCGACGGCACGTTGCCACCTGGCGTGTGAAGCGTTCGAAAAGCTGGGGCGCGTCCTGCCGGAGAAATGCCCCGCTCTGCTCAAACCATCGGGGGTGAGTGAAGTGATGCAGACAGACAATCGGCTCAATGCCGCGCTGGCGCAACCCCACCAGCATCTGCCGATAGCGTTCGAGGGCCCTGGGATCGAAATGCCCTTCCTCGGGCTCAATGCGGCTCCACTCCAGCGAGAGCCGTAGCGCCTTCAACCCCAGGTCGCGGGCGATATCAAAATCGCGCTCCGCATTCTCCCACCAGTCGCAAGCTTTGCCGCACCGGTCGCCGGACCGGATCCGTCCCGCCAGTTCCCAGTCCGACCATTGATTGCTATTGTCGCCTTCCACCTGGTGAGCAGCCGTGGAGACGCCCCACAGAAAATCTTCGGGAAATCGGAGATACGACTCAGGACTTGTGCTGCGGAGGCCCACTTCGTTCATGGTTAGCATTCTACGATGCAGCTAGGCCTGGGTTTTTTCCGGCTGCGCGATGCTGCGCACGCTTTCCAGCAAGTTGCGCGACAGACTCTCCCGGATCCTGCTTCTCGAAGTCCGCGTCCAGCACCAACAGCGACACCGAAGGGTCGATCTCCTCAAACAGCTTCTTCGCCGAGTTGCCGTGCAGCGACTGCATCTTCGCGCCGAGGATGACCAGTTTTGCCTTGGTTGCCTTCAACAGAATTTTCGCATCCAGCAGGTTGCCCGTGGTCAGTACGTTATAGCCGGCGTGGCACAGGACCTCGCGCAGGAAAGTGCTGACGTTCGGTGAATCGTAAACGCAAAGCACGCGAAACTGGGTATTGCTGGACTTCTCCTTGGAATAGCGCGAGCCCATGTAGGCCGCGATGATGGCTTCCGCTTCGGATTCGTAGATCTCGAACATCCCCAGCAGACTGGTCATCTCCAGCGTCTTGCGCAATCGGGGCTGCACCCCGCAGAGCTTGATGTCGCCGCCCTTGGCTCGCGCGGTCGAACCCAGGCGCACCAGCGCCCCGAGCCCGCTGCTGTCCACGAACTCCACCCGTTCCAACTGCAGGACAACATCGCCGTGGTTGGGCAGAATGTCTCCAATGTGCGCCTGCAGTGAGAATACTTCCGAGCCCGCCACAATGCGCCCGTTGCATTGCACGATCATCACTTCGCCCACCGGGCGACTGTTCATGGTCAATGGCATGCTGTTCCCTCAGGCCCGTATTTGCCCGCCTTCGCCGCGGGGACATGCTTCGGACCCAGTTAAACTCTTACCCACTATAGCCGCCAGCCCCACGGCGGACAACAAAATCCGTGGGGACGCGAGTTGGCCCGAAGGACGCGCAAACCCGGTGAGACCTACCCTTGAACTTTGCTTTGAGTCACTAGCTGCATCTGCTAAGAGCTGGGTAAAAGGCGCCAATCACATATAAGCGCTCTTGACGCTTCTATCCACTTGCTCAGAATCCTTGAAGTGATGCGGCCTGATAGCCTCCGACCGGTCGTAGGCCTTTGACATGATCTGTGCTGATTCGGGAAAAACAGGCACCCCTCCCAGCATGCCTTGCGGGGTCGGATTCCCGACCTCAAACCTTTTTTTGCCCGCTTGTCACATCCCATCGGCAGAATCGTCGAAGGGTGCAGGACACGCCGCCCAAACCAGCGAACGGAAGGAGGGACAGCAAGTCAATGCCTCGCGATCCTAAAGCCGCAAAAAAACCCTATAGTTCTCCATCGCTTGTGGTGCTCGGTCTCAGCGACGCCCGAGCAAAACTGGAAGCCCAAGGAGACCTGAAGGATGGAGTCACTAAGAAGATGTTGTCCTTGATCGATGAGCAGCTCAACAAAGCAGTATCCAGGTTGCACACTTCGGGCGGCGCGAACTGAGACGAAAGCTGACTCCACCAACTCCTGCCTTAAGGGACTGCGTCCTTAGATGCTAAACAAAAGTAGCACGCTGTTGTACCGTACTGCAGCCACGGCGAGTCTGTTTCTCCTCGCCATGCTGGTGATCGTTCCGTGCGCAGTGCTTTTTTTCTTTGCCGTGACCCCTCTGTCGATATCGAACTCTGCCCATCTGCGCCTTTTCCAGATCCCTCCGATCTACTGGGCGATTTGGGCCCTGGTATCGGTGTGGGCGGCATTGGACTCGTCGAAGTTGTTACGCATGCTTGGCATGCCCGTGGACCCTCTCGGCTCTTATGGCGTTTGGGGCTTGTTGCTTGGCGCGCTGAACGTTGGAGCTTCGATGCTGGTTGTTACGCTTCGCCTTTCGCGGTGAACGGTCGACTCCAGCACCGGCGAACGCGGTTTCCGAAGCCATCGACATTTCCTGTCACAAGTTTTCGCGGACCGCGTTCACCGTGTCGAGAAATCAATCAGGACCTGGGAGCTGCCCGATGATGTTCGAAACCGGCTGCTCAAGTCGGCAAGTAATTGAAAGGATTGGTGGAGCTAGTCGGGATCGAACCGACGACCTCATCGTTGCGAACGATGCGCTCTCCCAGCTGAGCTATAGCCCCACATGCACGTGAAGAGAAGGATCTGCACTGCGATTTTAGCAGCGTTTCCCGTTGGAGACCAAGCGGTCGCCTGCGGGGCTTACCAGGAATGAACATCGCAAAATAATGTTTACCTGCCGGGTCATTCCACGTCTAATGGAGACAGAGCTAGATCCAGTGGAAAGAGAGTCTGGCCACCTCGGCTCTCGAACTCGAGACGATGTTTACGCCGATTCAACCGGTTAATCGTCAACCCCGACTCACGACCTGCTGCTCGGTGGCTGCGCATGGCCTGCTCCTGCTGTGGCTGCTGCACCCGGCTACTCCGCGGCTGGTCGCGCCGTCGTTTGTGGTTAACGGCGACCACGGCAGTTACATTGCGCATCTCTATTGGCTGAACCAGCCCACCAGGATCAAGGCCGATGCCTCTCCCGGCACATCGCGCGGCCGACTCGCGGCAGCAGTTGAACGCGCGTCTCACCTGGAAGCGCCGCGCTAAAGCCGCGAAGGCCGCTGCGCCTGAGCTGCCGCATCCCAAGATCGGGCTGGACGACCAGACCAGCGCTCCCGGCGAGACCGCGCAGGCGCGTCCTGCCGGCTCTCCGCTGGGCACGGTTCTGGAAGGACCCTTGACCGGGGAAGAAGTCCGCCCCGCGCTGCCCGTGGTTTCGCCTGATCCCCACGTCGCGGCTGACGAACTCGGCGGGCTTCAGGGAGATGTGGTGGTTGAAGTCACCATCGACGAAAACGGCAACGTGGTCCAGAAAATTGTGGTTCAAAGCCTGACTCCGGCGATTGACGGCAAGGTGCTCGAGGCCCTCGAGAATTGGCGCTTTCGCCCCGCCACTCGCAATGGCGTTCCCATAGCGTCCAAGCAGGACGTGTATTACCACTTCCCCCGCCTGGGCAAAGGGTGATGTAGGCGCGAGCGCCCACGCTCGTGCGGCATCGCCACTGGCCCCGGCCGCATCCAAGCATCCCGCTATAATGTCGTTGTGTCCTCTGACCAGGTTCAACAGGTCGCGTCCGCCGACTTCCCTACCCGCTGGGGCAAATTTCGCATCCATGGTTTTCGCGGAGCCTTCGGTACCCCGGGCTCGCCGCGTGACGAGGATGCGGTCGCTCTGGTCATGGGGGACATCCATTCGGCGCCGCCGCTGCTCCGCATCCATTCCCAATGCCTGACCGGAGACGTATTCGGGTCGCTGCGCTGCGACTGCCGGGCGCAACTGGAAATGGCGCTCTCCATGATCGCCGAACAAGGCGCAGGCATCTTGATCTATGAACAGCAGGAAGGCCGCGGCATCGGCCTGATGGCGAAGCTGCAGGCGTACGAACTGCAGGACCAGGGACTGGACACGGTAGAGGCCAACGAACGCCTGGGATTCAAAGCCGACCATCGCGAGTTCACGCTCCCCGCCGAAATTCTGAAAGCGCTCGGGGTTTCAAGCGTGCGGTTGCTGTCAAATAATCCCGACAAAGTGGCTGCTCTGGAAAAAGGCGGGATCGTGGTGGCCGAACGGGTGCCCTGCGAAGTCGCGCCCTCGGCCCACTCCGAAGACTACCTTAAGACCAAGAAGGAAAAGCTGGGGCATCTGTTCACGTCGCGCTAAGAACCGCTTCTAGCTTCTAGCTCCTGGCTTCTAGCAAAACCCAAAGAGCGCGTGCCTAAGGCTAAGAGCTAGAGCTAGAAGCTGCTTCAATACAGCGGCACTTTCGGATCCACAGTCCGGGCCCAGCCGTCGATCCCGCCGCGCATGGACTGGACTTTCTCGAAGCCCTGCTGCCGCAGCCAGTTGGTCACACTCAACGAGCGCACGCCGTGATGGCACATCACGACAATGTGTTCGTCCGGATCAAGCTCCTGATTGGCGCGCGTCGGCACATCGCCCATGGGAATATTCTTGCTGCCCTCCAGATGAGACTTCTCCAGTTCCCACGGTTCGCGAACATCGAGCAGAGTGAATTTGTCGCCCTGCTTGAGCATGGCTTTCACTTGTCCGGCGCTGATTTCGAAGTCCATGAAGAATCGCTCCTGGCTTCTAGCTCCTGGCTTCTAGCTCGCCCCACTCGCTCTGGTCATTGTTTGGCCAGAAGCTAGGAGCCAGAAGCCAGCAGCGTTCTTAGTATCCAAAATCCGCCTGGGCTGCATACGCGTGCTGCTTCACGCCCAATTCTTCCACCCGGCATGCGCCCAGCTGGTTCACGTAGGCGCGGCGATCGGCAATATTGTAGACCCAGCGCTGCAACCAGGCCTCGCTGTCGGCTTTAGTCTTTGTCTGCTCGTGATATTGCCGGAAGAAAGCGTTATCGCGCTTGTAGTATCCCTGCACTGGCGAAGGGTGAGCTCCATAGCGGCACTCGACCACGGCACTGACCAGAAATCCCGGAATCACGGTGCGATTGGGATCGCTGGCGATTATTTCAGCGTCGACGATTTCTTCCGCCACCACAATCACCCGGCGGGCGGCGCGGACCGCTTCGATCATCACACCGAAGTTGCCCCAGCAGTGGGCATTGCCGTCGCGATCCGCGCGCTGCAGATGGACGATCGCCACGTCGGGCGTCAGCGCCCGAACCGCATGCAGCTTATCCCGCCCACGTAGGGGCGGACGCCCTCGTCCGCCCGGGCGCGGTCGAAGACTCGCCCGATTGCGTTTCCGCAAACGGCGAATCAATCTCGGCAAAGAAGTCGTTGTCCCGCGCCACATCGCTGCCGAGCGCAGTTCGGGTCGGCAGAAAGGGCACGCCCATGGCCGCAGCCTGCAGCGCCAGCGCCACCGTGAAATTGCTCAGGTTGACGACTCTTCAAGCCGCCCTGTTCCACCGCCCGACGGAAGTTGTAGGCCGAACCCATCATCACATTGCCCACCCAGGCCGCGATCACCCGGTCGGCACACCCAGCGGCAATCAATTGATCAAAGAGAACATCAGAGATCGGGCCAATCAGGGTGAGGCCGCGCCGCTTCTGCCGGATGATTTCGTGGCCCGCGGCAAACGGAATCATCTGCTCCATCTGCAGGCCAAGGGCAACGGACGCGCCATCCGGCACCAGGTCGGCGATGGCTTCGCGCATGGTTACGAGCTTTGACATGGCGAGCGCTACTTGCCCTTCCACACCGGCTGACGTTTTTCGAGAAAGGCGTTAATGCCCTCGTGAACGTCCTCCGTTTTCATCAGCTCATCCATATAGATCTTCTCGGCCCGCGCCAGCCCCTTGTCGAAGTGCATCGCGTCCCAGGCATAGTTCGCTTTTTTGGTGACGGCCAGCGCGGCCGGACTCAACTTCGAAAGTTGTTGCACGGTTTCTTGCACTGCCATTCAAGCTCGCGGTCAGAAACTGCGCGATTGGCGAGCCCGATGCGCGCCGCCTCCGCGCCCGTAATGTTGCGGCCGGTGAGGATCAAATCAGCCGCATGCTTTGGTCCGACCAGCGCCGCCAAGGCCGTCGCCGCCACCGGCGGATAGCAGCCCAGCTTGATTTCAGGAAATCCCCACGACGCATTTTCCGTGGTGTAAACCAGGTCACAGACCATGGCCAGTTCCGCCGCTCCGCCCAGGCAATGGCCATGCACGGAGGCAATCGTCACTTTCTTGCTGGCCGACCAGGGCCCGAATCACAGCGTGAAACTTGGCGAGCATGTCCGCCACTTTGTCTGGAGTATGCGCGGCCACATCGACGCCAACCGAAAATGACTCTGCCTGTGCCACTCAATAGCACCGCGGATACATCAGTGCGCGCTTCGATCTCGGCCAGCGCCTGCGCCAGTTCATCCATCATGGTCAGGTCAATCACGTTGAGCGGGGGATGGTGCAGCGTGAGACGCGCCACGGGAGGCTCGAAGGCGAGCGTGATACGCGAGTGCGTGAGCGTTGCCATTTATTTTGTCCAGAAGCCGTCTTTGTCGTATTCGCGGATGGCCCGGAGCTCTTCGGCGCTCGGCTCCGGCGTCGAAGTCACTTCGTCAGACACCCGCAGCGGCCATCCGGTATTGCGCAGCACATCTTCAACCTCTACGCCGGGATGGGTGGATGCCAGGTAAGCTTCACCGTCATCGCCGAAGCGGAGCACCGCCTTGCTGGTGATCACCGCCGCCGGACCTCCGCGAATCAAGTCCACCCGCTGCCGCCAACCGTCGCCATCGCCGTTTCCCGGGCTGGTGACATACGAAACCCGCTCCGGCAGGCGCTCCCTGCTGTGCTGCAGCAAGGCCACGAAACGCTGCGCCAGCGAAGCAATGTCGCAGGCGCCGCCTGATCCGGGCAGCCGCGTCATTCCCTTTGCCCCGTGCACTTCGGTCGAGTTCAGGTTGCCGAAGCGGTCCACTTCAGCGGCTCCCAGAAAACCCAGGTGCACGCGTCCCGATTGCAGCAGGCTCATGACCCCGAGCATGTCCAGGCACTGGGTCGCATTCTTGAGGTTGGCCGGATCGGCCATGGTGTAGATCAGTTCCGGAGAGGGCGTGCTCCGGATCACGCCGTTTTCAAACAAACCGACGGCATTCGGAGCATGGGTCTTCTTGGCTACCACGAATGCGATCAGCGGCAGCCGCATCCCGACGAACACCACTTCACCGTCGCGAATTTCGCGCGCCGCGCTAACGACCATCAGCTCGCCCGGGGTGTAAGCCCGCTGCTCGTGCCTGCGAATCGACGGTAGTCATCGCCATAGAGCAACTGCGAACCGGGAACTGGTAACTGAAAACCGGGTTTCCAGAGAATCAATCCGGCACGCACCAGCCGAAGCCTATAAATTAATCGCCGATTTCCGCACCTCGCCAATCGAGGCCAGCGGATCACGCGCGCCTTCCTTGGGCGCAATCCATCTCTTCTCGCTACTGATAATGTCCAGCAACAATTTCTTGTCTTCCGCCGAGGGCAGATACTCTTTCAAGTGCTGCTCGTAGCCGCTGTCGTCCACGGCTTCGCCGGTTTCCGCATGGAATTTCTGCCCCGCCCAGCGTCCGATGTTACGGTTGAACTTTATATGTGGCGCGTAAAGCTTTGGCTGCCCGGCTTTTAAGAAGGTGTTGAAGCGGGCGATAAGGCCGGCCACTTCGTCGCGATAGAGGCTCCGGTTGTAGTCGTTGAGGTCATCGAGGTCCGCCGCGATGCTCATTCTTCGGTTCGTCGTAGCGTCCCTTGATGCCCCAGACATAGGCCCAATGCGCGGAGGAAGAGTGGTCGGTGCCGAACAGGTCGTAGGAACTCGAAATCCATTTGTTGAGATATTTCTGGATCAGCCAGCCCGGCACCACGCCGGCTTCTACGATGCGGCGCAAACCGTCGTTGCCGGTCCCCATGTGGAAGGCTTCCTCGCGCAACATGTACGACATGGAACGGCCCAGCGGCGCGAAGGCGGAGTACTTGAACATCTGCAACTGGAACTTGCCGTCGCGGTCGACGAAGTCGGTGTAGGTGAAGAAATCCATCCAGTTGTCGACTTCCACGTTGAAAGCGCCCAGCAGCCGCTTGTTCTCAAAGGCGCGGCGCTCCAGCATTTTCTGCGCTTCGACTTTGCCGGAATAGCCGAAGTGGTCCACCAGCAGCGCGCACATCTGCCAGCCGTGGCGCATTTCTTCGATCATGACGCGGGTGATGGCGCGGCGGTCCCAGTCGGTGGGAGCGCTTTCGAACAGGTAGCGCTGCTGCTCTACGCTGGCGAATTCGGTGTCGCCCTGGTAGACGATCATGTTGATGAGCGCGTCGCGCATCTGCTGCGTGGGCACCTGGCGCAGGTTCTCCCACTTGCGGCGGCCTTTGTACGAACCGAATTGGATTTCTTCGGTCTCGATCGCGCCGTAGAGCGTGTCGAATTTGAAGCTGGCAATCTCGTCGTGGTTGACGCCAATCTCTTTGCGCCAATCGTCGAAGAGGCCGACCCAATCGCTGAAGGTTCCGATTTTCGCTACTTTGCCTGGCATAACACCTCAGATCAATATCGGCCCCGACGCCGACTTTAATGCGCGCGTTCCCGCCCGCTAGCGGGCCGCCGGGACGCCGGAGCTGCACTTACTTCGCCTTGAAAACCGCCGGCCGCTTCTCGACGTATGCGGCCAGGCCTTCTTTGGCGTCTTCGCTCTGGAACAGGAGCTGCTGATTCTCGCGCTCCACGGCCAATGCCGATTCCATGCGGAATTTCCCATCCCGTCTGCACCGCGCGCTTGATGCGTCCCACGGCCTTCGCGGCCTTGTTGGGCGGGCAGAACTGGCGGGCGTATTCCATGATGTTCTCCATGAAATTGTCGCGCTCGTAGATATCGTTGACGATCCCCAGCTCTTTGGCTTCTTCGAAGGAAAACGTGTTGCCGGTTACCATCAGTTCGATGGCCTTGCTCTTGCCCACCATGCGCGAGAGGCGCTGGGTACCGCCGGTGCCGGGCAGCACGCCCAGATTCACTTCCGGCAGTCCGATCTTGCCCGCATCCTGGCGCGCGATGCGGATGTCGGCCGCCATGGCAATTTCCAGGCCGCCGCCGACGCAGTGTCCGTTCAGCGCCGCGATCACCAGCTTCGGGCGTGTGCTCCAGCCGCAGCAAAGTCTCGTTGGCGTGGAGACAGAAGTAATACTTGAACGTGGGATCGACGCTGACCAGCATCTTGATGTTGGCGCCGGCGGAGAAAGAATTTGTCGCCCGCGCCGGTGAGCACGATCACGTAGACATCGTTGTCCATGCGCGCCTTGAGGATGGCCTCGTCGAGTTGCCGGTTCATCTCATAGGTGTAAGTATTCGCCGGAGGATCGTAGAGTTCGATCACCGCCACGCCGGCATCGACGCGGTAGTTGATCAATGTTTTGGTGGCCTCGCCGCTGGCCGGCTGCACTGTCGTCGCCATAGTCGTACTCCTTATTTGCAATGGTTAAGAAATCATTTTAAGCCCGATACTGCAGGCTTCCTTTCTCTGCAGGCCTTTCGAAGACGCCTGTTCCGATGCCCTGCAGAAAAATGTCTCCCATCTCTTGCGCGAGTTCCGCCGCGCCGGCATCGACCCGCGGGTTGTACCAGGTGTAGATCCAGTTCATCATGCCGAACAGGCTGAGCACGGCGGTGCGGCTGGAGAATCCAGTCCGCGCGCCAGCTTGTAGGCGTCGAGCAGCTCGATGCAGATGCGGTAATACTCGCGCTTGATGGCTGCGATCTGGGACCCGAAGCCATTCTTCAGGACATCATCCTCGTGGGAGAGCACCTTCATGGCTTTCTGGTTGGCCAGAAAATATTCGAGATGATTGAGGATGAACATGCGAATGCGGTCTGCCGGATCCGTAACCTCATCCAAGCCGCTGCCGCAGCCGGTCCACGATGGTGCTGAACGTATGTTTCTGGATCAGGTACAGCAATTCTTCTTTGGACTCGAAATAGTAGTACAGGCCGGAGAGCGAAACGCCGCTGGCGCGGGAGAGATCGCGCATCGAAGCGGCCGCATATCCCTTGTCGCAGAAGACATTGGTGGCATGGACCAGAATCCGCGCCAGGCGGCGGTCAAAGCGGGTTTCCAGGCGCGGCCCGGAGGCCGAAGGGCGCCGCCGCGGCGCAAACTGCGATTGAATGGGAGAAGCCGTAGCCATAGTTCGAACGTTCGTTCGAATAATACTAGCAGCCGGGAACGCACAGAGGCTACAAGCGAAGATCCAGGCTTCAGTGGGCTATAGCGCTAATCCGTCCGCGGGATCGAGGCTTGAGCCAGAGAGCGGGGAGCGCTGAATTCCAGATTCGAGAACAGCGATTTGCCTCCAACCGCCGCCACCAGATGCAGATGGTCGCGGGCAACGATCCGCTGGACGTGAGGCAGGTCATCGTCGCTCAGCGCCAGATACCATCGCTCCGGCTGCGACCAGAGCCGCGAAAAGTCGTCATCATTGATAAATACCGGAGGCGCGTCGGGCGCGTACGAACCATATTCGAGATTGAAATAGCGGCCATTCAGCATAAGACACTTGTCCTCGGTGTAAAAAAGCAGGGAGGAAATCGCATTGTGATTGCCGTAGATGATCAACTGGCCGCGGGGAGCGCGCTTGAGGGCCTCCGCGATCGGGACGCGAGGACAGGTAGGGATCGAAAGTCACCAGCGCCAGCCGGGCCGCCTGGAAGAAGATCACCATCATGACCGCCATGGCGAGAAGCGCGCGTTGGCCGCGCAGGCGCCATGCTCCAATCGCGCCGATGACAAAGGCGATTCCGGCGATCACCAGCGGCAGCCGCAAATATGCGAATGATTTGAGGGTGAGGTCGCGCATGTGCCCGAGCGAAAGCGTGTAGGCGGCGGAGTTTTGCGTGAGGGCGGTCGAGATATCTCCGGGCGTGGGCAGTCCCCATACATTGACCAGAATTGCGCCGATGGCGATGGCGGCACACGCGGCCACGACCGATACAACTCTTGCTCCCACGCGAACCGAATCGTCGCTGGCCGCAACCCCGCATCCCAGCAGCAGAGCCAGGGCGGGATAGATGGGCATCGAATAATATTCCTGGGTCGTGGACAGCGTGAAGAACACCATCACAAAACCGATCCAGCACAATGCCAGCAAGCGGGCCCGGCCTGGCCGGTCCACCGGCTTGTAGCCCAGACGCCACAGGGTTGGCAGGTACACGCTCCAGGGAAAAAGCCAGACCAGGTGGAAGAGCCAGAAGTAAAGGCGCGGCACCGTGTTGTAATCGCGGGGATAGCGCGCGTTCAAAAACCGAAGCACTTGCTCGTTGATGAAATAGAACCAGAAGAAACCATGGTACTGGCCCGGGCCGGCGTGCATGGTGAAATCAAAGTAGGGAGGATTCCGGATGGTGGCCAGCACATGCCAGGGCGCGGCAAGCGCGATAAAAATCAAGAATCCGGTAAAGGGATACAGCCGCTTCCAGGTCTGGCGATCGAACAGACGCCGCGTGAACACAAGAAACAGGAAGGCTGCGCCGAGGGGAAACACCAGCCCGATAAGGCTTTTGAGCAGCAGGCCCGCCGCCAGACTGGCCGCCATCACGTAGGCCCACAACCGCGGATGCTTCTCTTCGGCGTCCAGGGCGCGCAGGAACGCCCACAGCGACAGCGTAATCGATAGCGTCAGGGTTACATCCGGGATCACGATCCGCGTGAACAGGAACAGCCCGATGCAGGTGGACAGAAACAGCCCCGCATAAAAGCCAGCCTTCGGCGAAAATGCCCACCGGCCAAAGCGGAAAGTCACCCAACAAAGTGCGATCGCGGAGAGAGCGCTGGGTATTCTCGCAACCCAATCACGGATTCCGAAGATGGAATAAAAAATCGCCGTGACCCAATATTTGAGAGGGGCCTTATCGAGAAAGGCGACACCATCCAGCCGCGCCGTGACCCAATCGCCCGATTGCAGCATGTTGCGCGCGATCAGCGCCTGGGAGGCGTCCACGTCATCCATCAGGGAAGGCGGGCTGATGATTCCGCTGAGAAAAATGATGGCCGCAAAGAGGACGACGATCCATTCATAACGGCGGTTCATGCGGGAACCAGCCTCGCGGGGTTTATCAGGGTTATGAGCGGGAGAAGGGTCTCAGAATGAGTGCCATCGACTGTCTAGTCTGACACTTCTTCTTCGTTCTTCTGAGCGCGGATGACACAGGCCACATCGTACGGAGTATGGCGGCCGCGGCTCTGGTAATAGTGCCGCACCTGCATTTCGGCCAGCAGCCCGAGCGCCAGAAGCTGCACGCCGGCGAGGATCAGCACGGCGCTAAAAATCAACATGCGGGCCATGGTCGGTCATGACGCGCATGCCGTAGAGCAGCTTCCACAGCACCATCCAGAGGCCGAGAGCGCCGCCACTCACGATGGCGAGGACCCCTGCCGTCCCGAAGAAATGCAACGGCCGCGAGAGGTAACGCAGCAGGAACCGGACGGTAAGGAGATCGAGAAAGACCGGGAGTTTGCTGGTCATCCCATACTTCGAGACGCCGAACTCTCGGGGCAAAGTGGTGATCGGAACTTCGCATATTTTCGCGCCTCGCCGCAGCGCCAGTACGGGAATCAGCCGCTGCAGTTCGCCATAAATCGGCACTTCTGAAACCAGTTGGCGCTTGTACGCTTTGAATCCTCCGCCCCAGTCGTGGATTCGAACCCCGGTGAGTTTTCCCAGGATCCAGTTCGCGCAGCGGGTGGCCACGCGCTGCAGCAAAGAACCTTCATGCTGGTTTCGCCATCCGCAAACGATGTCGAAGCCTTCTTCCAGCCGCTCAATGAATCTGGGGATATCGGCTGCGTCATGCTGCAGGTCGCCGTCCATGGTGATGACATAATCGCCGCGCGCCGCATTGAAGCCGGCGCCCAACGCGACCGATTTGCCGGCATTGTGGCGCAGGGCCACGACCGTGACCCGGCTGTCGACCTGGGCAATTTCCTGCAGCAGGGGAAAGCTGCCGTCCGTGCTGCCATCGTCCACAAAAACGAATTCAAACGTATGGCCGACCGAGTCCAGCGTTTCCTTGAGACGCCCGTAGAGAGGCGTGATGCTCTCGCGCTCGTTCCAGAGCGGGACGATCACGGAATATCGAACCGGTCGCAGGTCTTCGGACATACGGGCACTTTCCGATGGCTGTGGATTTAGTCTGAGGAAGTTTAAACCCTCTGCCGAAATCGCACAACCGTTTCGCAGCGCCGGTTGTGTAGATCGAGCGTGCCGTTTGCCGGGAATCGTGCCGGCTCGCAACTCCGGACATCAGTTCCGAACATCGGCCAGCAGCTGTTCTACTTCATGTTTCAGTTCGGCGGTGAGCGGTAACAGCGGCAAACGCGCGGGACCACCGTAGTAACCATTCAAATCCATTCCATACTTCATCCCCGGGATGCCGAGCTCGCTCCCGACGCGTTGGGCCGCCTGGGTGATGCGCTCCTGCTTGAGGCGCGCCAGCCCGGCATCGCCTTCCTTCCAGGCAGCGTAAATCTCGTAACAGGCGGTCGGAGCCACGTCGGCAAAGGCCAGCACCGCGCCGACCGCCCCGGCCTGCAGCGACGGCTCAAGTTTCTGCGCCAGGCCGGCCAACACCTGGAATCCGACTTCCTTCTGCCGCGTCTTGATCCCGCTCACCACATTTACGGCGCTCGATGAGGGCTTGGCGCCGCCCAGTCCCGCCACCTGCACCAGTTCCCCGCCCTGCCCGTTTCCGCCCGACGACGCTTTCAACATGCGCGGCGTGACCGCCTCAAACGTCTCGGTGACCGTGGCGGTGCGTTTTACCTGCCGCGTGCCTTCCACCATGCGACGGACTTTTTCCACGTCGCCGCCCGATTCCTTGATCCCGATGATGTTGGGATGCCCCGCCAGCTCGATGACCAACTCCGCCGGCATGTCGTATCCGGTAAACGGCGGGACGTTGTAGATGAGCACGGGCAAGGGTGAACGGTCGGCTACCGTGCGATAGAACGCCAGCATATTTGCCGGCTGCATCGCCCTCTTGTAGAAATGCGGCGTGCGCACCAGGGCTGCGTCATAGCCAAGCTCAGCCGCATACTCGGTAAGCCGCAGAGTTTCGATGGCCGACTCGATGCCCGTGCCCGCGATGAGAACTTTGTTTGGTGCCGTGGCTTCCCGCGCCACCTTCAGAACTTCGCGGCGCTCGTCGTCCGAGAGCATGACGGCCTCGCCAGTCGAGCCCAGGACCACCAGTCCAGCCGCAGGAGTTTTCGAGTAGCGCTCAACATTGTGCTCGATCTTTTTGAAGTACACGTTGCCGTCAGGATAAAACGGCGTCGTAATGCGGAGGAAAAATACCGTTCAGCAGCATGAGCGTGTCGCCAGCCTAGAAGCTTATCAAGATCCCGCGCCCTGTCATCCTGAGCGGAGCCGGAACTTCGCAACGCGAAGTTTCGGCGGAGTCGAAGGACCCCTATGGTCGCTACGGGTGTACGGGCAGCGGAACTCGAAGAGTCTAGGCGATGCGTCGCTCCGCGGGCTTCACAAAATGCGCGGCCGGCACAGCGCCAATCTGCACCAGCAGACCCAACTGGTCCCAGTTGTCCCAGCCTTCCACAATCTTGCCGCCCGACGATCCGCTGAATCGAAGTGCCGGTGACGGTGGCTTTCTTCCCGGTCGCGGGGAATCCCAGAAATTCGCCGGTGTGGGTCATGGTTGACGTCCAGCGAGCAACGACTTTGTCGCCTTGCTCGATGGTCTGATCGATGACAACTTTCATATCGGGAAATGCGGCGCGAAGACCCACCGCAAAATTCCGGAACTCGTGCAGGCCGACATCGGTGTCATGCTGAGCCTGGCCATGGCCGATGACGTCGGGCGACGCCATTTCGTCAATCGCTTCCATCCGGCCTTGATTCCAGACTTCTTCAAACCAGCGGCGAATCAGAGCGCTATTTTCCTGCGCCATACTGCACCTCCGAAGCGAAGCTACCCTCTTTGGCCCTTCACTTACGCTCCGCGGGAAGGGCTGCAATGCTTCGACTCGCGATGTCCGTGCTGCAGGCTGCTGCCCTCCACTAATGAATCAGCTCAATCCCCGCGCGCGGACTGCCGATCTAATGCGCTTCAGTTGAAAGATTATTTCAGTGACGGCGAGGGGCACAACCCAGCAGACCCATGTGATCGTCAGACTTCTGATCGTTTTCCGGTTGCAGGTGCGATGTCGGGCCATAATCGCTCAGAATGCGGAAGAACACAAAGGCAAACGTCACCACATAGGCGCGAATCATCCACTCCTTGTGGAGTTCCACCAGGCCGTGACGGATCGAGTAGTACGCCATGTGGTGGTCACCAACCACGCGCAAGCCAGTCCCATCAGGCCGACTTCGAAAGCCCCAGCCAAAGGTAGTGGTAACCGCCAGACCCACCGCGCCTGTTATCCCCAGGGCGACTCCCAGCGAAAAACAACCGCCCGGTCCAGCGATGGACTCGTAAAATTTTTTGGCGAAGGCCGGTCCAGAACTGCCAGGGACCGGTCATCAGGGCCAGGGTGCCGCCCGAAATGTGCAGGAAAAGCCAGCCGCGCCGCGGCCAATAGGGATCGAACGACGCCGCGTCATAATGCCGAAAGTAGAAAAGAACGTACTTAATGACAAAGCCGACTGCCAGGGCAAGAATCGCGCGACCAGGCCAGAATGGTAGCGGCCCATCTCGCCTTGCTGGTCACTGTTCTGCGGCTCGCCGGGATATTGGAAAGTGTAGCCTCCGCCATCCGTTGCACCTCGCTAATGCAGTGCGATTGTCAGCGGGACCACTTTTCCAGGGGAATGCTAGCACGTGGAAGCCAGGGAGAGAATATGCGTTTTTCGGCAGACCGCGTGGAGGTGGCAGCACTAACGCCTGGTGGCAGAGCCGCGCTCCGCATGCAAGTGCTGCAATGCCTGCACCCGCAGCTCGCCGCGCTGCAAAGCGGCGATGCCCTCAGCCGCGGCGCGAGCGGCCGACAGCGTGGTAATGGTGGGAATCCGCGCCTGCACCGCCGCCCGCCGAATCGCCTTCTCATCGAACCAGGGATCGACGCCGTGCGGCGTATTTACGATCAGGTGAATGCGCTCGCCCTTGATCAGGTCCACCACGTTGGGGCGTCCTTCTTTCACTTTATAGACCCGCTCCACCGACATGCCCGCCTCTTCGAGCACGTCGGCGGTGCCGGCCGTGGCCACCAGCTTGAAGCCCATGTCCACAAACTTGCGCGAGACTTCGGCCACACCCGGCTTGTCGTGATCCGTAACGCTGATGAAGACCATGCCCTGCGTCGGCAGCTTCTGGCCGGCCGCGGTCTGGGCTTTGGCAAAGGCCTCGCCAAAGTTGTCGGCCACGCCCATGACTTCGCCGGTAGATTTCATCTCCGGACCGAGCACGGTATCCACGCCGGGAAATTTGTTCCAGGGGAAGACCGGGGACTTCACGTAGTAGCAGTGCCCGGTATCGAGATCGGCGCCGCGCTCGATAAACTCCGGCAGGAATTCGCGCAGCTTGCGTCCCGTCATCAGCCGGGCGGCAATTTTCGCCATCGGCACCCCGGTAGCCTTCGAAACATAAGGCACAGTTCGCGAAGCTCGCGGATTAACTTCGAGAACATAGACCTTGCCGCCATCACCACCGCCTGTGTGGGGGCGGGTCTCAGACCCGACCGGACGAGTCGAAGACCCGTCAGATATTACACTCGCCCGCGGAATGGCAAACTGAATGTTCATCAGGCCAACAACTTTCAACGCCCGCGCCAGCTTGAACGTGTACTCCCGCATGCGCTGCAACAGATGTTCGGGAATATCCACCGCCGGCAGCACACACGAAGAATCGCCGGAGTGGATGCCGGCTTCTTCAATGTGCTGCATGATGCCGCCGATGACCACGTCTTCGCCGTCCGATAGCGCATCCACGTCCACTTCGATCGCGTCTTCGAGGAAGTGGTCAATCAGCACCGGCCGGTCCTGCGAATACTCGACCGCTTCCTTCATGTAGCGCACGACCATTTCTTCGTCGTAGGCGATCACCATGGCGCGCCCGCCGAGAACGTACGAAGGCCGCACCAGCACTGGATATCCCACCCGGTTCGCGCCTGCGATGGCTTCTTCGACCGAAGCCGCCATCGCCCCCGGGGCTTGCGGGATTTCGAGTTCATCGAGCAATTTGCCGAAACGCTTGCGGTCTTCCGCCAGGTCAATGGACTCCGGCGACGTGCCGATGATGTTCATGCCCGCCGCTTTGAGCGGCAGCGCCAGATTCAAAGGCGTCTGTCCGCCAAACTGCACGATCACGCCAACCGGCGCGCCGCCGGAAGCTTCGTGCTCGCAGATGGCGAACACGTCTTCCAAGGTCAGAGGCTCGAAGTAGAGCCGATCGCTGGTGTCGTAGTCGGTCGAGACCGTCTCCGGATTGCAGTTGATCATGATGGTCTCGTAACCATCGTCGCGCAGCGCAAACGCCGCATGGCAGCAGCAGTAATCAAACTCAATTCCCTGCCCGATGCGATTGGGCCCGCTGCCCAGAATGATCACTTTCTTCTTCTCGGTCGGCGTGGCCTCGTCTTCCTCTTCGTAGGTCGAATACAGATACGGCGTGTAGCTTTCGAACTCGGCGGCGCAGGTGTCAACCCGTTTGTAGACCGGAGAAATGCCGTGCTTCTTGCGCAGATGCCGGACTTTTTCCTGCGCGCCCTTGCCGTCAAGCCGCCAGACCTGGGCCAGCCGTCCGTCGGAGAAGCCCATGCGCTTGGCTTCGCGCAGCACCTCCGTCGGAATCGATTCCATGGGATGCTTTTCCAGCTCCAGCTGCATGTCGTTAATCTCTTTGAGCTGGTACAGAAACCAGGGATCGATCGACGTCATTTTGGCCAGCTGCTTGACCGTGTGGCCCTGGCGCAAGGCGTAGCGAACGTAGGAAAGCCGCTCGGGATGCGGCGTCACCAGGCGCTGGGTGAGAATCTTGGGCTCGATTTTCTCCGAGCCTGTTTTCTTTCCAGTGTCGAGAGCGCGCACGCCCTTTGAGCAGCGCTTCTTTGAAAGTGCGGCCGATGGCCATCACTTCGCCCACGGATTTCATCTGCGGCCCCAGGTTCTCGTCGGCGCCAGGAAACTTTTCGAACTGCCACTTGGGAATTTTCACGACAACGTAGTCGAGCGTCGGCTCAAAGCAGGCAGGCGTCTTGCGGGTGATGTCGTTGGGAATTTCATCCAGCGTGTAGCCGACAGCCAGCTTGGCGGCAATCTTCGCGATGGGGAATCCGGTTGCCTTCGAAGCCAGCGCCGACGATCGCGAAACCCGCGGGTTCATCTCGATAACGACCATCCGCCCAGTCGTGGGATGAACTCCGAACTGAATATTCGATCCGCCCGTTTCGACCCCAATCTCGCGGATCACCGCGATGGCGGCGTCACGCATGGCCTGATATTCGCGATCAGTGAGGGTCTGGGCCGGGGCGACGGTGATCGAATCGCCGGTATGCACGCCCATGGGATCGAAGTTCTCGATCGAGCAGATGATGATGACGTTGTCTTTCAGATCGCGCATCACCTCAAGCTCATATTCCTTCCACCCCAAGCACCGATTCTTCGATCAGAGCTTCGTGGACAGGAGAGAAATCGAGTCCGCGGGCCAGCACTTCCAGCATCTCTTCGCGGTTGTAGGCGATGCCGCCGCCGCTGCCGCCGAGCGTGAACGACGGCCGCACGATCACCGGAAACCCGATCTTGCCGGCAAATTCCAGTCCATCTTTCAGATTGTTCACCAGCGCCGACTTGGGAACATCGAGGCCAATCTTCTGCATCGCGTCTTTGAAGTAAAGACGGTCTTCGGCCTTCTTGATCGCGGCCACATTGGCGCCAATGAGCTGCACGTTGTACTTCTCGAGCACGCCGCCGTCAGAAAGTTCAATCGCCAGATTGAGCGCAGTCTGTCCGCCCACGGTGGGCAGGATGGCGAATCCCTGGCCCGGCGACAGTTCGCGCTCGATGCGAATGATTTCTTCCAGATATTCGCGCGTGAGCGGCTCGATGTAAGTGCGGTCGGCGATCTCGGGATCGGTCATGATGGTGGCCGGATTGGAATTGGCCAGCACCACTTCAAATCCCTCGGCCTTGAGCGCCTTGCAAGCCTGCGTCCCGGAGTAATCAAACTCCGCCGACTGGCCAATGATGATGGGGCCAGAGCCGATGATCAGGATTTTCGAGATGTCAGTTCGTCTCGGCATTAGTCGTTGGTCTTTGCTATCTTCTCAAAAAAGCTCTGTCATCCCGACCGACCCAGTTGATTCGCTTGCGAATCAACTGGCGAGTGGAGGGACCTGCTGTTCTCGCCGCTACCACTAACCTTTCCACTCCTCCATCATCTTCACAAAATCCTTGAACAGATAATGCGAATCATGCGGACCCGGCGACGCCTCGGGATGATATTGCACGCAGAACAGCGGCAGGTTCCGGTGCCGCATGCCTTCCAGCGTGTTGTCGTTCAAATCGATGTGCGTCAGCTCAACTTCGCTCTGCGGCAGCGAATCCGGATCGACGGCAAAATTATGGTTGTGCGCCGTGATCTCGATCTTCCCCGAGTTCAACTGCTTCACCGGATGGTTTCCCGCCGTGATGTCCAAACTTCAGTTTGAAAGTTTTCCCGCCGAGCGCAATCCCGGTCAGCTGATGCCCCAGGCAAATCCCGAAAATCGGCTGCCGCCCCATGAGGCGGCGAATGTTGTCCACCGCGTAGGTGCAAGGCTCGGGATCGCCAGGGCCGTTCGACAGAAACACGCCATCCGGCTTTAGCGCGAGCACGTCTTCCGCGAGAGTCTGCGCCGGCACCACCGTGACCTTGCAGCCTTCGCCGCGCAGTTTGCGGAGAATGTTCTGCTTGATGCCGTAGTCGTAGGCGACGACATGAAACCGCGCCGGCTCGTCTTTAACGCCTACGACTTCGTCCGGCAGATGCGAGCGTTCGCCGGTTTCCCAGACGTAGGTGCTCTTGGTGCTGACAACTTTGGCTAGGTCGGTCCCATCCATCTTGGGAATCCCGCGCGCCTTGGCGACCAGTTTCTCGGCGTCATCTTCGAGAGTGGAGACCACGCCGCGCATCACGCCGTGGTCGCGCAAGTGCCGCACCAGCGCCCGCGAATCAATCTCCGCCAGCACCGGAATCTTGAATTGTTCGAGATACTCTTCCGCGACCTGCTGCGAGCGCCAGTTGGAACTGACTCTGGAAAACTCGCGGACAACCAGGCCCTCGATATAAGGACGCGTGGCTTCGTTGTCTTCGGCGTTGGTGCCGTAGTTGCCGATTTCAGGATTGGTGAGGACTACAATCTGGCCGCAGTAGGAAGGGTCGGTGAAAATTTCCTGATAGCCAGTGATGGAAGTATTGAAAACGACTTCGCCGTAGCATTCGCCTTTGGCGCCGTATCCTTTGCCTCGGAAGACTCTGCCGTCTTCGAGCGCAAGCGTAGCTTGCATTCGTACTCCAGGGAGTGGATTTTAAGAATTTTAGCAGGGATGGCGAAATCGCGAAACAGATGATTTCGATTTTTCTAGCTGTCAGCTCTCAGCTGTCAGCTATCAGTGAATTCCAAGCCTCCACCCGCCCGATTCGTAACTAGGATTTAGCTGAAAGCTGACGGCTGAAAGCTGAGAGCTGACCTACCGCACCCTTCCCATCTTGTCCATCGGCCAGTACCCGAACACGGCCTTGCCGTAAATGTAGCTATTGTTGACCGGGCCAAAGTCGCGGCTGTCGTTCGACATGGTGCGATGGTCGCCCAGCACGAAGTAGCTGTTGGGAGGGACCACGGTCTCGGGATACGAACGCTGGTCGGCGTAGGCGGCAGGAACGTAGTCTTCTTCGAGGGCTTCCCCGTTGACGAATACTTCTCCCGAATCGATGCGGATGCGGTCTCCCGCCAGCCCGATCACCCGTTTGATAAAACTCTTCGAGGTATCGCGCGGGTAGCGGAACACCACGATGTCGCCGCGCTCGATGGGCTCCAGGCGGTAGACGTACTTATTGACGAAGATGCGCTCCTGATCGTCGAGCGAGGGCATCATGCTGGTGCCCTCCACCTTCACCGGCTGGTAGAGAAAAATAATGATGAACGCGGAGATGGCCAGCGAGATCAACAGGTCGCGCAGCCATACCGAGAGCACCGGCAAAGTCCGGGGCGGAGCGGGCGCGGGAATCTTGTCAGAGCGGGGACTCGAATCCGCGGGACGGGCTGGTTCCGGCATACTGCTTTTATTATACGGGCCGAGCTGCCCGGGTTGAAGGTGGTGTCCTGAGTTCGTCTCGCCGGGCCGACATCTGCCTTGGACTACTGCCGCCACGCCCAATTCGGTTACAATCACTACAACGAGGGCGTCTGATCATGATGAAGCGTGCTTTGACCCTTGCCTGTCTAGGTCTGGTTGTCTGGGCTGTATCCACTCCCTGGGCCATATCCCAACCGGATGAGGCCACTCCGCATTACAATGCGGGACCGCCCGCCAAGGGCTCCACCCTGCCTCCGATACTCGGCCGGGAGCAATTATGGGGCAGCAACGCGCAATACCCTTTTCAGAGTCACGCTTACGAGCTGGCGGCCAAAATTCCTGCCGTGCTGCATCAGCAACCCTGCTACTGCTATTGCGACCGCGGCATGGGGCATAACAGTCTTCACAGCTGCTTTGAGGGGATCCACGGGGCGCAGTGTTCGGTGTGCCTGAAAGAGCTCTATTACTCGTACTCCATGAACAAAAAGGGCAAGACCGCCGCCCAGATTCGTCAGGGCATCATGAAGGGCGAGTGGAAGCAGGTTGACCTGCAAACCGCGGCCGCCATTAACTGATCTCCGGTGGACCGCGGGGAGGCGGAGTTGACGGACACGCGAATCCGCGTATAACCTTGCAGATTCGAAGCCGTTCAGGATTTTCCACAGGTTGTTTTCAGGGCTCCTTGACCAACAGTCACAAAGCCGCGGGTCGAAATCGGTTGAAGATAGCGATTCCGCTATAACCGATTTCTCCCAAGCGTATGAAAAAGGAGATCTTACGAAGAGTTCAGGAAGAGTTTTACGGATGGCGCAGAAAACCACTGCCAAGAAACCGCTGAACGAAGATCCGCGTTTTGCACAGGCTGTGCAAAACTATGAGGCCGGACTGCGCGCCCTGCAGGAGCGCAAGTTTGAGAAAGCCAAGGGCCTTCTGCAGAAAGCCGTGACCGGCGCCAGCAAGGAATTGGCGGACCGCATCTCGGTCCACCTCAATACCTGCAACCAGCACATGGAGCGCTCGGCCACTCAGTTCAAGAGTCCGGAAGAGCACTACGACTACGCCGTTTCGTTGATGAACGTGGGCGACTACGTTACCGCCCGCGAGCATCTGGAAAAGCTTTCCAAGCAGGTTCCGAAAGCCGACTATGTCGCCTACGGTCTGGCCGCGCTCGATTGCCTGACCGGGCATCTGGAGGATTCGTTACGCCATCTGGACGAGGCGATCCGGGTAAACGCCGCGCTGCGCTTCCAGGCGCGCAACGATTCCGATTTTCAAAATCTCGCGGAAGACCCCCGCTTCACCGAGTTACTGTATCCCGACCCAGGGGCCGAATTCTCCCCGGAGTCAGCGATTCCTGAGGACAATGGCTAGCCGTGGCTGTGCCTGATTCCCAGCGGCGTTCCCAGCGTTCGTCGCGGGGAAGCGCATTATCAACTCGCAGTCTGCGCGTGGTCGCCATCGGCGGCGGCACCGGCCTCTCTACCCTGCTGAAGGGGCTGAAGCGTTACGTTACCCGGGCCAGCGCCCTGGGCCAGCCCAACCATCCTGAGATCAGCGAATTGTGCGCCGTGGTGACGGTCAGCGACGACGGCGGCTCCAGCGGACGCCTGCGCAAGGAGCTCAACATGCTCCCGCCCGGCGACATTCGCAATTGCATCGTCGCTCTCTCGGAAGACGAAGCCCTGCTTTCCCGCCTGTTTCAGCATCGCTTCGTAAAAGGATCGGGCCTCGAAGGCCACAGCTTCGGCAATCTGTTTCTGGCGGCGCTGACTTCCGTCACCAAGGACTTCAGCGAGGCCGTCCGGCTGTCTTCGGAAATTCTGCTCACCCGGGGACACATTTATCCCGCCACCACCTCTCACGTCGAGCTGGAAGCCTTAATGGAAGACGGCAGAAGAGTTCGTGGAGAAACCAAGATCACGGCCAGCAGCGGCCGCATCCAGCAACTTTTCCTCGATCCTCCGGACGTCAAGCCGCTGCCCCAGACGCTGGAGGCGATGGCGCGCGCCGACCTGATCACGGTCGGTCCCGGCTCGCTGTTCACCAGCCTTATTCCCAACCTCCTGGTGCCCGGCATCGCCCAGGCCATGGTGAATTCCGCGGCGGTGAAGGTCTACGTGGGCAATCTGATGACCCAGGCCAACGAAAGTCTGGGACTGACCGCGTCGGATCACATCCGCGCCCTGAATCGTCATGCCGGGGTCAAACGCATCTTCGACTTATGCCCTCATCAATCGCGCCCCGGCGCCCCCGGCCCTGAAAGCGAAATACGCTCTCGAAGGCGCCAACCAGATTGTTGCCGACCTCGAAGCCGTCGAAGAACTGGGCGTCATCCCCGTGCTGGGCGACTATCTGGACGAGAAGGACATGGTGGCCCGCCATCTCACCGACCGGATTGCCACCGATCTGATGGAACTGGTGGCCCAGGCCCCGGGCGGGCCCGCGCCGCCACCCCGTAGCCTGATGTGGGCGGCGTCGCCATCGCCGATTTTGATTCTGATTAAGGTCTTTGTTGCTCGGATGATTGCTGAGGACGCCAATAAACAGTCAAGTCAAACGTCAAAGCAACGCGGACGAGTTCGCCCCACACTCATCCCACCGGTAACCTCCGTAACCCTGCCCGTTGCAGACTCTCGCGGTATATTGGATCGAATGCCAAAAGCAACTCACCATCAGCCTCGGGCCCCGAAGATCGGCATCGCCATTCTGGCGGCCGGCAAAGGCACGAGGCTGAAATCCAAACATCCCAAGGTGCTGCATGAAGTCGGCGGCAAGCCGCTTCTGGCCCACGTGATCGCCGCCGCGACCAAGGTGGTTCCGGCCGCCGATGTTTTCGCCATCATCGGATATGAAGCCGACCGGGTTCGCAGCGCGGTGGCTGCTTCCGGCGTTGGCTTCGTGCTGCAGCAGGAGCAACGCGGCACCGGACACGCCCTGATGGTCGCGCGTGAAGCGCTCGCCGCCTTACGATCTCATCATCGTTCTCTACGGCGATGCCCCGCTCATCACTGCAAAAACCATCGAGCAGTTGCGCGATTTCCATCTGGCAAAAAAGGCGGCGATGACCATTCTCACCGCCCGGCTGGAAAACCCCGCGGGATATGGAAGAATCGTCCGCAAGAGAGCCGGCAGCGACGAGGTGAAGGCCATCGTCGAGCAGAAGAACCTGACGCCCGCGCAACAGAAAATACATGAGGTCAATTCCGGCTTTTACGCGTTCGACGCCCAGCCCCTGTTCAGCCGCATCGACAAACTCAGCGCTGACAATCATCACGGCGAGTTCTACCTCACCGACATGGCCGCGATTCTGGCCAAGGCCAAACAGCGCGTGGTGGCGGTGCAAGCCCGCGACGCCTATGAAGTCCTGGGGGGCAACACGCGCGCCGAACTCTCTGAGATTGACCAGCACATGCGCCTGGCCAAATGCCGCCAGTTGATGGACGAAGGGGTCACGATCCTTTATCCCCAGACCTGCGTGATCGACAGTGACGTCGAGGTCGGACCCGACACGGTCATCGAGCCCAGCGTCCAGCTTCGCGGGTCCACCCGGGTTGGGCAGCGATGCGCGCATCGGCTCCTACAGCGTAATTCTAAGCTGCGAAATTGGCGACAACGTACTGGTCCAGACGGGCTGCGTGCTGGAACACTCGGTGGTCAAAGCCCGCGTGTCTTTAGGCCCCTACAGCCACCTGCGCCCGGGCTGCGAAGATCTGCGAAGACGCCCACATCGGAAATTTTGTCGAGCTCAAGAAAACCCGCGTGGGCAAAGGCTCGAAAGCCAACCATCTGACCTATCTGGGAGACGCCGAAGTCGGCGAGAAAGTAAACGTCGGCGCCGGGACCATCACCTGCAACTACGACGGCGTGAACAAGCACAAGACCATTATTGAAGATGGCGTGTTCGTCGGCAGCGACAGCATCCTGATTGCGCCGGTCCGAATCGGCAAAGGCGCCTACGTGGCCGCCGCCACCACTGTCACCGAAGATGTCCCGCCCGATTCCCTGGCCCTGGGCCGCGCCCGCCAGAGTCGTGAAAGAAGGCTGGGCCAAAGCGAAGAGAGAAAAAGCCAGATAGCTCTTCCTGCAGTCTTGCAATGCTGAAGGCGCGAGCGCCGCCGCTCGTGCGGCAGCGTCCCGAACGACTGCCGCACGAGCGGGGCGCTCGCGCCTACATTAACCATGGATTCTTCAGGCGGCTACTTCGAAACCGCCGCGAACAGCGGGGAGTGCAGCAGGCCCTGGAACTGCTTATCGTCGGCTTTGAAGTGCATTTGAAGATTCGAGCTGTCGGAGTTGACGGTCACGTTATCCAGCGCCAGCTTTTCCACGGGCGTGGCCGACATTTTCTTGTAGAGCATGCCCGCCTTGAGCAGCGAAGACAGCGTGGTGGCGGTCATCGAATCGGAGGTCAGGACGTCCAGATCGAAATTCACGCCGCTGTCGAAGTTCATGGTGTAGCGCGAACCCAGGATGCGCTTCTTGACCGTATCGTAGTCCGCCAGCCCGGCGGCGTCGCCCAGGGCCGAGTGCAGCATGTTCTGCGTTCCCTGCTGATCGAGGACGCTCCAGACCGTGCCGGAATCAACCGAGCCGATCATGTCCGCGATGTCGGTGTTGCTGTCGAGCGTGTAAGAGTAGCCGTCGCGCGCATCCAGTGCCCCGCGTAACGCGCCGCTATCGCCGAAGAGCAGGGTGTTGTCATCCAGGAAGGTCATCTGCATGCCGGCCGGCATGGGATAAATATCGGAATTGCGCAGCTTGACCGGCTTAATTTTGTTCAGCCGCATTTTCTTGAGCACGGCAGCCATGGCGAACTGTCCTTGCGCGATGCCGACCACCTTCACGCCCTGCTTGCCGCTGCGGTAGGAGGCAAACGTCAGCTGCTCCACGTCCTTGTCGGGATCAATGCCCACGCCCCGCAGGGCGCCTTCAAATTCCTTGAGGCTGGGCGGCAACACCTGCTGCTTCAGCGCCATGGCGGTATCGGAATTCTTGAGCGCGCGATAGTCCACCGAAATAATCTGCTGGATGTCGGAAGGAATCACGGTGCGCGCCGAGCTGCCCAGCGGCATGGACCACGCGGTCGCGCTCAACACGAGAAGAACACAGAAACCACAGCTTGACGGCTTTCATGGACTACCTCGAGAAATATGTGCGTTTGGATGCGATTTATACCCGTATTGTATGCCCATTGAGGGCAAGAAGGGACAAACGAAAGGGCAGGCCTTGTGACCAGAGCAGGTGCATGGCCCGGCAAGGTCAGCGGGCCAGCGCGGCAGCTTTTTTGCGCGTTTCCGCCACAAAGGCGGTGTCTTTCGCAGCGATTCCAGGTTGATCTCCACGTTGGCCAGCGCGCCCTGGATCGCCGCCCGCGCCAGGGCGGTTGCCGTGGTCAGGTCCGACTTCATATTCGGATTCGTGATCGGCTTCAACCGCTCGACGATCGCGGTCACTTCCCTGGCCCGTTCCGCCACACTCAGCGGGACGCTGGTCGCCTGCTTGAGAGCGGCGGCAATGATGCCGCTCCGCACTCGCCGATTCCTTCGCCTGCTTGTAAGCCTTCATCACAGCGTTGTAGGACTCGGCGTCGGCATCGATTGCTGCCTTCAGCTCTTCTCGCAGTTGCGCCAGGCGCGCGATGGCCTCACTCAACTCGCGCTCGTGCTGCAGGTAAGCCTTCTTGCCGCGAGACATGGAGGCCACCATGCTGGCCAGTCCGGCGGCCATGGCGCCGCTGGCCGCCGCCGCGCTGCCACCGCCGGGAGTGGCCGTAGGCGCAGCCAGTTGCTCTACAAAGGGCTCGATGCCGGCGCGCAGTCCGCCAACCGCCATCTTGCCGCCCATGACGGCCGCCAGCCGGTTCTCCAGGATCAGCGACGAGTCAAAATTTTCCACCTGCAAAAACCATTCGGCTGCCGATTCCAGCGCCTTCTTCGGAATCAATCCAACAATTTCGCTGCTCACCGGGACGACCCCGTAGCGCGCCGCTTCCCGCTTCACCACCTCAAACACGCGGTGGACGGGAGTCTGCTCGAAATCGGTCAGGTTCATCGAAACCTGCGCCAGCCCGCGAACCAGGAATCCCGCACCTTTGACGAAGCGCATGCCGCCGCTCGAAAACCGCACCGCCTTGGCGATCTTCTTCGCGATCTCGACATCGGGGGTGTTGAGAAAGACGTTGTAGGCAATAAGAAACTTGCGCGCCCCCACCACCGTCGCCCCCGCCGAAGGATGCACCCGCGCCTCGCCAAAATCGGGCTTGCGCGCCGGGTTGGTGGCGATCTCCGCGCGAATGCCCTCAAACTGTCCGCGCCGGATGTTTTCCAGGTTCTGCCGTTCGGGCGAGGTCGCCGCCGCTTCGTACAGATAAACCGGAATCTGATAGCGCTTCCAGATCTGTTCGCCCACGTGCCGCGCCATGGCCACACAGTCTTCAATAGTCACGCCATCAATGGGAATAAAGGGCACAACGTCCGCCGCGCCCATCCGGGGATGCGCTCCCTGATGCTGGTTCAGATCAATCAACTCCGCCGCCTTGCCGACGCCGCGAATCGCCGCTTCCTGGATCGGCTCCCGCTCCCCCACCAGCGTGATGACGCAGCGGTTATGATCGGCGTCCATCTCGCGATCGAGCAGGAAGACGCCGTCCATCTTCATGGCCTCGACGATGGCGTCGACCTTAGCCTGGTCGCGGCCTTCGGAAAAATTGGGAACGCACTCAACCAGAGTTGACATACGCGGAAAAGAATATCACCGAGGGTGGGGCGACACCGTTGACATGCGCGGTGCCCCACCGCATCGCCTCTCCGTTTTGTGGAGAGACAGGTGTGGGTCTTTGAAGGCCGAACGCCGGGCTTTGAATGCGACGGGCGGGAGCGCCGGCGCTACGCACAATCGCGCCATCACTGCCCCTTCACAAAATCTTCCATCACCGCCTTGCGCATCAGGTCGGGCGGCAAGCAAGACCCTGGGCCAGGATGAAGTCGTGAAACTTCTTCTGGTTGAACTTGGTCCCGAGCGCGGCCTCCACGTCCTTCCGCAAGGCGATCAGCTTGGTATAGCCGTAGAAGTAGCTGTTGGCCTGCCCGGGCGCGCGATAGGTGTAGCGCTCCACTTCCTCCTCGGCGAAGGCATGCGACTGCACCACGTCCTGCTCCAGAACGCGGAACGCCTCGGCGGGTTGAATCTTCCCTGCCTGCAACTCGGGATCGAGAAACGCCCGCGCCGCCCGCATCATCCTGTAGTCCAGAGAAATCAGCTGTCCTTCCAGCGGCATGTAGGGTCGGATGAGGTATTCGGAATAGAGCCCCCAGCCTTCCACATTCGTGCTGTTGAAAGCGTAGCGAACCCGCGCCAGGGAGACTCCATGTTCGAGCATGGAATCGAACTGCAACTCGTGCCCGGGCCGGGCCTCGTGCGCGGTCAGCGTCCAGGCCGCCGCATCGAAAGTAAAGTCGTCATATTTCTCGGCGCTGGTCTGCCCCGGTCCGGCGGGAATATTCAGCGGCAAAACGAACTCGCCCTTTCTGCCCGGTATTGTGCAGGAACGGCGGCGGCACCATGTGCGGCGCCGGCTGCTGCGCGGTTTCGGCCGCGGTAGCAATCCGAATGCGCGCCGGGCGGTCCGGCAAGGTGACAATCTGTTTTTCGACGATGATCTTTTTCGATTTGTTTCAGCCGTTCCTGGTAAAACGGCAAAATGGCGTCACCCACCAGTTGCTGCTTTTTCAGCTCGCGGATCACGTCGCGATAGTCGCTCGAAGGCAGATGCCGTTCTTTCGCGATCTGCTCCGCGATCGGTTTCATCTCCGCCTGAAGTATCGCTGAACGCCTGGTGCGCCATGGCGGCAAGCTGAGCGGGAGGAATGTCAATGCCGTAGTCTTCGAGATTGAGCGCATACTCCTCGGGCGGAAGGCGGAAATCGCTGCGGGCTTTAGGCAACACGTTGGCTTTGGTCCACTCGTCATAGGCGATCAGCTGGGATTTGAGCTGTGGCTAACGGCTCCTGCCAGCCGGTCAGCTTGTACTTCTCGAGCAGCGTGGCGATCGCCCTCCATGTAGTTGGGGTTGCGGGCGAGTTCGGTCTCAATCTCGGTGCGGGCGGGATAGACCACGCCCGGCTTGGCCATCTGCTCGATCACACGCTGCTTAAGAATGTCCGCCAAGCGGCTGGTATCCGGGCTCCATGCCGGCGTATTTGCGGATGCGAACCACCGCCGCCGGGCCGCCGTTCCGCAGGCGTCTGCTCATCCAGCAAAACCCGCAGGCCGCGGAAGACGGTTTGGCTGGCATTCAGGAAATCCACTTTGTGGGCGCGATCGATAATCCAGCTCCCGGAACTGCAGTTCGACGGTATGGATGACGATCTCGAGGTCCTGCGCCACTTCCTTCTGCTTCTCGTGGGCGAGGGCGTTCTTGAAAGTGGCGAGCACGGCTTCGGTTTCCTGCCGCTCCTGGTCTTCGTCGGCCAGCGTCGGCCGGGAGACCTCCGTATCAAACTGGCTCAGCCCCTGGTTCGAGCCCAGCTCGGGAGTGTGCTTCATTTCGACCGCCAGCAGCAGGTTGGTGTATTGGTTGCTGGCGGCGATCCAGTCCGCGGGCGCGTTTTGGGCGCAGACCGGCAGGCAGAACAGGGCAACTACGAGGCTCAGAGCGATTCTGCGATGCAATGTTTTCTCCCGATGTTTTATTTCCTGGTTCTAGCGCTGCCGAAGAACTTTCCGATTCCCAAACGCACCTGCACCGTATTGATCCCCGGATTCGGATTGCTCAAGCCGGCGTTGGAAATATGCATGTAGCGCAGCTCCACGCTCCAGTTGCGCGAATCGCCGAGAAAATGCGCGCCCAGCGCGGCCGAAGAGGTGAAGTTGACGCGGCCAGTTCCTGCCGGAACGTCGTGATTGGTAAACAGGGTGCCGCCGCTGAGTTCAAGGTAGGGCACGACCCGGCCTCGTGTGGCAAAGTTCCACTTCAGGTTCAGCGGATTGAAACCGGCTCCGAACGCGGTGTTGGCAGGCTGGAAGACTAGGAACAGCGGCACCGCATCCAGCGCGTACTCGAATCTTCCTTTAAGAAATCCGGGCCCGTGGGGCCGGGTCAGAATCCATCCATAACGCAGCCCGGCGTTCCACACTCCGGTATTCGACGTGCCGCCCGGGACGGAGTATCCGCCGCCCGTCCACAGCTGTATCTCGTGGCCGCCATCCTCGACCCGTGCCTGGCCGAGCGACAGCGAAGCACAGAACACCAGAACTACGGCCAAGAGTTTGTTCATGAAGCTCTCTATCCAGCCAAGGCGGGTTAAGACTGGTCAAGATACAGCAAACTTCGCCAGCATGACAAACCATGTGGTCGCGGGCGACTCGCCCGCGTGCATGCATCGTCGAACCGGCCGCCGAGCATAAGATATCCAGCCCTCAACGGTCTCGCGAAACGCTTGCGCCATTGTTTCAATTCACGAATGTTCGTCCCCGCCTGCTTGGGCATGTCCGTGCGCAAGCCTCGCAGCAGCCAGGCGATGCCGGCACGCGGGCGAGTCGCCCCCGACCACACCGATCAAAATCACAGGCCCAGGCCACCATCCACCGCCAGGATCTGCCCGGTAATGAAGTGGGGCGCAGTGGCAAAAAACAGTGCCGCGGCAGCGATTTCTTCGCCCTTGCCATTGCGCCGCATGGGAGTTTCGCGGGCCATCTTCTTCATGAATGCGGCAGCGGCTTTCTCTCCCAGATCGATCATTCCGGGAGCGATGCAGTTGACCGCGATCGCGGGCGCCAGCGCTTTGGCCATCACCTTGGTCAGCATGTGGACCGCCGCTTTGGACGAACAGTAATGAGCATGGCTGGCCCAGGGACGCAGCCCGCCCAGCGAACCCAGGTTGATGATTTTTCCCCGCCGTTCCCGCAGATATTTCAGCGCCTCGCGCGAGACCAGAAACGGACCGCGAGTATTGGAGGCAAATATGGCGTCCCACTGCTGCAGAGTGATCTCTCCGAATTCCGCGGTCTCGTAGTTGGCGGCGTTGTTGACCAGGATATCGATTCCGCCCAGCTCCTTCACCGTTTCCTTGATCGCCAGCCGGACGCTCTTTTCGTCGGTAATGTCACAGCGCAGGGCCACCGCGCGGACCCCGAAGCTGCCGACGTCGATGACGGTGTGCTGGGCCTCGCGCGCCGAGTTGCGAAAAGTGATGGCTACATCCGCCCCGGCCTCGGCCAGCCTCAAAGCCATGGCCCGCCCCAGGCGCCGCGCCCCGCCCGTAATCAGGACGGTC
Source organism: Terriglobia bacterium (assembly GCA_963816025.1). Taxonomy (GTDB): domain Bacteria; phylum Acidobacteriota; class Terriglobia; order Terriglobales; family Acidobacteriaceae; genus JAIQFF01. Next base: position 372,353 of record CAWFJA010000021.1, read on the forward strand.
TTGCCGGAAAGTGGTTTGCCGCGATCCATGCAGGGGATTGTAATTGAGAGGGGCAATTGGCACTTAGCAATCGGCAATTAGCATTTGGCGAGGCACGGTTCATCGAAGTATCGCTAAGTGCCAATTGCTAATTGCCAAGTGCTTTCCCCCTTGCTAAACTCCGCCCATGGCGGAGCCGCGCCAAGTCGTCGTCTACTCCCGCAAGGGCTGTCACCTGTGTGAGATCGTCAAGGAAACGTTGACCAAGCTGCATCGCCGTGGCGGCTTTACCTGGCGGGAAATTGACGTGGAAAGCGACGACGAATTGCGCCGCCGCTTCACCGACGAAGTGCCTGTCATCTTCATCGACGGTCACAAAGCATTCAAATACCACATGGACGAGCGCGAATTCCTGCGCAAACTAGCCAGCTGAGCTTTGTAGCGCCGGCCTCCGGCCGGCCCGATACGCGGGCGGGACGCCCGCCCACGCATCCCGAGCCCGCCGGCGGGACGACCGGGCGCCTACCTTTCCGTTACTCGCCGGTCAAAAACTTGAACTGCGACGCAGTCAGCGGCACCACACTCAATCTTCCCTGCCGCACCAGCGGAGAATCGGCAAAAAGCTTGTGCGCCTTAACTTCAGCCAGAGTCACCGGCTTGGCCATCGCCTTCCCCGCCTTGATCGTCACCTGGGGATTCTTGGGGTCCGAGGCATCCACCGAAACTACCGCCGCCGTCCCCACTGCGCTCTTATGCTCGCCCGTCTCGTAAATCACCAGGCCGTCACCCGGCTTCATCTCGCGCAAATGCCTTAAGGCCACGGGATTTGCCACGCCATCCCAGACAGTGCTCTTGTCCCGCTGCAAATCGGCAAACGAGTATGCGGTAGGTTCGGTCTTGAGTAGATAATCCATAAAGGAAATTTTAGATTGCTGATTTTAGATTTCAGATTGAAAACCCGAAGCGCGCGGTTCTAAATCTGCAATCTGCGATCTGAAATCTGCAATGCCTTACTGCGGCTTGTCTTTCGAATCTTGTTTGACGAATCTTTGTCCGGCTGCTTCGCCGGCTCCGGCTCGTCTTTCTTCTCCGCCGGATGGTCTTCGTAGATGGAGTACTGCCCTTGGGGCCGCTTCATCTTGACCGTGATCTCCATCGTTGGCTGGTCGATGGCGTAGTCCTGGCCAAAGGTCTGGAAACCGGTGGCCAGCACCTGGACTCGCAGCTTGCCGTAAGGCACGCCATCGAAGCTGGCCTTGCCGTCCGGATCGGTCTTGATCTGCAGTCCGCCCTTCGACTGTTTACCGTTTTTTTCTACCGGGTGCATGACCACGCTGGCGTTGCGGATGGGCTTGCCGTTGTAGTCCCGAATCACGACGAAGTTCAATAGCGCCATGTCGTCCTGGGCCAACGCCACGGAGGCCAGCAGAAGCGCGGTTGCGAAGCTGATTGCGAGCTTTCTCATGTTCGAACTTCCAATTCTAAGCACGCTTGGGCGTGCTGTCACCTGCAACAACCAAAGTGACGGGCCGGCGTTCTTCGTACCTCGAGCCGCTTCCGGCTCAATGCGGAGTATTCCAATAAGAGTCTTTAGCTCAATACTTTACAGACTTTTAACCCCGAACCTGTTGACAACGCCATGCGCGGTTGCCTACAATTAGCACTCGCCAACAATGAGTGCTAACAAGCAGTTGGCCGGTTCCCTAGCTATCAAACCCCAGATCTTAACTCAACACGAACGAAAGGAGTCAGCAAGTATGGCAAAGTTCACCCCGTTACACGACCGCCTGTTGGTTCGGCGGATTGAAGAAGGTGAGACCACCCGTGGTGGCATCATCATCCCCGACAGCGCCAAAGAAAAGCCGCAGGAGGGCGAAGTCATCTCCGTCGGCAAAGGCAAGAGCAACGACGAAGGCAAAGTGTTCCCCCTGGCAGTGAAAGAGGGAGACCGCATCCTGTTCGGCAAGTACTCCGGCACCGAAATCAAGCTGGATGGTGAAGATTTCATCATCATGCGCGAAGAGGAAGTCCTGGGCATCCTGACCGGCGCCGCCAAGAAAGAGCTCGCCGGCTCACGCCGCTAACTGAGAACCGGGAACTGAAAACTAGCAACTGGTTTTCCTAATTTTCGCAGGCCAGACCTGCACATCAAGCGATAGGAGATTTCAGATATGGCAAAGCAGATCGTACATGGCGAGGAGTCGCGACAGGCGATTCTCCGCGGCGTCAACTTACTGGCTGACGCGGTAAAAGTCACTCTCGGCCCCAAGGGCCGCAACGTGGTCATTGAAAAGAAATTCGGTTCACCGACCATCACCAAAGACGGCGTCACCGTCGCCAAGGAAATCGAACTCAAGGACAGCCTCGAAAACATGGGCGCGCAGATGGTGCGCGAAGTGGCTTCGAAGACTTCGGATGTTGCCGGCGACGGCACCACCACCGCCACCGTTCTGGCCCAGGCGATCTACCGCGAAGGCGTGAAGACCGTCGCAGCCGGCGCCAACCCGATGGCCATGAAACGCGGCATCGAGAAGGCAATCACCGCAATCTGCGGCAGCCTCGACAAAGAAGGCAACCGCATCAAGGGCGAGCTGGACAAATTCTCCAAGCCCGTCACCGGCGACATGATCGCGCAAGTCGGCACGATCTGCGCCAACAACGACGAAACTATTGGGAACATTATTGCTCAGGCTATGAAGAAGGTGGGCAAGGATGGCGTCATTACGGTGGAAGAGGCCAAGACGCTTGAGACCCAGTTGGATGTTGTCGAAGGCATGCAGTTTGATCGTGGGTATCTCTCTCCTTATTTTGTGACGGATCCGGAGCGCATGGAAGTTTCGCTTGAGAACGCTTACATCCTGATCAACGAAAAGAAAATCAGCTCGATGAAAGACCTGCTGCCCCTGCTGGAGCAGATCGCGAAGAGCGGCAAGCCGCTTCTGATCGTGGCTGAAGACGTCGAAGGCGAAGCGCTGGCTACCCTCGTCGTCAACAAGCTGCGTGGCACGCTGCAAGTCGCGGCCGTCAAGGCCCCCGGCTTCGGCGATCGCCGCAAAGCCATGCTGCAGGACATTGCCACCCTCACCGGCGGCAAGGCCATCACCGAAGACCTGGGCATCAAGCTGGAGAACGTCCAGATTGGCGACCTCGGCCAGGCCAAGAAGATCACGGTGGACAAGGACAACACCACCATCGTCGAAGGCAAAGGCAAGCACTCGGACATCGAAGGCCGGGTGAAGGAAATCCGCAGCCAGATCGACAAGACCACCAGCGACTACGACCGCGAGAAGTTGCAGGAGCGGCTGGCGAAGCTGGTTGGCGGCGTGGCTGTGATCAAGGTCGGAGCTGCGACCGAGACCGAAATGAAAGAGAAGAAGGCTCGTGTCGAAGATGCGATGCACGCAACCCGTGCGGCCGTGGAAGAAGGCATTGTCCCCGGCGGCGGCGTGGCCCTGGCCCGTTGCGTAGGCGCGCTCGACAAGCTGAAGCTCGAAGGCGATGAGCAGATTGGCGTCAACGTCGTGAGGCGCTCGCTGGTAGAGCCGTTGCGTCAGATCGCCGAGAATGCCGGCGAAGAAGGCGCAATCGTTCTGGGCAAGGTCAACGACTCGAAGGACTACAACTTCGGCTACAACGCCCTGACCGGCGAGTACGAAGACCTGGTCAAGGCGGGCGTGCTCGATCCGACCAAAGTAGTGCGCACCGCACTGCAGAACGCCGGCTCGATCGCATCGTTGATGCTGACCACCGAAGCGCTGGTGGCGGAGATCCCGGAAGAGAAAAAGGGAGCTCCAGCCGGCGGCGGACACGGCGGCGGCGGTATGGAAGGCATGTACTAAGAACAGTCGTCGGTCGTCAGGCTTCAGTCGCCGGCTAAACCCGGCGTCTGGCGTCGGACTTCGGACCTCGGCAAAAGCCCTGCTTTCGAGCGGGGCTTTTGCTTTTGTGGCGCGCACTGACCGCGGAGGTGGCACGAACCGTGTGGGGACGGGCGCCCTCGCCCGTCCTGGCCGAGCGAAGCTCGGCAGCGTTTTGGTGTGGAAGGATCGAACACCAGAGGCTTGCCGAGCTGTGCTCGGCCTGGACGGGTCAGAGACCCGTCCCCACACGGTCTGTGGCGGGTGCTTGCTCCGTGCTAGCCTCTTTGAGTTCGGGGGAAAGCAGCCACCAGGCTTCGCGGAAGCTTTCGAAGCGCGATCCTTTCTTGCTGCCGTGGGGATAGAACCACAGATTCTTGCAGGGCGAGAACGCTTCGACCGGAAGCACGTACCAGAGATTGAGCGGGACGATGTAGGCGATGATGCAGTCGATGTCGTCGGCGGTGAGGGCGACCATTTTGCGCTTTACGTAGACGTAGGTATGGACGGCGTATCCGCGATGGCTCTCGTAGGCAGTGGAGCGGACCTGCACGCGCCAGAAGCGTCGTCCGGCGTCGAGGATGTAGTCGTAGCGGTCGCTGTCTCCCCAGGGCTTGGCCACGCCGAAGCCCAGGCTGACAGCTTTCTGCATGAAGGCCAGTTCGGCGATCTCTCCGCGGCGCTTGGGCGGGAGAGCATGGCGCTGGTTGGTGGCGGGGCGTCGCGGAAGCGGGAGCGCCTGAGACTTCTCCATTACTTAACCTGATTTCGAGTGGCCTGATTTGTCTATATCCTTGCTCCTAAATACAAAAGGCGCAGCTTTTGGGCTGCGCCTTTTTTGGTCTTCTAGTTTAAGGATAGCAGGTTGGGTAGGGCGAATGGGACATGGGTGTACTAACTATGGCGGGTTTGCGGAGAAGGGGTTAGGGGGAATTGGGTGGGGTTGGGGCTTGACAAAAAATCTAGGGATCGGTCGGTAAATGAACTGAAACGTCGAGTCACTGGCAGCGATCTGAAGACTTCCGATATTCGGAAATCGAACCGCCATCGGAATGCTTACTCCGGCCAGCATGCTAACGAGCCCCACTCAAGCCAAAACCAGGCTTGAATGGGCCACCCATCACTTAGCGGCTAAACCGATACTGAATATCTCGAATCAACGGTGGACTTCAAGGGCGGCGATTAGCTGGCAACTGTGGAAGCGATAGCGGGCAAGGTGGTCCACTCAAGCCCGCTTTTGTGATGTGAGTGTCTCTCGACTTGATCGGGATTTCGGCGCGCGACTCAGACGCCGAGCGGTTTTGGCTTGAGTGGGGATGTTCACACGTCACAGACCTTAGGCCCAACGAACAAACTAGATTGTCCTCATGCCATGGGGACTGACGCGTTTTCACCACAGCGGGCAGAGTCATTTCGTCACATTCTGCTGTTACCACCGCCGTCGCGGTTGTTTACCACGGACGCAAGCCGACGAATCTTCGAGTCAGCTTTGGAGCGGGTGCGGCGTAGTTACAGGCTTCAGGTTTACGGGTATGTCGTCATGCCGGAGCATGTTCATCTTCTGCTGAGCGAACCACGAACTCCCCACTCAAGCCAAAAGGGCTTGAATGGGCCACCCCGCGCAGGATACTTTGGCGATGCGCTGAAGTCGTTGAAGCAGGGAGTATCGCGGCGTTTGATTGGCGATGCGGAGCATTTCTGGCAGAAGCGGTACTACGATTTCAACATTCGAAATTATCCGCAGTTTGTGGAGAAGCTGCGCTATATTCATCGCAATCCGGTGAAGCGCTGGGTTGTGCGAACGTCCGGAGGACTGGGAGTGGAGCAGTTTTCGCCACTACGCGAGCGGCTGTGAGGGACGGGTCGAGATCGAGTCGGAATAGACGGCGCGAAAACGCGAACGAGCGGCGGGGAGACTCTGGCTAGCGGTAGAACTGCCCCACTCAAGCCAAAACCGGGCTTGAATGGGCCACCCATCGCGACCACACGTTCTCATCTACAGCATTTTCCCTAGCGCGGAAATTCCTGCTGACCTCACCGAACGTTCTCATCTTCCGTTTGCATAGTCGTATCCCGCAGAAAACACGGGCCTGCGCACTTGGCACCTCTCGTGCTCTTACAATAGCGAGATCAAGTATGGAGGAACTCATGACCAACATACATGTTGATAAGGTTGGCGAGATGGCGGTGGTGGAATGCGAAGGCAGATTTGTCCGCAGCGATGAGGCGTTTAAATTGCGCGACGCGGTTACATCCCAGCGCGGCGCCCGAATCGTCGTGCTGGACTTGACGGAGATGCTTGCCATCGGCGGCGGCGGTATTGGGGTGCTGGTATTCCTGCAGCGCTGGTGCCGCGACCACGATATCCGATTCAAGCTGTTCAATCCCTCGCGGTCGGTGCGGCAGAGGCTGGAGCACACCAACGCCATGTCGGAATTCGATATTGCCTCGCTGGACGAGATGATGGCGCTGCTCGGCCAGGCCGACCGGCGATATGCGCTGGCTTCGTGAGTCGCTGTCCAGCGGCGGAAAAGCTTATAGGGTCTCCCTCGACTTCGCTCGGGGCAGGCTCTTCGACTGGCAGCGGCTTCGCTTTGCGAAGCAGCTGACTCCGCTCAGGATGACAGCCTTACTGCACGCGCAGGATGAGTTGCGTGCCGCTGTCAAGATGCACGTTCCCGGAGGTCGAGCTCAAGATGGCCGCCGGGCCTGAGGTATCGAGCGCAGAGTCCCTTCATGCCCACTACTCCCTTGCTGGTGGGACCGAGCGGGACGACAGTCAAGCTGCTCGGCGTCATGGGGTCGGGAATGGGCGCAAGGTCGCCGGGATACGAAGACGGCAAGATTCGACGTGGAATCGCCCGAAGTAGAGGCGTCGCCGAGAGGGGCACGGCCCGGCATGGGGACCCTGCCCTCACGATTGGCCGGAGGCACATTTCCCTCAGCGCTGGAGCCAAACTGCAAGGGTCGCGCGATGGCCTGCACCGCCAGTTGCAGCGGCACTTCGCGTCCGTCTTTCAGCAGCATGCGATCAAAGGTGACTCCTACCTTTGAATCGGGAGAATCCTTGCTGTGGGCCTTGGCCTCGGTCACATGGCCGACGATTTTCGTGTTGCGCGGAACCACAATGCGACCGTGGGCCAATATGTCGGATGCGGTCCTGGCCTCGACTCGGTCGTTTGCCTTGGTTTTCCTGGCATCGAGCGATTTCGACAACTCGACTGCCAGAAGAGTTCCCGGCGCGAGCGTGTCGGATGGCGGGGCCGGATTCTGCGGTTTCGAAGCCGCAGGCTGGCCCGGCGAATTCGCGGTGGCCGGCTCGGTGGACACTTGTGCCAGCGACATCACGGCCACGGCAAATATCGCGGGTGCTAAGAACAAGCCCTTCTTCTTCATGGTCATTACTCCGGGATGCCACCTTGCATGGCTCCCCTTACTGGTTATGATGCGCCCAGCTAGAACCAGGTTCCTGCCTTATATTTCCTGTATTCCTCGCCAAATCTGGCTTCGAGGACCTTGGACTCCTGGCGGGCGCGGACGATCTGAATGGGAATCAGCGCCAGCAGAAGCAGCAGCGCGTAACGATATTGCAAAGCGATCAGGACGCCGGCGACCAATAGAGCGCTGAACACATAGATCGGGTTCCTGATCTTGGAATACAGGCCCCAGGTTACAAGTTCGCGGGCCTGCGGAGTGACGGAAAACGACTTTCCCAATTGCCAGCGCGCGGTAAACAGCAAGACCGCGGCCGGGACCGCGATGCAGAATCCAAGCAGGCGCGACCCGTTCCACGCGCCGGGGCGGAACGCCACTACCGAGATGGCAACCAGCACCAAGCAAAATTGCAGGATGAAGAACGGCGTGATCTTTTCGTTTGCCCCCGGGGTTGTCATGGGCGCTATTTTACGAATCCCTGGCGGATGCTGTGGATGAAATCGGTGTAAGCCGGAGTGGACCCGGCGGCGCGAACCGCAGCCGCGACCTGCCCGCGATGATAGGCGGAGTGGGTGATCAGGTGCATCAGGATGTCATCCTTGCGGCTGCTCCAGGTTTCGCCCTGGCTGTTTTGATAGCTTACCGGTTCGGCTAGATCGGCTTCGCTCTTCCCTGCCAGGTAGTTCTTCCACAGCACCGGTAGTTCTAGGGCTTGCCGATCGCATTCGTCGAGGGTGAACTCCGGCCACACCGGAAGGGTCTGTGGCTTCTGCTCGAGCCGTTCCCTCCACAAGCGCTGTGAGGAGAAAATGTGGGCCATCAATTTCAGGGCGCGAGGCAGTGGCGTAACGGTTGTCCGCAGCCCGGCCAGAACCTCCTGATTCGCCCATCCGTCGTAGGCGAAGAGGCGGGTGAAGTGTGCGATCAGGTCCATGACATTATTCAAACACAGGCGGCGGTTGGGCGTACACGGGGGCCCGCGGGACAGGACATGTGGGGCGGGCCGTGTGGGACCGGGTCTCCGACCCGGTCGGGCCGAGCAACGCTCGGCAGCCGCTCCCCACTAAGAGAATCCCGTCGAGCTTCGCTCGACCTGGACGGGTCCCTTCGACTACGCTCAGGGTAGGCCCCGACCTGCCCCCACACCACCTCCAAGCAAAGAAAAGCCCCGCCAGGTGGCGGGGCGGTTCGACGAAGCGGCGATTCTGCGAATAACTCGGCGCTAGTTCTTTTCGTTCTTGTCCTGCATCTCTTCTTTGGCTTCGTGAGCGGCCGCCTGATGGCCCGCCATCGAAAGCGCGGCCATGAAAGGCGCCGCGGTAGCGGGTGGCGTCACGTGGCCGGTGAGGACTTTGCGGAAACCCTACATCCCGGCCATAAATGGCGGTGGTCGAATCCGCATCCTGTTCGATCACGGCGCCTTCCAGGGTCAGGCCGGCAAACGCGCCTTTCGAACGGGAGTAGGTCAGCAACTCGGCATTCATTTTCCAGTCGGTGCCGGCGGACGCATGCCGTCCCACCGGGCCGGCCGCCGCGGAGCCTTCCCCGCTGAGCTGGAATTTGCTGGAAAGCAGGTGCTGCAGGCCCTTGTCGTTCATCACCAGCATCACCAGGTCGACGCCTTCGGCGCCGATCTGAAGACCCCAGCTTCCGCCGCTGACGGAAATGAAGGCGGGCGCGCTCCAGCCGGTGGCGGTGCGGCAACTGGCGACGCCGCGGCCGTGCTTACCACCGAAAATGAAGCCGGCCTTGATCAGGTGCGGGACCACCACGATGCATTTCGCGTTGTCCAGCACTTCTTCCGGGATGCCCTTGTCCGGCGTATCCATGATTTGCTTGAGCACGGTCGCCGGCATTTTGCAGCCGCTCGACGGAATCTTCCTTGGTATCGGCCAGAGCCATGCTGCCTAGCAAGGCAATCAGACTGAATATTGCTGCAAGAGTTCTTTTCACTTTCTCCTCCTTGGAAATAGTTTCGCTTAATTTGCCGGGCGCGGATTGAGGGCGACAGTGGTCAAATCGCCGGTCTGCGGCCGGATAGCAACTGGATGACGAGTACCACGATCGCCACCACCAAAAGAATGTGGATGAACCCGCCCAGCGTGTACGAACTCACGATTCCCAGCAACCACAGCACCAACAGAATCACAAAAATCGTCCAAAGCATTGCGTCACCTCGCAATCAATTGATGACAACGACCCTGGCCCGAAGACTCTACTTTGATCTCTTGGAGTTGCACGTCCGGAAATGCGTGGATATGGAAATGTTGCACGGAGAATCCTGAGCAGAACGCAGTCGCGCGATTTGCTACGGTCGAACCCTGTAGCAAACGCGACGGAGCAAAGGTTAGTTGGCAATGTCATCCGTCGATCGCTAAAGATGTTATTGAACTAGATATTGATATCCGGATGCACGATGATTTCGTCAAAGCTAGAAACAAACCTCATTACGAGGAGGCGCCATGAGACGCAGAGAGTTTCATCTTCGGGGCAGCCTGCGGCGTGGGAGCGGCGTGGATCGGCTCCCGAGACCTGGCCCGGGCCATGAGTTCGGTGCCGGACTTGCCCCGCAAGTTCAGCGCGGCCGACACCGTGACGCTCGGCAAAACCGGAATCAGAACCAGCCGCCTGGCTATGGGAACCGGCACCGTCGGCAGCGGACATCACTCTCATCAGACCGCGCTGGGGGTGAAGGGCCTGTCCGATCTTCTGCTCAACGGCCACGACAACGGTTTGCGTTTCTTCGACGCCGCGGATGCTTACGGAAGCCATCCTCACGTGGCCGAAGCGCTCAAACATGTCCCGCGAGACAAGGTCACGGTGCTCACCAAGACCTGGGCGCGCGACCCGGCCGAAGCCCGCGCCGACCTCGACCGCTTTCGCCGGGAGCTGGGAACCGACTATCTGGATATCTGCCTGATGCATTGCCTCACCGAAGGCGACTGGACGGAACGCTACCGGGGCGTGATGGACGTTTTCTCCGAAGCCAAGGAAAAAGGAATCATCCGGGCGCATGGCTGCTCCTGCCACAGCATCGAGGCGCTGCGGGCGGCGGCCAAGTCGCCGTGGGTCGAAGTCGACCTGGTGCGCATCAACCCGATTGGTTCCCATATGGACGCCGATCCCGATACCGTAATCAGCGTGCTCCGCCAAATGAAGGCCGCGGGGAAAGGAATCGTCGGGATGAAGATTCTCGGCCAGGGCGATCTGCGCAATCGGCAGGACGAAGCCTTGAAATATGCGCTCTCGCTGGGCGTGCTCGACGCCTTCACCATCGGTGCCGAAAGCAAGACCGAGCAGGAAGACCTGATCCGCAGAATAGCTGCCGCTGCTTAAAACCGGGCCGCGGATTTTCGCGGATCTTCACGGATCAAAAACGATTCCTTGAGCTTAACCGTTTGAATCCGCGAAAATCAGTGTGATCATTCCCAATTTGATTTCGTATTTCTTCCCAGCCCGAGCCATCCCTCAACCTCCGCTCGCCATCCAAGCCACGAATTCAAAAGTGGGAGGTAGTCTGTAATGAAACGACTCACCATCAAGGCGCTCCTTGCACAACTTGTGCTGCTCGGTAGCCTGGGTATGCTCTGGGCGCAACAGGACGCAAACACAAATCAAGGTCAACCGGCTGCGGACAACACTAAAGTCAACCAGCGTGACCGGAACAAAGCAGAACCGACTGCCGATCAGCAGAAAGAAACTGCCGCGGATCGCCAACTCACACAGCAAATTCGGAAGGCGCTGGTCAAAGACAAGGCGCTTTCGACCTACGGTCATAACATCAAGATCGTCACGCAGAACGGCATGGTGACATTGAAGGGACCGGTGAAGTCGGAAGAGGAAAAACAGGCGATTGAAGCCAAGGCCGCCGAAATTGCTGGATCTGACAAAGTTACCAGCGAAATTCAGGTCGCGTCCAAATAATCTTATCCACCATTAACCAACACTCATAAAAGGAGATCTGAACATGGCAGGCAAAAATACAGCAGCATTCGGAATTTATCGAGATCGGGTTGCGGTCGAAACCGCGGTAGATATGCTACGGAATGCGGGATTCCGCAACACCGACATCTCTGTCCTGTTCCCGCACAATGAGGGCACCAAGGATTTTGCGGCCGAAAAGAACACCAAGGCTCCGGAAGGCGCGGCTGCGGGAGTCGGCACCGGGGCTGTGGTCGGTGGCGCTCTGGGTTGGCTGGCCGGAATCGGTGCGCTGGCCATTCCCGGCGTTGGCCCATTCATTGCGGCTGGACCCATCATGGCGGCACTCGCCGGCGTAGGCGTCGGCGGAGCCGTGGGCGGAATCACGGGGGCCCTGATCGGAATGGGCATTCCGGAATTTGAAGCCAAGCGGTACGAAGGCCGGATCAAGGAAGGAGGAATCCTGCTTTCGGTACACTGCGACGATTCCGACTGGACCAAGAAAGCCAAGGAGATTCTTGAACACAGCGGAGCTCAGGATGTGACTTCAACCGGCGAAGCTAAGGCAGACTTTCAGAAGACCGACAAGCCGATGCCGCGTGCCAGCTAGGATTTGCCGGTGAGAGAAGCCCTCAGTAATGAGGAGCTTTTTTGCCTGTGTGGGACCGGGTCTCTGACCCGGTCGGGCGGCCCGAAGGGCTGCGGCAGATTTTATTCGGACTTCCAGCGGCGCTTCGCACCGCCTGACCGGGTCAGAGACCCGGTCCCACACAAGCAGGTTAAGTGCTCTTGAGGACCTGGCGCAGGTCGCTGCCCGTCATCTCTTTGGGCTGCGGGATGCCCAGCATTCCCAGCACGGTGGGCGAGATATCGCGCAGCGAGCCTCCGGGTTTCAGCGAGAATTTTGTTCCATTGTCCGCCACAACAATAAAGGGCACAGGGTTCGTGGTGTGCGCCGTGTGTGGGCCGCCGGTGACGGGATCGATCATCATCTCGGCGTTACCATGATCGGCGGTGATGAGCAAAGCCCCACCTTTCGCGCGCACCACCGGCTCGATCCGGCCCAGGCAGGCGTCCACGGTTTCGACCGCCTTGACCGTCGGCTCGATTTTTCCGGAATGCCCGACCATATCGGCGTTGGCGAAATTCACGATGATGACGTCGAAAGTCCCATCTTCTACCGCTTTGATCACCGCGTCGGCAATTCCGGCGGCACTCATCTCCGGCTTCAGATCGTAAGTGGCGACTTTTTGCGACGGCACTACCAGGCGCTCTTCTCCGGGAAACGGCTGCTCGACGCCGCCATTGAAGAAGTAGGTCACATGAGCGTACTTCTCCGTCTCCGCCACCCGCAGGTTGCGCAGGCTCATCTGGCCCATCACGTTGGCCAGAATGTTGTCCATCGACTCCGGCGGAATCACTACCGGGAGCGTGAACTTCTTGTCGTACTGGGTCATGCAAACGTAATGCAGGTTTTTGGGCACGCGATCGCGGGGGATGGCAAGGTCGAGATCGGCAGCCCCCGGCAGGTCGCTTCCACCTTGCGGGTTCAGGCCGCTGTTGCGGGCCAGGGCCCGGGTGATCTGGCGGACCCGATCGGCGCGGAAGTTGAAGCAGATGCAGGAATCCTCATCGCGGATATGGGTGAGCGGCTCGCCGCGATTGTCGAGGCAAACAAAGGGCACGATGAATTCGTCGGTCACGCCTTTGTTGTAGGAATCTTTCACGCCCTGCACCGGGTCAACGTATTTGCCGCCTTCGCCATCCCCGAAAACCATCGCATTGAACGCCTTGGCAATGCGCTCCCAGCGGCGGTCGCGATCCATGGCGTAGTAGCGCCCGTTTACGGAAGCGATCTTGCCGGTGTTGTACTCGCGCATCTTCTGCTGCAGTTGTTCCAGATATCCGGCGCCATTGGTGGGCAGAGTGTCGCGGCCATCCATGAAGGCGTGGACGAAGACACGGTCAACGCCGTTTTGCTTCGCCATCCTGAGGAGCGCATAAAGATGGGTTTGGTAGGAATGCACACCGCCGTCGGAGAGCAGTCCGAACAGATGCAGCCGGCGGCCGCCCGCGCGCGCGTTCTTCATGGCGCTGAGCAGGACGGGATGCGAAAAGAACTCGCCGTTCTGGATCATGAGCTCAATGCGGGTGCTGTCCATGTGCACGATGCGTCCGGCCCCGATGTTGAGATGGCCGACTTCGCTGTTCCCCATCTGGCCGTCGGGCAGGCCGACATAATGGCCGCTGGTCTGAATCAGCGTGTTGGGATATTCGCGCAGCAGCCGGTCGTAAGTAGGCTTGCGGGCCAGGGCGATGGCATTGGCTTTGGTTTCGGCACGATAGCCCCAACCGTCGAGAATAATAAGAACCAGTGGTTTAGGACGGCTCATTCAGCTCCTGGCTTTTTATCTGGCTCGCTGGATCACGGTTTGCGGAGACGCAGAGGAATCGAAATTGGAAAGAAGAGAAATTATAGGCGACAGGGCGAGGTTTTCAAATCCGCGACCGCATAATATAGTCGTTCTGGCCTGAATCCCATTTCCTCGTATGATTGCTGCCAGAGTTTTTTCGAACCGAACGGAGAATAAATGCCTATAAGCGAACTTCTACTGCCGGAATTTGATGCTGAAATGAAAACGACGCGCACCATGCTGGAGCGCGTTCCTGAAGACAAAAAAGAATTTGCGCCTCATCCCAAATCGATGCGGCTCGACCAACTGGCTCCGCACGTGGCCGAGCTGGCCGGATTTGGGGTTACCGTGCTGACTACCCCCGAGCTCGACTTTGCCACAAGCACTCGTACGCGTGTTCCTTTTGAGTCGGCGGCCCAATTGGTGAAGGTTTTCGACGAGGGAGCAGCCAAAGTCCGCGCAGCGCTTAAGAACACGCCCGACGAGGCCTGGACCCAGAACTGGAAGCTGAGCTTCGGCGGCAAGCCCATCTTCGACGGACCGCGTTTTCTGGCCTATCGGCAGATGTTCCTGAACCACCTGGTGCATCACCGCGCGCAACTCGGCGTGTACCTGCGCCTGAACGATAAGCCGCTGCCCTCCACTTACGGGCCTTCGGCCGACGATAGGATGGGATTTTAGTGTGCGGACCTCGCGGGTGCCCCGCGCCAAGCGGAGCTTGGACGGGGCACCCCGACCAGAGTATCGATGCACACGGGCAGCTACTTGCCTCTGTAGTTCAGCGCCTTCAGCCCCAGAAACCTGGCCCCGTCGCCTAACTCTTCTTCAATCCGCAGCAGCTGATTGTATTTCGCGATGCGGTCGGTGCGCGACGCCGAGCCGGTTTTGATCTGACCTGCCCCGGTGGCCACCGCCAGGTCGGCGATGAATGTGTCTTCCGTCTCTCCCGAGCGATGCGAAATGACCGACGTGTAGCCGTTGCGCCGCGCCAGATCGATGGCATCGAGAGTCTCGCTTACCGTGCCAATCTGGTTGACCTTGATCAGAATCGAGTTGGCCACGTGCTTGTCGATTCCCTCTTGCAGAAAGGTGACATTGGTCACGAAGAGATCGTCGCCGACCAGTTGGATCTTCCCGCCGAGCTCTTTGGTCAGGTTCTGCCAGCCCTCCCAATCGCTTTCCGACAAGCCATCCTCCAGCGAGACGATGGGATAGTCGTTCACCCACTTCGCATAGAAGCGGACCATGTCGTCGGAGCTCTTGGCCGACTTGTCGGATTTTTTGAACACGTACTTGCCGTCCTGATAGAACTCGCTGGCCGCGGGATCGAGAGCGATGGCGATCTGCTCGCCGGGTTTGTAACCCGCCTGGGTGATGGCCTCGAGGACTACTTCGATGGCCTCGACATTCGACTTCACA
The DNA here is from genome assembly GCA_963816025.1 of Terriglobia bacterium. GTDB lineage: Bacteria > Acidobacteriota > Terriglobia > Terriglobales > Acidobacteriaceae > JAIQFF01. The sequence goes on from CAWFJA010000021.1 coordinate 387,378, forward strand.
CGAAGGCGCGAATCCGCCTTCGTCGCCAACCGACGTGTTGTAGCCGCGCTTCTTGAGCACGCCTTTCAAGGTGTGGAATACCTCGACGCCCCAGCGCAGCGCCTCCGAGAAAGATTCCGCGCCGACCGGCATGACCATGAACTCCTGAAAGTCCACGTTGTTGTCGGCGTGAGCGCCGCCGTTGAGGATGTTCATCATCGGGGTGGGCAGAATGTTGGCGCCGGCTCCGCCGAGATAACGGTAAAGCGGCAGGCCGAATGCGGCGGCTGAAGCCCGCGCCGCTGCCATCGATACCGACAGAATGGCATTGGCCCCGAGTCGGCCCTTGTTCTCGGTGCCGTCGAGTTCGATCATCTTCTGGTCGAGGGCGCGCTGGTCGGAGGCGTCGAAGTTGGCCAGGGCGTCGGCAATTTCGCCGTTCACATTCTCGACTGCCTTGAGCACGCCTTTGCCCTGGTAGCGCTGCTTGTCGCCGTCGCGCAATTCCACCGCTTCGTGCTCGCCGGTGGAGGCTCCGCTCGGGACCGCGGCGCGGCCGCGGGTTCCGTCCGCCAGGGTGACTTCCGCTTCGACCGTGGGATTGCCGCGAGAATCGAGAATCTCCCGCGCCTGTATTTCCTGAATTTGCGTGATGACGTCCATGATTGCTGGTATGCCCTCGCTTTGGCTTGGTGTGGAGTGAGACTGGTGATTATATCGGCTTTCCCGTGTGGCCGCGGGCGACTCGCCCGCGACCACACTCAACCGCACATGCCTCAACCCGCACATGCCCTCAAGCGCCCGTGCCTACACTGGTTCCATCGAGTTTTTCACAGGCTGCGGGCATGCGCTTGTGCTCTACAGTCGAAACACGATGCCGGATCGCACGGAAACTCTGGCTGTCGGTTCGCGCGCGCCGGAATTTTTGTTGTCGGCGGCGAACCGCGACGGGATTCTATCGCTTTCCGGTTTTCTGTCGCGCGGGGCGCTGATCGTGGAGTTCCTGCGCGGCACCTGGTGACCGAACTGCGTAAAGCGCATGGCTCAGTTAGAGACCATGAAGAGGTGAAATCGAGCAGGCGGGAGCGCAACTGGTGTACATCGCGGCGGAGAAAAGCACGGGAGTGTGGAAGCCCGCGAAGTTTCTGCAATCGCATCCCGTGTCGTTCCCTTTTCTGCTGGATGAAGACCGCACGGTGACCAAGGCTTACGGCCTGTATCACCGGCTGGGCGTGGACGCGATCCACATTGCCCATCCGGCGACCCTGGTGATCGATCGCGACCGGAAGGTGGAGTACATCTATCGCGGGGACAACCAGACGGATCGGGCGCCGATCCATGAGGTGTTGGAGGCAGTGAGGAAAGCATCGGTTTCCGGTTGAAGCTTGCAGCAGGGGCCGGATCGGCAAATTTGGGTTGGAAATCCAGGAGGCGGAATGAAGAGAATACTCGTAATGCTGGCGGTAGTGTTGCTGGCGGTGGCGGCTGGGGCGCAGACCAATATGGCTCTCCCCGCGGGCACCGCGTTCAAAGTCAAACTGGAAAACACGCTGTCCACTTTCTCCAGCAAGGAAGGCGACGCCTTCTCCGGGAGGGTGGTGGACGCGGTAATGCTGGACGGAAAGGCCGTGATTCCGGTGGGCGCCACGGTGCAGGGCCGGGTGACCAAGGTCAACGAACCGCGCCGCATCGCGGGCAAACCCACCATCGGAATTCTTCCCGAGGCGGTGGTCCTGCCCAACGGCGAACGCTACATGCTCAACGCCACCATGGTGGACACCAGTCTGCACAACGGAACCGATGTGAATACCGAAGGCCAGTTCAAGGGTGACGGCCACGATGGAAGAGACCTGACCGAGATCGGCATGGGCACTGGCGCCGGCATGTTGATCGGCGGCCTGGCCGCCGGCGGCAAGGGCCTGCTGATCGGAGGTGGTGTGGCCGCCACTCTCACGGTTGCACACTGGCTGGGCAAGAAGCGTTCCGCGGTGCTGCCTTCCGGGACAGAGCTGATGATGGAATTGAGCCGCCCGCTGGCGATGACGGCAGACACCGGCGGCCAGTAAAGCGTCCGCGGTGAAAGCCACGCAGTGGCGCAAGAATACAGCCCCGGGCGCAAGCCCGGGGTGTAAAGCAAAAGAATGAGGACGGGCGTCCCGCCCGTCAAGCACTGGCCTCTGCACGACGGGTGAGACGCCCGTCCTCCACCCAAGCGGAATGAGCTACAGCGAGATCAAATCCTCTTCGTTCAGTAAGCTGCAGTTCCATCCATCCTTCCACGGGAAGCGCGTCCGCCGGCAGTCCGTTCTGCCACAGGCTGAAACGCAGCCTCAGACGAGTTGCCGGCCCGATCGGCGGACATCCGGTTTGCCCTCTCTGTTGCCAAGTCCAAGGGAACAGTCAGCAACCACTGCAGAGGAAGCTTGAACTCGAAGTTGCGCAGCAGCGCCACGGCGACCTGATCGTCAGGCTGGTCAGAGGTCGCGAGAGAATGGTTCGCGTTGGGAACGCTGATTTTCCACCGCCGTATCCTGCCTGCTACCACTCCGACGTCAAGGCGCAAGGTGCGTCGTGGCGGCCCGTCCTCGACCACAGACTCAAGGTTAGCCACCAGTTCAAATTCCACCGCCGGGACTTCGTTCTCGACAAAATCGAGGCGTCCGTAGACATAGGACTGGTCAATACCGGCGTGGACCGCGTCGAGCAGAAACTGCTTACCATGCATGGCGCCGGTATGGCGGTCGGCGGTATGGACGGCCGCCCCCATCCATTCAAAGTAGCGCACCATGTCGCCGGTGATGCGGGGATGGATGTAGGCGGTCTGAGGCACCACCGCGGGCCGCTTCATCCCGCCGAGAATCGGCTGCGCCAGGTAGTCCGGCGGACGCGCGCCCAGCAGCTGATAAATATTCGAAAGGTGCTTGCGGTAGAGTTCGTCAAACTCGCGGTCGTTGGCGGAATGGTGCTCCGGGCCATACCACCAGTTCCAGTCACTGCCTTCCGCAATCAGGATCTCTTCGAAGGCGAGTTGTCGCTGCTCCTCGCTGGCCGCGGGAGCTGCCTGGGCATAGAAATTGCGGGCATGGTAGAGATAGTCCCAGGCGCGATTGTCTTCCGGAGCTCCGATCCAGACGTTGAAATTGGCATGAATCCAGGAGCCCGGAACCAGCGACGTGAGCCGGGAAAAATGCTGCTGCCGCTCGATGGCCTCGGACACCGTAGTCGCCTCCACTCCCGGCTCGCGCTGCAGCGCATCGTAGAAGCGGCGCAGGAATTCCCGGCCGGACTGAGGATAGTATTCCCACGCATTTTCGCCATCGAGAATGATTGGCACCACGGCATCATGTCCCGCGTCAAGAACCGGCTGTGCCGATTGCTTAATGTTGTGCATGAGGTGCTGGGCGGCGTCCTGCGGCGCCATGCCCGAATACACGAAGCCGATCAAGTCCGAGATAGTGTGATCGCGGAAAATCAGGTTCATCTGGGCCTGGTCACTCTCGAAGCGATGAATGGTGTAGAGCTTCTCGGCCAACTCGCCCGGCAGGTGGCCCTGGCCGTCGCGTCCGAAAGAGATTCCCAGGCTTCGGCCCAACACCTCTTCGTCAGTAGCCATCCACTTCACGCCCAGGCCCTGTGCAATCCCGAACACTTCTTCCGACACACTGCCCTCGGACGGCCAAACGCCGCGGGGCCGAATGCCGAAGACTTCCTGATGGAGATTCAGGCCGCGCTGTAGTTGCTCGCGCGCGTCCTCGGGATGGCGAAAACGATTCTGGGGCAACGGCAGGCCCGGGCTCGAAACCGCGCCCATGTTGGTATCGCAGACCAGAGGCAAAATCGGGTGATAGAACGCGGACGTCGAAATCTCGATTCGTCCGTGCTGCGCTGCCGTGGCATGGGCGGGCAAGACCCTGGCCAGCAACTCCCGCTCCCGAGCCATTACGAAGCGCTGGTCTTCCAGCGAATATTCGCGTCCCTTCCGAATCAGCCCTGCGATGTCAGGGTCGTCCAGGAAAAATTCATCGAACCAGGCGATCTGCGAAAGGATCTGCAGGTCGGTAAAGTCCTGGGCGGAGAAATATTTCTCGGCGCCGTCGGGGGTGCCGCCCGCATTGCGAAATTGTACCCACAACTGCTGGTACCGGGGATAGCGCCCGATCAGATTTACGGGATTGGCCTGGAAGAGATACTGTAAGGCAAAACGACGTTCGTCCGGAGTCAGGTCCTGGGCAGGTTTGGCGGCAACTTCGAGGAACGGGTCGCGTGCCGCCCCGGTCACGTAATCCTGTATTTGGGTTATTAAGGACGGGACCAGGTTAAAAGTCTGGTGAACGTCGGGAAACTCATCCAGCAGTTTGACCATGCCGTAGTAGTCCTTGAGGGCATGCAGCCGCACCCAGGGCAGCCGGTATTCGCCACTGACCAGGTCCTTGTAAAACGGCTGATGCTGGTGCCACAGAACTACAACGCGCAGAACGGGCATGAGCGTGAGGTTTCCAGATCGAAGCTAGCAGTCTAGCAGGGTTATTGCGGCGCGCGCGACGTTACCAAAAGCGGTAGTCGCATGGCTGGCAGCAACTCTTTACGGCCTTTGCGGAATCCTTTGCGGCCCTTTCGGCAAAGAGCTTTTAAACGCAAAGGACGCAAAGAACGACCGCAAAGAGCGCAAAGTTAGGCCAAAACTCCGGTACACTAGGACGGATTACTTTGGCGATGAGCAAAGAAACCACAACGACGTTAGCCCCGCCCCCCAGCCGCAGCGCCAGCCTGCTGACCGATCAGGACCTCCATCTTTTCAATGAAGGCACCCACTACCGGATTTACGACAAGCTGGGTTCGCACCTCACGACGGTCGCGGGAAAGCCGGGAACCTACTTTGGAGTTTGGGCTCCCAACGCCAGCGCGGTTTCCGTGGTCGGCGACTTCAATGGTTGGGACACGCAATCTCATCCCCTGGGGGCGCGCGGGAGTTCCGGTATCTGGGAAGGTTTTGTGCCCGGAGTCGGCAAGGGCGCGCTGTACAAGTACCACATCGTCTCCCACAACGAAGGGCATGTCGGCGAGAAGGCCGACCCGTTCGGCATGTTTCACGAGCAGCCGCCGCGCACGGCGTCTGTGGTGTGGGACCTCGAATATCAGTGGGGCGACAAGGAATGGATGGAAACACGGGCGAAACGCGATTCGCTGCAGGCGCCGATTTCCGTCTACGAGGTTCATCTCGGTTCCTGGATGCGAGTGCCGGAAGAGGACAACCGGCCGCTGACCTACCGCGAGACCGCGCCACGCCTGGCGGAATATGTGAAGCGGATGAATTTTACCCACGTGGAACTGATGCCCATCATGGAGCATCCCTTCTACGGATCCTGGGGATATCAGACCACGGGATATTTCGCGCCCACCTCGCGCTATGGCACGCCGCAGGATTTCATGTACCTGGTGGATTATCTGCACCAGAACGGCATTGGAGTAATTCTCGACTGGGTGCCGTCGCACTTCCCTACCGACGCCCACGGGCTGGCCTATTTCGACGGCACGCATCTGTTCGAACACGCGGATGCGCGCAAGGGCTTTCATCCCGACTGGAAAACTTTCATCTTCAACTACGGCCGCAACGAAGTGCGCAGTTTTCTCATGGCCAGCGGCCTGTTCTGGCTGGACAAATATCACATTGACGGCTTGCGAGTGGATGCCGTCGCCTCCATGCTCTACCTCGACTATTCGCGAAAGGCCGGCGAGTGGATTCCCAACAAATTTGGCGGCCGCGAGAACCTGGAAGCCATCGATTTTCTTCGTCAATTCAACACCGAGGCGTACAAGGAGTATCCCGGCATTCAGACCATCGCTGAAGAATCGACGGCGTGGCCGATGGTCTCGCGGCCAACCTATGTGGGCGGGCTGGGCTTCGGCATGAAGTGGGACATGGGGTGGATGCACGACACGCTTGCTTACTTCTCCCAGGACCCGATTCATCGCCGCTATCATCACAATCAGCTGACCTTCCGCATGCTGTACGGTTTCACGGAAAATTTTGTGCTGCCGCTCTCGCATGACGAAGTGGTCCACGGCAAGGGTTCGCTCATCGGCAAAATGCCGGGAGACGAATGGCAGAGGTTTGCCAACCTGCGCCTGCTGTTCGGATACATGTTCGCGCAACCGGGCAAGAAGATGCTGTTCATGGGCTGCGAATTCGGCCAGGTGCGGGAGTGGGCGCATGACACCAGCCTGGAATGGCACGTCCTGGAATATCCGGTGCACCGTGGCGTGCAGAACTGGGTGGCGCAGTTGAACCAGGTTTATCGCGAGCAGCCCGCGCTGCATCAACTCGATTCCGACCCGCAGGGTTCGAGTGGGTCGACTGCAATGACACCGCTGCCAGCGTTATCTCACTGTTGCGCAAGAGCCGGACGCCGGCCGATGAAGTTGTGATCGTCTGCAATTTCACTCCCGTACCGCGCTACGGATACCGGGTAGGCGTGCCCTCCGGTGGCTTCTGGCGCGAGCTTCTGAACAGCGACGCCCAGGAATACGGCGGAAGTGGCATGGGGAACCTGGGAGGCGTGCATGCCGATGCTCATCCCACCCACGGCCGGCCTTTCTCGCTGAGCTTGACGTTGCCTCCGCTGTCTGCTCTCTTCCTCAAACCCGAATAGTCGCAGCAGTTTCCTGTCATGCTGAGCGGAGCCAGTGGTTTCGCTTGCGAAACCGGTGGCGGAGTCGAAGGGCCCCCGACGAGCTGACGAGTTCTCGCCCGCTAGGGATCCCTCGACCTGCTCTTGCCGTGCCAGTGCGGCTTGCGGCTCGAGACGTCGCTCGGGATGACTCGCTGTTGTTTGGGCGGTGCCTTGCAAGGAAATGGCGCGCCCCTCCCCGGCCACAATGGCCCAACCCTCCGTGCTATGCTCGGCGTTGAGCTTGCCGCATGCGCATTCTGACCCGCTACATCCTGAGTGAAGTGGTCTCCCATGCCGCCATCGGCATCGCGGTGTTCACGTTTGTATTGTTCACTCGGGATCTGGGCCACATCCTTGATTTGGTCGTGCGCAACAGCGCGCCGCTGCCCAGCGTGGCGGAAATATTTATTTTCACGCTGCCGGTGGCCTTCACCTACACCATTCCCATGGGCGTGCTGGTGGGAATTCTGATTGGGCTCAGCCGCCTCGCCGCCGACAGCGAAATTACCGCCATGCGGGCCAGCGGCATCGGCGTGTGGACATTCCTGCGAGTGATTTCCATCTTCGCGGTGACCGCCTGGGTGCTGGCGATGTTCAACGCCGTGTACCTCGCGCCCGAATCGCAAGCGGCGCTGGGCCGGCTCGAGGACCGGCTCAAGACTTCGCAGGCATCTTTTGAAGTGCAGCCGCGCGTTTTCTACGAAGGTTTTCCCAAGCTCGTGCTTTACGTGCAGGATGTAAAGACCGCGCAAGGCGCCGCCATCTGGAAGGGCGTATTCATCGCCGATATCACGGACCCGGCCTCGCCCCGCATTACCCTGGCCCGGCAGGGCATCCTGGTCAGCGAGGGGCCGCAGCTGCTGCACCTGCACCTGACCGATGGATCCACGCACGAAACCGATCCGAGCTCAGCCGACCATTACCAGATTTCGACGTTCGACCAGACCGATGTGCCGATACCAGTCCCGCAAGCCGACAGCCGCGATCAGGAACCGGTGCCGGCGGCGCAAATGCTCACCTGGGACCTGCGGGACCAGGCCCGCAAGGTCAAAAAGTATGTGGCGCCCTGGTACCTGATCGAGTTTCATCGTCGTTTCGCGTTGCCGACTTCTTGCCTGGTGCTGGCCCTGGTAGGAATTCCGTTGGGACTGTCGTCGAAAAAAGGGGGCAAGTCGGCGGGATTCGTCCTCACCATTGTGCTGGTGTTTGCTTACTATTCGGTCACTTTGATCGGAGTATCGCTGGCCCGCCAGGGAAAAGTGTCGCCCGCATTGGGCGCGTGGCTGGCTAATATTGTTTTCTTCCTGGGTGGAGCGTTTCTGTTGTGGCGGGCGGAACGCCGGCCCTTTGAAATTGGTTTTTTTCGCGCCCGGTGGAACCCTTTGAAGTCCAGACTGGCGCAAGGGGGAAAGAATATCCTCCGTTTCAACCGCCCCGAGAACGCCTTTCAACGGGCAGCCAACCGGCGCCGCGTGTTCAGCGCCAGTTTCCCCATGATCCTGGACGATTATGTCCTGCGGGATTTTCTCATCTATCTGGCCATGATCGTGGCCTCGTTCCTGATGCTGTTGCAGGTGTTCACCCTGTTTGAGCTGCTGGGCGACATCCTGCGCAACCGGATTTCGCCGCTGATCGTGGGCGAATATCTGCTCAACGTCGCGCCCTTTTTTCTCTACAACATCCTGCACCTGAGCATTCTGCTCGCCGTGCTGGTCACGCTGGGCCTGATGCAGCGGTCGAATGAAATTACGGCCATCAAGGCCAGCGGCATCAGTATCTACCGCGTGATCGTTCCTATTCTGGTGGTGTCGACCTTGCTGGCAAGCGGGCTGTTCTTTTTCGACCAGTTCTATCTTCCGCACGCCAACAGGCGGCAGGATGCGCTGCGCAACCTGATCAAGGGCAAGCCGGCACAGACCTATCTGAATCCGGATCGCAAATGGATTTTCGGGCAGCACTCGACGATCTACTACTACCAGTTGTTCGATCCCGACCGCGACCAGTTTGGCAATCTGTCGGTGTTTCAGTTCGACCCGGCAACCTTCCAGTTGACCTCGCGGGTTTACGCCGACCAGGCGCACTGGGAACAACGTCTGCAGCGCTGGGTGTGTACGCAAGGCTGGGAGCGAAGCGTTCACGGTTCCGCGATCACTGATTACCGCACGTTCGACGTCGCCACGTTTGCCGCGATCAGCGAACCGCCGGCCTATTTCAAAAAAGAAGTGCGGCAGTCTTCCGAAATGAATTCGGAAGACCTGCGGCGCTACATCCGCGATCTGCAGCAGAGCGGCTTCGATGTGGTGCGGCTCAAAGTCCAGCTGCAGGAAAAATTTGCCTTCCCGCTCAATTCGCTCATCATGGCCGTGCTGGCCATTCCCTTCGCGCTGGCCGCGGGAAAAAGAGGCGCAGTCGCGGGCGTCGCCACGGCTGTGGGCATCGGGTTGCTGTACATCATGGTAGGACGACTGTCCGAGTCGATGGGAAATGTCAGCCAGTTGCCGCCATTCCTGGCAGCCTGGGCTCCGGACTTGCTGTTCGGCTTGGCGGGTGGATATTTGATTCTCAAAGTACCGACGTAGCTGCCTTTCGAAATTCTGCCGGTTCACAAGCGCGAATACCCTTGTAGACTGTGGAGCGCAATAATTCCGCACCACAGGGGAATGCCTAATGTCACAACCCTTCCGCCCAGCCTCTCTGTCCGCTTTCTCACGTCTGGCCTTGGTGGCGATGCTGGGCTGCGCCGTCTGGCCCTTTGCGGCCAGCGCGCAACCCGCCGCCAAGCCGCAGACCGCTGCGCCCATCCCGCTTGCGCCCGCGCCTCCTGTCAGCCCGCAATTGCAACCGGATGGAAGCGTTCTTTTTCGGCTGGCCATGCCGAATGCCGCCAAAGTGGAACTGCATCTCGAAGGCGCGAAGGACCCATTTCCCATGACCAAGGGGACAGATGGCGAATGGATCGTGAGCGTGCCTGGCTTGGCTCCGCAGTACTACAGCTACACCTTTAAGGTTGACGGCACCGACGTCCTCGACCCGCACAACGTGACGCTCAAGCCCAGTTTCTTCAGCGTGCAAAATGTTTTTCTCGTGCCCGGTCATCCGCCCATGCCGTGGGAGCCGGCTGATGTCCCGCATGGAGTCTTGCATCATCACTACTACCACTCGAACATCGTCGGCATAAACAGCGAATATTACGTTTACACCCCTCCCGGCTTCGATTCCGGCAGCAAACAGAAATATCCCGTGCTGTACCTGCTTCACGGATACAGCGACGATCCCAGCGCATGGACGGGCATGGGCAAGGCCAATGTGATCCTCGACAACCTGATGGCGCAGGGGAAGGTCAAGCCCATGATCGTGGTGATGCCGCTGGGCTACGGAACCATGGAAGTGATTGCCCGGGGATGGAGCACATGGAGGGACCCGGAACTGATTCGCAGCAACTACACGCGGTTCTCAGACGCTCTTTTTCAGGAGGTCGTGCCGCTGGTGAAACAGCAGTATCCGCTTTCGGACAAGCGCGAAGACCATGCTGTAGCCGGCCTGTCCATGGGCGGGGCGGAAAGCCTGCTGGTGGGGCTCAATCATATCGACGACTTCGCCTATGTAGGAGGTTTCAGCTCCGCCCCGTTGGGCGGAGGCGACTACGCATCAGTCTTCCCGGGAATCACCGCGCAGTCAGCGCCCGGCATCAATGCCCGGCTGCGACTGCTCTGGATTTCCTGTGGAACTGAGGACGGCCTGTTCGATGGCAACCAGAAATTCATCGCCTGGCTGAAAGAGAAAGGCCTGCAACCGACCGCCATCCAAACCCCAGGCATGCATGTGTGGATGGTGTGGCGCGACAATTTGTCGCACTTCGCGCCCCTGCTTTTTCAGGCGAAGTAGAAGGGCAAAAAAGGGGGCAGCGCTTGTGCGCTGCCCTTTGCCGCTAGTTTTCCTGACTAGAAACTGGGAACCAGAAACCGGAAACTCTACTCGGCCGCGACTGCCGAAGGCTGACCTCCGGTGGCGGGTACAGGTCCGCCTACCAGGCCTAGCGTGCCCAGGGTCGAATCGAAGCTGTAGACCGAAACCGAGGATGCTCCCAGGTTGGGCACATACAGGTAGTCGGTAGTGCCGCCGGTCGCTGTGATGGTTGTAGTCCCAGCCCGAATCGTCGCTCCCACCGGATTGGCTCCGGTCGAGATAGTAGATTGCGTGTTGGGCGTAAGGACACCGGTGCCCGTGGCGATCTTATATTCGGAAATCTGGTTGGACAGCCGGTTGACCACAAAAAGGAACTTCCCGGAGGGCGCGGCGACAATCGCAACCGGCTCGATCCCCGCCGAAAAAGGCGAACCGGCGACCACGGTGAGACTGCCATCCGGGCTGGTCGGATCGTTGCAGCTGGTCAGCACCTGATTGCATATGGCAAAGGCGGACACGGTGCTGGCGTTACCCACATAAAGAAATCCGCCGTCGGGGGTCATGCCAACCGCCGAAGGGGTAGTGCCGACCGGGACCACCGGGCCCAGGGTCAGTACACCGGAGGCATCCACCGAGAATTTGGTCAGGGTGCTGTCGTACTGGTTGGCTACGTAGAGGAATTTTCCATCGGGCGTGACCGCCAGTCCTGAAGGGCCGGTGCCGCCCGGCGCTCCGGGCGCGGCGACCCGAAACGGCGACCCCGGCACTTCGGTCAAAGCTGTGCCACTCACCGCGAACACCGAAACCGTACCGGAATTCGGGTCGATCTGCAGGCCTTGGTTGGCCACAAAGAGGAACTTTCCGCCTGAATCCATCGCCATGCTGAGCGGGGTCATCCCGGCCGGTTGCGCGGCGCCGGCCGCAGTCAGGCTGCCGTCTGACTTAACGCTGAAGGCTGAAATGTCGTTGGTGCCGCTGTTGGCGATGAACAGGGCGGTCCCGGAGGGTGCCAGGAGCATGGCCACAGGGACGCTGCCGGTAGCTACACCGGTCCCACTCGCAGTCAGCAGGCCCTTGGTCAGGTCAATGCTGAAAGTTGAGACCGACGAATCTCCCTGGGTGGCGACAAACAGCACGCCGGTGCCCGAAGAAGACGATGAAGTGGTGCTATTGCAGGCGCTCAGACAAAGCAGCAAAACTGGAAGCACTATCCCCGCCAGGAACCGGAACCTCGTCCCCATTCTTTTCTGTCTCCCTGTCCTCTCGCAAGCCTTCCGGCGGGCCCCATAACAGTCACGCCGGCAGATCGAGGTCCAAAAGTACCCTCATTTGTGTATCAGGAATAACCCGGAAGAGCAAACCACGCTGGCTGATTGGAACCACTACCGGGGAAGAAAGTTGCCCGCCCATTTCCCGTCCCGGTTTCTCAGTTTGAGCGGCTGGAACTGGTTTCGACCGGCTCCCGCTGTTCGGCCACGCCGGCAGCATCCTGACGGGCCGGACCTGGCGCCGACGGCAGCCGAATCTCGATCTGCAGGCCACCCTCGGGCCGATTGCTGGCCTTGACCGTCCCCCCGTGGAGACGAACCGCACGCTCGGTGATGGCCAGCCCGAGGCCCACCCCGCCGGTTTGACGGCCGCGGGCATCGTCAATGCGATAGAAGGGGCGGAACAGCTTGTCCAGCTCTTCCTCGGGCACGCCTGGGCCCGAATCCATGATCCGGATCACGGCTTCCGCTCCCCCGCCACCGTGGCCACGCTCCAGCGTGATCTGCACGCTGGTAGCTTCCCGCGTGTAGCGAGCGGCGTTGCGGACAACATTTTCAATCGCGCTGTGCAGCAGGATCGGGACTCCTAAGACCACGCACTCTTCCTTGATTGAGCTCTCCACCCGGCAATTGCGGCCCTGGGCTTCGAAATCCGCGTCTGCCGCGATTCCTTCGATCATTTCCCCCAGGGGGATAGGGGACTTCTGCCGGGCATCGTTCCCGCTGTCGAGGCGCGCGATCGTGAGCAGGCCGCCGATCAGCTCGTTCAGACGCTCGGCTTCGAGGTCGATGCGTTCGAGCGCGCTGTGGGCTTCCATCCCGGCGCGCTGGTGGGCCAGGGCCGAGGCCACGTTGAGACGGGCGAGCGGAGACCGCAACTCGTGGGAAATATCGTTCAGCAACCGGGCCTGCGCGTTTACCGTCGCTTCGAGGCGTTCTGCCATGGCGTCAAAATCGCGGACCAGTTGCGCCATCTCATCCCGACGCCTGGCGGCCAGACCGCCTGCCCGGGCGGTCAGATCTCCCGCCGCCAGCCGTTGGGTCGCGGCCCGCAGCCGGACCACCGGGGCGGTCAGATATCGCGCCAGCAGGTAACACACCAGGCCGGAGGAAAGAATGCCGATAAGAATGGTCAAGCCGGGAACGCCGCCTGGCCCAAAAGGTCCGCTGGGCGGCAGAAACGCCACCAGGACATAGTGGCGCCCGCTGGCCGCAATCTGCACCTGCCGCCGAAAGGGACTGGGAGTAACGCGCTGCCAGAAGTCACGGCGAGTCGGTTCGACGCCTTTTCCCAGCGATTCCGCCCAATGCGGCAGATCGTGTCCGGAAACATCGTTCCCCTGATCGTCCAGCAGGTAGGCACGGGTATGGAGCGCGTCGCGCACTTCCTCGAGGTAGCGTCGCAGCTCGGTGGCGCCCCTTTGTTCGTACGTCTGCACCGCTTTGTTGAAGACTGTGCCCTGTTGCGCGTCCCAGGCGGCTGTCTCCCCGTGCTCGCGGACGGCCAGCGTAATCAATATGGCGAGCGCCAGGAACAGGGCCTGCGCTATCCAGTACGAAAGAAAAATCTTCAGAAAAAGACTTTTCATGGCCCGCTGCTCCTGACCTTCTCGGCCACGGCTTCCTGCGGCCGGGTGAAAATGTATCCCACGCCGCGCACCGTCTTGATGTGGTCCACTCCGGAGTCGGAATCGCCCAGCTTTTTGCGAATCTTGCTGACGTGCATGTCAATGCTGCGGTCAAAGGGCGAGAACTTGCGGCTGAGCACGATATCAACCAGCCGTTCGCGAGGAACCACGCGCCCGGCTTCGCGCAAAAGCACATGCAGCAGGTTGAATTCCACCGAAGTAAACTCCACCGGCTTGCCTTTTTGCAGGACGGTCCGCGTGGCCGGATCCAGTTCTACTTCACCCACGCGCAGAATTTCAGAGGGCTGTCCGCTGCCTGATCTCTCTGAGGTCCGCGTCCGCCGCAAAATTGCCCGGATGCGCGCGACCAGTTCCCGGGGATTGAAAGGCTTGGGAAGATAGTCGTCCGCGCCAATCTCCAAGCCGACGATGCGATCCACATCTTCTCCCCGCGCGGTCAGCAGGAGCACGGGAATTTTCGACTTGTCGCGCAACCGGCGCAGCACTTCGAATCCATTCAAGCCGGGCAGCATGACGTCGAGCACCACCAGGAGAAAGCTCTCCATTCAGCGCCTGTTCCAGCCCCCGGGTACCGTCCGCGGCGGATTCCACCTGAAAGCCCTCGGGCGCCAGGTACTCGCCCACCAGGCTGCACAGCTCGACGTCGTCATCGATAACCAGAATGCGGTCCACGGGATCTATTGTACTTCTACAGCAGCGCCTGTTGCCCCGCGGTAAAGAATTGTCAATGCGCCACAGTTTACGCTTTACAAAACTTTACTCCCTTTGACCGACTCTTTACCGCCGCCCCGGCGAAGAGCGCTTCTAATAACTCGTAGTTCCGGCATCCCGCCGGCTGTCGTGAAGGGCGTCTTGCCCTCGCCGCAGCTTCCGGGCCGGGAGGAGTAGAGAATGAAATCGAGATATTTCAAGATCGCAGCTTTGGTTTTAGCGCTGTCAGTGATGGCGGCGATCGCAGTATCGCAAACCATGAGACACGCCCACATGCGCGGCGATGGCATGTTCGGCGGCCCCATGCTGGGTTTCTACGTTCACCAGCTCGACCTTACCGACGCCCAGCGGGCACAGGTGAAGGCCATCATGGCGAAGGAGAAGCCCGCCCTGCAACCGCTCATGCTGCAAATGGCGCAAGGCCACTCGCAGTTGCGCGACCTGGTCATGAGCGGCGCCTTCGATGAAGCCAAAGCCCGCGAACTGGCCGGCCAACAGAGTCAGGTCATGACTGAGCTCGCGGTGCAGCACGCCCGCATTGCGTCCGAAATGGTGCAGGTCCTGACTCCGGAGCAGAAGACGAAACTGAATACGCTCATCACCCAGCACGAGCAACGGATGATGAATCGCATGCAGGGCAAGACGCCGGATCAGACGACCCAGAGCCAATAAAAAATTCGCCGGTCGCCAGCCTCTTCATGTTTATCCCAAATCATATCGCTGGCGACTGGCGATAACCCCGGTTCAGGAAGAGACAATCGTCATGAATGCAGCCTATCTTTACCTGATGGCTTCGAGCTGGATCTTTCTTCTGGGCTGGATTGTCATGCTACTCGTGGCCTGCGCGCTGGCCTTCCAGGGCGATTCAGCATAGTCTGTGTGGTCGGCGGCGCCCGCGCCCGCGAGAGTCAAGCGCCACATCAAACGCCGCGGGCGGGTCGCCCGCGTTCACATATGAACCATGAACCTTGGGCTGGTAGAATGGCATCTACTAGAAGCACATGCTGCCCAAGAGCCTGCGTCCACTGTTTCCCTACCTGAGGAAGTATCGCGGCAGCTATTTCATAGGCACAATCTGCGTTTTCGTTAATAACGGCGTCTGGATCCTGTTTCCACTCGTCCTTCGCCACGCCATGGACGGTCTGCGGGCCGGAGTCACGCGCGAAAAACTGCTGTCCTACTCTCTGGAACTGCTGGGAGTGGCGGCGATCAAGGGCATCTTCCAGTTTCTCACCCGTTGGATTGTGATTGGCATCTCGCGCGAGATTGAATTTGACCTGCGCAATGATCTGTTCCGGCACCTGGAAAGCCTTTCTTATTCTTACTACCAGCGCACCCGCACCGGGGACATCATGGCCCGGGCCACCAATGACCTGAACGCGGTCCGCATGTTGCTGGGACCGGCCATCATGTATTCGGCGAACACCATCGTGTTCACCGCCGGCGCTTTGGCGTTCATGCTTTCGATCAGTCCCAAGCTGACCCTGTATGCTTTTCTGCCGCTGCCGGTGGTGAGCATCACGGTGCAGTACTTCGGCAAGCAGATTCATGAACGCTTCGAGAAAATCCAGGCCATGTTTTCTGAGATCTCCGCCCGGGCGCAGGAGAATTTCTCCGGCGCGCGCGTGATCCGCGCTTACGTGCAGGAGGAGCCGGAGATTGCGGCTTTCGAAACTTCCAATCGCGAATACATCAACCGCAGCCTGAAACTGGTTCGCCTGATGGGCATGCTGTGGCCTACGCTTGAGACCATGCTGGGCCTTGCCATCGTGCTGGTACTGTGGCTCGGCGGCCGCGAAGTCCTCTTCGGACGCATGACGGTCGGGGGTTTCGTCGCTTTCAATACCTACATGGTGCAGCTGACCTGGCCCGTGATCGCGCTGGGATGGGTGATCAACATCTTTCAGCGCGGGACCGCGTCCATGGGCCGGATCAACGAGATTCTGGTGGAGCGGCCCGAGATCGAGGATGGACCGGAAGCAAGAGCCAAGGCCGCGGGCGAGTCGCCCGCGACCACACCGATTCGGGGCGAAATCGAATTCCGGGGATTGAACTTTGCCTACAACGGGGTGCCGGTACTGCACGACATCAATCTGCGCATCCCCGGGGGCAGCAGCCTCGCCATCGTAGGTCCCACCGGATCCGGCAAGACTACGCTGGTGAGCCTTATCCCCCGCATTTACGACGCCGCGCCCGGAACCGTCTGGATTGACGGCAAGCCGGTGCGGGAATATCCGCTGGAATCGTTGCGCCGCCAGATCGGATTTGTGCCGCAGGAGACGTTCCTGTTCAGCGAAACCGTCCGCGAAAACATCGCCTTCGGCAAGGAAGACGCGAGCGACGCAGAAGTAGGTTCGGCGGCCGAGGCGGCCAATATTGCCCACGACATCGAAGAATTTCCCGAGCAATACCGGACGCTGGTGGGCGAACGCGGCATCACTCTTTCCGGGGGACAGAAGCAGCGCACCGCGATCGCGCGCGCCATCATCCGCAATCCCCGCATCCTCATTCTCGACGACGCGCTTTCGAGCGTAGATACCCACACGGAAGACAAGATCCTCAATCACCTTCGCGAGGTGATGCAGAACCGGACCACGATCTTCATCTCGCATCGCGTCTCCACCGTGCGCAATGCGGACAGGATCGCGGTGCTGCACGCCGGCCGCATCGTCGAACTGGGCACGCACGACGAATTGCTGGCCCGCAACGGCTACTATAGCGACCTCTACAACAAGCAGCTGCTGGAAGAGGAACTGGCCGAAGTCTAAGAACAGTCGTCGGTCGTCAGTCTTCAGTCGTCAGCAAAGCGGGCTAAGATTCGCTGAAGACTGACGACCGACGACTCTCCTCCATGAAGCGTGTACCCACCACCGAATTGCTCGATAGCGACTCCGGCACGCCCGCGGAGGTAACGGCGTCTCTCGGCGATCTGCGGCGGATCAATCGCTGGTTCGGGGGTGTGGCTACCACCGAGAACATGGTTGCGCGCGTGGCCCGCGAGACGAAGCAGTCCTCGCTGTCGCTGCTGGAAGTCGCCGCCGGATCAGGATACGTTCCGGAGACGGTGGGCTAGCGGCTGCAGCATCGTGGATTTCACCTGCAAGTCACTCTGCTCGATCGCGTTCCCTCCCATTTGAGCAATGGAAACCGGGTGGTGGCGGGCGACGCTCTCGCGCTCCCCTTTCGAGACGCAGCTTTCGATTTGCTGAGCTGCAGCCTGTTCGCTCACCATCTGTCTCCGCAGGAGCTCGTGCAATTTGTCGACGAAGCGCTGCGAGTCTGCCGGGTTGCGGTGTCTGATCAATGACCTGGTCCGGCACCCACTGCACCTGTCCCTGGTGTTCGCCGGCATGCCCCTATACCACAGCCGCATCACCCGGCATGACGCGCCCGCATCGGTCCGCCAGGCGTATACGCCGGCAGAGATCGAGACATTACTCGCGCAATCGAGCGCCGCCCGAGTGGAGATTCATCGCCATTATCTGTTCCGCATGGGAGTGATCGCGTGGAAACACTGAGGGTACTTGACGGGCGGTCATCCTGATTGAAGCGAAGCATCTATGCATTTGCATGGCAACGCCCTTGCTGCCTGAGGGCCACACATGATGACAGGAGTATGGAACGAGGCTGACAGCTGAAAGCTGACGGCTGAAGGCTGAGTGCTGAATGTCCTACGATCTCGCAATCATCGGCGGCGGCCCGGCGGGCGCATCCACCGCTATTTCCGCCGCCCGCAGGGGCGCCCGAGTCCTGCTGCTGGAACGCGGGCGATTTCCGCGCCACAAAGTGTGTGGCGAGTTTGTCTCCGCGGAGTCCCTTAGCCTGCTCAAAGATCTCCTCGATCCTCAACACGCTGCCCTGATACAGGATGCGGTTCGCATTCCGCGCGCCCGGATTTTTCTCGATGGCCGCACCCTGCAGGCCGCCGTGGACCCGCCTGCCGCCAGCATTGCCCGCTTCGATCTCGATGCGGCGCTCTGGCAATCCGCCGTCAGCGCCGGCGTGGATGCACGGCAACAGGTGACCGTGCAAACCATTGCCGGCACTGGTCCGTTCCGCGTCGCTACCGCCGGCGAAGAATTTGAAGCGCGGGCGTCGGTCAATGCTTCGGGACGATGGTCGAACCTGAATCGGCGCCCCTGCCGGACAATGGAAGGCGCCTCCAGAAATGGCTCGGACTGAAAGCCCATTTCGCCGAGCCGGTGTCGCAGCCGTCGGTGGATTTGTATTTCTTCGAGGGCGGCTATTGCGGCGTCCAGCCGGTCGCGGTCAGCGACGAAAAGTCTGAGTACCGGACGGGTAAATGCGTCGGCCATGGTGCGCGCCGACGTGGCCAGCTCGCTGCCTGAAGTCTTTGCCCGGCATCCCGGCGCTGCGCGAGCGCAGCCGGAACTGGACTTTGCTCAGCGATCCCGTGAGTACCTCGCCGTTGATCTTCCGCAATCCTCAGCCCGAGCGCGACGGTGTTCTCCTGGTGGGAGACGCTGCCGGCTTCGTGGACCCGTTCGTGGGCGACGGAATTTCGCTGGCGCTGCGCAGCGGCTCATTGGCGGCACAGTGCCTCCAGCCCTTTTTTGCGGGCGAGGCTTCCCTGCCCGAGGCCGTGCGCCGCTATAGCCAGTCCTATGAGTCGTCGCTGCTGCCAGTGTTTCGCGCGTCCTCGAAGATTCGCCGGATGCTGGTTCTGCCCGGATACATTCGCCGGCCGTTCCTTTCTATTCTGGAAAATAGTCCCGCACTCACCAATTACCTGGTGCGCAAGACCCGCTGAAGCAATGTGGGCGCGAGCGCCCGCGCTCGTGCGGCGCCATCACGAGCAGCGCAGGAAAGAGCACACTCGATTGACCTGAAACCACGTGGGGACAGCCGCCCCGGCTGCCCGGTGGAGCGGAGCTCGACTGCCTTTTGCCGAAAGCGAAATGAGCGGAGCTGCGCTCCGCCGGACAGCCGAGGGCGGCTGTCCCCACGTGGTTCGGGCATGGCTTCCGGGACCGATGAGCTTATAGGGGTCCTTCGACTGCGTCATGCGATTCGCAAGCGAATCGCATGGCTCCGCTCAGGATGACAAATCAGAAACATGGGCTAGCGCACGACCAGGACTTCGCGGATGTTGTCGCGGGCGAGAAAGAATTTGATGGAGGCAAAATCGCGGAAAAGATTTTCGATGTTGCGGTTGTTGAAGACGCGCTGCAGGCGGAACTTGCTGGGCGGCGCGCCCTTTTTTCCGTCCCCGCGAGCGATGTGCTGACATCTCGAGGACATCGCCGCCCACGATGTGATAGCGGTAGCAGGGCGCATCCGGGCCCGCTTCCTGGGTGTGGAAAAACGCCAGCAGCATGCCTCCGGGCTTGAGCAGCGACCAGAGCCGCCCCACCACCGGCTTCACCAGGCTTTCATCCAGATAATCGGGGAGGTTCCAGCACAGCACGATATCGAACTCGGCCCCGGGATAGACCAGGTTCTCTTCGAAAAAGCGCTTGCTGTCGAGCGTAGGCTTGCCCGCCTCATCCTTGATGACGAGCGACGGATCGGTGGAGGAAATCAGCAGGTCGTCACTGTAGATCTTGTGACCGCGCTCGGTGCAATAGCGGATGTTGGCTGGCGAGGTCGATCCCAGGTCGAGTATGCAGAGCGTTTCTTCCGAATCCAGGGTCTTGATCAGCTGGGCGAGGCTGCTGGAGCGGCGTGTGAGCTTGCGCTCGCTGGGCCGCCGCCGAATCCTGCGCGGTGCTGTCTGAGGAACCGAAAAATTTCATCAAGCTTTATGCAGCTGACGCCGCCGGCAACCGCTGGACGCCGGATTCATTCGCTGCCTTGCCGCGCCAGCGGAAGAACTTCGGGGCAGGAACTACTTGCCGTCGCTCGGGATCGCTTTCATCGCCACGGTGGCGGCCCCGCCCGCGGCCGCAGAGCCCGCTACCGCGGATGCGCTGGCCGCCGGCGCCGGCTTGGCCCCTTCTGTCTTCGCAGCGTCCTTCGGGGCCGCGCTTCTGGGTCGTGTCCTTCTGGATATCGACCTTGCCCTTAAAGAACGCGCCCTCTTCAATGGCAATCCGCTGGGTCACGATATCGCCCACGGCGATGGCGGATTTCGTCAGCTCGGCACGTTCCGAGGCGCGAATGTTTCCATCCAGCTTGCCTTGAACGATCACGCCCTTGGCGTTCACGTTGGCGCGAACCTGCCCGTGAGGACCAATGATCAGGCGGTTACCCGAGAGCTCGATGCTCCCTTCCACCTGGCCATCCACGTAAAGGTCCTCGCTGCCCGAAAGTTCACCTTTGATGATGACGGACTTGCCAATGTGCGCAAACTCTGCCGTCTTCGGCGTCTCCATGATTTTGGCCTCCTTGGGCCCATCTACTGAACCGGACGCGCACGGGAATCCCAAGTCACCTGTGACTTGCCAGGGCCAGAAAAACTAATTGAAAGGAAACCCCGCAACCCTTCGCGAACGCCATTCGTGCTTCATCGAACTATATCCCACGGCGATCACCGGGGCAACCTGCCACCTGTCCAATCGGCGCCTTGACCCGTTGCCTTTAGCGGTTCCAGAGTGGCCCTTCGGATGCCTGAGGTAACAGTCGTCGGACGTCAGTCGTCAGTTGTCAGCCCCCTTATTTCGACGGGCCAACGATTGGCCGACGACTGACGGACTGAAGACTGACGACCGACGGCTTTGGGGGCCATTTAGACAACATCCCGGCCCCGGTTTTCGTCTAATCTATGAAGGGCGTGGCTCTTGATCCCATGAGAATGATCCTGTTCCGCACTGCCGGGCGATTGCTGTGGGCGGTTCTTGCCCTCAATCTGGCAACGTTGTGCGTGGCGGAAGGGTCCGCCTGCGCTCACACCCCGCGAACTGGTCAGGCGCGCCGTCGAAAACGAGATCAAGAGTAACAACCAGGCTACGCGCAATACATGTGTCTGCAGCGCAAGGAAACGCCGGCTGGTTCCCAGACCAAACTCCTGGTGGAGACGCGCGACGCGATGGTTGGGCTGGTGGTGGCGAACAATGGCCAACCGTTGGATCAGGAGCAGCGCCAGGCCGAATATGGCCGCATCGAACGATTCGTGAACATGACCTGGCGAGTTGGCGCGCAAGCGGAGACAGGAAAAAGAAAGTGCCGAGCGGGTGAACCTGATCCTCAAAGCGCTACCCGATGCTTTTCTGTACGAATACGATGGAACCGAGACCGGCAGGCCCGGGGTAGGGCAAACCCGGCGACGAGCTTTTGCGGCTGAAGTTTCGTCCAAATCCCAAGTACGATCCGCCTTCGCACGTGGAGCTGGTCCTGGTCGGCATGCAGGGGGTGGTGCTGATCGATGCCCCGAAACAGCACATTGCCCGAATCGATGGCACGCTGTTCAAAGATGTAGTCCTTCGGATGGGGCATCCTGGGCCATCTCGATCGCGGAGGCCATTTCCAGGTCGATCAGACGGATATCGGCGACAACACCTGGAGCATCGCCCGCATGGACCTGGCCTTTACCGGCAAGATTCTTCTGTTCAAGAGCATCGATATCAAGTCGACGGAGATCTATAGCGATTTCCATCCCGTGCCCGCCGACCTGACCTTTGCCCAGGGCATCCAGCTCCTGAAACAACAGCAAGCCGTCAATCGCTCAAAATCGCACGCCCAGCGGCGGCAGCAGATAGTTCCGTGTGGGGCGGACGCCCTCGCCCGCCGCCTTTGAAGTTGGTTTTGCAGTCGCGATTGTAGAGTCCGGCTCGAGGGAGCGTTCTGCCGTGAGGACAAGCCCAAAACCAAGGTCAAAGGCGGCGGACAAGAGTGTCCGCCCCACACCGCTAGCGCGCTGTGAAAGTTTCTTTTCGGACGGCCAGCTTCTCGATCAAATCCTGGCGAATCCGGTAGCCGGTTCCGGGTTCGTCGCTCACCGCAATCGTTCCCTGGGCGCTCACTTTGACCTCGGGTTCGATGATATCTTCCGCCCAGTAGCGTTTCGAAGCGGACACATCGCCGGGCAAGCGGAAATTCGGCAGGGTGGAGAGCGCGATGTTGTGGGCCCGGCCCACGCCGGTTTCGAGCATTCCGCCGCACCATACCGGGACGTTGTTGTCCTGGCATACGTCGTGTACTTTTCTGGCCTCGCTGAACCCGCCCACCCGGCCGACCTTGATATTCACGATCCGGCAGGCGCCGGTTTCGACCGCGGCCGCCGCGTCGCGGGCATGGCGGATGGATTCATCCAGACAGATGGCGGTCTTCAGTTCGCGCTGCAGCCGGGCGTGATAATAGATGTCGTCATGCCACAGCGGCTGCTCGATCATGAGCAGCTTGAAGCGATCAAACTTGCGCAGGTGCTCGACCTCATCGAGGGTATAGGCGGAGTTGGCATCGCAGCTCAGGAGAATTTCCGGCCAGCGGGTGCGAATCCGTTCCAGCACGTTTATGTCCCAGCCCGGCTTTACCTTCACCTTGATGCGGCGATAGCCGGCGGCAAGTTCGGTCTCGATTTTGTCCAGCAGCTGTTCGATCGAATCCTGGATACCGATCGAGACGCCGCACTGGATTTCGCGAGTCGTGCCCCCCAGCAGCTTCCACAGGGGTTGTTGTTTCTGCCTGGCCTCGGCATCCCATAGGGCGTTTTCGATCGCCGCCTTGGCCATGCGGTGTCCGCGCACCTTGGCCATGAGCCCGGCCACTTCGTGGGCCGCGGTCAGCGGTCGTCCCAGCACCGCGGGCGCCAGGTAATCTTTGATGGTTGACCAGGCGGTCTCAATCCATTCCGAACTGTAGAACGGATCTTCGCCGGCGACACATTCTCCCCAGCCCTCGACGCCATCGCAAAGGGCGGTGAGCAGCAGGATGCGGCGGCTGTAGATGCGGCCAAAGCTCGTCTCGAAAAAATGGACGAGCGGCATTCGCACTTCGCGCAGTGTGATGGTCTCGATCTTCATAGGACTTCAGGCAGGATACTGCCAGGTTTCTCCCCACCGCTCTTCCCATCGCCCGAGCAGGAATTTACCGGCGCCCTGCGGATCGCGTTCGTAGCCCAAAACCGCCAGCCCAGCGGAAAACGCCTGCAAAAAATCCTTCCGGTTGCGCTCCTGAACTTCCCGGGCGCGCTCCCGGGTGGACGGCGCTGCCTTCCATTCATAAATTTGAGCGGGAACCGAAATTGTCTTGAAGACCTCAAACGCCCGGCTTGCGCGCCTCGCGCAGCAGGCTCTCAACCCGATTCGATTTCAGCCACCATTCCGCGACCAGCCGGTCGGAAGGCAAGCCACCCTGGAGCGGCGAAGAGGTGATGCCATACTGGTTGACGTGATAGCGGCGCGCGATGGCGCCCAGGCGCTCGATGTTCAAATAGGCATTCTTGATTTCCAGGGGATCAAATGTCCACTCGATCAATTCGAATCCCCGGGCCAGAGCGTCCTCCCGCTGAAAAAGCTTGATCCGGCGCCCCAGGCCCGCGTTCCGGTATTCGCTCCGCACCGCTAACATTTGCGAATGGAGATAGCAATGTCCGCCACGCCAGGCCGGCAGAGACAAAGCGAACGCCACCATTTTCCCATCGTCAAAGGCTCCGATGACCTGTCCACCGATCTTCTCGGCCACCACGAACATGCGCAGCGGCACCAGTTCGGGGTCGGTGAAATTCCACACTTCCTTTTGCAGGCTCACACAGGCGGACATTTCATCCAGGGCATGGCAATTGCGGATCAGCAGAGCGCTCCCGTTCATCCCGCCTCGCGCTCACTGCCCCGGTCGTCTTCTGCCGAGCGGAGCTTGGCCTGCTGCCACAAGGACTCCAGCTCCGCCAGCGATGCCTGTTGCGGGCCGCGTCCGGAGGCGCGCAACTGCTCCTCGATCCATTGAAAGCGGCGCTTGAATTTTCGATTCGTCTTTCTCAGGGCCGACTCGGGATCGAGTGACAGATAGCGCGCGATATTCACCAGCACAAAGAAAAGATCTCCGACTTCCTCTTCGAGATGCTGCCGGAGATCTTCGGGCACCTGCGGTGCGCCGGAACCGGCAACCCCGCGGCCATGGGGTCGCGGACCCGGCGCCGGATATTCTTCCAGGCCCTGCTGCAATTCCGCCGTTTCCTCCTGCAGCTTTTCAAACAGCCCGCCGATGTCCGGCCAGTCAAAGCCAACTTGCGCCGCCCGCGAGCTGAGTTTATAGGCTTCCATCAACGCCGGCATTGCCGTCGAGACTCCCGCCAGAACTGACTCAGGAAGGTTCGAGTCTTTCTTGTCATCGCCGGCCGCTGCCGCTTTCTTCTTTTTCTCTTCCGCTTTTAACACCTGCCAGTTCCGCAGCACCTGGGATGAAGTTTCAGCCTTCACATCGCCGAAAACATGCGGGTGCCGGTCAACCAACTTGCTGCACAGGCGATCCAGGACCTCGTCGATCGAGAATGTGCCCTGGTCCTTGGCCATCTGGGCATAGAACAAAACCTGGAGCAGCAGATCGCCCAGCTCGCCGGGGAGCTCGTCCCAGTCCCGATTGTCGATGGCTTCCAGGACCTCGTAGGTTTCCTCAAGGGTGTAGGGCTTGATCGAATCGAAGGTCTGTTCTTGGTCCCACGGACAACCTCCCGGGGCACGCAGCCGGGCCATGATCGACACCGCGCGTTCGAAGCGTTCTCCAGTGGTCGGCATGAGGCTCACACACTGTAAACGACCGGCGTGGGAATGGGCAATGAATGCAGGAGCTCGCAAAGCTGTCCTTCTGAGCTGGGTTAACCCATTAGTTTACGAACGGGCTGGCGAGTCGAAGGCCCTCAGGCCAGCTTGAAGGCATCGCTTGTTGCGCGGAGCATCACCGGCGTCCGATCCTCAATTGCTGGCATGCACCCGGAAAGCGTATAGGGGCCCTTCGACTTCGCCCTGCGATTCGGAAGCGAATCGCAGGGATGACGCTCAGTTGTAAGGGGGATGGTTTCAAAGTGAGCCTCCAAGGACTCGAGTCCTCCTGGCGAAGTACAAGCCCAGTCGTACGAATGGGCTGATCGAAGTTGGAGTAGATCTGCCACCAACGACATCGTTTCATGACGGTGCTGGAATCAACGGGTGTCCCGCTCATCCAGAGCGGGCGGCGACCCGCGAAAGCTGTATAGCGGGTACTTTCGACTCCGCCCGGCGATTCGCGAAGCGAATCGCGGGGCTGGCTCTGGGTAGCGCCTGACAGCCGCCACCGGAACTCTGTCATCTTGAGGCTACGCTCAGGATGACATGGCGTCAATTAACTGCCAGATAACTTATTTTTATACAGTAGTTTACCCAGAGTTACTCACCTTGCGCTACAGGTCGATGACGTCTCCTAGAACCAGCCGCGAGGTTACCCTGCTGACCGATGTTATCTTTTCCGAATCGGCAAAGCGCGGGCAGGTTATCCTAAGAGGGTTCCACACGGCAGGCTCGCGGCCTGGCCTCGATATGAACTACGCTCCCCCAATCCGGCGGCCGCTTGAAGGCGAACGCTTTCAGGTCATCGTCATTGGCGGGGGGATTAACGGGGTGGCCATCGCGCGGGAATGCGCCCGGGCCGGCCGCCGCACCCTGCTGGTCGAGCAACACGACTTCGCCGCCGGCACCACCAGCCGCGCCACCCGCATCATTCACGGCGGCCTGCGCTACCTGGAGCATGCCGAGCTCGGACTGGTCCGCGAGTCGCTGATCGAACGCCGGCGCTTGCTGCGGGAGCGGCCGCACCTGGTGCATCCCATACATTTCCTGCTGGCGCTCGACCAGAACAGCGGCCGCAGCGCGCTCACCATACGCACTGGTCTTTGGCTGTATCGCCGGCTGGGCGGAGGCAGATTGCAGGCCGGATCGAGCCGCGCGGACCAGCAGAAGCTGGAGCGCCTGCTCGACTCTGGCCGGCGCTGGTCGGTATTCAGCTACGAAGATGCCCAATGCGAGTTCCCTGAGCGCCTGGTGGCGGAGTGGCTGGTCGAGGCCATGGAGGCGGGCGCGGAAGCGCGCAATCACACGGAAGTGCTCGCCGTGGACGTCCGCCATCGCCGGGTAGCCGGGGTTCTCCTGAGAGATCGCTTGAGCAGGAAGGAAGAGCGCGTGGAGGCCACCTGGATCATCAACGCGACCGGTCCCTGGGCAGACCGGTTGTGCCAGCGCTCCCGCGTCGAAACTTCCCAGCCCATGGTGGGCGGGGTCCGCGGCTCGCACATCGTTCTGCCCCGCTTCGCGGGCGCTCCCGACGCCGCGGTGTACACCGAAGCGCTGGATAAGCGTCCAATTTTTGTGATCCCGTGGAATGAGCAGGTGCTGGTGGGCACAACCGAGGTTGCGGACCAGGGAGATCCGGGCAAGGTCCAGCCTTCGCCGGAAGAGATCGAATATCTGGTGCGCTCCTTCGCCCACCTTTTTCCGCAGGTGAAGCTTTCGGCTGCGGACATCCGCTATACCTTCGCCGGGGTCCGGCCTCTGCCTTTTGCGCCGAAGGAAAACGCCTCGGCAGTGACCCGCAAACACTACCTGCACGATCATGCGCAGGATGGCGCCGAACACCTGGTTTCCGTGATTGGCGGCAAGCTGACCACGGCGGCGGAATTGGCGCGCCAGTGCGCGGCCAAAATCGGGGTGTCGCCGAAGTCCGCGAAAACCATGGCCATCGTCTCGGCGGAAAGCGCCGCTTTGCTGCTGGACCAGTGGGTGATCGAGATTGCCAGCGCGGGCGGAATTGGCGAAGACACGGCCCGCGGCATTGTGGAATGGCATGGCAGGCGCGCCCTGGACATCTCGCGCATGGCGCAGCGCCACCCGGATCTCCGCGCTCCACTTTGTTCCCACAGCGAGCACATTGTCGCCGAAGCGGTCGATGCTTTTGCCGGCGAATGCGCCGCCACGCTGGGCGATGTGCTGCTGCGGCGCGTGCCGGTGGCCTTGGGCGGATGCTGGTCCCCGGCCTGCAGCCGCGAAGCCGCGGCGCGGATCGGCGCCGCCATGGGATGGAACGATGCGCAATCGGCGGCGCAGCTGGAGGCATTCGAAATCGAGCGCGCCGCTTTCCTGCGCAAGCCGGCGGCCGATGGACAGGGTGGTGCAGACCGCCGCTGATTGATATTGCCCGAAGACCGTCACGAACCACATAGGGACAGCTGTCTCTACATGGTTCGTGGTGGGCAACTCGATCAGCCGAGGGTACGCGCCAGCAGTTCGGTGTCATCAGAGATGATCCCGTCGACTCCCCAATCCGCCAGGCGCAGCATGGCTTCCTTTTCATTCACCGTCCACACCAAAACCTGGAGCCCGGCGGCCTGAATCTCCTGCACCAGCAACCGGCTCACCAACGGCTGCTGCGGGATCACGTAGTCCACCGGCAGCTTGCGCCAGCGGGCCAGTTGCGCCGGCGTCTCGCAGATAATTCCGATCGCGACCGACGAGCTGCGAGCTTCGAGTTCCATGACCACGTCGGGAATGAAGGAAGAAACCACATAGCCCTGTCTGGGCGGAAATTCGCCCAACGCATTCAGCACCTTCGATTCCAGGTCCTTCACTTTAAGCTCGATGTTCAGGAAGGCGCGCTGGGCATAGCGCTGGATCACATCATGGAGCCGGGGCAATCTGGGCAACTGCCGGGCCCGCGTGTTTGCGATCTTGAGCTTTCCGACCTTGGGGTCGTGGCAGACCAGGGCCGTGCCGCAGGCGGCGCGACGAACGTCAAACTCAAAACCGTCGCAGCCCTGCTCGAGCGCGAGATCGAACGAGGCAAAAGTATTCTCCGGGATTGCGGTGGACGCGCGTGCGCCGCGATGGCCGAGTAGCAGCGGAGGGCGGGCCATGCGGCATTGTACGTCTGAATCGATTTAGGGCTGTGAATTACTGGCGACAAACTAGTCCAAATCGAAGTCCCGAATCGGCTTTCCCGTATCCGGAGATTCCTTGGCCTTCTTGACCGCCTCCTGGAACTTCTTCTCCAGCAGGTCGGAAGCATGCTTCTGCGCCTCCACCGACTGCCGGAAGATGGAGTCGCGACGGGTATCCTGCTCCTTCATGGCCCGGGCAGCCTCTTCGATGTCGGCAAACATCTTGGGCTTAACCGCGGCGGTGTGGGCGATCACGCCCTTGATTTCGGCGTCTACCTTGAGGACAGCGTTGCAGCAGGGACAGGTTACCTCGAACGGGGGGACGTTCTTCGGCATGACCGAATCATACCGCAAAACCGCTAGTCGTGACGCTGCAGCTTGATGGGGAAAATCTTAAACAGGGTAAGCATCTCCCAGCCCAGGAGGACGATAGAGACGATGACCACCATGATGGCAATGGTCTCTCCGAAATTCAGGCGGTTGCGGTTGGGCTCAAAACGCCGGGCGACCAGGCCAAGAATATTCAGGGTGGCAAAGCCGAAGACCAGGGCCCACAAGATGTTGAATATGTCGCCTTTCTTACCAAACTCCTCGAACACGAACAGCACCAGCAGCTGCATTCGGAAAACTGAATTCAGCCGCGTCAGGGATACGGGAAGAGAAGCCAGCAGCGAGGTCAGGGACAGGGGCATGGGTGCGGTGTTTGGACGCCAACGGATAGAAACCTGATGGCTCACCAAAAGGAAAGATATTACGCTTTTCCGGCCGCGAAGTCAGCCTTGAGGGCAATTTGGCAGTGGGTCAGATTGAACTGAACTTAATCGCTACCGCCAATTTCACGCTCCTCCCGAAGTTCCGAATCAGCCAACCGACCGCCGCCAGACAGGTCACTTCCGTCGATTTCGCTGGGATAGAATATCGCCGATCGACCTCAGCGCGCAGGGAGCAGCTACAATTTATTGATCATGATTACAGCCAAGCTCTTTGTATTTTTGTCAGCAGCTTTTCTTCTGGCAGTCGCTCCCGGACCGGGAATGCTTTACGTTCTGGCGCGAAGCCTGGCGGGGGGAAAGCGAGAGGGTGCGCTTTCCGCTCTGGGGACCTTCGCCGGTGGGATGGTGCATGTTTTCGCTGCCGCCGCTGGTGTTTCGGTAATCCTGGCGAGATCTGCCGCGGCATTCGCAGCGGTGAAGTATGCTGGCGCGGCCTACCTGTGTTTCCTGGGAATTCGCATGATTCTCGAAGCCCATCGAGATGCAGGACAGCGCAATGACGAAGCCTCAACCTATGCCACTCTACCCCGACGGGGTCCCTTCTGGCAGGGTGTAACCACGGAGGTTCTGAATCCCAAGACGGCTCTCTTTTTCCTTTCTTTCATCCCGCAGTTCGTGGACCGGCAGAACGGCCACATATTCCTGCAATTCTTGATTTTGGGCAGCGTGTCGGTGGTGATGAATACAGCGGCAGACCTGGTCGTGACCGCGCTGGCGGGCCCTCTGGGCAATCGCATTCGCTCGTCCGCCACTTTCCGCCGGCGCCAACGCACGGCTACGGGAGTCATCATGGTTGGCTTGGGAACTTACCTGGCGACGAGCGAGAAATGAAACTCTTAGAGCGAAACGATCTGATGATCCAGGCAGTCGGTGCGAAGTGTGTCATAGAGGCCGCGCAAAAGCTCAGACCCATGGCGGGCCACAAAATAGACGCCGCCGATCTCCCGCTCCTGCAGGACCTTGTTGGGATAGAGGGCGTTGCCCAGCAATTCAGCGTGGCGTCCTAAAATCTCGCTTTGCCGCAGCTCGGCCCGCGCCGCCCTTGAGCGCAACTGCTCGAGCTGGTGCTGCATCTTCGATCCGGCGTTAACCGACGGCTTCCACCAGGGTCTTGTCCAGACGCTCCAGCGATTGCTGAATCGAGCCCAGGGACTGCTTCAGCGACGACTCGGCCCGATCGAAGGCGGCTTGCAGGTCGGCGGGCAGCGTATGTTTTGCCAGAGATTCCCGCAGCGCCTTCGGGGCCCTGAAAAATATCGGGCACGGACAGGCCATAGCGTTCAAGCAACGCTTGAGGTTTCGCTTCTACCAGGGTCGCGGAAAAACGCGGAAGAATCGGCGTAGCACGCCCCAGCAGGGCTTTATAGACCACCGCGCCCTGGCCGAAATAGGCTATTTCCGCGGCTCCGCCCACGTAAGCCAGCGTCGGTAACAGGTAATCCTGCACCACCGGCCGGAGCAATACGTTGGCGCTGAACTGCTCAGGCGCGGATGCAACGCGACGCAGCATATCGGCTGAGAATACTTCATCATTCACCAGGAAGTCCGCGCCGCTGCCATTCTTGCGTCGATGTACCGGCACGCGCGCACCGTCGCGCAACGTAAAGAGGAGCGTTGACGAGGGCGTCACCTTGACCTGCTGGTGGTAGCCGGCGGCTTCGAGTTCCCTGCCGCGCGCCAGCAAAGCGTCATCCAGTTCCGCCGCCCGTTCGATGGCGGCACCGTAAATGGGCGCGGCAATCCGGTGAAGGTCCGGGTCCGAAGCATCGAGCAGGATTACGCCCCACTCGGCGAACAGCCGCGAGAATAGCCGCGCGAAGGCGCTGCCGAAGTTCTCTCCCGGGCGGTAGGCCTCACGCAGGAATTTCATGACTTCGGAATCGCCCAGAAATCCGGCGGCCGCTTCAACCAAGGCCTCGATCTCGGGACCAAAGGTTACTGTTCCGACGGGCGCATCGGGCAGTCCTCTGGTAGTGGAAGAGAGTTTCTGCAGCGAGCCGTCCGGTCGCTAGAAGTCGAAACGTGACTGATCTCGTCCAGATCATGATCGGTCGTAGCCAGCCAGAACACGGGAACGCAGTCAGAGCCCGCTGCGGTGGCTTCGGTGCGCCAGCTTGACGGTGCTCAGCGCCTTGAAAATCGAAAATAGCGGACCGCCGAATAGACCAACTTGTTGTCCGGTGACGACGCCGATGCGCCGCCGCGCAGACGCGCAATATTCTGCAGAGTTTTGGGCGACGCGTCCCAAGCCCGGTTCTGCCGTTCCAGAATATCCGCCACTCGCGCCCGCCGTGCCGGGTCATAACTGATCGCCGCTGTTTCGTCTTTCAACCATTCCGAAAAATGTGGGGAACGGGAGTAGAAGGGCTGGAGGGAAGGAGACCAGGAAAGAAAATCGGTGAAAAGCCGCGTGGTATGCGGAATCTGGCGGAATGGCAGACACTGCGCCTTCACCGGCAGCTCTCCTGACAGCCTTCTCATAAGTGGTTGGACGAAGAAAATCATACGTTGGTCAACACCCCTGATTCTATCCGTATGCCCGTACTTGAGATGTCAGAAACGGCGGCAGGATGCTATTAAAATGTGGGCGCGAGCGCCTCCGACTCGCTCAGGGCAGGCTCGCTCGTGCGGCGGTGGCACGAACGGCGTACTCTGGATGCTGAACTACTGCTGCTGTTGTTCCTGTTGCATGTTTTTCGGCGGGAACGGGCGGCGGCTCCTGCGCCCTTTCGACCAGCAGGGACCACTCCTCAGGAACCGGGAGGCCTTGCTCGAGTTCAGGTGGTTCCACGGAAGCGGTCACCCGCACGGCGACCGACAATTCGCTGGGAGTATGCCCGCGGAAGATTCCCCGGGTGGGCGGAACGTCGGCGTAGTCACGACCGATGGCCGTGCGAATGTGGCGGTCGCCCGCCAGCAGGCAGTTGGTGGGATCAAATCCCACCCAACCCAGCGGCGGCAGAAAAGCTTCCACCCAGGCATGGGTCGCATCCACCACCGAGCGGTCGTGGTCCTGGGCGCGGCGATAAAGATATCCGCTGACATACCGGCAGGGGATTTTCAACCTGCGCACCAGCGCAATCATGATGTGGGCGAAATCCTGGCATACGCCCTGACGGCTGGCGATGGCTTCGTCGATGGGCGAGTCCACCTTGGTGCTTTTGGGAACATATTCGAACCAGTCGTAGAGTTTTTGATTCAACTCCCGCAACAAGCTCAGCGGATCGTCCCGCCGGCGAACTTCCAACTGCTTGGCGAGGTCAAGCAAACCCGGCGTCGGTTGTGCGAACTCGCTGGGCAGCAGCATCTCCCAGTAGTCCCCCATCTTCACCTGCGCGTCGGCTTCGGCCCAGGCGTCGGCCGGCAAGAGAAGCTGGAAGTTCGATGGACGGCTGAATATCCAGCAGCGATTCGGCCACGATTACAAGATAAGAATGCTGTCCCGGAATATCGAAATGGTGGATGTTATTGCCGACGTGATCGCGATACGCAAACACCCGGCACCGCGGGCTCACCGCCAGGTGAAAGGTGAGACAACGCTGATTGCCCTCGCTGCGCGGATGCATCCGCGCTTCCATCACACTCTCGCTGACCGGAGAGGCGTAGTGGAATTTCGTCAGATGCTGAATGGAATAGAACATGAAACCTCGGTCTCCTATCCGGCCAAAGCGGTCTGGATCGCGTAGTTCACGTAAAGCTCGTAGATGGTCTCGTGAATGTCCCGGCACTGCCGCAAAATGTCGTGCAAATATGCGCCCACATCCTGGGAGAGAATCTCGGAGATCTGTCCAAAGCTGAGCGACGCCTGCAATCGCCCCGCCAGCCGGGTCAACTGCGCTCCCCGCCGCTTCCCGCCTTCGCCGTGAACCGCTTCCAGAGCGCGTTGCAGGCGATCGATGGAGTAACGCACGGAATGCGGAAACTCCGGGTTCAGCAGCAGAAATTCGATGATGCGGTCGGGACTGATGTCGGCGGTGTAGACCTTGCAGTAGGCTTCGAATGCGGTGCACGACCGCAGCAGTCCAATCCATTCCAGATACTCGGCGGCCTCCGGGGTCTGATCGGGATGCCCCCAGAACTCGCGATGATACAGGCCGAGCAGCGTGACCGTGGCGCAGGCGCGCTCCATGTAACGCCCCACCTGGATAAAATGCCAGCCTTCGCCATGGCTCATGGTGGAATCGGTCACGCCCTGGATGAGGTGCACGCCTTCAATTACGGCCAACAGAAAATCCGAGGGCAGCACATCATCGGTCTCATTCGGCTTGTGCCGCGTCACTTGATGAAACAGATGGTTGAGCCGCTGCCACTGGTCGGAGCTGATTTCTTCGCGCACCTGGCGAGCGTTCTCGCGGGCCGCGGCCACACAGGCGGTGATCGACGAGCGGTTTCCCGGATCGAAGGTGAGGATCTGCGCCACCTGGTAGGCGTCGCCGCTCCACGCCAGGTTGGGCGGATTTCCCAGCGCCGCCAGGACCCGCCGCCAGCGCCGGTCCGCGCTCGACGTGGACTCGTCCAGCATCAGGTTCAGATTCACGTCCAGCAGACGAGCGGCATGCTCGGCCCGCTCCAGGTAGCGGCTCATCCAGTAGAGGTTGTCTGCGACGCGAGAGAGCATGGCTTATTAGTTAACCCCAGCGAGCACGCTTATTGGTTCAACACCCAGGTATCTTTACTGCCGCCGCCCTGCGACGAATTGACCACCAGACGATCCGCGGCGCAGCGCCACGCGGGTAAGCCCGCCGGGCACGATCGTCACTTTGTCTCCGAACAGCACGTAAGGGCGCAAGTCCACATGCCGCGGCTGCAGCGTGTCATCGATGAAACACGGCGCCCGGGAAAAAGTGATGGTGGGCTGCGCGATATAGTTCCGCGGATCGGCGACGATGCGATCATGAAATTCCTGCCGCTGCGCGCTGGTGCTGTGCGGCCCGATCAGCATGCCATAACCGCCCGACTCGCCGACCGCCTTGACCACGACCTTGTCGAGATTCTGCAAAACATGCTGTCGCTGCGCCGGGTCGGTGAGTAAATATGTCTCCACGTTATTCAGCACCGGATCTTCATCGAGGTAGTACTTGATGATCTTGGGCACATACGCATACAGCGCTTTGTCGTCGGCCACGCCGGTGCCGAAAGCATTGGCCAGGGTCACGTTCCCTGCCCGATAGGCGTTGAACAGGCCGGAGACTCCGAGCACGGAGTCCGAGCGAAAAGCCAGGGGATCGATAAAGTCGTCATCGACACGCCGGTAAATTACGTCCACGCGGCGAAGCCCGGTGGTGGTCCGCATATAGACGATATTGTCGTGGGTGACCAGGTCGCGGCCCTCGACCAGTTCAATCCCCATCTGCCGCGCCAGGTAGGCGTGTTCAAAATAGGCGGAGTTAAAAACTCCGGGACTTAACAGCACAATGGTCGGCTCCGGCCGTCCTTCGGGCGAAAGCGACCGCAGCGTGCTCAGCAAAGCCTGGGTGTAGTGCTCGATCGGGCGGACGCCCTGGCGGCGAAACAGGTTAGGGAAAATCCGTTTCATCACCCGGCGGTTGGTCAGCATGTAAGAGACTCCGCTGGGCACTCGCAGATTGTCTTCCAGAACCACGAACTCCCCGCTCGGTATGCGGATCAGGTCGGACCCGACCACCGCGACGTAAACATTACGCGGCACCTGCAGGCCGCGCATCTGGCGCCGGAAATGCTTGCAGCTATAGACGATTTCGCGCGGCACGGTGCCATCCGAAAGGATGCGGCCTTCGTGGTAAATATCGCGCAGGAACAGGTTGAGCGCGGTAATGCGCTGGGTCAGTCCGCGTTCGATGCGGCTCCATTCCGCGCTGGTGATCAGTCGGGGCAGCAGGTCATAGGGAAAGATGCGCTCCGTTCCCTCCTCACGGCCGTACACCGTGAAAGTGATGCCCTGGTTGAGGAAGGCCAGGTCGGCGGAGTGCTTGCGCCGGCGGATTTCGTCGGCGGGCAGCGAAGAAAATGTCTCTAATAAAGGAGCGTAGTGCGGGCGAGGCTTGCCCGGACTTTCAAACGTCTCGTCATAGGCGTCATCGACGAGATAATTCTGCAGAACCGGGTGGTCGAAGCGGCTGATTTCCGCTAAACCCATGGCGAAGTATAAGGTGAGCCATTCGCGCTAGGCAATAGAGCTGGGGCAGGTTTTTGGCGGTTCCGCCAAGCTCGAGGATCGACCATCCTCAGCCACGCCGCCAGATAATGGACTTATGCCAGCGTGGCCCAGGTTTATTGATAGCCAGCATCGGCAAAATAGCGGCATCGCGAGAGGGTGCAAGGCTTCTTTGCGTTCTTTTGCGAGCTTTGCGGTAAAAAAGCTATTGACCGCGAAGGTCGGAAGAGGCCGCAAAGAACGCAATGTTTCATCGACGAACTGGCGGGTCTCGCGCAAAAAGCGGTTTGCCCCATCCCGCTTTCTGTGCCGCGAGGTCGAGCACGCCCAGATACCGCGGCTGCTTTTGCAATAGATCGCGCCTGAACTGGTAGGGATCTCGTGCGCCGGTCTATTTTTGTGACCGACGAAAATCCCCGCACAAGCGGAGCTTGGACTGATTGGATAAGAGCGAAGGCTCGATCCGAAACCGGTAGTCTACGGTTGAGGACCAAGGCTTCTGGAAAGGAAGGAGCCTTCGCATGATGACTATAGGATGTGATTGCCATCCCAAACTGGCAACAAGTGAGTTGGGGCGGGCTGGCCCACCCTTTCCCTCAATTTGTCTTTGGCGCTGGTCCAACTGAGACTGCCCCATCCGTGCGTTTTCTGCAAGGGTGGGGAGTTTTTTGCTCTAACCCTTGGCATGGGTGCGAAGAGTAAGTGGAGATACGGAGCACTGTGGCGGGACAGAGTTGAGGGTCCCACCCTTTTCGCAACCTGCGCGAAAAGGATGGGGCAGCCTCAGTCGCGGTGATCTCTACTGTCAGTCTCCAAAGGGTGGGCCAGCCCGCCCGGATGGCGCAGCCCTGATCGAACAATCGGGGATCGTTTCAAGTCGACTGGCGGCGCGGAGAATCAAAGCCTGAATTCGTGCGGCATCTGCCCGATCGCGGCTCCGCGTTGTCGCTTGATCAGTGAAGTCCGGCTAGCCATGTCAGGATCGTGCTCTCGAGGGCGATGCGATGGTCGGACCAGCTGTGGTCGGTGGCGACGTGCATTGCTGTCACCTTGTGGCCGCCTTTCGCTTCGATGGCGTGTACCAGCGCGTCGCTGTGCGGGGCGAGTCCGTCGTCGGCGGTCAGCACCAGAAGAGGCGTTTGGGTCAGATCGGCGGCGGTGTTCTCGAAGCGGAATACCTTGGCGTTGGCCTGGTCTTCGTCGGCCATGCTCTGGGCAGTGACGCCGGATAGGCCTTCCATGTTGTCGGCCATATCAACCACCAGGCGGTCGTGGGGTTCCTCGCCGAGAAGTCCCATGTCTCCGGCAGAAATCAGAATCGCGCCGATCAATGCGTGATCGTGAGCCGCGGTGTGCGCGACTACCCAGCCTCCCATGCTGTGGCCGGCGATGGCGATTCGCTGAGTGTCGATCCCCAGACGAGCGGCGGTCGTGGGATCTCGCAGATAGGCGAGGACAGCGTCGGCGTCCTCCAGATTCTGGGTGAAGCGATAAACGCCCGGGCTTCCCCACGAGCCGCGGTAGTTGAAAGTGACGGCGTTCCATCCGGCGCGCCGGACGGCCTGGGCGAGGTCGAGGTTCTTTTCGTTCCCCGGCAAGCCGTGGAAGATAACCAGCGTGGGATGAAGCCCGGCGCCGGCGGGCTGGTAGACCACGCCGTTGATGAGGAGTCCGTGGCTGGGGATGTGCAGCACGGTCATTTTCGCCGGATGCGCGGCATCGGCGGGCGGGTCGGTAAAGATGGCTGCGGGCAGCGACTGGGCGAGCACGGCGGCCGGCGCGGAACAAAGAGCTATCAGGACGAAGAATACTAACGAGCGCATGAGTTGGATTTTTTTACCTTTCTGCTGAACGTTCGATTTCATTGTAGCCGGAGTTAAGAGGACTGCGGTTGTGAACCGGGGGTGAAATTCCGAGTCTTAGCCGCTTTCCGCTATGCACGAGCGAGGCGCTCGCGCCTACATTGGCCGAACCTTATAATGAAGGTCACGAGTTCACACTATGAGAATGCTAAACAAAGACGGGAACAGCATCCGCGTTGGCATGGTGATGACGGCGATTCTGCTGATGCCGCTGGCCGCTTTCGGCTATCAGGCAAGCGCCATACCTGCTTCGCAGCTCCTCAACCCCAACGAACTGGTCCAGGTCCTCCAGTCTTCCGGGGGTGAAAAGCCGCTCGTCATCCAGGTGGGGTCGCACGTGTTGTACACGCAGGCGCATATTCCTGGCGCCGAGTACATCGGTCCGGCCTCGAGCGAAAGCGGACTGCAGGCGCTGCGCAAGCGGGTCGAGGCTCTGCCGCGAAACAAGTTCATCGTGATCTATTGCGGCTGTTGCCCATGGAGCCACTGTCCCAACATCAAGCCGGCCGACGATGCATTGCGGGCCATGGGATTCACCAACGTCAAGGTGCTCTACATCGCGGACAATTTCGGCGCGAACTGGGTGGACAAGGGCTATCCCACTGCCAAGGGAGACTGAAATCCGGCTTCTCTCGCGGACCCAGGCCATTTGCGGAAAATCATTATTGTCGGTATTGCGGTGGCGGCCCTGTTGGTTGGATTCTATGTCCTGAATCGTCATCATGGGGTGTCCCCGAGCCTGAGAGTCACGCCGGCGGAGCATCCCTTCGCTCCGGAATTCTCGCTTCCGGATATGACCGGACAACAGCTCAAACTTTCGGACTATCGGGGCAAGGTAATTCTTCTGGACTTCTGGGCGACCTGGTGTGGGCCCTGCCGGGAGGAGATCCCGCATTTCGTCGAACTACAAAATAAGTTGGGCGACCAGGGTTTCCAGGTCATCGGCGTTTCCATGGATGACGGCCCCGAACCGGTCCGCGAGTTCTACCGGCAATTCAAAATAAACTACCCGGTGGTGATGGGAAACGCGAAGATCGGCGAGCTTTACGGAGGCGTCCTCGGACTGCCCATCGCTTTCGTGATCGGCCGCGACGGCCGCATTTACTCCAGGCACATCGGCGCCGCGGACATTTCGTTGTTGGAACGCGAGATCGAGGCGCAGTTGCAGGCTCAGGGAACTTCTCCTCCAAATCAGTAAGCCGCCAGGCTCACTCGAATCTCTTCACCATCGCCTGCTCGTAACGCGCCATCACTTCCCTTCTCAGCCTGGCGGCCTTGACAGGGTCTGCCACTGGACTGGGCAAGCGGCGGCACTCTTCGATTGTGGCTTCCAAACTGGCGAGAAAGGCCTTGCAGGGATCGCAACCCTCGAGGTGCTTTTCCAGCTTCTCGCACAGAGAATCATCGAGCTGTTCGTCGAGGTAGTTTGAAAGCTCCGCGAACAAGGCCTTGCATCGAGGAGGTGGGGCCGGCCCGGTGGCCGTACCTCGCGGCCGGACCGCTTCGATCTTCGCGCCGCGGCGCGGCTTCCGCGTCTTCATCAATTCTTTCCGCACGAACAGCCTCGCCCGATGCAGACGAACCCGAACGGTCCCGGGCCGGAGCCCTGTAATCTCCGCGACCTCTTCGTCGGTCAGGCCCTCCATGTCGCGCAAGACCAGAACAATGCGATATTGCGGCGGCAGCCGGTGGATAGCCTCGCGCAACCGGCCGGCCTCTTCGCTTCGGATTGCGAAACTTTCGGGGTTGACGCTTTCGCCTCCGCTTAGCTGCTCCAGTTCCCGGCGATCAGGCATCAATTCGTCCAGAGAAATATCTTCTTGCGGAGCGAACTTGCTTCTGCGGCGGCTCATCAGACAGCGGTTTTTCGCGACTTTGTAGAGCCAAACCGCGAGCGCCCTGGGGCTGTCGAACTTGGGCAGATAGGGAACGGACTTTACCAGCACCTCCTGCATGGTGTCTTCCGCGTCCTGGCGCTGGCCGCACACTTTCATACTGAAAGAAAATACGGTGTTCTGGAGCAAAGACAGGGCCTGTTCCAGGGCTTCGTCATCGCCACGACGCAGGAGGACGATGGCCCGCTCGATCTCGGAGCGCATTTCGGTGAACGTGCCTTTCTGCTGAACGATTGATTTTACAGCTGCCCACGGCTGTGGGGTCGAGTAGGGCTGGCACTTGGTCTTCCTCACCAAACCTGCGCGGAGCGTCGCTCCGCCGGACAGCCGGGGCGGCTGTCCCCACGTGGTTCTTGGTTGCTTCCGGACATTCGCGTCAACGTTATCGTTTTGGGCATGCTTTCCGATTTCGGTTCGCTTTCCAGCTTTGCACCAGCGCAGGCGCTCGCGCCTACATGGGGCCGCGGGCCAGGTCGCGGATCTGGTTCAGGTAGTCGATGTAGACCGGGATGGGGATGTCAGGTGAGTCGCCGTCGTTCAGGAAGTGGGAGAGGTGGATCTCCATGGGGATCGAGCTGATCACCTCGCGAAAGCGGGGCATCTGCAAATACTTTACCCGCCAGATTTCGAGCATTAGGGAGCGGAAGTCTGGGCTGATGAAACCCATTCTGCGCTCGCCGAGGAAAACGGCGTCGAAGTGGCGATCGGCCAGGGTCTTGCGGATGGGATCGTCGGGCGTGGAAAAGGCGTAGACCATGTGGAACAGATCGGCCAGGTCGCCCCAGAGGACTTTTTCTTCGAAGGCGCTGAAGCGGAACGGCGCAGCGCCGCGCTGCTGCACCAGGCGGGCGCGATCTTCGGGACGCAGGCCGTGAGCCGCCAGCTCGCCGCGAAACCAGGCGAGGCGTTCTGGCGCCAGGTTGTGGCGCAGGAACTCAATGGCGTAAGCGTTGGGCAAATATAGTTTGGGGTCGGCATCGAGGCGGCCGAGCCAGGGAGCCCAGTCTTTGCGTTCCAGCACGGCGAGCAGTTCAACCAGCTGAGCGACGGTCACGTCGGGGTGATATTTCACCGCCTGCCAGAAGTGCTCCGTGGAATCGTAAGTGGAGCCGTAGAGCGGAATGCCTTCCTCAATGGGATACCAATTCGAAAGCACGCGAGCGGGAATCGAAGGCGCGGCGCTCCAGCAGTTCAACGAGTGCTTCCACTTTTCCTGCACCGCGAGGAAGGCTTCGGCGTATCCCGGCGGCACGGGTTCCTTCACTTGCGCCAGGGCTTGCCGCAGTTGCTCTCTGGTGTGGGTGACCAGGGCTTCAAGCGGACGCTCGTCGATCATGGAGACGACGCGGCTCTCGATTCCGCGGCGCAGCAGTTCGCGGGCCAGGCGCTGGCGCCCGGCATCGTCCATGGTTTTCCAGCGCTGGGTCTGGGATTCGATGTAGGGGAATAACTCGGCCAGCGTTTTGAATTCGATGAAGCCGTGAAGGGCGAAGGGGACGGGGCGGCCATCTTTTAGAATCGTGGTTGAGGGGGTGACGATGGCCTGGAGCGAGATCTGTTCCGCCTGCAGGGGCGCGATCATGACCATGGCAACCAGGGCCAGCGGGATCGTCATTTCTGCCGCAAAGCGCTCGCGTATTTTCCCGGCGAATCTTTTCATGTCACAGCCCCTGACTGCGGATGAGAGCGGCTTAGCGTTTCTCGTCGGAAAACCGACCCATTTGATTTCTTGACTGGCAGGTCTCTTGTTGCTGGCAAAATTCATGCTCTTCCCCCCCAAGACCCCGGGTTGTCCCATGAAAAACGGGACAACGCGGGGTCTAACCTAGCTGGCTTCCAAGGTGTCATCTTGAGCGGAGTGGCGGAGTGGCATAGCGAATCCGCTGCGCAGTCGCCACGCTGCCGGCACCGCATCTCGGAAGGAACGACTTCCAGTTCCGGCATGGCAGGGGTCGTTAAGCTTACAGGGGTCCTTCGACTCCGCCAATCCATTCGCGAGCGAATGGGTTGGCTGCGCTCAGGATGACAGTTTTTCCGCCGCCGACAATCTCAGATAGAGCATGTAGAAGACGATTACCAGATTGATGAGCAGCACGGCCACATGAATGGGAGTCGTCCGCCGCACTACTTCGTAGGCTTCGATCGGCACATAGAGCGCCCCCGAGATGAGGGCGAACCATTCCGCCCAGGTCCGTTCCAGCCACAGTCCGTAGGCCTCGACGAAGCGGACGATGGAATAGGCCGCAGCTCCGGCGGCCATCGCCCACAGTTTTTTGTCGGTGACGTTGTCCGCCAGGTTGAGGAAGACCTGCGCATAGTGATGGTGGTCGGGATTTACGTGCAGGAATCTCAGCAGGGCTTCGGCGGTGTCCCAGGCATCCTTGTGGACCAGCGAAACCGCGCCGAACCCCAACAAGAGCACGACCAGGCCTTTGGTCAGCTCGAGCGACGCCACGGCCCGCAGAGCGGCCCGGCGGCGATGCCGCTCGGCCGCCTTGGCGTGGCTTACGATAGCTGCGGCTACGTGGTCCATGAGAAGTCCGCGATTATCTTCCTGCCTGCAGCAACAGTTGTTCGGCGGGCGAGAACACGCGGCTGCGAATCAGCATGGTGCTGGTCAGCGAGGTCAAGCCCGAAGCCGCAAAGATCATGGCCAGCACCACGAACTGATAGATGGCTGCGTACACCGGGCGGGCGCCGGAGAGCAGCATGCCAGCCATCAGCCCGGGAATCCATACGATGCCGAGCGAGCGCAGCGAATCGATGGCGGGAATGAGGCTGGCTTCGAAAGCAGCCTGCACGTAGGGTGAGACGCTATTACGGGCGTCTGCCCCCAGCGCCAGCGCGGTCTCGATCTCGCCGGTGTGCGCCATCACGTCGGAGCGAAAGCGGTTCAGGGCCAGACCATTGGTGTTCATGGCATTCGCAATCAACATGCTTCCTACCGGTACCAGCGATGTGATCGCGGTATCAATCACACCCAGCGCCGTCATCAGCGCGATGATGGAACCCGCGCCGCATGCGATGGCCCAGGCAGAGACGCGAAACGCGTCCGGCATGCCCTTGGCGCGACGCGCCGAGGTTGCGCCTGCCGCCACGATCATTCCGGCCAGCAGCAGACCGCCGGTCCAGCGGGGAGCGCGCAGGAGGATGACGAGAATGGAACCGACCGCGATGATTTGCACCAGGCCACGCACCATGGCGATCATAGTCTCGCTTTCCAGATGAACCCTCCGGCGGCGAGCTAGCAAGATGACTGCCAAGGCCGCCAGCGCCGCCACCAAAGCTTGCGCGAAACCCAATTGTAGTTGCGAGTGGAAAAACAGTCTAAGCACGAAATACCTCCCCTACCGGACCGCTGCCCACCACCCGGCCGCGTTCCAGCACCAGCGCCCGGCCAGCCAGTCGCACCGCCTGGGCAATTTCATGAGTCACCAGCACGCAGGTCAGGCCCTGATCGCGTACCACTTTCTGGATGGCGGACTCGACCTCGAGTTTGGCGGCCTCGTCCAATGCCGACGTGGGCTCGTCGAGCAGGAGTGCGAGCGGCGCGTTGGCCAGGGTGCGAGCCACCGAAACCCGCTGGGCCTCGCCTCCGGAAAGATTGGCTACGTCGCGCCCGGCATAGTCTTTAAGGCCAACCTGGGACAATAGTTCCGCGATCGCTTCAGGTTGCAAGGTCTGGCCGCGCTGGGCCGGGCCGAAACGGAGATTGTCCGCCACGGTCCCGGGAAACAGATACGGCCGTTGGGTCACCATGCCAAGCTTGCGGCGCAGCTCCCGCGGCTCCATCTGGCGATAGTCGGCGCCCTCGACAAACACCGTGCCTGACGTAGGTTCGTCAAGACGGTTCAGCAACCGCAGCAATGAAGTCTTACCCGAACCGCTGGGGCCGGCGATGGCAAGTACTTCTCCTTTTCGCAATTCGAAGTTCGCATCTTCAATCAGAATCCTGTCAGCGACGGTCCGGCCCAGGCGCTCGGCTCGCAGGACGACGGGGTTAGTGGCAGTGCTCACGTATTTGTCATCCTGAGCTTTGTCGTTCTGAGGTTTGTCGTCCTCAGCGCAGCCAGTCCATTCGCTGGCGAATGGACTGGCGGAGTCGAAGGACCCCTATTGCCATCCCCGTGCGCGCCTATCTTTGCGCGAACGCAAGAACTCTTGCCGATTTTGCTTTCAGACGGCTCGACAATCCCTACGATGGGCGATCGCAGCTAAGAGGGTAGG
This sequence comes from Terriglobia bacterium, assembly GCA_963816025.1. Lineage (GTDB taxonomy): Bacteria > Acidobacteriota > Terriglobia > Terriglobales > Acidobacteriaceae > JAIQFF01. Next base: position 430,250 of record CAWFJA010000021.1, read on the forward strand.
GGTCCTTCGACTCCGAGAACCGCTTCGCGAGCGAAGCGGTTTTCTCCGCTCCGGATGACAGAATTATTTGGTCGCGCGCACGCTGGCGCGAAGTTCGTCTGCAATTTCGCGGGCCGCTTTCCGGGCCGCCTCTTCTTCGGTGACGCCAAAAGAAATCGCGCCGACCCGGGCGTGGCCACCGCCGCCGTAGCGTTCGCAGACCTTAGCCAGGTTTACCGTCGGCTCCGAAGGCGCCCAGGGATTCGAGCCTACGGAGACTTTCACCCGGAAGCTGCTCTTGCTCAGGCCGACGCTGTAAATCGATTCCGGATGCAGATAGTACGGCACGAATTTGTTGTAACCCTCGAGGTCATGGTCGGTGATATCGAAAAAGAGGGTTTGGTCTTTCGATTCGATCCGCCCTTTTAAAACCGCGATCGAACGCTGATGACGTTCGAGCAACGGCGGCAGAAGGGGAGCTACGAAGGGCTCCTCGAGGATCTCGGCCAGGGGCCTGGTGGCCAGCAACGGGATGAGCCGTGGAATGAAGGTATAGTCCTGCGCCGACTCTATGACCAGGGTGAGCTTCATGGCGGGCGCTTTCATTTCGACCGCAGTCTGGGCGTCCTGATACATCGCGCCATCGACCACGTCGGTCCAGTGGACGAGGTCTGCGACCGGCGCCGGATCAAAGCCAAAGCGCTGTTCGGCTATGGTGGCGATGAAACTGGTGCAGGACTTGAAATCGGGATCGTAGAATTTGCGATTGCTCTGGTCCTGTTCGAAGTGGGCGGCATCTTCGGGAGTAAGGAACGCGCTCTGGTGATGGTCGAACCACCAGGTGATTTTTGGGGAGCTGGAGTACTTGAAGTCCACAATGGCGTTTTCGTCGCCGTCAAACTGCTTTTCGTCGAACAGCGCGCCGGCACGATGCAGCAGGCCGGAGAAAACGAAAGTGACGTCGCTACTAATCCGCTCCCGGTAAAAACGGGAGAACAGGGCGGCGGACGATGCCCCGTCAAAGCATTTGTCGTGATAGAAGACCCGAACTTTCAATCGTTCCCTTCAACGGTTCCGCCTTCCACGCTTGCCGCGGCAACGCGAGGATGCGAACCAAAAGCTAATAGGAATGACATCCCGGAGAAGATCTGTCAAGGGAAGAACCGAACCGGCCTCCGGCACAGCGGCGCGGAGACCGGTAAGTCGCGAAGAGCGGCAGCGATTTACTTCGCCAGACGCGCAAACTAGACGGCGTTGGCCTGCTTTTCGGCCAGGTCGCCGATGATCGGCAGCTTGTACATCAGCCCCTGATTGGCCTTGATCAACAGGATGATCCAGAGGATGAACGATCCCAGCCAAATGAGCATGTGGAGCGGGAACGTGATGAAGATCAATCCCGGAACAAAACCGATGATGGTCAGGCCAATCCAGATGGCAATCATGGCCACGCTGAAGAAAATCATCTGGAAGGCATGGAACCGCACGAAGCGGCTCTTATTGTAGGGCTCCATGACCAGGAAAATGATCGCCGGAATGATGGTGATGTAGCACAACATACCGACGACATTGTCCTGCATTCCGCCAGTCGTGCCCTGGGCAGCGGCTGCCGGCGGTGCTGCGGTGCGACTGCTACAGGCCGGACACATAGTCGTGCCGTCCGCGATCTGCGTTCCACACCCGCTACAAAAAGCCATTGACTTTCCCTCCCGAGATTGTGCAACTCAGCCCCCGGACACAGTCTGTCCGGCCCTATCTGAATCTCGCGAAAGTTATCAGAATCAGCCTTGCAAGGCAAACAGAATCACAAAGGGCGTGGCTTCAGCCCTTCGGCATCTTGCGATCGAGCCCGGCATAGCCTTCACTATCAATACGATCCCGCTGGTTGGCGGATTCCTGCCGGAGCTGCGCGGCCGGGTCAGCTCTGCTTGAGGAACACTGCCGCGGCTGGTGGTGGCACGAGCGTGGGCGCTCACGCCTGCATTGAACCGTATTTGTCTTGGCGGGCGGCACGCCATAGAATCGGAAGCTCGCGGGCAGCCTGGCACCAGCATTTTGCGGGCTGGTTCAGGGGGCATTTCTGTCCGCGGGGCGGGCAGAGTGCCCGCCCGACAGCCGGCGAGACGCCGGCGCTACGATTTTCTTACCCAGGAGCATGGACGTTCAGCATGGCAACGACGACGACCTCGGTTTCCTCCCCTCGCACCGGCTTCGGCATCGGGCGAGTCTTCGGATTCTGTCTGATTGCAGTGTTGGCGGTGGTGCTGGGGGCGTTCGGCTGGGTCTACTTCATGGCGCGTTCTGCCCTGCCCCAACTGGACGGCACCTTGAAGGTCCCGGGTCTTTCAGCGCCGGTCAGGGTGATTCGCGACGGGCACGGTGTGCCCACGATTGAAGCTGCCAGCCTGGACGATCTCTTTTTTGCCCAGGGATTTGTGACCGCGCAAGACCGCATGTGGGAGATGGACATGATGCGGCGATTTGCGGCCGGCGAAATTTCCGAGATTCTGGGCGACCAGTTCCTGCCGCACGACCGGGAGCAGAGGATTCTGGGGCTGAGAGTGGCCGCGCGCAAGGCGCTGGAGGTTTCGTCGGCACAGACCCGCTCTCACTTCGAGGCCTATGCGCGGGGCGTGAATGCTTACATCGAATCGCAGCGCGGCCGTCTGCCGGTAGAGTTTCGCATCTTGAAATATTCCCCGCATCCGTGGACTCCAGAGGACTCGACTTTGATCGCCGCCCAGATGGTCAAAGACCTGAACCACTATCCCTATCGCGACGCGCTTGACCGCGAAAAGATCCTGGCCAAGCTGGGGGCGGAGCTGACGGCCGATCTATACGTGAACAGCTCGTGGCACGATCGGCCGCCGACCGTGATGCGTCCCAGCCTGGAGCCGAAACCCGATCAGGATATAAACGACGAAGACGCGCCCCGGCCCCCTGTGGATAGCTCCGTCGCTGGAATGGCCGCCGGGGCGGCACTGCAGAAACTGGCGGGCGCGCTGGCATCGGATTCCGACGAGCGCCTGGTGGTGGGCTCGAACAACTGGGTGGTTTCGGGGGCGCATACGGTTTCCGGCAAGCCGCTGCTCTCGAACGACATGCACCTGGGGCACCAGATGCCAAACCTGTGGTACGAAGCGCATCTGCGTTGCGAGAATTCCGGCTGCGGCAGCTTCGACGCCGCCGGCGTCACTTTGCCCGGCATGCCGTACGTCATCGTGGGGCACAATCAGCGCATCGCCTGGGGCTTCACCAATGTCGGCCCGACGGTGGAAGACATTTACGTCGAGACCTTCAACCCCGCCGGTCAATACCTATCGCCCGATGGGTGGAAGACTCCGGAGCATCGCAGCGAAGTGATCCACGTGAAGGGAAAGCCGGATGTGGTGGTGGATGTGGCGCTCACCCGGCATGGGCCGATCATCAGCGAACTGGTTCCGGGCGAAACTCGCAAGCTGGCACTGCGCTGGACGCTGTATGACGGAACTCACAATCCTTTTTTCGACGTGGATTCGGCGCAGAACTGGGAACAGTTCCGCAGCGCATTTTCGATGTTTGACGCGCCCGGACAGAATGTCGTGTTCGCGGACGTGGACGGCAATATTGGGTACCAGGCCACGGGAAAGATTCCGATTCGCGCCTCCGGCGACGGCAGCCTTCCCGAAAACGGCAGTGACAACGCGCATGAATGGACGGGATACATTCCCTTCGACAAGCTGCCCAGCATTTACAATCCGCCGTCGGGCATCATTGCAACCGCCAATGGCCGCATCACGCCGGACGGTTATCCGTACTCGATCAGCAGTGGTTGGGAGGCTCCCTGGCGCACTGCCCGAATTTACCGGGTGCTGGAATCGGGGAAGAAATTTTCTGCCGCCGACATGCTGGGGTTGCAGACCGACATCTATTCTGACGCCGATCGTTTCTTTGCGGAACGGTTCGTGTACGGCGTGGACCATGCCAGGAAGGCTTCGCCGCGAGTCCAGCAGGCGGCGGAAATTCTGCGCGGCTGGGATGGCCGGATGGCCGCGGATTCGGCTGCGCCCACGATCGAGTATCGCGCCCGGGTCGAGCTCACGCGGCTGCTGCTCGAGCCCAAGCTGGGCGCCACGCCCGCCGATCCCAAGCAGGTTAACGGTGCCTTGAGCTGGAAGACTTATTCCTGGGGAATGCAGTCGGTATGGCTGGAAAATGTAGTCCACCACCAGCCCCAGCGCTGGCTCCCCGAAGGATATGGCGGCTACGATGATTTGCTGGCCGCAGCCGTGGAGGCCGCCGTCAGCGGTCCCGACGCGGCTCATGATCTGGCTTCCTGGAAGTGGGGAAAGTTTAGCCCGGTGGAGATCCGGCACCCGATCCTGAGTCGAGTTCCAGTGCTGCAGCGCTGGGCTGGGCCCGGGGTGCAGCCGCAGTCTGGCAGCAGTTATACGGTGAAGGCGGTGTCGCGCACCCATGGACCTTCGGAGCGGCTCACCGTGGACCTGTCTGATTTCGACCAGACCACCTTGAACCTGGTGACCGGAGAGGCGGGGAATTTTCTCAGTCCGTACTACATGGACCAGTGGAAGGCATGGTCTGAAGGCTACACGTTTAAGCTGCCGTATTCGGACAAGGCGGTTGCGGCGGCGAAGCAGCATGAGTTGGTGATGGGGAGATAGCCTTTAGCTTTTAGCGCGCCCGAACAATAGTGCATTAACGACCGCTCACTAACCTGCACACACGAGAACGGGCGATCGGCTCTTGCGCCCTCTGGGGCTTTTTCTGTTTATCCGCCTTTACCCACGGCTTGCGCCGTGGGCTTTATTGTTCCGCCGCTTCGCGGCTTGGGCGATTATTCGGCCGAGGGCTACGGCGAGAGCTGAGAGCTAAAAGCCAAAAGCTGCCTTCAGTCTACCTGCAGCACGCCGATAGCCTGGCCTATTATATTTACCTGGTTTTTTTGAAGTTGGTTGGTGGTGGTGTCGTAGATTTGCAGCTCGCCGTCTTGGACTACGTAGACTACGTTGCGGCGGCTGATGGGTTGAATCCCTGTGACGTCACCCTTGGCGGGCGGGACCACTACGCTCGACTTGGCGGTGTCCAGGATGGACAAGCAGCCCCTGACCTCACCCGGGCTGCTGCCGCTGGCGGGCACTTTGACGTTGGTGCACGTCCGGGATCCGATGAAGAGCTGGTTGTTGGCTCCCATTTGCATCTGGTTGTGGTAGCCGTCCGTAATGGTGGCCGTTGCCGTCACGGTCGTCGTTCCCAGATCGACGGTCGAAACTTCTCCACAGGTGGTGGCTAGCGTCGGGGTGCTGGAACCTGCGCACGTGGTGCCCGGCTTAGTGCCGGCGACGAAGAGGGTGTTGTTCAAAAGCAGGCCGACGGTGCCGGCGTCCACCCGAATGCTGGGACCAGGCAAGTTGCTGTTCACATCGAGAAGCGTGATGCTGGCCGTGGTTCCGCCACATTCCGGACCACAGTTCAGGATGTAGGCGGTCGAATCATCGCTGCTGAAGGCTCCCCAAACCGGGTGATCGAAAAGCGAACTTTGAACATCCAGACGCGGGTCGGTGCTGGTGCCGACCGAGCTCGGGGTCAGCACCGTTACCGTGTTCGGACTGCTGCCCAGGACGAGAACGCGGTTGCCGTTGTGGCTTTGGACCAGATAACGCGCGCCCGGAATCGGGATCGTGGCCGAAACCGCGTTCTTCGACAGATCCAGCACGTCGACTACTCCCGGAGATTGTCCGGCCACGGGCGCACTGGCAACGGCGGCAAAGCCGGTAACATTGTCCGGCGCTATCACCACACTTTCGCTGAACCCGGGCAGCGTAATAGTCTCGGTGGTTCCGCTGGAATTCTGCGCGATGCTTTGGGACACATTATTGACCACGCCCAGGGTGTTGCCGGAGGTGCCTAAAACCAGGGTGAATTTCTTGTTGGGGAACAGCACCATGGGGCCCGGCGAGGGATTGATCGTGCCCACGGAAACTACGTTGGGAGAGAGCAGATCGCGCTGCCCATCCACGACGTTCAGCACTGGAGACGTCGATGTGGAGAAAGAAAACAACGGATTGGAGACGAAAACATGCACCCGGATCGTGGCTGGGTTGGCCTCAATCGGTAACCCAGGGGTGGCGAAGTTGTTATAGTTGTTCCCGCAAGACAGCAGCAATCCACTGGCTGCGGCGAGAATCAAAATAGCGAGCGCGGATTGCCTCAAACGCGGAGCTCCCAAGAACATGAAGAATGGAGAGTTAGATGCAAGAAACGGGATTATAGCAGAGCCTTTCTGGTGGCGTGCGCGGGGCGCTGCCTGGCCAACGGCAGGGCGGGCATCCTGGGGAGGATGCAAAACTGCTCTTCATCTTGTATTCTCAAATAGATGGCCTCCGACTTTTTGGCGCGATTGAAACAGTCTCCTGTGTTGTGCGATGGAGCCACTGGGACCCTGCTCTACGCCAAGGGAATCTTCATCAATCGTTGCTATGACGAGCTGAATGTCTCGCAACCTGACCTGATTCGCGATCTGCATCACGAGTATATGCAGGCGGGTGCGGAAATTATTGAAACCAATACTTTTGGCGGAAATTCGTTTCGCCTGGCGCGCCATAGCATGGAGAACCGGGTCCGCGAAATCAACCTCGCCGGGGTCCGCCTGGCCAAGGAAGCGGCCAAGAGCTTTGACGTTTGGGTGGCCGGCTCGGTAGGGCCGCTCGGTGTGCGCATTGAACCGCTGGGCAAGACCTCCTTTGAGGAAGCTCGCGCCGCCTTCCGCGAGCAGATTGCCGCCCTGGTTGAGGGTGGCGTTGATCTGCTCATGCTGGAAACCTTCGGCTACGTGGAGGAACTTCACCAGGCGATTCTGGCTGCCCGCGACGTAAATCCAAACATTCCGGTGGTAGCCCATGTCACCATCGACGAGGACGGAAACTGTCTCGACGGCTCGACTCCGGAGAGCTTTACGCCTCGGATTGAAAGCTGGGGCGTTGACGTCATCGGGTGCAACTGCAGCGTCGGTCCAGTGGCCATGCTGGACGTGATCGAACGCGTCCGCGCGCTGACTTCCCTGCCCCTGGCAGCCCAGCCCAACGCCGGCATGCCGCGATCGGTCGAGGGCCGAAATATCTACCTGTGCTCGCCCGAGTACATGGCGAGTTATGCGCGCAAGTTCGTGGCGGCGGGAGTGCGCCTGGTGGGGGGATGCTGCGGCACCACGCCGGAACACATCCGGGTCATGAAAACGGCGTTGCGCGTGGGCGAGGCGAGGGCCAAAGCCAGCCCGTCAAGAACCCAGAGTGCGGCCGTGGTCAATGCCGAGCCAGCCGTTCCTCTGGCCAAGCGGTCCAAGCTCGGGGCCAAGATCGCGGCCCGCGAATTTGTGACCATGGTGGAAATTGTTCCGCCCAAGGGGACGGACATCCGCAAGGAAATCGAAGGCGCGCGCTTTCTCAAGTCTGTGGGCGTGGACGCCATCAATATTCCGGACAGCCCGCGGGCTTCGGCGCGGATGAGCAACCAGGCGCTCTCCCTGCTGGTGCAGCAGGAAGTGGGCATTGAGGCGATCCTGCACTACACCTGCCGCGACCGCAATGTGCTGAGCATGCAGTCGGACCTGCTGGGCGCGGCGGCGCTGGGGATCCACAACCTGATCTGCATTACGGGCGACCCGCCGAAGATGGGCAACTATCCGGACGCCACGGCAGTGTTTGACGTGGATGCGATCGGCCTGGTCAACATCGTGCACAATCTCAATCGGGGCCTGGACATTGGCGGCAACCCGCTGGGCACAGGCACGTCGTTTGTGATCGGCGTGGGCGCGAACCCGGGCCTGCCCAATATCGACGAAGAGATCAAGCGCTTCGAATACAAAGTCGAGGCGGGAGCCGAGTGTGCGGTCACGCAGCCGGTGTTCGACCTCAAGCTGCTGGAAGCTTTCCTGCGCCGCATCGAGCACTGCAAGATTCCGGTCATCGCGGGAATCTGGCCGCTGGTCAGCGTGCGCAACGCCGAATTCATGAAGAACGAGCTGCGGGTCTCGGTGCCCGACTCGATTCTGGAACGCATGGCCGGGGCCAAGACTCCCGAAGCGGCTCGCGAGGAAGGAGTCGCCATCGCCCGCGAAATGCTGATCGCGGTCCGCGAGATGGTGCAAGGGGCGCAGATCAGCGCACCCTCGGGAAGATATTCGGCGGCCGCGGACGTGCTCGAAGCTCTGGGGACGTCCCCGCGCACGGCCTGATAGTAGAATCGCTACAGGAGCGCCTCGGTGGCTAAATTCGAAGATTGCCTCGAACGTCTGGAAAAAATCGTGCAGGAGTTGGAAAAGGGCGAAGTGCCCCTGGAAAAATCTCTGACCCTGTTTGAGGAAGGGATGCAGCTTTCCGCCGCCTGCCGCAAGGAACTGGAAGAAGCCGAGGGTAAAGTAGAGATCCTGTTGAAACAGAATGGAAAGCTGCAGGCCGAGGCCTTTGAACCTCTGACCGACAAAGCGCCGCGCAAGATGTAATTCTCCCAGGGCGGTAACCAGTTCTCTACCGTCTTTCAGGGATGGTTCCCCAATCCGCAGAGAGTAGAATTCTTCCATTCATATCAGTGCAAGTCATCTCCCGGCGATTGCCGAAACCTGCCTCGCTTTTATCCTCTGCCTGCCCCTGGCAGCCCAGCAGAAGGAAATGCCTGCTTCGAATGGCACCTTCACCATTCAAAGCAAAGTTGACGTGGTACTGGTTCCCGTGCTCGTCCGCGATAGGCAGGCCAATGCCGTTGGAAATCTAAAAAAAGAAGACTTTCAGATCTTTGACAACGACAAGCCGCAAACCATTACCGGATTCAGCATTCAGCGGCGTTTGGCCATTCAGGCCGACCCGGGCCCGGTTCACACGGCAGTCCCCGCCGGCAACAGCTCGCAGCCGTCAAATGTGCCCGATCGTTTCATCGTTTTTCTGTTCGACGACATGCACCTGAACCTGGGCGATTTGGCCCAGACGCAGAAAGCTGTCACCAAAATGCTGGCTCAGTCTTTGTCGGACTCGGACATGGCCGCGGTGGTTTCCGTCTCGGGGCGGATCAATAGCGGCCTGACGCGCGATCGTACTGAGTTAGAGAAAGCGATCATGAAACTGCAACCCGTCGGCCTGTACCGGGCGGCGGGGCAAGAATGCCCGAATCTCGATTACTATCATGCCGACCTGATTGAAGATAAACACAACAGCGCTGCCCTGGAGGCAGCGATCGACGAAACGCTCAGTTGCTCACCCGGGTTGCGGATGCGTGATGTGGCCGAGAGGCTGGCGGAATCGGCGGCCATGCGGGTTCTGGCGATCGGCGATCAGGACATTCAGGTATCGCTGGCCACTCTTCGGGAATTTGTCCGCAGGCTGGTCGGCCTGCCCGGCCAACGGCTGCTCATTATGGTGTCGCCGGGGTTCCTCGTCCTCAGGCCTGAGGCCAGGGCCGAGGAATCGCAAATAATAGATATGGCGGCCCAGGCCGATGTGACGATCAGCGCGCTGGACGCGCGCGGCTTGTACACAAGCGAGATAGACGCCAGCGAGATGATCAAGGGCTCGGCTCAAACGGCACAGCTTAAGTCTAAGTTTCGTCGCAGCTCAATGTCGTTGAACGAGGATGTAATGGCAGAACTCGCGTATGGAACTGGCGGAAGTTATTTTCACAACAGCAACGATCTGGAAGGCGGATTCAAGCGGCTGACGACCGCGCCGGAGTATCTGTACTTATTGGAATTCTCCATAAAGGACGTAAAAAAGAACGGCAGCTACCATCGGCTGAAAGTGACGGTCGATCAGGATGGCCTGAAGTTGCAGGCCCGGCGCGGTTACTTTGCCGAGAAGCCGGCGAAAGAAAAGAGGCGTTGAGGAGCCGTGTGTGTGGAGGGGGCACTCTTGTCCGCCGCCTTTGATTTCGATTTTGCGTCGGCGCTCGTTGCCTCTATAGGGGTCCTTCGACTTCGCCAATCCATTCGCAAGCGAATGGACTGACTCCGCTCAGCATGACACCGGTTCAGAGCTCGGACGATCCTGCAAGTTCCCTTGTTATACTCACCCGCATGCTCAAGCAGACTCTGGAGCAGGGCCAGGCACTGACCGACGCGGCGTTGGAGCGCCTGCTGCCGGCGCCCACGCAGCGCCCGGTCTCGATCCACAAGGCCATGCGGCACAGCGTGTTTGCCGGCGGCAAACGCCTGCGCCCCATTCTCTGCATGGAAGCCGGACGCATGATCGCCGGTTCCCTGCCCGCGGGCATTGATGAGCTGGGTGCGGCGCTCGAAATGCTGCACACCTATTCGCTGATCCACGACGATTTGCCCGCGCTCGACAATGACGATTTGCGCCGGGGCCGCCCCACCTGCCACAAGGTTTTTGGGGAAGCGATTGCCATCCTGGCGGGCGATGCGCTGCAGACCCAGGCTTACGAAGTGCTTTCGCGGATTCGCTGCTCCACTGAATCCCGGGTGCGCATTATTGAAGAAATCGCGCACGGAACGGGCACGGTTGAGGGCATGATCGGGGGTCAGGTCGTGGACCTTGAAGCCGAACACACCCAGCCCGATCTGGCGACCCTGGAGTACATCCACCGCTCCAAGACCGCGGCCCTGATTGGAGCCAGCGTGGTCAGTGGCGGGCTGTATGCCGAGGCCGATGACCGGGTGGTCGGCAGTCTGCGATCGTTTGGCCAGTCCATCGGCCTGGCTTTCCAGATTGTGGACGACGTGCTGGATGTGACCCAGACTTCGGAGCAGTTGGGCAAGACGGCGGGGAAAGACACCGCAGCGGAGAAGGCGACTTATCCGGCGTTGTTTGGGGTGGACGAGTCAGTAAAGAAAGCGGGCGAGCTGGTCGAGTCAGCTCTGGCCTCACTGGACAGCTTCGGATCACGGGCCGATGTGCTGAAGGACCTGGCGCGGTTTCTGGTGGAGCGAAAAAAGTAATGAATTGATGGAGGACGGGTGTCCCTTCCCGTCCCTTCGCGGGCGAGTCGCCCGCGAGCACACAAATGTTTTAGATTACTGTAGTCAGGGCTGGCGCCTCATCGCCGCTCTTGCAAGAAATGGCGGCCATCGCATGATTGTCCGGGAGAACGTAGTACTGGAGCAAGGGAACTTCGATTGATGTCTACCGCGCCGCTCGATATTCTTGCCCTCGCCGCCCACCGTGACGATGTCGAGCAAACCTGTGGCGGCACTCTGCTGAAAATGGCCCAGCGCGGATATCGCACCGGAATTCTCGATCTCACCCGGGGGGAGATGGGCACGCGGGGCGGCGCGGAAGATCGCGCCCGCGAGGCGGCGGAGGCGGCGAAAATCCTACGCACGTCGTGGCGGCAGGCGCTCGACATTCCTGACGGACGGGTGGAGAACACCTGGGAAAACCGACTGAAGGTTGTACGCGTGCTGCGCCAGCAGCGGCCGCGAGTGGTAATACTTCCCTACTGGAAGGGACGGCATCCGGACCATTACACGGCGTCTGTACTTGGCTATGAAGCCTGCTTCCTGGCGGGCCTGGCCAAGCTCGAGGTCGATGATGCTGTGGCCGGGGTGGCCGCGGGCGACTCGCCCGCGAGAGTTACCTCGAACCCGGAACTCGCCCCACCCGCGCTGAGGGCGGGACGCCGTCAGGACAGCCGGCGGGACGCCGGCGCTACGGAACTTCTTCCTCATCGGCCTTTCAAGATTATTTACGCTACGCTCTACTACGATGTGCGGCCTACGTTTGTCGTTGACATCACAGAACAGTTTGACGCCCGCTTTGAGTCGCTGATGGCGTACAAGTCGCAGTTCAGCGATCAGGAGGCCGGCAAGGGAATCTTCCCTGCCCGGGACGAGATCCGTTCGCGGATGGAAGCCATGGCTCGCTTCTACGGCATGCTGGGCGGAGTGACTTACGCCGAGCCATTTCTCCAGAAGGAAGTGGGATTGGTGGAAGACTTGACCGTGATTCCGGTGAAGTCGATTTAGCCTGCACCCGACAGTTTCCGGACAAAACCATGGCGGATCAAAGACCAGTTTTCAGTTGGGAGTTCCCGGTTCTCAGTCTTTCATTTCTTGATGGCTACGGCTACGCCATCCCGGATGGGCAGGATGGTGGTGAACAGATCTGGTGAGTTATAGAGCAGGCGGTTAAATTCCAGGATCGCCCTGGTCGAAGCCTCTGATGGATCGTTCTGCGCTACTTTTCCACTCCATAGAACATTGTCGGTCACAAAGAGGCCGCCTTTACGGAGGCGCGGCACGGCCAGTTTAAAGACCCGGGGATAGTCTTCTTTGTCGACGTCATTGAAGATGATGTCGAACGGCTGCTTCTCTTCGGAGAGTAATTCGAGGGCGTCGCCGGTCTTGACGGTAATCTGTTGGGAAACCTCGGCGCGGGCGAAATAGCGGCGGGCTTCGTCAGCCTTCTTGCGGTCACCATCGGTGTAGATCACGCGGCCGCCTTCGCCGACCGCCCGGGCCCACCAGATGGTGGAGTAACCGATCGCCGAACCGAGTTCGAATACAGCCCTGGCATTGGTCATCAGGGCGAGTTGATACAGGATGCGGCCGACGGCCGGACCCACGATGGGAATCTTTCGTTTAGCCGCTTCGGCTTCGATCTCCGTCAATACCTCGTCGCGGGGAGGAAGCATGGAATAGAGGTAGTCTTCGACGGCGCCGACGGTGATTCCGCCCATGCGCCAGGCAGCGTTGTTGTCGCTCTCGGGCAAAGTGTTCTCCTTTAAGAAAGTGTTACACCCGGTGTCATCTCTACGATCTCCAGGCCGGGCATCAGCTTCTGCAAGTCGCCGGGCCTGCCGGTCAGCACCGGGAAAGTTCCGAAATGCATGGGGATAACGGTATTCGGCTGCAGCAGATTGCAGGCATAGGCGGCCTCGCGCGGCGACATCGTGTAGTGGTCGCCGATCGGAATCATGGCAATCTGGGGCGCATAGAGATCGCGAATGATCGCCATGTCGCTGAACACGTTGGTGTCGCCGGCGTGGTAAATCTTGAGCCCGTTGGAAAATTCGATCACATAGCCGCAGGCTTCGCCGCCGTACACGATCTGGTCGCCGTCCGTGATGCCGCAGGAGTGGTCGGCGTGCACCATGGTGACCTTGATGTCGCCCACGGCTTGAGTGCCGCCCTTGTTCATACTCGAGACTTGCCTGACGCCCTTCTTTTCCAGCCAGTGCGCAAGTTCGGGGATGGCAACCACAGCCGGCTTGTGCTTCTTCGCGATTTCAACGGCATCGCCGATATGGTCGAAGTGGCCGTGGGTGCAGAGCAGGACATCCACTTTCTTGACGTCCTTCTCCGCCTCCGGGCACTTGGGATTGCCCATGACCCAGGGGTCCACGAGGATGGTCTTGCCCGCGGGTGTCTCCATGCGAAAGGTAGCGTGGCCCAGCCAGGTGAGTTTGATGCCGTTCAGGTTCATGGTTAAAGGCTCACAGTTGGCAATTAGCAATTGGCGTTTGGCCCTTGCCCATGCAGCGAAGATACTGGCCGAACGCCAAGTGCCAATTGCCAACTGCTTTAGTTTAATATGAATCGCCATGGCTGACTTGAAGGTGCTTATTACGCGGGAACAGATTGCCCAACGCGTGGCCGAAATGGGCGCCGAAATCAACCGGGAGTATGCCGGGCAGTCCATGATGCTGCTGGGTGTGTTGAAGGGCGCGGCTATTTTCCTGAGTGATTTGTCCCGCCAGCTGCATATTGACGCCACCTTCGACTTCATCGGCGTCTCCAGTTACGGCAACCGGCCGAGTCCGGCGCAGGAACTGAAATCGGGATGGGATTCGACCGGTGAAGTGCGCCTGACCAAGGACATGGACCAGTCCATGATCGGGAAGAACGTAATCCTGGTGGAAGATATTCTCGATACCGGACTCACATTGAATTATCTGAAGAAGATGCTGATGGCGCACCAGCCCAAGTCTCTCAGGATCGCCGCGCTCCTGGACAAGCCATCGCGCCGCAAGCAACCGATCACGGCCGATTACGTGGGTTTCAGTATTCCTGACGAGTTCGTGGTCGGTTACGGTCTCGACTACGCCGAGAAGTACCGCAATCTCCCGGACATTTGCGTGGTGCCGCGGGAAACGTAAATGTAGGCGCGAGCGCCCTCGCTCGTGCGGCGTCCACAACGGGCTGGGCCACGCATCGATGCCGCACGAGCGGGGGCGCCTGCGCCTACATTGCCAACGCGCCTCGTAGCAGACTGGCTGTTATCATTGAGGCTCTAAAAACAGGACCCGTGGAAACCGCTTCGACTCAATCCGATCAATTAAAAGTCGAGCCTTTGCTGCTCGAGGTGGCGGACGTCGTCAACACTACGCTCGACCTCGAAACCACGCTGCGGCGCGTGGCGGAACTGGTGCGTAAAGTCATCGACTACGAAATCTTCGCTATCCTGCTGTTGAACGAGAAGACGCAGGACCTGCGCATCCGTTTCCAGGTGGGATACCCGCGCGAGGTGGCCGAGCGAATCAAGATCAAGATTGGCCAGGGCGTGACCGGACAGGCAGCGCAACGGCGCGAGGCCATTCTGGTCGATGACGTCTCTAAGCATCCCGAGTACATCTCAGGCGCTCCCGACGTGCGCTCCGAGCTGGCAATTCCGCTGATCGTTAAAAATCGGGTCATCGGCGTGCTGAATCTCGAAACCCACGAAGCGGGCCGCTTCACCGAGGAACACAAACGGCTGCTGACGCTGATCGGGTCGCGCATGGCGGTAGGAATCGAGAACGCGCGGCTGCACACCCGGACCACCAAGCAGGCCCGCACCCTGGTTCTGCTGAACGAGATTGCGCGCGAGCTTACCTCCATCCTGAATGTGGATGAATTGCTCAAGCGCATCGCCGAATTGCTCAGCCGTTTGATCGACTACCAGATGTTCAGCATCCTTCTGTTGGACGCGACGGGAGACAAATTGCAGCACCGGTTTTCCCTGCGCTTTCAGGAAAATATACAGATCAAGCATGACGTCCCGCTGGGCGATGGTCTGGTGGGATACGCCGCGCGTCACCGGCAGGCCGTGCTGGTCCCCGATGTCAGCAAGGACCCGCGCTACATCCTGCTGAATCCGGAAACCCGCTCCGAGCTGGCGGTGCCGCTGATTTACAAAGACAAAGTCATTGGAGTGCTGGACCTGGAGCACACCAAGCGGGGATTTTTTACCGACGACCACAACCGCACGGTCACGACCCTGGCCGCGCAGGTCGCGATCGCGATTGAAAACGCCAGGCTGTACGAGGAGATCGCGCGGCAGGAGAAGCGCCTGGAACGCGACCTGGCGCTGGCGCGCGAATTGCAATTTCGCCTGTTGCCGCACTCCTTACCGAAGCTGGCGAACCTGGAAGTTGCAGCCAAGTTTAGTCCCGCGCGCGCTATCGGCGGAGACCTGTATGACTTCGTTAACTACTCGCTCGACCACCTGGGAATGGTCATCGGAGATGTCAGCGGCAAAGGCGCTCCAGCTGCGATTTATGCGGCGCTGGTCAGCGGCATCCTGCGTTCGCACGCGCCCATCGAACCCGGGCCGGCGGAGATGTTGCGCGCGGTTAACTTTTCTCTGGGCGAGCGGCGCATCGAGGGCCAGTTCGTCTCGCTGATCTATGCGGTGTGGGACGATCGCAACCGTTCTGTCAAGATCGCCAATTCAGGGTTGCCGCGCCCTCTGTATTGCCATGATGGAAAGATCGAGATCATCGAGGCCACCGGCCTGCCCCTTGGCCTGTTTGACGACGCCGAGTACGACGAATTCACTTTCAAAGCCAAGCCCGGCGACATGTTCGTGTTTTTCAGCGACGGCATTCTGGACGCGCGCAACAAGGCCGGCGACATGTTTGGACGCCATCGGACGGAGGCGATCATCGCGGGTTGCGCCGAGATGTCCGCCGATTGCGTGGTGAAGTATCTGTTCAAGGCGGTGACCGAGCACGCCGCGGGAGTGGAAGCCTTTGACGATCAGACCGTGGTTGCCATCAAGGTGAAAGGCGAACCCAAGCGCAAGTGACTCGCACCGCCAACCGGAGCGAAGGCCGTCCTCCCGCCTTTTCTTATCGCGAAGTTAGCAAGGGATTTCTTCGTCGCCGTCCGGTTGGGTCCGCGCTGGAGTGCGACGAGGTCCCGCTGGAACGCCTGGCCGAGCGTTACGGAACTCCGCTTTACGTTTATTCCGCATCCACGATTCGCGAACGCATGGCTGCCTTCGAGCATGCCTTCCGCAAAGTCCCCCACACCGTCTGCTATTCCGTCAAAGCCAATTCGAGCCTGGGCATACTCCGGCTGCTGGCGGGAATGGGATGCGGCTTCGACGTGGTCTCGGGCGGAGAACTGGAAAGAGTCTTGCGGGTGGACCGGCGGGCGGCGAAGCGAGTTGTGTTCTCCGGCGTGGGCAAGACAGCCGATGAGATGCACGCCGCGCTCCAAGCCGGCGTGATGTTGTTCAACGTGGAAAGCGAGGCCGAGCTGTGGCGCCTGGCCGAGTGCGCCGCACGCACCCGCGAGAAGGCGCGGATCGCGTTGCGCGTGAACCCTGATGTTCCCGCGAACACTCATCCCTATATTTCGACCGGCCTGCAGCAGCACAAGTTCGGGATCCCCATCAACAAAGCCCGGAAGTTATATGCCCAGGCTTCGGGGACAAAGTATCTCCGGATTGCGGGCGTGAGCGTGCACATTGGCTCGCAGATCACGGACGTACAGCCCTTCTCACAGACCATGGAACGTGTGGCCGAACTGGTGCGCGTGCTGCAGGAGCGACGGCCATCGCATCGAATACGTGGATGCCGGCGGCGGCCTCGGCATCGACTATGAGGACCCGGCGCCGCAGGGATTCGCCGGGCAGGCGGCCGAATACGCGGCCGCGGTGCTGCGTCCGCTGCGGGGGCTGAAAGTGCATCTCTTGTTGGAACCGGGCCGGTCCATTGTGGGGCCGGCGGGCGCCCTGCTCACTCGAGTGCTATACCGGAAAACCAATGGTCCCAAGCAGTTTCTAGTGGTGGATGCGGCGATGAACGATCTGGTCCGGCCTTCACTTTACAGCGCGTATCACGAGATCGTCCCAGCTCGATTGGACGTGAACTCGGCGCGGCACGAGACGGTGGATGTGGTCGGTCCCATCTGCGAGAGCGGCGATTTTTTTGCTCGCGGCCGCGAGCTGCCGGTGGTTGACGAAGGGGATCTGCTGGCCATTCTGGATGCCGGAGCTTACGGGATGGCGCTCGCGTCCAACTACAATACGCGGCCGCGGCCGGCGGAAGTGCTGGTCGATGGCAAGTCGGTGAAGCTCATCCGGCGGCGGGAAACCATGGATGATTTGCTCCGGCCGGAGACCTCTTCCCGCTGACCCTCGGTCGTTGTCATCCTGCTTCTCCGTTGTCATCCTGAGCGGAGTCGCCGCTTCGCGCAGCGAAGCGGCTGCGCAGTCCAAAGACCCCTATAGCAAAAACGGACGCCGCCGGTGCTCCACCAATCCGGGCAGAAAAAATCTCCCAGACGCAATCGTCATTGCAATCGGTAGGGGTTCTTCGACTCCGCCGGCTGATTCGCTACGCGAATCCGCCTGCTGCGCTCAGGATGACACGGGCGGTGTACGGAGACAACACCTACGGCGTGCCTACCAACTTCTGCAAGTTCTCCAGTTGGGCGGAAAGGCGCGGGTCGGGATGCGCGGCCAGAAAATCCTGCATCGAGTGTAGCTTCTGGGTTGCCATATCTTTCCGGTTGCCCTCTTCATACAGACGGACGAGGGCGGCGAAAGCGTCCCAATAGACAGGGTCTGAATCGCTGTGCAGTGACGCTGCGCGCTGATCCATCACGGCGAGCAACTCGGCGGCTTTTTCCTGCCGGCCGGCCCGCCGGTAACAACGAACTTCGATGCTCCATAGCCTCCAATACTTGGCCTGGAGCTGGCGCTGGGCCTGGCGTTTGTAGTCCACGGTGTACCAGTCGAAAGGACGGATGCGCTGCAACCGCCATTCGTCATCCCGAATGCCCTGCTCGGCCATGGCGGATATGCGGCCAGGGTCGGCATTCTGGGCCAGCAGACTTTCGGCCTGACCGATCAAGGGACTCGGATCGGGTAACCCCGTCGGCCGCTGATCGAGTACCGATCCTGGACACTGGGCAAGAAAACGCTCGCGCTCGGCTTTCTCCTTCGCCTCGTCGTGGAACACCGAAGACGCGTAGATTTCCGCCAGCGAACCGTGCGCCGGGGCGAAGTCAGGATGGGCCTCCGCGATTTCCGTCATCTGTTGAGCGGCCGCGGAAGTATTGCGCCCCATCAGGCTGCGAGCATAAAGATAGCCGTACATGACCTCCTCGGAGTTTTGCATGGAGAGGACTTGATATTCCTCGGTCAGCTTTCTCAAGTGACCTTCGATTCCGTACTGTTGAACCGCATCCTGATAACGCTCGTGGACCCACAGATTATTCGGATAGCGCTGCCGCAGCGCGACGAGCGAGGCAAGGGCCCGATCGAAGTCGGAGGGACCGGACACCATCACCGTGATCTTTTCGAGTTGGGCGCGGATCTCGGGCGAGGGACCACAGGGGGCGGCCAGGGCCCACGCTGAGCACAGGAAAAACCACAACACACAGCTCGTCTGAATAAGTCTCATGCGAAATGGGGAGAGGATCGCGGAGAGATTTAGCAACTCCCTCCGCGACCCTGGGGCAAGACGAGCGCTCACGTTACAACGAACGCAGGAAGTTCAACACATCCTGCATCTGTGAGCGGTTGAGCGAATTAAATCTGCGGATCACATCATTAGCTTCCGAGCCGCAGCTGGTACTGGTAGACCCCGAAAAACGGAAGCGGCTGCTGCCGCAATCCGAAGCATGGGCCTGTATGGCCTGCAACAGGTCGGAGGTTCGTCCATCATGCAGGAAAAACAGGCGCTGCCCGACGCCCCAGAGTGGAGCCGTGCGGAACTGGTCCGGACCGGCCGCCCCCTGACTTACGCCATCCGACAAGCGCGACCCCATGTGGTGCAGGGCGAAATCGGAATAGGGGTGATAGGTAACGTTCGACATGCCGGTAAATTTCGACATTCCGGTGGTCAGCGTAGCGGTGTGACAAAGCGCGCAGCCCACGCTGTTGAACAGGCTGGCGCCATTGGTCGCAGAGGCCGACATGGGACCTGGATTGGGGGGCGCGGAGAGGCGCATGAAGGCGGCGAAGTTCACCAGGTCCGATGACGTCTGCACCGCTGTTCCTGTCGTGCCGTCCATCTTGGTGGAGTCTTCCGGAGTTCCGTTGTACACGCAGCCCGCGACGGCGGCGCGCTCGTTGGCGAATGCCTCATTTGAAACTCCCTGCTCGACGTTATAGGCCTCGCCGGCAAAGACGATCAACGATTTGTTCTGCGCCTTCCATCCAAAGCGAGTGACGGTGCCGTCGTTGCCGCTGGTATTGAGGGCGCCGCCGATACCCAGCTGAGACTTGATCTGCCGATTCGCGGCCAGGTTGGCCTGCAGGGTCGAGTCTGGAGTCGCTTCGACCAAACCGAGGCCGAAGGTTGGAGTGGGGATCCGGAAAATCACGTTGTTGTTGGCCAGTTGCTGGGCGAAATTGGGCTGCCTCAGGCTACACCCACTAGCGTCCATTCGGCCCGCGATGGTGTACAAGCCGTGCACCCCGCCATCCGGCGAGCCGTCGGGATTGCGGACGAATCGAGCTTCCCGCACCGGGCCCTCAGCCGTAATAAATGAGGGAACGGTATTTTGTGCGCCGTCCAGGGTGGCGAGTGCGACCTGCGGATTCGAGGCTGGGCTGCTGCCGCCGACCGCCGGAAAGGCGTGACATTGGGCGCAACTGTTGCCGTTGAACGTAGGGCCCAAGCCCGTTCCATCTTCTCCGGATATGGTTCCACTCACCGAGTCGACTTCCATGAAGTCAGCCATGGCGTCGTTAAAGAAGGATTGCATATCGGAGCTTAGCCCGGACAAAGGCTTCCCCAGTCCTGCATCCCCCGCACGCGGCCCGGGATCTTTCTGAGCCGCAATGGTTCCTGTGTTCAAGATCACGGTCAAAGCCAGACCGGTAACCGCCAGCAAATTGGCTTGTTTCAAGCTGCACCTCCGTGCACGCGAAGACACACCCCTGGCACAGGCCAGGTTCGTTCGTTACTTGGGAGAGGCGCGATTGTTGCTTTGCCGTTTTCGACTCCCACCAAAAGGTTTTGGTGGCGCTGCTTGCCGTCGATACGGGCTGAAAGTGGCTACGGGCGCGGCTTTTCAACTTGCCCGCTTCCAGCATTAAAAAAACTTAATGAAAGTTACGCCGCAACTGGGAGGGTGTCAAGATGGCCGTTAGTACATCCTGAGCTGTGCAAACTTCTTGCTGCCCTGTGGAATCCACTCAAAGCAGATGTGCAAATTGGCAGGGTCTGTGTCAAAACAAAGCGGTCACTGACCTGACTTCGCGGCCGCATCCCACACGATTTTTCCGCCCAGCCAGGTGGTCATAACCTTGACGTTGCGGATTTTTGCCGGGTCGATGCTGAAGACGTCGTCGCTCAGCAAGACCATGTCCGCCAGCTTGCCGGGGGAAATTGAGCCTTTGTCCTTTTCCTGAAATTCGGCGTATGCGGAACCCATGGTGTAGGCCTCGACGGCTTCGGCAACTGTGAGCTTTTGCTCGGGAAACCAGCCATTGGGGTTTTTGCCGTCGAGCGTGGCGCGAGTGACCGCGGCATACAGGCCCAGCATCGGGTTCAGAGGAGCCACGTTCCAGTCGGTGCCAAACGCGAGTCGAACACGATGGTTCAGGAAAGTTCGGAACGCGTAGGTTCGGCTGGCACGGTCGTGGCCGATGCGTTCCTCGGCCCAGCGCCCATCGTCGATGGCATGGTAGGGCTGGACGGAGGCGATTACGTGCAGTTGGGCGAAGCGGTCGAAGTCTTTTGCCGCCATGTGCTGCGCGTGCTCGATACGAAGGCGGCGGTCGCTCTCGCCGTGGGCTTTCACAATCTCGCTATACAGGTCGAGGATGATCGAGATGCCCTGGTCGCCAATGGCGTGAGTACAGATCTGCAGTCCGGCGGCATCGGCTCTCATCATGCGGTCCTGCATCAGCGATACCGGGTGCATTTCGTCCGAGAGCAGGCCGTGGTTATTAGGCTGATTGCTGAACGGATCGAAGAAGTATGCGGTGGAAGACCCGAGCGAGCCGTCGGCGTACGCCTTGAGCGCTCCAATGCGTAGAAACGGGCCGCCGAAGGCATGCCGAATTCCAATTTTCGCCAGATCATCGACGCTGGGGATAAGCGGCGCGGCATAGATGCGCGCCGTGAGTTCGCCCCGCTCCAGCAACTCGGAGTAGATGGCGATATCCGCATACTCGGGGTTCATGTGCTGCACGCTGGTGACACCGAGCGAGGCGGCATGAGCCAGGGCGCGCTTGACCGCGCGCATCCGCGCATCATGCGAAAGCGGCGGCGCAATTTTGTAGACATAATCCATGGCGGCATCTTTGAGCGCGCCGGTGGGGTTGCCCTGGGCATCGTGCATGATGACTCCGCCGGGAGGGTCTGGAGTCTGGGCGGTGATGCCAGCCAATCTCAGGGTGATCGAGTTGGCCAGGGCCATGTGGCCGTCGTAGCGGCTCACGAATACAGGAGTGTCCGGGGTGAGCGGATCGATCAATTCTTTGGTGGGCATGGCCGCCGGAGTCCATTTGGTCTCATCCCAATCGCCACTCGTTACCCATTCGCCCCGGGGCGTCTTCTTCGCCTGTTCGCCGATGCGACGGGCAAATTCCGCGGCGCTGGTGGCGTCGTTGAGCTGCACGCTGTCGAGCGACAGGCCGCCATCCACAAAATGCACATGGGAGTCGTTGAAGCCGGGCAGCAATAATTTGCCGGAAGCATCCACGACGCGGGTGCGCGCGCCGCGCCAGGCTTCGATCTCGTCGTTGGAACCGACGGCCACGATGCGGTCGCCCAGCACCGCAACCGCCTGGGCCGTGGGATGGCTCTTGTCCACGGTCCAGATTTTGGCGTTGCGGATGATGAGATCGGCAGCGGGCTGCGACTGCGCCGCGAGAAACGGCAGCGGCGTAAATAGCCCGAACAGAGTGATGAGCGACGCAATGCGAACAAATGAGGTTTTCATTGTTTACGATCCTGAGTCTACTGCCAGCGGGCCGGGCCCAATGCAATGCCAATCCGACTGGTAAAGATACAGGATGGCCGCATAGGTTCCAAAGCATTGCCAAAAGTTTCTGGTTTCCGGTTTCCTCTGCCCTAGGAGTTTTCCTTAACACTTTTGTGCCACACCTCGCACGTCCGAGCCATTGCCCCGGAGAAGGATCGCAGTTACGCTCGGGTCATCGCAACCAAACTTATCTGGCCAGGGTGACGCGGCGTTGAGCCGCACAAATCAGAGCGCGCTCCAAGCGATTGCGCGGGCGGGCTCACGAGGCAGACTCGAAACATGATTATGGCGACCACGACAGTGTATGGTTCTCCGCATCCCCGGGTGAGGGTCCTGGTGGCCGACGATCACGAGGTGATGCGGCTGGGAATACGCAATCTGCTTGAACTCCGTCCCGGCTGGAGCGTCTGCGCGGAAGCCAGTAACGGGAAGGAAGCGGTGGAAAAGACACTGCAGTTTCGTCCTGACGTGATCATCATGGACATTACCATGCCGGTGATGAACGGCCTTGACGCGGCCAGTCAGATTACCAAGCGAGAACCAAAGATTCCTGTGATCTTGTTCTCCCTGCACCTCTCCGACGACCTTTATCGCCATTTGAAGACGGATGGAATTCGCGGGGCGGTCGCTAAAGGAGACGCCGCCCGCGATCTGGTTCTGGCGGTGGAGACGGTGTTGGCGGGCGGAACCTTCTTCCCCGGCCAGGGGAGCGGTCCAAATTAACTGTGGGATGATCGGGAAGGCTTACAGGAGGGGCAGACGCCGGCCGGTTATGGGGAGTTACCAGCGTCTGCCGTTCGCTCCTTCGCGTTGGGGTATTTTCATTAATAACGCGCACCCACCCACTACCGCCATCCGGAAGATACTGTAGTTACGAACTGGGCAACCGCCTGGAAGACAACCCTAGAATGGAATCAGGCGCTCCGTATTTAGGTGGAATAGTCCGCATTGATGCGCACATATTCCGTGGTCAGGTCGGTGGTCAGGAACTGGATGGAAGCCTTGCCCCGCCCCAGGGAGATGCGAATCTCGCAGCGCGGCTGGGCAAGAGCTCGATGGGCCCGCTTCTCGTCAAACGCGCACCCGACACCGTGCCGGCACACGGTTTGATCGCCGATCGCGACGCTGACTTTCGCCGGATCTAAGGCAATCCCCGATCGTCCTACGGCGGCGAGGATGCGCCCCCAGTTTGGGTCCGCGCCAGCCCACGCCGTCTTTACCAACAACGAGTGGGCCACGGTTTGGGCCACCTGCCTGGCTTCCCCGCGATTCCTTGCCTGCTCGACGGAGAGACGAATCACATGTTTCACCCCTTCGCCGTCGGAAACAATCTGTTCGGCTAGAGACTGGCAAACCTGCAGGAGCGCATTCGAGCACCTTTCCCGCACCGATGGCTGGTTGAAACCTACTCCGCTGCGTCCGCTGGCCAGCAGTAGCACGGTGTCGTTGGTCGAGGTGTCTCCATCAATCGAGATGCAGTTGAAGGTTTGCTCGCAGGAATCTCGCAATAAACGCCTTAGCTGGGCGGGAGTGGCGGCCGCATCGGTAAAAAGATAGACCAGCATGGTGGCCAGCTGAGGATGAATCATGCCGGCGCCCTTAGCGATGCCCAGTACGTTCACGGCAGTCTTTCCCGAATGGACCGTTGCGCAGGCCAACTTCGGCCGGGTGTCGGTGGTCATGATGGCGCGGGCGAAGTCAGCGATTCCCTGCTGCGTCGCCTGCCGCGCCGCCGTCAATTGGGGCAGCTGTGAAATTATCTTTTCCACTGGCAAAGGAACGCCGATGATGCCCGTGGACGATGGGAAAATCTCGCGGGCGCGCAGTCCCAGCAACCCGGCCAGGTTCAGGCAAACCTCCTGGCAGGCGCGGATTCCAGCCTGGCCCGTAGCGCAGTTGGCATTGCCCGAGTTCACGATCACAGCCCGCACGCTGCCGCGACTCGCCGCCAAGGACGCGCGTCCTACAGCAAGAGGCGCGGCTACAACCCGATTCTTCGTGAATACTGCCGCCGCGGTTGTACCGGGACAAGCTTCGACCAGCGCCAGATCAGGACGGCCGCTGGCCTTGATGCCGGCGCAAGCCGCCGAGAAGCTGAAGCCGGCGGGAATACATATCTTTTTTTGGGGACGAGCGCGAGCTTTCATACCTCGATCTTCACCAGCCAGTTGGCAGGCTGAGGAAGCATGGCGAACTTGGGCAATTCGCCCCGCACCATGGCGACCTCGTCACACTTGTCAAAGCGCGGGCAGACGCAGCAGTCTTTGTGGATTTTGTCAGGCAGGTCTTCGCGCTGGGCCATGGCAAAGCCCATGCGAGCGAAGAATTCGGGAATGCGCGTGAACAGGCAAATGGAGCTGACATTATGTTTCTTGGCCTGGGCCAGCAGGGCCTTGACCAGGCGCTCGCCGCCACCCGAGCCCTGGCGCGCGGGATCGACGGTGATGGAACGAATCTCCGCCAGGTGCGGGCCGTAAAGATGAAGCGCGCCGCAGCCAATGATGTGGCCGTGATCTTCGAGCACCACGAAATCGCGGACGTTTTCGCAGACTTCCGCGAAAGTGCGCGGCAGCAGGGTCCCGTCGTGAGAGTAAGTCGCGATCAGTTCGTGTATCTGCTCGGCGTCGGGCAGCAGGGCTTCACGCGTGCGCATGGATGTCCTCCCGCATGGCTGCCCACTTTTCGCCTGGCGTCGGCGATGGCTTGCCGAACCCGTGCCGGCGCGGTGCCGCCCGGAACGTCGTGGATGGCAAGCACCGATTGCAGGCTCAAAGAGGAATAGAAATCCTGATCAAAGGCTGGATTCAACTGGCGTAGTTCCTCCAACGGCAAATCTCCCAGCTCACAGTTTCTTTCGATGCAGGTTTGCACCGCTTTGCCAATTTGTTCGTGGGCCAGGCGAAAAGGGACTCCGCGCCGCACCAGGTAAGTGGCGCCCGCCCAGGCGTTCATGAATCCGGACTCGGCGGCTGACTGCATGCGTTCGTGATCGAACTCCACAGCTTTCATCCAGCCGGAAGCCAGGGGCAGGAGCGAGAGCACGGTGGCAGCGGCATCAAAGAGCGGCTGCTGAGTTTCCTGCAAGTCTTTGTTGTAGGCCAGCGGCAGGCCTTTCACGGTGACCAAAAGAGCCGTCGCGTCTCCGATGATGCGGGCGGCCTTTCCGCGGGTAAGCTCCAGCAGGTCTGGGTTCATCTTTTGCGGCATGGCGCTGCTCCCGGTCGAATAAGCCTCCGGCAGACGGATGAATCCGAACTCCTGCGAAGAAAATAAGATCATCTCTTCCGCCCAGCGGCTCAGGTGTACCGCCAGAAGGGAGAGCGCTCCGACGAACTCCAGGATGAAATCGCGATCGCTGGTAGCGTCGATGCTGTTGGCGGTCGGAGCATCGAAGCCCAGCTCTTCGGCCATGGCGCGGCGGTCGAGCGGCAATGTCGCCCCGGCGACGGCGCCCGAACCCAACGGGGAAAGATTCAGCCGCTTGCGGCAGTCAGACAGCCGGTCGGCATCGCGCAGAAACATTTCCACGTAGGCGAGAAGCCAGTGCGCGACCAGGACCGGCTCGGCGCGCTGCAGGTGAGTGTAGGCGGGCATGGCCGCGTTTCCCGCCTGTTCGGCGCGGTCGAGCGCAATGCTCAGCCACTCTGCCAGGTCGGAGCGCATCTGATCTATGGAAGCCCGAACGTAGAGACGCAGGTCGGTCGCAATCTGTTCGTTGCGGCTGCGGCCGCTGTGTAGCTTGTATCCCGTATCGCCAATCAGCGCGACCAGCTGCTTTTCGACGAAGTGATGAACGTCTTCGGCGTCGTTGTCCTCCAGAAAGGCAGGAGATGCTGCGGCTTTCTCGCCAATCTGCTTCAAGCCTTGAAGGATGGCGATCAACTCGCTCGAAGACAGGATTCCCGCATTCTTCAACGCGGTCGCGTGGGCGCGGCTGGCGGCCAGTTCCTCCCGCAGCAACCGCCGGTCGAAGTCGAACGACCGCTGCCAGCGCTCGAAATCGGATCAAGCGGCTGGCGGAATCGTCCTGACCACATCTTCATTGTGTCCTCCCTGATCGCGTCACCTCGGGCTTCGCGGCGTCCGCACGGAGACGGGCGCGCGAGCGCGACGGCAGGCCAAGGATGCGAATGAATCCTTCCGCATCTTTCTGGTCATAGCTGTCGCCCATGGTGAAGGACGAGAGATCGGTACGGTAGAGCGAATTCTCCGACTGGCGGCTGACCACCGACACGTTGCCCTTGTAGAGCGCGAGCGTAGTTGTGCCCGTGATGTCCTGCTGCGTGTTGTCGACGAATGCGTCGAGCGCTTCGCGCAGCGGAGTGAACCAGAGCCCGAAATAGACCAGCTCAGCGTACTTCAATGCCGATGTGCTGCTTGAAGTGCATGAGATCGCGCTCCAGACATAAGGCTTCGAGCTCGCGGTGCGCGGCAATCAGCAGAGTTCCGCCCGGGGTCTCGTAGCAGCCGCGAGACTTGATACCCACGAAGCGGTTCTCTACGAGATCAATGCGGCCAATGGCATTGCGCCCGCCGATTTCGTTCAGCAACTCGACCAGCGAGACGGGATCGAGCTTCATGCCGTTCACCGAAACCGGAGTTCCTGTTTCGAAGCCGATCACGACCTGCTCCTCGCGGTCGGGCGCTTCCTGCGGCGAACGGGTCAACTGCCAGGTGCTGGGGAGGGGAGCGTTGCCGGCGTCTTCCAGTTCCCCGCCCTCGTGGCTGATGTGCCAGAGGTTGCGATCGCGGCTGTGGATCTTCTCCCGGCTGGCGGTGACGGAAATGCCCCGCTTCTCGGCGTAGTCGAGACAATCTTCCCGCGACTTCAAAGTCCATTCCCGCCACGGCGCGATCACTTTGAGTTCCGGAGCCAGTGCCTGGTAGGCGAGTTCGAAGCGGACCTGATCGTTGCCTTTGCCGGTGCAACCGTGCGCGACCGCGGTCGCGCCCTCGCGGAGCGCCACTTCCACCTGATGTTTGGCAATCACCGGACGCGCCAGCGAAGTGCCCAGCAGATACTTGTGTTCGTACACCGCGCCGGCCTTCAATGCGGGGAATACGTATCCGGTGAGAAATTCCTCGCGCATGTCTTCGACGACCACTTTGCTGGCGCCGGTCTTGTACGCTTTTTCGACGACAGCTTCGATGTCATCTCCCTGGCCTACGTCTCCGACCATGGCAATCACGTCGTAGGCGTAGTTTTCCTTCAGCCACGGAATGATGATGGAGGTGTCCAGACCTCCGGAGTATGCGAGCACAACTTTTTCAGCCATTGGAATTCCTCGAGTTCGTGCGGCCCACCTTGCCGCCAAGCAGTAACAACAGAATGGCCTTCTGCACGTGCAGGCGGCTTTCGGCCTGATCGAAAACCACGGAGCGATCGCAATCCATGATGGCGTCCGTGATTTCCATTCCGCGGTGCGCGGGCAAGCAGTGCATGAAGACGGCGTGAGGCGCCGCGCCGGCCACGAGCTTTTCGTTTACCTGGTAGGGCGGAAAAATCCGGTTCCGCTCCTGCTCTTCGTGCTCGTGACCCATGCTGGTCCAGGCGTCAGTATAGACCGCGTCTGCGCCGTCCACGGCCTGTTTGGGATCGTTGAGAATTTCGATGACCGCGCCCGTCTGTTGCGCAAGGTCGCGGGCGTCGGCCACGATTTGCGGGTCGCAGGCGTAGCCCTCGGGCGTGGCGATGCGGATCCGCGAGCCCAGAGTGGCGGCGGTCAGCAGCAGAGAATGGGCCACGTTGTTGCCGTCGCCCACGTAGGCCAGGCAGATTTTCTTCAGGTCGCCGAAGCGCTCCAGCAAGGTGAAGTAATCGGCCAGGGCCTGGCAGGGATGTTCCAGGTCGCTGAGCGCGTTGATCACGGGAATGCAGGCGTGCTCGGCCATTCCTTCCACCGTGCCGTGGGAGTAGGTACGCAGCACGATGGCGTCCACCCAGCGCTCGACGTTGTGGGCGATATCACTCAGCTTTTCGCGCGCGTCGAGGCGGCCCGCGGTCTGGTCCATAAAGAACGCGTTGCCGCCCATGCTGGCCATGCCGGCTTCGAAGGTGAGCCGGGTGCGCAGCGATTGCTTTTCGAAAAACATCACCATCTGCTTGCCGGCAAGCGCGCTGCGGAAATTCGACGGCCGCGCCTTCAACAGTCCCGCGAGATGGAAAATGGTTTCAATCTCAATCGGGCTGAGATCGCGGATCGAGATCAGGTCGCGGCCCGGAAAGTTCGTGGTTGCCGGGGGAGTTGCGACCTGCGTGGTTTGGAATGGCTGGCTGCTCACCGTGATTGGCTCCTTCTTGCTTGACGCTTGCGTTTCCGTTGCTGGTCAAATTCTTTTTCGGTTGGGTGGATGTCAGGGCCACGTCGAGCGCGCGGATGACCAGATCCACGTGGGCTTTCTGAATGATGTAGGGCGGCAGGAAACGCAGCACCGTGTCCTGGGTGCGATTGATGAGAATGCCGCGATCGAGCAACTGGGCGACGACGGCTTTCGCCCGGTCGGCCGAATCGAGATTCATGCCCAGCATCAGGCCCATGCCGCGAATTTCGCGGACGCCGATCGTGCCTGGCCTTGAGGCCTTCCAGTTTCGTATGGAAGTAGTCGCCGGTCTGGCGTATGTGTCCCAGCATGCCGTCGAGCACGCGCAAGAATTCGATGGCCACGGCACAGGCCAGCGGACCGCCGCCGAAAGTGGTGCCGTGCATTCCGGGATGCATGCCGCTGGCCACGCGATCGGTGGTCAGCAGCGCTCCCAGCGGCAAGGCCGGCAGCCAGCGGCTTCGCCACGGTGACGATGTCGGGCTGAATCCCGTAGTGCTGGTAGGCGAAGTATTTTCCGGTGCGGCCCAGGCCGCATTGGATTTCGTCGAGGATCAGCAGCGCTCCGGTGCGGTCGCACAGCTGCCGCGCGGTCTGCAGAAATTCAGGGCTGAGCGGACGGATGCCGCCTTCTCCCTGAATCGTCTCGAGGCAAATGGCGCAGACGCTGCCATCAAATTGCCGCTTGAGGTCTTCAACGTCGTTGAAAGCGACAAAGCCGACTCCGGGCACGAGCGGCGCAAAAGGATGCACGATATTTTTCCTGCCCGGTCGTGGCCAATGAGCCAAACGTTCGGCCATGAAAGGAATTTTCCAGCGCCAGCAGACGCCACTTGGCTTTGTGGCCATTGCTGTTCTGGGTGCGCGCAAAGGCGCGAGCCAGTTTGAGCGCGCCTTCCCAGGCTTCGGTGCCGCTGTTGCAGAAAAACGCTTTGTCCAAACCGGAGATTTTGGTCAGCCGCTTCGCCAGCTCCGCCTGGTACTCGTGGAAAAACAGATTCGAGACGTGAATCAGCCGCCCAGCCTGCCGTTTGAACGTCGACTGAATCACGGGATGAGCATGTCCCAGCGCATTCACTCCGATCCCGCTCAGAAAATCGAGGTAGCGCTTGCCCTGTCGAATCCCACAGATACACGCCGCGCCCGCGCTCGAACAGCACGCGCTGGCGATCGTAGGTGGGAAGCAGCAGCTTGGATTCGGCACGGACGACGGTGGCCAGGCTCATGCGACGATCACCTCCGTGCCGCCATCGAGCTTGGTGAGATAAAACTGCGGCAGCGTGTCGGCCTGCGCCGCCGGCAGGATGCGCACCCGGCCCACGCCTTTGCGCAGCGCCTGTCCGCAGGCTTCGAGTTTGGGCAGCATGCCTCCGGCAATCACGGCGTTCTCAACCATGCCCGGAATCTGCTTGGTGTTCAGCCAGGGCATGACCGCGCCTGCGGCATCCTTCACCCCGGCAACGTCGGTGAGGAAGATGAGCGTGTCGGCATGGCAGGCCACGGCGCAGGCAGAGGCCATCTGGTCCGCATTCACGTTGTAATATTCGCCATCCGAGCCCAGCGCCACCGAGGACAGCACCGGTATTCCGCCCAGTCCCCAGATGGCTTCCAGCCAGCGCGGCTCGACCGAGCAGATTTCTCCCACGAATCCCAGGTCGTAGCCCTGGGTCTGTTTCTTGCGGGCGCGGAATGCCATGCCGTCTCCGCCGCACAGGCCGATGGCCGGGCGTCCCGCGGCCACGATCGCCGCGACCAGGCTCTTGTTCACGATCCCGGCCAGGACCATCAGGGCGACATCGCGGGTCTCGGCGTCGGTGATGCGCAAGCCGTTAACGAAATCGCTTTCCTTGCCCAGCAGTTTCAGGGTGCGGGTGAGCGCCGCGCCGCCGCCGTGCACGACGGTGACTTTGTGGCCGTCTTCCGCCAACTCAACGATGGCGTGGGCGCATTTCTGCAGCGTGTTTTTGTCTTCCAGGGCCGCGCCGCCGAGTTTGATCACAATCTTCACAGCAGACCTTCCTGTTCCTTAAACCCGTACATGAGGTTCATGTTCTGAACTGCCTGTCCGGCTGCGCCTTTGAGCAGGTTGTCCACGCACGAAACCAGCACCAGGCGGCGTCCGTCTTTCGCCAGGCAGAAGCCCAGATCGCAGTAATTGGTGTGCAGCGAAAACTGGATCTCCGGCAGCTTCGGCGTCGCGAAAACCCGAACCCAGGGCTTGCCCGCATAAAAATCGTTGAAGCAGGATTGCACTTCCGCCGCTTTCATCTCCTGCTTCAGATGAACGTAAATGGTGGAAAGGATTCCTCGTGGAATCGGCAGCAGGTGCGGAGTAAAAATCAGCTCGCCGGAATCCAGTTTCAACTGCTCCAGAATTTCTCCCGACGTGGCGATGCCCGAAAACCGAGTAGGCGGAAAGGTTGTCGGCCACGGAAACGAAATGGGTGCGCGCGGTCGGCTTCCTTGCCCGCGCCCGAAACGCCGGACTTCGAATCGGAGATGATTCCCTTTTCGCGATCGACAATGTCCGCAGCCACCAGCGGAGCCAGCGCGAGAATCACCGAAGTGGCGTAGCAGCCGGGATTGGCCACCAGCGCGGCGCCGGGAAGCTTGTCGCCGTTCAACTCCGGAAGCCCGTACACCGCTTTCTCCATGAGGTCGGCGGCGGTGACGGCATTCTCGTCATGGAAGCCGTAGACGGCGCGGTTTTGCGCCTGTTGCAATCGCCACGCGCCGCTCAGGTCAACCACGCGCATGCCGTGGGCAATCGCCTCCGGCACCAGTGCGCGCGATACTTCATGCGGCGTGGCCAGAAACAGCAGTTCGATCTGGCGTCGCTTCAGTTCGGCCCACGACCAGGGCTGGAGCGGATATCCGCCATTTCCGGAAATGGCGGGATACATGTCGGCGAGATTGACCTGGGCGGACAGCTTCGCCGGAACGCTGAAGCATCACCGGAGTTTCCACGCCGGGATGGCGCAGAAGAATTCGGGCCAGTTCGAAGCCGGAGTATCCGGTCGCGCCCAGGATCGCGGTCTTGAGTTTGGAGGCCATCAGGCGAGCATCTCCTGAATGCGGGCGGCCAGCACTTTGGCGCCCCGGTTGTCGGAACAGACCATCAATATGGTGTCGTCGCCTGCGATGGTTCCGATGGCTTCCTCCCAATCCTGTCCGTCAAGCGCCGCGGCCACGGGCTGCGCGCTGCCCACCGTGGTCTTGATCACCAGCAGGTTCTGCGCCGCTTTCACTTCCAGCACAAATTCCCGCACCAGCCGCGAAACCGGCGGCAACGCCGGTTCGGACGACCGCTTCGCCCGGCAGCACGTATCCCGCTCCGGTCTTGACCAGGCCAAGCTCATGAATATCGCGCGAGAGCGTCGCCTGCCCTACTTTCAAACCGCGCTTGCCCAAAGCCCGCTGCAGATCTTCCTGGCTGCTGACCGAGCCGCGGTCCAGCAGTTCCAGGATGACCTTTTGTCGCAGCGGCTTGCTCATGAATGACTATTCATCTGCCTGAATAATTATTCATCTATGGTAACGGGTGTGGGGCAGGTGTCAAGTAGAAATTTCGATACGGGCCAATCGAAAATGCGGGCGCGAGCG